>CAWJWT010000013.1:0-633277 GCA_963846655.1 uncultured beta proteobacterium | reverse complement strand
ATTGGCATACCCGCGCCACGGGCGCCAGATGTGCGCATGCGCGAGAACGCTTCGCTCATCGTCAATCCCGAGCGCCTTGCGAATGCCGAGGTCGCCCGCAGGAAACGCGTCCGGCCACGCAAACGCGCGCATCGCCAGATACTGGGCCGTCCACTCGCCAATCCCCGGCAAGGTTTTGAGCCGCGCAATGGATCGTTCGACATCGCGCCCGGTTCGAGCAGATTGGGGTCACCCGCCATCGCGCGCGATACTCCTAGAATGGTGCGCGCGCGCGCCGCTGTCAGGCCGAGCTTCATGATCGTGTCCAGCGATGCAGCGGCGACCCGTTCCGCCTGAGGCATCAGCAAACCTATTTCCGCAAACGGCGTTTCGACCGGATCACCGAATGCCGCCGCGAACCGCCCGGCGAGCGTCGTTGCCGCCTTGACGCTGATCTGCTGGCCAAGCACGGCGCGGACCGCAATTTCGTAGCCGTCGAATGCCCCGGGGAGCCGCAATCCGGGGCATAAACCGCGAGCGGACCGAGTCGCTCGGCGATGCGCGCGGGCTCTGCACCCAGATCGAACAGCTTGCGCACGCGCAACAGCACCGCGGGAACGGCGCGTGCCAGCCCTGGCGCGATCTCGACCCGCATTGCATGGCCGCGCGGGGCGGGCCGCACACGTATCCAGCCGGTAAACCCCGCAATGCGTACCGTGCGCACATAACCCGATGCCGTGATCGCCTCGACGCCGGCGTAAAGACGCCTGTCCCAGAAAATGCAGCAACGCTTCCCAATCCAGCGGCGGCCGATAAGCGAGGTCGAAAACGAAGTGACCGGACGCATTGGCCGCGCCCGCCTTGCTCCGGAAGCGGCTGGGATTCAGGCGGTAATTGCTCTTGAAAGCATCATTGAAGCGCCGCAGGCTGCCAAAGCCGCTGGCAAACGCCACGTCGGTAATCGGCATTGCGGTGTCGGTCAGCAACATTTTTGCGGTCAGCAGGCGCTGGGTCTCCAGCAGCTTGTTCGGCGACACACCGTACTCATCCTGGATCACGCGCCGCAGGTGACGATCGCTGATACCCATTTGCGCCGCCAGCGCGGGCACGCTGATTTCGTTCAGCGCGCCGTCCACGATGCGGCGTCCGACAGCCACCGCAAGTCGATTGCGTGAATCGACCAGCGCGTTACCGGGCGCTGATCTCGGGCCGGCAGCGCAGACAAGGCCGGAAGCCGGCCTGTTCGGCTTCGGCGGCGTTGCCGGTAGAAGGTGCAGTTGCGCTTCAATGGGCGACGCGAATTGCAGATCAGCCGGCAGTAGATGCGGGTGGACGAAACGCCGACATACATCAGCCCGTCGAATCGGGCATCGCGGCTCACCAGCGCCTGGTAACAGCTGTCAGGGTCGAGTTGCATGCGTGCATCATGCCCCCGGCCGGATCAACGCGCTAGCCGTATTCGGACATGCAGTTCGAGGGACTGAGCGAGGGACGAGGACTGAGGAAAGGCAGGACTGAGTGGACGAGGACTGAGGACTGAGTAAAAACAGATCAACGGCTGGACGTCCCTTGTGGGGACCTTTTTGCTCTTACTCAGTCCTCTTCCACTCAGTCCTCAGTCCTGTTTTTCCTCACTCAGTCCTGTCTTCTCCCCCTACGCCGCTTCCACCGCCACGATCCGCGGTTCGGTTGCATGGTGGTGCACGACCAGGCGCCGAGCGTTCTGCCACACCGGAAACTCCGAGGTCTCCATCATGAACATTTTCTCGACCTGCATATCCACGTGCCGCTCGCGCAAGCGCCTGCGGTCGCGCTTGCCGCTGAACCGCGCCCAGTTGATCGAGGCCCAGGCGATCTGCACGATGCCCATGACGAGCACGATCAGTGCATAGTAGCCGAGCATGTCGACCAGCGATTCCCAACCGCGGCGCATGACCATTTCCTCGAATACTGCGCTGAAGCCCGCGTACCAGGCCAGCAGCGTCGCCACGGGCAGCAGCAGATAGACATAAGCGCTCCACAGCGCCATGGTCACCATGCTGCAAAAGGCGCGCATGGCGATGGGTTGCAGATGGGGCCGGTCGATGACGTATTCGTTCATATCGTGTGGATTCCTCGGTCGGGGCTGCGCCAGGTTGCGCGCTGGCCGGTCCGGCGCATCAGGACCCGGGGCGTTGCGACGACGGTGGTGAATACGTTGATCAGCCAGAACGCCATCGGGTACCAGATCATCCAGAAGTAATAACGGAACAGGCCTTTTTCGTAACGCGAATCCATCCACAGCGCGAGCGCCACTTGCAGCATGCAGGTGATGCCGATCAGCACGCCCGAAAATCCCGGCAGCATGGTCGGCACCTGCAGCGCGGCCGGCAAGTCCAGAAACTTACCGGCGGCCCACAAACCGAACGTGGCCATCATCGTGTAGGCCCACATCATGCTGACGAAGTACTCCAGAAAGATCGGCCACATGCGCCGCTCGCGCCAACTGGTCAGTTCGCCGAACCGGCGGAACAGCACCTGCGCGCCGCCCATGGCCCAGCGCAGTCGCTGGCGCCACAGGCCTTCGAGCGTTTCAGGCATCAGGATCCAGCACAAGGCGCGTGGCTCGAAGCGCACGTCCCACTTCGCGATTTCGAGCTTCCAGGTGATATCGATATCCTCGGTGAGCATGTCGGGACTCCAGTAACCGGCCTGATGCAGGGCCGATTTGCGAAACGCGGCGATGGCGCCCGACATGGTGAACAGCCGGCCATAGGTGCGCTGGGCGCGCTTGAGCAGGCCCGCGGTGGAGGAAAACTCTCCGACCTGCACGCGGCCGAACAAGGTCGACCGGTTGCGTATGCGGGGATTACCGGTGACTGCGCCCACGCGCGCGCTGGACAGGAAATGCCACATCATCCAGCTTGCCGCATGCTTGTCGAGCAGCGCGTCGGAGTCGATGCAAATCAGAAATTCGTTGCGCGTAAGCAGTGCCGCGGTCGTCAATCCGACAGCTTTGCCCTGATTGACCGCGAGATGAATGACACGAAGGCGCGGATAGCGGCGCGCCATCTGGTCCAGAATCCGGCCGGTGCCGTCCTTGCTGCCGTCATTGATGGCGATGACCTCGAAATCGGGATACTTCTGCTGCATCAGATGGTCGATGGTTTCGGCGATAATGGCTTGATCGTTGTGGCAGGGCACCAGGAAGGTCACCGCGGGCGTCGTCGCCAGCCGTGGCGGCGCGTTGACCCCGCCGAGCCTGATCTCATAGTGCAGGAAGTAATACAGCGCGCCGATCATCCAGTGATAGGCCATGAACAACGGGTAGTAGAAGGCAAACCCGAACAGGATCTTGCCGATCAGGCCGAATTCTTCAAACATTGCCGGGTCCGTTCATCGTCGATCAGTCCCTGCGCGGGAAATGCTGCAGCGATAGCGCCGGCTTGATGCGATCCAGCGCCGGATGGTCTGCCAGGAAATCGTCCGGGTAGTAACCGAAATTGAGCGCGCCGAGGCGTTGCAGGCGCTGCATCTGCGCGGCGAGCGTGGCGGTCGGGCACCGGCTTGCGGGTGTTCCAGTCGACGCTCTGCAGTTCGAATACGGTTTTCTTCAGGCCCAGCGGATGCCCCGCCACCGCGCGCACCAGGGTTTCCAGCCAGGCATCGGGCTGCGCCGCGCCTTCCAGCCACGGCATGGCCATCAATGCGGTGTAGTCGTAAGCGGCAAGAAAGTCGGGCAGCGCCTGCGCGAAGCGCGCCTGGCTGTGTGGCTCCATTACCGGGCGCGCGTACAGATTGCGCGCGGTCTTGATCGACCCCTGGTGGCGGCGCACACGCTGCGCCAGTTCTTGCGTCAGGTCGATGAGCATCGCGGTCTTGCGCTGCGCCCAGCGTTCACGCAATGCCGGATCGGCGCGGATCGCTTCGATCGACGCCGGCAATCCCCACGTCGGCATAGCACCTGCTGCGCCGCCGCGCTCGCGTCCTCGAAATCGTCGAGCATCGCATCGTCGTGAAAAAGCAGTCCGTCAAAGCGCGCATGGCGCGCGAGGTCCTCGTAGATCTCGCCCACGGTGTCCCGGACCTGCGCGCTGAATGGCGTCAGCCGGCGATAGCGCCCGCCCGATGCCGAAGCACCCGGATCGGCCGACTCCACGATCAGGTCGGCAACCGGGTTGCCGGAGGGCAGTTCGAATGCCGTGACCGGCATCCACGCATAGACGTTCACCAGGGCGCGGGTGGCGAGTTGCCAGGCCACATGCGAGAACAGGTCTGCGCGCATCGGCAGATGGCGGTTCGGAAAATAAACCGACTCGGCCTGGCCGTTTCCGTCGGGATCGGAGAACGCCTGCAGATAAACCGAGCTGATCCGCAAGGCGCGAATACGGTCCAGCAGACGATCGAGGTTCGCCTGCTGCTGGCGCGGGTCGGCATCGTGGAGGTAATCGAGGTCGACGTGCACGATGCGCTGCGGCGCCGGTGCGGGCGGCTTGCTGACCAGCTCGATGAAATCGTTCAGCGGCGGGTTGTTGAGGATCAGGTCGCGCCGGATACGCGCCAGATCCGCGCCGGCTTCGTTGACGCCGCCGTCCAGGTTCATCGCGTAAGCCATGCCGAGCTCGCGCGCCAGGTCGATGGCCTGGCCGCTGTCGCGGCCATAGGGCCAGACCATGATGCGCGGCGCCCGGCCGGTTTTCGACTTGATCAGCGCGGCGTTGCGGGTCAGATCGGCGCGAATGCGCGCCAGGTGGGCGCGCTCGTCCTCATGCCCGGCGGCCGCGTCGAAGCGATAAGCCACTGCGGCCGGAATCAGATTGCCCTGCGGATTGGCGGCAATGCCGCGATGCAGGTCGTAGCTGTGCGACGCGATTTCCACGAGGCCCGACGCGGTCATCTCCGCAAGCTGATCCCACGACAGAAACTGGTCGCGCGGCACCTCGCGGCCTTCATAGCGCACCGTTGCGCCGGCCGGCGCATCGAGCCATTTGCCTGTCACGGCAACCACTGCCGGATATCCAAAAAGCTTCAGCAAGGGAAACACGCGGGTGTAGGTGCTCCGATAGCCATCATCGAAGGTCAACAGCACCGCTTTCTGCGGCAGCGCACGCCTGCCCGCGTGCGCGGCGATGACCTCGTCGAGGCTGATCACGCGATAACCGTTTTCCTTCAGCCACGCGAACTGCGAGACCAGTTGCGCAGTATCGACAGCGAAGGGATCGGGCGCGACGCGCACGTCCTCCTGCACATCGTGGTAGCACAACACGCGAAAGCCGTTCTCTGCGATTCCCGTTGCGGGGAAACAGGCCAGCAGGCAGACCAGCAGAAGAATTCTGGCCATCTAGAATTTCCAGTTCACGGCAATGTTGTAGTAGTTCGCATACTCGCGCTGGCCATCGTAAGGATGCAGCGTGCGTTGCGCGCCATAGAGCATGCCCAGCCGGTCGTCCCACGCCCATTCGTGTTCGTAGCGCAAGCCGCGGGTGGGGCCCGTGCCGAAATTCTTCTGCTGGTATTGGCCCAGTGACAGATAAAGCCGGTGCGCGAAACTGCGTTCGTAGCGGCGCCACAGGCGCTGCTCGCCGATCACGGTTGCGTCGGCGCCGAAGTCGCGTTCGGGATTGAAGTAAGGGGCGCCGTCGAGCGTGTTCCGCGACGCAGAAAGGTCTACACGCGCATCGACTTTCAGCACCGGTCCCGTGACCAGGCGCTGGAAGCCCCCGGCGCTCAGAATGTCGCGCCGGTTACCATCGCTGAAGTCGAGCGTCTGGACGCCGGCGACGAAGCGGCGCGCTTCACTGATCCGGTAGACCGCGTCGGCGCGCAGCGACGAGCCGCGCACGCGCGTACGGCGCGCCTGCAGGGGAATGTCATTGCTGGAAGTTTCACCCGCCAGCGCCAGGTTCCACCGATCGTTGACCCACCGGTCGCCACCCAGGGACAAGCCGACGTCGGAAGCGTCGTCGTAGCTTTCATTTACTTCGGCGCGTGCGCGCCAGTCACGAATCCGGTATTCCCCTCCCAGCCCGATGCGGCGCCGGTAGCCCGTGCCCGCGGGAAATGTGGCGCGTGCTTCGAACTGGTGGATGAAGGCGCGCCAGTTGCGCGCGAAGGGAGCCGAATACAACCGGGTTTCGATCTGGTGTTCGCGCGAACCCAGCGGGCCGCCTGCGCCGCTCGAACGGCCGGACCCAGCGGCGACCTCCAGTTCGCGCCGCTGCTGGTTGCGCCAATGGCGCGAACTGCGTTGCACTTGCAGGTCTTCCGGGTAATCGTTTACCAGCGCGGCAGTTTCCAGGCGTGCCGCCTCCCACTCCCGCAGTTCGCGAAGCGTATCGGCATAACCGACTCTGGCGCTGCGATTGCGCGGTTCGGCGGCCAGGATCCATTGGTATTCCTGTTCGGCCTGGCGCGGCCAGCCGCGCGCGCCGTAAAGCGCCGCAAGCTTCTCCCGGGCCTCCATGTTCCAGGGCGCCAGATCGCGCAAGGCCTCCAGCCGGCGTTGCGCATCGGCAAACCGTTCCTGATAGCCGCGGGCCGCAGCGGCGGTGGTCATGGCGCTGGCGTAATCGGGATTATCGGCAATCGTCAGCGCGCTGTAGGCGTTGATGCGCTGCGGCGTGGCGTGCACCAGCTGGTCGATCTGCGCGAGCGCGGCGTCATGCTGTTCGGATTCGGCGTACGCGTAATACAGCGCGACCTGGGCTGCGAAACTGGTCTGTCCCTGCGCTTGCGCTTGCAGCAGCAGAGCGCGCGCGCGCTCCGGCTGATGAAGCGCCAGATAAGCATCGGCCGCCGCCACGAGCGCATAAGGCGCGATGTCGACCTGCTCGCGTACCAGGCTTTCATAAAGTTGCCGGGTCTCCTGCATGCGCACCCGGTTGCGTAACAGCACGATGCGATCCAGTTGCAGGCGCCGGCGTACTCCAGTATCCGCGTCAGGCGAGGACGCTGCTTCACGCAGCAATTGCTCGTTCTGCGCCAGGGCCGCGTCCGTGGCTGCGAAACGATCCGGCGCATCTTCGTTGGCCGCCGCGCCCCAGCGTGCCGCCACCGCCGCGCGTTCGCTGCGTAGCGACAGCAGTTCCGCCTCGCTCAGCAGACCCGGCGACATTTGCACGAGTTCCAGCGCGCGGTGCGGAGCCCCGAGACGCGCCACCGTGAAGACGCGGTTGCGTTGCGCCGGGCGGTTGCCCGGATCCAGCGCGAGAATACGCTCATACGAGTGCAGCGCCTGCGTGTGTTCGCGCTGCGCCCGGTGCGCTTCGGCATAGGCTTCGAGCAATGCCACCTGCTGCCACATCAACGGGCGGTGGCGTTCGAGAAAGTCGACGGCCTCGCCGGGTTTTCCATCGTCGATCAGCGCATAGGACAGCCCGGCCATCGCATCGATGCGGTCGGCCTCCCGGCGCAGCGCCGCGCGGAAAAGCCCTGCCGCCATCGCGAAACGTTTCTGGTTGTTTGCCGCGCGCCCGAAGCGCGCCAGCACGGACGCGGGTGCCGTGTCGGGATCGACCCTGGGCAGCAATGCGAGCAGTTCCACATCGCGATTGGCCTCCTCGAGTGCCTGCAGGTAGTCATACAAAAACGGTTTGCTGGCGGGATTGCGCTCCATCTGCTGCTTGAGCCGCTGCAGGCGGAGCAACTGCGCCTCGCTCGCAGCCGGCGCAAGCGTTGGTGCGGGCGATTGGCTCCAGCAGGGCACGGTTGACGCGGCGCCGAGTACGAACAGCGCCAGCACCAGGTGACGCGGATAATTCAGGAATCTATTCTTGTTTTCCATGGATGCAGCTTCGGCACCGGCGACCCGTGCGCAGCAACCACCCCCTGTCTGGCTACCATATCTGGTAGCTTAATCGGGCGAGACTACCATATTTAGTAGGGGTATGGGGAAGCAGAACCGTGCCGCCGGCTGTCCCTCACGAGCGCGGCTCAACACCAGCAAGCCCGCGGCCCAGCGTCTTACGTTCTGCCTGGCGGGCGGGTTGCCTTGCCGCGCGCGGCGACCCTGCCTCGGCCTACCATTCCCGCCAGCCGACCAGCAGCGGAAAATACAAGGCACGGCCCGCTCCGCCGAGTGCTGCAGCATAAGCATCGAGCTGCGGGGCATAGCGCATTTGCTCCCGATCCAGGAAGCCCTGAATGTCCGCGCCTTCGTGTGCGCTCGTCTTGTAGTCGATCGCCCACCTGTTGCCCTGGGCATCGCGGATCATGCGATCGATCACGTAGCTTCGCGCAGGCGTGCGGATGCGATATTCGCACTTCGACTCGGCATGCGGCCCCAGGATCCAGCGTCCTTTCTCGTCGGCCAGCGCATTGCGCAGCGCCTCCAGCACGCGCAGTGTCACGGCCTCGATTTCCGCGCTGCCGACCCCGCGCGCGCGCAACTGCGCGCGAACGGCCGGGCTTAGCCGTTCAATGCGCGCGCTGTCCCATTCCGCCAGACGATCCTCAGCCATGCGCCGCAGCCAGGAATGCACGACGGTGCCCATGTGCCGCGCCGTTTCCCCCGCCCAGGAAAACTCGACCTGGTTTTCCGAGACCGGATCGGCCTGGCGCCACGGCAACGCGGCAGGCGCCTGCGGCAGCGCGAAATCCACCGGCAACCGCAGTAACCCCGCGTCGAGCGCGCTCGACGGCGCGCTCGCCTGCCCGGCCGGGTCGACGGGCTTTTTCGCCACCTGCTGCCACGCCGGCCAGGCGATCCCCAGCAAGCTTCTTTTCGGAAGCGCTTTCACTTCACCGTCGGCATCACACTTCACGCAGGCGAGCAGATGCAGATGCGATTCGGCGCGCGTCACGGCCACGTAAAGCAGTCGCGCCGCTTCGATGTCGTCCGCGGCCTTGTCGAGTTCGCGCACATAGGCATACAGCGGCTCGGCCTCCCCGCCGGTCGCATCGATGGGCGCCAGCAACAACCGGCCGCCTGCCAGGCTGCGCCAGACGAACAGCGGTTTTCTGCCCGAACCCGGCGGCCGATCCAGGCCTGGAACGATCACGGTATCGAACTGCAGGCCCTTGGCCTTGTGGATCGTCATGATCTCCACGGCGTCCGGTCCGGCGTTTACATCCGGGATGGCATAGAGCGCCTGCAGGCGCTGCGCCAGGGTGGAAAAGTCGGCGAGTTCGCCCGCCACTTCCAGGCGTTCGAGTTCGTCGAAGAATATTTCCGCATCTTCCAGATCGGTGGCGTCACCGACGCAGGCGGGCCCGCCCAAAGCGAGCCACACCCCCTCCACCATATCGCGCAACGTGCCGCGCAATCGGTTTGCCAGCGCGGGCGTGAGCACTGCGCGCAGGCGCGCAAGCCGCGGCGTGTCCTGAATCAGCTCCCAAATGGTCTTATCGGTGCTGCCTTCGAAGAGTTCGCAAAGTTCCTGTAGCGTGAGCCCGCACCAGGGGGCGCGCAGTACGGCCAGCCACGCGATGCGATCCGCGAGATGGGTCAGCGCGCGCGTCAATGCATACAGATCCTGCACGACCTGCTTTTCGCCCAACTGTTCTATCTCCACCGCGCGAAAGCGGATGCCGGCGTCCTTGAGCGCCGGCACGATCGCATCGAGGTGACTGCGGTTGCGAACGAGAATTGCCGTTTTGCCCGGAGCCGCCCGCAGCAACTCGAGCACGCGCCGCACTTCCCCCTGGCGATCGGCAAAGCTCTCGAGCGAAGGCACTGCACCGGGCAATGCCGCCTTGAAAGGCAGCGAGGGAGAGTACGCAACCGCGCCGGCGAACTCTTCCTCGACCATCGGCAGAATCTGCGGGAAACTGGCATTGACCCACTCCACGATGGCCGCCTGCGAGCGAAAGTTGGTCGACAGCGTCAATGGTTCAAGCGCGACACCCGCCAGTCCCGCGCGCCGCGCATGCAAAAAAAGCCCGACCTGCGCGTCGCGAAACCGATAGATGGACTGCATTGGATCGCCGACGACGAACAAGGTCCGCCCATCCCCGGGCTCCCACCCGGCGGTCAGGCGTTCGAGCAGTTCCCATTGCGAATTCGAGGTGTCCTGGAATTCATCCACCAGCAGGTGGCGCACACGCACATCCATCGACAGCAACAGATCGGTGGGTTCCTCCGGCGTGCCGAGCGCCTGCAGGGCTGCATGCGCGATCTGCGTGAAATCCACTTCGCCGCGTTCGGCGAACAAGATGAGCAACTGCGCCAGAGCCGGCTCCAGCAATCCAAGAATGGCATCCAGGGTCTCCCACTGGGCCTCGGAATAGCGCGGCCCGGGCGCCGTACGAAGCGCGCACAGCGCCTCCCGTAAACCGGGAATGGCGACCAGCTGCGGGGGTGCCGGGGGGCGTTTGCACCATTCTCCCGCCTTGGTCAGCACGTCGTGCGCAAGTTGCAGGGAAGCGTCGGGATACAACGCTTGCGCGTTGCGCAATAGCCGCGCGGCTTCGGCTGCCAGGGACGATTCGAGTTCCTCGCGCGGGGGCGCCCGGCCGGTTTTGCGCAACCATTGGTCGCGCCGCTCGAGCATGACGGCCAGCAGGCGCGTGGCATCCATGACGTTGTTGTCCAGGTGCGCGAGCAGGCGGGTCACGGAGGGCGTGAGCCTGGCGAGCGTGCGCGCGGCGGCCTCCTCGTAGAGCTTCGCCGGGTCTTCCGCTATGGCCGGCTGCGCGCCGAAGCGGGCAAGTACCGGCATTTGCCGCGTCAGCGCGGCGCACAGCGCGTCGATGGTCTGGATACGCAGGCGCGGCGCGAGGTCGGGCGAAAGGTGCTCGAGCACCCGTTTGCGCATTTCGGCCGCCGCCTTCTTGCTGAACGTAATGGCTACGATCTCTTCGGGTTTCTCCACCGTTGCGAGCAACTTCAGATAACGCTGCACCAGCAGCTCGGTTTTGCCGGAGCCCGCCGGCGCTTGCACGATGAACGAGCGCGTAACGTCCAGCGCCCGTTCACGCTCCCTGGAATCCGGCGCAATCATGCTGTCCTTACTGTGACTCGGCACCGTTTTCGATCTCCGCCAGTACATTGATTTTTTCGTACACACGGCATAGCGGCTGCAGGTCGCAGAGCCGGCATGTTTGCAGCAGCTTCTTGGGATCGACGCGCGCATCGCCGGTTGCGAAGCCCGCCCCCAGGGACTCGATGACACTTTTCCAGCCGGCCAGCACTGCGCTCCAGTCCCCGGATTCCTTGACTTCGGGAATGAGCGCCTTCTGCGCGGAACATCCCAGGTAGCGCATCTCGCCTGTCTTGAGCCGGGCAAACGCGATCGCGGCGATCTCTTCGCTTGCGTTGACCGCGTAGAGCGGCAACTGCGGATCGTCGGGGCGGTCCCCGGCCCAGTCTCGCGGCGTGGGTCGCCCGGTCTTGTAGTCGATCAGGGCGTAGCCGCCGCCTTCGAGCCGGTCCATGCGGTCGATGCGTCCATTCAGTTCCAGCCCGGCGACCGCAAGTTTGCGTTTTTCCTCCGCGGCAACGACGCTGAACGCAGGGCGGGCGCGTTCCACGGCCAGCCACTCGCGCGCAATCCGCGCGAGCCGCTGGCGTTCGAGGTCCGCGAACGCCTCGTCGACTTGCGCTTCGCGCACGGCCGCGGCCGCGGCGCGCGCGATGGCCGGCGCACAGTCGCGCGCGAGACCCTCGCTTCCTTTCAGTTCGCTCCACAATTCCTTCATCAGGGTATGAAGCAACTGGCCGCGATCGCGCGCGTCCAGGCCGGCGACAGGCTCTTCGAGACGCTCGGCCGCGAGGCGATGGCGCGCGAACGCGCGAAACGGGCAAGCGGCCTGGTCCGCAAGGATGCGGGAGCCGCCTCGCGGCGTCCTGGTCGGCAGTGCCGGCGCGCGCGCATCCGGCACGGATTCGATCCTGCGCAAGGAAAAAATCAGGTCGCGATAGCGCGGGAAAAGTCTCGCATCGGCAACGGCCGCGGGAATCGCAGCGATCAAAGGCGACGGCAGGAGCTCCCGGTCCTGCTCGCGGCACGGACAGGAAACGCGCACTTCGTCCGCCGCCGACAACCAGCCTTCGGTAATGCGCCTGGCGCGCATCAATGCCGTCTCGGCAGACGCTTCCGGAATGCCCGCCTTGCGCTGCAAAGCCGGTGGAATGAACGGATTGGGCGCTGCAGGCAGAGGCCATGCCTCGTCGGTCAGGCCGCTGACCCACAACGCATCGAATTCGAGTCCGGAAGATTCTATTGCGCCGAGCACCTGAACGGGTGCATCGGGTGTTTCGGGTTGGAACAGTGTGTCCGCACACAGGCGGCGCAGCCGCGCGAGCGCCTGCACCGTTGGCATTCGCGAAGTAATGCGCTCGAGTTTGGCAAACTCGGCGAGCGTCTCATTGAATTTTGAATAAGCCTGGAACTCCTCCGAATCGACGCTGCGCTCGCCCGGAAATCCGACGTCCTTCAGGAGCGCCGAGTAATGATGCGCCCACTCATACGGCGAGCGCTCGTCAGCGGTTCGCTCCCGCGTGCGCAAGAAAAGCGCTTCGAGCCGCTCGCGCAGCATCGGCGCCCTGTCGATCAGCCCCACCATTTTGCCCAGCGTCAATTTTGCAGGCGAGCGCTGGCGTAACCGGGCGTCGAGGGAGGCGCGCAGCATGGATTCGGCTTCGGCGCCGCCCAAAAACGGCGAACGAATCACGCGGCTCGCGTGTTCAAAATCGACTTCGCCGAAAGCAAGTTCCAGTATGCAAAGCGCTGCGCGTACCAGAGGATAATCGCCCAGCGGCGCGCCGAGCGATAGATTGAATGGCAACGCGTTGCGCGTAGCGCCAGGAAGATTGCGGCCCGGGTCCATCACGCGCGCAAACACGCGCGCGACTTCCTTGCGCCGCTGACCCAGGTCGGGAAACACCACGCCGATGTGCTGCGCGCCCGCTTCGAGCCGGTCCCGGGCCCAACAGGCGGCGGCTTCCAGTTCCTCGCGCGCCGAAGCGAAGGTCATGCGCAGCGCCTTCGCTTCGCGCGGTCGCGGCGCGCACATTCGCACATCGATCGCCTGGCTGGCGCACGCGTCCAGAAACTCCTGGATCTGCGGCGGCATGACGTCGAATGCATACGCAACGATGCTTTTTGGTTTTCTGACAGCCGGCCCGGCCAGCAAAGGCGCCACGACATCGGCCAGGCGCGCGCTGTCGGTATGCCCCTGGCGTTCGCAACGCGCGAGGTAAGCGCCTGCCCACTCGGCAAAAACGCGAGCATCTTCGTTGCCGGGCATGTTGCCCAGGGCTCCCGCAATGCGCCAGGAATGAGCCAGGTTCCAGGCCCGGCGACTTTCCGCGGCGGTTCTCGACACCGCCAGCAACATCGAGCCCCACTCGCTGGAACGAATGACGGTTTCCCAGAGTTCCTGTTCCTGCGCCGGGGTGAGTAACAGCGGGAGTTGCCCGCCGAGGTCGGACGACAGTGCATCGTCGTACAGGCGCTGCACGAACGCTCCGATCGGCAGGATATCGGCGCTTTCCCACACCGCACGTCCTGCCGCCGCCTGCTGCAAATCGAATTCGCGCGCCAGCGTTTGCGCAAGCCGCCGATTCGGCGTCACTACCGCAATGCCTGAGGAATGTCCTTGCGCAAGTTGCGCAAAAAGCTCGTGCTTGGAGACCGGCAGAAAAGCCGCGCCGGCTGTCATCGCGCGTAATCCGAATGAGAGTTGGAGCTAGCGCGGGTCAGGCCTGGAAGCGGCTCGATCGGCCACGTTTCGATCGGCCGCCCATCGCGCAAACCCGGACCATTCACCCACGGTCCAGCAAACTGGCTTTGTCCTTGGTTTCCTTCCACTCGTCGGCATCCGCGGGCGCATCTTTCTTCTCGGTGATCGCCGGCCAGGCTTTCGCGAGTTCTGCGTTCAATTGCAAGAAAGCCCGCTGATTTTCCGGTACGTCGTCCTCCGCGAAAATGGCTTCGACCGGACATTCCGCAACGCAAAGCGTGCAGTCGATGCACTCGTCCGGATCGATGACCAGCATGTTCGGTCCTTCGCGAAAACAATCTACCGGGCACACGTCCACGCAATCGGTGTACTTGCATTTGATGCAGCTTTCGGTGACGACGTAGGTCATTACAGCAATCCTTGTGTGATTCTAACGAGGCGGGTCATGAGCTTTGCGTTGCGGCAGGCGTGGCGCAACGCAGCAATCCGGTCCGCTATTCTAGCAAAAGTCATTTGCCCGAAGGCATTGCCGTAATCCAAACTTTATGACTATGTCACGGAATTACAAGTGTAAAGTGACTCCGCCTCGACGCGATTCGATAATTCCGGGACTTCCCACTTAAAAAAAATTTCGCTAGCATAGGTGGCACTCTTCAAATCGCGGTTCGTCCGAACCGCGACTTCAGATTCCCTAACTCTCATTTGACTCCCGAGGCAATCCCCCCATGAGCGAGCATATACATCACGTTACCGACGACACATTCGAACCGGAAGTGCTCCAGTCACAAGTGCCCGTGCTGGTGGATTACTGGGCCGAGTGGTGCGGCCCGTGCAAGATGATCGCACCTATTCTGGACGAAGTCGCAACCGAGTACTCGGGCAGGCTCAAGATCGCCAAACTCAATATCGACGAGAACCAGGGCACGCCGCCCAAGTACGGGATTCGGGGAATCCCGACCCTCATGCTGTTCAAGAACGGAAACATCGAGGCCACCAAAGTCGGCGCCGTTTCCAAATCACAATTGACAGCCTTTATTGACAGTAATATCTAAACTCGCTAGGCTGCACCCCGTACTGGTCGGAGAACGCGCGATCAAAGCAGCGCAGCGGCCGGTTACGGGCAGGTCCCTTCCCGTTTCACTTCTTCCCGATCCTTCCGATTTCACCCGCTAAGCACCCTTGTTTATGCATTTGTCCGACCTGAAAAACCTCCACGTAACCGAACTCGTGGAGATGGCAATCTCCAACGAGATCGAGAATGCCAACCGGATGCGCAAGCAGGACCTCATTTTCGCGCTGCTGAAGAACCAGGCGAAAAAGGGCGAAAGCATCTTCGGCGAAGGAACGCTGGAAGTGCTGCCCGACGGATTCGGGTTCCTGCGCTCTCCGGATACGTCCTATCTGGCCGGACCGGACGACATTTACGTCAGCCCTTCGCAGATTCGGCGCTTCAACCTGCACACCGGCGATTCGATCGAAGGCGAAATACGCACGCCGAAAGACGGTGAACGCTATTTCGCGCTGGTCAAAGTCGACAAGGTCAATGCCGAATCGCCCGAGAATTCCAAGCACAAGATCCTCTTCGAGAACCTGACGCCGCTGTTCCCCACCGAGCAGTTCAAGATGGAACGGGACATCAAGTCGGAAGAGAATCTGACCGGCCGCATCATCGATATCATCGCGCCGATCGGCAAGGGCCAGCGCGGCCTGCTCGTGTCAAGCCCGAAAAGCGGCAAGACCGTGATGCTGCAGCACATCGCGCATTCGATCGCTGCGAACTTTCCCGACTGCTATCTGATCGTACTGTTGATCGATGAGCGTCCCGAAGAAGTGACCGAGATGCAGCGTTCAGTCAAGGGCGAAGTGGTGTCCTCGACATTCGACGAACCGGCCACGCGTCACGTCCAGGTGGCGGAAATGGTGCTGGAGAAAGCCAAGCGCCTGGTCGAACACAAGAAGCATGTCGTCATTCTGCTGGATTCGATCACGCGTCTTGCCCGCGCCTACAACACGGTCGTACCGGCATCGGGCAAGGTGCTGACGGGCGGCGTTGACGCCAACGCGCTGCAGCGGCCCAAGCGCTTCTTTGGCGCTGCGCGCAACATCGAGGAAGGCGGTTCGCTGACCATCATCGCCACTGCGCTGATCGATACCGGTTCACGCATGGACGACGTGATCTACGAGGAATTCAAGGGCACCGGCAACATGGAAATCCATCTCGACCGCCGCATGGCCGAGAAGCGGATTTATCCGTCGATCAACGTCAATCGATCCGGCACGCGCCGGGAGGAATTGCTGATCGAGAAGGACATCCTGCAAAAGATCTGGGTGCTGAGAAAGTTGCTTTATCCCATGGACGAACTGGAAGCGACCGAATTTCTCGTCGATAAACTCCGCGGTACCAAGAACAACGCCGACTTCTTCGACTCCATGCGTCGGGGCTAAGTGGGGATGGGATAAACCGCGCGCTGCCCGCAAACGGCCGGCTCGCGCCGGTAACGAGTCCGCGCGCTATCCCATGGACGAGCTGGAAGCGACCGAATTTCTCGTCGATAAACTCCGCGGTACCAAGAACAACGCCGACTTCTTCGACTCCATGCGTCGGGGATAGCCCGAGGATGGGATAAACCCGCGCGATGCCCGCTCGAGCGTGACACGTTAGCCGCAGGCCCGTTTGCGGGAACGCGAGGCAGACTCGGCATCGAATACGCATCCACGCCCTCCCATGACTCGACCACACCTAACCTACCCCTGCGCAATGCCGAGGCCGGCCGGCTCGCGCCGGTAACGAGTCCGCGCGCTATCCCATGGACGAACTGGAAGCGACCGAATTCCTCGTCGATAAACTCCGCGGTACCAAGAACAACGCCGACTTCTTCGACTCCATGCGGCGCGGATAGCGTCAGAATCCGGCGCCGTTAGCCGGCCCGCCGTCGGTTCAGGAGCTTGAATTGCGGCCGAGAACCCCGCAAATGAGGCGTAGCCGGCGCAATGCACCGCGCCGCCCGGCCAGCCGGGGTTGCCAACACCCGTAATCCTGTGGATAATCCGCCCCCTTCGGAAGCGCAAATCCCGCTTCCACGTGAAAGGAAATCGAATGAAACCTGAAATTCATCCCCAGTACGCCGACGTAGCCGTCACCTGCAGTTGCGGGAATGCATTCACGACGCGCTCCACGATGGGTAAGCCGCTGCACGTCGAAGTGTGCTCCGCCTGCCATCCCTTCTATACCGGCAAGCAGAAAATCATGGACACTGCCGGACGTGTCGAAAAATTCCGTCAGAAGTACAGCAAGAAAACCGAGACCAAACCCGCGGCAAACTAAGTCCGCAGGTGATCAGGAAAAGGCAGCGAAAGCTGCCTTTTCGCATTTTTGAGTCGATGAAATACGGCAGGCACGCATTAGAATAGGCAAAATCGGTCCTTTGCCTACTTGCGTTCGCAGCGAGATCAGCGGAAACCGGATGCCTCAGCCCCTTCCAGCCAACTGCTAGCTCAACGACAAGAACGATGCTTCGTCCCGCCCAGTTGCTGCGCATCGATACCATCGCGTCGCATATCACGGAGAATCCCGCGACGCTGACCGTGGTGCTGTGCATCGCATGGATTCTGCCCGGCCTGATCGGCCACGATCCATGGAAACCCGATGAAGCGTACACCTTCGGCGTCGTCTATCAGTTACTCACGGACGGCGGCTGGATCGTTCCCACGCTGGCTGGCGAACCATATCTCGAAAAACCGCCGCTGATCTATCTGAGCGCGGCGCTGACGGCCTTGCTGTTCTCGCCGATTCTGCCGCTTCACGACGGCGCGCGCATTGCCACCGGTATCTATGTCGCGCTGACCTTCGTGTTCATCGCGTTGACCGCGAAGGAACTGTACGGCCGCGAGAAGAGCTGGGTAGCGGCCCTGATGCTGCTCGGTTGCGGGGGCCTGCTGCTGCGCGGCCATCAGTTGGCCGCCGACACGGCCTTGCTGGCGGGTCTCGCCATGGGGCTTTACGCGCTGGCGTTGACCGCGCGGCGGCCGCTCGTCGCGGGCCTGTGGCTGGGGACCGGCTTGGGCATATCCGTATTTTCTACCGGGCTGGTGGAACCGGTGATGCTGCTGCTGACCATGGCGATTCTGCCGATCGTGTCACCGCACTGGCGCACGCGTCGGTACGTGTTGAGCGTTGCGGTCGCCGCTGCTTGTCGCAGTCCCGTGGGCCATTGTCTGGCCGCTGCTGCTCGCAGCGCGCTCGCCCCAACTGTTCGCCGAATGGTTCTGGATCGAGAATATCGCTCGGCTGAAAAGTCTCGTCGAGTTCACGCAGGAAGAGAATTACTTCTTCTACCTGAAAGTGCTGCCGTGGTTTGCATGGCCGGCCTGGCCCTTCGCGCTGTGGGGATTGTGGGCTCAGGGCCGCTCGGGATTGCGAAACCCGGCCGTCGTTCTGCCACTCACGGCGCTGGCTTACTTTCCTGTTGTTCCTCAGCCTGATCGGGGACGGGCGCGACATTTACGGCATGCCCGTGTTGCTGCCGATTTCGCTCCTCGCCGTCGTGTCGTTCGAGACCCTGCAGCGCGGCGCAGCGAACCTGTATTACTGGTTTGCAATCATTCTGTTTACGTTTTTTGCCATGGTGGGTTGGTTCTACTGGGCGGCGATCGATCTCGGCCTGCCGCAACGGCTGTGGAAACACATGATGGATATGCAACCGGCCTACCATCCCGAGGGGCGTAGCCTGGCGGTGCTGATTGCGGCGCTGTTTACCCTCGCCTGGCTGGTGCTGCTGTTCAACGTCAAGCGTCGCCCGGAGCGGCCCGTCATCACCTGGGCGATCGGCATAACGATGTTGTGGGCACTTGTCGCGCTGCTGCTGGTCAGATATATCGACACCGGAAGATCCTACCGCGTGGTCTTTACCCAGTTGTCGCAGGCGCTGCCGAGCGGACAGGGCTGCATTTACAGCCAAGCACTGGGAGAGTCGCAGCGGGCGATGCTGCACTACTTCGGCAAGATTCTGACTGTGCGACTTGAAAAGGCCGGGCCAGCGTCCCAACTGCAGCTGGTTGATCACTCAGGACAACAAGTTGAAATCCCCGGCGAAAGTTGAGGGTTCATGGAGACTGGTCTGGGAGGGGCGTCGTCCCGGCGACAAACTGGAGCGCTATCGGCTTTTTCGCAAATCATGAACGATTCATTACAACGATTCCTGCTGGAAAGCACGCCGGTGCGGGGCGAAATCGCGCACCTGGATGCAACCTGGCGCGCGGTACTGGAGCGGCGCAAGATATCCCGCGCCGCTCGAGCGGCTGCTGGGAGAAATGATGGCGGCCGCCGCGCTGCTGTCGGCGACGCTGAAGTTCGAAGGCTCGCTGATCATGCAAATGCAAGGCAGCGGCCCTGTGCAGTTACTGGTCGTGGAAGCAACCAGTGAACGCACGTTACGCGCCACCGCAAAATGGGACGGAGATCTGGCGCAGGGCAACGTGACGGAATTGCTGGGCGCGGGTCGCTTCGTGATTTCGATCGTTCCTTCGAACGGCCGACAGGCCTACCAGGGTGTGGTCAGCATCGAAGGTGAAAGCATCGCGCAGGTGCTCGAGCATTACATGGCGAAATCCGAACAGCTGGAAACCCGTCTGTGGCTCGCGTCCGACTCGAACCAGGCGGCCGGAATGCTGCTGCAGAAACTCCCCGCTACGCCCAGCGAGGATGTCGATGCATGGAATCGGGCGATCCGGCTCGGCGAAACCATCAAGCCGGCAGAGTTGCTGGGATTGCCGGCGGCCGAGATCATTCGACGCCTTTACCACCAGGAAGATGTGCGCGTGTTCGAGCCGCGCCCCGTCGCGTTTCGCTGTTCATGCTCCCATGACCGCGTGACTTCCATGCTGCGCATGCTGGGCCGCGATGAAGTCCGCTCCATCGTCGAGGAACGCGGCAACGTGGAAGTGGACTGCGAGTTCTGCGGGCGACATTACGTGTTCGACGCAGTCGACGCCGAGCAGGTTTTCGCCGCGGACGTCATTACGCCCGCGGAAAAGACGAAGCACTGACGTGCCGTGACGACGTGACGATCGTGACGGCACTCTGTGACGCGTCGATAACCCCGTCGGATCGTAATTGTGCGCTCTGCGGTAGTCCCGACCGTCAGCGGTCACGACCGTCACGCCGTCACGATCGTCACGGCAGTCATTGAGCGACGTCGATAGCAGGGTACGGATCGATAAATGGCTATGGGCGGGTGCCCCGGACTCGTTAGCGGAACGCCCGTTTGCGGGAAGGGGCACATGCGGGCCGCAAGTGCAAAGGTCGCTATGAGCGACGTCGATAGCAGGGTGCGGATCGACAAATGGCTATGGGCGGGTGCCCCGGACTCGTTAGCGGAACGCCCGTTTGCGGGCAGGGGCACATGCGGGCCGCAAGTGCAAAGGTCGCTATGAGCGACGTCGATAGCAGGGTGCGGATCGATAAATGGTTGTGGGCGGCCCGCTTCTACAAAACCCGCAGCCTCGCAACCGATGCAGTGGAAAGCGGCAAGGTCCAACTGAACGGCGAACGCGTCAAGCCTGCCAAGGCGATCAAGGCCGGAGATCTGCTCGCCATCCGCAATGGCCAGTCGATGTGGCAAATCACGGTCACCGGTTTGAGCGAACGCCGTGGCTCCGCCACGGAGGCCGGCAAACTGTATTCGGAGTCCGACCAGAGCCGCCGCGAGCGCGAGGAACAGCTTGAAGTGCGCAAGCTGGAACGTCAGTCGAATCCGTATGCGGGTGGGAGGCCGACGAAGAAGGCGCGCCGCCAGATCATCCGGTTCATCAGAGAACAGAAATAACAGCGTTCCCTGTTCGGCAGGGCCGGGTGCGGCGCGCCCGCGGTCGTTCCCGCAAACGGGCCTGCGGCTAACGGGTCACGACCGCGCCGCCAGATCATCCGGTTCATCCGAGAACAGAAGTGACAGCGTTCCCTGTTCGGCAGGGCCGGGTGCGGCGCGCCCGCGGTCGTTCCCGCAAACGGGCCTGCGGCTAACGGGTCACGACCGCGCCGCCAGATCATCCGGTTCATCAGAGAACAGAAATGACAGCGTTCCCTGTTCGGCATGGCCGGGTGCGGCGCGCCCGCGGTCGTTCCCGCAAACGGGCCTGCGGCTAACGGGTCACGACCGCGCCGCCAGATCATCCGGTTCATCAGAGAACAGAAATAACAGCGTTCCCTGTTCGGCATGGCCGGGTGCGGCGCGCCCGCGGTCGTTCCCGCAAACGGGCTATCGGGACTGTTTTACGGCCTGAAACGACTTGAATGCACTGCAACATTATTCTCGACAAGCTTTAAAATACGGGCGTAAACTGCGCGTCCCTTCCGCCGCCGTCGCCGCCGTCGCCGCCGTCAAAGAATGCGCAAGACAGTCGCCGGCCGCAATGCTGGTCCAGAAAAATTCCGCTCGAGGAGATTCTCAGATGGATGATGTCGTTATCGTCGCAGCATTAAGAACCGGTGTCGGCAAGTTTGGCGGCACGATCGGCAAGCTCCCGGCTTCAGAACTGGGTGCGAAAGTCATCACCGCGCTGCTCGCCAAGACCGGTGTGAACCCGGAGATGGTCAGCGAAGTGATCCTCGGACAAGTGCTGACGGCCGCAGTCGGCCAGAACCCGGCGCGGCAGGCCTCCATCCGCTCGGGCCTTCCGCACAGGGTTCCCGCGATGACGATCAACAAGGTGTGCGGCTCGGGCCTCAAGGCCACGCATCTGGCCGCCCAGGCCATCAAGGCGGGCGATGCCGATATCGTGATCGCCGGCGGACAGGAAAGCATGAGCCTTGCGCCGCATGCGCTCAATGGTGCCCGCGACGGATTGCGCATGCTCGACGGCAAGCTGGTCGATACCATGATCGTGGACGGGCTGTGGGACGTCTACAACCAGTACCACATGGGCGTCACTGCGGAGAACGTCGCCAGGAAATGGGAGGTGTCGCGCGCGGAGCAGGACGCGTTCGCCGCCGCGTCCCAACAGAAGGCCGAGGCCGCCCAGAAAGCCGGCCGCTTCACGGAAGAGATCGTCCCGATCACCATTCCCACCCGCAAGGGCGACGTGATATTCGATTCCGACGAGTATGTGCGTCATGGCACCACGGCCGAGTCACTGGCCGCACTGAAACCCGCATTCGACAAGGGCGGCACCGTAACGGCCGGCAATGCGTCGGGCATCAATGACGGCGCCGCCGCCGTCATGATGATGAGCGCGACGAAAGCGAAGGAACTCGGCCTCAAGCCGCTGGCACGCATCAAGGCGTATTCGTCTGCCGGGGTCGATCCGAGCATAATGGGCATCGGCCCGGTCCCGGCTTCGACACTGTGCCTGAAGAAAGCCGGCTGGACACCGCAGGATCTGGATCTGCTGGAAATCAACGAGGCGTTTGCAGCGCAGGCAATCGCGGTGAATCGCGACATGGGCTGGGATACTTCGAAGGTCAACGTGAATGGTGGCGCGATTGCAATCGGCCACCCCATCGGCGCATCCGGTTGCCGCATTCTGGTGACGCTGATTCATGAAATGATCCGGCGCGATGCGAAAAAGGGACTTGCATCGCTGTGTATAGGCGGCGGCATGGGCGTTGCGCTGGCAATCGAACGTTGAGAACGAGGAGAACAACATGAACAACGGACGTGAGGTCGTAATTCTATCCGGGGTGCGCACCGCGATCGGTGATTTTGGCGGTGCACTGAAGGATATCCCCCCCACTGATCTCGGTGCACGCGTCGTGCGCGAGGCATTGTCCCGCGCCAAGGTGGCGCCAGAGGACGTTGGGCATGTCGTTTTCGGCAATGTGATCCACACCGAAACGAAGGACATGTATCTGTCGCGCGTTTGCGCAATCAAGGGTGGCATTCCGAAAGAAGTTCCGGCCATGACGCTGAACCGGTTGTGTGGCAGCGGATTACAGGCGATCGTCAGCGCCGCCCAGATGGTGGCGCTTGGCGATGCCGATGTCGCCGTCGCAGGCGGTGCGGAGTCCATGAGCCGCTCTAACTATTGGATTCCGGCCGCGCGTTGGGGCGCAAAAATGGGCGACCAGGTCGTCGTCGATGCAATGACAGGCGCGCTCTCCGATCCCTTCGACGCATCGCATATGGGCGTCACGGCGGAAAACGTGGCGGCGAAATATGGCCTGACCCGCGCGTCCCAGGACGAGTTCTCCGTCGAAAGCCATCGTCGCGCGGCCAATGCAATCGAGAAGGGTTACTTCAAGGATCAGATCCTTCCGATCGAAGTCAAGGATCGCAAGGGCACCAAACTGTTCGACACCGATGAGCATGTGCGCGGCGATGCCAGCATGGAGAATCTCGGCAAGCTCAAGACGGTATTCAAGAAGGACGGCACTGTCACCGCGGGCAACGCCTCGGGCATCAACGACGGGGCGGCGGCAGTGGTCTTGATGGAGCGCAAGCTCGCCGAGAAGAAAGGCCTCAAGCCGTTGGCGCGGCTGGTCGCTTACGGCCATGCCGGGGTCGAACCGAGCTTGATGGGGCTTGGTCCGATTCCCGCAGTCCAGAACGCCATGAAGAAAGCAGGATTGAAGGTTTCCGACATGGACGTGATCGAATCGAACGAGGCTTTCGCCGCGCAAGCCTGTGCGGTGTCGAAGGATCTCGGCTTCGATCCCAAAAAAGTAAACCCCAATGGGGGAGCGGTCGCCCTGGGCCATCCGGTCGGCGCCACCGGCGCCATCATCACGGTCAAGGCGCTTTACGAGCTTGAGCGCATCAAGGGCAAATACGCGCTGGTGACCATGTGCATCGGCGGCGGACAAGGGATCGCCGCAATTTACGAACGGCTGTAGTAGTTAGGGGCGAGGGGAGAGGGTCGAGGGGCGAGAGAATTTCCCTCACCCCTCGCTCCTCACCCCTCGTCCCTCATCCTCTCGTCCCTCGCGCGGCGCTCCGCGCAACGCCTGCAGCTCCGCCAGGCACAGGTGAATAAACGCCAGCGCGGCGAATATGGGCGCTACGAGATTGATCAGGGGCACGAAGAAAATCGCGCCGGTGATCAGGCCCATCAGCATCAGCCGGCCCTGTGCGAGATCGAAAATCCGCCTCATCTCCAGCGCATCGGCGTGCTCCGACAACGCATCGTAGCGAAATAGTCTCTGGTTCAAATAAGCCGAGAGCAGCAACGGCAGTGGCGCTGCCAGCGGTCCCAGCAGCCAAAGGGGTAGCGTAACAATCCAGAGCATGACAAACACGCTGACGGACACGAGGGCATTCCACACGCTTCCAAGCAAGGTGCCGCCGCGCCGTTGTTCGAGTTTGGGATAGTCAGCGCGCGCGATGTGCCGAACGAGCGTGGGCATCGCAAACACCATAACGAGCAATACGGCCGTCAGAATGATGATGTGCGCCACCGCCATCATGATCACCACGGCAGCGATCCAGGACGCGATCTTGATGAGATCCCAATGAAGCGTCCAGCGCGCGCCCGCAACATCGACCACCGCATGCTCGAGGGCCGATCTCCACACCTCCCAGTACGCCCAGGCAACGCCTACCCAAATCCCTAACGCTACGAGCATCGGGATCACCAGGATGGCCAGAATGGTGGGGTGCACAAGAGATCTTGCTGCCGCCAGTGCAGCTTTCAGGACTGAACCCATAGCTTCTGTCGTGGGTGGGAGTAAGTTCTTTAACTTATTGGTTTGTCAATAATAGTGACGCGGTGTAGGCGCCAGGTATGGCATCTGCATTCTTTTTCTTGACATCATCGAGAAGCCCTATAGAATGGCGGGGTTTATTGCAATGCAACAAAAACGATCCGTTTCACCCCTGAGCCGCACCCTTCCGTCATTTCGCCTTCATTAGGAGCTTTTTATGTACAACGTACCTGAGCAATTCCTGGCCACAAACAAAGAAACCCTGGACACGTTCGTAGAGTTCGCCGGTATCGCCGCTGCAGGCGCCGAGAAGCTGCTGGACGTGCAAGTCAAAATCGCGAAGGCCGTCTTCGCGGATTCGGTCAAGCACGCGAAGTCCGTCGTCTCTGCCAAGGACGTTCAGGAACTGACCGAAATTCAGACCACGAGCGTTCAGCCCTCGGCCGAAAAAGCTGCCGCTTATGGCCGCAGCATTTACTCCGTGGTCGCTGAGACCCAGACCGAACTGAGCAAGTTCTTCGAAGAGCGCTTCGCTGAAGCCAACAAGAACATGACCACTGCCCTCGACAAGGCCGTCAAGAGCGCGCCGGCCGGTTCCGACGTCGCCGTCGCCGCAGTCAAGACCGCATTGGCCACCGCCAACCAGGCTTATGACGCGTTCAGCAAGGCCACCAAGCAGGTCGCAGAAGCTACCGAAGCTACGATGAGCGCAGCAACCCCCGCACCCAAGAAAAAGGCTGCCTAAGCGCCGCAACAGATTCAGCTTGAAGGCCCGCGGCTATCCGCGGGCCTTTTGTTTTTGCATCTGTCGTCCAGAATCGCGTTTAATCTGCTTTTCCCCACTACGCACCCTGGCTCATGCGTCTGACTGACCGAACCCCCTGGAAAGCACTGCAGGCGCACGCGCGCGACATGGGTAATGCGCGCATCCTCGACCTGTTCGCCAACGATGCGCAGCGGGCCGAGGGATTTTCCCTGCAAGCCTGCGATATCTTGTTCGATTATTCCAAGAACCCGATTTCGGCGGACACGCGACGCTTGCTGGTCGATCTCGCCCAGGACGCGAGTGTCCCGGCGCAGATCGCGGCCATGTTCGAAGGCCGGCGCATCAATGTGACCGAGAAGCGCGCCGTGCTGCATACCGCGTTGCGCAATCGCGCCGCAATGCCGGTCAAAGTCGAAGGCAAGGACGTCATGCCCGACATCCGCGCGGTCCTCGATCGCATGCGCGAAATGACCGAACGAGTTCGCGCCGGACGGCTATGCGGCGTGTCGGGGCGCCCCTTCACCGATGTGGTCAACATCGGCATCGGCGGTTCGGACCTGGGGCCGCTGATGGTGACAACGGCGTTACGCCCATTTGCTGCGTCCGGGCCGCGAACGCATTTCGTGTCCAACATCGACGGGGCCCACCTCGCTGCGACAGTGGCCAGGCTGGCCCCCGAAACGACGCTGTTCATCGTCTCGTCCAAAACCTTTACGACTCAGGAAACGTTGACCAACGCTCGCTCTGCGAGGGAGTGGCTACTTACTAAACTGGCACCCGCGAATGCAGCCTCGGCAATAGTCGCACATCATTTCGCGGCCGTTTCGACCAACCTGGAAGCCACCGCCGCCTTCGGCATCAACCCGGAGCACGTGTTCGGATTCTGGGATTGGGTGGGCGGGCGGTATTCGCTGTGGTCCGCCATCGGGTTGCCCATTGCGCTAGCCATTGGCTTCGAGGGTTTTGAAGCATTGCTGGACGGCGCTTTCGAGATGGACGAGCACTTCCGCTCTGCCCCGCTGGAGCGCAACCTGCCAGCCCTGGCTGCGCTGGTCGGCATCTGGCATGTCGACTTTCTGGGCCATCCGACGCATGCGGTTCTGCCCTACGCGCAGGACCTGCTGCATTTTCCGGCATTCCTGCAGCAACTGGACATGGAAAGCAACGGCAAACGCGTCGACCGATCAGGCGCGCTCACCAATTATCCGACGGGCCCTGTTATCTGGGGTGCGCCGGGGACCAACGGCCAGCACGCTTTTTTCCAGCATCTGCATCAGGGCACCCAGATTACGCCGGCGGATTTTATCGTCGCGGCCAACGGCGCCGACGGCCTGCCCGGTCATCACGACATCCTGCTGGCGAACTGCATTGCGCAGACCGAAGCGTTGTTGCGCGGCAAGAGCGCCGAGGACGTGCGCGCGGAACTGCGGGGCCGCGGCATGCAGGGTGAAGAACTGGAGCGCCTGACGCCGCATCGCGTTTTTCCCGGCAACCGTCCGAGCAACACTATCGTCCTGCGCCGGTTGGACCCGCGTTCGCTGGGCGCCCTGATTGCACTCTACGAGCACAAGGTCTTCGTACAAGGCGCGATCTGGAACGTGAACTCTTTCGATCAGTGGGGCGTGGAGCTTGGTAAGCAACTGGCCGGTGGGGTGCTGGAGGATTTGCAGGCAGGGCATGCGGCCAGCGGACATGATCCATCCACGGCGCGCCTGATCGAGTATGTGTTGAAGAACCGGGATGCGCGGCAATCCTAAGAGCAAGGCAGGCGTCGGCGCGCGACTATCCTTCGGGGAGCATAAAAATCAGGCGGCGCCTCGCGCCGCCGTTTTCGCGCATGTTTACTTTTCGACTTTCGCTTTCCCCTCCCCTCGCATCGTGCCTTATGGCGCTGCGAGGTTGAGAAATTTTTCCCGGTAGTACTTCAGTTCCTCGATCGACTCGTGAATGTCCGCCAGGGCCTCGTGTTTCCCATGCTTGGCGAAGCCAGCCATGATGCCGGGCTTCCAGCGCCTGGCCAGCTCTTTCAACGTCGACACATCGAGATTGCGATAGTGGAAATAAGTCTCGAGCCGCGGCATGTGTCGCGCGAGAAAACGCCGATCCTGACAAATGGAATTGCCACACATGGGAGAGGTATTCGCCGGAACGTGCTGCGCCAGGAAGGACATCAGTTCCGTTTCGACTTCCCCCTCGTTCTGGATTGCGGCTTTTGACCGGTCGATCAGGCCGGATTTCTTGTGTGTCGATTTGTTCCACGAATCCATTCGTTCGAAGACATCGTCGGGCTGGCGCACGACTTTGACCGGACCTTCGGCTACCACGTTCAATTGGCCATCGGTGATGACGATCGCCACCTCGAGAATGCGATCGTTGTCGGGGTGCAGACCGCTCATTTCCATGTCGATCCAGATCAGGTTGCCGGTATCCTGTGCCATAATCTCTGCTGGTTTGTCCAAGAATTTTCCCGGCGTCATTTTGTCATAGTTCCCAGAGTCTGACGGATCACCATGAACGTTTTCGCAATTCTGTTTCTTGTCGCGCTGGCCGCCTCGACATCCCTGCGTCTGTGGCTTGCCTCGCGCCATGTCCGCTACATCCAGTCCAATCGCGACACGGTTCCGATCGCATTTTCGAATGACATCGACCTGGCCGCGCATCAGAAAGCGGCGGACTACAGCAGCGCGAAAACGCGGCTCAACATGAAGGCCCTGACCTTCGACGCGGTGGTGCTGTTGATCCTGACGTTCGGCGGCGGGCTGCAGGCCATCGACAATCTTGCGGCCTCTTTTTTTGCGGACGGCATCCTGCGCGGCGTGGCATTCGTCACGATCCTGATGGTGATTGTCTCGGTGATCGGGCTGCCCTTCGATCTGTACCGGACGTTCGGCATCGAGAGCCGCTTCGGCTTCAACAAGATGACCCTGGGAATGTTCTTCGGCGATCTCGCCAAGCAGGCCGCGGTGGGCGTGGCGCTCGGCTTACCCCTGCTGTTCGCGGTGCTCTGGCTGATGGCGGGTACCGGTGAACTGTGGTGGCTGTACGTCTGGCTGGTGGCGGTGGTGTTCATGCTCTTCGTCCAGTTCATCGCCCCGAGCGTCATCGCGCCGCTGTTCAACAAGTTCGTCCCCATGCAGGACGGCGAGATGAAAACGCGCATCGAGAATCTGATTGCCCGATGCGGCTTCGAGTCGAACGGACTGTTCGTGATGGACGGCTCGAAGCGCAGCAGCCATGGCAACGCGTATTTCACCGGTTTCGGCAAGTCCAAGCGCATCGTCTTTTTCGATACGCTGCTGTCGCGGCTCGAAATTGCCGAAATTGAAGCGGTGCTTGCGCACGAACTCGGACATTTCCGCATGCGCCATGTGATCAAGCGGCTCATGCTGATGGCTGTGTTTTCGCTGATTTTTTTCTTCCTGCTGGGTCAGCTCAAGAATCAGGACTGGTTCTACCAGGGTCTCGGCGTGGCCTTCCCGGCCACGGACGCCATGGCGTTGACGCTGTTCTTTCTGGTCATGCCGGTGTTCACTTTCCTGTTACAGCCGCTGCTGGCCATGTATTCGCGCAAGCACGAATTCGAAGCCGATCAATACGCCGCGAAGTTCACGCCGGCGCGGGATCTGGTGCATGCACTGGTGAAGCTCTACAAGGACAACGCTTCCACCCTGACGCCGGACCCGCTGCACTCCGCGTTTTACGATTCCCACCCTCCCGCATCCATCCGCATAGCGCGACTCGAGCAGCTGGCACGCACCTAGACCGCAGTCATTGCACTGCGTTTCGTGCCGGACCGCCCGCCGTCGCTTAAGGAGACCGACGTGAGTGAAATTTCCGAAGGGCTGGTACGCAAGAAATGCAAGCCCTGCGAAGGCGGCGTTGAGCCGATGACCCAGGTCCAGATCGGGCATATGCTCAAGGGCCTTTCGGGCTGGGCCTACACGAACGCGACGGTGCAGAAGACCTTCAAGTTCAAGAATTATCATGAGACCATGGCGTTCGTTAATGCCACCGCCTGGATATCGCATCGCGAGGATCATCATCCGGACATCGAACTGGGCTACAACCAGGCGACCGTTTCCTACATGACGCACGCGATCGAGGGCATCTCGGAGAACGATTTCATCTGCGCGGCAAAAATCGATGCGCTCTTCGATTTGTGAGTTCGGCGCTTCGGTTATGACGGCGCAAGGCCCGGCGGCGCGCCGCCGCGACGCCACGCGTTGAGCGCGAAGCCGAACCTTCAGCAGGGGCTGGTCGTCGGGACATTCGGCCGCCAATACCTGGTCGAATTGCCGGAGCGGGAGATTCTCACCTGCTTTCCGCGCGGAAAACGCAGCTTGCTGGCGTGCGGTGATCGCGTGGGCGTGGCGCGCACGGCGCCCGGTCAGGGCGTCGTGGAGAGCATCGACGGTCGTTCTTCGTTGCTGTACCGCTCCGACCAGTTCCGGCAAAAGCTCATTGCTGCAAACGTCACGCAAGTGGTGATCGTCCTGGCGGTCGTCCCCAGCTTCTACGAAGAATTACTGAATCGCTGCATTGCGGCCGCGGAAACGCAGCGCCTGGCGCTGCTTATCGTCCTGAACAAGTTCGATCTGGCGGGAACCGATGCCACGGCGATGGATCGGCTGACGCTTTACGCCGCACTGGGCTATCGCGTAATCCCGCTCGCGGCCAAGCGTGACATTGGCCCGCTGCGTCCGGCGCTGAAAGGCCAGACGAGCGTGCTGGTCGGGCAGTCGGGCATGGGCAAATCGACGATCATCAATGCGCTGGTTCCGGGCGCGGGCGCCGCCACGGCGGAAATTTCCGCATCGCTCGATTCAGGCCGGCATACCACCACGCACGCCCGGCTCTATCACGTGGACGCAGACAGCGCACTGATCGATTCCCCTGGCATGCAGGAATTCGGCTTGCATCATGTCGCGCAGCAAGACCTCGTCGACTCGTTCATCGAGTTCAGGCCGTTGCTGGGCCAATGCCGCTTCCATAACTGCAGGCATCTGGTGGAACCCGGCTGCGCGATCGCCCAGTGCGCACAGGAGGGCAAGATCGATGCGCGACGGCTCGAGGCCTACCGCAAACTCGTCCGGGAAATCGAGTCAGGCAAGCCCTACTAGGCTCACATACCGACCCAGCGCGCGACCGTGATCAGCGCGAGCACGGACATCCAGATCACGAGCGCGCGCCAGATCATTCCGACTGCACTCGTCATGGTGTTGACGTCGGCGTCGTCGCCGAGCCCGAGTTCGGGCCGGAAAACCACGGTGCCATGCTGGTGCAGGGTTTCGCCCAGGCGCACACCGAGTGCACCGGCCCCGCTCGCCAGAACGACGCCCTGTTCCGGTTCCAGCCAGGTTGCGGCCTGGGAGCGCCAGCAATACACCGCATCCTCGAAGTCCCCCGCAATGGCGAAACTCATCGCTGTGAGACGTACCGGAATCCAGTCGAGATAATGGAAAATCTTCGCCGTGAACCGGCCGAAATCGCCCGCGTCGGGCGACGACTGCCGGCCCCATCGCTGCTCGAGGATTCCGGCCAGGCTGTAGAGCAACGCCCCGCTCGGTCCGGGCAGGATCAGGAACCAGAAAATTACGCCGAACACGTGACGATGCGAATCGACCAAACCCTGTTCGATGGCTACCCTGGCTATTTCCGTGCCGTTGTACTCTGCGGCAGGTTCGCCGCGCCACTCCGTCAGTAAAGTTCTGGCGCTCTCGAGATCGCCCGCGCGCAGTGCCTCGACGATCGCCGTTGAGGCGTGGCTGAACTGGCGGAATCCCAGCGTAAGGTAAAGCACCACCACACTCCACAGCCACGCGGCTGCAAGGCTGATGTCTTTGAGGAAATAGTGAATCGCCATGAGAACCAGCACCCAGGGCAGCACGGCGAGCATCCAGGCGACCATGCCCTGTGCTTTCTCGCCGGCATTGAAGTGATTGCCGAGCGAGTTCACATAGCGCACATACCAGCGATGCACGGGATTGCGCGCAGGCAGGGGACGAACCTGTTCGATCAGCAGCGTAATCAGCAAAGCGAGAAATGACATTGTCGATTCGGATCATTGCGACAGTTGACAGTTTACCGGATCGGACGAGATGTCGAAATTGACGCAGGCCGCGCATTTTCCGTGGAACTCGCGTGCTCGCCATGCCCCCCCCGGGCTTCGCGCCACCAGGCACTATGTTGGCGCGATCGCGCGGCTGACGGCGCCAATTGCGTGCCCTGACATTAACGACTGACGCCACGAGGGCTCCGGCGAGCGCTTTGCAGCGTTCTTTCCTTGGCACCTCTATTGCGTTAGGGATCTGCAGACGATCAGTGGTCTTGCTGCTTCGCGCGGCATGATCCGGTAGGGGCACTAGGGTTCGGGGCTGCAACCGGTGACTGGTCCGAAAGTGGCCCAGCCTCTGATGGGCTCCACGGAAGGATAAAAGTCCGGGAGAGCATAACTGCTCGCTTTCCTACCCGAAAGGAGTTCACCATGCAGTTCCTGTCTGCATTACTGCGCGACCGGATTCCCTGATCGCTGGCCGCTGTTCTGCTCTTCACCGCAGGCCGCGCGTTCGCCGCCGGCTCAGCCACAGTCGGTACGGTCAACTGGATCGGCCACGGGCCGTAAGAAATTCCGCCTCCAATTTTGCTGGAAACATCGATGATGGCGCACTACCATCGCGAGTTCGTGCGGTTCGAGCACATTCCCGACTAGGATAAATCGGCCATGGCGCACGACCTGAGGAACGCGAAACTGACGCCACTGTTCACGCGCGCCATAAAGTAGGAGTTAGCGTGGCTGAATCCGACTCGCAGACACAAGTAACTCACGGGAATCACGAATGAACGCTACATTTCCGCCGTGTCCATCGGTATTGGTTGTCAACAATGACAGCTCTTGACGGATTGGCCGCGCGCCGCGCGGTGCTACTCGTCGTCGACATGCAACGAGATTTTCTCGATCCGCGCGGTTACGCCGCGCGAGCCGGTCTGGATATTTCGCGCTTGCAGGCCGCCATCCTGCCGGTGGGAACACTCCTCGATGCCGCGCGCGCTGCGGGCGTGATGATCGTCCATACGCGACAGGGACATGGTCCCGATCTGGCCGATTGCCCGCCTTACAAGCTCGCGCGCAGCCGCAAAGCGGGGGCAGAGATCGGCAGCAATGGACCGCTCGGAAGACTGTTGATCCGCGGGGAAGCAGGACATGACTTCGTCGACGAGCTGCAGCCGATCGCCGGCGAGACAATCCTCGACAGGCCTGGCTACAGCGCGTTTGCGCGCACCGACCTCGCTCAGAGGTTGCGCGCGCGGGAAATCGATACGCTGCTCCTGTGCGGCATCACCACCGAAGTGTGCGTGAGCTCCACCTTGCGCGATGCCATCGATCGGGGTTATCGGTGCATTACTGTCGGCGACGCCTGTGCTTCCGGATTCGCGGATTTGCATGAAGCGGCGTTGCGCATGATCAGCATCGAAGGCGGCATCTTTGGCAGCGTCGCCGACAGCGAACAAGTTGCCGCCGCACTGACCGCCGGCCTCTCGGCGTGAGGCCGTACGCCGATTGTGGCCGCTGCTGACTGCGACCCATCGCTACGAGAAAACGCTCTTTACGCGCCACGCGGCCCAGGCACGCTGATCGAAGCGCCGTATTCTGGCCAATCTGATCGAGGCGATCCACGCGGCATTTTGTACGACGTTGGCTGCGACTACGGCAAGATCGCCGAGCCGACCAGACGCGCGCAATGGAATCTACACGCTGCCATGGCGCTGCGGCGCTGAGATTCAGTCCGTGATCGCCTGATAGACGAGCTGCTTGAAAAGATAGCGGTCGTAGCGTCGCGCCATGCCCGGCTGCCCCTGCGTCATCCACACACAGATCAGTTCCTCCTGCGGATCGACATAGAAGCCGGTGCCGGCGGCGCCTGCCCAGAAGTACTCGCCTTGCGAGCCGGTGACTTCGAACAGGCCCGTCTGCTTCCGGACGGCGAAGCCGAGCCCGAAGCCGGTACCGGGCGGCAGCGTCGTCGCGCCGGAGAATTTTGCATCGCCGAGATGGTCCGCGGTCATGTACGCCACGGTGGTGCGGCTCAGCAATCGCACCCCGTCGAGCTCGCCGCCGTTGATCAGCATCTGCAGGAATCGCGCATAGTCCGACGCCGTCCCCACGCTGCCCGCCCCGCCGGCATCATTCTTTTGCGGCTGCGTCACATCGAGCAGCGCTATCGGTTTGTCGGTCGCCCGGTCCACTGCAAAGGGCTGCGCCAGACGATCGGTTTTTTCCCGCGCCACGATGAACGCCGAATCCGTCATGCCGAGTGGCGTGAAAATGCGTTCCTGCAGGAACTGGCTCAACGGCATGCCGGAAATGACCTCGACCACGCGGCCGAGCACGTCCGTCGACAAACTGTATTCGAAGGTCGTGCCCGGTTGATGGGCGAGCGGGACTTTGGCCAGACGTTCGATCTGCTCGGCTGGCGTCACATCCTTCCAGTCGACGCCTTCTTTGGCGTAAAGCTCTTTTACCCTGGGATGCGAGGTATAGGGGCCGTACACGATTCCTGACGTGTGTCGCAGCAGGTCCTGGATATTCATTTCGCGATCGACCGGTACGTTCGCGTATCGCACCGCACCGGTATAAGGGTCCGACGATGCAACGCTGACCTGCAGTCCGGCGAGGGCTGGAAGATATCTGGACACCGGATCGGTCAGGCGCAACCGCCCTTCCTCCATCAACATCATCGCCGCCACGGAGGTATAGGCCTTTGTCATCGAGTAGAGACGGAAGATCGCGTCGTTCGCCATCGGCGTGCTGCGCGCCGGATCCAGCTGACCGAAACTCTCGAAGTAGACGACGCGCCCTTTGCGCGCCACCAGAATCACCGCACCCGGATACTGGCCCTTTTCGATCTCGCCCTCGATCGCCGGACCGATCCGCGCCAGCCGCTCGGATGAGAAACCCAGGCTTTCTGGCGATGCAGCGGGGAGTTCCGCGGCCAACGTGGCGCCGGCAATGCCAAGGACGAGCAGCAGACTGCAGATGAATCGGTGCATCAAGCTCATGCGAACTGCCCCTTGTTCAGTTTTTCTGGGTGTGCGGTGCAGTGTGCAACGCGCCGGCCGTCATCATAGCGGGAGTCCACCGGCGCTAGGGCCGTTCCGGCAAATTGCCCAGCAGCTTGTGCAGCGCTTCGAAATCCACCGGCTTGATGAAATAATGATCGAAGCCCGCGGCGCGGGCGCGCGCCTTGTACTCGTCCTCCCCCCAGCCGGAGAGCGCTATGAGCATTACGCTATCGCCCGCAGGTTGAGCCCGGATACGCTTGCACGTCTCGTAGCCGTTCAGTCCGGGCATGCCTATGTCGAGCAGGATGACTGCAGGCCGAAACGATTCGGCCGCTTCCACCGCCGCGAACCCATCGCCGGCCGTATGCACGTCTTGACCTGCGGACTGCAGAAGCAAGGCGAGGCTTGCGGCGGCGTCGGCGTTGTCATCCGCGATCAGGATTCTCTGTCGCGGCAATGGGGCCTGCGCAGGTTCGACAGTCGGGCGCCGCGACGAGCCGGGCTCGCGCAAGGGGAGGCGCACGATAAACTCGCTCCCGCGGCCCGGGCCTTCACTTTGCGCCTCGACCGTGCCGCCATGCATTTCCACCAGCCGCTTCACGATGGTGAGGCCGATCCCGAGGCCCCCGCGAGACTTCTCGAGCGAGTGATCGACCTGCGTGAACATGTCGAACACGCGCGGCAGCATCTTCGCAGGGATGCCGATTCCAGTGTCGCGCACCGAGACTTCGACTTGCCCGTCGCGTCGCTGCGCCATCAGCTCGATTCGGCCGCCGCGCTCGGAATATTTGGCGGCATTATTGAGCAGATTGCAGAACACCTGGGCAAGGCGTACCGGGTCTGCATCGAGATATACCGGCTCCGGTGGCAGTTTCAGTTTCAGAGCATGGCCTGATTGTTCGATGAACACACCGATGCTTTCGACAGCGCTGTGGACGATCGCCCCCAGTTCCGCCCACTCGCGCCGCAATTCGATTTTGCCCACGCTGATGCGGCTCATGTCGAGCAGGTCGTCGACCAGATGGACCATTTGCTCAGTCTGGCGTTCCATCATGGCGCGCGCCTGCTCCGCCAGTTCAGGCTTGCCGGTACTGAGCTGCAGCAGTTTCAGCCCGTTGCGCAGCGGCGCGAGCGGATTGCGCAGCTCGTGGGCCAGCGTGGCGAGAAATTCGTCCTTGCGCTGATCCGCTTCAGCGAGGCGCGTGGCGCTATCGCGCAGGCGCTCATACAGGCGGGCATTGTCGATCGCGATTGCGGCCTGCGCGGCAACCGCTGCAACCAGGCGTTCAGCGCGCTCATTGAATACGCCCGGCTGCGAATGCCCGAAGAACAGGCCGCCAATGACCTCCTTCGAGCGCGATACCACGGGTACGGCGAGATAGCTCGCAACAGGCAGGTGCCCCTTGGGCAGCCCCTGGTGTGGCGCGTTCTTGCCGTAGCGCGGATCCTTGCGAATATCGTCGGATCGGACAATGCCCTCGCCCGCGAACGTCGGCGCAAAAATAGCGGTATTGCGCGGCATCGGAAATCGGGCAAAGTCCTCGCGCGAGGCGCCCGCCAGTGTGTAGAGCTGATAGAACTCGCCGTCTTTGTTCTGCGCGTTATAGAAAAAAGCACCGAACTGCGCTCCGGAAAGCCGCGTCGCCGCGTCGGTCACGAGTTGCACCACGCGTTCCAGGGTCAGTTCCGCAGAGAGTGATTTGCCAATGTGGTTCAGCGTCTCGAGGCTGAGCGCTTCCTCGCGCAACTTGTCCTCGGCGGATTTGCGGTGCAGCACCATCGCGAGTTGGTTGGCGGCCACACTCAACAGAAGACGCTCGTGCTCGCCGGGAAAATCAGCGCGACGCGATGCGGCGGCAAGCCAACCGCAATCACGCTCTTGACCCACGGGAATCAAAGCGAATCGGAGAGCCGTTCCGTCGGCGTCCGGAATGGTGGGCGGTGGCTCGGAGCCGTCGAAGCCGACCCACTGCTCGAGTCTGAGCCCCAATTCAGCGCCCCGGCCAGAACGCCCTGCGCTTGACCGGGTCCGGCCAGCCTCGAGACGCATTGCGCCCGCCCGTGGCACGCGAACATAGGCGAGATCGAGATTCAGGATGCGCAGCACCACTTCCACGAGGCTCTCGACGATGTCTTGCGGCTGCGCGTGAATCCACGCAGCCGGCAGCGTCGAAAGCGCGACCAGATCGCGAACGCAACGGCGCAGCGACGATACTTCGCTCACAGGTGCTGCGGACAGAGCAGCCGCGACCTCTGGTGCCATTACTGCCGCTCGCGCAACTCCCTGATAAGTTCGTCGGGCGCCGCGTAGAACGGATTCTCCTGCAGAATGCCGCCGATGATCACCATTGGGTGCGTGCGCAGGATATCCATCACCACCGTGGCATCGAATTTCGCCAGATCGTAGGTGCATACCACGACGTCGTCGTACTGCGGCAGCACATGGTTCAGGCGGCTCTCATACTCGACAATATCATCAACGCCTGGCCGGTCCTCGAGTGCCCACTCCATATTCGCTACCAGGCGCGTGAGCGGAAATCCGTTCGCCTTGCCTTGGCGGAGCACGTCCTGGATCAGCGCGATCATGCGCTCCTGGTCGAAGTGACCGTCGCGCAGATAGGCCTCCTGCCAGCGACGCACTTCAAGTTGGCCGCGCGTTTCGGCATCGTTTACGGCGATGCCGGCCTCGCTCAGGCATTTCAAATGCGTTTCCCGGTGATCGGGGTCGACGACGTGAAAAGCGCGATCGCCGCGTTCGAAACCTTCCTTGATGAAAGGCATAAGCACGCGGTACTCCTCTTCCTTGCTGCTGAAAAACGCGCAAACATGCTGATTGGAGCGAATGGTCTTGCCGGCGAGACTCACTTCATGCGCATCGGACATGGCAAACTCCTGCGTTCAGTAGAAATGTGCTACAGCGTGGGTGCTCCAAGATATCAACGGAAATAATCCACCGCAAGAGTTTCTGCGCGCCCGCCCAACGCCGCTGCCTGCCGGCCAGACCGTGCGCCCCGGCGGCTAGGTCTTCCGGATCATGCCGCGCGCGCTGATGCGCAACGCCAGTGACCGACACTTTCCCCAAATCTGCGGAAGGAACGGTCATGTACGAACTTAGTTCAAATGCACGCAAACCCTCGTCACGGCGCATGTCTGGTGCGTTCGCCGCCTTGCTGTTGGCGGGCCTGCTGGTTTCCTGCGGCGGCGGCGGCGGCGAAACCGCCAGCGGTGGCAGCAATAATCCCCCGAATAACAGTGGCAACGGGCCCGGTACCGGCGGCAACGGCCCCAATCCCGGCCCTTCCTCGATGGCCGGCCAGCGGTTCGAAGAATCCAATACCGCAGTGCAATGGAGCACCGGTTGGACACCGGGCGATGTCCGGGCCGGCTGGAGCGGCGGCGCGGCCCGACAATCCACCCTCGCGGGTGCGACGGCGACCTTCACCTTTACCGGAACGTCGGTCACCTGGATCGGTAACCGCAACGAGCGCAGCGGCATCGCGCTGGTTAGAGTAGATAGCGGCCCGGCAACGGAAGTGAATCTGTTCGCGCGCTCGGACGAGGTACACACGCAGATCATTACGCTGAACGGCTTGAGCAGCGGCCAGCATACCCTGACTATCGAGGTCACCGACCGTAAGCACCCGGAAGCCACGGCAAACGCCGTGGTCGTGGATGCTTTCGATGTCGAGGCGCCGGTGGTCTCGCAATTGCAGGAGACGGACCCGGACGTAAGCTTCACAGGCACCTGGGCCCAGGCCGTTGACACCCTCCCCTGGAGCGGAGGCGGCGTATACACGGATCCGGATCCACCCTATGGAGGCGCAAGAGTTTCCGAAACCGCCGGCGCGAAAGTAACGTTGCCCTTCCGCGGGACTTCGATCAGCTGGAGCGGGTATCGCGGCCCGAACGCCGGCATTGCTCGCGTACAGATAGATGGCGGCACGGCCATCGAAGTGGACACCTACTCTGCAGCGATCCGGATTCAGGACATCGTCTTCACGGCAAAAGGGCTGACAGACGCCGATCATACGTTGACCATCGAGGTGACCGGTCGCAAAAACCCGGCCTCGACCGGCGCGGAGGTTTTCGTGGATTCCTTCGATGTCTCGGCACCGGGCAGGCGCTACCAGGAAGAAGACGCGGCGGTTACTTACGACGGTGCGTGGAACCACTTCAACCGGAACAGGACGTGGAGCGAAGGCAGTGCCGCCACCACCTCTACGATCGGCGCAAGCGTCAGCTTTGCCTTCACTGGCAGCTCCGTCAGCTGGATCAGTTGTCGCAAGGCCAGCATCGGGCGGGCGCGGGTATATATAGACGGCGCATTCCAAACAGAGATCGAAGGCTACGCACCCGTGCCGATCGAGGGCTACCAGCATACGGTCTTCCGTAAAGATGGCTTGAGCAGTGGACCGCATATTCTCACCATCGAAGCGATCAGGTACGATTGTCGTCGTGGACGCATTCGACGTCCGCCCCTGACGCAAGAGCGGTACCTGGTCAATCAAAACATGGGGCCGGTCGCTCTTCGCGCCGGCCCCTGCTTCGTGGAACTTTCTTCACTTGCGTAGCGGATCACTTTGGGTTGCTGCCCCTGATCCGATCCATTGTTGCATCGATGTCTTCTCCTCGCTCGGTCATCGCGAGAGGTGTGTGCGTCGGATCGAGCGCCCGACAGGCGCAACGGACGGGTTCGAGCCTCTTGAGGATTCGCGCCAGCACCACGTTGCGCGCAGAGTGCACCTGCAGGATCGCGACGTGGCGAGCGCGGCGCACTCACGAGCATGGCAGACTTGCCGGGCATGCGCTGTAAGTCGGCGCACGCATGCGGGCGGGGTTCAGCGCCCCGCAAAAGCGCGGCGCTGTCCGGCGGGAAAAATCGTGTACTGTGGGGGGACGCCCGGAGTGCGTACCGGGCTGGTTCAATCTAGGGCCGACGGTTCAATTGCAAGCTGCCCACTGTTCCACTTCAGGCCGGATCGAGCGTTCGATGTCGATGCCGGTTTTCATGGTGCCGCGCGCGCCCTGCCGGACGACGATCCCGGTGTAGCCTTTGCTGCGCTCCCAGAAGGGATAGGTGCCAAACTGTCCGGGACTGGAAATCCTCGTTCCCGGTGTGCAGTTGAACTGCGGGCTTGCGCATTCGTGCCACAGGCCGAAGCCGTAGTGCCAGTCTTCTCCCAGCCCGGGACCCCCACCTATGCCGTCGCGCGGGGGTGAAAACACGATGACCGAGGAAGCGGTGTGATCGGTGAGCAACTGATTCATGGACGCGGCGTTCAGCAGCGCGCCGTCACGCAGCGCGTTGAGGAACGCCAGGTAATCTTCGCCCGTGATATGCATGCCGCCACCCAGCAGCGGATTGTTGACGGACGGAAAATCAAAATCTGACTGCCTGAACAATCCGGTCTGCGCCTTGAACTCGGCGAACAGTTCGCTCCAGTTCGAAAGCGCGCGTCCTTTCACGGCCATGAGACCTGCAACCTGATGATGGGCGCTGACGTAAACGAACTGCTGGCCCGGCGTATTGCCCCGTGCATTGCTGGTGGCAATATCGAGCACGCAGGTTTCGAAATCGGCAGTCGGCGAATCCACGCAGGGCGGATCGCTGGTGAAGCCTGAGGTCATGCTCAGAAGCTGGGCCAGGGTCATGTTGTACATCGGGTCCGCGGCATCGATCGGCCAGGCGTCGATATGATCCTGCGGCCGGTCTGCCAGCGACAGATGGCCCTGCTCCACCGCACGCATGATCACAACGGCCGTAACGAGCTTCGACGCCGACGCAGACTCGTAGCGCGTCTGCAACGTCGAGCGCCCGCGATCGTAGGCAAAGCGGCGGCCATTTCTGTTTTCCACCGCGAACGAAAAATCCACTTCCGAGGCGGCCTGCGCGAGGCGCGTACTCATGCTCGCCTCCAGCGTCTGCAGATGCGCAACAGAGCATTCGGCCGGGGGCGGCGCCGGCGGGTCCCGCGGTGTCGGGGACGTTGCGGAGACGTCGCCGCCGCCGCCTCCACATCCCGAGATCAAAACGCTCGCTACCAGTGCTGCCAAGCCGACCGTTCGCGCGCTCTCTATTGATAAGCAGGAAGCAGTTGGCGATTTCAAATTTCTCATCATTCAATCATTGTTTATCCCGGAGTTGGTAACAGGTGTGCAAGATGCGTGCCCCACCAACTACTCCACCGGTAGGGACATTCACTGATTTATTACTCGCAATTGCACGTATGCTCCCGAGCAACCTGCCTGCGTCGCCAAAACGTCGTCAGTGCCGATCCTGTTGCGCACGGAAATGGAGTTTTCGCCGCAAAAATCAGGACGGAAGTCGCATATCTGCAAATTGTCGGTTATCCGGCGCCAACAGAATGTGACGAAGTAATGCGTTGCCCTTAAGCCGGTTGGACGGTCACTGCTCCAATGCGGCAGGCATTACAAGTAAAAAAAACAGGCGGAAGCCGCCGCAGTGCAGTAAAAACGCGCCGGCCTCATGCAAAAAATGCATGCGTGAGGGCGGGAACTGCAGACCATGCTCACGATTCCGCAAATCGGGCCGCCCTGCGAACCCGTTCGAGATCGTGGGGCATCGCCATGGCGCGCTCCGCTCGCACCAGCGCGAGCCGCGCATGCATCATGGCGCTTTCTCGCATTTCCGGGTTATCGATCATGGAAAGCGCCTCGAGGGCTTTTTGCAGTCGCAAGACGACTTCAACGATGCCGGCGCCATCGCGGGCGATTCCGGTAAAGGCATCGTCGAACATGTCGCTCATGGACAGCACCGGCATGCCGATTCGATCGCAGCGTACGTCCGGTGCTTCATCCGGGGATTTCGCGCAGTCTTCCCACAGTACGAACAAGCGCACGAGGGTTCCCGTGACGTCAATGGCTGTGCCCGGATCGTTGACCGCCGGTGACAGCGCGCGGCTGGCAATCTCGGACAACACCACCAGGCCGAAACGCGGATCGTGGTCGAACGTCCGCGCATCCCCGATCACGAAGGCTTCGGCGAATTTTGCCCGATCCGTGCCGGCCAGGTCCGAAGATGCGCCCGACGTCACAAACGCCACGGGGCGATGGGGCGTGCAATAGGTGCCGGGCAGCGCGCACACGGTCAGGCGCAAATCCAGTTTCTTTGCCTGTGCTTGCAGCGCCGACAGGTCGATGTGCTGCAGATAGCCGATGGATTTGGCATACACCGGCACACTGGCTTCGGGAACCGGCCGTGCCGCGATGCCGCCCAGGTATGGCGCGGCCTGGCGTTGCTCGATCGCCGCCGCGGTGGCCTTCTCCACTTTTCGGATCGTATTGCCCAACCTTCCCAACCGCGCGATCGCGTCGACCCAGCGCGCAAATGTAATGATGACCAGCACAAACATCAGAATCGTGAGCGCGAAAAGCGTGAAACGGCCGGCTTTGCCATAGTAGCCGTTCATCAGAGCGACCAGAGCGACCACGCTGAAAATGAACACAGCGATGAATGTCGAGAGCGCGTTCTGGGAAACGTCATCGGCGATGATCAGGGAAAACGATCTCGGCGTCGCGGAACTGCTGGCCGATGCGTAGGCCGATACCATCGAGCCCACGGCGAACGTGGCGATCACCAACATGCTCGCGGCAATGATCTTGAGCAGGGCCTCGACCGATTCTCTCGTAATGTCCGGGACCAGGCTTCCGAGCCCGGTGCCATCGCTAACATGTGCGAAGAAGACAGCGCCGATCGAGAACAGGCACGCCAGAAGCGGCTTGACCCACAGCCGCTCGCGCAGGCGATTAAGAAGGAATTGCCAGCGCTCCGTCATCAGTGAATGTTCCCCGGGATCAATGGTGACCTGGCGGCCACGGGCGTTTCGCACATCACGAGCATGCTTGCTGACCAGCGATGCTGGCCGTTCAGTCTAGTGTGAGCATCAACCTACGATTAGGTTCATTCTGCGCGGCCAAGCCCCCGTCAAAAGCACCCGTAGCGGCGCACCCAGCGTCGTGCGGATCGCCACGTACGCACTAATACGTTCGCATGATCAGACCGACCGGAATGACTCCGGTCGCGTAAATACCGCAGTCATGACGAAAAGACCCCGTCCGATGACTCGGACGGGGTCCGGCTGACGAAAATGCCAACTCAGTTGGGCATCACGACGGTATCGATTACGTGTATCACTCCGTTCGAGGCAACGATATCGGTCTTCACGACTTTTGCCTCGTCCACCATGACCGCGCCATTCTTGGTGGTCACACTCAGCGATTGGCCTTCGACGGTTTTGACTTCACCCGCCTTGACTTGGGCAGCCATTACTTTGCCCGGTACGACGTGATAGGTCAGGACCTGGGTCAGTTTTTCCTTGTCCTTGAGCAACGAATCCAGTGCACCCGCCGGCAGCTTGGCGAAAGCGGCATCGGTGGGCGCGAAGACCGTGAACGGCCCCTTGCCTTTCAATGTATCGACCAGACCGGCTGCCTGCACCGCCTTGACCAACGTCGTGAACTGCCCTGCTGATACGGCAGTCTCGACGATATCTGCTGCAAAAGTGAGCGTGGTAGCGGCGGCCAGAGCAGCGCCAGCGATAACTTTGGAAATCATTTTCATGTAAGTCCTTTGTGGGTTGGATTGATCAAGCTTGTCTGTTCGGTTGCTACATCACTGCGTGACGCAACTTGTACATCACGGCGGGTGGGACTCGCGGGTGCCAACCCGGTTTCATTTATTTCGTTCGCAGATTTCGGGATAAAGAGTGAACCCGATCGGCGCATTCGGGTCTTTCTCGCCCGATCCACAGATTGAACCGGCCGGTGATCCGGGACGAGTCACTTATGCCTTGCTGCGCAATTCAGAGTGCTTGTCTCGCGACCAACCCGTTGCGGATGAGCCGCCATGACTGAAACCCGGCGGTCGCGACGACGCGCTATCGGCGCCATTGCATTCGGCATGGCACTGGTTTTCGTCGCGTGGTTGCCCCTGGGCATTTACGACATCGTGCCCTTCGCACTGACCTTGCACGGCGAATCGTCGCTGCGTACGCATGGCGCCGCCGCAGTGGGCTGCCTGCTGGTGGCGGCATGGGGATTCTGGGATTGATAGCGGGTCGCGGGCGCGACTTTCTTTCGAATATTCACTAACTGATACAGGAGCAGTCCAATGTTCAGAATGTCCGATGTTTGTATTCTCATTGCCGTGGGCGTGTCGTTCGCGATCTCCGGCTACCTGTGGTTCAACGGACAAAAGGATGAAGGCCTTTTTACCGCCACCTGGGTCCCGGCCATTCTCGGCTTTGGCATTTACTTTCGCGTATTGACCATGAAAGGACAACGCCATGACTGACGCGGCCATATTGGGAACCGGCGTATTCTGCTTCAGCCTTATCCTGCTGGCATTCGTGCTGACCATCCGCGAGTTCAGGAGAATGTCTGTCGTAGCGGATCGTAAGCCCCCCGTGCCCGGACGCAGCGCCCAGATCAAGGCTCGCGCGCATTGACCGCGCAGGTGTTTGAGAATGCAGGGACGCCTTCGACGGTAAACCTCGTGAAGCGAGCAACCCGCTGCTGGCAGTCGCGGGGGATGATTAATGTCTAGCGCGGTGAAACGTCGAACGGCAATCCGGGGACAGTCCAGCTTTCCTGGGGATTGTTGCACCACCACCTACCCTTGCGTATGCTTCGGTGGTTATGTTGACCACGGATCAGGACGCGCAACTTGTACGCCTCGCCCAGTCGGGCGATGCCAAGGCATTCGAGGCGCTTGTCGTCAAGTACCAGCGCCGCATCGCGCGACACGTCGCGCGCTATGTAAAGCATGCAGGAGACGTCGAGGACGTAGTGCAGGATGTATTCATCCGCGCGCATCGCGGGCTCGCGTCGTTTCGTGGGGACAGCGCCTTTTTCAGCTGGCTGTACCGCATTGCGACCAATGCCTCGCTGAGCCATGTCAAACGCGCGCCCCGCGAAGTGCTGCTGGGCGACGACGCCCCTGATGAACGCGCGGAGGCGTTCGAGCCAGGCGTCTCCGATGCGGAGAATCCCGAACGAACGCTCATGGCCAAGCAGATCGGCGAAACCGTGCAGCGCGCGCTCGCAAAATTGCAGCCAGATCTCGCCGAGGCGCTGATGCTCTATGAGGTGGAGAGCAAAGCGTACAGCGAGATTGCCGAGATCCTCGATATTCCGATCGGCACGGTACGCACCCGCATTTTCAGGGCGCGCGAATTCATTGCCAAGCGCCTGGAACCCGTGCTCGGCGTACAACGCAACCGGAGGTGGTAACCATGACACTCAAAGTCTCTCTACTGCTCGATGGGCAACTCGCGCCGGATGAGGTCAAGGCTGCGCTGGACGAAACCGTTGGTAACGCGGGTTTGCGTGACCGCTTCACGGTCTATCGACTGCTGGGGGATGCGCTTCGCGGCAACAGCACGCCAGACGATGGGTACAGCGAGCGCATTTTCGCGCGCATGCGTCGCGACGGTTCGCGAATTGAACCGGGTTACGATCCGCTAGCGGACAGCGAATGACGCGCGGCCAGCGAGAAACGCGTAGGTCTGACCGGCCGCGTTCCCGGTCTGCGATCCGTAAATTGAGTAGAGGAGGAACCGGGAAGTTGTGCCTTGTTACTTCCGCGGGCGCCCAGATCCGCCAATAGTTCGAGCAGCAACGCTTGAATCTGCACGGCGACAACCGGTCACCGCCGCGACACGGCATTGTTGACCGCTGCGCGGATGACATTCAGGGATTGCCGGTCCGCCTTGTCGAATCCCCTCGAACCGGCCGATAGCACACCATCAATGGACTTCAGAAAAAGCGCCCAGCCATCCGTGAGCCCGTTCAGGCAACCGAATCCCTCGCGCAGCATCGCGGCCGCACCCTGATGTCCCTTTTTTTCGAGTTTGCCGATCAACTCGCGCACCGCACCAAAGAACTCTTCGTCGGAGGCAAAAGGCACTTCGCGGTCCTTGCCGCGGGATGACAATCGCCACGATCTGAACCACACCGCGAGGAGCGGCACCAGCGCCAGATAAATGATCGGCCAGTTCGTGCCGGTCAATACCGGCGTGGGAGCGTTCGTTGCGGCCCAAAGCGCCCATACGCCGGTCCCGGCGGCCGCAAGGGCTGCTACCACCCATTCGCCACCGAGCAGGCCGTGACGCCACGACAGACCAACCCGTACCAGGATGGCGAGCGCCAAAACCGGCAAAACGATAAAAAGCGACCCAAGATAAAACCAGAAAAACGGCGGAAAAGCCGTGGTGGCGTGCGCCACGCCAGGCACCAGCGCAATCGCCAGGCCCGTCGCGCCCTGAGCAACCGGGACGATCGTATTTAGGCCTGAAACAGTGTGCAAAACGGTGCGCGGCATCGCCTCTCCTCAATGCGAGCGTGGTACTCCAGGCGCGAGTTCCGGTCGGGAGCAATCCTATCTTACGAGCTTCCATAAAAAGATCAATGTCATGAAAGCTCGTACGGTGCGCGATGGGGCTAGGCGTTGCGCCGGGCCACTGCGCCCAACAGGCATTCATTCAGGTTTTCCACGTCAATGGGCTTGACCATGTGCTGGTCGAATCCCGCCTCGCGGGTACGCTGCCGGTCGATGTCCCGGCCGTAGCCGGTAATGGCCACCAGCCGGATGGCGTTGCCGTTCGGCAGTGACCGGATGCGCCGTGCGACCTCGAATCCATCCATGAGCGGAAGCCCGAGATCGAGCAGCACGACTTGAGGTCGAAAGGTGGATACGGCTTCCAGGGCGACGGGCCCGCTCAACGCAACGTGTGTGGCATGGCCCAGGGCCTGCAGCGATGCAGCAAGTAACTCCAACGCGTCCTTGTTATCGTCGACCACCAGAATCCGCAGAGCGCCCGCCTTTGTCGAAGGCATCTGTGCCGGCGTAGTCTGAAGCTCCTCCCGCTGGTGGCGTCTCGTGCAAAGGCAGCCTGACCACGAATTGCGCACCCCGGCCCTTGCCGTCGCTGCGTGCGCGCACGCTGCCGCCGTGTGCCTGCACAAGGCTCTTTACGATGGCGAGACCAAGCCCCAGCCCGCCTTCGCTGCGATCGATTTCCTGCCGTTCCTGGGAGAACAGGTCGAAGACACGTGGCAAGGTTTCCGCGGCAATGCCGCGTCCGGTGTCGGCGACGGCGACTTCCAGATCCCCGTCTGCGGAGCGGCCAGTCACCGTAATGCTGCCGCCGGGGTCGGTGTATTTCGCAGCGTTGGTCAGCAGATTGGCCATGATCTGCGCAAGCCGCGCGGCATCGCCATGGACCACCAAACCCCGCGGCACGTTCACGTTCAGGACGTGCCGCCTTTCTTCGATCGCGGGCCCTGTCATTTCGATCGCCTTGGCAATGATGTCGGCAATGTCGACCGGTTCGCGCCTGAGTTGCACCTGGCCGCGCGTAATGCGCGACACATCGAGCAGATCATCCACCAGCGATACGACATGCTTGACCTGCCGTTCAATGATCGTGCGTTCGCGCTCGGCGCCGGGAAGATTGCGCAAACGCATCAACTGCAGCGCGGTGACGATCGGCGCCAGGGGATTGCGCAGTTCATGGCCCAGCATGGCCAGGAATTCGTCCTTGGCACGATTGGCCGATTCCGCTTCGCGACGCGCTTTCGTCAGCTCGGTAACATTGAAGGCCACCACCGCGATGCCGGTCACCCCATCGTGATCGTCGAGCAACGGCTGATAGACGAAATCGAAAAAATGCTCTTCTTCTTTTCCTTCGGTTCCGCGGAGCACTAACCCGATCGAACGGCCCACGAACGGCTTGCCCGAACGATAGACCTCGTCGAGAAGCTCGTAAATGCCCTGTCCCTCCAACTCGGGCAGTGCATTTCGAACCGTCTTGCCCATCACCTCCCGTCCGGGAATGAGATCCATATACGCGCGGTTCGCAAACTCGAACAGGTGTTCGGGACCTTTGAGGATGGCCACCCCGACAGGGGCGTGCGAAAACACGCTCGCCAGCCGGACGGCGTGCGCTTCTTCCAGCGATCGCAGTTTCACGCGCACCAGTTGTGCTTCGACGCGCGCGACCAGTTCGCGCGCCGAAAAGGGTTTCACCAGGTAGTCGTCCGCGCCCGCGTGCAATCCGTCGATGCGCGCCTCCTCGCCCGCGCGCGCGGAAAGCAGGATGAAGGCAATGACGCGTGTGTCATCGCTCGCACGCAAGGCGGCAAGCAGCTCGAAGCCGTCCAGCCCGGGCATCATCACGTCGCTGACAATCACATCCGGGCGCCATGTGCGGGCCGCCTCCAGCGCCGCCGTTCCATCGCCGACCGCCTTGACCTGAAAGCGCACCCCCAGCAGGCGCTTGAGATAATCGCGCATATCGGCGTTATCGTCTGCCACGAGGATTCGTGCCGCGCTGACTTCCTGAGTCTGCACCTTTTCCCCGGAACGCGAACGGTCCGCGCGGTCGGCCTCATCGACCGGCAACCAGCGCAGCGCCTCCTCCACGTACGATTGGGCCGCCCCCGCTGCGGAGTCGGCACTCGCGGCGGCTTGCGTCCCTTGCGCACGGGACGCACCGGTGTCGACATGTTCCGCCGGCAAATGCGCGGACCCAAACGGGATGCGCACCGTGAAGAGCGTGCCTTCGCCCGGGGTACTCGAGGCGCGAATAGTGCCTCCATGAATACCGACCAGTTCGCGCACCAGCGCCAACCCGATCCCGGAACCCTCATGGGTACGGCCGGCGGAATGCTCGATTCGATAGAACCGGTCGAACACCCGCTCCAGGTCGTTTGCGGCGATCCCGATACCGGTATCGCGCACGCGCAGTTCGGCTTCGCCACCCTGCACATCGATTTCCACGCGAATCGAACCGTTGAAGGTAAATTTGAATGCATTCGACAACAAGTTCAGGACGATCTTTTCCCACATCTCGCGATCGACAAAGACCGCGGACGGCAAAGGCTTGCACGCCACGATCAACGCGAGGCCGGCGCGTTCCGTGGCCGAGCGGAATGCGCTCGCCAGATTGGCGGTCAAGCTGGCGAGATCGGTCGGCTCGAAGCGGGCACTGACCCGGCCCGCTTCAATGCGGGAAAAATCCAGCAGCGTGTTCACCAGCTTGAGCAGCCGCAACTCATTGCGATGGACCGATTCGAGCTCTTCGCCTTGCAGCGACCGCTCGGGCGATTCGAGCGCCTCCTCGGTCGGTCCGATCATCAAGGTCAGCGGCGTGCGGAATTCGTGGCTGACGTTGCTGAAAAACCGGGTCTTGGCGCGGTCGAGTTCGGCCAGCGCCTCGGCGCGTGCTTTGGCATCCTCGAGGGCTTGCGCGGCTGCGATGGCGGTGCCGATCTGCGACGCCACGAGCGATAGAAAGTCGCGATACGCCTCGTCGAGGATCAGTCGCGGGCTGGTACCGGCGACCAGGATGCCTACGGGGTCATCATTTCCAAGGTGCGTGATCGGTAACACCAAAGTGCGCCCGGCGGCAGGGATCGCCTTGCCGATTTGCACCGGCTCGCAAGAGCTCGCAGTGATCTGACAGATGTCGCCACCGTCCCGATGCATTGCCGTTGAGTAAGGCTCGGCATCCATGCGGATCCGGGGCGCCACGTCAGGCGCGTCCGCCATCGCCCCGGTTTGCGAAGCCAACACGGCCGTTTGCCGGTCGGGGCTGATCAGGTAAATGCGCGCAAACGGAAGGTCGGCATTGTCCACGCCGAGCACGCGCGCAGCGATCTCGCAGGCCTCGCTGACCGTGAGCGCTTCGCGCGTTTCGGCCGCCAGCGCCTGGGTGGTCTTGAGCCGTCGCTCGCCGAGCACCCGCTGTGTCGTTTCGCTGACCGTGACCAGCACGCCGCCGACTTGCCCGTCCTCCTTGCGAATGGGACTGTAGGAGAAGAAGAAGTAGCACTCCTCCGCGAACCCATGCCGGTCGAGCGGCAACATGAAATCGACAAAGGTCGTGGGCCGTCCCTGCATGACCCCCTCGAACATGGGCCCGATGAGTTCCCAGATCTCGGCGAAGGTCTCGCGCGTACTGCGCCCCATGGCCGCCGGATGTTTCGTAGAACCCAGGATGGGGCGATAGCCGTCGTTATAGAACTGGGTGAAGTCCCTCCCCCACGCGATATACATGGGGAATCCTGTCTCCATCAGGATGCTCAGGGCTGTGCGCAGGCTCTGCGGCCACGTGTCCACGGGGCCTACGGCCGTCGTGCTCCAGTCGATGGAGCGCATGAGCTTGCCCATCTCACCGCCCCCGGCGAGCACGGCGCTGGCATCGTTGCGAACATTCATAGGCGGATCATGGATTGGCGTCACGACGGTAACACCTTGCTCACGTGCGCCGCCGCCGCATTGGGCGTGATGCGACCGAACGGCACGACATTGCAACGGACGCCTGGTCCGGCATTCGTCGCCCCCGCTGCGCGCTCAAGACTCGACATATCCCCATCCGGAGGAGTTTGGCGGCCCCGATATTAGCGCAATCTAATCGTCCCGGTTCCGCCCCCCACGGAACGTCTCGGGCCCGAGCCCCGCGAGGCTCGATGCTGCAGCGCCCGCAGCGCCGGGTCGCACCACGCTGAACGAACCGTCGGTTTCCAGCACGATGGCCTCCACCTCCTCGATCGTGGGCATCCCGGCCGCGCGCACGGCCGCCCTGAGCTCGTCTTCGGTCACGCGCGCACTGCGCAGCGCGGCCGCCAGAAACTGTCCGCGATAGAGCAGCAGCGAGGGCTCCGCGGCAACGAGGTTGCGGACCCAGCGCACGCGCACGCTCGACCAGGTCACGGCGAACTGCATGGCGATGAGCAACGCGAATGCGGTAGCGCCTTGCGCGAGGGACACGTCCTTGCTGATCAGGATCGTGGCGAGCGTCGAACCCAGTGCGACCGTGACGATCAGGTCGAAGGCGTTCATTTTCGAAAGGGTGCGCTTGCCAGAAATCCGCAGAAAGACCACGAGCACAACATACGCCAGCACCCCGACAACCACGGTGCGCAGCAGGCTTTCCCCTCCGTCGAACAGTACGTTTTGCATTCGCGCCTCCCTCTGGCGTTGTGCCATCGACAATGCTGCGGCGGCAAGCCCCGGCGCAACCTGATCCCGCACCAGGCCAGCGCCCACGGCGGGACTATACCGCAGGCGTGAAATGAGATTAAAATCAGAGGGTAATCAGCGCGTTCGGTATTTTCGACCCGCGGGACGTCCGAAAGGCAGGTGGTGCATGGCCAACCGTTACAGCGAAAGCTTGGCGATTCCGAGCAGGAGAATGCACGGCACAGCCGCTATCGGGCGCGCGCCTGCATGCGTTCGGCGATCCGGGCTGCGTTCATGAGCAGACTCCTCGATTCCATCAAACGCGCTGAGCGCGCGTGGAAGCGCGGCAAAGGCGCACCCGCCCAACCGGCCGGCTCGACGGATGCCGATCCCGCCGCGAGCGGTGTCGAACTGCCAGCCGCGGCACCCCCCACACCCGTACTGCAGAACACAGCCACCCCGGACGCGCAGACGCTGTACGCCGACGTCGAGCCGCTGGGCGACGTTGATCCACTTGACGACGTTGAGTCCGGCGATGATCTGAGCGAACGCGAGGTCCCCCGGCGCGACGTTGACAATGCGGAGGAGTCCGCCGCCCTCGATTCCCTCGCACTCGATACGCCCGCGCTCGATTCCGGCGCGCCTGCGCAACAAACCGATTCCGCCGACCCCACGTCGGGCGCGCGCTCCGAATTCGCGGCGCGTGCCGAGACCATCGCGGCGACGACCGCGCGCAAGAAAGCGGAATCCGACCGCAAGCGCAAAGCACGCGAAGAATCCCGCATCCAGACCGAACGCGCCATGGCCACGGCGGCGCTGGCCCGTCTGCGGGCGGAGCGCGACGCCCTCACGGCCGCGCAGGCGCGCACGCGTACCGAAGTGGAATCAGCGCGTATTCTGCGCGAGCGCACCCGCGCCGAAGCCGATGTGGAAACGACCGCGCGCGCACGGGCCCAGCAGGAAATGCAGCTCAAGGCGGTCATCGACGCGCGCATCGCGGCAGAGCACGAAGCCGAGGCCACCGCGCTGGGCAAGCTCGAGGCCGAGCGCGAAGCGTTCGAGGAAGCCCACGCGAGAAGGGAAGCCGAGCAGGAACTGGAAGCCGCGGCGCCCGCGCGCGCGAAAGCCGAAGCCGATGCCGAGGCCGCAGCCCGACAGCGCGCGGAGGCCGATCGCGCGCTCAAGCGCCAGGCGGAAACCCGCCTGATCGCGGAGCGCGAAGCCGGCGCCGCCGCCAAGGCGGCGCGCGAAGCGGAATCGGTTGCACTTGCGCAAGCGCGTGCCCGACGCGACGCCGAGCAGGCGCTGGCCGCCGCGGCCACCGCGCGCGCCATGGCCGACGCCGAAGCGACGGCGATCGCCAACGAAAAAGCGCAAACCGAACGCGCGGCCAAAGAGCAGGCGGAAGCGCGCATCGTGCTGGAGCGGGAAGCCGAAGCGGCGGAAAAAGCCCGGCTCGCCGCGGAAACCGCGGCGCACGCCGAAGCCGAGGCGCGCATGGACGCCGAACGCAAGGCCGACACCGCGGCAAAAGCGAAAACCGAACTGGAGCGCAAGGCGCACATCAAGGCCAATGCGCGGCGCGATGCCGAGCAGGCGCTGGCGGCGGCGGCCGCGCTGCGCGCGCAAGCGGACGCCAATGCCGCAGTCGCGGCGAAAGAACGCGAGGAGGCCGAGCACCTGGCACAGGAACAGGCCGAAGCCCGCGTGGTCACGGAGCGCGAGGCCGAGGTCGCGGCAAAATCCAAGCTGGAGGCCGAGCGAAACGTCGAAGCGGCGGCCGTGTCGCGCGCCGAGGCCGAACGCGCAGCCCTGTCGCAAATCGAGGCGCATTTGACCGCGGAACGCGAGGCAGCGGGCGTACTGAGGTCCAAGCTCAGGGCGGAACGTAAGGCCGAAGCTGCTGCGAAGGCCACGCGTGACGCCGAGGCGATAGCGCAGTCGGAGGCGCGTACGCGGCGCGGCGCCGAAGAGGCGCTGGAAGCAGCCGAGAAGGCGCGCGCGCGCACCGAGGCCGAAGCGCTGCGCGCGGCCGAGGAACGCGCTCGGGCCGAACAGCAGGCCGCCGAACAGGCCGAGGCGCGAACCCTCGCCGAACAAAAGGCGGAAGAAGCCGCGAAAGCCAGACTTGTCGCCGAGAGCCGTGCCCAGGCGCAACTCGATGCACGCATCGAAGCGGAGCGCCGGGCCGAGATAGCCACGAACGCAAAGCTCGAAGCCGAGCGCAAGGCGCTGGAAAAAGCCAAGGGCCGGCGCGATGCCGAGCGCGCGCTGGAATCCGCGGCCGCCGCGCGGGCCAAAGCCGATTACGAGGCGCTGGAAACTGCGGACCAGCGCGTGCAAACCGAACGTCAGGCGCGCGAGCAGGCCGAAGCGCGCGCACTTGCGGAGAATGCCGCGCAGCAGGCGGCGGCACGCCGCGCCGGCGTCGAACAAAGCGCGGAGCGCGAAGCCCTGGCCCGCGCCAAGGCCGAGGAAAAAGCCGAGGCTGAAGCGAAGGCGCGCATCGAAGCGCAGCAACAACAGGAAGCCGCGGCACGGCGGCGCAGTGTGCGCGATGAAGCGCTGCTGGAAGCGACCGCGCTGCGCGTCGCGCGCGACGCCGAAGCCCTCGAGCAGGCGCGACGCAGCGAAGAAGAGCAAGCGCGTGCGGCCACCGCAGCGCAGGCACGCCTGGACACCGCGAAGCGCCAGATCGATCAGGCCAAAGCGCTGAAAGTCACCCAATCGCGCGCCGCGCGTGCGGTCGAAACGGGGGCCAGGCTAGCCGAGCGGGAACGTTCGGTGGCGCAAAAGCGTGCCGCGGCAGAAATGCAGGTGACCGAGCAGGCAAGATCGCGGCAGCAGGCCGAGCAACGGCGCGCGGCTGCGGTGCGGCAGAAAATCGAGGCGGAACAGGCGCTGGCCGCCTCGCGCGAGCAGCGCAAGCGGCTCGAGCGCGATATCGCGGAAAGCCGCAAGACCGTCGCCGACGATACCGCGGATTTGCAACGCATGCGCAAGGCACATCGCGTGCAACGGATCGCGGCGCTGTTGCGACCATCGCACGGCGTAGCGGCGCTGGTACTCGTTGGCGCTTTTGCGCTGGGCATCGGCGTCAATGCAGTGGTGGGCCCCTGGTTTGGGGACCAGCCGGCGGTGCAGGCCTCCGCGGATTCGACCACGATGCAGGTTACCCCGCGCGCGCGCGTCCGTACGCTGACGATGGATCGAGATCTCGCGCGATTCTCTGCGCGCCTGCCTTCGCGAGCCCCAGCCTTGGGCGGGGCGGATGCCGCGAAACAACCAGGCGACGGCAATTGATCGAGCGAGACGGCGGGAGACGCGCCTAGCGCAGCAAGCCTGCGCGGCGCAGCACTTCGGCAACCAGCGCGCGCAGCCCCGCCACATCGGCAACGCTCGGCTCGGTCGGCGTCGAGGTCGTCTGCGGCGGTTCTTGTCCTTCGGTTTCCAGCGTGACGGACTTCCAGCGCGTTCCGCGAAAGCTGCCGTCCACCTCGAAACGGCCGCCAATGGACTCATGGTGATATTCCGCATTCGCCCCGGATGTCGGCGCCGCGACATCACAGCAGTAAAGCACCGAGTCATTCGCGCTGAGCACCTGCCCGTTCGCATCGAGCACCACCAGCACGTTGCGCAGACCCGCCGCGCCGGCGGACAAATCGATCGTCAGTTGCTCCCAACCGGCAATGGCGGCGCCTTCCGGCTTCGCCAGAATCTCCGGCGGTGCCACGGGTTGCCGGCGCGGCACCGCGTCGGCCGGCAGCGGCGCGAGCAGCGCATGCCACAGTGGAAGATCAGAACCGGATGGGGATTTGGTCATGGGGCATGAACGCCCGGCGTACGCTCACCGACCGTCCGCTCCACTGCGTTCCAATGGATAAGCCGGAAATCTGTCCGCGAGACCGTCGAACAAACCGATCATGCGCCCGCGCCATGCATGAACCGCGGTCTCCGTGACGCAGGATATCCTGCGCACTTCCGAGCCGCGCCCACTGGAACACCGAGAACACCACGTAATCGACGTAAGCCGGTGCAGCCCCGCCCAGGTGCGGCTGGTCCGTCAGCGTACGTTCGAGCGGAGCGATCGCCCCTTCGAAGGCCGCGCACCACTTGGGACGATCGGCGCACGCCTCTTCCAGCGAGCAGCCGAGATCGCGTTCACGCGATGAGCGAAAGTAATGCCGGTCGCCCGCATCCAGGCACCAGATGAAATCCGCATAGATCAGCCGGCGCACGAGCGGGTTCAGCGTGAGATCCGACCACACATTGATCAGGCGCGCGGCGCCGATGGCCGACGGCGATCCGAACAGGGAAGCCCGCTCCGGGAACTGCTCTTCCAGGTAAAGGGCGATGTTCCACGAATCATGAATGACGCGGGGCCCATCGACGAGCACCGGCACCAGGGGCTGTCCGCTCAGGTGCTCGATGGCCTGCACATCGGCGAAGCGCGTGGCCCGATATTCCACGGTCACGCCTTTGTGCGTGAGCGCATAGCGGGTCCGCCACGAGAACGGACTGGGCCGCCGGCCTTCGTGGCCCACGCGCTCGTACAGGACCAGCGTTCTCATTGGCGCCACATGACGTGATGCAGGGGGCTCGGTGACACCATAAGCTTGCTCACGTCATTCGCGCGCCGCCTAGCGCATCAGGATCTGCCACGCGATGACGGCTTGCGCGAAGAAGCCGACCGTGAACGCCAGGGTGCGAACCCACGGCACGGCAAAGGTGTAGGCGATCGCGTGCACGACACGGGCCCAGAAATACCACATGCAGGCGCCCGCGATGACGGCATCGATGATGCCGAGCACATGGGCAACCAGGACCAGGGTGGCGAAGACGACCAGGTTCTCCACCGCATTGTCGTGGGCCTTCATCAGGCGCTGCGCCCACGGCGATTGCGGCTTCGGATTCACCGGGTAGCCGACCGCATCCGTGAGCCCTCGCACCGCCAGGCGGTCGAGGATGTACGGGACCCATAGCAGGCCGGTCAAGGCCGTGACCAGCGTGAGATAGAAAAGCTCTGGGGTCATTTCGTCTCTCCTTCGCTTGCGGTTGAAGTCCAAAACGGCGGGAACGACTACTTGGGACGTTGCTCCGTCCCCGGGAACATGCCAGCGTAATGCTACTCCCGTCGCGACGGGTCCTGCAAAGCAGATGAGGAGCATTGATTGCCAGGTTCGTGCCCGCTTTGACCTCGAATGCGATTTCCGCGGCTTTCGCGCAGCCAAGCTGCGACCCGCTCGGCGATCATGATCACCGTGAGATTGGGCACGACACGGGGACACGCCGGCATGACAGACGCATCGACGATCCACAGGCTGTCGCATCCATGCACTTGACAATACTGGTCCACCACTGCATGGCAGTCATCTTCCGGCCCCATCGCAGCGGTGCCGAGCGCGTGGCAATAAGTGCCTATCTGTTCCTGGATATAACCGCGCAGCAACGCGTCCGAATAAACGATCTGCTGCGTCAGGCCGATGATGCCTTGGGTTGCTCGCTTGAGCGGCTCTGTATTTGCCAGATCCCAGGCCCGACGGGTTGCAAGCATCAGGCGCCGCAGGTCCTCGGGTTCGGTACCGAAATTGAGTTCGATGCGCGGCGATGCATGGGGATCGGCACTGGTGAGGCGGACGAATCCATGTGAGCAGGGGCGCATCAGGGCCGCTCGCAGAACCGCCACGATCGGTACGCCCGCGGCGGCGCGCAGCACGGGTATCGCGCTGATGTCCGCGTGCGTCGTCATGACCATCTGCAGATCGTCCGACTCAGCCGAATCGTCCGCCGTCAGTGAGGCGACTATCTGGAAGCGCGGATCGCGGCCCGGCGTGCATTCGCCAGCCTTTGGCCGCAGATAAATGGGAACCGCAGCGTGATCCCGGAGTCGCGTGCCGACACCGGGCAAATGCAACAGCACCTCAATGCCGAGGTCTTGCAAATGATCCTGCGGCCCCACTCCAGACCGGAGCAGGATGCAGGGCGATCCGATCGCCCCGGCACAGAGGATGACGTTTTTTGCGTGCTTGCGTTCGCCGTCCGCGAGCTCCACGCCGATCGCGCGTCGGCCGTCAAAGCATATGCGGTTGACTGTACTGTCGGGTTGCACGCTCAGGTTGGGCCGTGCACGCGCGCCTTCCAGATAGGCGAGCGCTGTGGAGAGGCGCGTCGTGCCATCGCGATTCATCGGCCAGGGCCCGACACCGCTTGCGCCTGCCGAGTTATGGTCTCGCACCTCGCTGAACCCCTTCTGCAGGCACGCCGCGTAGAACGCCCGCTGGATGGGTACGAGTTCAGCAGGCGAATAACGGCTGATCCTGATCGGACCGCTGCGCCCGTGTGTGTCGGGATCGCCGCCAGCATCGGTCTCGATTTTTCGGAAGAAGGGCATGACCGCCTGCCAACTCCATGCCGGATTCCCCGCTTCAACCCAGGATTCGAAATCGGCAGGCTTGCCCCATTGGGCAGCCACCGCATTGATGGCGGAAGTGCCCCCGGTTACCTTCCCGCGGCGATACGGGATAGTGCGGCCCGCGACCGCCATCGCGGTGTAATTCCAGTCATGCGCCATTCCAGCGAGTTGCCTCGCATCGAGAAGATCGGGCGGCATGTCCGCGCGGGACCGGTAATCCGGACCGGCTTCAATCAATAGCACCGCGCAATCGGAATCCTCGGATAACCGACTCGCCAAGGCGGCGCCGGCCGACCCGGCGCCCACAACGACGAAGTCGTATGACATCGCCTCTCCCGATACCAGCCCGGCTCACTGGCGAAAGCCGGGGTGCATAGGGTGTGCCGCGATTCCGGGCTGCCAGTCTGGTCCCGGTTCCTTCACCTTACCATCAAGCCGGCATTTAATCCCGATGTCATCGATGGAAGTGAACGGCACTTTGCGCGCGCGCTTCAACCGTAAGCGTGAATATATCCGGCCGGGAATAATGGCCGGTCACATCGAGATCCCGTTTGGAAACGCCCGCACGCCGGGCATCCACTTCTGCGAAGAGAATGCCCTTTTCCTTGCGCAGCGGGCCGGCCACGATTTCACCGCCCGGCGCGATGACCGTCGAATCGCCCGGATTGATCCATTCTTCGGTGGCGGGGTACAGCGTTTCCCGGTTCGGTAAGTCGGCCGGAATATCGCTGTTGGTCAGCACCACCCCGCTCGAGACCACCCAGCAACGCCCCTCGCGCGCAATGTGCTGCATCGTGCCCAGCCATTTGTCGCCGCTGTCGTAAGTGGGGGCGATATAGATTTCCACCCCCTGGGCATACAGGGCATAGCGCGCCAGGGGCATGTAGCTTTCCCAGCACAGTAATGTCCCCAGCCTCCCCGCCGGGGTGTCCACGACCTTCAGGCCGGAGCCGTCGCCAAAGCCCCATACCATGCGCTCCGGATTGGTCGGCATCAGCTTGCGATGGCGATTGAGGATCGTCCCGTCATTGCCGATGATGACGACGGTGTTGTACAGCGTCGCTCCTCTGGATTTGCCCTCTCGTTCATTCAGGCCGCAGACCACGGTGACCTTGTTTTTCTTTGCAGCGTTACAGACGAGCTGCAAATCGCCTGCCTCGATATCCACGGCACTGTCGAACAGGCGCTCATGGAGTTGCTGGCTGATGCCAAAGTCGCCACCGGGGCGCAGGCGCCACACCCACGCGGGATAGCCGGAAATGAATGCCTCCGGAAATATCACCAGGCCGGCGCCGCCTGACCCGGCTTGCTCGATCAACCGGACGGCTTTTTCGATGGTTCTCTTGCGGTCAAGAAGCACTGAAGATTCCTGGACGACGGCGATTCGGGTCATTGGGCCTGCCTCTCGTTGGTTTTATATCGGGGATTGAAGGATCGGTAAACCTGCCCCGGACGCGAACACAAGAAAAGGCTGTCCGCGGTTCCGAAGCAGACCCTATCAATCAGTCTCGGCGCTCTGCCGGACAGGCGATAGCGCTAAGACCGCCGGGCTTGACCGACGTCAAGGAATGGCGACGTTCGACGGCTATTCAAGAGACGCCTCGATGACGCCGCACGGCCGACGCGCGGAACATCGGAGCGCTGACGTCCGGGCGGAAACGTTTTGCTATGAGGCCGCGGGCGAGCTACGTGTCAGGGCCACTGCGTCAAATACACTGCGAATATGCGGTAAGGGCCCGGTTCGGTGTTCCTGAACTTTCCCTGCTCCAGCAACTGGCGCGCGCGTTCGAAAGTGGGAAGCAGGCAATGCCGGTTGGTTTCCACTTCCGCTGCCAGCGCATTGCAGGACAAGGGCGAGCATTCGGCGCTTGTTCGCGAGGAGAACGTAACGACGTCGTACCCCTCCAGCGTCTTCGCCGCAGGGACGACTACTTCGGTTTTGAATGACGACTCGGGTTCGAACGTTTTCCATTGGCCACCGGCATCATCGAACTCGTGCTCGTGGACCTCGTAGTAAAAGAGTTCGGTGCCGGTCAGGTCTATGGCGTGCTGCCGGGCCACCGTCTGGATCAGTGCGGGCGAGTCGAAGAACCAATAGGCATTGTGCTTCCAGAAATTGATGTAATCCGCAAACGCTTTGGACACACACCCGCTTACCGAGTAGATGTCGGCCACACGCTGTGCCGCGATCCAATCCGGAACGACAGCCACCCGCTTCGCCATGTAGCCGACCGGGATCATCGTGGCTTCAACAAGCACGTGCCCGGTAAGTAACCCTGGTTGCCGGATTCATTCCAGCTCCGAATCTCTTTGCCGTTTGTATGACTCATAAGGCGTTTGCGTCTCTCGCATGCACCGATCGAACTCCGCCATGTCCGGCAGCTTGTTGCATTGGTTACGCTGCCACGCCTGCGCCGTGCCGTAAGCCTGTTTCGCGCTGCATCCCGACAGGAACAGGGGCACGGCGAGTGCCGTCGCGACAAGTAGTGCTTTCAGGGGCCCGCGTGCGCGGCCCGATAACAAACTGTTCATGAAGTGGCCCTTCGCGCGGCACGCGTGCGCGCGCGAGCGGCTTCCACTTCACGATTTCGCGTGGGCGCATTGGTTTCGAGCGAGTCCAGCAATTTCCTGGACACCGCCGCAACGTCGTCAACCGCCGCGAGAAACGCAGCTTCGTTGGTTTTCGATGGCTTGTTGAAGCCGCTGACTTTGCGCACGAATTGCAGTGCCGCCGCACGAATTTCCTCGTCCGTGACCAGCGGTTCGAAGTTGAACAGGATCTTGATGTTTCTACACATGGCGACACCTCGATATGTCAGAGCCGTCTGGCGCGGGGGGGCCTTGAGCCTGCTTTTTTCAGATGCGTTTGAACCTGGACATCGCCTCGGAGAAGCTGAGCCCGCCACGAATCTCGTCCTCGGCCTTGCGGTCGTCGGCCGCGTAGCGCTCGGCCAGTTCGGCGACGCGTCGGGCCTGCGCGCCCGGCACCACCACCACGCCGGTCGAATCGGCGACGATGACGTCCCCGGGGTTGACGCTGACGCCGTCGATCTCGATCGGCACGTTGATCGCGCTCACTTTCAGCCGCGTGCGCCCGGTTGTGGCCACCGGATGTCGGGCGAAGACCGGAAACCGGTGCTCGACCATTTCATCGATATCGCGCACCCCGCCGTCCACCACCAGTCCGGCTAAGCCCTTTACTTTGGCAGCCAGCGAGGCCATCCCGCCCCAGGTGGAAGCCCGCGCGCCCTGCGCCGAGACCACAATGACGTCCCCCGCCACCGCCGCATCGATCATAGCGCCGACCCGGAAATCCGCCGAGGTGTAGCGGCCCGCCTCACCCGCGATCACCTCCACCGTCACCGCTGGCCCCGCGAACGACATACCCGGCGCTACCGGACGCAACGCCACGGGACAATTGACCGGCTTGCCAACGTCATCGAGCGCGTTGGCAATGGTCGCAGTCGCAAGTTTCGCCAACCGGCCGATGACTGCCGGGTCCGGGCGTGAGACTTTCTCGATTGCCATCACAGTCTTCCTTTGCACAGGTCTCCCTGCGATTCCTTGCCATAGCGGCCATCATTCCGAACAGCGCGCGCCTGCCTGCGCCTGGCGTCAACTCGCAGTGGCCGGGCCTTCCTTCTGTGCGTTGAGCCGCAGCACGATATCCACCGCTTCCGGAATGTTGCGCTCGCCAAATCCCATGTTGATGCCGAGCTTCAGCATCTCCAGCGCGCTGGCCGACATCAGCGTTGCCGTGTTGTGCTTGCTGGCCAGCCGGCTGTAGTAGGTCATGTCCTTCAGGCAATTCGACAGCGAGAACTGGTGCGCATTCGCGTCCCCATCACAGATGTACTTGGAGAAGTTCTGGAAATTGCCACAGTTCATGCCGGTGTTGGCGATCAACTCGCGCAACACCTGCGGCTTGAGCCCTACCTTGCCCATCATCGCGTAGCATTCCGACCAGAGCGCGGCATAGCCGATGCTCATGAGATTGTTGATCAGCTTGAGCGCGTGCGCGGAACCGACCGGCCCTCCGGTGGGGAGGATGACATTGGCCCAGGTAGACAGCAGGGGGCGCCACTTGTTCACGAGCTGTTCCGGCCCGCCGACAAAAGTCGTCAACTCGCCACTCCACGCATGGGCGGGCGTGCGCGAGAGCGGTGCATCGATGAAAGTGATTGCGCGTTCGGCCAGCTCCTTGTGCAGCCGTTGCGTCACATCCGGTTCCGAGGTCGAGCAGTCGATGATAGTCAGCCCCTTTCGGGCTCCGGCGAGAATGCCGTCGGGCTTGCGTAGCATTTCCTCTACCTGGGGCGCGCCCGTCACACACAGCACGATGACGTCGACCTTTGCCGCGAGTTCCTTCGCATTTGCGGCCTCGGTCGCGCCGCGCTTGAGCAGATCTTCCACGGCATCGCGCTTGCGATGCGCGATCACCGTCACCGCAAAGCCCTTCTCCACGGCGTTCTTGGCCATGCCCTTGCCCATCAGACCAACCCCGATGAATCCGACTGCGGGCTTGTCGCTCATTTGTCTCTCCCCTGTTTTCAGAATGATTTGTCGTAATGCCACTGTCGGCGTCGCAAACGCGCGCTGATTGACTGCAAGCACGCGTGATGCGTGAATTCCGATGCTGCTGAGCCTGATTGGTCCTGGTTCCGGGCTGCCCGCCGCGCTATCTCAATTGATGGCCGGGAGCTTCTTGTCCTTGTAGTAATCGCGCAGCGCCTTGAGGTTGTCCTTGTGCGTCTCGCGATAAGGGTCGTAGATCTTGATCCATTTTTTCTGCACGGAGGAGCCGACGTAGTCTTCCAGAGTGCCATCGAGATAGTTTGCGCTCTTGGCACGTTTCACCATTTTGCTGATGTAATCGACCGTCGCGTCGATCAGGGTCTTATCGTAGCCCCCCTGCGCGATGATCTCCGGATCACCGTGATTGGGATAAATCCGGTCGAAAGGCATCGCGCGCATCTTCCTCAAGTTCTTCACGTGAAGTGGCAAGTCGCCGTACTCCACCATGAACGTCACGTTGTCTTCCACGGTGTCGCCCGCCAGCAATATCCGGTCGGCCGGCAACAGAACCACCAGACTGTCCGGACTGTGGATATTGATGTTATGCAGTTCCACCTTGATATCCCCGACATACAGGTCGGCGCGCTTGCTGAAAGCCACGTTCGGCAGGATCAGAGGTTTGATTCCGGGCGGGCCGAACGCCTCGCCATTTTCGATTTTTTGTTTGAGCGTCGACAGCAACGCCCGGCCGGTGTCCGGCGCCACGATCGTACTGTCGGCGTAAATCTCGTTGCCGCCCACGTGATCAGGATGCCAGTGACTCAGAACAACGGTAAAGCGCTTGATACCTTTGCTTTCGAGATGATCGCGCACCCACTGTGCCTGGGCCGTCGATGTAAATGTGTCGTACACGATCGCTTCATTGCCCCGATGGATCGCGTAGGTCGCAACGCCCAGTTTCATCGCGCCATCGTCGACCCAGTTCCACTCAGGCCGCATAGCGCGGGATGCTGGGATCGCGACCGGTATAGAACGCTGTCAGGTGATCGTTGATAGCGATGACACGCATTTGCGACTCGTCCGCACGAGCACCAAGTGATATCGCCGATGCAACTGCCAACGCGAACAGGGTAACTAATCTCATTGCTTCTCCTCTGGTTGTTGCGTGCCGCAAACGACATCGCGTGGGAATTGTTATTGATTCGAGACCCGGATGATCGACAGGGTCACTGCGGTTCGGTTTGGCGGAGCTATTGCTTGACCGGAACCCGCGCCAGAACCGCGAGCGCGGCGATCGAGATAACCAGGAATGAGCCATAAGTCCAATGGTCGATCGCCGGTCCGCATTGCGACAGCGCGTGGGCCACGAATACGCCGCCGAACAAGGCAAGGCAGGCGAGCAGCATGATCCAACACGCCCAGCGCTCTCCCCGGCGCAGGGGCCCGAGCGCGATGGCCACGCAAACCGACGAGGCAGCGAAGTATTTGAACGCTTCCCAGACCACGTGGAAATTCTGGTGCGGCGTGGCGCCCGGTTGGCCGAAGTGGATCACCGGGCAAAAGGCGCCCCTAATACCCCGAGCCCACGCACGAGGGTCAACGCAGCGAGGGCATAAGTGCGCAGTTGCATGGCGATACCGTCGGAAGAGGAAATGAACTCTAGCTTACCCTTTAATGTTCCCTCGGGTTTCTCGATCCGGGGCTTGCGGGTTCGTTCTGGTGGTCACTCGGATGACCGACGTGGCAGGTCACACCTTGGTCGCAATGCGGTCGCAGAGCGGCAGCCAGACGTCTTGCGGCCGCCACTCCCAGGTGATGGTCTGCTGCCGGCCGTCGGCGCTGAACTCGATCCGCGCGCGTTCGGTCTCGCCACTGATCGTCCACACGTTGCCCTCTTTGGCCATGTCGTAGTGGCGATAGAAGCCGTGGTTCTCGAATGTGCGTGCGAAGAAGCGGGCTGCGTCATCGTCCCATCCCATGACACTCAGGGTGTCGAAGGGGCCGTCGACTTGCGCGCGTTCGTCCTGGATCAGAAAAAACTTTCCGGTGTGCCAATAGGCGTTGTGCGTGCTCGTCCATCGGCTCGGGTTGCCGCGCGGATTGCGCGGGTCCTGATTTGGGCCGCCGAAAGAGCGCCCTTCGGCCTTCCAGTTTCCGAGGAAGACTTCCAGTGCGTCATGCTGCGCGCCACGGACGGGAGGTTTTTGCGGCTGCTTTGCTTTGGACAAGATGAACCTTTCCGTGATCGGTGCAAATGAGGCAACCCCAATTCATTCACTGATTTAACCGCGGCGCGCCGCCTCGATTGCAGCGATGTCGATCTTTCTCATCTCCATCATCGCATCGAACGCGCGCTTGGCGGCGGCGGGATCGGGATCGGTTATCGCTTCGGTCAGAGCGATCGGCGTGATCTGCCAGGACAATCCCCATTTGTCCTTGCACCACCCGCACGCACTCTCCTCGCCGCCGTTGCCGACGATTGCGTTCCAGTAACGATCGGTTTCGGCCTGGTCAGCGGTTGCGACCTGAAACGAGAATGCTTCGTTGTGCTTGAACGCGGGTCCGCCATTGAGCCCGAGGCAGGGAATTCCCATCACCGTAAACTCGACCGTCAACACATCTCCTTTTTTCCCGGACGGAAAGTCTCCCGGCGCGAGATGCACCGCGCCCACGGATGAATCGGGAAAGGTCTTGGCATAAAAGCGCGCCGCCTCCTCGGCGTCGCGATCGTACCAAAGGCAGATCGTATTCTTTGCTTGCTTACCCACGTTACTTCTCCATCGTTTTACGGTCAGACTCTCACGGTACTACGGCTTGGCTCTAGCTATATTGACATGCGCCCTGCCGGACGGCTACGGGGCCACATTTCCGGGTTTCAGGAAAGCCGCTATCTCGGACATGACTTCCCGGTGGTACCCGACCCACAGATGCCCGCCACTGGGATAACCGATGAAACGCGCGCCCGGAATATTCTCGGCGCTGTAACGAGCGGCATCGTAAGTCCCGAACAAATCGTCCGCCACGCTGAGAATCAGCGTCGGCACCGCGATTCGCTCCAGTTCGTAGCGTGGAAGCTGGGCGATAACGGCGGCGTCGTTGAGAAGCCCTGGCCGGCGCGGACTCACGGGCAGAACGTGGTCCAGCATCTGCGCAATTCGCGCACGTTCATCGGCACTCGCGCTCTCGACTACGGCTGGCGGCGTAGCAAGGATCGCCCGAATCATGGTTTCGCGTGCAAGCCGGGGCGCGACCCAGAAAAGGAAGTCCGACTTGAGTGCGGTATTGAACAAAAAGTCGGTTCCGGTTGGCGTCTTGATTGGGGGCGCGCCTCCCGGCCGCGGCACATAGACGGCCGGTACCAGCAGGACCAGGGCCGCAATGCGATCGGGATGACGCAGCGAAAATTGCATCGATGAGGGCGCCCCGGCCGACGCGCCGATGACCCCGGCGCGCCGGATGTTCAGGGCATCGAGCAGACACGCGTGCGCATCCGCCTGTGCAATAGCAGAAGCATCGGCAGGCAGAGGCGTGCGCAGGTAGCCGAACCGTGACATGGCGATGATGCGCAAACCCTTTTGCACAAGCGCCGTGGAAGCATCCAGTCCTTGGTCAAATCCGCCGCCGGCACCATGCACGACCAGTACCGGCGGCCCCTCTCCGGCGATCGCGTACTCAATCTGCCCGCAGGGGGTCTCGGCAATGCGGCTGCCAACCAGGGTGCGTTCACGCGCCTGCTGAATATCACGCTGGTAAGTGGCATAGACCAGAGCGCACAGCCCGGCGAGACACGAGGACCAGAAGAATCGCAGCAGTGCGCCCTACGCTGGTTCTTGCCATCAGGCTTTCCTTTCTGCATGGCAGCCCTCCTTGCTAACAGGACGGCGCTGTTCGCGCGTCCTTGCAGTCACGAACCGATTTTGCGCTCGGCCCCTGCGGGCAGGTTGCTCACCCGCTGCATCTCGGGCTGATCGAATAGCGCGGGATCAGCCAGATAATCCTGAACGAACCCCATCGAGTCGGCACCCCAGAACAGTTGACCGTTGATGTGGAAACTTGGAACGCCGAACACCCGATGCGCGATGGCCTGATTGGTGCGCTCCCGCAGGGCATTTTTGATTCCCTGCTCTTCAATACTCGCATCGCTTACCCCCAGCTTGCGCGCCAGATCGGTCAGCAGCGACGGATCACGGGGATCGGCGCCCGTTGTCCAGAGCGCGCCGAAAATGGTGTGGATGGCGCCGGGCGCACAGCCAGCCGCGTGAGCCAGACGCAAGTATGCAATAGGATTGAACGGATGGACCGCGGGCATCCGGAACGGGACATTGTTTTGCTGCGCCCACCAGGTGCACGAGCGGTAAGTCCACTCGCGTTTGGATACGATCTCCGCCGGCCCCTTCTGACCCCAATGATTGAGAAGCCCCGCAAACAGAATCGGGTGGTAACTGACCTGGACTTTATTCGCCAGGTCGTCGAGCCGCAACGATGAGAAATAAGCGTACGGCGAGATGAAGTCGAAGTACCAATCAGCGCAGATCATGTTTTGACCTTTTCAGCACGGATCGTCCCGTCATTGAATGAGTTATCACGTAACCCTACACCTCCCGATATAGAAAATGAATATGCCTCCTTTTCTGTTTTGCTTTCCCGCTCTCGGCGAAAGAAGGCCGCGCACAAGCGCGGCCCATTTCACCTCGTAAAAGAACCGAAACCGTTTACCAGGCGGCGATCGGATTACCCGGCGAACCGGTCGCGCCGACCAGTTTGAGCGGCGCCCAGCTGAACAACACTTCGCCGGGACCGCGCTCGCCCAGATCTTTCAGGTCGAGGTTCTCGAACAAGTAGATCCCGCGGCGCACCGTGAGATTCATGTGGCAGTAGGCCCATTCCTTGATGTCCGGAAACTTCGTCGGCCACTTGCTGTTGCCCGCAAAATCATTGGGCTCGATGCCCCAGTTATCCGCGCCCACCATCGCGACCTTGCGAGTTGCCAGGTGATCGCAAACCTCGGGCGAAAGCCCGGGGCCGCCGGAATTGAAGGTGGCGTTGTCGGCCATCGCCTGCGCCTGGGTCTTCTTCATGTTGTCGCGCCACAGGTCATTCCAGCCGGTGCGAAACAGCACGATGTCGCCCTGCCCGGCGTCGGCAACGCCAGCCTTCTTGAGTGCGTCGCGATAATCCTGCATCGAGATCGGGTAACCGATCGGCAGGTTGCCGCCTTTCAACTTGACCATGTCGATGACGACCGCCCGCGTGAAGAACGAACCGACGTTCTCGGTGCCCAGCTTGGTCATGCCGTAGGGCCCGCCGACCTCCTCGAGCCGGTTGCCGTTGTAGAAATAGTTGCCGTCCTTCCAGCCGCTCTTGCCATTGATCTGGATCATCGGGTGGGCGAGCGAATCGAACTGTGTCCCCACCTGGCCGATCTGCGCGGTGACCAGCTCATCCATGAAGGTCTGTCGGTAATTCTCGCCGGACCACGCGAGATTGTGGGTCGGACCGCCGCCACCGGGAATGGTCAGTGAGAAGAGCCGTCCGGGGAACACCGGGGTGCGCGCGCTGTAGGGCATGCCGAGTGTGGCCACTTCGCCCTTCTTGACCAGCTTGATCGCCTGCAATCGTTTCGCAGGCGTGATCCAGTTGGTCGCTCCGGCCTGATCGTCCTTACCGAACTCGCTGGGCCACCATTTCTCATCGACCGGATTGTTGTCCGCGTGTGCCGCGACCGAGAGCGCGCCGCCGACACAAGCACTCAGGAAAAGATATCTCATTTTCATATTGGATCCTCCAGGTGGGTTTTTAATGGAGTCGAACTGCATGGGGAGATAGAAACAGCCCGAGGCAAAGGGCTCCAAGCTTCTAGCGGGAAACACGTCTCTGACCCGATCTGATGCCTCCGGAATCTTTCCGGGTTCCAGTGGGCAAGATTGTGCAACAGACATGTTAGGTGACAAGGCGCCAGACTCGAAGAACAATGCGGGAAGAGTTTGATCTAGCGCAAGGCTTGCGAACACAAATCTGCTCTGTCGCCGCCGAACAGCGATCGGCCGCGTTGGTTGGCAACGACAAGACGCAACCGAGCCAGCCGCCGGCGAACTATAGCAGGTTGGCGGGTTGGGCGGCAACGATAAGACAACGCAAGCGCCGAGTGCAGACGCAGTCGTCGCCTGGCGCACTCACGCTGCCGCAAATCGTTAGGTGATCCTCATGAATTTCTTCACAGCCTTCGCCTCACTGGTTTTCTCTCAACTCGAGACCCTGAATCTTCACACCTTCGCCTCGCTGGTGATCGTTAACAATCTCATCGACGATCTGATCGTTTCATCAGCCTGTAGCTATGTATCCCGCCAACAGCGCAGGACGATTTATCGAGTTATCCAGGCCAGACTGCGCGGCGCCTGCACAAGCCGGTTCAAGGACCACATGGCACGTCTGCCGGCGCACTCCGATGCGGTGCCCGCACTGGACCTGCTGAAGGACGCCGGTTTCCGCATGGTGACCTTGACCAACACGCCGGCCGCCGCCGGCAAGGCCGTGCTCGAGAAGGCGGGCCTGGCGCACTACTTCGAGTACGCAGTTCTCGGTGGATGACGTAAAGCGCTTCAAGCCGGCCCCAGAGACCTACCGCAGTGTGGCGTCGGCGCTTGGTGCCAAGGCCGGCGCACTGCGCATGGTCGCCGCGCATACCTGGGACACGCTGGGCGCGACGGCGGCGGGCTGGAAGGCAGCATTGGTGACTCGACCAGGTAACGCAGCGCTGCTGTTGGGGCTCCAACCCGACATCGTCGAAAACGACCTCGTCGCCGTAGCGAAACGAGTCATCAGCATGGATGCCTGATGATCAGGGCCGAGTCCTGTGGCTCGCCTCGCGGAAGACGAAAAGTTTTCCCTACAGGCCCAGTTTCGCCAGCATTGAAGGCCAGCGATTTTTCCAGGGCGCTGCCGCTTCGAACGCGGCTGAAGCCCTTACCACCGTCTGATCATCCAGGTGACGTCCTACAATCTGGAGGCCGACCGGGAGGCCTTCGCGCGTGAAGCCCGCCGGCACGGTCGCCGCCGGCTGCCCGCTCATGTTGAACGGGAAGTTGAAGGGAATCCAATCGAACGCGCCGACCTTCTGGCCGTCGATCATTTCGGGTCCCTGAATGCCGAGTCCGAACGCAGGTACTGCCACGGTGGGCGTCAGCAGCAAATCGTAGTTGCGCATGAAGCGCCACAGCTTGTTGACCACCCGCTTGCGAGCCATCACCGCGCCGGTGAGCTGCTCGTCGGTGTAGTTCGCGCGCACCAGTCCAACGAGATGCGGCATCATGTGGCTCTCGTATTTGTCCACCAGGGCGCGCATGCCTTTGAGGTCGGTTTCGAGCATGATCAGATTGACGAAATCGCCAAGCGGATTGTCGAAGCCGGGGTGGGCAATTTCGACGATACAGCCGAGATCTTTCTCGAAGACCTGCACCGCTTTGGCCACGACTTCGCGCACCTGGGGATCGACGAGCGCATAACCCCAGTCGGGACTGAAAGCGACCCGCTTGCCCCGAAGGTCGCCACGCAGAAGATCCATCCATTTGAAATTCGGTTCAGGTAACGACAAGCGGTCGCGTGCATCCGGCCCGGCGATCACCGTCATCATCAGCGCGGCGTCGGCCACTGTGCGGCTGATCGGGCCAATGTGCTCGATGGATTCCCAGCCCGAAACGCCCGGAAAACGCTCGTCCTTCGTTCCCGGATAGAGCGGCACGCGGCCCATGGAAGCTTTCAATCCGTACAGGCCGCACAACGCCGCCGGAATACGAACCGAGCCGCCGCCATCGCTGCCGATGGCAAACGGTCCCATCCCGGACGCAACCGCTGCAGCCGAGCCTGCGCTGGATCCCCCTGAGGTGCGCTCGGTGTTCCACGGGTTGCGCGTTTCGGGGAAGATCATGTTGTGGCTCGCGGGGCTGTATCCGAACTCGGGCACGTTGGTCTTGCCGAGAATGACCGCGCCCGCCGCTTTGAGTCGTTCGACGACTATGTCGTCCTCGTCGGGCACGTAGTCCTTGTATATATAGGATCCCGAAGTTGTCCTGATCCCTTTGGTCAGCACCAGATCCTTGATGCCGATCGGCACGCCCGCCAGCGGTCCCACTGCGCGGCCGGCCATGATGTCGGCCTCGATGCGTTTGGCGGTCTGGCGCGCAAGCTCTGGCGTCGGCGTGCAAAAAGCATGAAGCGTCGGTTCAAGCTTCTCCATGCGAGCGAGCACGGCGTCGATGACTTCGACTGGCGAGAGCTGTTTGGCGCGAATGTTTTGCGCCAATGTGACTGCGTCCATCCGGCAGATCTCGTTGGCGCTGGTTGCCGTCGCTGCATGCGCCTGCGTCAGGCCGCGCGTGGCAAGCATGTGAGCGGCAACCACGCCGGCAGCGGCGCTTCCAGCGCCCTTCAGGAATTTCCGGCGGGACAGATCGTCTGAATTCATGGGGTTCCTCCTCAGTGTTTTGGTTATGCGCCGGATAATGTTACTCGCCTTGGGACCTGCCACAAGCGCAGGTTCGGGATGTGAGAAAAGCAACGGGACAGGCGGCGTTCCTTCGACGTTGATCTTGTAGCGGCCGAATCAACGCAGGACGAACTCACTTTCTGTCGACGCGGTTGCGAATGCGCGGAGGGCAATCGCTGCGCGCATTAGGAGATTATTTATAGCCTCAACGGTTCGCATTAGGTCCGCGACGCAACTGGGCGGAACCCTTGGACGTCTGTTCGATGGGTTAGGCCTCGGGTTCGTTGCAAACCACTTCGATGTTGTGCCCGTCCGGACCAATTACAAAAGCTGCATAGTAATTCGCGTGGTAGTGCGGGCGCAGACCAGGCGCACCATTGTCTTTTCCACCCGCCTGCAGAGCCGCGCGATAGAAAGCCTGGACTTGGTGACGATTCTCGGCCTTGAATGCCAGGTGCAGATGCGCCGGCCTCTCCTGGGTTTGGTACAGGCACAGTGAAGCCTTACCCTTTGCGCCAAGCTCGACACCATACGATGCCGGCCCCTCCGCGACTACCGCTACGCCAAGCGGTTCAAGTGCCTTGAGGAAAAACGCTTTGCTCGCTGCATAGTCGCGGACTCCGAACTTGATGTGGTCAAACATGAGTTCCTCAAAGTGCGTGAAGCGTGCGCGAAAAAATCTCCAAGCCTCCTCTTCGCTATTATTCAGCGGAAAGCTGAAACAGCTGGCCGGGCGTGCATGTCAGACTCCACCGACAAGCAGTCGGTGTGCTACCTGCACGGCCTGATTGTAGGGTTTGTCAGCATCGATCGATGCGTTTATCGTGGTCCGATCAGATAGCGATCCCGATGGCGATCATTGCAGAACAAAATATCAGCCGCGAGGTCGGAAAGGTCATGAAAACCCTGCCCGACATTCCCGCGGCCCACACGCCGCCCGCAAACCCGTTCGATTCGGAGCTTGCCGTCCGGAACTCGCAATACTTCCGCACGCACGACGGCCGTCCCGTGTCCCGGGACCGTCCTGCTTCCCCACCGGACCTGTTCGCGTCGGCGGCCGTGGCTGCGTTCCGGGGGTTTGTGCAGAACCCGCAGTTCTCGTGCGTCGGGGCGAAAAGCGCTGTAGCCCACGAGTCCGCCCGGTTAGGGGTATACGACCGCCTTGGCTCGACGGGCGCGACGGCCGGCCTGGCCCGCGACCTGTGGACGTTCACCCACGAACCGGACACCAACTCGGACAACGACTTCGTCACATTCGTCGCCCTGTTCAAGGAGCCAACCGAACTGGACGAGGCAGGGTTCGAAGACCACCTGTGGGAGCAACTGCGTCAGCTCAACCGCCTCGACGCGCCGTTGCACGCCTGGGACCCGAGCGTCAGCCCGGACCCGCACGACCCGCACTTCGGGTTCAGCTTCGCGGGCACCGCGTTTTTCGTCGTCGGCCTGCACCCTCACAGCTCGCGGGAGGCCCGTCGCTTCCCGTGGCCGCTGCTGGTGTTCAACCCGCACGCCCAGTTCGTCCGCCTGCGGGAAGCCGGGCGATGGGCGCGGATGCAGGATGTCATCCGCGGGCGCGAGCTGTCGCTGCAAGGCACGCTCAACCCGAACCTTGCCGATCACGGGGATGTGACCGAGGCCCGCCAGTACTCCGGCCGATCGGTGGAGCCCGATTGGCATCCGCCGTTCGCCGCCGAACCGCCCGACGCGGCGGCCGACGGCTGTCCATTCGCGCACGGCCGCCCGAACAACGCGCCATGAGCACGTCGACCCCCGTCACGCGCCTCGCGCCGCAGACTGGGACCGGTTTCCGCCTGCCTAAGGGATCCCGCTTACGGGTGACCGACCCGCTCGGCGAGCAGGTAGCCGACCTCACCGCGTTCGCCGCCGACGACCCGAAGGAGTGGCTTTCGTCCGGCCGGTCCATTGACTACGCGAACACCATTTACCTGACTGCCGGGCACGTGCTGTACTCCAACCGCAGCCGGCCGATGCTCGTGGTGGAATCCGACACCGTCGGCCGGCACGACTTCCTGCTGACACCATGCAGCCCGGAGACATTTCAAGATTCTTTACCACCACCAGGGGCACCATCCGAGTTGTTTCGGCAACCTGGTCCACGGGCTGGCGCCGTTCGGCATCCCGCCGGATGCCATTCCGACGACCTTCAATATCTTCATGAACGTGGTGATCGCGGAAGACGGAACGTTGTCCATCGGGCCGCCGCGGTCGAAAGCGGGTGACCACATCGTGCTACGGGCCGAGATGGACCTGATCGTCGGGCTGACGGCGTGCTCGGCCGAGATGAGCAACAACTATGCGTTCAAGCCGATCGACTACGAGGTGCTGCCACCGGCCTGACGCCGTGTGTGTCCGAAAAAAAAGGCCTTTCCTTCGAGGCAAACGGCGAGGCCTGACGCCATTTTCCGTGACAGGATACGGCGCCCTTCCCGTGCATGAGATACTGAACCTGCGTCCCTAACCCCGCAGGCGCAAACAACTAAGGAGTGAGATTCCCGATGGAACCGAGGTCCGCCCCGGAATGGCAGACGACCGCCTGGCTCAATACACAGGAGGCACTGACCCTTCAGAAGCTCCACGGTCGAGTAATCCTGCTGCACGCCTTCCAGTTGCTATGTCCCGGTTGTGTCGCGAACAGTTTGCCGCAAGCAAAGCGGGTCGCCGAGCTGTTCGCGGACGCAAGATTGTCAGTCATCGGCTTGCACACTGTGTTCGAACATCACGAAGCGATGGGAATCGAAACCCTGCGCGCGTTTCTTCACGAAAACCGCATCCGGTTCCCTGTCGGCGTCGATATGCCGGGAACGGACGGCGATCCCATTCCGCGCACGATGCGGTCTTACGCGATGCAAGGCACGCCGACTTCCGTACTTATCGATGCGCGAGGCCGGTTGCGCCAGCAAGTATTCGGCGCTCACGACGATCTGCTGCTTGGGGCCGAGATCGGAACCTTGCTCATCGAAGCGCAACAGGACACCACGACTTAGCTAGCACCATCAGCCAACGCGAACGCCGAGCGTGCGGACGGTTGCTTTGTTGCCTGCGAACAGGTGGCTATAAAGCTGACTGACTCATAAGGGCGTCTGAATCTGCAGTCAGATCCTGCGCCATTACCTCGTTTTGGCCTCGCTCTTTTCCGGGGTATCGCTGGAGCGTTCGAACCAGTCCTTGTATGGCGTGTTCTTGACGAGGAACCGGTTGTAGTCGCGAGCGCCATCTTTCCACCAGACGTCACCCCGCTCACCCAGAGCGACCTTGGCAACTTGTACCGCTCCGCGCGCCTCGGCAAGCCGCTGTGCATCGTTAGCCTTTCGTGCAGCGGCCACTGCTCGACGGGCATCCATGAGTTGCCGGGTGAGTGCCTCTCGGGTCTGTTCGCTCAGCGCCGGGTTCGTCGCCCGCCACAGTCGATCGCGCACAACGATATAACGCTTGTCCGGGGTCAGGGGCGGACTGGACGACATAGCCAGGAATGGAACCTTAACGTTTATCCGAGGCGCGAATCCCGACGCAAAGGGACGCGCACTAACGTGCGATCAACATTAACGTGGCCCTCGTAACAGTGGCGGGACGGATCATGTCTACGGCTCCGTTCAGCAGGGGCGACTCACTTGACTACGAAGCGGCAGAGGACAGTGTTGCTTTGCTCAAGATCGGGACCCCAGATCAACTTGGCTTCGTCTACCCAGTCGATCCGGTCATAGCCGTCCTTTGGGCTGACCTCGCGTTCGGTATAAACACTTGCCTTCGGCCAGTCCGAGGCGTCAAAGCCTGCCTGATCCCAGCCAGCGGGTTCGTCTCTCACGTGAAAGGTGCAGGCCCCTTTGCCCGCAACGGGATTTGCCTCGCGTTCACAGGATTTGTCTAGTGGCGCAGGAACGTGGGGTCAGGCCTTGCCTTTGAAGGCAAAACGCAAGGCCTGACCCCATCGCGGACGCAAGGTGTAATCTATCGCGCCACGCGTTATCGGCAACGGTTGAACAGTGTGGGCATGCGCCCGAGCATGGGCGCGAAGGGCAGCGCCTATGACAACGCAGTGGCGGAAAGCTTCTTCTCGAACTTGAAGAACGAGTTGGTGCACCACTGCGTCTTTGAAGACCGAGGCAGCGCACGTGCCGCGATCTTCAGTTACATTGAGTTGTTCTACAACCGCAAGCGATTGCATCAATCACTGGGTTATAAATCGCCAGAGCAGTTCGAACAAAGCTATGGACGTGTGCTTGATTAACCTGTCCGGAGAACCCGGGACAGCTCACTCTGACCCCATTTATTCACGGATCACTGGTCTTGCCAGTCTTCCGGAACCAGTGCAGGCGGCTTGGTCCACGGCTGTTCCACCAATGCGTCCTGGAACCATTGGTCGCGAAGGTTCGCGTGCTCCGTGACGATCAACTGGAATCCGGGGACGTCCTCCTGAGTGAACTTCAGCAACAGTTCGAACAGTCGGCGTACCGCATTGAGGTCGGCGTCGGCTTCGGTCTTCTGCACCGAACCGTCGGCGTCCTTGTAGACCTGCTCGGACGGAAAGTAGACCTGCGTCGGCTGGTCGATCAGCAGGAAGCGCGGGATCGGGCGGTTGTTCTGAGCCGCGAACAGATGCAGGGCGAGCAATGCCGACAAGTGGTAGGCCAGATGGTTCTCGCCGCCCCCAGTTCGGCCCATCGGGACCGGACGTTCGGGTCGATCGAAGATGATCGTCAACTGCGGCAGGTTGAGCCGCGCCGGGTAGGGGCCGAATTCGGCGTTGAACTTTTGGATGTATCGCGATACCTGTGCCGAGATGATGTTCAGGATCGAGGTCAGCCGGTCGTTGCTGTCGTCGGCGCCGATCTGCTCCTCAAGCTGCTTCACCTTATGGCTGAGGCGGCGATTCTCCGCTTCCAGCCTGGCAAGTTCCTCGTTCGGCAGAAGCGTTTCGAGGAACAGGCTGATGCGGCCGACAACGCGCGCAGCCGCGTTGTTGCGGGTGCCCATCTGGGCGATGACTTCATTGGCCGAGATCGCCGCGGATAGCTCCGCTTCCTTCTGCTTGATGGCGCCCGCGATCTCTGTCCGCCTTGTCTGTCAGTTCGGACAGGTAGGCATCGAGTTTGGGACGTTGGCCCGTGGCGATGCGCAATTCCTTGTCGAGCGATTCCAGTTCGTTGAGCAGGACGGTGGCGACTGGGGATTCCAGCGCCAGGTTCCGCTCGCTGAACGGCCATTGCCACTCGCCGGTGTCCGGGTTCTTCGGCAGCGCCTTGATCGAGGCCAGCCGGTCCACCTGTTCGGCGGCCTCGCTTTCGTAGCCACCGGCGCGCTTGGCGAACTGTCGCGCCGAGTCGATCCTGGACTGGGCGTCGCGACGATCCTGGCGCAACTGGCCCAATTCTTCCTCCAAGCGCGAAATCCGGCTGCCGTCGTCGTCGGGAACGGTCTCGGGCTTCCACGACAACGCCGACCTCAATGCGTCGATGATCCCGTCGGCATTGGATTCCCGTCGGTGTTGCCGATGACGCCGACCGTCTCTGGCTTCCGAGTAGAGACCGATGGCCTTCTCGTGCGACGTGTCGACGGCGTTGCGCGCCTGCTCCAGCTGCTTGGCGTTGATCCTCAAATCCCGCTGCGCCGTTCGCAGCCTGGATTCCAGTTCGTAGCGGTCGTGCGAGGAGACGCCGAGCAAGATCGGTAGCGTGTCGCGGATCGCCTGCGGCTGGAATTGCTCGTTCTGGCGGTAGAAGAGCTGGTCCTTGTTGGCGACCAGCCCCTGCTTCTGGAACAGGTAGTAGAACGTGTGCTTGACGTTCGCGTCGTAGCTGTCGCGGCTGTGTTCGAGCGCGACATCGGTGCGGTTCTCGGGAATGCCGAGCAGACGCGACAGCAGTTCGACGATGCTGTCGTCGTCGGTGTTAACCGCCAGGTCCCTGAACTCAGGAGCCTGCAACTGGGTGCCCCGTCGCAGCATCGCCGTGCTGCAGCTAGCGCCGCCGCCGGGAGGGGTCGGCTTTGCGACCAGCACCTGTTCCTTCTCGAACTGGTAGATCACGGCGAACCAGGCCACCTTGTCGCGAATGACGCCTTCAGGCACGTTGAACGAGGAACGTCCCATGCAGTATTCGATGATCTCGGAGAGCGCAGACTTGCCGGTCGAAGAGCGGCCGGTGATGACGTTGAGCCCGTCAACCTTGAAACGGAGATCTCGGCGCTGGCCGTCGTGGCTGTAGATGTGGATGGAACTGATCTTCATGGACGAATCCCGAAAGTCGTGTAAACGGTCACTCGGTCGGCGATGCGTGCGAATTCCCTTCCGACGATGCGCGCCACTTTCTGGCAGGAGACAGTCTCGTCGGTTCCGTCGACGGTCTTGCGTACCTTCTTGGGTACGGTCTGGATGCGACCGTCGTCCGCGATGGCGATGCAGCCTCTTTCCATCAGCAGGCCGAACCCCTCGAAGGCATAGGGCAGCATCTGCGTGACCCGGTTGGCGAAGCCTACCAAGCACCTGCTGGTTCTTTTCCGTGGTCTTGAGCAGGTAGCTGCGTGGACTGCCAGCGATCACCTCGCGTGAGTCCTTGTGCAGGCACAAGGGCAGCACCAGCAGTGATAGCGAGAAGGGCATGCCACGGGCGTCTTCTTCCTCGTAGCCGTGCAGGGCGCGGAACAGGATCAGGCCGCAGAACGCTGGGTTGAACAGATTACGAATCTCGAAGGGGCGCTGATCCCAGCGCCTCACGGAGCTACCCCCAGCACCTTGCCGAGTCGGTCGAGGAACCTGGGATGCCAGTAAACCCTGGGTTCGGGCGTGGCATCGGCCAGGATGTGGAAGCTGCCGCGGAGCGACATAGGGCTCGGTCACTCGCGCACGGATGCGCAGGGATTCGATCTTCCCGGTCTCGAACTCCGCCCAGTTGTAGAGGGTCTTCGCCGGCTTCGCGCAGCGCGTCCTCGGCGCTGTCGTCCTTCAATTTCTCGAAGGCGACATCCTTGTAACGGCTCCACTCGTCGGCGAGACGATCTTCGTATTCCTCGACCTCTCCCGACACCAGCAGGTTCTCGCGCGCCCAGGCCGACCGCTGCTCGAATGCTCGGTAGTAGTCCAGAATCGCGCTCCTGATCCGGTTGGAGGAAATGCCGATCTCGCGTAGTTGCGCCACGAACAGACGTGGATCGGACTCGGTGTCGATCTCGTCAGCGGGCACCTTTCCCGCGGAAGCGTGATGGGGAGGTTGTCGGCCTTGTATTCCTCGGCGATGCTGGACAGCTTGTCCGAGACTTCGTAGCCGAAGATTCCTTCCGTCGTCTGCGCCGGTCAACTGATTGATGACGGCGTCGGTCCACCAGCCTTCCAGTCGCTCGAAGACGAACTCGCGGTGCTCGCGCCGGATGCTTCGCATGTGTTTGTCGCGGATAGTCGCGGGGATGTCGCCGATGCGCGGGCTGCCATCAAGGATCAAGATGCGTTCGAGAAAATCCTGCTTCTCGGCGTCGCTCAGTTCATTGAACGCCGTCGCGATCGGGCCGATAAGTTGTGACTTCGACTTGGCGAGCGCGGTATCAGCCATCTCGGTCAGCGTGGCGGCGTCGGCGGGGGCGATGGGTTGGTCGGGACGGAGGTGGGCGAGGAAAGAGTCGGCCGATACCGTGCCGGTGGTGAATAGGAAGAACCGCACGTTCGACGCGGCACGGCCATCGCGTTTGTACCGCGCGAGCCAGATGTTGACGGACTTCCAAAAGTCAGTCGACAGGTCGGTCAGCTTGTCGTCGACGGCCTTGTGCTTGAGCGAGGCCAGAGACTTGCCGCCGTTGCCGTCGATGAAGTCGAGGTCGTCGTCCTTTTCCAGAAAGATTGCCGTGTCCTCCGATAGTTGCAACAGATGAAGCAGGGCGAGACGCGCCTGGTACATATATCCCAGCGCCTGCTCGCCCGCGGAGTATTTATCTTTAGTCGGGGCTGTCATCGATCTAATCGGCAGTAATTGCTGTTACCAGTGTTCTCACGGCAGTTCAAATCGAACACCGGCGGGTGTGGTCCTTCACAGACTTGATCCATACGGCGTCGCCAACCGTTCTTTCCTGCGGCATAACCCCGCGGTTCAGGGGCGCGCGGATACTGCGCTGGCAAAGCACGACCACAGTTCCGCGCGCCCTATGGAAACCTTGGTTAACCGTCTGCACTTAAGTCCGCTTGCTGCGGAGGTCAATATCATCAGCAAGACCAAGCAACCATGTATGAACCGTTTCGCTGTCGGTAATGAAGTGAAGGGCTCTTACGCACTGCAATCTTGCCACATCATACAAATGTGTTTCCCCGTGGGAAGTAGGTACAAGATGGGTATCTGGAACATAATTGTGAAAAATACTAGTTTGAGAGGGATGCACCCATTCACTCAAGCTGTCGTATACCAACTCCAACTGACTCTCGTTGCCCCCTGTATGTTCGATCTCCTCCTTGAACAGAGAACGAAGTGCATTCATAACATGCTCGCTTTCAGCCAGGCTTAGACGCATTCGATCTTTGGCCTGCTCGGTAAATTGATAGTCATCAAGGCCGAATATTCCGTTGAACATTTTCTTCTGTTCAGTCTCCTTGAGCCGAGAGCTATTGGTAAATCTGAGAATCGTGTTTGTGCAATCGTCGACACTTTTTTGGCCATGCGTTTTGTCGAGTATCTTTACCAAAGTGTTACCGAGAAACTTGGCAAAAGCGTACGTTTCGCTCATTACCCGGCTGACGATGCATGCGGAGGGAATACGATCGTTGTCGAGCAGTAAGGTCGCGTCGTCGAATATATCGAGCTGTCGATTGAGCAAGCACTGAGAATAGTTTCTGAGATATAGACCAGGCGAGGCTTCAAATACGGTTCCCGCGACGATTCCGGGCTTTTTGCATAGCGAGGCTCGCGCTTTCTTCGCCTGCTCAAATGCTTCATTTACGATTTCATCTAGCAAGAGCCACTCCGGTGGCTGAAGGGTTCAGAACGGCAAACGAAAAATCGGTTGAACTGAACCGCTGTACTTACGACACCGCGTACTGGAATTTGCAAAGAAACGTATGAAGCCTGCGCCGTGGTCGAAGTATCAATGAAAGGCAAAGGTGCGCAAACATCGTGTCGGAGGTGCGTTGGTTTCCTAGTGAACGAAACGACTATGACAGAGGCGTACCCAAGGGTCAACGCTGAGCGCAGGCGCAAGCTTCACCCACCCGTCAGCCTCCCCGAAAAAGTCTCGAGATCCACCACCTCCCCATACGCCGACGCCAGTGCCGCCATGAACACCGCATGCACCTGCGCGGCCGGAATGGTTTTGCCACCAAACTCGAGATCGCTGGCCGCACAGGCGTCTTCGATCACGGTGCAGTGATAGTCCATATCGAATGCCGCGCGGACGGCGGCATCCACGCACAGATTGCTCATCGCGCCGCAGAAGAACAATTCCTTCGCGCCCATCCGGTGCAGCACCTTGGCGAGCGTGGTGTCGCGAAACGCATTCGGATAGTGCTTGGTGATCAGCAGGTCCTCGCCCTGGGGTGCGACGCGCGGATCGAGGTCGGTGCCGGGCGTGCCTTCGAGCAGGAAGCCGACAGCCGGGTCTTTCTCGAGGTGGCGCACATGGATCACCGGCAGGCCGCTGTCGCGAAACAGCGCGATGAGCGCGGCCGCGCGCTCGACCGCGCGCTCCATGTCCGGCAGCGGCTTCTTCCCGCCGGGCAGGATAGTCGCGCTGCATGTCGATGACGATCAGGGCAGTGTCGGACATGGTGAGGGGCTCCGCGGTCGGAGTGGCGATTATAGGCCTGGGAGAGTGGCCGGCCGTGAGGGCAATGCAGGCTTCGCGGTTCTGGACTTGAGCGCCGGGCGGGCGCATGATCTCGCGGCCGAAAGCGGGCCCATGACATCGCCATTTACGCTCTGAACAGCGTGCGTGAGGCGGATGCACCGGACCCGATGCCGGAGGGAGAGAACAAAAACCACGACAGGAGGGAAGCCATGAGTGCAGCCGGATCTGCAGCAAACCCACGCTGGTGGGTGCCGGGCGACTGGAACGGGTTCTTCGGCCTGTTCACCAACGTGCTGTTGAACGTCATCGTGCTGACCACGTTGTGCCTGTACGTGGTGAACTTGCCGCCCGACACGGTGTACGGCCGCGTGCTGCCCGCACTCGGCATCGCCCTGCCGATCGGGAATTTGTTTTACGCGTGGCTTGCGTACCGGCTCGCCAAAGAGACCGGCCGCACCGATGTCACGGCCATGCCCTACGGCCCGAGCGTGCCGCACATGTTCATCGTGGTGCTGGTGGTCATGCTGCCGACTTACCTCGCGACCAAGGACCCGATGATCGCCTATGCCGCAGGCCTGGCCTGGGCCTTCATCATCGGCGTGATCGTGCTGCTGGGCTGCTTCGTCGGCCCATGGATCCGTCGCATGACGCCGCGCGCGGCCATGCTCGGCACGCTGGCCGGCATTTCCATCGCGTTCATTTCCATGCGCCCGGCCTTCCAGATTTGGGAAATTCCCTGGATCGGCTTCGTGTGTTTCGCCATCGTGCTGATCGCGTGGACCGCGAACATGCGCCTGCCCTTCGGCATCCCCGGCGGCCTGGCGGCGGTGATCGTCGGGGCTGCGATCGGCTGGATCGCGGCTGGCCTGGGCTGGAGCGATTACATGAAGGGCCCGGAAGTCACCAAGGCGTTCGAGCAGTTCGGGCTGCATCTGCCGTGGTTCTCGGCCGATGTGTTCCGCGGCCTCGCGAGCATCGCGCCGCTGCTGGCCACGGCGATTCCGCTCGGCATCTATAACTTCACCGAAGCCATGAACAACGTCGAAAGCGCTTCGGCGGCGGGCGACAACTACAATCTGCGCAAGATTCTGGCCGCGGACGGCGTCGGCGCGATCGTCGGCTCCATGCTCGGCAGCCCGTTCCCGCCGGCCGTGTACATCGGCCATCCGGGTTGGAAATCCGTCGGCGGGCGCATCGGCTATTCGCTCGCCACCGGTGTCGCCATCGCGCTGGTGTGCTTCCTCGGCTTGACCGCGCTTGCTGCTGAACCTGATTCCGCTGGTGGCGATCCTGCCGATCCTGCTGTACATCGGCCTGGTGATCGGCGCGCAGGCGTTCCAGGCGAGCCCGGCGAAGCACGCGCCCGCCGTGGTGCTGGCCATCATTCCGAACATCGCGGAGTGGGCCAGGATCAACATCGATGGCGCACTGGGTGCTGCGGGCACCAACGCCGACAAGGTCGGCATGGCTGCATTGGGCCAGGTCGGCGTGGTCTACAGCGGTCTTGCCACCCTCGGCGGCGGCTCGGTGCTCGCCGGCATGGTGCTCGGCGCGATGGCGGTGTTCATCATCGATCGCCGGTTCACCAGTGCGGCGGTGGTGGCCTTCATCGGCGCGGTGTTCTCGTTCATCGGATTGATCCACGGCCCGCACCTGGGCTGGATGGTCTCGCCGCTGGTCGCCCTCGGTTACGTGATGTTCGGCATCGTCTGCCTGGCGATGTCGCGCACGCAAGGCGCGTCCGCGCCCGCGTAACGCCGGAAACGGCGCGCGCTTCAGGCCGGCACGATGTGCGTGCCGGTCGCCCCGGAGAGCGCGCGCCCGAGATTGGGCGGGTCGGTGATCAGCGCGCGGCTGCCGCCGCCTTCGAGAAACGCGATGACGGCTTCGATCTTCGGGCCCATGCTGCCCTTGGGAAACTGGCCTTCGGCGAAATGACGCCGCGCTTCGTCGAGACCGATCGTGTCGAGCCAGCGCTGTTCCGGCTTGCCGAAATCCACCGCGACTTTTTCCACGCCGGTGGAGACCACGAACAACTCCGCGCGCAGATCGCGCGCGAGCAGGCTGGAAGCAAAATCCTTGTCGATGACCGCTTCGAGGCCCTGCAACTCCCCCGCGCCATCGCGCAGCACCGGGATGCCGCCGCCGCCACAGGCGATGACGATGTAGTTCAGGTCGATCAGCGCCTCGATGATGTCCAGTTCGATGATCTCCTTGGGCTGCGGCGAAGCCACCACGCGGCGCCAGCCGCGGCCTGAATCCTCCTTCACCGTCCAGCCCAGGTCGCGCGCCAGCCGCTCGGCCACTTCCTGGGTCATGTGCGCGCCGATGGGCTTGGTCGGCGCCTTGAACGCCGGATCGTCCGGGTCCACGCGCACCTGCGTGACGATGGCGACGACGTTGCGCTTCAGCTTGCGGCGCCGGAATTCGTTGTACAGCGCGCGCTGGAACATGTAGCCGATGGCGCCCTGCGTATCGGCGTCGGCGAAATCGATGGGCACCTCGGGCACCTCGCCCTTGGCGATGCCCGAGCGGCGCAGGATGAAGCCCACCTGCGGTCCGTTGCCATGCGTCAGCACCACGGTCCAGCCGGCTTCGATCATGTCGGCGACATAGTGCGAAGTCAGGGTCGCGGCCTTGACCTGGTCGGGGATCGACTGGTGATGCTCGTCGATGATGAGCGCGTTGCCGCCCACGGCCACGACTGCGGTGTGTTTGCGTTTCTTCATCGAAGCGTCCTCCCGCGAGGTGAAGCTAGCTGGGCCGGATGCCGGCCGGCATGGCCACGTCGAGCCCGGCGGCCAGCGCCGTGACCGCCTGGGTGAAGCATTCGAGCGGCGCGCGCGTGATACCCGCGCCGATCTGGCCGACGCCGGCTTCCTTGTGCGCGATGCCGGTGTTGATGATCGGCAGGATGTTGGTATCGAGCACGCGCCGCGCATCGATCCCGGCGGGCGTGCCGCTGAAGTTCATCGCCGGCAGCGAGAACGCGCTGTTGCGCCCGAGCGTGATGTTGCGCATTTCGCGCGTGTTGGCGATCGCATCCTGCGGCGTGCCGCCGACGAACTGCACGATGGCCGGTGCGGTGGCCATGGCAAAGCCGCCCAGGCCCGCGGTCTCGGTAATGGAGCTGTCACCCATGTCCGGTGCCGCGTGCTCCGGCCCGTAGCTCGGGAAAAACAATCCGCCCACCACCGGCGAAGGTGCTTCGAACCACTGGTCCCCGGTGCCCGACAGCCGCACGCCGAAACGCACGCCGTTGCGCGACATGGCGGTGACCAGGCTGCTGCCCTTCACGCCGTGCGCGGCATCGAGCATGACCTTGCAGGCCGCCATCGACAGGTTCAGGAAAAAATGATCGTTGCCGGCGATGAACGTCACGGCATCGGCAATGGCGGCCGAATCGAAACCGGAGTGCAGCGCGGAGGGCACGATTTTCTTCAGAAACAGCGAAGACGCGGCGGCGTTGCGGTTGTGCACTTCATCGCCCATCTGCAGCGCCTGCGCGATCACGGTCTTCAATTCCAGCGGGCCGTGCTTCGCCAGTGCGGCGGACAGCGCCGGGGCCAGCACGCTGGCCATCCAGTGCAGGCGCTTGATGACTTCGGCCGAGTTGGCGCCGAAGCGCAGCACCTTGCCCAGGCCTTCGTTCAGATTGGAGTACGCGCGATTGCCCCCGGCCGCATTCTCGACGATCCACACCGGCATCGACGGACTGATCACGCCTGCCATCGGCCCGACCGCGGCATGATGATGCGCGGGCGCGAACGTGATCGACCCGCCTTGCGCGAGCTCGCGCGCGGCTTGCGCATCCGCCGCCCAGCCTTCGAACATGATCGCGCCGATCACCGCGCCCTGCATCGGCCCGCACATCTGCTCCCACGCGATCGGCGGCCCGGCATGCAGGATCATGCGCGCCTGCATGCCCGGCAACTGCTCGCGCGCCACGCCCGATGCCGACCAGCACCGGCTGGGCGCCGAGAAACTTCGCATAGGCCGTCTCGTTGGCTTTTTCCACCTGCGGGTGATTGAGCAACTGCGCCAGACTCCAGCCGGCCGCGCGGTTGCCGCCCGCGGGCGGCGTCCAGTCGAGCTGCACCGGCTTGCCGCCGGCCTGCGTGATGGAATCCGCGAACGATTGCAGTCCGACGTTGATGATGCGTTGGCCTTCCTGGAACAGCGTGCTCATTCGAACCTCGTAGCTTAAGAATTAACGCTCACCGCGGAGGATTCCTCACAATGCCCCCTCGAGGGGTGCGCGGAGGAAGAGCGGAGGAAAACAAAACGCATAGTGTGAGGGTAGCGAAGTGCTGCGTTGCTATCGCTGCCCATATTTGCCCACACGCGCAATATCGCAATCGTCAATTTCTTCCCCTCCTTTCTTCCTCTGCGTCCTCTGCGTCCTCCGCGCCTCTGCGTTGAACGCTTTTCACTTGCCTTAGTTCGTCCGAGCAACAATCGCGGCCGCGAGCCGCACGGCTTCGGCATTGTTCTCGGTCAGGAACATTCCGGCCTCGCCCAGCGCGCGCGCCTGGCGCGCGAAATCCTGCGGGTCGGCGGCGGTGCCACAGATCTGGCCGACGAAGGCCACGCTGCGGCCCTGCGCTGTGGCGGCCGCGCGGGCGCGATTGATCGCCGGCACCAGTTCGCTCGCCGGATCGAGATTGCTGCCATAGCCCAGCACGACATCGAGCAGAATGACCGCGGTGTCCGGGTCTTCGGCTTCCTTGACGATGCGCTCCGTGCGCAACCGGTAATCGATCATCGGGTGCGGGCGCCCGCGCGTGAACACGTCGTCGCCCAGATCCACCAGCGTGTGCTGCCGGCTTTGCCAGACGTCGGCCAATTCGTGCGTGCCTTTGGTGGGCGTGTTCGAGTAGACGCCTTCACAGAGTTCGCTCAGCAGCAACGTGGCCTCGTAACAGAAGGTGCCGCCGCTGAAGAGCCCGCGCACATAGCGCTGCGACGCGGCGAATTGCGGCAGCCCGGCGGGCAGCACCGGCGGTTCGGCGTAAGTCGAACGCGGTTTTTCGCCGCGCACCAGCGCGACCGCGGCGCGCGCCGCATCTTCCAGCGTTTTCACGGCATGCACGCCCGCACGCGCCACGGTCTTCGGATCGGCGCCCAGGAAATTCACCACCACCGGCTTGCCGGCCTTGGCGGCCTCGGCCAGCACGCGCTCGGCCACTTCGGGCGACGGCGGCTTGGAAACCAGCACGATGACCTGCGTGGCCGCATCGGCCGCCAGATCCTTGAGGCCTTTCAGCATCGAGATGCCGCCGATCTCGCGATGCAGGTCACGCCCGCCGGTGCCGATCGCCTGCGAGATGCCCGCGCCGAAGCGATCCGCCAGCACGGTGACCTGCTGCAGGCCGGTGCCCGAGGCGGCCACCACGCCGATCGGCCCGCGCTTGACCACGTTGGCAAACGCCAGCGCGACGCCGTTGACGATGGCGGTCCCGCAGTCCGGCCCCATGACGATCAGATCCTGCTCGCGCGCGAACTGCTTGAGCGCGAGTTCTTCCTCGACCGACACGTTATTGCTGAACAGCATGACGTTGAGCCCCAGGCGCAACGCCTTCATGGCTTCCGCGCCGGCGTAGTCGCCGGGCGTGGAAATCAGTGCCAGGTTCGCTTCACCCGCGGCTTTGAGCGCCATCTGGATGCTGCGCGGGCGCAGCGCGGTGCGGGCCTCGCCGCCGCTGTCGTCGGTCTGGCGCGTAAGATTCTTCATGGCCTCGTCGATCGCCGCCGGCAATGCGGATTTCTCGCCCTGCACGACGATCAGCAAGTCGCTTGCCTTGGCGCCTTTCGCATCGACCTTCAAACCTGCTTCGGCCAGCAGCGCCAGGTTGTTCTCGGTGGCCATGACCGCGGAGGCCTGCTCGATGCCCGGCAGCTTTCCCAGCAAGGCGGAGAGCTGCATCAGCGACACCGAATCGCGGTATTCGCGCGGCACGATCTTGACCAGAGTGGATGACAAGTCGGTGACTCCTGCTCAGGCCGGCGCCGCGGCGCACGGCAGCGATGAAACGGCGGCGCGCGCCGGACCCGGCGCGAGATTCGGACGGCAACAGCAACGCCGGGATCGTAACCGAACAGCAACCCGCACAAGGTGTCCGCGCCGGAGCTGTGGCCGCTCGACAGCACGTGCCTTGCTGCGTCGACCGATCGCCCTTCCCGGCAATCGCCACCGGTACCTCGCGAGACTGCGCGCGAATCGCCCCGCATCGCATCGCGCAACATTTGCCGGCTGATCGCATGGGTGCGCGCGAGCAGCGGCGACAGCGCGTGCGCCAGTGCCGGCAAGAACCCGCGCAACGCCGCGTCGAACGGCGCACGGCTCCAGAGCGCCGCCAGATACCCGCACAGAAAGTCGTCCCCCGCGGGCGTCAGGCCCGGACCGAGTCCGATGAGGCGCGCCATGGCATCGCTGGCTGCGCCGGCGTCGCCTCGCTCGGTGGCGCGCGCGAGCCGCGGCAGCGCATTGCGCAGCCGCGCCGTGAAGGCGCGCTCCAGCGCGGATGTCGCACCCGAGTCGGCCAGCGCAGGGGCGATGCCCTGTTCCGGCCCGCCCTCGACCACCATTGCGCGCAAGCGACGCAGCGCATCCTGCGTGGTAGCGCTGTAAGGCGTGGCGACGGGCGCAACCGCCCCGCGCCAGATCGGCGCTTCGGACAGATCGATGCTGCACGCCGGCTGCCGGCAGGCAGAGCGCCGCATCATCGATGTGCGCGTGCTGCCCGACGCTGAGCCATTCAGAAAAATCCGCCACCAGCGGGCGCGAGACAAATGCCATGCGGTGCCGCGTCGCGCTCGCGCTTGAGCAGCGTCACCAGCTCGCCGTTTTGCAGTTCGATGTTGCAGGCGCGCGCGAATACGCTGTGCACGCGACCGTGCGCGCGGACCGGCACGCGATCGCCCACACAGCTCGCGTAAATGAGCGCGCCGGGACTCACGATGCGGCGGTTCCGCTGCGAAGGATCGCGCTCACGCTGCGATGGCGGCCAGCGCGCGCGTGGAATCGGAGACCCAGCCGAAAATGCCGCCTTGCGCCTTGATCATCGCCAGCGCGGCTTTCTGGAATTCCGGGAAATACGAGCCGACACAATCGGACAACACCACGCACTCATAGCCGCGGTCATTGGCTTCGCGCACCGTGGTGCTGACGCAGACCTCGGTGGTCACGCCGCAGACGATCAGCGTCTTGATGCCGCGATCGCGCAGGATCAGTTCCAGGTCCGTGGCGTAGAACGCGCCCTTGCCGGGCTTGTCGATTACCGGTTCGCCCGCCTGCGGGTACAGCTCCGGCACGATGTCATGGCCGACTTCGCCGCGCACGAGGATGCGCCCCATGGGGCCGGAATCGCCGATGCGCGTCTTGCCGCGCCCGCGTTCGAGCTTGCTGGGCGGGCAATCGGTCAGGTCCGGCCGATGGCCTTCGCGGGTATGTATGACCAGCATGCCGCGCTTGCGCGCCGCCGCCAGCACGCGCTGCCGTGGGCGCGAGGGTCGCCTGCAGCGGCGTGACATCATTGCCCAGCGCCTCGCCGAAGCCGCCCGGCATGACGAAATCGCGCTGCATGTCGATGATCAGCAAAGCGGTCGATTCCGGATCGAACTCGAGCTCGTAGGGTTCCGCTGCGATTGCCTGGTGCGCCATATCGCTCTCCCTGGTGCCGCGGTGCGCGGCGCGCCGGTGGATTCGGCGCGCGGTCCGTGGGTATACTCAATGGTATACAAGATGCCAGACGGGGGAAAGCCATGTCCATGACGATCGCTGCACTGCTCGCCGATTACCGGCAAGGCACGCGCAAGCCATCCGATCTCATCGCGGCCCTGCGCCCGGCGCGCAAGGACGCCTATGCGAACGCCTGGATCTGCCGCGTGGACGCGGACGCGCTGCGCAAGCGCGCGCTGCAACTCGAACACATGGCAAGCGAGGATCCCCGCGTCCTGGCGCAGCCGCTGTACGGCATTCCGTTTGCGGTCAAGGACAATATCGACGTGGCCGGAATGCCCACCACTGCGGCCTGCCCCGCGTTTTCCTACGTGCCGGAACGCTCGGCGAAAGTGGTCGAGAAGCTCGAAGCCGCCGGCGCGATCCTGATCGGCAAGACCAACCTCGACCAGTTCGCGACCGGCCTGGTCGGCACGCGCTCGCCCTACGGCGCCGTGTCCAACGCATTTCGCCCGGAATATATTTCCGGCGGGTCGAGCTCCGGTTCGGCGGTCACGGTGGCGCGCGGCGAAGTCAGTTTCTCGCTCGGCACCGACACGGCGGGCTCGGGGCGCGTGCCGGCGGGGCTGAACAATATTGTCGGACTGAAACCCAGCCGCGGCCTGATCAGCGCGCGCGGCGTCGTGCCGGCGTGCCAGTCGCTCGACTGCGTCTCGGTGTTCGCGCTCACGGTGCCGGACGCGGTGGCCGTGCTGGAGGTCGCGCGCGGGCATGATCCGGAAGACCCCTGGTCGCGCGACCTCGCGTTGAACGCGGCGCAACTGCCGGAGCGTTTCACGTTCGCGCTGCCCGAGCAGCTCGAGTTTCACGGTGATGCGCACGCGTTGCATGCGTTCAACGAAGCCGTGGACCGGCTCGAGGGGCTGGGCGGCAAGGCGCTGCGCATCGACTTCGCGCCCTACCTGCAAGCCGCGGCCATGCTCTACGAGGGGCCGTGGGTCGCGGAGCGGCTTGCCGCCATCCGGCCGTTTTTCGAGACACACCCGGACAAGGTGCATCCGGTGGTGCGCAAGATCATCGAAGGCGCTTCGAATTATTCCGCGGCGGATTTGTTCGCAGGCCTCACGCGCATGGAAGCGCTGCGCAAGAGCACTGCGCAATTGTGGCACCGCGCGGACGTCATGCTCGTGCCGACCGCGCCGACCGCCTATACCATCGAGGCGCTGGAGGCCGAACCGTTCCTGAACAATCGCCGGCTCGGGCATTACACCAATTTCGTGAACCTGCTGGATCTGGCCGCCTGCGCCGTGCCCGCCTCGATGCGCCCGGACGGCCTGCCCAGCGGCATCACGCTGATCGCCCCGGCCGGCAGCGACCTGATGCTGGCCGATCTCGCGCAGCGCTTTCACCAGTTGAGCGGCCTGAAACTCGGCGCACTGGATGAAACCCTGCCGCCGCCTGCACCGATCAAGTTCGCAGAACAAACGGCGCGGGTTGCCGTGGTCGGCGCGCACCTGTCGGGCTTGCCGCTGAATCACCAGCTCACGGAGCGTGGCGGCAAGCTGGAAAAAGCCGCGCGCACCAGCGCGAACTACCGGCTGTATGCCCTGCCGGGCACGACGCCGCCGAAGCCGGGCATGGTGCGCGATCCCGGCCACGGCACCAGCATCGAGGTCGAAGTGTGGCGCCTGCCGATGCGCGAATACGGTTCATTCGTGGCCGGCATTCCGTCGCCGCTGGGCATCGGCCAGATCGAACTCGACAATGGCGAGTGGGTGCAGGCTTTCGTCTGCGAGGGCTGGGCGCTCGTCGGGGCCGAGGAGATTTCCCAACTCGGCGGCTGGCGCGCCTTTGTCGCGCAAAAGGCCGCGCGTTGACGCGACCGAGCGCCCGCGCGCTGGCCGGCAAACCGGCGCCCGCGCGGCGCAAGGCCGCCGCGACCCGCCGAGGGCCGCTCGCCTTCGCTGGCCGCGTCGGTGTATCTGGGCATCAAGCAGCAGATTTTCGATTTCCGGCTGTTGCCCGGCGATCGCTTCACCGAGAACGAGATCGCGGCACGGCTGCATGTCAGCCGCACGCCGGTGCGCGAAGCGCTTTACCGGCTGGAGCGTGAGGGCTACCTGCAGGTCCAGTTTCGCAGCGGCTGGAGCGTGCGCGAACTCGATTTCCGCCAGTTCGACGAACTCTACGATCTGCGCATCGCGCTCGAAGCCGCGTGCGTGCGCGAACTGTGCGAGCGCCCCGAGCAGCCCGGCCTCGACGAGTTGCAATCCATGTGGCTGGTGGCGCCCCAGCGCCGGCTGCGCGACGGCGAGATGGTCTGCGCGCTGGACGAGGCGTTTCACGCCGCACTGGTGACGGCCACCGGCAACCGCGAGATGGCGCGCTGCCACCAGGAAGTCACCGAGCGCATCCGCTTGCTGCGCCGGCTCGACTTTCACCGAAGCGCGGCGCATCACGGCCACCTACGAGGAACACGCGCAGATCCTGCGCGCGGTGCTCAAGGGCAACGCCGAGCGCGCCATCGCGTTGCTGCGCAAACACATCGAGACCAGCAAGGAAGAAGTGCGCAAGATCAGCCTGCACAAGCTGTACTCGGCGCGACGCCGCTGACTGCACGCTTGCCCCCGACTCGCGCACGTCGTCATCGCAGGGCCATGGGCCCTGGACCTCGCGGGAGCGGCCGGCTACCCTTGCCTTCTCGTGCGTTGAATGCGCATGCGTGAGCGGACGACCGATCAGGGCAAAGCCGCGCAGTTCCGCAGTGCCGCCACATTTTCCCCTTGCTGCCTGTCACGGTAAAAGTGCGCGCGGCCAACCGTTTTGGGGTATCGTTTCATGCATAAAATGGCGGCAGCATCCGGCTGGAGCAGATGACTCCGCGCGCTGTTCGCCAACATGCAAAGCTGGGAGGGCTGCGTGTTTGAACGTCGCCAAGTTTACGTGCTGGCCATGGGCGTTCTGACGGCGCTGTTCGCGCTGCGCGTCGCCGGACAAGCCGTGCAATTCGTGGCTCCGCAATCTTTCCTGCCGCGCTTTGACGACTTTCAGGGCAGCCGCCTGCCCTACCCGATGCTGCTGACTCAGCCAGCTTCTCATTCTCGCCTCATGCTGCGCATCTGTGTGCGCACCGGCGCCGCAACAACATGCCGAACCGCCGGCTTGGACGCGTGCTGGCGTGGCTGGGCGGCGTGTATTTGCTCGGATCCGTCGCGCGCGATCGCGTCGGCATGCCGTGCCGTCCGCGCCCGCTGGTTCTCGACCTGGATTCCCGCGGTCTTTCATCTGGTGCTGGCGGGCTTCGTGCTCGACCGTGGCGTCGTATCACCTGCGCCGCCGCAACGATGAGCCGCGCGCTGCCCTACATTTGGTATCCGGCATTTTTCGCCGGCGCGCTTCTGCTGTTCGCCACGATGCTGGAACGCGGCTCGCATCTGCTGGTGGCCTTGTATGTGCCCATTGCGTTGGTGGCCATCGCCATCATCGGACTCGAAGCGCTGTTTCCGGCCCGGGCCGACTGGAAGCCGCGCCGGGACGATGTCGTGGCGGATGCCTGGTTCATGCTCTTCATCCAGACGCTGCTGCCGCGAATTCTGGCCGCGGGCCTCACGCTGGCCATCGCCACATGGATGCATGCGCACGCACCGAGCGCGTGGTGGCCCCATCAATGGCCGCTGTTCGGCCAGGCGCTGCTGATGGTGCTGGCCGTGGATTTCCTGCGCTACTGGCTGCATCGCGCCTGCCATACGTTCAGCCCCTTGTGGCGGTTGCATGAAGTGCATCACTCGCCCGATATCCTGTACACGCTCAACGTCGGGCGCTTTCATCCGCTCGAGAAAATCCTGCACTTCTCGCTCGACACGGTGCCCTTCGTGCTGCTCGGCGTGGCCCCCGCCGTCGTGGCCGCCTATTTCCTGTTCTATGCGGTCAACGGGTTCTTCCAGCACAGCAACCTGCGCCTGCGTTATGGATTCCTGAATTACATCGTCGGCAGCGCGGAAACGCATCGCTGGCATCACGCGCGCGAACCGCGCGTGGCCTATTGCAACTTCGGCAATACCACCATCGTCTGGGACCTGCTGTTCGGCACCTGGTACCTGCCGAAGAATCGCACGCTGGACATCGGCATCCCCGACCGGGCTTATCCGAAGGACTTCTGGGCGCAGATGTTCACGCCTTTTCGCGCGCGCACCGCGGACGCCGCCGGCGCGCGCCAGCGGCTTGCCGATCTGGCAATAAGCCTGCTCATGCGCGGGACCTGGCTCGCGCAGCGCCGCCGCATTGCCTCCGCGGCACGCAATCCGATGCGCGCGCAGGAGTCCGTGCTGGCGCGCATCGTCCGGCGCAACGTCGACACGAGGTTCGGGCGCGAGCATGGCTTCGCGCTCATCGACAGCTATGAAGCGTATGCCGCGCGCGTGCCCGTGCAGGAATACGAAGCACTGCGCCCCTACATCGACGCGCAGATCGCGAGCGGCGAACGTGCGCTCACCGCGCAGCAACCGATCCATTATTTGCGCACCAGCGGGACCACCGGAAACCCCAAGGATGTTCCGCTGACCCCCTCGCATCTGCGCAGCCTCAAGCGCATCAACCGCTTGTCCGTATCGATTCAGTATCGCTTCTGTCCCGGCGCATTCCGCGGCAGCCTTCTGGTCATGACCAGCCCGGGCATCGAAGGGCGGCTGGCGAACGGCACGCCTTACGGCTCCGCTTCGGGGATCGTTTCGGGCAGCACGCCGACGCTGGTGCAGGAAAAATTCGTCGTGCCGGCGCCGGTGCTGACCATCGCGGACAGCAAGATCAAGTATCTGCTGATTCTGCGGCTGGCGATCGCGCGTCGCGATATCACCTATCTGGGCACGGCTAATCCGAGCACCTTGCTCGCGCTGATGGAGCTTTACGGTTTGCACGAAGCGGCGCTGCTCGCAGACTTGCGCCGTGGCGGCTTCTTTCTTGCCGACCAGGTTCCCGCCGACGTGCTGGCCGCGGTGCAACAGCGCCTGCAGGCGCAACCTGCGCGCGCCGCCGAGATCGAGCACTTGCCTACGCCCGCCGGCAGACGGCGCATCGCGGACCTCTGGCCGGACCTGCGCCTGGTGGTCACCTGGACCTGCGCCAGTGCGGGCATCGCCGCGACAACGCTGCGCGCGCAATTGCCCGCCGGCGCGCGCATTCATGAACTCGGTTATGTTTCCAGCGAGTTCCGCGGCACGGTCACGCTCGGCCGGCGCGCCGGCAGCGGCCTGCCCACCTGGGACACGCACTTCTTCGAGTTCGTGGAGAAGGAGCGCTGGGACCGCGGCGAACCCGAGTTCCTGACCCTGGGCAGTCTGCGCAAGGGCCCCGACTACTATGTCATCGTCACGACGCCCTCCGGCCTGTACCGCTACTTCATCAACGATCTGGTGCGCGTCAGCGGATTTTTCCGGCGCATGCCGTTGCTGAAATTCATGCAAAAGGGCAAAGGGGTGACCAGTATCACCGGAGAAAAACTCTATGAAGCGCAGGTCCTCGCCGCCGTCAGCCGGGTACTCGGGGCATTCGGCCGCACACCGCGCTTCGTCATGATGCTGGCCGACGAGGTCGCGCGCAGCTACCGGCTTTACGTCGAAACAGATGCCGGCGACAAACCAGCCGCGCACCGCCTGGCAGAGCTGGTGGATGCGCAGCTGCGCTCGACGAACATCGAGTTCGATGCGAAGCGCGAGAGCGGCCGGCTGGGCGCCCTGGAAGCCGCCTGGCTGGCACCGGGCACGGAGCAGGCCTACAAGCAGGCCAGCGTGCAACAGGGCCAGCGCGAGGCGCAGTTCAAAGTCGTCGCGCTCGCGTACCGGCAGAAGTTCGCGTTCGACCTCGATGCGCACGTCGAAAGATCCGGCGCGTGATCGATTCCGTAGTCGCGCGCGCCCTGGAGATTCCGTTCAAGACCTCGTTCGCGCATGCCTCGGCCTCGCGCCAGATCACGCAAAGCCTTTGGGTCGAAACAGCGTTGCACGACGGCACTCGCGGGTATGGAGAAGGCTGCCCGCGGGATTACGTCACGGGTGAAACCCTGCAGGGCGCGCTGGCGTTCGTGGCGCAATTCCGGCAAAGCGTGCAGACGCACATTCGCGATCTCGACACGCTCGTGGAATGGTCGCACACACACCAAGCCGACATCGACGCGAATCCGTCGGCGTGGTGCGCAATCGAACTCGCTATCCTGGATGCATTGGCAAGACAGGCCGGCCAGAGCGTGGAACTGCTTCTCGGCCTGCCCGAGATCGCCGGCCGCTTCCGCTATACGGCGGTGCTCGGCGATGCGGGTGCGAAACGTTTCGAAGCGGAACTTGCACGCTATCTGCAGGCGGGATTCCGCGACTTCAAGATCAAGCTTTCCGGCGACCCGGCGCGGGATCTCGACAAGGTTTCGTTACTGAAAGCAGCCGGCGTGGCGCCGAATGCGGTCCGGGCGGATGCCAACAACCTGTGGGAAGCCGCCGATGACGCGATCCGGTTTATTTCAAATCTGAACTATGCTTTCGGCGCACTGGAGGAACCCCTGGGGGCCGGGGACCACGCCGGCATGGACCGGATCGCGACACACAGCGGGTGCTCCATCGTTCTCGACGAAAGCCTGCTGCGAGCCGACCAATTGACCCAGTTCGCCGACGCGCCATCGCGGTGGATCGTGAATCTGCGCATTTCCAAGATGGGCGGGCTCCTGCGCTCGCTCACGCTGCTTGCCACACTGCGTAACGCAGGGCTGCGCGTGATCGTCGGCGCCCATGTGGGAGAAACCAGCCTGCTGACGCGCGCCGCATTGACCGTTGCCAGCGTCGCGCGCGATTGCCTGATGGCACAGGAAGGCGCCTTCGGAACGCATTTGCTCGAATACGACGTCATCGACCCGCCGATCATGTTCGGAGCCGGTGGCCTGTTGGCCGCGAGCGGGCTTCCCCATGGGGCCGGCTTCGGCGTGGCACCGCAACCCTTTCGCTGAATCCTGCAGGCGCCGTTCGGGCGGCGCCCATCGCCGCCGACGATCAGTGAGCTCTCATCGTGAAATTGTTTGCGTGGACTCCCCGACGATCGCGTCGAGCAGGCTTTCCAGGCGAACCGGTTTGACCAGATGCACCGCCAGCCCGGCCTGGCGGCTTTTGCTGCGGTCGTGCGCCAGTCCGTAGCCCGTCAATGCGATCATGCGGGGCGCACGCTCGCCCCATCGTTCGCGCATCATCAGCGCCAGGTCGTAACCATCGATGACCGGCAGGCCGATGTCGAGAACCATGACGGTCGGTTTGAAACTCTCGCTCAACGACAGGGCCTGCGGGGCGTCAAACGCGACCGCGGTTTCGTGTCCCATTTTCTTCAGATACTCCGCGACCATATCGGCCGCATCGTGGTTGTCGTCCACGACCAGCACCCGTTCGCAGCGCATGCCTTGTCGTGCCCCGGCGATCGGTTTTGGAGCTGCATCCAGGGCTGGCGATGTCTCGGGTACCTGTAGCGGCAACGTAAAACTGAATTCGCTGCCGTGCCCAAGGCCTTCGCTGAAGGCGGTCACGGAGCCACCATGCAATTCGACCAGCGACTTGACGATGGCGAGCCCGATGCCCAGCCCGCCCGCAGCCCGATCGGTCGTAACCCGCCCCTGCTGGAACAGGTCGAATACGCGAGGCAACAGCTCCCGGTCGATGCCGATTCCGTTATCCTGGATCGACACGCGCAACTGCCCCTGCCGCTGCGTCGCCCTCACCACGATCTCACCCCCGGCCGAGGTATATTTCGCGGCATTCACCAGCAGATTGGCGACGACTTGTGTGAGCCGCATCGGATCCGCATAAACCCGCGGAACCGGCGAATCGATCTCCACGGCAAGCCGGTGGCACTGCTTCTCCAGCAGCGGTTTGGCTGTTTCCACCGCCTTGGAAACGATCGACGCAATATCGATCGAAGACTTCTTGAGTTCGATCTTGCCGCGCGTGACGCGTGCGACATCCAGCAGGTCATCGACCAGCTCGGTCAGATTTCCCACCTGGCGCTCGATGATCGCCTGCTCGCGCGTCAATTCGCCGTCGCCGCGCAATTTCATGAGGCTCAGCGCCGTCACGATCGGGGCCAGCGGATTGCGCAACTCATGCCCGAGCATGGCCAGAAATTCGTCCTTGGCCCGCAGCGCGTTCTCGCGCTCCTGCACGAGCCTTGCCGTCCTGAGGCCGCTGGCCGCGAGACTGGCAGCCGCCCGCAACAGGATGATTTCCACGGGTCTCGGAAAATCGTTCCGGGTCGCGCCCACTGACAAGATGCCAACGTGGCCGGAATAGTTCATGGCGAGGCGGGTGATGCGCAGTTCGCCGAGCGGGGTGGAGGCCAGCGTCGTCGTGGGTTGCTCCCGCAGTTCGGCTGCCAGATGCGTGTGCGCGAAGCTGGACCACTGCGCATCGGTGGACGCGACATCGCTGCCGCGGACCCGCATGAGCGCCAGCGGCGGCGCGTTCGCCTCGACGATGGCGGCTACGTGGCATACGTCGATCGAAAGAATCCCTTCCAGCGCTTCCGCGAGTGTGCGGAACAAAACCACGGGCTCCCGGCCGCTCCAGAGCGACGGCAGCGCGAGGAGTCCCATCAAATCACGCAGGCAGGTCTGGAGCTCCTTCGCGGGGGTCTCTTCGAGGCCAGACATGAGCTGCGACGCTCTTCCTGATGGGGACAAGTCGCTTGGTGACTTGTCCCGGAGGCTCATTTAGCGGCGGATCCGGACGCGCTCCGGTGGCGGTTGCGTGAACGAATCTCCTTCAGCAAGGCTTCGGGCGGCGTATAAAACGGGTTCTCGTAAATGACATTGCCGACCAGGGTCAACGGGTGCGAACGCAGGATGTCCATCATCATCGCGCCCGAGAGCTTGGAATTATCGTAAACGCACACGGCAAGCTGGCCGGTTCGCGCCAGCGTATCGTTGACACGCGATTCAAACTCGAGCACTTGCTCGGTGCCTGGATTGCCGCGGAACGTCCAGTTCATGTTGCCCATGATGCGCATTTTGGGGTATCCGGCTTCACGGCCCGCGGCGACCACCCCTTCGATTGCACCCAGCATGCGGTCCTGGTCGAACGTTCCGCCACTGAGATAGGCGTCATCCCAGGTGAGCACCTCCAGCTGGCCGCAGGACTGACAGTGGTCGGTATCGATCCCGTGTTTTTTCAGGCGTTCGACATGATCCGCCGTCAGCGCGGGATCGACGATATGGATGGACTTTTCGCCCCAATCGAGCCCCTCCTTGAAGAACGGGCCCAGCACCGAGTATTCCTCGTCGCGCCCATCGAAGAACGCGCAGACGTGGTTGTAACCACCAATATTCTTTCCGGCCAGGGAAGGTTGCGGCATGTCCATTCAGACTCCTAATCAACTGAAATTAAGGATTAACTATCCTGCGAGGGCTACCCGCACTCGGGCCGGGTGCTGCACAGTTTAGCTGCATACCGGGGATTGTACGTGGTCCGGCGTACCCGTACCCCCATGCCCTTGTTCGATGGCTCACTGAAGGGTGCGCGGGCAGGACACAGCGCCCAACTGCGTAACGCCACAAATGGGGATGTCCCGCCCAAACGGCGTCGGGCGGGGGGAGGGGCGTTACATTTCTTACTTCTTGACGGCGTCCTTGATCTTGTCGCCGGCGTCCTCCATCTTGTTACCGGCTTTTTCGGCGGCGTTATCGATGTTTTCGCCGGCGCGCTCGGCCGGTCCTTTGTCACAACCTGAGAGGCCGGCGATCGCCAGACCCAACAGAATGGTTGCGCTGATGGTACGAATGGCCTTCATCTGATGTCTCCTGTAAGGGGCACGGTGTTTGATCCAGAATGGCGCAAACTGGAACCTGTGACCGCCCCTCGCGCATCGAGTTGCGCGCTGTCCCGCCGCCGATCGGCGGATATGCCGATCGCATTCGTGACATCGTTTTGCCGGGTGAACAGGACGATCCCTTAGAATGAGCAATCTCTTTCTCTTCGGATACTTTGCCATGCATCCCTGGGCTGTTCTCGTTTTGGCCGCCGTGCTGTCCCCCGGCGCTCACGCCTATGAATCCGACACCGATCCGGTCAACGCCAGCCGCTATACGTTTTCCTGGCCGCTCGGTGAAAACACGCTCAAGCCGCGCGGCGCCAGCACAATAGGCGCGCCGGTTACGCTGGACACCGCTCCGTCGCTAGCATGGCGTGAACTGCAGCAATCGGGGCTGGGCGATCAAGAACGCGATCGGCGCGCGATTCTGGCGATGGCGGGGCCCTATCGCGTGACCTTCGACTTTCTCGAGGTGGCGCGTTTCGATCCTGCGCTGCCGGCCGACGCGCCTTACCAGAGCTGGGGGACCGAGTACGTATTTGTAAGCGAGGATCGGGACGATTTCATTGCGCTTCAGCATGTGCTGGTGATGCGCGTCGTGCAGCAGGATGGCAGCACCAGCGAACCGTTCGTCACCCGGCACTGGCGCCAGGAATGGCGCTACGAGGCGGCCACGGCAATGCAGTATCAGGGCTCGGACACCTGGGCGCTCAAGAGCATTGCGCAATCGAGCCGCCGGGGGGCCTGGGTGCAGTCGGTGTACCAGGTGGACGATTCCCCGCGCTATGCGGCGCGCGGACGCTGGCAGCACAACGACAGCTTCTCCACCTGGATCAGCGACGAAACCTGGCGCCCGCTGCCGCGGCGCGAGTGGAGCGTGCGCAAGGATTATCAGGTGCTGGCGGGGACCAACCGGCACACCGTCACCGCGACGGGCTGGGTGCAGGAGGAGAACAACCTCAAGCTGGCGCTCGACTCGCAAGGCGACGTGCGCGCATCGAGACCGTATCTCGCGCGAGAGTATGGCGTTGCGCGCTACCAGCGCATCAAGGATTTCGATTTTTCCGCGGGGCGCGATTATTTCGAAAAAACAGAACCCTTCTGGGCCGAAGTGCGCGCCGCATGGCGTGAGATTGCGCGCCGGGGCCGGTTCACATTGGCGCAACCCGTGGATCAGGGCCAGCTGTTCGTGCCGTTCTTCGAGTACGCGGAAAACCTCGCCGACGGCGCGCCGTTTGCGGTCGAAGACGCGCGGGCTTTCATCCGGCGAACCTTGCAGGAGAAGTACCTGGCGCCGGCCTGATCCGCGCATTCGCCCCTCGATTCGCAAGCATGCGCCCCCCAGGCATTCTGGCGGGAGTGCTTCTACCCGGACCGGGAATTGGGTATGCTGAACCGCCCATGACGTACACATTCCAGCCCTCGCGCCTCCGGGAGCTTTAGGCATGGCGCGCGACGACAAATATGTCTGGCCGACGCCGCCGTACTTCTCGTACGCGGCGCCGGAAGAAGGCTTGCTGCCGCAGGACTGCGTGATCGCCAGAACTGACGGAAGCAAGCTCTACGGGCAGCTCGTGCGCTTTCTGCCCGAGCAGTCCGTGCTGGAGTTCAAGGAGGCGCAGAAGAAAACACTCGATCGCCTGCATTTTGACGCGATCAAGCGGCTGCACCTGCCCAATCCGACGCGCCTGTTGCCGCGACAGATCGAACGCATAGCGGAGGCCGGCGGCATGCTGGCCAAGGGAAGCCAGTCGGTCACCATCAAATTCAGGGATGGCGAAAATTTCCAGGGTGAGACCCTGGGCTACCTGATCGAGAAAGCCGGGATCTACCTCTATCTGGCCCTGGACGGCGAACGGGCCGTGCGTAATTTTCTGCCGGCGCAGGCCTACAGCGATCATATGATCGGCGAGTCGCTCGGGGAAATGCTGACCGAACAGCGTCACGATACCGTGGATTTCGTGAAAATCGGCCTGCAGTTCCAGAGCGAATTGCGTACCCAGCGCATTGGTGATTACCTGACAGCCAGTCAGATCATTTCCCGCGACTTGCTCGAGAAAGTGCTGAAGGACACGGATCACTCGCAATCCGAGAATATGCTTGGACAGATTCTGGTACGCGAAAAAGTCCTCACCCAGCAGGAGCTCGACGCCGCAGTCGGCTCGCAGCGCCGGGATCGCAAGCTGCCGCTGGGCGAGATCCTGGTCGAGATGGGGGTGCTCGACCGCACCACTCTGAACCGCCTGCTGGTGCGCAAGCTGGGCATCCCTTTCGTGGATGCCACGCGCTTCGAGATAGAACCCGAAGTTCTTATGCTCGTTGAGCGCCGGCTTGCGGAGCAACATCACGTAATGCCGCTGTTTCGCTCCAGGAATGAAATCGTGGTGGCCATGGAGAACCCCACCGATCCCGAACCGCTTCACGATCTGCGCTTTTATACCAAGCTGCGCGTGGTCCCCGTCATGGCGTCGGGCGAGAGCATTCTTGCGGCCATCAAAACGCACTACGGCAAGCATGAAGCCGCGCGCAACGTGCGCGAGCTGACTTCTTCCATGGCGATCGATGCGAAACGCGATGATCTGCAGGAAAAACCCGTCACCGAATCCGACAATGCGCTGGTGCGCATGGTGAACCAGGTCATTCTCGATGCCTACGAGCGCAAAGCCTCGGACATCCATATCGAGACCTATCGCGGCAATCTGGACACCAAGATCCGCTTCCGCCAGGACGGCCAACTGGAGCCCTACCTCGATATTCCCGCGCGCTTTCGCAACGCGATGATCTCGCGCATCAAGATCATGGCAAACCTCGACATCGCGGAAAAGCGCAAGCCGCAGGACGGCAAAATTGCCTTCGAGCGCTTCGGGCCCGCGAAAATCGAGCTGCGCGTGGCGATCATGCCGACCGCCGGCGGCATGGAGGATGTGGTCATGCGGGTGCTCGCCGCAGCCGAGCCGATCCCGATCGACAAAATGGGCTTGCGGCAGCAGGTCATGGCCGACATAAAACGCCTTGTGAATCTGCCGCACGGCCTGTTCCTGATTTGCGGCCCGACGGGATCCGGCAAGACGACGACATTGCATTCGGTGCTGGGTTATATCAATACGCCGACCAAAAAAATCTGGACAGCGGAGGATCCGATCGAGATTACCCAGAACGGGTTGCGCCAGGTCCAGGTGAATCCCAAAATCGGCCTGACCTTTGCGGTGGCCATGCGCTCATTCCTGCGCCTGGACCCGGACGTCATCATGGTCGGCGAGATGCGCGACATCGAGACCGCCAAGACCGGCGTCGAGGCTTCCCTCACCGGTCACCTGGTGTTCTCCACGCTGCATACCAACAGTGCCGCGGAATCCGTCATGCGCCTGCTGGATCTGGGCATGGATCCTTTCAACTTCGCAGACGCATTGCTGGGCGTGGTGTCACAGCGACTGGTGCGGGCACTGTGTCCGGACTGCCGCCGTGCGCACCCTGCCTCTGCGCAGGAAATCGATGATCTGCTCGCGGAATATTGCGATGGAACCACGCTCGATCCCGCAGCCGTGCGCGCGCGTTGGACCGCCTCCTATGCCAAGCAGGGACAGTTGTCGCTCTATGCCGCCGTGGGCTGCGAACATTGCGCGAAGCGCGGCTATCGCGGCCGGCTGGGCATCCATGAGATGCTGGTGAACACGCGCGCGCTCAAGCGGCTGATCCAGGCGCACGCGAACGTCGAAGAGATTCAGAAAACCGCCATCGCCGAAGGCATGCTTACCCTGCGCCAGGACGGTATCGAGAAAGTCCTGCAGGGCCATACCGACCTCGCACAGGTCAAATCGGTAGCGGTGTAAGCGCCCCGCGATCGGCTAAACCGGTGCGCCCTTCTCAAAGCACTCGGCATCCGCAGGGATGGTGATCCAGCGCTGCGCGGAACGCGTCCAGATGTGCTTGCGCACACTGTGCACCCAGTCGGGATCGTCGAACGTCCCGCAGTTGATGCCACGCGTTCCCGGCCTTCTTTCTGCCAGCCACGACAGCGTGGTGCCGCAGCGTGGACAGAACTCCATGCACAGCCAGCGACCGCTTTCATCCGAGCGATGCTCATAGGTGGTCAGCGGAAGACCCGAGAATTCGATCTGATCGGTCCGGAAGAACACCGGTTCCGAGAAAGCACTGCCGGTGCGGCGCTGGCAGAACTTGCAGTGGCAGATGGTGGCCATCAGGGGTGCGCCGATGGTTCGATAACGTACGCTGCCGCACAGGCAGCCGCCTTCGTGCACTTCGGTCATGGCGTTTCCAAAAGTTGAATTCCAGGTCCGCGCGCGGCAACACCTGCCACGTCAAAACATGCTGAAGGTCTGAAAGCCCAGCAATCCCAGCGCCGAGAACATGCTCGCATACGGCACCCACTGCGGTACGGTGTACACGCCGGCTGCCGGTGGCCCGCGGCGCTTCAAGCGGATCAGCGCCAGGCTGATCAGCGCAAACACCGCCAGGATGGCGAAGCTCGTGACTTTCGCCAGGGTCACCAGCGGCAGCGCCAGCGCCAGGACCAGCACGGCTGCCGACACCAGCGCCGTCGCCAGAATCGGCGTCCGGGTGTGCTCGTGGATCTCGCCCATCATTGCAGGAATCCAGCCCTCGCGGCTCATGCCATAGAGCATGCGCGCGGCCATGATGATCTGGATCAGCGCGCCATTGACCACGGCGAACAACCCGATCAGCGCCATGATTTTCGGACTCGCGCCGGTGGCACGCTCGAACATCGTCGCAAGCGGGGCTTCGCTGCGGGCCAATTCGTCGAGCGGCAGCGACAGCACGGCCGCCAGCGAAACGGCGAGATACAGCAACGTGGAGACGCCGATGGCGAGCAGGATGGCGCGGGGAAGGTTGCGCTCGGGCTCGCGGACTTCTTCGGCCACATTGACCATGTCCTCGAAGCCGATGAATGCATAGAAAGCGAGGAATCCGCCCAACGCGATGCCCTCCCACGGCAGCGTTGCCATCGGCGGCAGGAGTTCCGGAAGCCGCGCGGGAAGATCGCCGAAAGCCGGCACCGCGACGGCAATGATCAGAAGCAGCCCGCCGACTTCGATGACCGTGGCCACCGCCGCCGCGGTCACGGACTGGGCAATCCCCCAGCTCGCCAGAATTGCGAGGCCGATGACCGTCATGACCATGATCCAGACATCGGGCAGGTCGAAGAAGACATGAAAATAACCGACGAAGCCGCGCGTGATCGTTGCCGCGGAAACCAGGCCCGAGAGCACGATCAGGAAGCCGACGAGGATCGATAACGGGCGCAGCCGGAAGCCTTCCTGCGTGTAAACCGCCGCGCCCCCGGCCAACGGATATCGCGAGCACAACTCCATATAGGTGAAGGCCGACAAGCCGGCGGTTACCGCGGCCAGCACGAAGGCGATGGGCGCGTACATGCCCGACACTGCGGCCACCTTGCCCACCAGCACATAGATGCCGGCGCCCAGAATCGTGCCCAGACCGTAGAACGTGATGAGCGGCAGCGACAGCGTGCGGCGCAGCGCCGGGCCTTTGCTGCCACGAGAACCGGATTGCGCGGAATCGATGCCCGTCATGGAGGGTGTCCGTTCAGCCAATGAGGCGCCTACATTGCCACGAATCGTTTGATTGGGCGAGACGTTCCTTGCCCGCGCCGCGCCGCCGGGGCGCCGCGCGCGCCGGTTACTGCGGTGAAGGGTGCGGCACGCGGCGCTGGAAGTCCGAGAAAAATTCCCAGATCATCTGGCTCGCATCGGGGCCGTTTGGATCGTTGAATGCGAACTCGGCGTTGCCGCCGCTCCATGCGTGGTCCAGTCCGAAAACCAGCACTTTGCGCAACAACAGCGTGTTCCCGCGGCGATACTCGCGAATCGAATACGGATAGCGATCGCCGCCATGCTTGCTGCTGGTCAGCTCCGTGAGCGGCGTGTCGGGATCGCCGGCGCCCACGGACATCGCCACGAACTGCTCGGCCACCTGATCGGCGTTGACGGGATTAACCGTGTCGTCCTTGCTGCCGTGGATCACGATGGCCGGCACGAATGTGAACGCTTTTTGCGCAACCGCCTGCTGCGCGGTGCTTTCCGGCGACGCGCGCGAACCCAGGCGCATGGCCTTCGAGGCTTCGGACACCGATTCCGCCGCGCGATACATCAGACCGGAATGCACGGCACACGCCGCGAACAGGTCCCCGTAGCAACTGGCCAGGATGCTGGTCATGGCGCCCCCGGCGGAAAGCCCTGCAACGTACACGCGCGCGGCATCCACGGCATGCGTGGCCATGACCTGGCGCACCATGCCCGCGATCAGCGCCGCCTCGCCGCCGGCGCGTTGCGCGGAAGTATCGAACCAGTTCCAGCAACGGTAGGCATTGGCAAATCTTTTCTGCTCGGGATAAAGCACCAGAAATCCGTTGTCGTCGGCGAGCCGGTTCATGCGGGTGCCGCCGGAAAAAGTCATGGGATCCTGCTTGCAGCCGTGCAGCATCACCAGCAGCGGCACGGGTTTCGCCGCGGAATATCTCCCGGGTACGTAGAGCAAATAATTGCGCCGCGATTGCGGCATTGGAATGAACAGCACCCTGCGCGCCGCTTCGGCGTAGCTGCCTTCGACCCATTGCCCCGGACGGCCGCCAAGGCGACGCATGACCGACGTTAACTTGCCTGACCAGCGTTTGAATGTTTGCCACATGGAATAAGGGAGGAAGAATCAGGCAGTGGCGCGCATGACGTTGCCTGCAATATTGGCGGGAACTGTGCAATCGGATCGCTGCCATTCTATCCTGAGATCATTACCGGCTCGCGCTCCATTGCGCAGCGCCGCGTCACGCCCGGAAGCACCCGGAGATTATTTTGTCTGGACCGGATCGAGCGCGCGCCAGAAATACCAGCTGGCCACCGTCCGGTAGGGTTGCCATTGCACGCCCAGTTTCGCGAGCGCTTTGGGCGTGGGAAGGCTGCGCTTGTTGAAAGCAAGCGCATAGCCTTTGCGAACGCCATAGTCGTCCACGGGCAGAATGTCGGGCCGGCCCAGGCGCGACATCAGCATCATTTGAACCGTCCAGCGGCCGATGCCGCGCACGCGGGTCAGGCACTCGATCACCGCTTCGTCGTCCATCCCGTGGATTTGCGACAGCAGCGGGATGTCGCCATCGACGCTTTTTCGCGCGAGATCCTTCAGCGAAAGCAGCTTTGCTCCGGACAACCCTGCCGCGCGGAGTTTTTGATCGGAGACACGCAGGATTTGCTCGGGCGTCGGGCCTTCGTGCGCGCGCGGGAACAGCGCGCACACTCGCGCATAAATCGTGGCGGCAGCCTTGCCGGTCAGTTGCTGATAGACGATCGCTTCCGCCAGTGCCACAAAAACGCTGGGCGTGCGCTTGAGGCGCAGGCCGAAAGGCCCGACCGCCTCGATCAGGCGCGCCATCGAATCGCTGCTTGCGCGCAACTGCGCCACGGCAACGGCGGATTCGAAGCCGAAGGTGCCATCGCCGTCGAAGGATGACGAGTGGCCATTCATGCGCGCGGCTTCGATCGACAGCATGCGCAGTTTGGTGGCAATGCCGCCGTTGGCGGAGAACCCGCCGATTTTTCCTGCGGCGCTCAGAACCCGGTGGCAAGGCACCACCACCGCGAACGGATTGCGCCCCAGCGCCTGGCCCACGGCTCGCGCGGCGCCGGCTGCGCCGAGTTGCTTCGCGATTTCGCCATAGGATAAGGTCGCGCCGGGTGCGATGGCGCGGGCCACGTCGTAAACGCGGCGATGAAACGGGGGCACTTGGTGCATGTCGAGTACGGCATCGGACAACTCGGCCGCTTCGCCGGCCAGCAATGCGACGATGTTGTCGACCACGCGCTGTATTTTTGGCGGCGGCAATGCCTCCGCGGCATCAGCATGGTCGCTCAGCAACCGGGCGCGCGTCGCGGCGTCGCGCGCCTCCGGAAGCTGTACGCGGACGACGCCGCGCTCGCTCCAGGCGATGCCGCAACGGCCGATTGCCGTGTTGAATAAGGTGAAGCCGTAAGCTCCCATGTTGGCGCGATCGTAGCACCACGGCGCGCACGGCGGAAAGTTCACAGCTGCGCTTATTGGAGTGAAGTCGCAACAGAGCCCTGCCATTTTTTGATATGGTTCCGTTCCCTGCGGCGTGCACCAATGACCAAGAGGTAAAGATGCCCGAGTTATCCACCCTGCCCCAGTCCACGTTGCCCAAGGGCATCCGCTCGCGCTTCGTCAGCGACGTCAACGGCCTGCGCATGCACATCCTTGAAGCCGGCTTCGAAGACCGTGCCCACAACAAAGCCGATCGCCCGCTAGTGCTGCTGCTCCATGGCTTTCCCGAGCTGGCTTACAGCTGGCGCAAAATCATGCTGCCGCTGGCGGCTGCGGGCTATCACGTCGTCGCGCCCGACCAGCGAGGTTACGGGCGCACCACGGGATGGGACGGCGACTACGACGGCGACGTCCGCTCGTTTCGCATGCTCAATCTGGTGCGCGATGTGCTGGCACTGGTTTCAGCGCTGGGATACCGGTCCGTGGAAGCCGTGTTCGGCCACGACGCCGGATCGTTCGTGGCGGCCTGGTGCGCACTGATCCGACCGGATGTTTTTCGACGCGTCGCCATGATGAGTGCGCCTTTTTCCGGTCCGCCGCCGCTGCCGTTCGACACGGACCGCACTGCACCGGTGAAAGCGCGCGAGCGCATTCACGACGATCTTGCCGCGCTCAAGCGTCCGCGCAAGCACTATCAATGGTATTACTCCACACGCCCGGCCAACGACGACATGTGGAAATGTCCGCAAGGCGTGCATGCGTTCATGCGGGCTTACTATCATCACAAGAGCGCGGACTGGAAGCAGAACCAGCCCTTTGCGCTCAATGCATGGAGCGCGGCCGAGCTGGAGAAAATGCCGACTTATTACATCATGGATCTGAACGAGAACATGGCGCAGACGGTCGCGAAGGAAATGCCGTCCGCAGCCGAGATCGCGGCGAACCAGTGGCTGCCCGAGCACGAGCTGGCGGTGTACGCCGAGGAATATGGCCGCAACGGCTACCAAGGGGGCTTGCAGTGGTACCGGTGCATGACCGGCGGCATCAATACCGCGGAGCTGCAGTTATTTTCCGGGCGCACCCTCGACGTACCCTCCTGCTTCATCGCCGGCAAAAGCGATTGGGGCATTTTTCAGCGCCCCGGCAACGACATGATCAGGATGCAGCGGGACGTGCTGACCGACATGAGCGGCGGTTGTCACCTGATCGACGGCGCCGGGCACTGGGTGCAGCAGGAACAGCCGGCGCAAGTAAGCGCTTTGCTGCTGGAGTTCCTGCAGAAAAAAACTAGGTAACGTCGGGCACCCGAAGTTTGTTTTCGAGTTCGTCCAGAAACCCGCGCTGGCCTTCCAGCAGTTTCTCGCGCGCACGGGGCAGCGCAAACCATTCTGCGCGGTCGACTTCCGGAAATGCCTGTTGCGTGCCCGAGCCCGGCGGCCATTCCATGCAGAATGTGTTGCTGCGAATGCCCCCGGCATCGAGATCGCCTTGCACCGCCCAGGCTTGCACCCGTTTACCGCTGCGCTGCTTGAGCGGGGCCAGTGCGAAAAACACTCCATCGACCGGCGACCCGGTTTCTTCGAGAAACTCGCGCTTCGCGCACGCCAGCGCATCGGCGCCTTCCTCGATTTCGCCTTTCGGGATGGACCATGCGCCGGCATCTTTGCGGGCCCAGAAGGGCCCGCCGGGATGTACGAGCAGGACTTCCGGCACGCCGGCGCGAATGCGATAAAGGAGAATTCCAGCGCTGGTTTTCTTTGGCATCTCGATAAGCGCAGACGCAGCACTGGCAGCCGCAGCCAACCCCCTGGCGGCCTACGGCGCCGGCCCGGTCGCGCCGGCCGTGGCCAGCAGCGTGCGCAGCTTCATGAAATCCACAGGCTTGGTCATGTGATGGTCGATGCCCGCCGCATGCGCGCGCGCGCGGTCTTCGGCCTGACCATACCCCGTTATGGCGATCAGCAGCGCGGCGCGCGTATCGGGACGGCTGCGCAAGAGCTTGGCCAGTGCATACCCGTCCATGCCTGGGAGCCCGATGTCCAGCACGATGATGTGCGGCCGGAAGCCAGGCAACAGATCGATGACCGTTTTGGCGCCATCGGCGATTTTCACGTCGTAATTGTCGTAGCGCAGCAACACGGCAAGCGTCTCGGCCGCGTCGTTGTTGTCATCGACCACCAGAATCCGGCTGACACCGCCGCCGGCCGCCGGCGCCTGGGTGTGCGCCATGTCTGCCGCCGGCTCATCCCGCAGGGCGGCGGCTTCTGCCACCGGCAGCCGGACGATGAACTCACTTCCGAGACCCGGCCCGTCGCTGCGCGCTTCGACCTTGCCGCCGTGCATGGCGACCAGCATGCGCACGACCGACAGGCCGATGCCCAATCCAGCCAGGGGACGCGCCAGGGATTTGTCACCCTGCGTGAACAAATCGAATATCTCGGGAATGAGTTCGGCCGACATGCCGATCCCGGTATCGCGGACACGAATGGCAACTTCGGCTCCGGCCAGTTCAGTGTCGATCTGGATTGTTCCACCGGGGTCGGTGAACTTCACCGCGTTCGCCAGGATGTTCGAAAACACCTGCGACAGACGCTCCAGGTCCCCGTCCACCTGCACGGACGGGGCCGGCAACCGGGCGCTGAACACATGATGGCGTAACTCCATGCCGGGGCGCACGGTTTCGATGGCTCGTTCGAGCACCGCATTGAGGGGCAGGATGCGCCGCACCAGGGTGATCTGGCCACGATCGATGCGCGCGACATCGAGCAGGTCATCGATCAGGCGCGTCAGTTGATTCACCTGCCGCTCCATCATTGCGGCATTGCCCTGCACGATACTCACCAGGTCGATGCCGCTCATCGCGATCGCCTGCTGCAGAATGCGCACGCCATTACGCAGCGGGGCCAGCGGATTGCGCAGTTCGTGCGCCAGCATCGCGAGAAATTCGTCCTTGCGCCGATTCACGTTCAGAAGCGTTTCCGCGCGCTGTTGAACTTCGCGTTCCAGCATGCGGCGTTGCGTTATGTCACGGAATACCAGTACCACGCCCAGCGTGTCACCGGCTTCATTGCGGATCGGCGCGGCGGAATCGTCGATGGGCTGCCCGGAGCCGTCCTTGCGGATCAGGATCGTATGATTGGCCAACCCGACGATTGTTCCTTCCCTTAATACCTTGGCGGCCGGATTCTCCGCGAGCGCGCGCGTGGTCTCGTCAATGATCACGAAGACCTCGCTCAGCGGACGGCCCAGCGCCTCGTCCTGCGACCACCCGGTCTGCGTCTGGGCCACCTCGTTCATGAAGGTAATCCGGCCCGCGGCATCGGTGGTGATCACGCCATCCCCAATGCTGGCCAGCGTCACGCGCAGCAACTGTTCCTGCGCGGCGAGCAACGACTCGGCGTGTTGCCGTCGCCGCACTTCTCGTCCGAGTTCATCGATGCGCTGGTTGAGTTCGATGAACCGGTTTGCAGCGCCCTTGGGGCTCAGCCTGAGCAGAATCAGCGGCGCCTGCGCGGGCGAATCCGCATGCCAGAGCGCGCCGCTGGTCCGGTAATCGTGGGAGTGGCCGTCTGCGGCGATAAGAGTCATCGCTCCGGGCACGGGGGACGTGCTGCGCAAGCAAGAGCGCAGGTATGCGGAGATGGACGTTGCGCCAGTGCCCGCAATCCCTGCCAGTGTCTTCCCCTGCAAGGTGGACACAGGACGGCCAAGCAACTCGCCCGCCGCCGGGTTCGCCGTCTTGATTGCCCCGTCAACAGTGACCAGCATCATCGCGTCGGGCAACTGGGCCGCGACCCGGCCAAACACCTCCACGTCCATGGCTGGTTTCAGGCCTTGAAATATTCCCGTCCGTCGGACGTTTCGGACGCCGCATTGGCTTTCAGATGCACGACGACGCGGCACTGCGCGTGCGATTGAGCGATGGTTTCCTGGAGTTCCACTTTGGCGTAGCCCAGATTCTGGGAGGCGATCACACCGAACACGTTGGACGTCATCATGCACATCGCCGGCCGCCCGATCACTTTTTCCCCAAATGGGCAGGCGCGATTGCCCAGGACGATCTTTTCGTCGGTTTCCTCGATGACATAGAAATCACCCTGGATGCGGCGCTTCAGGTCCACCAGCACGGCCGCAACCTGAGGACGGTCCAGACCTTCCACCTGCAGGGCGTTCTTGTAGCTTTCGTTGATCTGGTCCCCGATTTTCTGGCCCACGACGCTGACAAAGCCGGACGCTTCTTCCAGTCCGACCACATCCTGCAAGGTGCCGGCCAGCTCGCGGATGAGCGTGCGCAGAAACACATCCCTTTCCAGGGGGATGGACAGGGCGCTGGTCTGTTTTTGGGGGGAAGCAGTTTCATTCATGGGTGACCACTTTTCAGTCAGGGTTTATGAATCTTAATGCCCGGCGTACACCTGCCGAAACGAGACAGTGCGAATCTGCCAAAGTTTCCCACGCCAGGGGCCACTCTGCGACGGCACGTCCTTGCCGGCAATTAGTTTGCAGTAATGTCAACCATTTGCATGCGCAAGTGACAATACGGGTGAATCCCGGCGCCCAGAACCAAGGGGAACTTTCCCTATCGCGTCCCGCCTCACTCTCAATCTCACCAACAGCCCGTTCACGCTTTCAGTCCAAGCCTGCCCCCCAATGCCGCGCACCGCAGAGTATAGCCTTGCACCGGACTCCCCGGAATCCGGGTCAGCCCACGTCGAGGTGCGCGGAGCCCGCACGCACAATCTGAAGAATGTCGATGTCGATCTGCCGCGCGATGCGTTTATCGTGTTCACGGGAATCTCCGGCTCAGGCAAATCGTCGCTCGCATTCGGCACCCTGTATGCGGAAGCGCAGCGGCGATACCTCGAATCGGTGTCGCCTTACGCCCGGCGGCTGTTCGACCAGATGGAAGTCCCCGACGTCGACGCGATCAATGGGCTGCCCCCCGCGGTGGCCTTGCAGCAGCACCGCGGCTCGCCCACGACGCGATCGTCGGTCGGCAGTGTGACCACCTTGTCCAATCTGTTGCGCATGCTCTATTCACGCGCGGGCGATTATCCGTCGCGCCAGGCGCACCTCGAGGCGGAGTCGTTCTCACCCAACACGCTCGCGGGCGCGTGTCCGCGCTGCCATGGGCTGGGGCGCATCTACGATGTTACGGAGCGCTCGCTCGTGCCGGATCCGGCGCTGAGCATCCGCGAGCGGGCGGTCGCCGCCTGGCCGCCCGCCTGGCATGGGCAGAATTTGCGCGACATGCTGGTTTCGCTGGGATACGACATCGACCGCCCGTGGCGCGAGCTGCCCAGGAAGGAGCGCAACTGGATTCTTTTCACCGATGAGCAGCCGCGCGTGCCGGTCTACATTGGTTTCAATGCCGCGGAAATCCGCCGCGCCATCCGGCGCAAGGAAGAGCCCAGCTACATGGGGACGTTCTCCAGCGCGCGGCGCTATGTGATGGACACGTTCGCCAATACGCCGAGCGCCATGATCAAGAGGCGGGTGGCGAAATTCATGGGCAGTACCGAATGCCCGCTGTGTCTCGGCAAGCGGCTGCGCCGTGAATCGCTGTCGGTCAGCTTCGCCGGCCTCGATATCGCCGCGTTTTCGCAACTGCCGTTGAAGCGCGTGGCCGAGATCATGCGACCCTTCGCCAGCGGCAAAGCGTCCCGCTTTGCGCAGCTGGCCGAGGCGCATCCGGAGCGGGCCATCGTGACGCAGCGAATCGCCGAGGACATGCTGGCACGCATTGCAACGCTGATCGACCTGGGTCTGGGTTATCTCGCGCTCGATCGAATCACGCCCACGCTCTCGCCCGGCGAGTTGCAACGCCTGCGACTCGCCACCCAGGTGCGCTCCAACCTGTTCGGCGTCGTGTATGTCCTCGACGAACCCTCCGCGGGCCTGCATCCTGCCGATACCGAAGCGTTGCTGCGCTCACTCGACCGGTTGAAGCAATCCGGCAATTCGCTGTTCGTCGTCGAACACGAACTCGACGTAATCCGCCATGCCGACTGGATCGTCGATGTCGGGCCGGCGGCCGGCGTGCACGGCGGACGCATTCTTTACAGCGGGCCGCCGGACGGCCTTCGCAACGTGACTGCCTCGCAAACGCGCCGATACTTGTTCCCGGAAGCCGGCTTCGTCGGCCCGGCGCCTCGTGCTCCCTCTGGCTGGCTGCGCCTGCGGGGCGTGACGCGCAATAATCTCGCCGGCCTGGACGTCGATTTTCCCCTGGGCGCTTTCACGGCCGTTACCGGCGTTTCCGGCTCTGGAAAATCCAGTCTCGTCGGCGAGGTCCTGGTGGAACTGGTGGCAGCGCACCTCGGTCAGCGCGTTGCGCCCGAAGAGGAGGACGCCGAGAGCCTCGAACGCACCACCGTGCATACGTTGGGAGGGCGCATTACCGAAGGTGTGCAGGACCTGAAGCGCCTGGTTCGCGTGGACCAGAAACCCATCGGGCGCACGCCGCGGTCCAATCTGGCGACCTATACGGGATTGTTCGACCCCATCCGCAAGTTATTCGCGGCCACCAAGGCCGCCCGCGCGCGCCATTTCGACGCCGGACGCTTCTCGTTCAACGTCGCAAAGGGGCGCTGCGCGACGTGCGAAGGCGAAGGCTCGGTGATGGTCGAACTGCTGTTCCTGCCCAGCGTCTATGCGCCCTGCCCGACTTGTCATGGGGCGCGGTTCAACGATGACACGCTGAAAGTAAAGTATCGCGAGCGCAGTATCGCGCAGGTGTTGGGGTTGACGGTGGACGAGGCCAGCGAATTTTTCGCCGATCAACCCACGGTCCATCATCCGCTCGAGGTACTCAGGGAAGTCGGGCTGGGCTATTTGCGCCTGGGACAACCGGCCACCGAACTGTCCGGAGGCGAAGCCCAGCGCATCAAACTCGCCACCGAATTGCAGCGCGCGCACCAGGGTGACACCCTCTACGTGCTCGACGAACCCACGACGGGATTGCATCCGGCGGACGTCGAAAAGCTCATGGCGCAACTGCAAGGACTGGTGGATTCCGGCAACACCGTGATCGTCGTGGAGCACGACATGCGCGTCGTTGCGGGCAGCGACTGGGTGATCGACCTGGGGCCGGGCGCCGGCGACGAAGGGGGGCGCATCGTCGCCGCGGGCCGGCCTGTCGAGGTGGCGGCATCGGTGGAAAGCCGCACCGCGCGCTACTTGCTGCGGTTCCTGGCGGATTCGGCGCGCCTCGAGACGGCCGAGCCCGTCAGAGTCCGCCCGCCAGTTCCCGCGTGAGTTGCGCCGCGGGGATCTCCTTGCATCCCGTGGCGTTCTCGACCCGCCCAGAGCGGCGAAAAATCGCCGGAGCCTTGCGCCTCGGACTTCGCGCGCAGCGGCATGATCGCCGAAGTCGCCAGCGGGAACTGCGGCGCCAGCTCGCTGAGCGGGCCCAGCTCGCGCATGATCCTGTTCATGATGCCGCGCGCGGGCCTGCCGGTGAACAGATTCGTCAGGGCGGTATGGCGGGCGGCTTCACTTTTGAGGGCCTGGCGGTGAACCGCGGTAATGCTCGCTTCGGGACATAACAGGTAAGCCGTGCCGCACTGCACGCCCGCGGCACCCAGCGCCAGCGCCGCGGCGACGCCTGTGGCATCCGCAATGCCGCCGGCAGCGATCACCGGCACCTTGACCGCGCGAACCACCTGCGGCAGCAGCGCGAACGTGCCCACTTGCGTGGTCAGGTCCCCGGACAGAAAAATGCCGCGGTGCCCTCCCGCTTCCACGCCTTGCGCGATCACCGCATCGACGCCCTGGGCTTCGAGCCAGCACGCTTCTTCCACCGTGGTTGCAGAACAGAAAATTTTTGAACGCCAGGTTTTTACGCGCGCCAGCAATTCCGCGGGGGGCAGGCCGAAATGAAAACTCACCACCGCGGGCTGATACGCCTCCAGCACGTCGGCAAACGCGGTGCTGAACGGCGCGCGTCCGGGTCCCGCCGGTATGCCGGCCGGATCGATGCCGTATTGCCGGTAATAAGGCGTGAGCGCCGCGCGCCAGCCGGACTCGCGCGACGCGTCCGCGACCGGCTCCGCGTGGCAGAAGAAATTGACATTGAAGGGCTTGCTGGTGGCGGCCTTCATGACGGCCAGTTCCTTGCTCAGACCCTCCGCCGTGAGCATGGCGCAGGGGACCGAACCCAGCCCGCCGGCATTGGAGACGGCAAGCGCCATGGCACTGCCCTGAGCGCCTGCCATGGGCGCCTGGATTATGGGCAGGTCGATGCCCAGCAACTCGGTCAGTTTCAACATTTGTCTCCATGCACGCGGCCCGAAGGCAATGCCGCCATTCTAATGCACGCGCCCGCGCCAACCGGGGCGGCCGGGCCCAGTTACTTGCATTATGAAAGTCACTACACTAGCATGCCGGCATGCGACACAAGAACATCGGCAGGATGCAATGCCCCATTGCCCGCAGCCTGGAGCGCGTCGGCGAGTGGTGGAGCATGCTCATCATTCGCGACGCCCTGCACGGGCTGACGCGCTTCGATCAATTCCAGGAAAGCCTGGGCATTGCCCCCAACATGCTCACGCGTCGGCTGGCGTCGCTCGTCAAGTCAGGCTTGCTGCAGAAACGCCGTTACAGCGAGCGCCCGCCGCGCTACGAGTATGTGCTCACCGAGCGCGGCCGTGATTTCCAGGCGGTCATCGTGGCGATGCAGGCGTGGGGCAACAAGCACTTTGCCCCCGAAGGCGAAAGTGTCTTGCTGGTACACGCGAAAACCGGCGCAGTCGCAGACCCCTTGATGATCGATCGCAAGACCGGCCGTGCGCTCATCGGGCCGGATTTCAGGGTTGCCCCCGGGCCGGCTGCCAGTGAAGTAACGCGGCGCAAGCTCGCGCAGAGCGCGTGGGGCCAGGCCGCCGACGAGCCGGCTGCGGGTTCGCCGTTCGAGCGCCGCGTCATCCGCAAGCGCGGAACCCGCTCGTGAGCACACCGCTGCCGGCGGCGGCAGGCGCCGAAGCCGGACGCGCGGCGCTCAACCCGCGCACGCAAATGCTGCTGGCCGGCAGCATCGTGCCGACACTGCTGCGCATGGCGTGGCCCAATATTCTGGTAATGATGGCTCAGGCAGCCACCGGGTTGATCGAAACCTGGTTCGTCGCGAAGCTCGGCACCGATGCGCTCGCCGGCATGGCGCTGGTGTTTCCGGGCTTCATGATGATGCAGATGCTCTCGGCCGGCTCGGTCGGGGGCGCGATCTCCGCCGCGATCGCGCGCGCCCTGGGTTCGGGCCGGCGCGACGATGCCGACGCGCTGGTCATGCACGCGATCATCGTGAACGTGGCGCTCGGACTGATTTTCAGCGTCCTGTTCATCGCGCTGGGTCCGCAGTTGTATCGTGCGATGGGCGGCGAGGGGGCGTCGCTCGACGCGGCATTGCGCTATTCGAACGTCGTGTTCGCTGGCGCCGTGCTGGTTTGGCTGATGAATGCCCTGGCGAGCGCGTTGCGGGGAACGGGAAACATGCTGGTGCCCTCGATCGCCATTTGCGCCGGCGTAGTGCTGTTGGTCCCCCTGTCCCCTGCACTGATTTTCGGCGTGGGGCCCATTCCTGCCATGGGGATTGTCGGCGGCGGCCTCGCCGTCGTGCTCACGACCGCGCTGACAACGGCGGCCATGGCGTGGTATCTGTGGTCAGGCCGCTCGGTCGTGCATCCGGTCCTGCCAAAGCTGCGCCGGATTCTGTTCATGGACATCCTGCGCGTGGGCGCGTTGGGTTCGATCAATACTTTGCAGACCACGCTGGTGTTCGCGCTTGCCACGGCCCTCGTCGGCATGGCGGGCGGACCCAACGCCGTGGCCGGCTACGGCACGGCAGCGCGCCTGGAGTATCTGCTGATCCCGCTGGTATTCGGCCTTGGCGCGCCCCTGGTGGCGCTGGTCGGCACCAATATCGGCGCCGGCCAGCCGGCGCGCGCGCTGCGCATCGCGCTGATCGGCGGCGCCATCGCCTTCGGGCTCACGGAAACAATTGGCCTTGCGGCGGCGCTCTGGCCGCACGCGTGGCTGCAGCTTTTCGGCGATGACCCCGTCATGCTGGACGCCGGCGAAGGCTACCTGCGTATCGTCGGACCGGCCTACGGCTTTTTCGGACTGGGCCTGTGCCTTTATTTTGCGTCGCAGGGCGCGGGTCGACTGCTCTGGCCTTTGCTGGGAAGTTCCCTACGCCTGCTCATCGGCATTGGCGGCGGCTGGCTCGTCTTGCAACTGACCGGCTCCATGGCATGGTTGTTCGCGGCGCTGTCGCTCGGCCTCGTGGTGTACGGCGCGACCATCACGGTCGCCATTGCCGCGGGCGTCTGGTTCCGTGGCGAGGAGCGCGCGGCGCTACGCTGATTGGCGCCAACCGGCTCAGGATCAGGAAACAGTTCGCAATCGGGGAGAATTGATATGGGTAAACCAACCGCTGTCGTAGTGGGCGTCGGCGCGGAGCTGGGTCTGGGCGCAGCGCTGTGCCGGCGTTTCGCCCAGGGCGGCTATCACGTGTTCGCGGCGGGTCGCAGCGCCGGCAAGATCGAACAGGTGGCCCGCTCCATCGCTTCGCAAGGCGGCAGTGCCGAACCCGTTCAGATGGACACCACGCGCGAAGAGGATGTGCTGCGCCTGTTCGAGCGCGCCCAGTCGCCCGCCGCCGGCCTGGAGCCGCTCGATCTCGTGGCCTACAACGCGGGCAACAACCAGATGCTGGATTTCCGGGAATTGTCGGCGCAAACGTTCGAGGATTTCTGGCGTGTCGGCTGCTTCGGCGGTTTCCTGGTGGGACGCGAAGCCGCGCGCCGGCTGGTTCCGCTGGGGCGCGGCACGGTGTTATTCACCGGCGCCTCGGGCAGCCTGCGCGGTAAACCCGGATTTGCCCATTTCGCCGCGGCCAAGGCGGGCCTGCGCATGCTGGCGCAAAGCATGGCGCGCGAGTTCGGCCCGCAAGGCCTGCACGTTGCGCATGTCGTGATCGACGGCGGCATCAACGGCGACCGGCTGCGCCAGCGCCGGCCGGAGATGGTCAGGGAACGCGGCGAGGAAGGCCTGCTGGGCATCGACGCCATTGCCGAAACATTCTGGCAACTGCATCGCCAACCGCGCACGGCCTGGGCGCAGGAGATCGATTTGCGGCCTTACACGGAAACGTTCTGAGCGCGACGCGGGCGGCGGGCGGCTAGCCTGCCGCCCGCACGCCATCGGACGCGTGGCTGCGCGCACTCAACCGCTCGCGTACTTGCGCGACCAGCTCGATCGAGCGCAAGCGCGCCGCCTGATCGAAAATGTGCGCGGTGATCATGAGTTCATCGGGCTTCAGGGATTCGATGAAGGCCGCGAGTCCGTGTTCGACCGTCTCCACCGAACCGACGAACGAAACCGCGAGCGAGCGTTCCACCATGGCCTGTTCGGCGGCCGACCAGTAGGTGCCGATGTCGTCGATCGGCGGCGGCACTTCTCCGGGCGATCCGCGCCGCAGATTGATGAATGATTGTTGCTGGGAAGTAAAGTGATAGCGCGCCTGCGCATCCGACTCGGCGGCCAGCACGTTCGCGCCGAGCATGGCATACGGCCGGTCCAGTTGCGCCGACGGCTCGAACCGGCTGCGGTAGATGTCCAGCGCCTGGCGCATCAGGTCCGGCGCGAAATGCGACGCGAATGCAAACGGCAGTCCGAGCAGGGCGGCAAGCTGCGCGCTGAACAGGCTCGACCCCAGCAGCCAGATCGGCACTTCGAGCCCCGCGCCCGGCACAGCGCGAATGGCCTGCCCGGGTTGCGCCTGCGCGAAATAATGCTGCAATTCCTGCACGTCCTGCGGGAACTGGTCGGCGCTGTCCTGCATCTCTCGACGCAGGGCGCGAGCGGTCAGCATGTCCGTGCCCGGTGCGCGCCCGAGACCCAGATCGATGCGATCCGGATACAGCGAGGCGAGCGTTCCGAACTGCTCGGCGACCACCAGCGGCGAATGATTGGGCAACATGATGCCGCCGGATCCCACGCGAATGCTGCGGGTACCGCCGGCCACATGGCCGATGACCAGCGCCGTGGCAGCGCTGGCAATGCCGGGCATGTTGTGATGCTCGGCCAGCCAGTAGCGCAAATAGCCGAGGCCTTCCGCATGCCGGGCTAGTTCCAGCGTGTTGCGCAGGGCGACGGACGCACTCGCGCCCTTGGGGATCGGAGAAAGGTCGAGGATCGAAAATGGGATCATGGCGGGAGGGACCTGAAATGCAGTGCGCTGGCGCGCCTGTCGATCCATGCAGATATGGGCACATCGCACAAAAGCAACGCCGCCAGGATGCCGGCTCCGCATTGCTTGAGCGAAGCCGGCTGCGGCCGCCGGCTGACCGCGCGTCTGGCGCTGGTCAACCGAACCCGTGCCGTGCCCGGTATCGCTCTGGCTTTAGCGCAGGCAGCCTTCGGCCAAAACTGCTCAGTGCTTCTTATCGGCCTTCTTCAAACGCTTGGCTTCCTTCTTTTCCTTCGGCGTTTTACTCGGCGCCTTCTTGACGTTTTTCTTTGCGTCCTGGCTCTTGCTCATGACTGCTCCCGTTTCTGGATGATCTTCGAGTGTCCGCCGTGCGCGCGCACGACAGTTCAGGCCGGCCTGCAGCGCTTGCCCTCATCCCGCGAACCTGGCGCGGCGCAGCCCGACGGCGCATGGTAAACCAAGCCACTGCGCCCTGTGAAGCGATCCGGCGGATTGCTAATGCGTCACGCGCATGTATAGCAGCGGCAGTTTCTCCGGCAGCCGGCGGATATGGTCCAGCACCATGTAATTGCGCAAGCCGAAAATCCGCGAGACATAACGGTCGGCCTTGGGATCGAGGCTCATGCAGTAGGTGAAAATGCCGTGGCGGTTGTTCTCCTCCACGGCTTTCTTGGCGTCGAACACGAGATACTGCGCGTCGTGCACGTCGATGTCGGACGGTTCGCCGTCGGTCAGCAGCAGGATCAGCTTCTTGTGCGCACGGCGTTCCTGCAGAAACGAGCCCGCGTGGCGCAGCGCGGTGCCCATGCGTGTCGAGAGCTGGCCCGTCATGCCGGCGAGGCGGGCTTTGGGTAATTCGCCGTACGGCCGGTCGAAATCCTTGAAACGGTAATAGCCGACATCGTGGCGACCATTGGATGAGAATCCATGGATCGCGAAACTGTCGCCGATCCGCGCCATGGCGTCCGCCAGCAGCACGGTGGCTTCGCGAGCCAGATTCAGTACGGTCGTGGACTCATCGCTGATCAGGTCGTTGGTCGATTGCGACAGGTCCAGCAGCACCAGCACAGACAGGTCCCGCTGCTGGCGGCCGAGCATGGCATGCACGCGCGGATCGGGCGGAATGCGCATGCGCAGGTCGATGGTGGCGTTGATGCAGGCGTCGAGGTCGAGCCGGTCGCCTTCCAGCCGCTTCTTGAGCCGGATCGGCCGTTGCACCTGCACCGCCTTGACGAGATATTTCACGCGATTGACCAGATCCTGGTTGCGCTCGAGGATGGCGTCGACCGCGCGCGCATCGCCCTCGGGCGCGGGCTTTTCGAGCAAGGTGCACCACGACTGGCGCTCGCGGCCGATGATGTAATCCCATTCGTCGTAACGGATCGGCGGCGAGAGCGGCTCTTCCTTGAGGGCTTCGTCGTGCCGCGACGGCGCCGTGAGCTTGACTTGCTCTTCTTCCTGCGGCGGCGGTTCGGGCCCCTGCTCGCCTTCGTCCTCGCCGGTGTTGGACTCGTCGTCGGCGAGGCGGGCACCCTGCATCACGACATCGTCGTCATCGGGCGAAGGCTCGCCCAGGTCGCCGAAATCCCAGATGCCCTGGTTGTCGTCGCGGTACGCCGGTTCGACCACATAGGTCTTGAAATTGAACTGCACCCGCATCTGGCCCATGTCGTTGCCCAGCAGCCCGCCGAGCGCGCGGCTCATGGATTGCTCATGCCAGTACTCGCGCTGTTCGAAAAACTGGCGGCGGCCTTTGACGACCCAGGGATTGTCATCCTCGAAGTCTTCATCGATGAGCGCGCGTGCGAGGCGCGCCATCAGCGATCCGGCGGTTACCGCGCCGCCTGCCTGCGCGACATGAAAAGTTTTCCACAGGTTACGCAGGCCGGGGAACTCGCGCATGACCAACTGCTCGACCCGCGCATCTTCGATCAATGACACCAGCGCGACTTGCAGCGGCTTGAGGCTGCCGACGGGAAAGCGCTGCGCGGTAAACACGATATGCGCCGCCGCATGGGCTGCGGCGGCCCGATAAAGCGCGAGTCCGGTCTGGCCGCCGAAACCGCGGAACGATTGCGGCATGCGAATGGTCCAGCCGTCGAGGGTGGCGCGCCGCCCGGCACTTGCCCCCTTGGTATGGATGACCGGCCGCAGCTTGATGTTGCGGCCCCACAGTGCCCGCAGATAGAGCGACAGGCGGCGCTCGACATCCGGGAACACCGTCTGGTCGACTTCCGCCTGCAGGGACTGGCGCCCTTCTTCGCTGTCGAGCATGAAGTAGCGCGCCTGCGCGTTGGGGTCGCGCATGTGCGACTGCACGCCGAGCATGGCCCAGCGCTGCAGACCGTCGAACGTCATCTGTTCGAGCAGCCGGTCGAGCCGCTGCAGCAAGGGTGCGATGCCAGCCGGTGCATCCCGCGCCAGCTCGGCGATGAAGGCGAGATACGCCCGATACAGCGCGCCGTCCTGCAAGCGCCGCGCGGCGATGGTGCTGGTCGCGAACACCTGCTCCGCGGTGCGCGTGTCGATGTGGGCATAGACGGCCAGTGCCGCATCGACGGCGTCGAACGCCGCCTCTTCGCCGACCTGGCGCGCAACGGCCGGCGTCTCGCGCAGATACGCCAGCACCACGCTCCAGCCCAGGCCCGCGGTCGAGAGCTCGCGCGCGCCCTCCAGATAGCGCTTCAGCCCGCTGTCGCTGAACGAGCGGCTCGCTTCGAGCCAGCCCGACTGCAACAGCTCGCGCGCGTGCGGCCCCAAGGCCTCGAGCAGCTCGCTATAGTCGTCCAGCTTTGCCATGAAATACCGTGACGATCGTGACGTCGTGACGACGTGACAGGTTAAAAGCAGGCGCGGACGGTGGCGCCGAGCGCATCGCGGATGTCGGCATCGTCGGTAATCGGCCGGATCAGCGACACATGACAGGCCGCGACGGGTTCCACGCCCTGGCCGATCAGCGAAGCGGCATAGATCAGCATGCGCGTGGAAATGCCTTCTTCCAGGCCATGGCCTTTCAGGTTGCGCGCGCGCTCGGCGATGCTCACCAGCTTGCCGGCGGTTTCCGGGCCGACGCCGGATTCGTGGCTGACGATTTCGATTTCCACGTCGCGGGTCGGGTAAGTGAAGTCGAGCGCGCCAAAGCGCTGCTTGGTCGATTGCTTCAGATCCTTGAGGATGCTTTGATAACCCGGATTGTAGGAAATCACCAATTGGAAATCCGGATGCGCGTGCACCAGCTCGTTCTTCTTTTCCAGCGGCAGCACGCGCCGTGCATCGGTCAGCGGATGGATCACGACCGTGGTGTCCTGGCGCGCCTCGACGACTTCATCGAGGTAGCAGATGGCCCCGTAACGCACGGCGAGGGTCAAGGGGCCATCCTGCCAGCGCGTTCCTTCGGCATCGAGCAGGTAGCGACCGACCAGGTCGGAAGCGGTCATGTCCTCGTTGCATGCCAGCGTGATCAGCGGTTTGCCGAGCTTCCACGCCATGTATTCGACGAAGCGCGTCTTGCCGCAACCGGTGGGGCCCTTGAGCATCATCGGCATGCGCACGGCGTAGGCCGCCTCGAACAGGCCGACCTCATCGGCGATCGCGCGGTAGTAAGGCTCCGCGTCGATGGTGTACTGGCGAACGATCCCGTTGGCGGGCGTAAGGTTGTCGCTATCCTGCGGCTTCATGGATTCATTTCCTTCGCGGCGTGGGAGCCGCCCCGGTCAGTAATTGGCGGACGGCCGCCCACCCATCATGCAAGGCGGCTTTCAATGCGGCGGCATCCGTTGCAAGGATACGCGCCCAGGCGCCGGCCTGGTTTGGCAGGACCGTCGCACCTGCATAGATTTCACCCGACGACAGCGCCGCGCGCAAGGCCGCGGCCACCTCTGCGGGCGGATGGGGGCCGCCGATCGCGAACAGACTGCCCTGCGCTTTCCAGTTTCCGGTAATCCCGGCCAACCTGCGCGCCAACTGCGCGCCTTCGATCTGGAACCGGTCTCGGGCCAGCACCCTGCCTGCCGGATCCTGAATCACCGTATCGGCTCGCAACCAGTCGAAGCAACCGTCGTCGCCTCTCGGATCGTGCAACAGCAAGGCATCGCAGAGCAGCACCGTCGCGCCCGGATGCACGGTCACCGTCACGCCGCTGAACAGCTTCGCCCGCGGAAACAGGATCAGAGGGTCAGGCAGATACTCGAGCAGCGCGCCCGCGTGGGCATGCAATTCGGTCTGCTGGCTTGCGGTGTGTGACTCCATGCCATGCACGATGGTCGAGGCGGCAGTCGCCACATGCGCGGCCGCCCCCTCGCCCGCAGCGATGCGCAACCGCAGGTCATCGCCCTGAAAAATTCCGCCCGAACAGGATTGCAGGTACACCGTCGGCATGCCGGGCGGATCGCCGGCCATTTTCAGATTTCTGCCCACGTGAAAGGGATAGCCCACACGCTGGCGATGCATGTAGGTTTCGCCATTCGCATCGCGCGCGAATTTCAGGTCGACCTGCGGCGGCGCCAGAACGGCCGGTTGTGCGTCGAGAGGGCTCACCGGTCGAACAACACCTGGCGCGAAATGGTCTCGACGACGGCGTCGACGCCTTCGCCCTTCGCGCAATTGGTCAATAACACCGGGCGGCCGCCGCGAACCTGGTTGGCTTCGCGCACCATGCGATCGAGGTCCACGTTGACGTACGGCGCAAGATCGGTCTTGTTGATGACCAGCAGATCGCACTGGAGCACGCCAAGCCCGCGCTTGCGCGGAATGTCGTCGCCGCCGGCGACGTCGATCACGAATATCCAGTAATCCACCAGATCCAGGGAAAACGTCGAGGCCAGGTTGTCGCCGCCGGACTCGATCAGGATCAGGTCGAGATTGCCGTACTTCTCGTCCAGCTCGTCGGCGGCCTGGATATTCATGGTCGGATCTTCGCGAATGGCCGTGTGCGGGCAGGCCCCGGTCTCGACCGCCAGCACGCGCGCCGGATCGATGAGCCCGCTGCGGCGCACGCGCTCGGCGTCTTCCTTGGTCGCAAGATCGTTGGTAATGACCGCCAGGTGCGTGCCGCGCTGGATGAAGCGCGGAATGAGCTGCTCCAGCAGCCGGGTCTTGCCCGAGCCCACCGGGCCGCCGATGCCGACACGCGCGCCGCCCGGGTGGCGAGCCGCGGCGAGCGCCTTGCCTTCGGGTGTGGGCGTGACAGTGTTCATCTGTTTTTTCCTCTTGTCTGTATGGCCGATTCCGCGTCAGGGGCTAGCGGCTTGGGTCTAGGGGCTAGGGGCTGAGGGGCTAGAGGATAAGGCAGTATTTCTTACGCCGTCGTTCCTCATTTATTAGCGCTTAACTTGCCCTCGCCTTATCCCCCGCTTTTTCCTAGCCCCTAGTCCCTAGCCCCTCGTCCCTCCCCTAGTCCCTAGTCCCTAGTCCCTAGCCCTCGTCCCTCGTCCCTCTCCTACCTGAACATATACCTTTGCGCGAGCGGCACCACTTTCGCGGGTTCACAGGTGATGACCTTGCCGTCGATCATGACGTCGAAGGTCTGCGGGTTCACGGTGATGTTCGGGCAGGCGTCATTGTGCAGCATGTGCGATTTGTTGAGCCTGCGGGTGTTGCCGGCCGGCAGCAGCGCCTTGGTCATGCCGAGTTTGCCCTGGGTATCGGCCTCCACCGCCAGATGATTGACGAAATTCACCGACAGCGCTTTTTTGGCCTCGCCGAATGCGCCCCATTGCGGGCGCATGATCAGCGGCTCGCAGGTCATCAACGACGCGGCGGAATCGCCCATGGCGCCCCAGGCGATGAAGCCGCCTTTCACCACCAGTTCCGGCTTGATGCCGAAGAATCCCGGGCGCCACAGCACGATGTCGGCGATCTTGCCGTCTTCCAGGGAACCGATGTACCGGTCGATGCCGAAGGTCCTGGCCGCATTGATGGTGTATTTGGCGATGTAGCGCTTGATGCGCTCGTTATCCCCGAGGCGCGTCTTCTCTTCGGATAGCCGCCCGCGCTGGTCTTTCATCTTGGACGCGAGTTGCCAGGTGCGCGCAGATGACTTCGTTGATGCGGCCCATGCCCTGGCTGTCGGAGCCGAGCATCGAGATGGCGCCGATGTCGTGCAGCACGTCCTCGGCGGCAATGGTCTGCGCGCGGATGCGCGATTCCGCGAACGCGACATCTTCCGGCACGGCGGGATTGAGGTGATGGCACACCATGATCATGTCGAGATGCTCGTCGAACGTGTTCACGGTATAGGGATTGGTCGGATTGGTCGATGAGGGCAGGCAGTTCATCTTGCCCGCCACTGCGATGATGTCCGGCGCGTGTCCGCCCCCCGCACCTTCCGTGTGGTACATGTGGATAGTGCGGCCCTTGATCGCCGCAAGCGTGTCTTCCAGGAAACCGGACTCGTTGAGCGTGTCGGTATGCAGTTGCACCTGGAAGTCGAGTTCGTCGGCCACCGACAGGCAGGTATCGATGACCGCCGGCATCGCGCCCCAGTCTTCGTGGATCTTGAGACCCAGGCAGCCGCCGCGCAGTTGCTCTTCGAGGGATTGCGGCTTGGACGTATTGCCCCGGCCAAGGAACCCGAAATTGATCGGCCAGGCTTCGGACGCCTGCAGCATCTTGCCGACGTTCCATTCGCCGCCGCAATCGATGCCCACGGTGATCGGACCGAGCGAGCCGCCGATCATGGTGGTCAGTCCGGAGGCGATCGCATGCTCGCAGAGCTGCGCCGAATCGAAATGCACGTGCACATCGATGCCGCCCGGTGTGGCGATCAGCCCTTCGGCATCACGCACCGTGGTCGCCACGCCACAGACAAGTTTCGGATGCACGCCGTCCATGACTTCCGGATTGCCGGCCTTGCCGATGGCGACGATCTTGCCGTCCTTGATGCCGATATCGCCTTTGACGATGCCGAGCACGGGATCGATGATCGTCGCGTTGCAGATCAGCATGTCGAGCGCGCCTTGCGCGCTGCTGAATCCGGCTTTCAAACCCATGCCATCGCGCAGCGTTTTGCCGCCGCCATGCAGGCATTCATCGCCCGGCACGGCGTAATCGTGCTCGATCTCGGCCAGCAGCGACGTATCGCCGAGTCGCACGGCATCGCCTGTGGTGGGGCCGTACATTGCAGCGTATTCGCGACGGGTCATCTTGGCCATGGGAGCTTCGCTAAGGGATAAAGTGGCTAGTGGTTAGTGGATCGTTCGGGAAGCGAATCGACGATCAGGCGCCTTTGAAGCCGCGCGACTTCGCATTGGCCACGGCGGCGGACTTGGCTGCAGCATCCCGGGTCGTGCCCTCCGTCAGATTGTTCAACCCGAAAATCTCGCCGCTGCCGCCGAACGCGGCAAGCGTGACCTGCTTGGTTTCGCCCGGCTCGAAGCGCACCGCGGTGCCGGCGGGAATGTCCAGATGCATGCCGAACGACAGGGCGCGGTCGAACTCCAGCGCCTTGTTGGCTTCGAAAAAATGATAGTGACTGCCAATCTGGATCGGACGATCGCCGGAGTTGACGGCCTTGAGCGTGACTTTCCTGCGGCCCACGTTGAGTTCGATCTCGCCCTCCGGGGTCAGGATCTCGCCGGGCACGACCGCCGTCGCGTCTTTGCTGCGCTGGCCGGGGCGCACCGGATCGTGAACGGTCACGAGCTTGGTGCCGTCCGGGAAAGTGGCCTCGACTTGCAGCACCGGCATCAGGTCCGCTACGCCCGGCATGACATCATCGGCGTTCAGAATCGTCGAGCCGTAGCCGATCAGATCCGCGACGGACCGGCCTTCGCGCGCGCCTTCCAGGATTTCGTCCGCGATGATCGCGGTGGCTTCAGGATAGTTGAGCTTGAGCCCCCTGGCGCGGCGCTTGCGCGCAAGCTCCGCCGCGGTATAAAGGGTCAGGCGTTCCAGTTCTGTCGGTGTCAGCAACATGTCGTTACCCTGAGGTCGATGTACAGCGCATGGTCCGTCGGCGCTGCGAAGCTAGTTCGAGAAGAGCCGCGAATCCTGCACTTCGTGACGCATGGCGGCGATTTCGGCGTGGGGCGCGTACGCGTGCAGCGCCTCGACCGCCCCGACCGGGCGGCGCAGCAGCGCCACCAGCACCGGCCGGACCTGCAGCAGGATTTTCTGCGCGTCGAGATGGCCGATCATTCCCAGCCGCAGCGCGGCCCCCACCATGCCGGTGCACAAAGTATGCGCGGCGACCGCGCGAGCGGCGCCTTCCGAAAGGCCGGTGGCGTTCCACAGCAGGCCTTGCACCACCGGCAGGTGTCCGCGGGCCGAGCGCGCTGCGATTCTCTGGCGATATTCGGCCGCGCCCGGCGTTTCGAGCCCCGCGTGAACTTTGAGCAGCGAAGCACCGGCGCGGCGCGAGCCTTCGCGCAGCTCGGTGGCCAGGGTCATGCTTTCGACCTGTTCGTCGAGCTCGGCGAGGCGGTCGAAATCCCCCTGCGCGCGCATGGCCTCGATCAGCACCGGAACTTCGAAGCTGTCCCAGCGGCGCACGAGCTGGCCTTCGACGAATTGGGCCACGTGCTCCGGCGCCACGATTTCGCCGTCGGCGCGCAGGCTTTCGAGTCCCCACGAGAAAGCGATGCTGCCGCTCGGGAAAAAGCTGTCGGCGTACTGCAAAGCCCCCAGGAGATTGTGCAGCTCAGGCATTGCCGATCTGCCTGACCCGCGCGTTCTCGATGAACGGGCGCAAGCGCTCCAGGTACGTTTCGATCGGTCCCTGCAGGGCAATGCGCAGCCAGGCACCCTCGAAGCGCACGGCCCAGTGCATGTTGCCCGCGAAATAGCCCAGTTCCAGCGCTGCGGCCGTATCGCTCGGCGCCAGGGTCAGCCACTCGGTTTCGCGCATGCGCACCACCACCGCCCGTTCATCGGTGAGCATCAACACCGCGCCGTTGAACAGGTGCTGGGAACGGTCCAGCACGATCGCGCACTCGGTGCCGGTGTCGGTGGACGCGCGCATTCGATGGCGCTGCGTGTCAGCGCTCGACAGGGACAGGTATTCGACTTTGCCGTGATGCTCCAGGTGGTGCAGGCGCTCGGCAATGGGCGGCTCCGTTGCCGCGCCGATGATATGTTCTATTTTCAGCATGACATTTCGAGGGTGAACCGGGCTGCGCGAGGCGCAGCCCGGATTTGTTGCCAGTCCTTCAGCGGTGCGCCGGTTCCTTCTTGTTGGGAATGCCCGGTATCGGCGCTTCATCCGTGCCGACGGTCGTGCGGGTGATTGCTTCGACCATCTCGCGCGTTGCGTCCGGATCCGTGATCCACTTCTTGTAGAAGTCGTACGGGCAGGCCGCCACACCCTTGTCGCCTTCGTGCGAGTTGATCAGGCCGGTGTACCCGCGGTGCAGCAGCTTGAACAAATGGTTCTCCGACTGCATGTTCTTGCGCGCATCACGGATCAGCCCTTTCGACAGTGCCGCGTACTGGATGCCGTAATCCTCCTCGCCGCATTCGCCGAGCGTGCGGCCGTCGAAGCCGATGATCGCGGAATGGCCGAAGTAGGAATAGACGCCGTCGAAGCCGGCCGCGTTGGCCACGGCGACATACACATTGTTGGCCCACGCCATGGCCTTGGCCATGATCACCTGCTGATCCTTCGCCGGGTACATGTAGCCCTGGCAGCGCACGATCAGTTCGGCGCCTTTCATGGCGCAGTCGCGCCAGATTTCCGGATAGTTGCCGTCGTCGCAAATGATCAGCGACACCTTCAGGCCCTTCGGGCCCTCGGAAACGTAGGTGCAGTTACCCGGATACCAGCCTTCGATCGGCACCCACGGCATGATCTTGCGATACTTCTGCACGATCTCGCCCTTGTCGTTCATGAGGATCAGGGTGTTATAGGGCGCCTTGTTCGGGTGCTCCTCGTGCCGCTCGCCGGTCAGCGAGAACACGCCCCACACCTTGGCGTCGCGGCAGGCCGCGGCGAAGATCTCGGTTTCCTCTCCCGGGCAGCTCGACGCGGTGTCGTACATTTCCTTGCTGTCGTACATGATCCCGTGCGTGCTGTACTCGGGGAAGATCACCAGATCCATGCCCGGCAGGCCGACCTTCATGCCCTTGAGCATTTCACCAATTTTCTTTGCGTTCTCCAGCACCTCTTTCTTGGTGTGCAGGCGCGGCATCTTGTAGTTGACGACTGCGACGCCGACTGTGTCCTTGCTGCTAGAAATATCACCGTGCATCATGATTGAAATCTCCTATGGAACGTTTGAACATAAACTTTCGATCTGCCAACGCAGTCGGACTGCGCACTTTTCGCGGGTTCTATCCCGTCTTCATTTTCAACTCCACAACTTCCTGAAACAACCTGTCACCGCGCACGCCCCCGGTCACACCGTCAAAAAGGCGTGAATCCTGGCGGTATCGACCTCATCCCGGGTGGCCTCGTACACGAACTCTCCGCGCTCGATGATGAGGAACCGGTCGGCGATCTCCAGGGTGAACGACAGCACCTGCTCGGATACCACAAGAGCGAAATTGCGCTCGGCTTTCAACTTGTTCAGCGTGCGCGCGATGTCCTTGATGATCGACGGCTGGATGCCTTCAGTGGGCTCGTCGAGGATGAGCAGCTTTGGATTGCTCACGAGGGCGCGCGATATGGCCAGTTGCTGTTGTTGCCCGCCCGAAAGATTGCCGCCCTTGCGCTGGCGCATCTCGTGCAATACGGGGAAGGTCTCATAAACGAACGCCGGCACGGTCTTTTCGCGAAGATTCTCCATGCCCGTCAGAATGTTCTCTTCGACCGACAGGTACGGAAAGATCATGCGGCCCTGGGGCACATAACTCATGCCGGCGGCCACGCGCTGATAGGTTTTCTTGCCCAGCAGGGAAACGCCGTCCAGCATGACTTGCCCGCTGCGGGCCGGCAGCACGCCAATGAGGGATTTCAACAACGTGGTCTTGCCCATGCCATTGCGCCCCATGATTGCCAGGGTCTGCTTGTCGCCGACGCCAAAGCGCGCGTTGCGTATGACGTGGCTGTCGCCGTAATACACATTCAGGTTTTGTACTTCTAGCATTGCGGGCTGGTCGTTTCTGGTGGCTGGTGGTTGATGACTGGCGTCAGTGGCCCAGGTAAACGTCGATGACGCGCTCGTCTTTCTGGATCTCGTCCATCGACCCTTCCGCGAGCAGCCGGCCCTGGTGCAGCACCGTGACCTTGTGCGCGATCATTTTGACGAAGGCCATATCGTGCTCGATGACCATCAGGCAGCGCCCGGGGGCAATGCGCTTGAGCAGCTCGGCGGTCTGTTCGCGTTCCCGCGGGCTCATGCCCGCCACGGGTTCGTCGAGCAACATCAGTTCCGGTTCCTGCATGAGCAGCATGCCGATCTCGAGCCACTGCTTCTGGCCGTGAGAAAGCAGGCCGGCTTTTATGTCGAGGTAATCGCCGAGGTAGACCTGATGCGCCACCTCTTCGATGCGTGCTCGCAATTGCGCCGTGCGCCGGAAGAACAGCGACCCGATGACGCCGCGCTGCTCGGGATACGAGATCTCCAGATTTTCGAGCACGGTGAGATCCTCGTAAACCGAAGGATTCTGGAATTTACGGCCGACGCCGGCGCGCGTGATCTCGTATTCGCCCATGCGGTTCAATTCGAGGTCCTTGAACACGATCGACCCGCGGGTCGGCTTGGTTTTACCGCACACCATATCGAGCAGCGTGGTTTTTCCGGCCCCGTTTGGCCCGATGACACAGCGCAGTTCATCACGCTCGACCACGAGCGTCAGGTCATCGACGGCCTTGAAGCCGTCGAATGACACGGTGAGTTCGCGCACCGAGAGGATCGTCGCGCTCATCCTGCGCCTCCCTTGCCGTCTGCGGCCACCACGCCACTGGCGGGCGGTCTCATCACAGTGTCCGCGGGAACCGGCGCCGCATGATTGGCGGATTTGCCGCTAAAGCGCGAGAACAACCCTGCCAGGCCCGACGGAAGAAACATGGTGATCACGATGAACAGCCCGCCGATGAAGAACAGCCAGACCGTGGGGAAATTCTCCGAAATGATGGATTTGGACCAGCCCACGAGCAAGGCCCCGTAAACCGCGCCGATGATGGACATGCGCCCGCCCACGGCGACATAAATCACGAGTTCGATGGACGCCACTGCGCCGATCAAGGTGGGCGTGATCAGGCCCACCTGCACCGAATACAACGCTCCGCCAATCGAGGCAAACAAAGCGCCCACGGTAAAAATAAAAGCCTTGAACAGCGCGGTGTCGTAGCCCGAGAATCGAACCCTGTCCTCGCGATCGCGGATCGCGATCAGGATCTTGCCGACGCGGCTTTTGACGATAAACGTAGCGATGGCCATCACGGCAAACAAAAACAGCACCTGCACGAAGTACAGAACCCTTTTGCCCTCCTCGGAAATGATGCTCATGCCGGCAAGGGTCCGGAAATCGGTAATGCCGTTCGCCCCGCCGGTATAGCCCTGCTGGCCCACCAGCAGCACCGTCATGGTCAGTGCCAATGCCAAGGTGATGATGGCGAAATAGACGCCGCTGACGCGTTTGCGAAATACCGCATAAGACAGCACGAAGGCGAGAACGCTCGGCAAAATGAGGATGGAGAGCACAGTGAAGGTCAGGCTGTGATAGAACTCCCACCACCACGGCAGAACTTCGGTACTGCTCCAGACCATGAAGTCGGGCAACTCCGGCGCGGAGGCTTCCAGTTTCAGAAACATGGCCATCAGATAACCGCCCAGGCCGAAGAAAATTCCCTGGCCCAGACTCAAGATTCCGGCATAGCCCCACAACAGGACGATGCCCACGCCGACGACGGCGAACACCAGATACTTGCTGACGAGATTCAATCGGAATGGATCGAGCACGTTCGGCAGCACGCCCAGCAGCAGGATCGCCAGGACGATGAAACTCAACACGCCGAATTTGTTACCCATGCGCATCATCGTTATTGCCTGACCTTGGTCGAGAATAATCCGTTGGGCCGGAAGTACAGCACGGCGACAACGAGTAACAGGATCGTGACTTTGGCCATGGAGCCGCTGAGTATGTATTCGAGCGTCGTCTGAGTCTGCGAGATGACCAGCGCGGACAAGAATGTGCCGAGCAGGGTCTGTACTCCGCCGAATACCACAACGATGAAGGAATCGACGATATAGAGCTGGCCGGTCAGGGGATTGGTCGACCCCACCATGGTAAAGACACTGCCGGCAATGCCCGCCAGACCCGATCCGACGGCGAATGTCGCCGCATCCACGCGGTCGGTATTGATGCCGGCGGCCCCGCTCATGGTCCTGTTCTGGGTCACGGCCCGCGTTTTCAGGCCCCACCGGGTCTTGTACAACGCAAGATAAAGCAACGCCGCGACAATGACCGTCAGGCCCACGATGAAGAGCCGGTTCAGCGGCAACTGGATGCCCGTTACCGGTTCCCAGGCCCCTTCGAGCCAGCTTGTCATCGGCACGCTGACTTCCTGCGCCCCGAATACCGAACGATAGGTCTGCTGCAGCACGAGACTCAGCCCCCAGGTCGCCAGCATGGTATCGAGCGGCCGGTTGTAGAGAAAACGGATGAAGCCGCGTTCGAGTATCCAGCCAAACGCGAACGTCACGAGAAACGAGAATGCAATGGCAAAGAAAAGGTACACGCCCATCAGGGAAGGCATGAACTTGCCGAACATATAGGCCGTCATGTAGGTGACATATGCACCCAGCGCCATCAATTCGCCATGCGCCATGTTGATGACGCCCATGAGGCCGAAGATGATGGCCAGGCCAAGGGACATCAGCACCAGAATGGTGAACAGGCTGATGCCGCTGAAAACCTGCATCACTGCGATGTCGAGGCTCATTGTTACGTTAATTCCGGACGAAAATTGCGAAGTCGATCGGCCTGGCGCAGCGGCGCACGGAGCATGAAAATCCTGACCATGCCCCGCCGCGCGCAAGCCCGTCCATACGGCGTGTGACCGCCCCCACCGTTACAGTTTCGGGAACGGATTCGGCTCGATCAATCCCGACTCATGCACGATGTCGAACTGGCCATCCGCGCGCGCACGCCCGATGCGGGCATGTTTCCACGTATGGTGATTCGATGCATGCAGTTTGATGTCGCCTTCCGGCGCCGCAAACGGCAGATTGGACGAGGCCGCGACCACTTTTTCCACGTCGAAGCTCTTCGCCTTCTCCACCGCCAGCTTCCAGAAATACACCGCGGTGTAGCCGCATTCCATCGGATCGCCGACGACCCGATCTTTTCCGTATTTCGCCTTGATTGCCTTGACGAACTTTTCGTTTGCCGCATTCTTCTGGCTCTGGAAATAGCCCATGCAGGCGTAATAGCCTACGGCGTTTTCCTTGCCGATGCCGTCGATCTCGTTTTCGGAAACCACGGTCGAGAGCAGCGTCTGTTTGTCGCCCGAGAGCCCCGCAGCTTTCAGTTGCTTGAAGAACGCAACGTTGCTGCCGCCGACGACGGTGCTATAGATGCAGTCGGGCTTGGCCGCCTTGATCTTGTTGATGATGGAAGAAAACTCGGTATGCCCCAGCGGCGCGTACTCCTCGCCGAGCGTCTTGCCGCCGACGCGCGTGATCGTCGGCTTCGCGATCTTGTTGCAGGTGCGCGGATAGATGTAATCGGAGCCGACCAGAAAGAACGTTTTGCCCTTGTTCTTGGCAAGCCACTCGACCGCGGCAATCACGGACTGCGTGGCCTCCTGCGCCGTGTAGATGACGTTCTTCGATTGCTCCTGGCCTTCGTAATAGGTCGGATAATAGAGCAGCCCGTTATTCTGTTCGAATACGGGCAACACGGCCTTGCGGGAAGCGGAGGTGTAGCAACCGAAGACGGCCGCGACCTTGTCCTTCTGGATGAGCTTGCGCGCCTTCTCGGCGAATGTCGGCCAGTCGCTCGCGCCATCCTCCAGAATCGGCTCGATCTTGCGCCCCATCACGCCGCCCGCCGCGTTGATTTCGTCGATGGCCATCTTCTCGGCATCGACGATTGCCGCTTCGGCGATCGCGATTGTGCCGCTCAGCGAATGCAGGATGCCGACCTTGATCGGATCGGCCGCCTGCGCGCCTTTAGGCCAGATGAATGGTGCGGGCAATGCACCGGCCGCGGCCGTCGCAGCGCCTGCTTTCAAAAAATTACGCCTGTCGAACTTGCTCATCAGTAACTCCTCTCCCGTGGAAAACGCTACCGCAAGACGCGGCGACCAAAAAAAAGCCCATGGCCGGGTGATTCGGCCTATGGGCTCCTCTGCCATGCTCGGCTGCGACGCCTTTGTCGCAATCGAATGAATTCCATGCTCGCGCCTGCGCAGGTTCCGGCAAGGAACCAGGCGGCGCGATCCAGCCTGCATCGTTGCATCGCAAAATCCAGGCCAAAAGGGAGAGCGTGGCGCGCAGCGCGTGATCGGCACTCATTGCGGCTCAATTTCACATAGGAAACAGTGAACAGCCCGCCGGCATGACACCATTTTCTGCAACGCGTTTGATCCAGCCGCGCACCGCACAATACTCGATACCAGCACCGGATTCGTGCGCGCTGCTGTAAGCGCGCTCTGGTTTGGATCATGCACGCCGGCGTTGGACGCCGGGGCCGATACTTCCGGTGCTCTCCCCGTGCGACCTTTATAAACCTTACTTGCACCATATTCAAGCACGGACTGTTACGGCGAAGCGATGTCATACTTTTTCTGGACTTCCGCGCCCGCTAGGGGAAAAATCCGGTGTCGTGGTGCAGTCGATCACGCAGGCATGCATACCAGCGAGGACCCGCTTTCGAGCGCCCGGCAGAACAAATCGATGAACGCCAGATCAGACCAGCCAATTCGCGTTGGCGTCCTCTTCTCGCAGACCGGCGTAACGTCGGTGATCGAGCGCTCCGAGCGTCTTGGCACCCAGCTCGCGGTCGAAGAGATCAACGAAGCCGGCGGCATTCATGGCCGCGCGTTGCAGCTGATCTCCTACGACCCGCAATCGCGCCCGGACACCTATGCAGCGCTGGCCAAGAAGCTGTTACTCGAAGACCGGGTCGGCGTGATTCTCGGATGCTATATGTCCAGCACCCGCAAGGCCGTCATACCGATCGTGGAACGATGGGGCGGCCTGTTGCTGTATCCGACGCTCTACGAGGGATTCGAATATTCGAGAAACGTCATCTATACCGGTGCCGCGCCCAATCAGAACAGCGTGCAGCTCGCCGAGTTCATGCTGCGCAAGTTCGGCTCGAGAGTGTTCATGGTCGGGTCCGATTATGTTTACCCGTATGAGTCCAACCGCGTCATGAGCGATCTCATAGGCGAGCTGGGCGGCGAGAAGGTCGCCGAGGTCTATTTGCCGCTCGATGCGTCGTGGGAGTCGTACATCACCGTAGCCAGGCGCATCAAGGCTACGGCGCCGGATTTCATTTTCTCGACCGTCGTGGGCAGCGGAACCGGACTTTTGCATCGCGCGTTTGCGCAGGTAAAACTCGATCCGGCGGTGACGCCCATCGCCAGCCTTACCACCTGCGAGGCGGAAGTGCGCGAAATGGGCGCGGACATTGCGGAAGGTCACATCACGTCCGCACCGTATTTCCAGTCGGTGGGAAGCGAAACCAACCGGCGCTGCGTGGCGAATTTCAGGAAGCGCTTCGGTCCGGACGAAGTAACGAACATGTGCTGGGAAGCGGCCTACTTCCAGACCCATCTGCTGGCCGAGGCCATGCGCAAGGCAGGCGGCGATAATGTCGCGGAACTGCTTCGCATCCTGCCCGGCTCCGAGTTCGACGCGCCGCAGGGCGTGGTCAAAATTGACGAGATCAATCATCACACCTATTTGCGGCCGCGCATCGGCCGCGTCAATGCAGCAGGCCAGTTCGATATCCTGAAGGAAGCGCAGCGCTGGGTGCGTCCCGATCCCTACCTCGTGTCGCATACGCTTCGCGACTGGTCGGGTGTGCAACTCCAGGCCGGCCAATACGGCGCTCCGGTGCAAGAGAATGACTAGGAGCACCGGCACCCCCCGCTTGCTGCGCGAGCTGCGCTCCTTGCGCGTGGTGGTATTTCATCCCGACGACCTCGACGGACAGGAGTTGCTCGGCCAGCTGCAGCGCATCGGTTGCCATGCGCAGGCCTTCTGGCCACCGCTGAAGCGCCTGCCCGAGGACACCGAACTGATCTTTATCGCCATACGCCCGGAAGTGCTGGCCATGGACCTGCCCTGGCTGGCGCGTGATGACAATCCGCCGGTTGTCCCGGTCGTAAACTACGAGAATCCGGTCACCATCGAAGCCGTGCTCAAGCTCAATGCTTTTTCAGTCATCGCATCGCCGGTGAAATCGTTCGGCCTGCTGACGTCGATCGTGGTGGCCGTCAACCAGTCGGAGAAAGCGCGCGTCCGTGAAAAATATATCGCGCGCCTCGAACAGCGCATTGCCGGCATGCGCAAACTCACCAAAGCCAAGGCGATCCTGATGAAGACCCGTGGCCTGTCGGAAGATGACGCTTACAAGATCATTCGCGACCAGGCGATGAGCAAGCGGGTAACCGCAGAAGAAATTGCCGATGCGGTCATCAACGCCAACGACATTCTCGGCATCGACCTGAAAACCTAGAACGCCCACGCCCGGCTCCGGCCGGCGCGAACGCCCGCGCGCTCACTGCGGGCCCGGCATCGTAACCCCGGCCTGCGCCTGACCTGCTTCGATGAACTGCAGGATTTCCTCGCGCCGCGCCATCGTATCCTTGTATCCCAGCGCAATGAGCGCACGGCAGTACGCGGGCTCGAACAGCAGATAGCTGGTCAAGGTCGATCCCCCGGTACGCCCGGCGCCGAGCCCGTGCAACAGGTAACGGATCGAACGCGGCAACTCGTGGGCATACTTTGCGGCAATCCCGTCGATATCCTCGCTCGGAGAAATCACCAGAACGTCCACTTCACGCAATTGCATGTTGTGCCTGCTGCGCTCCTCGCGGGAAATCAGCTTGATGGTCTTGTTGATGCGCTCCAGGCGCTCGATGTCGATTTCCAGACTGTCGAGAAAAATGCTGTCCAGCGCGTGCCCCGCGATCTGCGCGAGTGACGGATAACCCGACATTTTTATGCGCGGCGGCGGCGCTTGCATGCGGCGGCCGACACCGATGACGACCACGCGTTCCGCGCCGAGGTGCAGCGCGGGGCTGATTGGCGCGATCTGGCGCATGCTGCCGTCGCCGAAGAATTCGCGCCGCAGCGGCACCGCTGGAAAAATGAAGGGCAAGGCACTGGACGCCAGCAGGTGTTCGTAGTCGATGATCTCCGGTATGCCGATGCGCCGCGCCCGCTGCCATCCCGCCACGCCGGAGATACTCTGGAAAAAACTCACGGACTGTCCGGACGAATAGCCCGACACCGTGACCGACAAGGCGTAGAGCGAACCGGCGTTGATGCTGCGGCGGATTCCGGAAAGATCCAGGCGTTCGCGCAGCAACTGCGCAAGCGGGGAGTTGTCCAGCAGGGAACTTGGATTGTTCTTGCCAAGGCCCCCGAGCAACAGTGCCATGAACCAGCGCACGCCGGTGCCGAACACGCCGAGGACATCGGAGCGATAGACTTGTTCGGTGTGGAAGTACTTCCAGATCAGCGTCAGCTTGCGCACGGCGCCATGAAAGTCGGTTGCATTGGCGGCCACCGCCGCCGCGTTGATGGCGCCAGCAGACGTGCCGCACAGAATGGTGAATGGATTGGGGGTCCCTCGCGGCAGCATGTGCGACACGGCGCGCAGGAAGCCGACCTGGTACGCCGCGCGCGCGCCTCCGCCTGTCAGGATCAGGCCCAGCTTGGCCGCGGAGGAGGGAGGATTGTTCAAACGATGACCCGAGCGCGCACACCGCCCTGGGCGCCGGCGTTACTGCTCTTTGGGCGCGGCGCGCGTGGATTCAATGGCGGGCTGCACCAGCTCGAGCGCATCGCGCAGCGTGTCTTCAGTCAGATCGTTGAGCGCATGGGCGAGTATGTCGGCGACGGCGTAGGTGTCTTCGGGCAAGGATTCGCTATCCAGATTGGCCACAAAAACCGCTGCCGCGCCGGTTGCGCGAAGCAACGCCTGGCGCTCGCTCATCAGCATTTCTATTTCCGCGCGCAGCATCGATATTTCCTGCGCGTGTGATTCGTTGCTCATAATCCTCCTATGCATTCGTAATCGAATTCATGATGCCACAAGGCCTTGCGCAGGGCCAGCCTGCCGTGACCACATCCGGCAGGCGCGCGGATACGCCCGCAGTTATACTCGCCGCAATTGAAGCGGAGGCCGTATGCTGAGTGTCCTGGGAATTCCTCTTTTCGCCGTGCTGCTGGCTTTGTTGATGTTCGCCAGTTTCAGGATGACGCGAACCCGGCTGGCACTGATTACCAGCGTGCTCTGGATCTTCTACGCGGCGTACGAGTTTCTGGTGCAGATTCGCGTGCTGTGCGCCGGCGATTGCAGCATTCGCGCGGATCTCCTGCTGATCTATCCCATTCTGCTGATCTATACGCTCGCTTCGGCATTCCGGACCGGCAAAGTGCTGTTGCAGCGAAGACGCATGCGCTGACACGGCTACGGATTTTTCGCTGTGGCCCGTGCCGCAACGCTCAATGCAGCCGGACGACGCTCGTCGGCGGCGGCGCAATCACCGGAAGATTCAACGCGAGCATTTGCCGGCCGATGACGGTAATGGAACCGCCGATGCGATTGTTGCCGGTATCGCTGAATTCGAACTCGTAAGTGCGCTGAAGACCCCGCCGGCCTTCGTCGTCGCGCCCAAGCCGGATGCGCTTCATCGCCACCGTCCAGTCGAGCAGCTGCACGCCTTCGGCCTCGCAGGCCTTGCGAGCGCCATCGAGGGCGGCCTCGCGCGCGCGCAGGCTGTCGAGCCAGAACCAGCCGCCGGCGAGGAAGATCAGGAGCGTGGTGAGTTCAAGCATGGCGAAGCCGTGAACGGCGTGACGATCGTGACGGCGTGACGACGTGAATGTCGTGAAAATCAAGTAGAACGGTTCGCGAACGTTAGTTTCATGAACGGAAGAGTGTTGCAGTTTTCTCCGCGTATTTCGAACGTCGTCACGGCATTCACGACATTCACGATATTCACGATCGTCACGCATCTTTCACGCCCACCGCGACCAGCGTCGGCGCCAGGACCCGGACCACTTCCTGTGGCGCGATGCCGACCAGATACCCGCGCTTGCCGCCGTTAATGTAGATCCTTGGCAAAGCGAGAATGGTTCGTTCCATGTAGACAGGCATTTTTTTTCGCGTACCGAAGGGCGACGTGCCGCCCACCACATACCCCGAATGTCGGTTCGCCGACTCCGGATTGCAAGGGGCGATCGTCTTCACGCCGATGATTCGGGCGAGTTCCCTGGTGGAAACCTTCAGATCGCCATGCATGAGCACGATCAGGGGGTTCCTCGCATCGTCCTCCATGACCAGCGTTTTTACCACGGCGTGTTCGGGTACGCCGAGTTCGCGCGCCGACACGGCCGTTCCGCCCTTGTCTTCGTACTCGTACAGGTGATGGGTAAATTCGACTTTGGCGCTGCGCAGTTCACGCACCGCAGCGGTGACCGGGGACTTGTCCTTGCTCAACGCGCAGAATCCGCCGTCAGGATCTGGTAGAGGCTGTAGAGCATACCGGCCGTGGCGCCCCAGATATGGCGCTCGCCATAGGGCATCGAATAGTAGTGCCGCGTGCGCCCGTTGCGCACATCGCTGTGACGCTGATGGTTGGCGGGGTCCAGGAAGAAATTGAGCGGCACCTCGAACACGTCGGCCACCTCGAAGGTGTCCGGCTTCAGTTCAAACGGCGGCTCCACCCACCCGACCACCGGGGCGACGCGAAAACCCGTGGGAATGTCATATTCGGGCAACTGGCCGATGATCTCGATGCGCGACGGGCTCAAACCGGTTTCCTCTTCGGTTTCCCGCAAGGCCGTGGCAACGCGGTCGGCATCGCCCGGATCGACGCGTCCGCCCGGGAAGCTGATCTGGCCGGCATGATCGTGCAGATGGCCAGTGCGTTGCGTGAACATCAGCGTCAAGCCGCCGGGCCGGTTCACGAGCGGCACCAGAACCGCCGCCTGCACGGGAATGTGTTCCGGCGGATGCATAAAGAGCGGACAACTCGCATCTACTACTGGCTTGAGCTGCATGCGCAGCCGGTCCATGAACCAGTGGCGGCTGTATTGAATGTCCGTGACGATGACTGATCCAGGCACTTGAGGCAGCGTACTATGCGTATGTCGGCTTATTTTAACGCCTAATCCCGGACGGGCGATCATGAACCAGGCGCTTTTGGCAATGACGATTGCGAGCTTGGTGCTTCCCGCAGCGGCTCGCGCGGACTGCGCACAGCAACTCCACCAACTGGCCGCTGATTTGCGTGGTCTGGAATTGACCGATAAGCAGAAGCAGGCCGTTGGCGGTCTCATCGAGGATGCCCGGCGCTATTGCTGGGTGCATCGGGAAGATCCGGCCCTGGCATTGCTCGCCAAAGCGCGGCGCGCAGCCGGCATCAAGGCGCCTGTCGCAGAATTCGACTGGGAATCGGTGCCGCTCGATACGCTGGAGGGGCGGTAGGAGGGGCGAGGGCGGGCCAGGGGAAAATCGCGAAAGTGTTTCAGCCGCATTCCCTCGTCTCCGCCCCTCGTCCCTGATCAGAGCGGCTGCAGGATGTCGCCGACGTTCAGCTCGCCGCCTTCGACAATGCGCGCAGTAATGCCCCCGTGGCCGCGCATCGCGTTATAGCCGCCGGTGCCGAGCACTTCCTCCATGCGCGAACACGGATCGCACGGCCCGCTGCCTTCGAGCACCACCGTACCGATCCGGAACCTGCGATTGCGCAGGGCGTACAGATTGACGCCAGACACCAGCAGGTTGCGCCGCACGTCTTCGGCACGCACTTCTGCGCAGCCGAGCATCTTTGCCACGACGACAAGGTGCTCCGCCTGGATCAACGTTACCTGGCGCTTGCCGTTGGTCTTCGACGCATAGTGATCTCCCTCCAGGCCGAACCCGGCGATCGCCTGCACCTGCGCAACCGCCATGACCGGCGAACGCCGCCGCGCGCGAATGCCGACCCAGTCGAGTTTGCCCGCGCGCGGGAACTGCGCCATCAACTTTGCCAGTTCGCTGTCAGGATTCATGACTCAGACTTTGGTTTGCCACAGAGGTCACAGAGAACACAGAGAAATTCAGAGGTTTCGCTCTGTGACCTCTGTGATCTCCGTGACTAATTGCCGTTGGGTTTTCCAACCATGTCTTCCGGCCGCACCCACTGGTCGAATTGTTCGGCACTGACATAGCCCAGCGCCAGCGCGGCGTCCTTCAATGTCGATCCTTCCTTGAAAGCCTTCTTGGCAATTTCCGCGGCCTTGTCGTAGCCGATATGCGGATTGAGCGCAGTCACCAGCATCAGCGATTGCCCGAGCATCTGCGCGATGCGTTGCGTATCCGCTTCGATGCCGACTGCGCAGTGGTCGTTGAAACTGGCCGCGCCATCGGCGAGCAGGCGCACGCTCTGCAGGAAGTTATGGATGATGAGCGGCTTGAACACATTCAGTTCGAAGTTGCCCAGCGCGCCGCCGATGTTGAGGGCAACGTCGTTGCCGAGCACCTGACAGCACAGCATGGTCATGGCTTCGGACTGGGTGGGATTGACCTTGCCGGGCATGATCGAGCTGCCCGGCTCGTTCTCCGGAAGACGCAGTTCGCCGATCCCGCTGCGCGGGCCGGAAGCCAGCCAGCGTATGTCGTTGGCGATCTTCATCAACGACGCGGCCAACGTCTTCAGCGTGCCGTGCGCATGCACCAGCGCATCATTGGCGGCCAGTGCCTCGAACTTGTTCGGCGCGCTGACGAAGGCATGTCCGGTCGATTGGGCGAGCACTTCGGCCACGCGCCTGCCGAACTGCGGATGCGCATTGAGTCCGGTGCCTACCGCCGTGCCGCCCAGCGCCAGTTCGCACAGATGAGCAAGCGTAGCCTGCACATGCGCGATGCCGTGGTCGAGCTGCGAGACGTAGCCGGAGAACTCCTGCCCCAGGGTGAGGGGCGTCGCGTCCTGCAAATGGGTACGGCCGATTTTCACGATTTCGGCGAACGCCTGTGATTTTTCGTGCAGGGTCGTGCGCAATTTGCGCAGCGACGGCAGCAGTTTGCGCTCGAGCGCGCTGACGGCGGCGACATGCATGCCGGTCGGGAAGACGTCGTTGGACGACTGACCCTTGTTGACGTCGTCGTTCGGATGCACGAGGCGGTTCTGGCCGCGTTCGCCGCCGAGCAGCTCGGAGGCGCGATTGGCCAGTACCTCGTTGAGGTTCATGTTGGTCTGCGTGCCCGATCCGGTTTGCCAGACCAACAGGGGAAAGTGCTCGTCATGACGCCCGGCGAGGATTTCATCCGCCGCGGCAATGATGGCGCCGGCTTTGGGCTTGTCCAGCTGCCCGAGTTCCGCATTGACCTGCGCGCAGGCGCGCTTGACGCGCGCCAGCGCATAAATCAGGTCGGGGGGCATGCGCTCGCTGGAGATTTTGAAATTCTGCAGGCTGCGCTGGGTTTGCGCGCCCCACAACCGGTCCGCAGGGACTTCGATCTCGCCCAGACTGTCGCGCTCGATTCTGGTATCCATGGCGGAGCCTGGCGCTAGTGGATAGTGACTAGTGGATAGTGGCTAGGAAACATTTCTGCGTCACCAGGCAATGCGCTTCTTGTCGCGGAAGAATCCGCCGGTGGGCCCGCCCGCAGGCAGCGTCGCGAGCCAGACCGCGGTTTCCGCGCCCTTTTCTACACTGCGGCTGGCATCGGAACCGCCCATATCGGTACGCACCCAGCCCGGACACATCGAGTTCACCAGGATACTGTCGTCAGCCGTCGCCGCCGCCACCATGCGGGTCAGCGCGTTCAAGGCCGTCTTCGAGGTCCGGTAAGCGGCATTGCCATCGCCCATCTCCTCGAGTTGGCCCATGCCACTGGACAGGTTGACCACTCTCCCATAGCCGCGTTTCTGCATCAAGGGCACCAGCGCCTGGCACATGCGCAGGGCCCCGAAAAAATTGGTTTCCAGCGTGTCATGGATTGTTTCCTCGCTCTCGTCGAGAACGCCGGTGCCGTATCGGTCAATCATGATGCCGGCGTTGTTGACCAGCACATCGACCCTGCCCTGTTCGCGCGCCAGATAGCGGGCGAACGTGGCGACGCTTCGGCGCCGGGTGACGTCGAGATCGTGGTGGAGAACGTCGATCCCCTGTTTGGCAAGCTGCCGTTGCGCCTGCAAACCGCGCTTCTGGTCGCGACTGGTCAGGATTACGCGCAGTCCTTTGGCCGCCAGTTGCCGGGCAATTTCCAGCCCGATTCCCCGGTTGGCACCCGTCACCACTGCAATCCGCTGTTCCCTCGTCACGATAGGTGCTCCGATCTGATTCGCGCGCTATCGGCCCAGGTCCGCCAGCGGATGTTCGCCGGACTGCCACGGATTGTCGAAAAAACCTTCGGTCCATTCCGGCGTCACCTGCTCAAGTGTCGGCGGATTCCATTGCGGTCGCTGGTCCTTGTCGATCAACAGGGCGCGAATCCCTTCGGCGAAGTCCGGCCGCCTGGCGCAATGCAGCGCCGCCACGAATTCCAGACGGAACACATCCGCCAGCGACAGGTGCTTCACCCTCCGCTGCAATGCGTAGCTCAGCGCTGCGGTGCTGGGCGAACCCGCGGCGAGGGTCGCGCCCGCCCTGGCCAGCCAGGGGTCCTGCGTTTTCAGGCCGGTAATCGCCGCCGCAATCTCGCCAGGATCACCGCTCCCGCATAGACCGTTGATCAGATCGAAATGCTGGCGCAGCGGGCCGTGCGGCAATCCGGCACTGCTGAAGCCCTGCAGCAGCGCCGAGAGCTTGCGATGGTTGTCCTCGGCATCATGTGCCCACGCCTGCGCGAGCATCGCCTCGAACACTGCCTGCTTGCGCGCATGGTCAATGCAATAGTCCGCGAGTTTGACGAACAGCGCATCGGAGGCTTGCAGCCTCGCGCCGGTCAGCGCAAGAAACAGCCCGGTCGCGCCGGGCATGCGGCTGAGCAGCCAGCTGCCCCCGACATCCGGGAACAGGCCGATGGTGATTTCGGGCATCGCCACGCGCGACTCGTTGGTCACGACGCGGTGGCTCGCGCCGGACATGAGCCCCACGCCGCCGCCCATGACGATGCCGTGGCCCCAGCACAGGACTGGCTTCGGATAGGTGTGGATCAGGTAATCGAGCCGGTACTCGTGGCCAAAAAAAGCCGCCGCATAGGCATTGCCGCGAATATCGTCGCGCTGCGCGGAGGCATGGTGCGCCAGCATGGTCGCATGGACTTTGTGCAAATCCGCGCCGGCGGAAAATGCCTTCTCGCCGGCGCCCTCCAGCACGACCAGCGCAATACCTGCGTCGGCGGCCCACAGCGCCATGCGCTCGGCAAGCAGATCGATCATTTCGAGCGACAACGCGTTCAGCGTTTTCTCGGCGTTAAGACGCGCGATGCCGATGCGGGCGCCGTTCGCGGCGGTTTTTTCTTCGAATTCGACGGGCATTGCCATGCAAATCTCCAGGGCAGGACGCACGCTCGGCCCGCTCGCCGGCGTGCGCACGATCAACGGCTGTAGGACGCGTCGACCGAAGCGAGCGCGGTCATGTTCACGAGCCTGCGCACCGTGGCGGTCGGCGTCAGGATGTGCACGGTCTTGGCCGCGCCCAGCAGGATCGGTCCGACGGTGATGCCATCCCCCGAAATGGTCTTGATCAGATTGAACGTGATGTTGGCGGCATCCAGCGTCGGCATGATCAGCAGGTTGGCCTCGCCCTTGAGGCGCGAGTTGGGGAAAATCCGCGAACGGATCTCCTCGCTGAGCGCCGCATCGCCGTGCATTTCGCCCTCGACCTCCAGTTGCGGGGCGCGCTGTTCGAGGATTTCGCGCGCCTTGCTCATTTTCTGCGCGGAGGCATTGCGCGAGCTGCCGAAGTTCGAGTGCGACAGCAGCGCGATTTTTGGCGCAATGCCGAAGCGCAGCACTTCATCCGCAGCCATCATCGTGATCTCGGCAATCTGTTCCGCGGTCGGATCAGGGTTGACGTACGTGTCGCAGATGAACAGGTTGCGGTTCGGCAGGATCAGCATGTTCATCGCTGCAAACTGGTTGGCGCCGCGGCGCAAACCGATAACGTTGGCAATGTAATCGACATGCAGCGAGAACTGCGCGAGGGTGCCGCACAGCATGGCATCCGCATCGCCGCGGCGAACCATCAGCGCGCCGATCAGCGTGGTGCGACGGGTTACTTCGCGCTTGGCATATTCAACTGAAATGCCGCGGCGCTGGACCAGCGCATAGTATTCCTGCCAATAGTCGCGAAAACGCGGATCCGCGTTCGGATTGACGATCTCGAAATCCCTGCCCGAGCGCATGCGCAGTCCGAACTTCTCGATGCGCGGATCGAGCACCTCGGGCCGGGCAATCAGTATCGGCTTGGCGAGGCCTTCGTCCACGACGATCTGCACGGCGCGCAACACGCGCTCGTCTTCGCCTTCGCAGAACACCACGCGGGTCGGGTTCTTCTTTGCGGCACTGAACACGGGCTTCATGATCAGGCCGGAGTGATAGACGAACTGCGATAACTGTTCGTGATAGGCGACGAAATCGGTGATGGGCCGGGTGGCCACGCCGCTTTGCATCGCGGCCAGCGCCACCGCCGGCGCAATTTTTTCAATCAGGCGCGGGTCGAAGGGCTTGGGGATCAGGTACTCGGGTCCGAAACTGAGTTCCTGCTCGCCATAGGCGAGCGCCACGATATCCGATTGTTCCGCCTGGGCGAGTTCGGCAATCGCTCGCACTGCGGCGAGCTTCATGGGTTCATTGATGATGGTGGCGCCCACGTCCAGCGCCCCGCGGAAAATAAACGGGAAGCACAGCACATTATTGACCTGGTTCGGAAAATCCGACCGCCCCGTGGCAATCACGGCATCCGGTCGCACCGCTTTGGCCTCGTTGGGCTGGATCTCGGGCTCGGGATTGGCCAAGGCCAGGATCAACGGCTTGGGCCCCATCTGCCTGAGCATTTCCGGTTTGAGCACGCGTGCGGCCGAAAGACCGAGGAAAATGTCCGCGTCAGGCAAGATCTCGGCGAGCGTGCGCGCAGAAGTGGCTTTGGCATAGCGGGCCTTGTTGTCATCCATTTCCTCGGTGCGGCCGGAATAGACCACGCCCTTGATGTCGGAGACCCAGATGTTTTCCATCGCCAGGCCCAGACTCACCAGCAGGTCGAGGCAGGCGAGCGCCGCGGCGCCGGCGCCCGAGCAAACCAGTTTCACCTTGCCGATGTCCTTGCCCACCACTTTGAGACCATTCAGTACGGCGGCGCCGACGATGATCGCCGTGCCATGCTGGTCGTCGTGGAATACGGGAATGTTCATGCGGCTGCGCAGTTGCTTCTCGATGTAGAAGCATTCCGGCGCCTTGATGTCTTCAAGATTGATGCCGCCGAACGTTGGTTCGAGGCTGGCGATGATGTCCACCAGCTTGTCCGGGTCGCGTTCGTTGATCTCGATGTCGAATACGTCGATGCCCGCGAATTTCTTGAACAGCACGCCCTTGCCTTCCATGACCGGTTTGCTCGCGAGCGGCCCGATGGGACCCAGCCCCAGCACCGCCGTGCCATTGGTAATTACACCGATCAGATTGCCTCGCGCCGTATAACTGCGCGCGGTGGCCGGGTCCCGCACGATCTCCTCGCACGCCGCCGCCACGCCCGGCGAATACGCGAGGGCGAGATCGCGCTGATTGATCAGGGCCTTGGTCGGAACCACCGATATTTTTCCCGGTGTCGGCAGGCGGTGATAATCGAGCGCGCTCTTGCGCAGTTGATCGTCCATGGTTGCTCCGTTGGGGTGATTGCCGCGATTATACGGGACGCATGTGCGGGCACGTCCCTGCGGCGCAGCATCGGGGTTTGTCGCAAGCCGGCCTTTTTGCTATGGTTCCGGTCGTCGTTTGCGCGAGCGCAAACCTTGCCCTAGTCAATGTTCTTCATGGACTTCGCCACACCTGTCATTCGCACTGAGCTGTATCCGGAAATAGAACCGCTGCGCTGCGGCCATCTGCGGATGGACGGCCGGCATGAAATTTACTGGGAAGAATCGGGTAATCCGCGTGGCGTGCCGGTGGTTTTCCTGCACGGCGGACCCGGCGCCGGCGCAAGCCCGATGCACCGCCGCTTCTTCGATCCCAAGCACTACCGCATCGTCATCTTCGACCAGCGCGGCGCCGGCCGCTCGCGCCCGCACGGAGATCTGACGGACAACACCACGGCGCATCTGATCAGCGACATGGAGAAACTGCGCGTGCATCTGGGGATCGAGAACTGGGTCATTTTTGGCGGCTCCTGGGGCAGCACGCTTGCGCTGGCCTACGCCCAGACCCATACGCAGCGCTGTGCGGCTCTGGTGCTGCGGGGCATTTTCCTGTGCCGCGCGCTCGAGATCGACTGGTTCCTGAACCGCATGCGCTTCGTGTTTCCCGAGGCCTGGCGGCGGTTCGCCGATTACATACCGGAACAGGAGCGCGGCAATCTGCTTGCCGCCTACTCGGTGCGCCTGAACAACCCCGATCCGCGCACGCACATGCCGGCGGCCCATCAATGGAGCCTCTACGAAGGTGCATGTTCGACCTTGCTGCCCAGCGCATCCACCGTGGCGCATTTTTCCGAGCAGGCTGTCGCGCTCGGCCTGGCACGCATCGAGGCGCACTACTTCACGCACAATATTTTTCTGCCGCCGAACGCGCTGCTCGAGAACGCCTATAAATTGCGCTCCATACCGGGCACCATCGTGCAAGGGCGTTACGACATGGTGTGCCCGATCATTTCGGCGCACGACTTGCACAATGCCTGGCCCGAAGCGGAGTACATCGTCGTTGCGGACGCCGGGCATTCTGCGTGGGAACCGGGCATCAGCGCGCAACTCGTTGCGGCAATGGAGCGATTGAAGAACAGCATCCGGCACTGAGCGGCCGTCAGGCCCAGGGAATTTTGTAGACCTTGCCTGTCGCCCGCAGATCTTCCAGATTCCATTCTCCGCCGACGCGAACGATCAACCACTCCAGAAAGCGCCAGATATCCTCGTCGAGGGCATCGCTGTCGACAGGGTCGAATCCGGGTACCAATGCATGAATTTCGATGCCCGAAGGAAAGCGCTGGCCGGAGCGCGACAAAAATACAACCTGGTACTCGCGTCCCGATTCGGCGCGGAAGTACCCCGGCGCGCCGCCATCGGCATCTGCGGGCACGAGTTCGAACGCAGTGACGAGCGCCTCGCGAAAGCCGCCATAGTGCCCAAGCCGTTCTTCGAGCATCACGAAAACCGTGCGGTAGTCTTGCGTACGCAAGTCCGACGCCTTCACGATCGTGACAGTCATGGCACGCTCCCGGTGGCCAGGTCGCGCAGGAAATGCAGGATGTGATCGCAGATTTCCTGGGGGGAATCCTCCTGCAGAAAATGCGAGCCGGTCACCCAGAGCGGTCCCCGCGCGCGCGGCAACAAGGATTTGAATCGCTCCGCGCACGCGGCCGGGAAGACGATTTCCTCGCGTCCCCAGATGATCAGTGCGGGCTTGTCCAGTTCGCGTAGCGATTGCTCGAGCCAGCGCATGGTTGCCGCGGAGCGATCGTTGCCCCGCAGCGGAATGAGCCGCGGAAAAACGCGCGTAAGCAAGCGGCTGTCGTAGTCGGGCATGACGAAGCGGTAAGCCGGCAGCGCCTCGGCGAGAAAGCGCTCGCGATGTACGACTGAAAGGTAAAGTCCGCGCTCCACCAGAATGTTGCGCCGCTGAAACAGATAAGGCGCCACGACGGGCGCGTGCATCATGCGCCAGGGAAATACAGCACTGTGAAACACCGTGGGCTCAGGCCACGCCCAGGTATTCATGACGACGATCGCCTTGAAGGCCTGCGGAGTCAGGACGGCACACGCCAGCCCCGTGGGCCCGCCCCAATCCTGGCACACCACTGTCGTGCGGCTCAAGCCCAGGCGGCGGATGAACTCGGCGAGATTGGCAATATGGTTTTCGAGACTGAAATCGTGCTCGCGCGCGGGACGCTCGGACAAACCGAATCCAATATGGTCGGGCGCGATGACGCGATATCCGGCGGCCACCAGCGGCGGAATGAATTTTCGATACAAAAACGACCAGGTGGGATTGCCATGCAATAGCAACACGGGATCACCGCTGCCTTCATCGATGTAGTGCATGCGATGGCCGTTGACGCGCAGGAACCGGCTTTGAAACGGATAGTGTCGGCGGATTTCCGGCGGCAACAGGGCTGCAGTCACGTCCATGTTGGTCAAGTCGTTGGCCAGGGTGTCGCAGTGTAGTGCGATACACCGGGCCGGCCCCGCCTCAGTGAGCAAAAAAAAGCCCGGCAGCGCCGGGCCCTGTTGAGCGATTATGCGTCAACCCGTGATTTGCACCAGTTGGCGCGTGTTTTCGATGGAGCGGCTGCCATTGGCCCACTCGACATACGCTTCATCGCCAACGATTGCTTCAACGACCCCGTCGGTACGCTCCAGTATGCCGAAATTGCTGATCAGATTGACTTTGGCGCGGGCCGCGATGCGCGGCCGGCGCGTGTCGAACAAACGGCGAAAGGCGGAGATCATGGGGCGCTCCTCAGAACAGGGAGGGATTGCTCTTCGAATCGAGCAATCGCAACCGGTACTCAAGTTCGCCCAGATTTTGCGCCTTCGCGAGGTAGGCCTCGATCTGACGGTGTTCCTGCCGGGCCAGATAACTATCGATTGAATCCAGGACCTTCATAAAAACGTTCATTGCACCCTCCTATGAACCATGGCAACGCATTGTTGCACCGCGCCATTATGGCGCTTCGGAGGCCAGGATATACCGCTGAAACTGCATTGCTGCTATGCATAAAAAGCGAGTAATTCCAGGGAACTGGCACACGGTTTTGAAGATAATTATCAGCGTCTGCGCATGGGCGCTTCGAGGCAGCACCGGGGGAACGCTGAAGCGCTAGAGACGTGACGTTTGGACCTTGCCGGGATAGGAAGAAAAAGGCTATTAATATCCGCGGCTTGCTTAGCAACTCACCCAGGCAGGGCCGAGGTTTCCCGGACGCCGAGTCGCCGCTAGGCTATTGCAGTCACTCGGGTGCTTTACCGCCGCCGCGGGGTTTTTTCTCCGGGGCAGGCTTCGCCGACTCCTGCAGAGTCTCCAGCGCGGATTTTTGCATTTCGAGTGTTTTGACCGTCATCTGCACAAAGTTGAGGCTCATCTTGAGCCAGTTCTCCACGGCCTGAAGCTCCTGGATTTTTTTCTCTATTTCCGCGACATCCATGGTCGGCTGAAACATGCCGGGGATGGGAAACGACATCGGGTTCCACATCTTCTGGAAGAACTCGAACATTTCCTTGGAAGAATCTTCAGCCATTGTTTACCTCCGTAGAAATCGTAACGACGTGACGATCGTGACGAGCGTGACGCTAGTCTGCAGCAGAATGTCGTGAATATCGTGAATATCGTGAATGCGTGAATGTCAGAAACGCTGCAACCCGCTCGGATCGATCGGACTGCCGTTACGCCGTCACGACAGTCACGACCGTCACGGCCTTTCGCGGCCCTTACTTTACATCGTCGGTCCGAGAATCCAGGGTGCGAATTCGTCTTCGCCATAGCCCATTGCCTCGCTCTTGCTCGGCTCGCCCGAAGCTGTCTTGAGGATGACTTCGAAGAATTTTTGCCCGACTTCCTGGATGCTGGCCTTGCCGTCGACGATGACGCCGCAATTGATGTCCATGTCGTCTTCCTGCTTGGCGAACATCGCGGTATTGGTCGCGAGTTTCAATGACGGCGAGGGCTTGCAGCCATACGCCGACCCGCGGCCGGTCGTAAAGCAGATCATGTTGGCGCCGCCGGCGACCTGGCCGGTGGCCGATACGGGGTCGTAGCCCGGGGTATCCATGAACACGAAACCCTTGGCGCTGACGCGTTCGGCATATTCGTACACGCCCATCATTGCCTGGGTGCCGCCCTTGGCGACGGCACCGAGCGACTTCTCCAGAATCGTGGTGAGACCGCCCGGCCTTGTTCCCGGGCGACGGGTTATTGTTCATTTCGCCGCCGAGCCGCGAGGTGTAGTCCTCCCACCAATGGATGCGCTTGACCAGTTTTTCGCCGATCTCGCGCGTCGCGGCACGCCGCGTGAGCAAATGTTCCGCGCCGTAGACTTCCGGCGTCTCCGACAGAATCGCCGATCCGCCATTACGCACCAGCAGATCGACGGCGGCGCCCAGCGCCGGGATTGGCGGAGATGCCCGAATACCCGTCGGATCCGCCGCACTGGAGTCCCAGGGTCAGATGCGAGGCGGGCACGGCTTCGCGCTTCACGTTATTGGCGTCGGGCAGCAATTCCTTGATGCGTGCGATGCCATCGGCCACGGTTTTCTTGGTGCCGCCGGTCTCCTGAATGGTGAACGCCTGCAACTGACGCGAGCGCTTCAGGCCCTGCGCGGCCAGCAGGTTGTTGATTTGATTTGCCTCGCACCCCAAGCCGATCATCAGGGACGAGTGGAAATTGGGATGCGTCGCGTAGCCAGCCAGCACCCGGCGCAGCAGATCCACGGGCTCGCCCTCCGAGCCCATGCCGCACCCTGTCTTGTGATGGATGGGCACGACGCCATCGACGTTCGGGTATTGCGCCATGAAATCTTCGTCGAAGAATTTTGCGATGGTGCGGCAGACGTGGGCCGAGCAATTGACGCTGGAAATCACGCCCAGGTAGTTTCGGGTTGCGACCCGCCCATCCTCGCGCACGATGCCCTGGAATGTCGCCGGATTGGCCACGTAGTCGACCGGCTTGAAGTCGGCACAGAAGGCATAGTCGCGCTGGAAGTCACCCATCGCCAGGTTGTGCACGTGCACGTGATCGCCGGCCTTGATGGGCTTCACGGCGAAACCGATGATCTGGTTGTAGCGGCGCACCGGCGAACCTTCCGTGATGTCATGGGTGGCGATCTTGTGCCCGGCGGGCACCGTGACGTTCGCGCGGATCTTTTCCTTGATGATTTCGGTTCCCTGCGGCAATTCCACCCGCGCGATCACCACGTCGTCGGCGGAATTGAGTCGGATCGTGAGATCGGCAGCTTGCAACATGTGTAGTCTCCTCGGTACGCGCTGGCAGGCTGAAGGGGAACGGGGGCCGCGCGGGTTGATTCAGGCCGCTATTTTATGCCGGTCGACGGTGTTTGTGGGAGGGCGGGTTCCGCGCTACGTTAGTCATCTGCGCTGGGCGGGCCGACCGGGCACCTGGCGCTGCGATAGCTTCATCGCGCACCTCGTCAAGCACAGGGCAGTCAGGCGCAGGTCGCCGCGGCGCGCAACCGGGGACGATAGCCAATTTCTTGGCACAACAACGGGATAGCTGCTGCCTACTCCTTGACGGCGCCGGTCATGCCCGCGACATAGTATTCGACGAAAAACGAATACATGATCGCCACCGGCAGCGAACCCACCAGCGCGCCTGCCATGAGCGCGCCCCAGTGGTAGACGTCGCCTTCGACCAGTTCGGTGATCACGCCTACCGGCACGGTCTTGTTCTCGGATGCGGAAATGAACGTCAGCGCATAGAGAAACTCATTCCACGACAGCGTGAAGGCGAAAATTCCCGCCGAAATCAGGCCGGGCACCGCCAACGGCAGAATGATCTTGGTCAGAATCTGCCAGCGCGTCGCGCCGTCGATGAGCGCGCACTCTTCCAGTTCGAACGGGATCGAGCGGAAGTAGCCCATCAGCAGCCAGGTGCAGAACGGGATCAGGAAGGTCGGATAGGTCAGGATCAGCGCCCAGCGCGTATCGAACAAGCCGACCTGGAACACCATCATCGCCAGGGGAATGAACAGGATCGATGGCGGAATCAGATACGCCAGGAAAATCGCCAGCCCGATCTGGCGCGAACCCTTGAAACGAAGCCGCTCGATTGCGTAGGCCGCAAACACGCTCGCGGCCAGCGAAACAAACGTCGCCACGACCGACACGATGATCGTATTCCACATCCATTGCGGATAGGACGTTGCCAGGAACAGCTTGCGGAAATGATCGAGCGTCGGCTCCACGACCCAGAATGGATTGCCGCTGGTGGAGAGCAATTCGGCATTCGACTTGAACGAGGTTATCACCATCCAGTAAAACGGAAACAGCAACACGAACAGGAACACCAGCAACGGGATGTACACCGTCACCCAGCGACGCGGCAGCGTGTCGAGGTAGCCCATGCCTTCGCGGGGTTCAGCGCTGGCCATGGGCGTCCTCTGGACGAGGGGCGAGGGACGAGGGGCGAGGAACGAGGAACGAGGGGCGGTGGGCAACCAAGTGCCTTACGGGACGTTTGAAGTTACGCTCCGCTCGTTCCTCGTTCCTCGCCCCTCGCCCCTCGTTTTTCATTTGTCGCTTCCCCCTTGCTGCCATTTCCGGCGTTGCAATCCGAAGTAACTGAACAGGATCGCCGCGAGCAGAAACGGAATCATTGCCGTGGCGATGGCGGCGCCCTCGCCGAGCGCGCCGCCGGGAATGGCCCGCTGGAACGACAAAGTCGCCATCAGGTGGGTTGCATTGATCGGACCACCCCGCGTCAGCACCCAGATCAGCTGGAAGTCGGTGAAGGTGAACAGCACTGAAAAGGTCATGACCACGGCAATGATCGGGGAGAGCATCGGCAGGGTTATATGGCGAAACTGCTGCAGCGGCGTGGCGCCGTCGATGCTGGCCGCCTCATACATCGACGGCGGGATGGTTTGCAACCCGGCCAGCAGGCAGATAGCCACGAACGGCACGCCGCGCCAGATGTTGGCAATGATCACCGACATCCGGGCGAGATTGGGTTCGCCGAGAAAATTGATGTACTCGTCGATCAGTCCGGTTTTCACCAGCACCCAGCTCACGATCGAGAACTGTGCATCGTAGATCCACCAGAATGCGATCGCCGAGAGCACCGTCGGCACGATGAAAGGCAGCAGCACGATGGCGCGAACGAAGGATTTGAAGGGAATGTGTTTGTTGAGCAGCAGTGCGAGCCACAGCCCGAGCACAAACTTGATGACGCTCGCGACCAGCGTATAGATGAAAGTGTTGAACACCGACAGGCGAAACACGCTGTCGGTCACCAGGAACTCGAAATTCTCGATGCCGATCCATTCACCTGCCCGGCCGATCTTGGCATCGGTAAAACCCAGCCAGACCCCGAGCCCCAGCGGATAACTCAGAAACAGCAGCAACAGCGCGGCTGCGGGCAGCAGGAACAGCATCCCCAGTACGTTGCGGTTGTCGAAAAAACGGGAGGCGGCGCTCATAGGCCTTCGGCGCGTGACGACGTGACGGCCGTGACGACGTGACGATCGGAAATTCCGTGAATGCCGTGAATATCGTGAATGCCATGAACGCGTAGACGTGAATTCCGAATCCGGCATTCATGCGGCATTCACGATATTCACGATATTCACGGCATTCACGATATTCACGGCCTCATCACCGGTAATACCGCCTGGCGCGCTTCTCGGCGCGGCTCATGGCGTCCCTGGCCGACACGTTGCCGGAGGCGGCTTCCGCGACCATGTTGACCACGATGAAATCGGCCATGCTGCCCGCCGAAGCGCTCCCCATGGTGCCGGCATAGCCGTTGGGCAGCATGTCCTTGCAGCTGTACTTGAAGGGGATGTGTTTCGGATCCTCGGTCCAGACCGGACTGCGTTCATAAAAAGTCAGCGGCTGGGTGACGAACCCGATGGATGCTTTTTGCCAGGCTTCGTACTGCTCTTTCTCCATCATGAAGCGCAGGTATTCCTTGGCCGCATTGGGATATTTCGTGTACTTGAAAACCACGCAGGTGAAGAACAGCGAGCTCGTTGTCGGGCGCCCCACGGGGCCGACGGGAAAAACGGCGTGGTTCATGTCTTTCGCGATGGCCTGCAGTTTCGAGTCCGGCGAGTTTTTGGCCGCGAAATAGATCGAGATGCCGTTATTGGTGAGACTGATATCGCCCGACAGAAAAGCCTTGTTGTTGTTCGAGTCGAGCCAGGACAAGGTTCCCGGAATGAACGTGGGGTATAACTGCCTGGCATACTCGAGCGCGCGTAGCGTCTCCTTGCTGTTGATCGCCACCTTGTTGTGTTCGTCCACCAGCTTTCCGCCGAACGCCCAAAGCAACCAATGACACCAGCCATTTGCGTCGCCTGTGGCATTGCCGAGGGCGAAACCCGGTGGCGTGCCGTTCTTCTTGAGCGCCTGACAGAGCGTCAGAAATCCGTCGGTATCCTTCGGAAACTGTTTGAACCCGGCCGCCTTCAGGTGGCTTTCGCGATAGTTCATGCAATTTCCGCCTGAGCCCAGCGGCAGCGCAATCCAGCGCCCGCCATTCTTGCCATAAGCCAGCGCGCTCGGATACCAGGGCCCATATTTCTTGCCAAGGTATTCGCACAGGTCGCCGACATCGAGCAACCGGTCGGGATACTGGTGCGAATCGTCATTGGTCGACAGAATGATGTCGGGCCCATTGCCGATGTTCGCGGCCACGGCCGCCTTGGGCCGGATGTCTTCCCAATTCTCGGCGTCGGTGATGACGTCGATGCCGGTCTTTTCGGAGAATCTCCGGGTGTTGGCCAGCCACTGGTCTTCGTCGCCCTGTACGAAACGCTTCCAGCGCAAGACGCGCAATTTCGCACCAGGCTCGGGCTTGAACGAAAGCTCCTGCGCGCGCGCCTCGCTCGCGAGCAATGGCGCGCCGAGCGCCGCGGCGGAAGCCTGCAAGAAGTGGCGCCTTGAGATGGACATGGGCTCTCCCCTGCGACAGTTCAGTCGATGCGGGCGCCAGTCGCCGGATCGAACAGATAGCTCTTGCCGGCAGCGGGTTTGAGTTCGATGGTCGCCCCCGGCCGGAAGGTGTGGCGCGCACGGGAAACCGCTGTCACTTCCTGGCCCGCGATCCGGCAATACACTTGCGTGTCCGCACCCGTGGGCTCCACCACGACGACCTGCGCTGGCACGCAGGCTTCGCCGATCTCGAAGTGTTCGGGGCGCACGCCGATCACCACTTCGCGGCCATCTGCGGCCCGAGTTTGCGGCGCGGGCAGTACGATGCCCTCGGCAATACGCACACCGCGGCCTGCCGCACTGGTGACGAGACGTCCCGACAGGAAGTTCATCGCCGGTGACCCGATGAAGCCGGCGACGAAAAGGTTCGCCGGCTCATCATAAAGATCGAGCGGTGTGCCGGTCTGCTCGACCCTGCCGCCATTCATTACCACTATCTTGTCGGCCATGGTCATTGCCTCTATCTGGTCATGCGTCACGTAGATCGAGGTGGTTTTCAGACGCTGATGCAGTTCCTTGATCTCGGTGCGCATCTGCACGCGCAGTTTGGCGTCGAGATTGGAAAGCGGCTCGTCGAACAGGAAAACCTGCGGATCGCGCACGATGGCGCGCCCCATGGCGACGCGCTGCCGCTGGCCGCCGGAGAGCTGTCGGGGATAGCGCTCGAGGTAATCCGTGAGACCGAGAATCTGTGCCGCCTTGTCCACGCGTTCGCGAATCTCCTGCTGGCTTCTGCCAGCGAGTTTCATCGAGAAAGCCATGTTGTCGATGACTTTCATGTGCGGATAGAGCGCGTAGTTCTGAAATACCATCGCAATGTCGCGTTGCTTGGGTGCGATGTTGTTGACCAGGCGCTCGCCGATATGGATCTCGCCGGCACTGATCTCCTCCAGGCCCGCGATCATGCGCAACAGCGTCGACTTTCCACAGCCAGACGGGCCCACCAGCACGACGAATTCTCCATCGGCGATGAAAACATCAACGCCATGTACGACCTGGGTATTACCGAAGGATTTGCTAACCTGGCGAAGTTCGACCGACGCCATGGCGTCTATAGGGAACTGCGCGCAGTGGCGTTGCACGCAGCGCAGCCGGGCTGGCGCGCTGGAGGAGCGTTTCTGGGATTCAACGCACTTCCTCCCGATTCTGAGAAATCTTGCGCCGAGTCTAATGGAAACCGCAGCGCAGCAACAAGGTCGGGCGAAGCATGTGGCATACTTACGCCCTTCGATTGCACAACCATAATAATCAGGGAGGCAGCGTGGCGGGAAGACTCAAGGGAAAAGTCGCATTCGTTACCGCCGCAGCGCAGGGAATCGGACGCGCGACCGCGATCGCGTTTGCGCGCGAGGGTGCGCGTGTATGGGCAACCGATGTGAACGAGGCAAAGCTCGCCGAACTCAAGGGCACTCCCGGCATTGAACTGCGCAAGCTCGATGTACTGCAGGACGCCGGCATAGAGAAACTCGCCGCGGAAATCGGCGCGCCGCAGATCATCTTCAACTGTGCCGGCTTCGTGCACCACGGCACGGTTCTGCAGTGCGCCGACAAGGACTGGGACTTTTCTTTCAATCTGAATGTGCGGAGTCATTATGTCGTGATCCGCAGCTTTCTTCCCTCCATGATCAAGGCCGGTGGCGGCTCGATCATCAACGTCGCCTCGGTGGCCGGCTCGGTCAAAGGCATCGCCAACCGATTCGTCTATGGCGCGTCGAAAGCAGCGGTCATCGGACTGACGAAGTCCATCGCGATCGATTACGTGAAGCAAGGCATCCGCTGCAATGCCCTGTGTCCCGGAACGGTCGACACGCCTTCGCTCGGCGATCGCATCAACGCCTTCGACGACCCGGAGCAGGCACGCAGGGATTTCATCGCCCGCCAGCCGATGGGCCGGCTGGCAAAAGCCGAGGAACTCGCGGAACTGTCGGTTTTTCTGGCATCCGACGAATCGGTGTTCATGACCGGTCAGACCGTGATCATGGACGGCGGCATTACGATATAAGAGACCGTGACGACGTGACTGTCGTGACGACGTGACGAAAAGATCAATCAAGCGGGAGTAAAACATGAAATTGGTTCGATACGGGGAAGCCGGCAAGGAGAAGCCTGGAATGCTGGACGCGCAAGGCGCGATTCGCGATCTGTCCGGGGTAGTCAAGGACATCGACGCGACAACCATTGCGCCAGAGGGCATTGCCAAGCTCAAGGGCGTGAACGTGGACAGCCTGCCCAAGGTCAGCGGCAACCCGCGGCTGGGGTCGCCGATCGCCAATGTGCCGAAGCTGATCTGCATTGGATTGAACTATGCCGATCATGCCAAGGAGTCCAACCTGCCGATTCCGGCTGAGCCGGTCGTGTTCATGAAAGCCATCAGCGCGATCACCGGGCCGAACGACGATGTGAAACTGCCCAAAGGCTCGAAGAAGGGAGACTGGGAAGTGGAACTCGCCTTCGTCATCGGCAAGAAGGCGCAAAGCGTTACGGAAGCCGATGCGCTTGATTACGTGGCCGGCTACATGATCTGTAACGACGTCTCCGAACGCGAATGGCAGCTGGAACATGGCAGCCAGTGGTCGAAGGGCAAAAGCTTCGACACCTTTGCGCCACTCGGCCCATGGTTCGTGACCGCGGACGAAATCAAGGATCCGCAAGATCTCGCCATGTGGCTGGACGTCAATGGCAAGCGCAAGCAGACGGGCAGTACCAGCACGATGATTTTCGGGATCAAGAAACTTGTCTCCTACTTGTCTTACATTTGCACGCTTTCTCCGGGAGACGTGGTCAGCACCGGCACGCCGCCAGGCGTGGGCATGGGCATCAAACCTTCGCCGCAATTCCTCAAGGCCGGCGATGAGATGCGTCTCGGCATCGATGGCCTTGGCGAACAGAAACAGAAAGTGCTCGGCGGATAAGGCTCGCGCGCTTCGCGCTCCTGAAATCAGTCGTGACTGTGAGAGGCGCACTGCGGTGCGCCTCTGTCGTTTGGGCGGTATAACGGGAGTATCACGGCAGTGCGCATCGACAAGGAAGAAAGTATTTCAGGGCGAATTCTGCAAGTCCGCGCCGGGTCGCCTGCGGCGCGTTGTTTCCATGTTCTCGATCGCCCTGATTGCAGACGCCCTGGTGATAGACGGCGGCATTGCCCCTGTCCGGCCTCAGCCTTCCCGGTGACAAGCTGCCCATGAAGCAGTGGCTTTACGATTGGGGCGGCCTGAACGATGGTTTGTTTCACATCCTCAACGCCCATCATGCGACGTGGCTCGACTGGGTCATGCTGGCCGTGTCCTGGGCGAGCGACCACGACCGTTTTCCCATTTACATGGGCGGCTTCGCATTGGTGTGCCTGTTGCGCGTCTCGCGCGACCCCACGGGGCCGGCGGCACGCGCGTGGGTTCTGGCGCTCGCCACCTTTTCCATCGGTTATCTGCTCGACGGCGCGCTGGTGCTCAGCCTGAAAACCACCCTGGATTTTCCCCGCCCCCCCGCGGTATTTCCGCCGGAGAGCCTCGTCGTCGTGGGCACACCGGAATTTCGCTTCAGCTTTCCCAGCGGTCATGCGTCATTCGCGACGCTGGTGGCCGCCGTACTTTGGCCGATGGCAGGCAGCGCGCCGGCGCGCCTCGGATTGTCGTTTTATGTCGTTGTCGTGTGCCTGTCCCGGCCTTATCTCGGTTTCCACTTTCCGGCCGATGTCGTAGCCGGCAGCGTGCTTGCAGCATTGGTGACGGTGGCCGTGCGCGCCGGGCTCGAGAAAACGCTGGCGGGGCGTGATTCATGGGTTCGGTCTATGATGCGATGATGCTGACTAGAATTGTTACCGTCTCCGGTGTGGTCGCAACCTTTGTTCCAATCGCATTTATCGCCGGCCTGGCGTGCTCAGCAGAGCAGCCGCGCGAGGAACGCGAGTCCGGCATCACATCGGCGCCACGTCGCACCTACTCGCTCGATGCGCACCCGCAGATCAATCGACTCGACTTCGATTTTGGCGCTGGGGAATCGAGCGCGTGGCTGAACAAAGGGGGCGACTTCCAGGTCCATGACTGGATCTCGCATCCCAATCTGTTGTGCGGAACATACCAGCTTGGCATGCGCTTCGGGGTCGGCAGACCGGGGTGCCAGAACGTTCGTTGGCTGTCGGAACCCGCGTATGTCACCTCGCAAACCCAGTGCAACCGCGCCCGTCTGGAGCATTCGGGCGGCGACACCCTGCCCGAAATAGGGGCCCAGATCGCGCAAATTTCCTGCGCCGAGAAAATCATCCGTTGCAGCGGTTCCTGCAAATGACCATGCGAGATCAGTTGCCCATGTCAATCGCGACATCCCCGCGCGCGCGTTCGTGCCTGCGCTCTCTAGTGCTGGGCATCTATTTACTGGCGCCATCCCTGGCTTCTGCGGAACTTGCGCTGAGCGCGGGCACCGAATACCTCAGATGGGTTGAAAGAACCGTTCCCGAGGTCAAGGAAACGGGGCTGCTTTATGCGCTGGGGCTTGGATACACCCAGGACCGCGAGCGCGGCGCGGTTTTCGCGTATCGCGGCAAACTGTGGCTCGGCAAGGTCGACTACGAAGGCGCGACGCTGTTTGGTGGCACGCCGGTCGACAGCAACACGAATTACCTCGGCCTGGACAACGAAGTGCAGGCGCGCTGGCGCAGGCCCGGCAAGACAGATGGCACGCTAGACGGCGTATTTGGTGTGGGCGTCGCTGCGTGGCGCAGGCAGCTTTCCGCTGCGCAAAAAGAGGACTACGTCATCGGCTACGTGCGGCTTGGCCTGGAATCCGGCAACCGTAATCCCGGCCGATGGTCAGCATCGATGGGGTTGAAGTATCCGGTCTGGACATATGAGAACGCGCATTTCAATGACATCGGCTTCGATTCCAATCCGATATTGCGCCCCGGCAAGGAACTCTCGCCTTATGGCAGCCTGGGTTATCAGTTTACGCCTGCAGTGCAACTCGTTGCCTACTACGAGGGCTTCCGCTTCGACAAATCGGATCGGGTCCAGACAAACGAAGTTGCGATGGGCTTGGGACCCACCACGCTGGAGCAGCCTGCGAGCAAGATGTTCATTTTCGGTCTGCGGCTCGAATATCTCTTGCGCTGAAATGCGACTGTCGGTCCGGCCGCAATGATTTGCGCATGAACGGCTTCGATCACCGCCTGTGTACGGCGCCGATGATGGATTGGTCGGACCGCCACTGCCGCTATTTCTTCCGGCAGCTTTCAGTCCATGCCGTGGTGTACACGGAGATGATAACCACCGGCGCGCTGCTGCATGGCGATGTCCACCGCCATCTTGCCTTTGACGCGGCCGAGCACCCGGTTGCACTGCAGCTCGGCGGCTCGGATCCGGGCGAGCTGGCATACTGTGCACGCCTGGGCGCGCAGTACGGTTACGACGAGATCAACCTGAATTGCGGCTGCCCCTCCGAGCGCGTGCAGCAGGGGTCATTCGGTGCCTGTCTGATGGCCGAGCCGCAACTGGTTGCCGATTGCGTGAAGGCCATGCGAGATGCCGTAGACCTGCCGGTCACGGTGAAGCATCGGCTGGGCATCGATGCCATGGAGAGCTACACGTTCGTGCGGGATTTCGTCGCCACCCTGGCCGCATCCGGTTGCGATACTTTCTTCGTGCACGCGCGCAACGCCATCCTCAAAGGCCTTTCTCCGAAAGACAATCGCGAAGTTCCGCCGCTCAAATATCATTATGTTCATCGCCTGAAACGCGATTTCCCCGCGTTACGCATCATCGTCAACGGCGGCCTGAACTCGCTGGAAGCTGTCGAGGCGCAAATGGCGCATGTCGATGGCGTCATGCTGGGCCGCGCTGCGTATCACGATCCTTATGTCCTCGCGACGGCTTCCAGCCGGCTGTTCGCCGAGCCGCAGCGTTCTCGTGAGGCAGTCGTCAAGGCCATGTTCACTTACGCATCCCGGGAAGTGGCCCGCGGCACCCCGTTACGCGCGATTGCGCGTCACATGCTCGGGCTCTATCACGGCCAGCCCCGAGCCAGAATATGGCGGCGCATGTTGTCTGATGCGAATTTGCTGGCCGCCAATCGGCCCGCCCTTTTGCTCGAAGCCCTCCACGCCACGGAGCACGGGGTGCCCGCGCTGACCGCGACGGCGTGACGCAGTTGCGGCCACTTGCGCGAAGTGGCCGCAGGGCGGGATTCAGGCTTCGGGGTTGCCCTCGGCCACCTTGCCGAACCAGTCGTCAATGCTGATGACGCCACCTTCCCGTGAAGCGCGCCCCTGGTCCCTGGATGGAAGATCGTCTTGCAGCAAATCGATGCGTTTCCAACCCGCGAGCGGCGTAGGGCAATCCGCGCGTGGAACGTAGCGCGAGGGCATGACTTTCTGCATGCGGTGCACGTAGCGAGGGCAGTTCGGCCAGACTTCGGTCACGTCCACCCGCACCACCAGCAAGGCTTCCTTGAACGACTCCAAGAGCGGGTCGCGGTCGCTCACCGTTGCATTGCCTTGCACGCGCAACCGGTTCGGCCGATCGAAGCTCATGAAAAGCAGACCCACCTTGTGCGTGCCCGCAATGTTGCCGGCCGAGTAGAACATGCCATTGCCGTCGTACAGCGGGAAAACCAGCGTTTTGTCATCGACCGCCCTGACGAATCCCGGGTCGCCGCCCTTGTACGAAACGGTTGGCCGGCCTTGTTCATCGATCGTGGACAACCAGAACATGTCGCGGCTTTGTATGAACGCGACGTCCATCTCGCCGAGCCGGGGCTGGATGGCCAGTGCCTCGATCTTGTCAGCGATGCGCCGCGTGTCGAACCGGTCCTGCAAGGCGCGTTGCTGCGACCCGTAAAGTTTGCTCACAGACTCCTCCTTATTGTTGTGTTGGCACGCACCCTACACGCGCCCGCCGTGGATCATCCGGTGTTCTGATATCGTAGCTGCCGGACCGGCCGACAGACTACCTTCGTCGCCCGGCCGTTGGAACCCGTCTGGAGTGTACGCATGCCCGAGGCCGACTGCTTGTACGAACATGCTGCGCCAGACGCCCTGCTTTGCGTCGGTGGCGGCAAGACGCTTTACATCGGTTCGCTTGAACACGTCGACTGGCATACTCACGGCGCGCCGGTATTCATTGCCGGCCTGACGGGCAGCTTCCGTCTGCGTATGCCCAGCGGGGCGTGGACCGGTTGCCGCACCGCGGTGATTCCCGCCGGGGTCAGGCACGCGCTCGACCTCGACGGCGAGCCGCTTGCGGTGTTCTATCCGGAGCCAAACCTCGCCTGCCTGTCCGCCCTCACCCGCCTGGGGCGCGGCTGGAACGAGCACGAACAAATCCTTCTCGGACAACACGCTGAGCTGAAAGCGTTTCGCGAACTCTATGAAGATGCGGCCAGCGTCGACTGGAGCGGGGAAGCCCTCGACGACCTGCTCGGATTTGCGCTTCGGCGTGACGGCGGCGACAGGCTCGATGCCAGGCTCGCGCAAGTCGTCGCATGGCTCGACGAACATCCTGATGACTTGACCGGCGCAGCAGATCTGGCGCGCGCGCAAGGATTGTCGTCATCACGCTTCCTGCACCTGTTCACCGATCGGATCGGCGTGCCATTCCGGCGTTATCGGATCTGGAACCGCATTCGTGCCGCGCTGAAAGTCGCTTTGTCGGGAAGTAACCTCACCGAGTCCGCGGTTACGGCGGGCTTTACCGATTCGGCGCACTTCGCTCGCAGCTTCCGGGAGACCTTTGGCGTAACTCCGTCTTATGTATTCCGAAAGATCGGCCGTGCCGGATCGATGCCCGGATTGCGCGCCGGCGGGCGCCGATGAGCGCGATCCGCTTCGATACCTATTACCGTTATGAAGACCTGGTCCGCTTCCTGACAGATTGGGCGGGAAGCCACCCCGGTCTGGTGCGGCTTGAATCCGTGGGTAAAAGCTTCGAAGGCCGCGAAATCTTCGTCGTGCGCGTCACCAACTACAAGAGCGGGCCCGACGGCGACAAACCCGCGCTTTGGGTGGACGGCAATATCCACGCCACCGAACTGGCCGGGTCGATGGCATGCATGCACCTGCTGCATCGCCTCATCACCGGTTATGGCAAGGATGCGGACATTACGCGCTGTCTGGACACGCGCGCCTTCTATGTCTGCCCGCGCATGAATCCGGACGGGGCCGAATGGGCATTGCACGACGTGCCGAAACTGATCCGCTCGAGCACCCGGCCCTATCCTTATGACGAAGAACCCGTGGGCGGGCTCAACCGCGAGGATATCGACGGCGACGGCCGGATTCTATCGATGCGCGTGCCCGATCCCAACGGCCCGTGGAAACTCTGCGAACAGGACACCCGCATTCTGGTTCGCCGCGATCCGATCGAAAGCGGGGGCCGTTATTTCCGGTTGCTGCCCGAGGGCAGGCTGGACCAATTCGACGGCGTAAACGTCAGGCTGCGTGCGCGCAAGGAACGCCTCGATCTCAACCGCAATTTCCCCGCCTTCTGGCGGCCCGAGCACGAACAGACGGGCGCCGGGCCGTATCCGACGTCCGAACCGGAGATCGCGGCCATCACCGGGTTCATCGCACGGCACGCCAATATTACGGGCGCGATCGCGTTCCACACCTACAGCGGTGTGTTGTTGCGCCCTTATTCGCATCTGGCTGACGACCAGATGCCGCCCGAGGATCTCTGGACGTTCCAGAAGATTGGCGAGCAAGGCACGCGGATGACCGGCTACCCGGTCGCATCCGCATACCACGAGTTCCGCTATCATCCGAAGGAAGTCATCACGGGCGACTTCGATTCCTGGATGTACGACCACCGCGGCGTATTCGCGTGGACCGTGGAAATCTGGAGCCCGCAGCGGCAGGCCGGCATCACGGACTATAAATATATCGACTGGTACCGGGAACATCCGGTGGAAGACGATCTGAAATTGATGCACTGGAACGATACCGAGCTCCAAGGCAAAGGTTTTGTCGATTGGTACGCGTTCGACCATCCGCAACTCGGTAGCGTGGAACTGGGGGGGTGGCAGAGTCTTTTCACCTGGAGCAATCCGCCGCCGCATCTTCTGGAAAAAGAGATCGCGCCCTTTTCGCGCTGGCTGACATGGCACGCGCTGATATCGCCGAAACTCGAGATTCTCGAGACCGCGGTGGCGCCTCTTGGCAATGACACCTGGCGCGTGCGGCTGGCGGTGCAGAACACCGGATGGCTGCCCAGTTACGTGACAAGGATGGCGAAGAACAGGAAGCTCGCGCGCGGCGTCGTTTGCGAGATTGAATTGCCCGAAGGGGCTTCGCTCGCGACCGGCAAGGGGCGCGAGGAACTCGGCCAGCTGGAGGGCCGCGCCTACAAGCCTGCCGCGGCGAACACCTGGGCCGGATCGAGCGCTGACGAAACCGATGAACGCCTGCAGGTCGAATGGGTGGTGCGCGCGCCGAAAGGCACGGCCATCAAGGTGAGCGCACGCCACGAGCGGGCCGGCGCCGTCAGCACCACTCTCACCCTGGGCTAAGATGCTGACATGATGTCGTCGCGCGGAGTTACCCGAACGATTGGCTTCGCCTTCGTCGTCGCGGGCCTGCCCCCGCTGGCCATCGCCCTCGGCTGGTTGCCCGCGGATGACCTGCCCGTTCCGCTCTGGACCATGGGTTGCGGCGGCGCCGCGCTGGACTTTGCGGGGCTCGCACTGCTGATTCCGGAAGCTCTGTTGCGCGCGCGCGGTCTGCTCGCGGCTTTGTCGATCACTGCGCTGGCGACCCTGTTCGACTGGATTGCGTTCGGCCACTTCCAGGGCGGCTGGCGCTTCATGCTCGAAAACCTGGTGAACTCCCTGGCGTTGCGGCAAAACGCCGTGCACAACATCGTGGTGCTGTTCGCCGTGCTGCTGACATTACTGGCCTTGTTCGGATGGTCCCAATGGACGCGCAGCCTGACGCACCGGGACGGAACTCCCCTCAAGCGCCCCGGTCGAAAAATCAAGTCGAACCCAACTGCCGAATGAAAATGGCATGTACGGAGAATCTGTCATGAAACTGAAGCTCGTATTGCTCGCTGCCTTGACCGCCTTCGCACTGGGCGCGGCCCACGCAGCGGATGGCGACAAGCACTACACCAAGGAAGAATTCAAGTCCGACGCCAAGTCCGCCGGCAAAGGCATCAAGGATGCCGCAGTCGACGTGGGCAAACAGGTGGGAACGGGCACCAAGAAGGCTTACCGAAGCGCAAAATCCAAGGTCAAAAAGGACGTAAACGAGCGCAAGCCCGGGGATGGCGCAATGGCAAAACACAACGAAAGCCAGCCGACGGCAACCGCAGGCCACAAGTGACGCGCGTTTGACGCGGCACTAGCATTCTCGAACCACAAAACGGCCTCCCTCGCGGAGGCCGCTTTCTTTGCCCGGCCCCGGGACGAGGCACGTCTGCAGAAGGTCGTTTCGCTCAGTTCAGGAAGCCGACGTACTTGGGCAACCACAATGCGATCTGCGGAAAGATCAGAAGCAAGATCAAACCGACGAGCTGCAATGCCACGAACGGAATGATGCCGCGATAGATGTGACCCATGCCGATCGAAGGCGGCACAGTTCCTTTCATGTAGAACAGCGTGAAGCCGAAAGGGGGCGTCAGGAAGGAAGTCTGCAGGTTCACCGACATCATGATCACGAACCAGGTCAGGAAAACGATCGGCCCGCCGCTGCCAATGTGCGGACCGAAGTCCACCAGTTGCAGCACGGGCGCAAAAACCGGCAGCACGATGAGCGTGATTTCGATCCAGTCGAAGAAGAATCCCGAGCACGAAAGTCAACACCAGCATGAACGTCAATATCTCCCACCCGCTCGTGATACCCATCGCTGCGAGCAGTTCGACGATCAGTTCGTCGCCGCCGAGCGAGCGGAACACAAAGGAAAATAACGTGGCGCCGAAGACGATGAAGAACACCATTGCGTTGGTCAGGCCGGTGCGCTCGATCACGTCTTTGAGTGTCTGAATGGTCAGCGTGCCGTTCATCCAGGCAAGCAGCAACGCGCCCAGGCTGCCGACGCCGGCGGCCTCGGTCGGCGTCGCCCAGCCGCCGAAGATCGATCCCAGCACCAGCGTGATCAGGAACACCGGGGGGAAAAAACTCTTTCCGATCAGGCGCCAGAACTCCGCGGAAGATTTCGGGCCCACATCGTCCGGTAATGCCGGTGCGCGATCGGGCCGCATGAAGCTGTATACCAGGATATAAACCAGATACAGCATCGCCAGGATCAGGCCGGGCACAACGGCCGCGGCAAATAAAGCGCCCACCGACACCGACAGCAGGTCGCCCATGATGACGAGCATGATCGATGGCGGAATCAGAATGCCCAAGGTGCCTGCCGATGCGATTGTGCCGACGGCGAGCTCTTTGTTGTAGCCACGCTCGAGCATCGAGGGCAACGCGATCATGGTCAGCATGACGACCGAGGCACCGACGATCCCCGTGGTCGCCGCCATGATCGTACCCATCAGGGTGACCGACATTGCGAGGCCCCCGGGGACGCGGCGCAGCAGCACCTGCAGGCAATGCAGCAGGTCATTGGCGACGCCGCTGCGCTCGAGCATCGTGCCCATGAAAATGAACATCGGCACGGCGACCAGGATCGGGTTGGAGGCGGCGGAACCCCAGATGCGCGGCAGCAGATTGAAGAACTGGATCGGTTCGAAAACCCCGAAGACAATGCCCAGGGCGCCGAACAGGATGGCGATGCCGCCCAGCACGAACGCCACCGGAAAGCCGCAGAACAGCGACAGGGCCAGAACGAAAAACAGGATCAGGGACAGGTGATGGATAAGCCAATCCATGTTCCGCTCCTCAATCCAGAATCTGGAAGGCGGCGAACGAACTCGCCTTACGCAGATGCTCAGGACCGTAAAGAAACACAATGATGCGCAGCATCACCGAAATCACGCCAGCAAGCAGCATGATCAGTCCCAGCGAGATGAATGCTTTCGGAATCCAGCGCCACGGCAGGCCGTTCGCCGACGGTGACCCCTCATTGTCGACCCAGGCGGTCCAGGTAAAATCCAGACTGAAGTAGATCGCGAGCAGGCAATAAGGCAGCGCAAACAGAATGCAGCCGCCAAGTTCAGTCCACGCCTGTTTACGCGGGCTCAGATTGGCAACCAGGATATCGATGCGCACATGCGCGTTCTTGATGTAAGCGACGCCGAGCCAGAACGAAAACAGCGCCGTATGCAGATGCCATTCCAGTTCCTGCAGCCGCGTCGAGCCCATGCCCGGCAGCTGGAAGCCGAACTTGCGCGACAGGACATCGAACACGATGACCGCGATAGTCACCAGGAACAGCAAGCCAACCGCCATCGCGACCCGTTCAAGCAAGGCGTTGACTGCGTCGCTCGCCGCCAGAAGCTTCTTCATAGGCCCCCCTCCCCGCGTCCGCCCGCCCCGCCGTTGCGGGCGCGGGTAAACAATCTCAAGCGTCTTGCGACTGCTTCAAGCTACCGCAAGTACCCATAGTCGCGCCAGAGCGCATAGTTCTTGCGGAATTCCGCGTAAGAATCGTAGACCTTCTTGAAGTTTGCATTGGACGACGATTCTTCTTCGACGACTTCGTTCCAGGCTTTCTCATAAGCCTTCATGATCGCAGGCGGCCAGCGCATGAGCTTGACGCCGTGGTCGTCGCGCATGTTCTTCATGGCTTTCCATTGCGTGGCCTCCCCTTCCGCCATGATCTGGCGCACCATGTCGCCGCAGGAAATTTCCATGACCGCCTGCTGCTGCACGGACAGGGAGTCCCATTTTGGCTTGTGGATGAACAGGTCGATGATCGAAGCCTGCTGGTGCCATCCCGGAAAGTAGTAATACTTTGCCACCTGATAGAAACCGAGCTTCTCGTCGAGCGACGGATTGGAGAACTCGGTCGCATCGATGGTGCCAAGCTGCAGCGCCTGGAAGATATCACCCGGCGAGAGCAGTTGCGTGGACACGCCGAGCTTGTCCATGACTTTTGCGCCCAGTCCGAAAAAACGCATCTTCAGGCCCTTGAGGTCGTCCACCGTCCTGATCTCCTTGCGGAACCAGCCCGAAGCCTCCGGAGGCTGAATGCCGCAGGGAATCGTATGGATGTTGTGCTGGGCGAATAACTCGTTCTGCAATTCGAGTCCTCCGCCGTGATACATCCAGGCCAGGAACTCCGGCATGTCGGGTCCGAAGGGGACCGTAGAGAAGATGTTGAACACCGAATCCGTGCCGGAGAAGAAACCAGGGCTCGACCAGGCCACGTCGACCGATCCTTTGGATACGGCCTGAATCGATTCGAGTCCGGGCACCAGTGCACCGGGCTCATAAAGTTTCAAGGTGATGCTGCCGCCGGAGGCGCGTTGAACCTTGTCGACGAGCTTCTTTGCGCCCTCGCCTACGAGCGTCAAGCTGGTCGGATAAACACTTGTCATGTTCCAGGTCACATTCTTCTGCGTGACCGCCTTGCCCGGCTGCGCCGTGGATTCATCCTTCGCAGCATCGCGTTTGCCGCAAGAAGTAATGAACAGCGCACCAGCCATGCACAAGAGCACCGAAAAAGTCGTGGATCGCTTGTTCATGCTTTCTCCTCCTTATTTGCGTGCGGTCTGAAGTCCACGCCGATGACATTATTCTGCGCGGTGGATCATCCCTTTGAAGTATACCCTTCCCTCTCGCGGTTTCATAAACTCGCGACAACAAAGCGCGGATCAGCCCCGGATTGCAGATAATTTCTGCAACAGCGTGTTGGGAGTACATTCGCGCTAGATGAACAAGGTTGACGCGCACGATCAATGCGCAAATACTCGGGTCTGAAGCCCGCATTCATCCTCTCACGGGGTGATGGCAATTTATCGGATCAGGACGCGGTGGATACCAGTTTCGCGGATATCGCCCGCACGACCAGCGGCACAGAAAAGTGAACCCACCTGCAGATGATGAATACGTTCCGATCCGGGATTATGCTCTGGTCGGCGATTGTCACGGCTCTGCACTGGTTTCGCTCGATGGCAGCGTGGATTGGTGCACGCTGGTGCGTTTCGATGCCGATCCGGTTTTCTGCCGGATACTGGACACGACAGAAGGCGGATTTTTCAGCATCCGGCCAACTTCACAATTTCAGGCGACACGGCAGTACCTGACGGCGACGAATATTCTGCGAACGACATTCGAGACAGCAGAGGGCACCGTTGCGATTACTGATTTCATGCCTGTCGGCCGCGATCGTCAAGCGGGCGTCCACAACTATGTGAGCCTCAGCGCGCCGTTCTGGCTCATACGCATCGTCGAAGGGATCTCCGGACGAACGCAGATGCGCGCGCAATACAAGCCCAGCGTTGCGTTTGCACGTCGCAAGGCTCGGCTTGTCCCAACCCCCGCCGGCATCGCGGTTCAAGGGGGTGGCCCATTCCTCAAAACCGAGACGCCCTTTTCCATCGAGGGGGACCATGCCGATGCGACCCTGGCTCTTCGCGCCGGGGAGCGCCGTGCATTCATCGTGACCGCCTCACCGCCGGGAGACATTGCCGGCAGCGATGCTGCGGATAAACTGCTTCGAATAACGCGCGCGTTCTGGGAAGAGTGGGCGGCGTATTGCCGATACACCGGACCTTATCGGGAACTCGTGTTGCGCAGCGCGCTCGTGCTCAAGCTGCTCACCTATGCTCCGACAGGCGCAATCGTGGCCGCGCCCACAACGTCGCTGCCCGAAGAAATCGGCGGCACGCGCAACTGGGATTACCGATTCTGCTGGCTGCGTGATGCGAGCTTTACGCTCTATGCACTGGCGGCGCTGGGTTACAGCGGCGAGGCCGGCCAGTTTGCGAAGTATCTATTCAAATCCTGCCAGGCGACCCATCCGCGCGTGCAGATCATGTATGGCATCGGCAGCGAAACCGACCTGACCGAACAGATTCTCGAGCATCTGGAAGGTTATTGCGGCAGCCGTCCGGTCCGCACGGGAAACGGCGCCTACGCGCAGCAGCAGATCGACGTCTACGGCGAAATACTCGATTGGGCACTGCTTCAGCGTACGCTCGGTGGGCACTTCGATGCCGAGGCGGTGCAGTTTCTGCGCTCGATGGCCGATTATCTGGCAGAGCATTGGCGCGACCCGGAGCAGGGCATCTGGGAAATGCGAGGTCCGCCTTTGCATCATGTCTATGGAAAAGTCATGAGCTGGGTGGGCATCGATCGCGCCTTGCGCATGTCCGGCCCGAATCGGCATCTCGAAGGGGTGCGCGATCAGATCGCGCGTGCGGTTCTCGAACAGGGGATGGACGGGGCCCATCTGGTCCAGGCATTCGGACACAAAGGCATGGATGCCGTGTTGCTGCTTTTGCCAGCATTGGGCTTTCCCCTTCCCAAGCGCACGCTTGACGCCACCATCGAGGCGGTCCGGCAGGAGTTGCAACAGGGGGATTACCTGCTGCGATATCGCAGCGCCGACGGCGTCGAAGGCGAGGAAGGCGCGTTTCTGATCTGCAGTTTCTGGCTGGTGGATGCCTTGCTGATGACGGGTCGCGCTGACGAAGCGCGCGAGCTTTTCGAGCGCCTCCTGGCGCGCTCCAACGATGTGGGTCTTTTCGCCGAGGAGATCGATCCCTCTTCGCATGCTTTTCTGGGGAACTTCCCCCAGGCATTCACGCATCTCGCCTTGATCGCCAATGCCACCAACTTCGCGCTTTACGAAGGTCGGGGTGCGGACTGCCTGCAAGGCGCCCATGCGGATCGAGCACGCCATTCCATTGAGGCGACCGCCGGGATCCGCGCGCTCTGGGTCTTGTTCAAGAAATCCGGCCGCGTCGGTCGGCTCTTCTCCTCGCGCCAAAGCAAACTCGACCTGCGATTGCTGGCGTGATTGCGGTCCGGCAGACGCGGGCGGCGGGTCGATTTGGTCCTGCCACCCATGCACGGATGAACTCGAAACACTCGTCCAATCTGACTTCCCTTACCAAGCCAGGCTTCATCTTGCCTCGACCGTTCTTTTACGAAGCTCATAGTAATTTGAGGCCGATGCCCGCCGCTAGCGCGTCACCCATCCCCCGCAAACCGGAAACACCTGGCCCACGAAACAGCTGGCCGGTTCGCTGCACAGGTACGCCGCAAACTGCGCATCCTCGCGCGCACCGACCAGGCGGCCCAGCGGCACTTCGCGCTGGATGCGTTCCTGAAACCGCGGATTCGTCTGCACCTCCGGCGGAAAGTAAGTCGGGTTATCGACGAAATTCTGGGCCACGGCGTTCATCTGCACGTTGTGCGCGGCCACTTCGACCCCGACGGCCTGCACGTAGGCCAGCTGTGCGCCACGCGCAGCGCTGTAAGTCGATGCCCGCTTCATGCCCCGCAGCGCCGACGCGCTGCCCATGACAAGAATCTTTCCGGCACGGCGCTCGATCATCTGCGGCAACACCGCGCGGCACAGCCGCGGCAGCGGATCGACCAGTGCCGCAAACGCGTCCCGCCACTCCTCATCGGTGACCGCCACGGCAAGCGTCGAGGGCGCCGGGACCGCCAGATTCGCAACCAGTACGTCGATCTTCCCCGTAGCTGCCACGAGGTCCGCCGGCGCTGCCGGATCGAGCAGCGACTGAGTGCTGGCAATGACCGTGGCGCCGTGCTCAGCGAAGACTTCGCAAAGCATGGGGCCCATGAATGCGTGAGCTTGCGTGATGAGGACGCGTTTGTCCTGAAGCGTATTTGCTGCCATGGGATACAGAAGTGTTATAAGAAATAAAGCGGGCTTAGGACGCAATCGCCAACGCATGCGCGTTGCGAGGCACTTTTTCGGGCAACTTCGAGTCCCGGGGATTGTACGAACTTTTGTTCCGCGTGGACAATGGTTGCTACTCACTGCGCATTAGCGACAGCGGTATAGGAAGAGCGTGCGCGCCGGGTAATTGTGGCAATCAGAACCCGATCGGCTCGAAGGCTTCGGCACCGGGCATCGTGTGGAACTGCAATTTGCCAGTAATCCTGCTGAATGCCGATTATCATGAGCCTGGCCGCATCGAAATAATCCATCGCTTTCGGGTAAGACCAGAGTGCAATCATGAAAAACAATCCACTCATCAGCATAGTCGCCGGGTCGCTTCAACTGAGCATCGCTCCCGGCATCGGCGGTTCGATCACGCGCTTCCATAGCAAGGAAAAAGGGCAAAGCACGGAGTGGATGCGCCCGGCCAGCGCCGAGGGGCTCGCCGAGGGCAATCCGCAAATGATGGCCAGCTTTCCGCTGGTCCCGTTCAGCGGACGTGTGCGCGACGGGCGCTTCGTGTTCGCGGGCCGGCATATCACGCTGCCCCGAAATTTTGGTAACTCGCCTCACGCCATTCACGGCAACGCGTGGAAGCTCCCGTGGAAGATCGCCGCGCACGACGAAGCGTCCGCCAGCCTGGTTCTGGAGCACGAGCGCGGGGAGTGGCCGTTTGCCTATCGTGCCGAGCAACATTTCAAGCTGACCCCGCGCAGCCTCGAGGTGGAGCTGATCGTATCGAACACCGACGCCGCCTCGATGCCGGTGGGTATCGGCCAGCATCCCTACTTCCCCTATACGCCGGGGATGACGTTGCAGGCGGAGGTGTCGCAAATGTGGGAATCCGAACACGATATGCCGGTGCGGCTCAGTCGCAGTGACATCGTCGATTCGCTTGCGCGCGGCCTGAAGGTGGCTTCGGTGCAACTCGACAACAATTTCATCGGCTGGAAGCATGTGGCGACTATGCGTTGGCCGGAAACCGGCCGCCGCCTGCGTATGACCGCGCAAGCGCCGCTGTCCTATCTGGTGGTCTTCACGCCGCCTTCTCGCGACTTCCTGTGCGTCGAGCCAGTCAGCAACACCGTGGACTGGCTCAACCTCGGCGACCTCGAGGCCGCGCAGATCGGCGGGGCGATTCTGTCGCCGGGCGCTTCAATCTCCGGTCGGGTGCGTTATGAGCCGGATTTTGGAAACGGCTGAGAGCGGGGGGCTAGGGGCGAGGGGCTAGGGGCTAGGGGCTAGGGGCTAGGGGCTAGGGGCAGGGGCGAGGGGCGAGGGAGAGATTAGGCTTATATAGATTCGGTTTGGTCAAGCTTCGCGGCGCGCACAGACCACAAGGATAGAAGGCCCCGCTTCCCAGCCCCTAGCCCCTAATCCCTAGCCCCTGCCTCAGGTCCATCCCGCATCGACGATCATGTTCTGGGAAGTAATCATTTTCGCGTCGTCCGATGCCAGAAACAGCACCATGTTGGCGAGATCCTCGGCCTGAAGGCGGCCTTTCAGGCATTGCAATTCATCCAGCTTGCGATCTGCCTCGGGCGTTAGCCAAAGCTTCTTCTGCCGCTCGGTCATGACCCAGCCCGGTGAGATGGTATTGGCGCGAATGTTGAATCCGCCGAGATCGCGCGCGAGCCCGCGCGTCAAGCCGTGCACGGCGGCCTTGCTGGTTGTATACGCCGGCATGCCGCCGGTCGCGGTCATCCATGAAATCGACCCGAAGTTGATGATGCTGCCGCCGCCGAGGCGTTTCATCTGATCGACCACCGCCTGGGCGGCAAAAAACTGGTGCCGCAGATTGACCGCGAGGCGCTCGTCCCAGAATTCAACGGTCACGCTTTCAATGGCATGACGGTCGTCCCGGGCCGCATTGTTGACCAGTACACCGATATCGCCAAACTCGGACTGCACGCTCTGGATGGCGGCGCGCAAACGGTCGATATCCCGCACATCGCAGGGGATGAATCGGGGCGCCGGCCCATGCCCCTTCAGACTTTTCACCAGTACAGGGCTTGTTGCTTCGTCAATGTCGACGAAGCCGACCTTCGCGCCCTGGCGCACGAAACCCTCGACGATCGCCGCGCCGATTCCCGACCCTCCACCGGTAATGAATACGACCTTGTCGCTCAGGCTTGGATAGACTGCCCGTTTGTCTGCCATCGCGGTCCTCGAGGAAAGAATTCCGGCAAATGCCGTGAGACAACAGCAGCAGGGACAGTTCCCTCGCGGGACATAAGCCAGGCAATGATGCCATCCTTCTGTTGCCTGGGGCACTCGCGTCCCATCACCATTTCGCAGTTGGGCTTGCGAACTTTCCTTGACACGCTCGCAATGCGTCAAACGCTAGGGATTCCGCCAGCGCTCGTCAGGACTTTGTCATGCGCTTCCACAGAAGGGCGTCCAGCGATAATTTGCCCGGTCCGTACAGCAATACCACCAGCAGCAGCACGCCCCAATACGCGTGCTGCGCAAGTGCCGGTTCCGCAGTACTCAGAAAATGCCAGTAGGACATCACGGCCATGAGGTTCACGACACTCAGGCCAAATGCCGCGAAGCGAGTCGCCAGGCCCAGTGTCAGCAGGACTGGCAGCAGCAGTTCGCCCGCAGTGCCCATGAACGCAGCAAGTTCAGGCGACAATACGGGGACCCTGTACTCATTCTCGAACAGCATCACAGTCGTTTCCCAATCACGTATCTTGGTCAAACCGGCCAGGAAAAAGACCTTCGCAAGGTAAAGCCTGATCCCGAGATCGAGCGCGTGGCCCGCCCCGAGCAACACATTGCGTCCGGCGTTCAAGGGCCATCTGACTTTCTCAACGAGCGTCATGTTAGTTCTCCACGGTTGAAATCGATGATCACCGAGGAAGCGACCCAATCACGAAGTGATTGGCCGAGCTCAAACGAGCCATCGCGTTGACAGGCGGCCGCCAAGGCGACGCCCAGCGACTCCCCCTCGAGGCACAACGACAGGAATGCGGCTTCCGCGGCGTTGATCCGGGCAACCTCGACCCGGAACCGCGGTCGGTAAACGAGCGTGTAAGTGGGATGATCCGGAAACTCGACGTCGAACTCGCCAGCGAACGACGCCTGATGCACTTCCCAGATGCGGGCAAGCGGATACGTGGATTGCAGCACGCTGCACGCCGGGTGTAAGCGGGCGCGCAGCGCCATGTGCTCTTCCGGCGCAAGATCGTTCAGGCGCGCCGGATCGAAGGGTTCGTGATCGGCTGCATAGTAAGCCCGGTGCACGCGCCATTCCAGCCGGGCCACGTCCGGCAGATAGGGAAACTCGGCCGCAGGCGGAAAATCCGCCAGGAACATGCCAAAAAATTCGCCGTATTCGTTCAAGTCTCCGCTTTCCGAGGCAAAACGCCGGCAATATTGCGCCGCCAGGCCCGAGAAAAATTCAGCGCCGACAATTTTCTCGATAACGGGATAAGCGGCAGCAAGGGCCCTGGAGGTGTTTGCACGGATGTTGCCGCGATATATCCCCAGCCCCTGTTCGGTCCGCTGCCGCTTACCGACGTAAGGCGCCAAAGCGGCCGCTTCAACTGCCGGCGCGTTCAAGCCGGCCTCGAACCGGCGCTGCAGATCAGCGAGGTTAGGCATGGACAGCCCGAGCCAGACGGCGAGCGTACTCTGCTTCGTCGAGCAGAACCCCAAGCGCAGGAACGCGAGTGTCCCATTCGATCAGCGTCGGTACGGAATCGAACCTGCGACAGGCCGCCTCGTAGAGTTTCCAGACTGGCTCAACGACGCGAGACCCATGATCATCGATCAGCAGATCGCCCGCGGACGAGTGCCCGGCGAGGTGAATTTCGCCTACGTGCCCTGGTGGAACGTCGAGCATTGCCTGTGCGGCATCGAAACCGTGATTGACGGCGTTGACGAACACATTATTGATGTCAAGCAGGATGCCGCAGCCGCTGCGCCGGGCGAGTTCTGCGAGGAACGCGAACTCGGACATTTCGGAATCCCGGAACTGCAGGTAACTCGAAACGTTTTCAATCAGGATCTGGCGCTTCAGGGCCTCCTGAACCTGCGTGACGTGCGACACCACCCGTTCGAGCGCTTCATGGGTGTAGGGCATCGGCAACAGGTCGTTGAAATGACGCTTTCCCAACGCCCCCCAGCAGAGGTGCTCCGAAACGAGCGCCGGTTCGATTCGTTCGGCCAGTCTCTTGAGTTTTTCCAGATGCGCAGGGCGCACGCCATCGGCCGATCCGACCGATAACGCCACGCCATGCAGACTGATCGGGTAGCGCGAGCGAACGCGATCGAGCACGTGCAACGCATAACCACCATCGCCGAAAAAGTTCTCGCTATGGACTTCCAGCCACTCGGCCTGGGGATTGCCCTGGAGAAACTCGTCGTAGTGGTTTGCACGCAAACCGATGCCGACGCCATGCACGGCATCCAGAACTGCGCGCCGCATGCCAGGCGCGATCGTGTCGGAAACCGGCGCGCTCGCGCGGGTCGGAGCACTCATGCGGTTGCGTGCACAAGATTGCCGGATTACTTTTTGAACGCCAATTTTCCGCCCAACTTGTCGCAAGTGCCCTTGGCGACGTAGCTCCACTCCTCGGGCGCATTATCGACTTTTGACTGTCCCGAACAGGAGTGCGTGCCGGTCGCACTCGCACAATCATTCTGGCCGGCCTTGGCGACGCCGTAGCATTTTTCCTTGTCTTTTTCCGCAGCCATTGCCGTTCCGGCCGACGCCATTGCGATGAGCCCTGCCAGGGCCGAACTGATGATGAGTTTCTGGTTCATGAGACCTCCTCGGTAATTGAACGAAATAGTCGGAAAGCCAATGCCACCGACCGGTGCCCGCATCGAACCGGATGTTACTTTTGGCAACATCAACAACGAGCGTCTATCCATTGACTGATACGCGCGCATGGATCACGCGGATGCATTCTCGCGACGTTAACCAAAAAATGAAAAACTCGAAACTCCAGCCCTTCTCCGCCTGTTATTGCGGCCACTTGCGGTGCAGTTCCGCAACCTGGTCGGGGGAAAGGAGCTTCAATCGGTTGCCGCGCAGCAGCAAATACAGTTTGGCGGTTTCCTCCAGTTCCTCAGTCGCATAGACCGCGCTTTCGAGGTCTTTGCCGGCCACGATCGGACCATGGTTGGCGAGCAGGATGGCGTGGTGCTTGCCGGCAACTTCTTTCACCGCATTGGCAAGCGTCATGTCCCCGGGGGCGTAATAAGGCAGCAGCACGAGATTGCCGATCTTCATCACATAATACGCCGTGATGGGCGGAATCGGCTGCATCGGATCGACATCGGCAAGGCACGAAACAGCGACCGAATGGGTGGAATGCAGGTGCACGATGGCGCGCGAATCCGGACGCTCGCCATACATCGACAGGTGAAGAAACGACTCCTTGGTCTGTTTGTCGCCGGAAAGCAGCGTGCCCTTTGCATCCACCTTCGAGAGTTTTGCGGGGTCCAGCCTACCGAGGCAGGAATTCGTTGGCGTCATCAGCCAGCCATCGTCCGTGCGCACGCTGAGGTTGCCGGAACTGCCGACCGTAAGCCCACGGTCGAACATCGATTTACCGAGCGTGCAGATGTCTTCCCTGAGTCTGGTTTCGTTCATTTGCGTCGTGTTTACGGGGTTGAGGAAGCCGGCTTGCCAGAACGCGAGCCCGTCATGGTGCTCGGTCTTGCGGCCGCACCAGCGCCCGGCTTTGGCCAGTTCATGGCTGGAGCCTGAACGCCTTGGTGAAGAAATCGGGGGTGCCAAAATTGCCCGACTTAAGTGCCAATGCCAGAGACGGCTCGCCAATGGAAAACGTCCAGGGCACGCCGGGGTCGATCTCCGGACCGATTGCCAAACCTTCCACCCCAAGCGCGCCGACCACCGCGCCGGAAGTTTCGCCGCCGGCAACCAGCAACCTGCGCACGCCCGCGGCCACCAGTCCCTTGGCTATTTTGCCCATCGCTTCCTCGACCATCGACCCGGCGTGCTCGCGCCCGAGCTTGTTCTGCACGGCCTTGACTTGCTCCGGCGTGGCGGTGGAATAGATCAGAATCGGTTTTTCGGAAAGTCTCTGACCGGCCCAGTCAAGCGCGTCGCGCGCAACATCGTGCCCGGATGCAATCGCCATGGGATCGAGTCCGAAAGCGTCGTGATCCTTTTTCATGTGCGCAACCTGACCCTGGGTCGCAACCGAACACGACCCCGCGATGACCACGGTCGGTCCGGACACTTTCGGCAGCGAGGCCTGCTGACCGCTCTTCAGGAGCCCCTGGCGGATGAAGTTCGCAGGTAATCCCATTGCCATGCCCGAGCCGCCAGTGATCAGCTTCACGTCCGCGCAGGCCTCTCCCAAGGTCATCAGGTGATCGTCGGTAATGGCGTCGAGTACAACATGGCGAACGCCCTGCGCACGCGCTTCTGCAAACGCCTTGCGGATCGCGCTGGCGCCCTGAACGATGGTTGCATGTTGCACCAGGCCCACTTTGTGGCTGGTCTGGCGTTGCAGCACGCGCACCAGCGATGGATCGGTCATCGGCGTCAATGGGTGGTGGCGCATGCCGGACTCCGACAACAACTCGTCGCCGACGAAAAGGTAACCCTTGTAGACCGTACGCTTGTTCGTGGGGAAGGCCGGGTTGAACACCGTAAAATCGGAACCAAGCGCATCGAGCATTGCGTCGGCCACCGGACCGATATTGCCTTTGTCCGTGGAATCGAAGGTCGAACAGTACTTGAAGTAAAACTGCCTGGCCTGCTGGCGGCGCAGCCAGTCCAGCGCGGCGAGCGACATGGTGACCGCTTCGGCCGCATAATTGCTGCGCGACTTGAGCGCAATGATCACGCAGTCGGCGTCTGGCACCTTCAGGCCCGAGCGAGGAACGCCAAGCAACTGCACAGTGCGCATCCCGGCCTTGACCAGCGTGTTGGCAAGATCGGTTGCTCCGGTAAAGTCGTCGGCGACACATCCCAGAAGAATGCTCATGCCGGCAGGCTTCGCTGATTGAATAGAGTCACGAAAGCTCCCCCAGGTTGATTTTCGCGTTTGGGCATAATGGTACCGAAAGCAGAACTCGAAAGCCCGCGCCTTGATGCCCCGACACTCTGGCCCGCCAGCATTGCACGAGGGGGCGAGCCGGCATGCCCCCGTGGAGATACACCATGACGTTCGCAGACAACCTGAAGCGCCTGCCCGCAGTCGATGACATAGAGAAACTGGAACTGCTCGATGACCGCGAAGAAGTCGTTGCCGTCCTCGAGAACAAGCCGGGCAAAGCCGGATCGCTGGCAGTTTACAATCACCTGATCCAGCGCCATCGGCGACTCGATGCCGCAGCCGCCCTTGAGGGCCTGGAGTTGTTCGCCGAACACACCGAGGACGCAAAGAAGGCGCCCGGCAAACACCCCAACATCGACCGATTGTTCGAAGTAATCCGGCAGAATTTGTCCTGGGCGGGAAAAGTAACGCGTCGCTAGTCGAGGCGGGCCGTGGCAGCCGGCGGGTGGCGATTGCGCCGGGCCTGGATAAGAAATCCGGCGCGCTTCTTGTCCATGAACGACCGGCACTTCACACCTTCATAGGAGACGACCGTACGTGGACGAGATTGTCATTCGTGCCATGGGCAAGTTGCCGGATGGCCGTAGCGGCACGCCGGGACCCGGCACAGTGGTGCTATCGACCGGCGGAAGCGCATTACCATCGAGCGGCGGCTGTCATCGGCCGGGTCCGCTTCACGTTCCCGCAAACGGGCGTGCCGCTAACGGGTCCCGTTCGCGCGGGAACGGCCATGGTCGTCCGGCATTACGCCGGTTCATAGGAGGCCACGCTGACATGGACGATATAGTTATTCGCGCTATGGGCAAATGGCCGGATGGCCGTGACACGTTAGCGGCACGCCCGTTTGCGGGAACGGCCATGGTCGTCCGGCACTTCACACCTTCATAGGAGACGACCGTACGTGGACGAGATTGTCATGCGTGCCATGGGCAAATGGCCGGACGTCCCCAACGTCTACGGCTGGCTGCGGCTCGACCGGCGAGGCAACTGGCTGATCAAATCAGACCGCATCGCCAATAGCGGCGTGATTGCATTCATCGGGCGCAATTACGGCCAGGATGAGCAGGGCCGCTGGTTTTTCCAGAACGGCCCGCAACGCGTCTTCGTGACCCTCGAATACACGCCCTTCGTGGTCACGACCGCTGCGGATGCCTCCAGTGTGCTACAGACGCATACGGAACATTCCATTGGCAAGATTTCGGGGGCATGGGTCGATGAATCGGGTTCGCTGCTGCTACGCTGGGGATCGGACTTGGGGGTATTGAACGACCGCGATCTGGCCAGCATCACGGAATTGTTCACGGACCTTCACGGCAAATCCATCGACGATGCGATGATGGCCCGCGCCTTCGATCCTGAAAGCCGGCGCCATGCGACCGGCGTGTATATGGATTACGGAGGCACCCGCATACCGATCGGTCGCATCCGGGCCAGTGAAGTGCCGCAGAAATTCGGTTTCGACCCCGATCCCCGGCCCGCGGCAGGCGAGCCGGATTGCTAGGGAATGCAGGATACCGGCCAGCGACCGGGGGGCTGGCAAAATATCACGCTTGTGGCGCGGGCCAGGCGGCCTTCGGGCGCTTGCGGAACGCTTGCTGCGACGGGTGCTCAGCGAATTCGCTTGGCCGTAAAGGATTCTTCGATATTGTCGCGAAAGTAGCTGATGATGGAGGGTGCGCTTATCAGGCGGCGGTGGATCTCGGCCGATACGCCGGAATACTGATTGATGCGGCCATCGGTGAATTCCACCTCGAGACTGCGATTGCGTTCGTCATAGCCGATAGCTCGGATCGAGCTGGAGTTGACTTTCTTTCGGTCCATAACCTATTCCCCGCTTTGCCCTCAGGGCATAACGATACCCGAGCATCCGGCGCAAGGCACAGGGCCATAGCCTTCTCGCGGTGGAGCAGACAGGGAGGATTTGGACTGTCCCGGCCGGGACACGATAGGTAGAACGCCGCCCGCAACGGTTTATCGGCGAGGCGTTACTGGCGTGACCGCGCCTGCATAGGTGCTGGCGCTACATATAATGCATCCCAAAGCTCGCGGCTCAGTGCCTGGTATCCATCGCGGATGCAGATTGCCCGCGAGCATATGGGAAGCTTAGTTAGGCCGGTTGCCGGCTACCGGAAACGGCCACGCCGCCGGTGCGGAAACAGGCTTCGGTGCCGATGGCGCCGCCGCAGCAGTCGCCTTGGCCGCAGGCTTCTTCTTCGAGGCCTTCTTCGCCTTCTTTTTCGCCGGCTTTTTAGCCGCCTTTTTCGCCTTTTTCTTGGCAGGCTTCTTCGCCGCCTTCTTCGCCGCCTTCTTCTTGGCGGGCTTCTTCGCCGCCGGGCGCTTAGCAGCCTTTTTTGCCGGCTTCTTCGCAGCCTTCTTGGTTGCCTTCTTCGCTACTTTCCGTGCGGGTTTCTTCGCAGCGGATTTTTTCGCAGCCTTTTTGGCGGGCTTCTTCTTGGCGGTGGACTTCTTGGCGGGTTTCTTTGCTGCTTTTTTCTTTGCTGCCATTTCTGTATCTCCTAATGAAAGTTAAACAAAGGAACTACCGGTGCCTCGAAGAGGATTCCTCGGGGTACCGACCGCCAATGCCCGAAAGTGCGCCATGCAAGCCGCATATCCGGTCATCGTGCAGTTCTGCTGGCCGCGTCCGGAAGCACCGGCGCGCGACACGATTCTTGAAGCAAAGGGAATTGGCTGCCGAAAACGATGACGCGTCATCGCCGGCAGGGGGCCAAATACGAATAGGAAAGGAAACCTTGGGCCGGAGGCTCATGGCTCCCGGCCTGGCGCTTCGGCCTGCAACTGGTCGAAACGCGGTTCGTAGTGAATGTATACAGCTTGGTTCGGTTTGCCCATTCAGCCTGTCAAATGCGCCGCCATTTCCGATGAACGAAGCGGCGCGGGTCTCACAAAAATCTCGTCGGCCCTGACGGTCAATCCCAATTCAGCGCTCCACCCGTCTGATATTCGATCACACGGGTTTCGAAAAAGTTTTTCTCCTTCTTCAGATCGACCATCTCCGACATCCACGGGAACGGATTATTCGCCCCCGGGTAAAGCGGATCAAGACCGATCTGCTGCGCGCGGCGATTCGCCACATAGCGCAGGTATTCCTTGAACATCGGTGCATTCAGTCCCAGCACGCCGCGCGGCATGGTGTCCTCGGCGTAACGGTATTCGAGTTCCACGCCCTTCTGGATCAGGGAGCGGATTTCGTCGCGGAATTCCGGCGTCCACAGGTGCGGATTTTCCATCTTGATCTGGTTGATCAGGTCGATGCCGAAATTGCAGTGCATGGACTCGTCGCGCAGGATGTACTGGTACTGCTCGGCAGCGCCCGTCATCTTGTTCTGGCGGCCAAGCGCAAGGATCTGGGCGAATCCGACGTAGAAGAACAGCCCTTCCATGATGCAGGCGAACACGATCAGGCTTTTGAGCAGCTGCTGGTCGGTCTCGGGCGTGCCGGTCTTGAACTCGGGATTCGTCAGGGTTTCAATGAACGGGATCAGAAACTCGTCCTTTTCCCGGATGCTCGAAACTTCGTGATAGGCGTTGAAAATCTCGCCCTCATCCAGGCCCAGGCTCTCGACGATGTATTGATAGGCGTGGGTGTGGATGGCTTCTTCGAACGCCTGGCGCAACAGATACTGGCGGCATTCGGGCGCCGTGATGTGCCGGTAGGTGCCGAGCACGATATTGTTGGCGGCCAGACTATCGGCCGTCACGAAGAACCCCAGATTGCGCTTGACCACCAGGCGCTCGTCCTCGGTCAGGCCGTTCGGGTCCTTCCACGTGGCGATGTCCCGGCTCATATTGATTTCCTGGGGCATCCAGTGATTGGCGCACCCGGAAAGGTACTTTTCCCAGGCCCATTTGTACTTGAACGGCACCAGCTGATTGACGTCGGCCTTGCCATTGATGATGCGCTTGTCCTCGACTCGCACGCGACGTAATGCCGCGTCCGCGGACGAAGCGCTGATGGCGGCGGGAGTGCGCGCCGGAGGAACATTTGCGACGGGCTGCAAGCCAGCGCCGCCGATGCTCGGGATATGATCTTCGAATTGCAGCATCAATGGTTCCTTTATAAATGTTATCGGTGGAATGTCAATTACTTCTTTAATTTTTGATCGCGTTGCGGCAACTTTTGTTGCGTTCGGCGCGATGAAAGATGCATGGAAGCGTTCATCGCCGCAAATATTCCCGACTTCGCATCGACCGCCGCGCCACTTCGGCGGGCTGCAAGTTCTCCTGGAAAGTACGACTCAACCAGAAAGTCAGCCGGCGCCGTGCCGCGGTGTTGACCAGGCGTCCGGTCCTCACTGACATGCCTCGCACTCGGGATTATCGATGCTGCAGAACTGCGCTTCGTCGCCTGAAGCCGGCGCAGCACCCGTTCCGGCAATGCCACCATCGCTCGGCACGGCATTCAACTGGCCGCCCCGTACCGTGGATTTCTCGGTCGAGGTAGCGCCCAGCGTGCGCAGGTAATAAGTCGTCTTCAGCCCGCTCTTCCAGGCGAGTTTGTAGGTCTCGTCGAGCTTTTTGCCGGACGCGCCGGCCATATATATATTGAGAGACTGGGCCTGATCGATCCATTTCTGGCGACGGGATCCGGCCTCGACCACCCACGCCGGATCGACTTCGAAGGCCGTGGCATAGAGCGCCCGGATATCCTGCGGAATGCGGTCGATCTTGGCGAGGCTGCCGTCAAAGTATTTCAGATCGGCGATCATGACTTCGTCCCACATGCCGAGCTTCTTCAGATCGCGGACCAGATATTCATTGGTTACCGTGAACTCGCCCGACAGGTTGGACTTGACGTACAGGTTCTGATAGGTCGGCTCGATCGACGCAGAAACCCCGACGATGTTGGCGATGGTCGCGGTCGGCGCGATCGCCAGGCAGTTCGAATTACGCATGCCGAACTGGCGGATGCGGGCGCGAAGCGGCGTCCAGTCCAGGGCTGAGGAAGCGTCGACTTCGACGTATCCGCCCCGCTGTTCAACCAGAAGCTTCAGCGAATCCTGCGGCAGAATCCCTTTGGACCAGAGCGAACCCTCATAGGTCGAATAGCGACCGCGCTCTTCGGCGATCTCGGTCGAGGCCCAGTAGGCGTAATAGGCCACGGCCTCCATCGACTGGTCGGCGAATTCCATGGCCTCTTTCGAGCCGTAGCTCACGCGCATCTCGTGCAGGCAATCCTGGAAGCCCATGATTCCCAGCCCCACCGGGCGGTGCTTGAAATTGGCGTTGCGCGCCTTGTTCACGGCGTAATAGTTTATGTCGATGACGTTGTCGAGCATGCGCATGGCAGTCGACACCGTATTCTTGAGCTTCTCCTGATCGAGCCTGCCATGCTTCATGTGGGCGACCAGGTTGACGGAACCCAGGTTGCACACGGCTATCTCGCTGTCCGAGGTATTGAGCGTGATCTCGGTACACAGGTTGGAGCTGTGCACCATGCCGACGTGCTGCTGGGGGCTGCGGATGTTGCAGGGATCCTTGAAGGTAATCCAGGGATGCCCGGTCTCGAACAGCATGGTCAGCATCTTGCGCCAGATGGTCAGCGCGGGCACCCGCTTGAACAGCTTGAGTTCGCCGGTCGTGGTCCGACGCTCGTATTCGACGTAGGCCGCTTCGAACTCCTTGCCAACCTTTTCATGCAGATCGGGGGCATCCGCTGGCGAGAACAGCGTCCACTCGCCTGCCTCCATGACCCGCTTCATGAACAAATCCGGAATCCAGTTGGCGGTATTCATGTCATGCGTCCGGCGCCGGTCGTCCCCGGTGTTCTTGCGCAGCTCCAGAAACTCCTCGATGTCGAGGTGCCAGGTCTCCAGATAGGAACACACCGCCCCTTTGCGCTTGCCGCCCTGGTTCACCGCCACGGCGGTGTCGTTGACCACTTTCAGGAACGGCACGACCCCCTGCGACTTGCCGTTCGTTCCCTTGATATGCGATCCCAGCGCCCGGACCGGCGTCCAGTCGTTACCCAATCCCCCGGCGAACTTCGACAGCAGCGCATTTTCCTTGATGGCATCGTAAATGCCTTCCAGATCGTCCGACACCGTGGTCAGGTAGCAACTGGACAGTTGCGAGCGCTGCGTTCCGGCATTGAACAAGGTCGGCGTGGAGGACATGAAGTCGAAGTTCGACAGGACGTTGTAGAACTCGATGGCGCGGGCCTCCCGCTCGACTTCGTTCAGCGCGAGCCCCATGGCGACGCGCATGAAAAACGCCTGGGGCAACTCGATGCGCCGATCGCTCACATGCAGAAAATACCGGTCGTACAGCGTTTGCAGGCCGAGGTAGCCAAACTTGAAGTCGCGGCGCGCATCCAGCGCTGCGCCCAGCGCTGTCAGGTCGAAACGGCTCAGCCGCTCGTCGAGCAACCCCGCTTCGATGCCGTGCCGGATGAACTGGGGAAAATAATCGGCGTAGCGCGCATGCATGCCGGCCTGGGTTACTTCTTCGCCCAGCACTTCAAAGCGCACACTATTAAGTAGCAAGCGCGCCGTGACATAACTGTAGGCCGGGTCTTTTTCGATCAGCGACCGGGCGGCGAGGATGGTGCACTTGCGCACTTCGTCCATGGGCACGCCATCGTACAAATCCTTGAGCGTCATCTGCAGAATCAACCCCGCATCGACGGCGCGGCCCAGTCCTTCGCAGGAATCCTGGATCAGCGTCGTCAGGCGTTCCATCTCGAGGGGGCGGGTCTGGCCGGCCTCGATGACGTTGATACCCGGCATGGCGGAGGCAGCAGCGTGCGCCTCGCGATTGCGGGCGCGCTCGCGCGCCCGGTCCTCCCGGTAGAGCACGTACGCTCGCGCCACCTCATGCTCGCCGGAACGCATCAGCGAAAGCTCAACCTGGTCCTGGATGTCTTCAATATGAAACGTGCCGCCGTTTGGCTGGCGCCGCATGAGCGCGCTGACCACGGCTTCCGTCAGTTTTTCAACCATTTCGCGCACGCGCGCCGAAGCAGCCCCCTGGCCGCCATTGATGGCGAGAAACGCCTTGGTCACCGCGACCGCAATCTTGCCTGGCTCGAATGAGACCACCGCGCCATTGCGCCGGATGATCTTGTATTGCGCGTAGCGCTGCTTTTCCTGGCTGACGGCAGCGCTGTCCGTCGCGAAATTTCCACCCGGAACCGTTGCGGTCACATTGGTGCCTAGCTGCATTTTCTCTCCCTCTCGTATTTTTTTGTCGCTTGGAAGCAACGGTCGCCGCCATCAGGACCCGGCGCGAAAACCACTATATATTGTGCCTGCATGGTCCGAAAGAACTAATTCTAGTGTTCCGGCCAACACTGTCAAGAAATTTATGGATGCGGGGATGGAGCTCGGCCGCTGCGGGCCGCGAGATGTTTCCAGCCGTAACCGGATTGCGCTGAAACGCGCTTTGCGAACCCCGCGTCAGCGCCGGGTCGCGGCGCAGATCGACGGCTGCAGTGCCCGCTGCCAGTTCGCGGCGGGCTCGACCGTCGAGAAATGGATGTCCAACGAATATGAGAGCGAGAGCCGGCCGAGCCGATCGTCCCCATACGGATCAGCGCCCGCCAGATAAATGACCAGTTCGGGTTTCGAGGTATTCGCCGTCGCCCGTGTCATCGACCAGCTCGATATCGACATCGCTGGCTTCCTTGCGGAAAGGAAAATTGCGGGCGCCGTGGATGGAGAAAGCAAACACGCTCGGGCTCTGTGCCCGGATCGATGCGGTGCCGTTGCCCTGGTGCAGATCGCAGTCGATCACGGCGGCGCGGCGGATGCGGCCTTCAGCCTGTATCGCCAGCGCCGCAATCGCGCTGTCGTTGAACACACACCAGCCTTCGCCGTGATCGCGAAATGCGTGATGCGTGCCGCCGGCGAGGTTCACGCCGACGCCATTCTGCAGTGCAGCACGGCACGCCTCAAGGGTCGCGCCTGCGGAGCGCCGGGAACGCTCGACCATCTACAGCGTCCAGGGAAATCCGATGCGGCGCATATCCGCCGGCGCGAGTTCGCCCCGCGCGACCCGCCGAAGATACGCAGCGTCATGGGCGCGAAGGATTTGCGCATCGCTCGCCGCGGCGGGCTCGTACAGGGGCTCATCGCCCGATAATCGGGCCTGATGCACGCGCTCCCGCAGCATTGCGCACTTTTGCATTGGGAACCGGTGCCCCTTCGGGCAACGGCAAAACGAATTAGTCGGTATGGAAACTCTTCACGGCAGCCCCGGGCGAGTGAAGATCAGGTGCGCGATGGGAGAAGAATGAATGAGGCAACGGGTGAATGCATGACCGGCATGCCCCTTTTACGCGCTCCCGCCGTCACGCTTCGCTACTGCGGGACTTGGCTGATTGCGCGCCTTGCAGGAGCGACCGAAACCGCGCCCAGTCGAAGCACGGGCCGGGATCGGTCTTGCGCCCCGGGGGCAGCGCAATGTCGGAATGACCCACGCAGTCGGCAATGGGGTATTTTTCCAGCAGCGCGCGTGCGAGCTGCGCCAGCGTCTGATACTGCACCTCTTCAAATGCGTCGCAGTCGGTGCCTTCGAGCTCGATGCCGATCGAGAAATCGTTGCAGCGGTTGCGCCCGCGCCAGGCGGATTGGCCCGCATGCCAGGCGCGGCGGCCGCATGGCACGAACTGCACCAATTCGCCATTACGGCGGACAAGAAAGTGGCTGGAAACTTTGGCATCCGCAATCTCCCGGTAGTAGGGATGAGCATGCGGGTCCAGGCAATTGGTAAACAACTCGATGATACCGGGACCCCCGAACTGGCCGGGCGGAAGGCTGATGTTGTGCACCACCAGCAGATCGATGGCACACCCGTCAGGCCGATCGTCACAATTCGGAGAGAAGAGCGCCGACGCGGCGGCAAGCACCCCTGCTTCGTCCAACTGCCAGGGAGCGCCGTGCATCACGCGCGCCTGTGGTTTCGACCAGGACTGAGGACTCGGCCCGGCGCGCACGGCACATCGCCCGCATTGATTACGCCGCCCTGCATCAATTCAACCCCAGGCGCTCCATTCGGTAGCGCATCGAGCGGAAGGTGATGCCGAGCAGCTTTGCCGCCGCAGTGCGGTTGTACCGCGTTTTCTCGAGCGCCTCCAGAATCGCCTCTTTTTCGACGCGATCGAGATAATCCTGCAGGGGCGCTTTGCTGTCGCCGCCGGATGCCGAAGGCTGCCCAGGCAACTCCTCCGGCGTGAGCTGCAGGTCGTCCGCCTTGACCTTACCATCACTGCACAGCGCGACCGCCCGCTCCAGAACGTTCTCCAGTTCGCGCACATTGCCCGGAAAATCGTAGCGCTTGAGTTCTTCCAGCGCCTCGGGCGCGACCTCGGGCTTCTTCGCCCCGGAATGGCGGGCAAGCTTGTCGAGCAGGGCTTCGACGAACTGGGGAATATCTTCGCGCATTTCCCTCAGCGCCGGCATCCTGAGTTCGATCACGTTCAGGCGGTAATAGAGATCATGCCGGAATTTGCCGGCCTCGACGCACTCTCCCAGTTTCTGATGCGTCGCGCTGATGATGCGCACATCGACGGGGTCTTCCTGGGTCGAGCCGACTTTGCGCACCTTTTTCTCCTGGATGGCGCGCAACAGTTTGACCTGCATCGGCAGCGGCAGGTCGGCGACCTCATCCAGGAACAACGTGCCACCGTGCGCGGCCTGGAAAAACCCGTCGCGGTCGCTGTCCGCCCCCGTGAAAGCGCCCTTTCGATACCCAAAAAACTCGGACTCCATGAGGTTTTCGGGAATCGCACCGCAATTGACCGGCACGAAAGGCTGACTGCGGCGCGCACCTTTCTGGTGAATGAGCCGCGCGGCAAGTTCCTTGCCGCTGCCAGATTCGCCGGTAATGTGCACGGGCGCCTCGCTGCGCGCTAGTTTTTCGATCAAATCCCGCACCTGCTGGATGGCGGCCGAGTCTCCGAGCATCGCCTGCTCGCTCGCCGCTTTTGCCGCGGCTGGCTGCGGCAAAGACAAGGCGGATTTGACCAGCGTTCGCAACTGCTCCAGCGAAACCGGTTTGGCCAGATAGTCGAAGGCACCGGCCTTGAGCGCCGCGACGGCATTCTCGGTATTGCCGTGCGCCGTGATGACCGCCACGGGAAGATCCGACAGGTTGTCGGAGATAAACTGCACCAGTTCGAGCCCTTCGCCGTCCGGCAGGCGCATATCGGTCAGACACAGGTCGTAGTCGCCAGCGCGAACTTTCTCGATTGCGCCCTTTACGGTCGTGGCGCGATCCACATCCAGACCCATGCGCAGCAGGGTCAACTCGATAAGCTCGAGAATATCCTCCTCGTCATCGACGATGAGCACCGAACGCGTCGTCGTTCCTGCGGACTGATCCTTGCGCTTCACGCTAATACTCCTCTGCAGACCAGACTGAATTGTGCGCCGAGCGGACGTTCCACATATTCCAGCGTCGCCCGGTTCGCTTCGCAAATCTCCCGCGCTATATACAAGCCGAGCCCGGTGCCGCTCGACGCGGTCGTGAAAAACGGCTCGAAAAGGTGCGCGCGCAACGATTCCGCGATGCCCATGCCGTCATCTATGACGCTTAATTCTACCGTACCTTGGCGCGGTCCCGACCGCACGCTGATGATGATGCTGCCGGCCTTCTTCTGGCAATAACGCAACGCGTTGCGGCACAAATTCCACATGATCTGGTTCAGATGGCTGCGATCGAACGAGATGGTAGCCTCAATTTGCGCCTCTACACGAATGGTATCGGTCGGAATTTTCTCGATTTCGCAGAATTCCGCCGCGAAAGTCTCCAGATAGTCGCCCAGGTCAAACTCCTCCCGTACCGCACGGTCGCGCCGATTGAGCTTGAGTACGTCCTGAACCATGCGGTCGAGCCGCTTGGTATTGTCGTGGATGATCTGCAGCATCCGCGCATGGGACGAACCGCGCAATGCGGACTCTTCGAGCAGCAGTTCCGTCGCATGATTGATTGCGGAGAGCGGGTTGCGGATCTCATGCGCGATGTTCGCGGTGAGCCGCCCGAGCGAAGCGAGCTTGAGCTGCTGTGCTTGCTGCTGGACCCGGGTCAGGTCCTCCAGGAATATCACCACGCCCAGATCGCGGCTGGCGCCAGCCTGCACGAAACGGGCCGCGGTGGGCTTGTGGGTGTGCACGGTTCGCAGCTGATCGAACCCCGAAGCCGGGTCGCGCCGCCATTGCTCGAGCCTCGCCGCCAAAGTCGGCGCGTAATCCTGCAGCAGCAACTCCCGGCTCGAGCGCCGCAACGGCCCAAGGATGGTTTCCGCGCGGCTGTTGATCTGGCGGATGATGCCGCGTCCGTCCACGACCAGCACGCCATCCTGCATATCCTGGATCACGAGCTGGTTTACCTGCGCGAGGTTGGCGAGATCGACTTCGCGCTGCGCAACGATCGCCTCGATGGCGACTGCGCGTTTGGCCAGCGAATGCGCAAGCCAGCCCGTGGCAAAAAATCCGATGCTGAGCAGGCCCGCCTGGGCAAACTGCGCGCTCGATCCGTTCAGCAACACCACTTCATAAGTGTGCTGGCTCAACACGGCAAGGGTGGCGAGCGCGGCGAAGAACAAGGTGAGCCGGCCGCGGCTGATCAACCCCACGGCAGCCAGCGACACCAGCAACAGCAGTCCCAACCCGCTGCCGATGCCGCCGCTGAAGTGCATCATCAAGGTCAGGAACAGGATGTCAGCGCAGATCTGCACGGCCAGTTGGCCGGTGAAATGCGGCGTGCGCGAAAGCACCGGCGCGAACGCCAGCACGCCGAAAATGATGTAGGTGATGTTGCTGTACAGATAGGCGCTTCGGCTGTGCGAGCCGAAGGGTAAGTCCTCACCGAGTATCAGCACGGCCGCGAGCAACACCAGGGCGGCCGAGAGCCGGTAAATATTAAAGTAGAACAGTGAGCGCCAGAACGCATCGCCATATTGCCGGCGCTCGGGCGACAAGCCTTGAACTGGAATCGGAATGCTGCTCATCGCAGGGGCGCCAGAGTACGGCTAGCGGTTATCGCGATCCCGCACGGCGAGCTGCAAATGCTCCTTGCTGCAGAAGTAATCTCCGCGGGAGGCGACCGCTTCGCTGGTTGGCAGATGCACGCCGCAAACGCCGCATCGGACCATGTCCTCGCCAAGTTTCGACGCGCCGTATTTCGCGTCCTTGGGGTCGGAATCCGAACGGGATGCCGGCGTCGCTCCTTGCTTCCTGGCGCTTCGCACCAGCAGGTAGATCACGATGAAGACGGCGAGGACGAGGAGAAACTTGGCCACACACACCTCGCACGCGGATATTTGGAATGGTCGGGGTGAGAGGATTCGAACCTCCGACTCCTGCGTCCCGAACGCAGTACTCTACCAGGCTGAGCTACACCCCGACGGTGAGTTTCAGTACTTGCGGGTCACCGCAAAGGCCGCCAATTCTAACAAACTATCCTTATATTTTGAATCTCGCAGCAACGCCACCGCCGCGCGGGCCTGCGCCGACGAAGCCTCGGCGCGCAGGCGGGTGTACTCCAGCGCCCCGGTTTGCTGCATGGCTTCGAGCACGGGCTCGAAATCGCCCAACCCGCCGTTGATCAGCGCATTGCGGATCAGCGTCGCCTGGCTTGCGTTGCCGTGGAGCATGGCATAGATGATGGGAAGCGTTGTTTTTCCTTCGGCGAGGTCATCGCCCAGATTCTTGCCGGTCTGGGCGAGGTCACCGGAATAATCGAGAATATCGTCAACCAGCTGAAACGCTGTGCCAAGGTGCATGCCGTAGTCGGCGAGTGCCCTTTCCTGATCCGGCGGCACGCCGGCCAGAATGGCGCCGATGCGGCCCGCGGCCTCGAACAGCCTGGCGGTCTTGGCGCGTACCACGCGCAGGTAATCCTGTTCGTTCACGATCGGCATTGTGCACATGCAACAGTTGCATGCACCTCGCCTTCGGCAATCGCATTCGTGGCATCGGCCAGCACTTCCATGATGCGCATGTTCTGCACGTCGACCATCATCTGGAATGCGCGTGAATAGAGAAAGTCGCCCACCAGCACAGCCGCCGCATTGCCGAACATCGAGTTCGCCGTGGCGCGGCCTCGCCGCATATGCGAATCGTCCACCACATCGTCATGCAGCAATGTGGCGGTATGAATGAACTCGATGACGGCGGCGAGCTGGTAATGATGGTTGCCGGCATATCCGCAGGCGCCCGCAGACAGGATCACCAGTGCCGGGCGCAACCGCTTGCCGCCGCTGCCGATGATGTAGTCGGCGACCTGGCGTATCAGCACGACATCGGAATCCAGGCGCTGACGGATGACGGCATCGACCTTGTCGAGATCTTCGCCAATGAGGCCTTTGATGTTTTCCGGAGTCACGAGCGATGCGGCACCTGGCAAAGACAAAATGGGCGATGGTAGAAACGGCGGCGGGGGCGTGTCAAGGAAAGTCATGGAACGAAATGCCGCACCCCGTTGCAGGCACCCCGGAGTCTGGGTTTGCGGTTTACCTTTACTAAGCAGGCCTTTTTTTGTAGTATGCGCGGCTTTCCTCAAAAGCGTACCGAGGGCTCCATCATGTATGCGGTCATCAAAACCGGCGGCAAGCAGTACCGGGTATCTCCCGGTGAAAAAATCAAGGTAGAACAGTTACCTGCGGACGTTGGCAGCCAGGTTGCCGTGGACGTGCTGATGATCGCCGATGGCGAGAAAGTCTCGATCGGCGCGCCGCTCGTCGCGCGGGCGAAAGTCGAAGCGACGGTCGTTTCTCACGGTCGTCACGACAAGGTGCACATATTCAAGATGCGCCGTCGCAAACATTATCAGCGCCACGGCGGGCACCGGCAGAACTACACCGAGATCGAGATCGGCGGCATCGCCGATCTCGGCATAAGGAAACCACAACATGGCACACAAGAAAGCAGGCGGCAGTTCCCGTAACGGCCGCGATTCCCAGTCCAAGCGTCTCGGCGTAAAGCGCTACGGTGGTCAGGTGATTCCGGCGGGCAGCATCATCGTGCGCCAGCGCGGCACCCAGGTGCACCCGGGCGAGAACGTGGGCATGGGCAAGGACCATACGCTGTTCGCCAAAATCACGGGCACGGTGACTTTCGCGACCAAGGGCCGGTTCAACAGAAAATTTGTCAGCGTCGTGCCGGGGTAAGGTTTCCAGTTTCAGCAAGAAGCCCTATCGGATCCGATAGGGCTTTTTTGTTTCCGGCAGCTTCGCGCCGTCGGCAGGCACAGGCATCCGGTATGTCCTGGCTCATCGCTGCGGGGCTTTCAGGGAAAACTTTCGACCGCGCGGCGCACAGCACACTGTGCGATCGATTTCGAGCGGCTAACAAGGTCTAGCAATGAAATTCGTCGACGAATCCACCATTGAAGTTCACGCCGGCAAGGGCGGAGACGGAAGCGCTAGTTTTCGCCGTGAAAAATTCATCCCGCGCGGCGGCCCCGATGGCGGTGACGGGGGGCGCGGCGGCAGCATCCTGGCCGTGGCGGATCGCAACATCAATACCCTGGTCGAGTATCGTTATGCCCGGGTCCATCGCGCGCGTAACGGAGAAAAAGGTCGCGGATCCGATTGCTACGGCAAAGCCGCCGAGGACATCACCCTGCGCTTTCCCGTGGGCACTGTCATTACCGATCTGGATTCGGGCGAGGTGATCGCAGACCTGTCCATCCACGACCAGACCGCCGTGCTCGCAAAAGGAGGACAAGGCGGGCTGGGCAATATCCATTTCAAGTCGAGCACGAACCGCTCGCCGCGGCAGTTCACGCCGGGCACGCCCGGCGAGAGCCGCCGATTGCAACTGGAACTGAAAGTCCTTGCCGACGTCGGTCTGCTGGGAATGCCCAACGCCGGCAAGTCGACCTACATTCGCTCCGTTTCGGCTGCGCGGCCGAAGGTCGCAGACTATCCATTCACCACCCTGCACCCGAACCTCGGTGTCGTGCGCGTGGATGAGAACCGCAGTTTCGTCATTGCGGATATTCCCGGCCTGATCGAAGGCGCCGCCGAAGGCGCGGGGCTCGGACACCAGTTCTTGCGCCATTTGCAGCGCACCCGGCTGCTGCTGCACCTCGTGGATCTGGCACCCTTCGACGAGAACACCGATCCCGCGAACGAAGCGCGCGCCATCGTCGAAGAATTGCGCAAATATGACGATGCGCTGTTCCACAAGCCGCGATGGCTGGTTTTGAACAAGGTCGACCTGATCGAACCGGCTGAACGCGAAGCAAGAACCCGGGACTTCCTGGCTACCTACACGCGGCTGGTTGCCGAGCCCGAGAAAACCTTTATCATTTCGGCGCTCACCGGCGAAGGGGGGCGCGAGCTGACTTTTGCGATCATGGAACATCTGGATCGCAACGCCAGAACCGAAATCGCGGAGAATGCGCCCACTAGCGGTTGAACCAGTTTCGCCCCAGGTCACCCAATGAAATCCATCGCAGCCGCAGCGGCTCGCATCGTCGTTAAAGTCGGCAGCAGCCTCGTGACCAATGAGGGCCAGGGGCTCGACCATGCCGCCCTGGCCCTGTGGGCGGCACAAATCGCAGCACTGCGGCGGCGGGAGCAAGGATATCGTTCTGGTGTCGAGCGGCGCCGTCGCCGAAGGCATGCAGCGATTGGGCTGGGTGCGCCGGCCGAGTGCACTCCACGAATTGCAGGCGGCAGCCGCGGTCGGCCAGATGGGCCTGGTGCAGGCGTACGAGTCGTGCTTTCGCAAACACGGATTGCATACGGCCCAGATCCTGCTGACCCATGAGGACCTGGCCGATCGTAAACGCTATCTCAATGCCCGTTCGACCTTGCGCACCCTGCTCGATCTTGGCGCCATTCCGGTCATCAACGAGAATGATACGGTTGCCACGGACGAGATTCGTTTCGGGGACAACGATACGTTGGCCGCGCTTGTGACCAACCTGATCGAGGCCGACTTGCTGGTTATCCTGACCGACCAGCCGGGGCTCTACACGAAAGATCCCCGCCGTCACGGCGACGCGCAACTCGTGCGCGAAGGCCGATCGGGCAACCCCGAACTCGAACAAATGGCGGGCGGCGTCGGCAGCCATATCGGAAGCGGCGGCATGCTGACCAAGGTGCTGGCCGCCAAACGCGCGGCGCGCAGCGGCGCCGCCACCATCATCGCCTCGGGACGCGAACCTGAAGTGCTGGTCCGGCTGGCCTCCGGTGAAGCGATCGGCACGCAGCTCGTCGCGGAAACGTTGACCCTGGCGGCTCGCAAACAGTGGATGGCGGATCACTTGCAGGTTCGCGGCAAACTCAAACTCGACGAGGGCGCCGTGCGTGCGCTGCGTACCGAAGGCAAAAGCCTGCTGCCCATCGGGGTTCTGGACGCTGCAGGCAATTTCGAACGCGGCGAGGTGGTGAGTTGCCTGGACGCCCAGAATCACGAGGTCGCCCGCGGCCTGGTCAACTACAACTCGACGGAGACGCGCAAGATCCTGCGCGCACCGAGCCGCGAAATCGAAGCGAGGCTGGGCTACGTCGATGAACCCGAATTGATCCACCGGGATAACTTAGTCCTGCTCTGAATACCGCAGGACTCAGTTACGGCGGACACTAATGCGGCGCGACCGCGTTACGTGGACGCCACAATCTTGTGCTGCTATAGCAGCGCACGATTGCAGTGAAGGCTAACTTGCTGCAGGCAAGTTAAGTCCGCAGGACGGCCGGAACTACAACGCAGTGCTGCTATAGCAGCGCACGATTGCGCGAAGGACTTAGTCTGCGAAGCGCGCACATTAATGCGGCTCGTGCCGCGTTAGCGTGGACGCCGACAACGCTGCTCATAGCAGCGCACGATTGCAGTGAAGGCTAACTTGCTGCAGGCAAGTTAAGTCCGCAGGACGGCCGGCACTACAACGCAAGTGCTGCTATAGCAGCGCACGATTGCAGTGAAGGCTAACTTGCTGCAGGCAAGTTATCGGTTCCGGTCGGGCGGGCTCTTGAGCCGATTGCCGGTCAGGTTGGCAATGAGCGCTTTCTCGCTATGGCCGGCGATGGCTTCGCTGTCGCAAAAATAATCCTTGTACAGCGTGTAGCGAAAGTCACCCGCCGCGCGCGGTATCTGTTGCCACTGCGAATTACGCGAAGTGGTCCATCCGCCTGCCACGCCAAAGGCGTAGATTCTGTATTCCGAGGTCTTGCAGCGCATGGCCTCGTAGCTCGTGCTTGTAGCACCCGACGGCGACTTGACCACGGTGCTATAGCGAATGAGCCGATCGGCGCCGATCGAGATCGACGAGCGGTCCACGAAGAACCGATTATCGGAATTGCGCCGCAACTGGAATGGCAGCAAGTCGGCCTCCTGCGGGTATGGCGGCAGCACCGCGTCGATTTCCTTGAACTGCTCCTCCTGGGGGATGCCGCCGATATCCTGAGGCATGCCACGCTTGGAGGTCGACGTCCGCGCGGGCGTTGAGCCGCCGCATCCTGCCAGGGCAATCGCAATCGCGAGTGACAGCGCGATCCAGCGCCGATCGGAAACATTCATCTGTACAAATGCTCGCGCGTGAGCGGATAAGCTACCTTGCCGTCCGGCAGGGGCTTGGTTCCGAGTATCTGGAAAATCGAGATCCACCCCCGATCGAAGGCGTGTGCCGAGCCGGCCATATAGATGTGCCAGATGCGGTAGAGCTTCTCGCCTACGATCCTGCGCGCATCGTCCTGCCTCGATTCGAGCCTGCGCACCCATTCCCATAATGTCCTGGCGTAATGCGGCCGCAGGCATTCGGCGTCCCAGGGCTCCAGCCCCTGCCCCGACATCTCGCTCAACACGCGCGAAACATGCACGAGTTCGCCGCCGGGAAACACGTATTCGTCCACGAACTCGCCGATACCGCTGCCCAGTTCGGCATCAGCCAGGGAATTGGTGGTGATGCCGTGATTCATGACCATGCCACCCGATTTGAGCAGCCGCGCGATCTTGCCGAAATAAGCCTTGAGATTGCGTTTTCCGACGTGCTCGAACATGCCCACGCTGGCGATCTTGTCGAATGGACGCTCTTCCGATACATCCCGATAATCCATCAGACGCACTTCGCAACGCTCCTGCAGCCCCGCTTCCCCGATTCTTTGCGTGGCATAGGCGTGCTGCTCTTCCGACAAGGTGATCCCAAGCGCCGTCACGCCGTGGTGGCGGGCCGCCCACAGGATGAGTCCGCCCCATCCACAACCGATGTCGAGAAATCTTTCCCCTGGCTTTAGCTGGAGCTTGCGGCAGATATGCTCCAGCTTCTGTTCCTGGGCCACATCGAGGGTATCGTCGGGCGTCTTGAAATAGGCGCACGAATAGACGCGGTTGCGGTCGAGCCACAAGCCGTAGAAGTCGTTGCCGACGTCATAATGATGCTGGATATTCTTGCGGTCGGCCGGACGCGTGTGCCGCCACCATTTCCAGGTTTTGGAACGGTAGCGATAAGGAGTCGAATCGCCTGGAAACGAGGTCCTCGCCGACGCGGATGGTTTCACGAATGTCGCCCTCGAGGTCGAGTTGGCCTTCCACGTACGCCCTGGCAATGGCCCCCAGGCTCGGGTTGGCAAGCGACGCCAGCGCTTGCGGTGATTTCACCGTCAGCCGCAAGTGCGGATCCGCGCCAGAGCGGATGGTATCGCCGTTCCAGAGCGTCATGCTGATGGGCAGCGCCGGCGCGCTTCAAGCGTTGCTCAAGCAGACCTATCAGGCGGGATTCCAGCATCGCTTCCTCGAAAATCGGATTCCTTCAATGACAAACGGCGCCCTTGAAGGTCGCCGTATTGTACTGGCAGTCCGGCGAACCGGAAAATCCGGAGCTAGAACACCAGATCTTTCAGCAGGGAGTCCGCGGATGCCGGGCGAACCCGGTCTATCGTAGCGGAATAATTCGCATGCTCCACGCCCAGCGAAATGGCAGCCCCGTCCTTGAGCGCCTGTTTTACAGCCGCCGGCAGCTCGAAGCGCAGAAAATGAACAGCCGAGGTTTTCTGATCGTTCTCCCGGTCGAGGTCTTCGTCGGCAATGGCATGAATGCGCGGGTGCCCCTCCACCTTGACCCAGACACGGTCCTCGATCCCGATCAGTTTCGCCAGCGCCAGACGGCGCTCCTCAAGATCGGGGTATTCGATCAACATCGTGGCCTTCCAGTTGCTCCCGTCCGGCACCAGGGGATTGTAGGCGTCCAGTTCGTCACGGATGCCCTCCTCCTCGAAAATCCTTTCCACGCGCAACATCTCCTGGATTTGATAGCGCATGGTCAGCTCGTCCTCGAAAACAAGCGTGACGTGCTCGCCGAGCTGTACGGTGCGGTGTTTCTTGTGCGCGAGGACCCGTTCCCGGAAAGACTTGCGCGTCCTGGCGTATTGCTCGAGCGACATCAGGCTGTCTGCAGTGATCGATCCCATTGCGTTCCTCTTGTGTCGATGTTCGTTCGCGAGCACGGTTCAAAGCCCGTACGCGATACGGATCAGCGTCAGCGGATGCTGCTTCTGCCAACGGCCCTGGGCGGAATCCCCCGCGGCCATGCCTTGATGAATATGACGTCCGGCGATTGCACAGTCCGAGCTCACATAATCGGGCTCGGTCGAGGACATCTGGCGGAAAACGGGCCGGCCGATTTTCATCGAATCTGCGAAAAACTCGGTCTTCACCCCCCAGGTGCCATCATGACCGGCGCAGCGCTCGACCGTGTTGACTTCGGTCTGCGGCACGAGTTCGAGCAACTCGCGCGTCTTCTGTCCCATGTTCTGCACGCGCAAATGACAGGGGATGTGATACGACACCTTGCCGAGCGGCACCTTGAAATCGGTTTTGAGCAAACCGTCCCGGTTGCGCATGATGAGATATTCGAACGGATCGAACATCGCCTCCTGCACCGCCTTGACATCCGTGTCGTCGGGGAACATCAATGGCAATTCCTGCTTGAACATCAGCGTGCAGGACGGCACTGCGGTCAGGATGGCATAGCCTTCACGGGCGAGCTTCGCGAGGACGGGAATATTGACTTGCTTGAGTTTCGCCACGGTGTCGAGGTCGCCCAGTTCCAGTTTGGGCATGCCGCAGCACGCTTCTTTCTCGACCAGGATCGCCGGCACTTCGTTATGTTGCAGGATCTGCAGCAGATCGCGCCCCAGTCCGGGTTCGTTGTAATTTACATAACAGGTGGCGAAAATCGCGGCCTTGCCGGGCGCGTTCTTGCCATCTTTCACCGGAAACGACGAATCGGGGCGCGCGGTATTGCGAAAGCGGGCGCTGCGAATATTCGGGCAAAACGCGGTCCTTGTGCACTCCGAGCACGGATTGCATCACGGTGCGGGCCGCCGGCGACTTGTTGACCGCGTTGACCATCTGCACGACCACCGGGATCGATGCGAGCTTGCCAAGCGCATCCGTGCTGGTCAGCAGCCTGTCGCGCAGCGTCGCCCCGCCCTTTTTGAACTTGACCGCCTTGGCGCGCAGCATCAGATGCGGAAAGTCGATATTCCAGGGATGCGGCGGGACGTATGGACATTTCGACATGTAGCACATGTCGCAGAGGTAGCATTTGTCGACGACTTTGCCGAAATCGTTCTTGTCGACGCCATCGAGTTCGCCGGTCTTGCCGTCGTCGATCAGATCGAACAAGGTCGGGAAGGCGGTGCACAGATTCACACAGCGCCGACAGCCGTGGCACACATCGAACACCCGATGCATTTCTGCATGCACCTGTGCCTCGTCGTAGAAATCGGCCGACCGCCAACTGATCGGGTGTCGGGTCGGCGCTTCAAGCGATCCTTCGCGGACGGTCATGTGGAGTCAACGATAAAGGAGAAAAAACGACACAGGACCTGCTGGTGCAGGCGGGAGGCGCAGGCCCGACGCTCGCTCTCCCGCCGCGTCCGGACTTAGTCCGTCAGGGCGTCAAGCGCCTTCTGAAAGCGATTGGCGTGGGAACGCTCGGCCTTGGCGAGCGTTTCGAACCAGTCGGCGATCTCATCGAAGCCTTCGTCGCGCGCCCCTTTGGCCATGCCGGGATACATGTCCGTGTACTCATGGGTTTCGCCCGCGATCGCTGCCTTCAGATTATCGCGGGAGCGGCCGATCGGCAGGCCGGTGGCCGGGTCGCCGACCGTTTCCAGATATTCGAGGTGGCCGTGCGCATGCCCCGTTTCACCTTCCGCAGTCGAACGAAAAATCGATGCCACATCGTTTTGCCCTTCCACGTCGGCTTTCGCTGCGAAGTAAAGGTAACGCCGATTGGCCTGGGATTCACCCGCAAAAGCATCCTTCAAACTTTGTTCGGTCTTCGAGCCTTTAAGTGCTTTCATGATGGTTTCCTCGTCTCTTTCACGTAATGCCGAATCGATATTCGGCAGCAAATTTGCCCTACACCCCCATCGAATTAGACTGAATCTAATCCATCAATCAAGTGTAGGCATTGCCCCCACTCAAGTCAACGGGTTGCGCTGCGCACTCGATGGGGCCCAGCGGATGCCATTCCCTGGGCAGTGAGCTCGTCGCATGCGGTTCGATGCGACCTGCATGCAGTCCTCGCAACGGGGAACCGGATAAACGCGCCGTCTGCAGGATACGGCCCGCGCAACGGGTCTGGCACTGTCCCGGAAAACCGTTTAGTCTAAGCGCACTTTCCGCCGCAACAACAAGCGGAAACAAAACATGCAGCGTCCATTTCAGGGAGGACGCGCACGGCGCCCCAATGCTGACAAGAACAAATATCGGCCTCACGATTGAGCAAGACGAACTCAAAGGGTTTGCGCGCACCATCGCGGAAATCGAGTGGTTGTTGCTTGGGCTGGTCCTGCTTTACCTGCTTGCGGTCGGCCCGCCCTACGAGGGCGCACTTGCCATTCACGCGGCGCTGTTTTTCTTCGCAGCCTTCATTCTCGGCCTGCACTATGTGCATTTCTACAAGCTCGAGAACCGCGCGAAGTTGATGTTCGAAACCTGGGTGATGATCGTATTCATCAGTTGGGTCGTCTGGCACACCGGGCGCATCACCAGCCCGTTACTGAACCTTTACTTTTTGCCGATCATTGCCAGCGCCCTGATTTTCGGCAAGTTGGCCACGGCCATCAAAATGACGGTGGTCATCGGCTGCCTCATGTTCTTCGCCTACGACCCGAAGTCGAGGACGCTGCTGGCGATGCCTTTCTGGGGCGAACTCCTGGCGATTTCCGCACCCATCATCCTGGTCGCCTACATCACGACGATGCTCGCGGCGGATATTCGCTATGCGGTGGACAAGATCAAACAGGTGTCCGATACCGACGAGCTGACCGGTATTTACAACATGCGCGCATTTTCGGCCATGCTGCACCGGGCGTTCCGGCAGTCCGTGCGCTATGGACATGCGCTTTCGGTTGTCATGATCGATTCGGACAATCTCAAGCAGATCAACGACAAGCACGGCCATGAATCGGGCAACCGGTTGCTGCAGCATCTGGTGCGCGACATTCGCGAGCAACTGCGCGGATCCGATGTCATGGCCCGTTTCGGCGGCGACGAATTCATTGTGCTACTGCCCGAAACCGGAAACAAGGGAGCCCTGGAGACAGCCGAACGCATTCGCAAAGCCATCGAGAATTCGCGCTTCGACGTGCGCACGGGCGACACCCGCATCACGGTCAGCGTGGGCGTTGCCAGTTATCCCGAGGATGGCGGCAACCTCGATGTCATCCTCGAAAAGGCGGACAAGGCCATGTACCGCGCCAAGGAGCGGGGCCGCAACAAGGTGATCGCCTATACCGAAGACGAGACGGTCTGAGCGTCGGCGCCGCCGCGGTCCTGGCGTCCAGGCCGGAAATAGGCTGCATTGTCGTAGAAGTTCTCCTGTTCGTTTCCCGCCCACCAGCCCGGCACGCCCAGAACCGGCAGCGGGGACAATTCGCGGCCGTGAGTCACGCGCCGGCGATCCCAGACGTGGGCCGCCAGCAGGCGATCGGCAGCCAGCACCTGGGCGTGCACGGGACCTTGCATCACCGCATCCGGCACTTGCAACAGCACGGCCTTGCCGGTCATGCCCACAAAGGGCTTCATGGCCTTGTGATAGAGCGCGTGACCGAACACGAAAAAGCGCATGCGCGCCTGGACTTCTTCCCGGCGCGACCAGAACAGTTCTTTCCAGCCAAACGCGCGCACCAAATCCAGCAGGCCGGCGTCGTTCGAAAGGATGACCATGCCTTCTTCGTCGAACAGCGTGAGCGCGTCTCGCACCGGCGCCCGACGCCCATCCTCGCCTGCCGACAGCGCCTCGTAGTGGCGCGCGTTGATGACGGCCTTGGTTGTCGGGAAAGTCATCCACACGAGCGCGTTGAACAGGTCGTGCCAGTCCAGTGCGCGCAACTGCACTTCACCTTTGAGAAATGTGCGCGGCTCGAAACCTTCCTCGAAGTTTTTGCTTTTAGGGGCCTGCGCAACGAAGCGTATCCGCTGGCCCTGGCCATTGACCAGGCGGCCGGCATCGTCGGCCAGCGAATTGAGCAATTCGGCGTTCGGCCAGCCGATTTCGGGCAAGTGCACACCCACGCTGCGCAGCGGCGCGAACATCGGCGAACTGTTCAACCAGTGCGTATTCCAGTAGTCGGCCATGCAGGCAAGCGAATGCGTTCGGGTAACATGCGTTTTCCCGCAGTATAGCCAACCGGTACCACGCATCGTGATCGATCAGGTAGATTGTGCCGTCATCGGCGCCGGCGTCGTCGGACTCGCCATCGCGCGCGAGCTCGCGCTCGCGGGGCGCGAGGTCATCGTTCTGGAGGCCGCGGAAGCGATCGGTACGCATACCAGTTCGCGCAACTCCGAAGTCATCCATGCCGGCCTCTATTATCCAATGGGCTCGCTGAAAGCCCGGTTTTGCGTGACCGGCAAGGCCCTGCTCTACGACTACTGCGCGGAGCACGGCGTGCCACACCGCAACATCGGTAAAATCGTCGTAGCGGTCACGCCGGACGAGATCACCATCCTGAACAGCTATGTCGAGAAGGCCCGCGCGAACGGCGTTACCGACCTGCGCTGGCTGTCGCGCGACGAACTGCGCGAACTGGAACCGCAGGTGGAATGTGTAGCCGGCTTCCTGTCGCCCTCGACCGGCATTGTCGACAGCCATGCGCTGATGCTCGCCTACCAGGGGGATGCGCAAAACCACGGCGCCGCCGTCGTATTCAGAAGTCAGGTGCAAAGCGGCAGCGCCGGCCGCGAAGGCATCGTCCTGAATGTCGGCGGCGTGGAACCGATGACAATCGCTTGCCGCAGCGTGGTCAACTGCGCGGGATTGTTCGCGCAGGATGTGGCCCGTTCCATCGCGGGTCTTCCGGCCTCCAGCATTCCGCCGCAGTATTTTGCCAAGGCCCACTACTTCACGTTGTCGGGTAAACCGCCGTTCCGGCGCCTGGTTTATCCCGTGGCGAGCCATGCCCACCTTGGCGTGCATGTCACGGTGGACATGGCCGGACAGATTCGCTTCGGCCCCGACGTCTCCTGGGTCGATGCCGTGGACTACAGCTTCGACCCTTCGCGCGAGCCGTTATTCTACGAGGCGATCCGCAAATATTATCCCGGGCTCAAGGACGGGCAACTGCAACCCGGTTACACGGGCATTCGCCCCAAGGTGTCGGGCCCGACCGAACCGGCTGCAGATTTCGTGATTCAGGGGCCGGCGCAACACGGCGTGGCCGGGCTGGTCAATTTATACGGCATCGAATCGCCGGGATTGACCGCATCGCTGGCCATCGCTGCGCACGTCAGTGAGTTGTTGCAGGGGTAAACTGATCGCGGTCCGATCCAGGGGGGAAGCAAAACATGGGAGCGATGGATCAGCTGGAACCCATCGAACACGCGGGAACCGATGAGCTGCGAGCGCTGCAACTGTACCGGATGCAGTGGAGCGTGCGCCATGCCTACGAAAAGGTGCCGCACTACCGCCGCGCATTCGATGCGGCGGGCGTGCGTCCGGACGATCTCAAGAGCCTGTCAGACCTTGCGCGGTTCCCGTTTACTGCCAAGGCCGACTTGCGCGACAACTATCCGTTCGGCATGTTCGCGTGCCCGATGAAGGAGATCGTGCGGGTCCATGCGTCGAGCGGAACCACCGGCAAGCCCACCGTCGTCGGTTACACGCAGCAGGACATCATCATGTGGGCGTCCGTCATGGCGCGTTCGATGCGCGCGGCGGGTGTGCGCTCCAGCGACATCGTGCACGTCGCCTACGGATACGGCCTGTTTACCGGTGGGCTCGGAGCCCACTATGGCGCCGAAACGCTTGGCGCAACAGTCATTCCGTGCGGCGGCGGCATGACCGAACGCCAGGTCCGGCTGATCTGCGATTTCAGGCCCGATGTCATCATGTGCACGCCTTCGTACCTGCTGGTCATCGCGGACGAATTCGAGCGCCAGGGGCTCGACCCCGCGATCCTCGTCGCCGCGAGTCGGCATATTCGGCGCGGAGCCCTGGTCGGAAAGCATGCGCGCCGAACTCGAGAGGCGTTTCGGCATCGCCGCGCTGGATCTGTATGGTTTGTCCGAAATCATCGGCCCCGGCGTCGCGGCGGAATGCATCGAGACCCGCGATGGCCTCACGATCTGGGAGGACCATTTTTTTCCCGAAATCGTCGATCCGCAAACCGGCGCACCGCTGCCCGACGGCGAACCGGGGGAACTGGTGATCACCTCGCTGACCAAGGTCGGCATGCCGGTGATTCGCTACCGCACACGTGATCTGACATGCCTGCTGCCCGGCACGGCGCGTGCGATGCGCCGCATGCAGCGCGTCACGGGCCGCAGCGACGACATGCTGATCATTCGTGGCGTCAATGTATTCCCTTCGCAGATCGAGGAGATCGCGCTCAGACAGCCGAGCCTTTCACCGCACTACGTGCTGGAGGTGCGCCGCGACAACCACCTGGATGAACTGGACGTAATGATCGAGCGACGGCCGGAAATTCCGGGCCCGCTGTCGGTTGCGGCACGCAGCAGCACCGAGCGGGAAGTCGAACGTCTGATCAAGGGCCTGATCGGCGTCAGCACCACGGTGCACGTGGTCGAGCCGGATACGCTGCAGCGCTCGCAGGGCAAGGCGGTGCGGGTCATCGACAAGCGGCCCCGCAATTGAGCGCCAAGGAGAACGCCGTGGCTTCATCGGCAACCAGTTCGCTGGCCCAGGACGCAGCCTGCCTGCAGCGGGCCGGACTCGACAACGGGGCTAGTGCGGCGTGGCGCGAGGCGCTGCCGGCGGACACCGGGGACTTTTCCGGCGACTGCGCGCGCTATGTCCGTTTCTGGGATCTCGGCGCCGCGCTACTGGCCCGGCTCCCGGCCAAGCCGGCGCGCACGGCCGCGCAAGTTGACGCCGCCGGGCAGATCAAGCAGGTCTCGCGCGAAGCCCGCACCCGCTTTCTGGCGGCGCATGGCACGGCCGTTTACGATCGGCTGACCCGCAGCCGCACGCGCTTCGTGCGCGTCGAACAGCTCGTGCACGATGCGGCGGCGTTGATTCCCGGGCTGACCCCATCCCGGGCGCTGGTGGCAGCCGACGCGGCGCAAACGCAGCGCGACAAGGAGGGGCACGAAATCGATCAGGGGATTTTCGTTTCCAGCGTGCTCGCCGATGCGCGCGCCGGCACCCACTTGTGCCATGCCATGCTGCTGCCCCGCCCTGAAGCCCTCGCGCAACTGGCCGAATACGAAGCTTCCGGGCGCATCGATCTGGGCGCGGCGGAGGTGTTCCGCAAGGGCAAGGCTTCCTTCGTGATCCAGAAGAATCCGCGCCATTTGAATGCCGAGGACGACAGCACGATCGACGCGGCGGAAATCGCGGTGGATCTGGCGCTGCTCGACCCGCACACCCAGATCGGTGTCCTGCGCGGGGATTATGTCCAGGGCGGCAAATACGATGGCGTGCGCATGCTCGGCAGCGGCATCAATCTGACGCATTTGTATTACGGCAAGATCCCGTTCATCTGGTATCTGCAGCGCGACCTGGGCATCGTCAACAAATTGTTCCGGGGACTGGCCCGCGAAGACATGACCCCGGACGACGTGAGCGGCACCACCATCGAGAAACCCTGGGTCGCTGCAGTCGAACAGTTCGCCATCGGCGGGCATTGCCAGTATCTACTGACCATGGATTACGTGCTCGCCGCGCGCGGCGCTTTTCTGAGCCTGCCGGCGCGCAAGGAAGGCATCATCCCGGGGGCCGCCAATATGCGCTTGCCGCGCTTTACGGGCGAACGCATTGCCCGGCAAGCGATCCTGTACGAGCGCCGCATCGAATGCGACAGCCCCGCGGGACGAATGATTTGCGACGAGATCGTCGAACCGGCCGAAATGGACAGCGCCATCGAGCGGGTGATCGCCAATTTCACCGGCTCCGGCCTGGTCAGCGCGGCGTCCAACCGGCGCTGTTTCCGGGTCACGCAGGAACCGCTGGATTTGTTCCGCCGCTATTTCGCGACTTACGCGCGGGAACAGGCCTATTGCCACTTCAGTCCGGCCCTGATTGCCAACCTTGAGATGCACTGGAATGCCAAGAGCCGCAAGCTCTGAATAATCACCCTGGCATTTCCAAAACGTACCGCCCTGCGCAACGCAGGCGTCCCTGCCCCGTGCCGGCTCGGGTAAGATGCCGGCCGCCGCGATTCTTATTCGGGCCCGAGCCACAAGCTCCCGCTTAGCCCGCGCACAAGTCGCTGCGTCCATTCCCACCCTAATCAGGAGAATAAAGCATGACCAACGTGATTCTGCTTGCCGGTCCGCTCATCGTGATCATCGGCTGCCTCTACTGGGTAATGTCCCTGGGCAAGGAACAAGCTGCGCTTAACGCTGACCTCTGGCCCAAGCTCCGCAAGTAAGCAGGCGCTTACATCCGAAAGAAAAGCCCCGGTTGGCCGGGGCTTTTTTATTGCGCTTGCCGCGGTACTTGCTCAGGCCGCCTTGGCTTGGCTGATCGCGCGCCAGACCTTTTCCGAGGTGGCCGGCATTTCGATCTGTTTGACGCCCAGTGGGCGCAGCGCATCGATCAGCGCATTCATGACGGTGGGCGTACCGCCTACCGTGCCCAGTTCGCCGACCCCCTTGGCTCCCAGCGGATTGATCTTGCACGGGGTGGTCTCGTCCGTGGAAGTATCGAAGCTTGGCAGATCGTCCGCGCGCGGCAGACAGTAATCCTGCAGCGATCCGGTGATGAGTTGCCCGCTTTGCGGATCGTAATGGGCGTTTTCGAGCAAGGCCTGTCCGACCGCCTGCGCAATCCCGCCATGCACCTGGCCGGCGACGATCAAGGGATTGATGACCCGGCCTACGTCATCGACCGTCGTGTAACGCACGATCTGCGTCACGCCGGTGTCCGGATCGATCTCTACCTCGCAGACATGGCAACTGTTCGGCCAGGACGGGCCGTCGACTTTCTGCAAGGTCGAAATCGCGATGCGTTTCTCGGGCTGCCTGGCCGCCAGGTCGAACAATCCGATTCCAAGATCCGTTCCCGCTACTTTGAAGTGCCCGTCGCGATACTCGATATCCTGGCCTGAGGCTTCCAGCGCTTCGCCGGCAAGTTCGCGGCCTTTCTCGATGGTCTGTTTGGAGGCCGTCAGCATGGCCGAGCCGCCGATGTAAAGCGAACGGCTGCCCATGCTGCCGACGCCCTGGCCGATGTCGCTGTCGCCCTGCACGATGACAATCTTGTCGGGATCGATATCCAGCGTTTCCGACAGGATCTGCACATAGCTGGTCTCGATGCCTTGCCCCATCGCCTGCATGGCCGTGTAGACCAGGACGCGGCCGTCCGCCTCGACATGCAGGTTGACAGTCTCCTCATGTACCACGCCGGTCCACTCCAGGAACGTCGAGATCGCGCGCCCGCGCAGCCTGCCGCGTTTGCGCGATTCGTCGCGGCGTGCCGGGTAACCTTTCCAGTCGGCGGCTTCGAGCATGCGATCGAGCATATGCGGAAAATTGCCGCTGTCGAATTTCTCGCCCATCGGTGTCTTGTATGGCATCTGCGAGGGCTGGATGAAATTGCGCCGCCGCAGTTCCGCCGGGTCCATTTTCATTTCCGCCGCGGCCTGATCCATCAGGCGTTCCAGCAGATAAATCGCTTCGGGGCGCCCGGCGCCGCGATAAGCGCCGACGACGTTGGTGTTGGTCATGACCGCCGTGCCGCGCAAATAAAGCGCCGGCACATGATAGACGCCCGTGATGACCTTCGGTCCGACCGCGACCACGATGACCGCACCGGGACCGCTCGCATGCGCACCGATATTGCCAATGATCTCCACGCGCATGCCGAGAATTTTGCCGTCCGCATCGAACGCGATTTCGGCATGATTGGTCTGGTCGCGGCCGTGATTGCCGCCCAGGAATTCTTCGCTGCGACTGGCGCGCCAATGCACCGGGCGGTTCAGCTTTCGCGCGGCCCAGGCGCATACAACATCCTCCGCGTACAACTGCGTTTTCATGCCAAATCCGCCGCCGACGTCGCCGACCACCACGCGCACGCTTTGCAGCGGTATCTTCAGGCACGATTCGGCCAGTGTCTTTTGCAATCCCGCAGGATTCTGGCAACTGGTGCGCAGGGTGATGCGGCCGCTGCCGGCATCGAATTGCGCAATGCTGCCGCGCGGTTCCATGCTCACCGGCACCAGCCGCTGATTATGCAGCGACAGTTTGGTCACATGCTTGGCCTTGGCAAACGCGGCGTCGCAGAGGTCTTTCTTGCCGAACTCGGTCTGCGCGGCGATGTTGCCCGGCGCGTCCGCCCACAGCAACGGTGCACCCTTCGCGGTGGCGGCTTCGATCGTCACCACGGCCGGCAGTTCCTGGTAGGAGACCATGACCTGCTCGGCAGCATCTTCAGCCAGGATGCGGCTCGTCGCGAACACGGCTGCCACCGGCTCGCCCACATAGCGCGCCGTCTCAACCGCCAGCGCATCGTGCGGCGCACCGCACATCGGTTTGCCATCCGCGCGCTTCAGGCCCGCGCCATCCGGCAGGGGCCCGATGCCATCCGCCTTGAGGTCCGCGCCGATCAGCACCGCCACGACGCCGGGCATCGCCTTTGCCGCTTCAGCATCGATCGATTCGATGCGTGCATGCGCGTGCGGCGAGCGCACGAACGCGACGAAAACCTCGTTGGCCACCGCCACGTCGTCCACATACTGGCCCGTGCCGAACAACAGGCGCTGGTCTTCCCTGCGGGTCATTGCCTGCCCGATCCCGAACTTTGCCATGGTGTGATCCCGGTTCCGTTATGCTGTCGAAAAGAATGATCGCCCGATTCTACGCCACGATCGCGCTGGATGTTATAGATGGCCGGCTTGTTCAGGTTGCTCCGGCCGCTGCGGTTGTCTAGGATTGATGTTTCGCCGGGGCCGCCCGGCCCTCACGCGCCAAGAAGGGAAAACCCATGTCAGTCCGGCTCTCCATGACCGTGAACGGAAAACCTGTCAGTGCCGACGTGGAAGCGCGCACGCTGTTGGTGGATTTCATCCGCGACACCCTGCGCCTCACCGGCACGCACATCGGCTGCGATACCGCGCAGTGCGGCGCCTGTACCATCCATATGAACGGCGCGGCGGTCAAATGCTGCAATATGCTCGCGGTGCAGGCCCAGGGCGCGACCGTCCTGACCATCGAAGGCGTGGCCAAGGCCGACGGCACCATGCACCCCATGCAGGCCGCTTTCCGCGACCATCACGGCCTGCAATGCGGCTTTTGCACACCGGGCATGGTCATGAGCGCCATTGACCTGCTCAAGCGCCATCCGCACCCCAGTGAAGAACAGATCCGCGCCGAACTCGACGGCAACCTGTGCCGCTGCACCGGATACCACAACATCGTCAAGGCGGTGCAAGCCGCCGCTAAAGGCTGAACTTTTACATCGTCTCCACCCAACGCGAGAGGCGCAGAGAACGCAGAGGACTGAGAGAAAGGCACGTACAGCAAATATGAATACGAACAGCAAATATTGCGATCTTTGGCCACAGCCGGCCCGCAATTCTCTTGCTTATCTCTGCGAACTCTGCGTCCATCGCGCCTCTGCGTTGGATTGAAAGAAATCAGGAAGGAACTAAAAATGCATGCATTTAATTATCACAAAGCATCAAGCGTCGCGGACGCAACGGCGACGTTCGCCGCTTCCGACGACGCCCGCCTGCTTGCTGGTGGCCAGACATTGATTGCCGCGATGAAAATGCGCCTGTCTGCGCCCGCCGACGTGATCGATCTGAGTGGCATCGGCGAGCTGCGCGGCATCAAGGTCGACGGCGGCACTGTCACCATTGGCGCCATGACCACCCACGCCACGGTCGCCGCGTCCAAGGACGTGGCAAAGGCAATTCCCGCGCTGGCCGTGCTGGCCGGCAGCATCGGTGATCCGATGGTGCGCAACATGGGCACCATCGGCGGATCCGTCGCCAACAACGATCCCGCGGCCGACTACCCTGCCGCTTTGGTAGCGCTGGGCGCGACCGTCGTCACCAGCAAGCGCAAAATTGCGGCCGACCCGTTTTTCACGGGCATGTACGAAACGGCGCTCGAAGCGGGCGAGATCATCACATCGATATCGTTCCCGGTGCCGAAACGCGCCGCCTACATGAAATTCAAGAATCCGGCCTCCCGCTACGCGCTGGTCGGCGTGTTCGTGGCCGAAACCAGCAGCGGCGTGCGCGTCGCCGTGACCGGCGCGGCACCCAGCGTGTTCCGCATCGCCGACATGGAAAAAGCCCTCGCCAAATCCTTCTCGCCCGACGCGTTGAAACCCATCAAGGTGCCGGCGGACGATCTGAATTCAGACATCCATGCCAGCGCGGAGTATCGCGCCCACCTGATCACGGTCATGGCCAGGCGCGCGGTCGAGCAGGCTCTCAGTAAATAGAGGCGCACCCAATCCAGATACGTTCGCGAAAGCGGCGACGTGTTTGCATCCAGAATTTTACCCGTTGATTTCATGAACAAGCACGCCATTCCGAATTCGATCGACGACACCCTGGCCTTGCTGGCCAAAGGCGAATACGTCGCCGAGCGTTCGCTGGCCACCGCCGTGTTTCTCGCGCTGCGCATGGGTCGGCCGCTGTTCCTGGAAGGCGAAGCCGGCGTCGGTAAAACCGAAATCGCCAAGGTGCTCGCGCAAGTGCTGGGCCGGCAGCTCATTCGCCTGCAATGTTATGAAGGCCTGGACATCGCATCGGCCGTGTACGAGTGGAATTATCAGCGGCAGATGATCGAGATCCGTCTGGCCGAAGCCGAAGGTGCGGGCTCTCGTGAAAAGCTCGAGAAAGATATTTTCAGCGAACGCTTTCTGATCCGCCGGCCGCTGCTGCAGGCCCTGGATGCGAAGGACGGACAAGCGCCCGTGCTACTTATCGATGAACTCGATCGCACCGACGAGCCCTTCGAGGCGTATTTGCTGGAAGTGCTGGCAGATTTCCAGGTCACCATCCCCGAAATCGGCACCATCAAGGCGCAACAGCCGCCCATCGTCGTCATCACGTCGAATCGCACGCGCGAGATCCACGACGCGGTCAAGCGCCGCTGCCTCTATCACTGGGTGGATTACCCGACCGCTGCAGCCGAACTCGAGATCGTGCGGCGCAAGGTACCGGGTCTGGCTGAGAAACTTTCCGACGATATCGTCGCGTTCGTGCAGAAGCTGCGCGCCGTCGACTTATTCAAACGCCCCGGCATCGCCGAAACCATCGACTGGGCCAGGGCTCTGGTGGAACTCGATCGCCGGTCGCTCGACGCCAGCGTCGTCAACGACACGCTCGGCGTGCTGCTCAAATACCAGGATGACATTTCCGCCGTGCGCGGCAGCGAAGCCGCTCGCATCCTCGACGAGATTACTCCTCACTAGCGCCTGCAGACTCCACCCAACGCAAAGGCGCAGATACCCTACGTGCGCAGCACGTCGGAGTACTCTATTAGAACGCAGAGGACGCAGAGTGACTGAAAATGAGCTATCGGGTGAAATTATCGGGGCAGCCATCGAGGTGCATCGCTTGCTTGGTCCTGGATTACTGGAATCCATATACGAGGAAGCCTTCCTGGCAGAACTAGCTTATCGAAACATCCAGGTGGCGCGGCAGGTCGAAGTTCCAGTGATATATAAAGAAAAGCGGTTGCAGCATGTCTTTCGTCTGGATTTCCTCGTAGCCGATCTGATTGTTGTCGAAGTCAAGGCGATCGAACTCATCCTTCCAGTACACGAGGCCCAGTTGCTAAGCTATCTGCGCCTCACTCAAAAGAAGCTCGGACTGCTAATAAACTTCAATTCAACGGTGCTCAGCAAATCAGTTCGTCGCATCGTAAATCGTTTATGACTCCGCGCACTCTGCGTTCTCTGCGCCTCCGCGTTGGGTGTTGCCCTAGATGAAACTTGCTGAAAACGTCGTCCACTTCGCCCGCGCGCTGCGCAAAGCCGGCGTGCCGGTCGGACCCGGCCGGGTCATGGACGGGCTGCGCGCGCTCAAGCTCGCCGGCGTCGAGCATCGAGACGATTTTTACTGGGCGCTCGCGTCGGTGTTTTTGTCGCGGCGCGAGCAATTTGAATTGTTCGATCAAGCTTTCCGACTGTTCTGGCGCGAGCGTCACCTGCTCGATCAGGCGCTGCACGGTTTGCCGGTCGCCGCATCTGCGTCCCCGTCTGCCAGTCAGGCGTCGAACCGGATCGCCGAGGCGCTCGGTCTGACGAAGAAAGTGCCGATGCGCCCCGGCGAGCAGGAAGATGAACCCGATGTCCTGCTGAGCGCGTCCGACCTGGAGCGCTTGCAACGGCGCGACTTCGAGACCATGACGGCCGCAGAACTGGAGCAGGCGAAGCGGTTGATTGCCGGACTGCGCCTGCCAATTCCGCAGATTCCGATCCGACGCCAGCACCCCGATCCACGAGGGCACCGGGTGGATCTGCGCGCGAGCCTGCGCGCGAGCCTGCGCGGCAACGCGGACATCATTGCGCTGCGCCGCCGCTCCAACCGGCTGCGCCATCCGCCGCTGGTGGTGCTGTGCGATATTTCCGGCTCGATGAGCCGCTACTCGCGCATGTTCCTGCATTTCCTGCATGCCATCACCAGCGATCGCGATCGCGTGCACAGTTTCGTGTTCGGCACCCGTCTCACCAACATCACGCGGCAGTTGCGCCATCGCGATGTCGATATCGCGCTCAGCGCCATCTCCACAACGGTCGCGGACTGGTCGGGCGGCACGCGCATCGGTGCGATCTTGAAGGAATTCAACCAGCGCTGGTCGCGCCGTGTGCTGGGCCAGAATGCCGTGGTCATGCTGATCAGCGACGGGCTCGATCGTGATGCGGGCCAGGACCTGAGCACCCAGATGGAGCGCCTGCACAAGTCCTGTCACCAGTTGCTCTGGTTGAATCCGCTGTTGCGCTTCGAGGACTTCGAACCGCGCGCCGCGGGCGTTCGCCTGATGTTGCCCCATGTGGATGCGTTCCTGCCCGCTCACAACATCGAAAGTCTCTCGGACCTGGCGCGCTCGTTGCGCCCGGCAAGCCCCGTTACAGCGCCAGCGCCACGCCTGCGGGTGCATACTGTCGATACGAAAACAACAGAGGCCGGCACGAAATGGAAATGAGCGGCGAACAACAGATCCCCCTTTCGCAACAACGCGTGTGGGAAGCATTGAACGATCCGGAGATCCTGAAGGCCTGCATTCCGGGATGCGAAAGCATCGACCGGGTGTCGGACAACGAATACAAAGTGGCAATGACCGCCGCCATCGGCCCGGTGAAGGCAAAGTTCAACGGCAAGCTGTTGCTCGCCGATCTTAATCCGCCGCATTCCTATTCCCTGGCATTCGAAGGTTCGGGCGGGGCGGCCGGCTTCGGCAAAGGCAGCGCGCACGTCACGCTTGCGCCGGACGGTAGCGGCACCGTGCTGGCCTACAAGGCGACCGCCAGCGTCGGCGGCAAGCTTGCGCAGATCGGCTCGCGCCTGATCGATGGCGTGGCCAGGAAAATGGCGGATGATTTTTTCGCCCGCTTCAATAAAACCGTCGCGCCGGCGGAAGCTTCTGCGCCGACCGCTGCCGTGCAAAGCAATTCGCCAGCCGATCGCACGGCGAAACGAGGCCTGCCGGTCTGGGCCTGGGCCGCCGGGGTGATTGTTGTCCTGCTGATCGCGCTGTATTTCGTCCGGTGAGCGCGGGGCCGGCGCGCCACAGCGCCGACGTCGTCATCATCGGTGCCGGCGCTGCCGGCATGATGTGCGCCATCGCGGCCGGCAAGCGCGGTCGCCGCGTGGCGCTCCTCGATCACGCCGACAAGCTGGGCGAGAAAATCCGCATCTCCGGCGGCGGCCGCTGCAATTTCACCAATATCGGCACACGGCCCGAGAATTTCCTGTCGGCGAATCCCGACTTCTGCCGCTCGGCCCTGGCCCGTTACACGCCGCGCGATTTCATCGCGCTGGTGGAACAACATGGCATTGCCTGGCATGAGAAGAAACTCGGGCAGTTGTTTTGCGACGGCTCCTCGCAGCAGATCATCGACCTGCTCAAAACCGAGTGCGACGCCGCGCATGTGCAGTGGTGCATGCCGGCGAAAGTCACATCGATTGAAAAGAAGCATTTTTTCGAGACTACGACCGACCGTGGCAACTTTGCCAGCGCCGCTGTTGTAATCGCCAGCGGCGGACTGTCGATTCCGCAGATCGGCGCCAGTGCTTTTGGTTATCGCATCGCCGAGCAGTTCGGGCTTGCGGTGACGCCACTGCGCCCGGCGCTGGTCGGTCTCACGTTCGCGCCAGACACGCTGGCCCAATTTGTCGACCTCTCCGGCATCTCGGTGGATGCGGTTGTCCGTTGCAGCGGCGCGAGCTTCCGTGAAAACCTGCTGGTCACCCATCGCGGTCTGTCCGGTCCGGCCATATTGCAGATCTCCTCGTACTGGCGGCAGGGCCTGGACTTGTCGATTGACCTGATGCCCGACCAGGATACGGCGGAAATTCTGGGCAGCGCACACACGGCAGAAAAGCTGCTGGCCAACGTGCTCGGCGAATTCCTGCCGCAGCGATTCGCCCTTCGTTGGGTCGAATCCAATTTCGCAAACCATCCGGTTAAACGATTCAACGCGCCGCAGCTGCGCGAAATCGCCGAGCGCCTGCACGACTGGCGCATCCGGCCGAGCGGCACCGTCGGGTACAAGAAAGCCGAAGTCACTCTGGGCGGCGTCGATACCCGCGAACTCTCGTCAAAGACCATGGAAGCCCGCAACGCGCCCGGCCTGTATTTCATTGGAGAGGTCGTGGACGTCACCGGCCACCTCGGTGGCTACAACTTCCAGTGGGCCTGGGCCTCCGGCCACGCCGCCGGACTGGCTGTCTGACGCCTACACCCTCGATCCAACGCAGAGGCGCAGAGAACGCAGAGGAAAAGCAACAACGGAGAAATACTGGAGTAGTTTTAGACGCCGGTGTGCATAATCATGATTCTGATGACACGGGTCACAGCATAAACACACCGCATCTTTATCCCGGTTTTCCCCGTCCTTGTCCCTGCTTTTCCTCCGCGTCCTCTGCGTTCTCTGTGCCTCCGCGTTGGGTTAATCCGTAGGGTGTGAAAATGGGTTTGGCCGCAGTGGGCGGGGTGAATTAAAATGGCGGTCTTCCGCGTCCGGCTCCCGCAGCCGTCCGGCCTGTCTATCGAATAATAAAGGGGGAGTGCCATGAATCAACTCGACATGAAGGGCCGCAGCGCGATCGTCACCGGCGGCGCATCCGGCATCGGCCTGGCGATCGCCACGCGTCTCGCAAAGTCCGGCGCCAACGTTGCCATCTGGGACATGAACGAGAAAACCATGGCGGATGCGGCCAAGTCGCTGGGCGGCGTCAAGACGCACACGGCCAAGGTCGACATCAGCAAGATCGAACAGGTCGAAGCGGCATTCAAATCCACACTGGCGGCCTTCGGCAAAATCGACGCACTGGTCAATTCCGCCGGCATCGCCGGCAAGAACGCCACCGTTGCAGAGTACCCGGTGGATGAATGGATCCGCGTGCACGACATCAATCTGCACGGCACCTTCTACACCTGCCGTACCGTGGCGCCGCACATGGTCAAGAACAACTACGGCCGCATCGTCAACATTGCCTCGGTCGCGGGCAAGGAAGGCAATCCGAACGCGTCGGCTTACAGTTCTTCGAAAGCCGCCGTGATCGGCCTGACCAAGTCGCTCGGCAAGGAACTCGCGAAGAACAACATCACGGTCAATTGCGTCACGCCCGCCGCAGTCAAAACGCCGATTTTCGATCAGGTCGCGCAAAGCCATATCGACTACATGTTGTCGAAAATTCCAATGGGCCGCTTTGGACTGGTCGATGAAATCGCTGCGACCGTCGTATGGGCCTGCACCGAGGATTGCTCTTTCACCACCGGCGCGACATTTGATTTGTCGGGCGGACGGGCCACCTATTGAACGGGTAAACGGTGATCAGTGATCGGTGAACGGCAGTAAGAGTTAAAGGACAGGCATGAAAATAAGAGCAGCAGTGATCCGGCAGATGGGTTTGCCGCAACCGTATGCGGACAGCAAGCCCATGGCGATCGAGGAAGTCGAACTCGACAAACCGGGGCAGCGCGAAGTGCTGGTACAGATCAAGGCGGCGAGCCTGTGTCATTCGGATCTGTCGACGGTCAATGGCGACCGCCCCCGGCAGATGCCGATGGTGCTGGGTCACGAGGCGTCCGGCGTGGTGCAGGAAGTCGGTGGCGGCATCAACGATCTGCGCGTCGGCGATCACGTTGCGCTGGTTTTCGCACCAAGCTGTGGGCAGTGCGCGCCTTGCGTCGAGGGGCATCCGGGCCGCTGCGAGCCGGGCCAGCAGGCCAACGGCGCTGGCAAACTGCTCAACGGCGGCATGCGCCTGCATCAGCAGGGCAAGGATGTTTATCACCACGTCGGCGTCTCGGCCTTCGCCGAGTATTGCGTGGTTAACCGCGGTTCGGTGGTCAAGATCGACAGCACGCTGCCGTTCGACGAAGCCGCGCTGTTCGGCTGCGCCGTGCTGACCGGCGTGGGCGCGGTGTTCAATACCGCCCGGGTATTTCCGGGGTCCAAAGTGGCCGTGCTGGGCCTGGGCGGGGTCGGCTTGAATTCGCTGCTTGGCGCGATCGTCGCCGGCGCGCAGCAGATCGTCGCCCTCGATTTGCACGACGACAAGCTGAAATTGGCGAAAGAACTGGGCGCGACCGACACCGTGAATGCCAAGGATCCGGACGCGATTCAGAAGGTCAAGGATCTCACAGGCGGTGGCGTGCATTTCGCGCTCGAAATGGCGGGTTCCGTGCAGGCCATGGAGCTTGCCTATCGCATTACCCGACGGGGCGGCACCACGGTTTCCGCCGGCCTTCCGCATCCCGATCATCGCTGGCCGCTGCAGCACGTCAACATGGTCGCGGAGGAGCGCACCATCAAGGGCAGTTACGTGGGTTCGTGCGTCGCCTCGCGGGACATTCCCCGCTACATCGATCTCTACCGCCGGGGCATGCTGCCCGTGAACAAGCTCATGAGCGACCACATCAAGCTCGAAGACATCAATGTCGGCTTCGACCGCCTCGCCTCCGGCCACACTGTCCGCCAGATCATCATGATGTGACGGCGATGGCGCAAGGCGCCATCGCCCGTGACGATCGTAACGCGTGACGACGTGACGGGCTCGATCCTCTCCCGACAAGATCACACCGAAAGTCTGCAATGACTGCAACCCGTTACCGCGCCCAAGACCTTGTGCGTTTCGCGACCAAACTACTCGACAAGACTGGGCTCGATCCCGAAAAATCCGAAGTCGTCGCGCAGATTCTGGTCGAAGGCGACCTGCTTGGGCACAACACCCACGGACTGCAGTTGCTCGAGCCTTACCTGGACGATCTGGAAAATGGCGGCATGACCAAATCGGGGTCACCGCGCGTGATCGCGGACTTTCCGGCGGCGGTGACCTGGGACGGCATGCGCCTGCCCGGTGTGTGGTTGACGTCGACTGCGATCGATCTGGCACTGGAGCGTGCGAAGAAACTCGGTACCTGCACGGTCGTGATCCGCCGCAGCCACCATATCGCCTGCCTGGCCGCGTACCTCAAGCGCGTGACCGACGAGGGCATGATGGTCATGCTCATCTCGTCGGGTCCGGAAACTGCCGGGGTGGTGCCCCATGGCGGACGCGGCACCGGCACGCATACGCCGAATCCGATTGCGGCCGCGTGGCCGACCCAAGGCGATCCGGTCATGATCGACGTGTCGATGTCGATCACCACGCATGGCTTGACCGGAAGGTTCAACAAGGAAGGCCGCAAGCTTCCGGGACAATGGATACTCGATGGCCATGGACTGCCGTCGGACGATCCCGGCGTGCTGTTCAATGAACCCAAAGGCGGTTTGCTGCCGATCGGCGGCCTCGATCACGGCCATAAGGGGTACGCGCTGGGCTTGCTGGTCGAGGCGCTGACCCAAGGCCTTTCGGGCCACGGTCGCGCGGACCCGGTCGAAGGCTGGGCCGCGAATGTTTGCGTGCAGGTGTTCGACCCGGCCCTGTTTGGCGGCATCGACGACTTTACGCGCCAGACAGAACACATCGCCAGCGCCTGCCGCACAACACCCCCGCGCCCGGGCTTCGATCGCGTGCGCCTGCCCGGCGAAGCCGGATTGCGCCGCCGTGAAAAGCAATTGAAAGAAGGTGTCGAGCTCTATGCGAGCATTTTGCCCTCGCTGCAAACCTGGAGCGAGAAGCTCGGCGTTCCCGTCCCTTCTGCTATTACCTAAGGACTCTCGCTCACCGCGGGGGACGCAGAGAGTTATGTCTAGAGGGAGCAACTAATGCGCACACCCGCGGAGCATCGCAAAGGCATCGCCCTGATGCTCGGTGCCACGTTGTGCTGGGCGACCGCCGGCATCCTGGTGCGCAGCATGGACGTCACGGACGGCTGGAAGATAGCGTTCTGGCGGTCGTTCTTCATGACGGCATTCATGCTCGTCGTACTGGGTTTCCAGCACGGTTTGCGTCTGCCGCAGCGCATTCATGCGATGGGCTGGCCGGGCGTGGTATCGGGATTTCTGTTCGCGTGGATGATGATCTGCTTCATCCTGGCGCTTTCGCTGACCACCGTGGCAAACACGCTGGTGGTGGGCAGCATCTCGCCGTTCGTGGCGGCGCTGTGCGGTTATCTTTTTCTCGATGAGAAAGTCGCGACTCGTACCTGGATCGCGATGATCGCGGCCATCGGCGGCATCACCCTGATGTTTTTCGATGCACTAAGCAGTGGCGGCTGGGCGGGTAACCTGATTGCCTTGTGCATTCCACTTGGCTTCGGCGCCAATGTCGTCATTCTGCGCAAGCACCGCGCCGTCGTCGACATGGTGCCGTCCGTGCTGCTCGCCGGCATTTTCTCCATGCTGATCGCGCTGCCGTTCGCACTGCCCCTGTCGGTGAGCTGGGGCGATCTCGCGCTGCTCGCGACCATGGGTAGTGTCCAGCTCGGGTCCGGCCTGCTACTGCTCATGGTCGCCGTGCGCTATCTCGCTTCCGCGGAGATCGGCCTGCTGTCGATCCTCGAAATCGTCTTCGGCACGCTGTCGGTATGGCTGTTCATTGGAGAACGGCCCAGCCAGGCTGCGCTGGTCGGCGGCGGAGTGGTTGTCGCGGCGCTGATCGTCAATGAGATCGCAGGGCTGAAGCAGCCCGCCGCCGCCCCTTCCTAGATTTTCAGCAGCCGCGCCAGCATCCTCACGCCGCTGCGTAATGGCGGCAAGATTTACGAAAGATTTGTAAATAGCGCGGTGAATTCGTTACGCACCCTTGCAGATCCCGTCAACAGGTCCGCCCGAACCGGCGATACCTGGAGCCAGGCTGCATTGATTGGAGGGGGACTGGTTATCGCCGCACTTGCCATCAATGAAATCGCCGGATTAAAGCAGTCGGTCGCGAAAGGAAATTAGCTCGATGCGTTAACTGTGGTGGTGAAGCCCTTTCTCGTCCAACGGCAATTCACGTTGCGGACAAAATATTCTCGCCTCAGACAGAATATCGGCAGACTATAAATAAGTCATCGATAAGATCCGGTTTAAGACGCCAGTGGTCTACTCCACCGGCCGCGGTCTTGTACCGCAATGATCCGGCTATGGCCTGGATATCGTCTTCCTTGATTTCCAGGGACCAATTGGCGAGGCCCTTGGGGGGATCGAAATTCTCGCTGTCGTGAGGCAGTCCGTTCAGAAAGGAATCGCTGCTACCGAGTTCGAGGGTAAATGGCGTCGCTGCGGCATCAGGCAGTGTCAAATCCACCTTAAGTGATGTTCCGGACTTCTTGTAGTCACCTAGCGGTGTAGGGTTCTTGTTGTCCAATTTGAAGATCGCGGGGTCTGTTACGTCCTTGAATTTCAGAAAGAGGTCCGCGCCTGCAATCCCAATCGTTCGGCCGCGAAACAGAAACGGGAATCGATCCTGAGTTAATCTCAGTTCCAATGCCTGTCCATCGGCAGTATCCACGGGATTCAGAAAACGCTGCCATTCGGTTGGAAATTCATGGCGCAGGCTGAAAATACGTGCGAGTCCCTGCTTTCCGTCCGATTGCGCGAACTGGTTCACCGCGCTGGACAATTCCGTCGTCACCTGGCGCCCGAGCGCGTCTCCCCCATCCCTTGCAGTGTATCGAACGTGGAGAATGACGTCGGCAATCGTCGCGTAGTCGAACGATCTGAACTGCTTCGGCAACTGAATTCGCCATGCGCTGATCGCGCCCTGGCCTTCGAAGGGCAGATAACGCTCATCACGCATGTTCGCCTCGAACAGCCCGCTGTCGTTCTGCGCGCTGCTGGTGACAATCGATTGGATTGCGCCGAAACCGTCGGAAAAGCGCGTATCGTCGCCGCGGCGCGAATATTCGCCGCCCGAAAGCGTGCTGGCATGGCGGATGGAGCTGTTTAGCTGCGTGAGCGTGCAATTGACGCCGGCATAGGCCCGCTCACGCAAGGGATCGTAATGCTGACCGACTTGATCCGCCGCATGTAATGCCCGGGACAGTCGATGTCGAACAGCGCTTCCGGCAGGCTTACGAAGCACTCGCCGGTCTCCTTCAGCTTGACCAGGCTCATCGGATCGATCGTCACGAGGGAAACGTGCTTCGTGATCTCATGCTCGCGCTTATTCCTGTCTAGATACGCCGCGTCCATGCGCTTGAGATCGAGGTGGAGCCGCTCACCGCTCAACAGTCCCTTCTTCAGGCTGTCCCAGTAGCCGAACTGAATGAAATTAGAATCCTTCAGCCCCAGTTCGTAGCGGTAAGTGCGCTCGGCGCGTTTCGCTACGTCGTAGGCGAGCTGGTAGCTCTGGAAGTAGATCCCCGAAAGCTGGCCGACCATCCAGCCGTATAGAGCCTGATTAGTGAACTTCTGATCGCGCATGAAGGCATCGACTTCCCTGGCACTATCGATCTGAAGATCGTGGTTTTCCAGTTCGCGTTCCGAAATTGCCAACCGGATTTCCGCAGCAGCGATTTGCTTTTCTACCTGCATCAGTTCTTTGGTCGCCAAGTCCGCTTGATGGGTCCAATCGTCTTGGCGCCGTAGATAGCCCCCCAGAGTTGCGCTCAGCGATGCAGCAGTATTGAGCATGGAAGCCGTTGTGCCAGCAGCACTACCGAAAGCCTGCACGGCGCTCGCTATGTTGTCACCTCCATATGTAACTCCCACGCTGGTCGGTGCTGCAGCTTTTGCATTTGGGATTAGGTGCAGTACACCTGCGATTACTTCCGCCCCGATTTGTGCACCCATGGGAATGAGGCTGTTTGTCACGAGACCCATTTGGCCGATCTCGAATAGGTTCATAAATGGTCGGCTCTGGTAGTACTGCTGGCGCGCGCTGACCACGTCCTCGTATTTCGATCAACCCTGCAAGGGTATTCTTTGATTCGTCCACCTGTTGTGCCTTTACGTCCCGAATCACCTTGAGTAACTCGACTTCATGACTGGAGCGCAGCAGCGCGAGCTGCTCCGCGTCCCGCTTCTCGAGGGCCGCGAAGGAACGCTCCCCCCAGAGCTTTGACGTCGTTGCAGAGCTCGGCCGCCTTTTGCACCATCACGCTGAAGCGATAGTGCGGCACCGCAGCGTTGATGTCGGTGAGGGCGCTGGCGATGTCCACGCCAGCAGCGGCTGCTCTCACCAATAGCCCGGGATCGATTGGCGGCTCGAAGATCGGCAACGAGCGCTCCACGCCCTCGATGTTCATGCAATGGCGGATCTTGAACAGCCTATCTGACACGGTGTCCCAGTAACCCAGTAGCCTGTCGTTTCCAGTAATGCAGAAATACTCCATCGTCAACGGCGGATTGCCACGGGCGCCCGGCGTCGGCGCCGGGGCGACCGAAGGCGCGAGGAAGCTCTCGATTACCACCATGGCACTGGACAGGCCGTCGAGCGCCTCCACATCGTCGAGTGTGCGGAACGTCTGGACCTGCGCCTTGGCGCGCGCCGGGATGCTTTCCGGCCGCCGCCCAAGGATTTGCCCCGCAAGAATGTACAGCTGCGTCGCCTCGTTGATGGACTCGATCGTGTCGCGTCGGAACAACTGGTACCCCACGCGATGAGGTTGTCGATGTAGCGCATCACGACCGCCTTCATGTAAGCCACGATACGCAGTCGGGCAACGGCATGGGGCTTGAAGGGGTTTGCCCGCCACGCGGCAATTTGTTTGTCCATTTCGCCGGCGTCCTCGAGCAGCGCCTCTAGCGTTTGAACGCCCCGCAGGACTTCGTCGTAGAACGGTTTCACGCGCCAGAACCGCTCGGAGCCGGGATTCTTGGCCTGGTCCAGAGTTGCCGTTGGGTCGAAGATGTAGTGAAACCATTTCTGCGCTTCTTCAAATCGCTGATTCTTGCTCGAGTGCATCGCAATCAGAAAAGGCGCATGGAAAAACAGCTCCCAGTTGTAATTTGCGTAGGCTCCTTCATGGGCGAAGTCCACGTCCTCTCTGGGGAAATCGGCATCCACTTTCGAAGTATCGGGCTGATACTCGCTGAAGGCGGCCGCGTTGTCTGTCACCCGCTGATTTTCGAGCGTCAGCAAACCTTCCACGCCGAGGCGATTGAGCGCTACTGTGAACTTGCAGATGGTCGGGTGGTAGAACGCGCTGAATCGAACTTTGCCGCCGGGAAGACGCGTAGCCGCATACGCATGCGATTCGTCCTGGTAGAAAAACGGCAGCGAAATGTACGTCGCCGTGTAGTCCTGCGCCTGGTGCGAGCCCAGCAGCCGGAATGTCCCGGGAGTCCTGCCGAGCACAGCGCTATTCCCCATTGCATCGAAGCTGTTCAGGTCCACCATGGTCATGTTCTGGAGCTGCGTGCCTGCGATGGGCTGGAGCGACGCGGGAACGAGCGCCAGCGGCCCTTGCACGAGCACGAGGTTGCCGTTGCAACTGTCGAGCGTGAACTCGCCTAAACCCTGCATGGGGTTGAACGCCGGACCCCCAGGCACTTGCTGCGTCGTGGTGGTGGTGGTCGTCGTCGGCGACCACGCTTTCAGATCGATGGAGACGCCCAGTCCGCCGGTGAACCCCCATTTGTCGGAGACAGACTTGATCTGCTTGGTCGTGGATTCCAGGTAAAAATCCACGGGCTCTGTGACGGTGACAAAACCGCCGAACGATGGATATTCGCCGTTGCCGTCCAGCTTGATGGTCTGATACAGCGTGCCGGTCGCGCTGCTCCTCATCAGGATCTTGATGTCGTCGATCTCGGCCGGCTGAAGACGCTTCCAGCCGTCCTTATAGACTTTCAGCCAGTACCAGTACGAGGCCTGAGTCGGGGCTTTGTAGTAGCTGACGATTTTCTGGCTGTTCGTCGTGGTAGTGGTCGTCGTGTTAACCGAGTCCGTCCGGGGAGGCTTCTGGCCGATCGTCGTGCCGTAGCACTCTATGCTCAGTTGCTCTCCGGTAATGCCCTGACGGACGCGGGTCTTGAAAGAATAATCGTGCGGTTCCTGCGGGGCGTGAGGAGTCGGATCCCTGTTAGACCGCAGGAAATCTTTCGATACTTTTTTCGGGGACCACTTCTTGTTCTTGTATTCGCTCCACGCAAACTTGATTTCCCAGTATTTCCTGGGGTCTTCGTTGTTCTCCCTTTGCTCTTTCGTCGGTTGTTCCGACTTCTCGAAAAAAATGGGCCAGAAAATGTACAAGCGCCGATTCCACACCACCGGGATCAGGTGGTCCCCTTCGATGTCCAGGTCGACTTTTTCCCAGGCCGACCATACCTTGTCAACTTCCAAGCGGCGGCGATGGAAGTAGCGGTGGGGAATCGCCTGGGTGCGGCCGAATACGTGCAGAATGTCTTCGGGGTCCTGTTGGCGATACATGCCCACGATCTCCAGCCGCGCCACCTGATCGAGCTGCTCCAGGTAATGCAGGAAAGCATCTTCCGCCGTAGCCGCCGTCACGTCGCCTTGAAGCAACTCGCTTTCCAGGTCCTTGTAGAATGGCGACTTGTCGTCGCGCAGCTCCGGCTCGATCCAGTTCTCGGGGTAGAGCAGCACCTTGCGATTGGCTTCCCATACCCGATACTGCTTGCGCCACTGGGACCACTCCTTCGCCTCCTCGGCGGTCAGCGCGCAACGGCGCGCTCCAGATTCATGAAGCAGCGCTGGATGAAGAGCTGAACGGAGCCGATCGCCTGCTTGATCCTCGTCGTCATCATGCAGGGGCTCATTTCGGCGTCGATCAGGAAGCGATCGTGCAAATCGTCTGCGTCGCGCACGCCGAGCTTCTGCACCAGCAAGGCGACCAGCACGGAGCGCTGCTTCTCTCGCAGCGGGTCGCGCAACCCTTTCGCCAGCTCCAGCCACTGCGCATCGTCGTACTTGGCGCGCACCAGGCTCTTAAGCTCGCGCGCGTCATTGCCGATGGGGAACGTCCTCGCCCACGCCAGGCCCTGACCAGGCCGATGCGCCCTAGGCGCTTCAACACGGCGATCGCCGCCGAAAGGCGCAGCATCGCCGCCTCGCCGGCAAGATCATTCGCGGAAAAGCCGAATCCGCCCGCGCCGCTCAAGGACTTCAGGCTTTCCAGCGGCCATCGACCTGCCCTTGCCGGGGAAGCTCCGGCCGCGTTCATCCAATTGAGCGCCAGGCGCGGTGGCGGCCGCGAATACGTCCGTGAGCAGAGCCTCGCCGCGAGGCAGTTCATCCCGCAACCGAAACAGGTCCGCCAGTCGCGCCCAGCCCTTGGAAGAGAGTAGCCGCCGCGACGGTCAGAGCCAGGCGCCAGGTCGTTCAGATCGAGCCAGCCTGCTGCCGGCCCGGATTCGAACAACCACTGCAGCTGACGCGGCGTGATCTCGAACTTCAGAATCACGAGGGCGATTTTCTGCAGCAGCCGCAGCGAGTCGAACTGGCGGGGGAACGCGTCGGTGCCGGACTTGACGTTCGGATTGCTTTCGGCAAACGCGGGGTCGAGAAAATCGGCGATCGCCCTTCGCTCGGGATGGACGGGGTCGACGACGCGCGGATCGAGCCACTTTTTCAGCAACCCGTCGATCGCGGTCGCATCGAGCCTCAGGTATTCGCCGAGCCGCTGTTTGACCGTCAGTTCGCTCAGCGTCGCCTGGAGGTCCGGCAGCAGTTTCCGCAGCACGAGCAGAATCTGCGCTTCCGGCTCGATATTCGGGTTGTCGAACAGCGCCGAAGCGTCGCTCGTGGCGCCGGCACTCGTGAGGAAAATGTCGGCGCCAAGGGGTGCGTTCGCACCCGCCCGGGCGCATCGAATCGGCCCCTGCAGGGCTGCTTCAGATAGCCGGTGTCCGTCGACAGCTTCGACAAGACACTGCGCTCGGCCTCGGTCATGACGCCGACGAAGCGCACGGTCTCGCCCACCGTATCGTAATAGATCCTGTTCTTCAGCGCGTCGGGGAACTTGAACTTCGCCAGCAGCAGCTTGAGAGCGGCGCCGGTGATTTTCACCTGGAATACCGGCACCGAAAATCGCGCCGGTATGACGCTGCACGAAGGCTTTCGGCGCCTTGAAGAGCTTGTCGAGCGCCGCTTCAAAAGGCGCGTCCGCGCCCGGCAGCGCCACGAGCAGCGTCCTATCGGCCGCGCTCATCGTGCCCGTGAACCTCGAGCTTCCGGTCGCCGCCGTCGTACGAGATCGTACTTCTCAGCGGCTCCGGAATTACGATGCCCGTTGCCAGGGTGGCCAGCGGCGCCTCATGCGTGAATGTCTCGTTGAGGACTGCGATGGCCTTCTCGATCAGCGCAGGCTCCCAGTTCAACAGCGCCAATTTTTTGCGCAGCAGGTCTCCGCCTGGATCGCTGGTGGCGGCGTCAACGTCGGTCGCCGCTTCGACGAACGTGTTCTCCGTCGCTATGCCGCGCAAATCGTCGCGCATTGCATCGAGGACGACGGCGATCGCGTCGTCGGTTAAGCCGATGCGGGATACGCCCGAGTCGTTGCGCAGCAGGTAGTTCAGCTCTTCGACCGCGAATCCCGTCGCGCGAATCTTGCCGACTTGCCGAATGAATTGAAGGGTCCTCGCCGTGCTCAGCAAACGGAGCGCTGTCGACCAGTTCGAGCGCGCTCGGGGTAAGAGCGCGGACGGGCAGCTTCAGCGCCTTCGCCAACCCGGCATGACGGTAGAGTAGAGAAAGGTTGGCGAGCGTCAGTAGGCCATCGTTCGGAATTGCCGCCTGCATCAAAGTCAGGTCCTCAACGCCCGTGTGCAGCGCCGCGGCAATGGCCGCCGCCTTACCCGCCAGGGTCCCGCCGGGCGCGATTGGAATCTCACCCACCACCTGCCCCGAAACCGCCTTGTTGCTGAAGAGCTGCGCATAGAGCGACGCAACGGTGGGCGCCCCATCCGCCCTGGGATCGACATAACTGCGCGTATCGAGGTCCGCCCACCAGCCGAGCAGATTCACCACGGGCAGGTCGGTCTGGACATGCAACCGCTGAATTTGCGAAAGCCGGATGAGGAATGCTTCGCACTTCTGGGCCTCGGCCGTCGTGGTCTGGTGCCTGCCGTCATTGATCCCCGGCTCCAGCGCGGCGATGGCCTTGTCCAGATCGCGCGTCTTCCACCCGAGCTTTCGTTGCAGACGCACGAAACGATGGATCCTGTTCCCCGCCGCGACCAGCTCGTCCTTCGGGCTCGACGCGATGTTCTGGTCGATGACCTGTATCTCGAGCTGACTCGGGCTGCAGGTATCGGCGGGCGCGCCATTGGCGGACACGATCCTCCAAGAAGCCGTCCGCCGGGCGTTCCAGGCGGAGGCTGGAGGGTTGACGAAGTAGCTGCCCAGCAGCTCGAGCAGATCTTTGTAGCTCAGGCCGGATTGCTGCAGGAAAATCGACTCGCGCTGCAGCACGACGTCCCAGTCGCCCTGGGCGTGCGGCGCCGTGCCGTCGGTCCTGTCGATGATGTCGTTCCCTCGACTGGCGCAGCCCCCAGAAATCCCAAGGGCCGGCCGGAGGCCGGCCCGCCCCGCGGACCTCCGGTCGTGACTCCGCTGATAATGTCCGCCTCTTGCGCGGTCATGCCGAGGTGTTCGAGGGCGATACTCTTGTCGGACACCGCGTCGGCGGAGGCACCCGCGAACAAGGTCTCCATGAGCTCGTGGCGCCCAACACCCAGATGGCCGAGGTAGGAGCGCATTTCTTCCAGCGGCACGCTGATCGGCAGGTTCCATGGATAAACCGCGCTCTGCAGGAGCGCGTAAGCGGGCTCGTGCACATGTTCCGGATGGGCTTTCAGCTCATCGGCTGTCCAGCTCGTTTGCGGCCAGGCGACGGCCTCGAATCCCTCGTGAGTCCCCATGTGCTTTAAGGAAAAGGCCCATCCGCCATCGACGATGATCCATTTCGACGCGACCTGGTTGCGGCCTTCCCGGTCGATGCGCAGGGACGCCTTGTCGGATAGCGCGTAGCCACGGCCGGCAAAGGCCGTCCTGATCCATGCCGGGATCTGCCGCGCGCCGAGCGCCGCGAGCACGCCGCCAATGCTGGTGTCCTCCGCGATCTCGAACCATCTGGGAACCATCGCCGCCTCGAAAACCTCGCTCGCGAGATCCACGTACGGCAGCTGCGTGTTGGTGTTTTCACAGGTGAGCTCGATCTGCTCGATATCCGGACGTCGATCCAGCAGCACCTGCAGCGGATTCATGCCATCGGCGTTTCTTGGCCCGCCGTCGAGGAACCTCAATATGTCGACGAAGTACGCAGCCGGGCTATAGAGCGACTGGCAATGCTCGCAATCACACAGTCCGAGCGAACCGAACAAGGTGGAATAGTCCGGCACCCAGGGCAATGCCGATCTGTCGATCGATGCCAGGCGCCCCCCGTCCGACCTCCCCGCCGCTCGGCCGATCACATAGGGCAACGGTGAATTGGAGGCCGCGGGCGTGCTTCAGAGCACAAACGATAGCGCCGTCGCATGAATATGCTCGGCCCTCTCAAATACCTCGCGCGCCCCGTCCGGGCCGCCGAGAGTCTCTCCGTGTCTTTCGGTAAACCGGCGCTTGCCGGCATGCACCATCGCCGTCGCCGAATCCAGATCGTCCGCGAGCAGCGCGCGCATTTCCGGAAAACGCGGGGCAAGATTGAATACCCGGCGCATGCCCCTTGAGCTGCTCCCGCAATGCACCCGGGTTCTTAACGTCGCGGAGCTTCTCGCCCGCACCGTCGCTCAAGTACAGGTCGGGCGGCGCATCGGCGAAGGAAAACACCGGGTTATTGGAGAAGAACCTCAGGAGATCGTCCTTGGCCTCCTTGAATGGTCCGTTATCGGAGATGTCGCGCTCCAGCCGATTCGCGATCACCGCCATGGGAAAGGCGTGCTCGATGAATCCATTCAGCGTGCGCGCGTAAGACTTCGATGCTTTCCTGACCGGCCGGAAAGCCGATGGGCGGGCTGGTGCTGTCTCCCGGCTCCTGAAGGGCTCGCAGAACCGCCTGCCATTCCGCCTCGTCGAATTGCGCGAAACCTCGAAGGTCCGTGAATGCCGCCTTGTCTTTCCCCATCTGGTACAAGGCGCGGACCAGCGGCGAGTGACCTCCCGTTAGGTTGCCCAGCGCCGAGAGTCTGCCTCACCGCCTTCACCTCGTCCGCGCCTACGCCGCGATCCTCCTCGAGCGCTTTCCAAAACGCGTCGCTCGCCAGCACCGACGACGGGTCCGCTTACCGCAAGTCCCGCCGCCGCCAGAGTTACTTTCAAACCGACGTTCTTGTGGAAATCCGTGTGTATGTCGGCTTTGGTCTCCCAGCTTCCTGCCGATTTTTCGAGCGCACTCACCTCAGCTCGGAGTGCGGCAAGGGTTTTCTCGCTTGCCCACGGATACTGTTCTGGGTGATGAGCGATATTTGAAATCAGACTAATTTTTTCAGCTTGTTCCCTTCTTTGACTGGCCGCGATGCCTGTCATCGTGCCCACCGTTTGGCGTCCATTCGTGTCTTTATTCGCTATCGGGTTGTTCTTTGCGTACCGATAGCGGGTCACTCCATCTCCCACACCTATGGGATCGCCACTATCCCACCGACCCAACCACGGCATGTAATACCTTGCCGTGTGGTAGCTCAGCGCGCTCTCTTCGTCTCTCTCCATCCCCGTAAATCTAAATCGACTTGGGCTAGCTTCCGTTCCGCTCGCCTTCGCTCGATATGCACTGGTTCCGTACGGATGATATTCCTCGTATGAAATAAGCTCATCACGCTCACTCAGTTCTAAACATGTAGAGCCAAAGTGATTGCTGTACTGATAACGAAAGATCGGGTCGGTCGTAAATGCCGTTCCGTCAGCATGTTTGCGATGTGTCTTGATTACGTCATCGATCAACAACACTCTTTGATCGCCTGCAAAGAGATGGTGCGACTCTATTTCTTCAAATAGGGTTGTGCCGTTGCCACCATAACGGCGATAGCGTTCGTAGCCCCCCAAGTAGATCCGCTCCCAGTAGCCGCCTAAGCCGTTCTGGTTCTCGATATGCTTGCGCGTGCGTTGCTTGCCTGCGTCGTACTGGTAATGTGCAACACCTCCTCCGACGAGATCGATGCTCGTGATCATGTCGCGATAATCCCGTTGAAAGGACTGTGGGGGTGCGATGTTGGTGGCGTTTAGCATGCTTCCGTGTGTGTCATAGTTATAGATCACTTTGTTTATGGCGTTCGAACTATTCCAGTTCGCGTCGCCTTGCCAAGTTCGCCACAAGCGATTGCTCGCCCGCTGCCCGGTGTCCTCAAAGGCATAGGCATACCTTTGCGTCCAGTTGCCCTGATCCGCTTCGTGCCTCACTATCGATAAATTTCCGACGGAGTCGTAGTCGTAGCGCTGCGTGTAATTGCGCAATGCCACTGGATTTGGCGCTGGACAATCGAATGAAGGTAGTAAACGTTCGCTGCTTGCGGGCGCCGACGCGGTGCGGCTTTCGCGTCCGCTCGCGGCGATTAACCTATAGAGAGAATCGTATTGATAACGGTTAATAGGGTCGATCCGTTGATTGTTTGCATAGGCGGTGGCTTGAGCTGCGTCAAAAGTGTGCGTGATGTTGCCCACCGGATCATAGGTATAGCGAAGATCTTGAACGACGCTTGCAGTGGTAAAAGCGGATGAACATCTATCGCCTTGAGGTACCGGACGCGTCGTGCGAATGCTCGTTAAGCGAAAAGTTTTTGGATCGTACGTGTAACTCGTAACAGCGCCATTGCCTAACTCCATGCGTTGACGCTGCCCCTTAGCGTCATACGACATACCGACGATGGCTTGCTGTGTCGTTGCCTGACTCGTGTCCGCCTGCGTAACTCCGTAGACAATGCTTTTGCTGGCTCGCACGTAGAGCGACTCTGCAAGGAGTGCGCCGCGTTCGCTATAGGAAGGAACATAGATTGCGACGCGATTGGTCGCACCCGGAGTGGAGAGTTCATTGCCTTGGCTATCGAAGGTTACTTCGCGATGCCAATTAAACAATCGCGACAAACGTTTTTGTGCATCGTACTCGCTGATTTGGGCCCAAATCTCGTTGTCGAGCTTAGATGATAGATTGCCTTGCCAGTCGATCATCGATCCTTGTGAGTTCGCGGCTAACTGCCGGCGTACTTGCAGCAGGCAGCCATTAAAGTCCATTGCGATGTTTTGTACGAGGCCGCTTGGACCGTAGTGATGTGTTGCTAAGCCGTTGAGATTGTTTATCGGCGCGTTGACGGCATCTTGATAAACAAATGTCTCGACTACGCTGGGCGCGCTGTTGTCTATCCTGAGTTTAAGCGCCGTGTGGCGATGCAGCCCATCGTATTCGGTGATGTAGAGTCGTTGTATCTCGGGCGATGTATTCTCATCCACTGCCCGATACACGTCCCAGGCAAACATCGGCTTACCCGCCGCATCGTTGATGGTCCAACGATCACCGGTGTCCATGCTGTGCTGATAAAGCTGATTGCCGGCAATGTCGTAGCACGGCGCAGCGCTCGACGGCATTTCGTAAGCCGACCGCCAATCGGGATTCGGGATGTCGTACAGCAGGGTATGGTTCGAGCCGTGTGGCGCGATGTACTGCATGACCTTGTTGCCGCGAGCATCGACGATCCACAGCGGCTTGCCTTCGGCGTCCAGCTTGGTGAAGGTCAGGTAGAACGCGTCGAGCCTCGGCCGGTCGGCCAGCGCCGGAGCCTCCGACGGCACCCGGTTATGGGCGACCGCGATCACCTCGCGTCCCAGGCTGTCGAGCAGCGTTATTGCCGGCGTCTCGGCATGCAGGGCGGCGAGTTCGGCCGCGCGTTTGTCTTCTGCGCTGGCACTTTGGGCGAGCGCCTCCGCAGCTAACGCTTCCGCCTGTTGTTGCGGCGAAGCGCTCGGGTCAGGCAATGGCACGCGCCGCTGAGTGGCAGTGAGTCTTTCGGCATACCAGCACGAGTTCCTCACCGTATCGTTGGCATCGTACGTTTTCACATGCCACGGCGAAAATTCGACCTTGCTGAACGTGCCATCCGGCATTTCGGTGCGCACCACTCGCCCCGCGGCGTCGTAGAAAATGATCGGCGTGACGCCGTTTGCCTGCGGCAATTCGCAACCGAAGTCGGGGCTGAAAGCCGGCTCGTACTGCTTCACTGGCTTGCCCTTGTTGTTCAGAACCGTGAGGCCATTGACGATCCAGCGAAGCTTTTGCACGGCGCGCGGCAACGCCGCATCCGGCTCCGCTTGAACTTTCTTCATCAGCACGTTGCCAGTCCCGTCGGAACATTCGAGAGCGACCTGCAACGGACTGGCGGCGCCGCCGGGCGCATTAAAATGCATCTCGCGCTGGATGCCGCAGGCACCGGCCGGCCGGTCTGCCCAGACAACCAGATTTCCCTGAGCGTCCCGTTGCTCGCCGAAGTGATAGACAAAGCGGGCGGTTGCATGACCCAGCCAGTCCCTGGCTTGCTGCAAATTCATGACGATGTCCGTGCAAAAGGCCTGCACATCGGCGTCCGATGGATTCGCCAGATCGTCGTCGAAACCGACTAAGTCGTCCGCTTCGCTTCCTTTGCCTTTCACCGCCGAGGCCACGACCATGCCGAGGATGTCGAAATACGCCTCCGTGCGGTTGTCGTTTGCATCCACCAGTTCGATGGGCGTGAGCACGCGATAGTCGTAGCGCGGTTTATCGGTGACCGGTTCCCTGGCCACGCCGCTGGTGTTGCCCAGGGCGTCGGTACTGGACTGAATGAAAAGATCGTACTTGCCGTCGTAGGCGAGTGTGGTCTTGTTGCCGAAGGGGTCGGTGTATTCCTCGGGCAGATAGAAATGCGACGCGGCGTCGCCGGCATAGCCGGCGATGCCGGAGCACATCCACCATTGGTCGGTTAACGCAGGAGCAAGCGCCGTCCCGCGTAGGTATCCGGAAATGGCCGGCGTATCCAGCCTGGTGAGCACGTCAGGCGTCAGTTTCGCGCCAAAGACTGCGTCGAGCAGGTTCCTGGTCAGGGCGAGCTTGTAGGTTTCGTAAGGCAAGCCGAGCCGCGCGTATTCCCCGAACGGTTTCGCCCCCGAAAGGTCATCCTTGAAATAAAGCATGCGCACCCATTCGACGACGCGCTTGTGGGCGGCTTCACTGGCTGGCTGCTGATGGTATTCGAGCTTGGTGACGGTCCTCGTCCCCTGACCCGGCAAGGTGTCGCTAATCTTGAATGCCCTGAAATCGTCGAGCGAGAAATAAACTCCACCGCTTGGCGCAAAGCCCGATGTGCTGTCGGCACCAGTCAGTTCATGGGTAAGCACTTCGCAAGGCGCGGGCAGACGGTACTGATGCGGGTCGTCTGGCAGTTCGGCCGTGTAGTGCGTCTCGGTATAACCAAGATGCCGCTCGTCTTGCACTTTGCGGATGAGTGCCAGTTGCCCGGCCTTGAGGGTATTGGCGGGATCGGCATAAGAGCTCTGGCGTGGATATGCCACCGCCACGGTTTGCAACGCCCGGCCATACGCATCGAAGCTCAAGTTGAGTGTGTGGCCGATGCGCGGATCCGGGTGGAGCGGCGTGGTGCGCAGATCGAGCTCGTAGTGATAATTGATGGCCTCGCTCTCCGTCACCAGAAACACGGCGTGGCGGTTGATCCCCTGCCGCTGCAGGCGACGTACATCGCTGTTGTGATAGGCCGTGGTAAACAGACGCACTCGCAACTCTTCGCCATGGGCGAGTGCATCAACGTCGAGTTCGAATACTTCCTGGCGCAGCACCATCCCCTTGCAGGCGCGCGCGGCTTCGCGCCATTCCTCCGCAGTGAGATCTTCGGGTGTCAGCGTCGGCTCGGGCAGTTCATGTTCGGCAAATCCGGCAACGGAAAAATATTCCTGCCTGAACAGGGAAAGAATTCGATTGCGCCCGGCCGTGGCACCGGTGTGGTACCAGGTGATGGTCTTGATCGGAGGCTGATAGAGTTCATGATCGTCGGTAATGTAGGGACTGCTCGCGTTTCCCTGCGCGAACGCGCCGTAACGCTCCACATCCACCTGCTCGACCCGGCCGAAACCGCGAAACTCGCGCTCGATACCGTCGAAATAGCCGTGATGGTAGCTATAGGTGCTGCTGAATGCGGTGCCGCGCCACTTGTCGCGCACCGTGACTTTTTCCACGCAATGCACGGGGAAAGGCAATCTGGTCGCCCAGGGTTTGCCGGCCTGCTTGTCCTTCAGATAAAACCGGGTGGAAGCGGCGTACTGGACTTCGGATTCCGCACCCAGGTTATTCCTGGTTTTTATCAAAAGATGCGGTTTCTGCCCGCCCATGAGATCAATATAGCGAATTGCATTGCGCGTATCGCCAGGCAAGGGGGACGACCAGACCAGGCACGCTGTCCCATTGCCCAGCAGGTCGAGCGTCGACACCGTCGACAGGTTGTCGATGCGCGGGAATGTAGTGACGGTGCGCCGTTCGCTCCAGGCATTGCCGGACTGGTTGAAGTACAGATGCACCCCTTTGCCGGTGAGGTACAGAATATCCACCAGGCCCGAACCATCGATATCCGCGAGGCGAATGCGGCGCTGGTCGAACATATCGGGCGCATCGAACCACGGCGCGCGATCCATGGTGACCTTGGCGCCGAAGCGGGCGTAACCCAGATTGGGCCAGTAGCAGACCTCGCCATTGCGAATGCGCACGAGGTCGGTCAACCCGTCCCCGGACATATCCGCGAGATAGATGGATTGGGTGCCATCGGCAAACACGAGACGCGGCCCCTGCTCTTCGTCGATGGCCTGACGAACTTTCTCGCCGGGGCCGAAACCGGCCTCGGCCAGCGACGGGTACCAGCTGAAGGCTTCGTCTTCGGAAATCAGGATGTCGGCATGGCCGTCGCCGGTCAGGTCGATGAACTTGAGATTGGCATCGCGCCAGGCGATATTCGGCAGCGAGGTAAAGGGCCGGTGCGTTTGCCAGTTCTCATCCGGGGTGCGCTCGAAAAATCCCGGGGCCGGTCCATCGAATTCGACCACGTCCAGTTGTCCGTTCCCGGCGAGGTCGAGGAATTGCTGGCCGCCGCCTGAATTGGCCAACGACGGCATGGCGGCCACGCGCTCAAGCGGCGCGAAGCGGGCGACGGTGGTTTCATTACCTGCCGGGTCGATTACCGGCAGGGCACTTTCGTTGCGCTTGTAGAACCACGCGCCGCCCTGCTCGGACAGAATCCCGGAAAGCCCCTCGCCATCGAGGTCCACCCACTGATAGCGGCTGTTATCCAGCCCCTGGGGCAGGTTCTCCAGGCTGGCCGCGTCCACCTCGAAAATCTTTTCCTGGATGATTGCCTGGCTGTATTCGAACTCGATCGGCGGCAGAGATTTCTTCCGATAAGCTCCACCGACGAGCTTGTAGCCGGACTGGGTCACGCCAGTGATGAACGAGGCAATCGTCGTCTGGTCATAGGCGAAATGCGTTGACCGGACCAGGTAATCCGGCGTCCCGAGTTCATCCTCGAAATGATGAAACATCAGGACGCGCCGGCACAGCCGATAGGTACGCACCTCGAAACCGGCGCGATAGGATGAAAACGGGTCCTGCCGAAGTTGCCATGCGCCCTGGTCATCGGCGCAACGCACCGACTGAATAGTTCCGTCGGCATCTTCACTGTAATGCTCGCCATAGTCGAACACCGCTTCGAACATCCAGTCTTGCCGAGCGACCAGATTTTCATTGGCTTGGCGCGGACTCTTGTTGCCGTATTTGACGCGTTTGATGTATCGGTTGGCCGTTCTGCGGGCGTCCCGGCGGTTGGCCTCATGCGCCAATGAGCGGTCGATGCCCTGTGAATTTTCTTTCTTGTATTCATAACGGATGGCATTGCCCTTGTCGTCGAAACTTTCGCAGATCAGCCAGCTGAAAATGCGGGTCTGATCGGACGGATCCACAATGCGGCTCTCGTCCGTCGCGCCATACAGGGTCGTGTCGTTGGCGCTGGATATGGAGCGCCAATGTGAAACGCCTGCCGCGTCGGTCCAGCGCTCGATGCGGGCAAACAGGCCTTCGATGCGGGGGCGGTAGCGGCGGATCGCGTACCCCGGGACCGTGGTGGTGTCCAGGTATCGCGTGCCATCCGGTTTGAGTACCGGGACGAGATCTTCTGCACCGGACAGGACGAAGACATCGGATTCGTCGACGTCGTTGTAGCGCGGCAGGCCTTTGTCCGTCTTGCGTGTTATCGAAGGCAGTGAAAGATTCCAGCCGAGGCCAAATGGGCCGTTGCCTGCGCCGGAATCATAGGACAGGGAAAGCTGGGGGCCGAAACCGGATCGGCCTGGCGATGTGGCGATCGGCACCGACATCGAGCCGGTGCCCGTGACGGGGTTGGCCGCAAACTTTTCCCCGATGCCGCGAATCGCACCGCCGCCCTTGGGAAGGGAAATTGACGGCGCAGCTACCCTGAAGGCATCTTTTTGATTGACCGGGTCTTCTTGCGACTCGCGTTGCACCGCACTCCCCCGTTTGGAAATCCGAGCGATCTGCGACTGCGCTTTGATGCTTGCCTTTGCCGCAAACCATGAAGAGTTTGCTGCGGATGTCATGCGGAAGCGAAGGAACGCCAACGATTATGCAATGCTTCCTGGTGACGTGGAGATTTTTTCGTCGACATCACGGAAGGCGGAAACCGCTTCGGACGGCAGCCTGAAAAGCTTTGCATACGGTTCAACAGCTTGGCATTTCAGGTTCGCGGTAAATCGGGCGGCTGGCGCACTTGGCTCGCAGAAACATGCGATGCCGTTCACCTGTCCACTGCATGGACTCGTCAATTCCGCCTTCAAATCGCCCATGAAATTGGCAGGGGTAAGACTGACGGTCGGTGCCCCACTCCGGGGGCACTGGGACCGCCGCATGCTGGCGCAGTTCGTTCCCACTTTTGCTGCGGCAATTTTTACTGACGCGTTGTAAAGCGGTTCGTTTTTTGATTAGCGCAATATCAAAGCCCCGCCAAACAGTCCATATAGCCGATGGTTGCCGTCATTTTTTCCCGGCACGCTCTTTGCAAATCCTGAGTGCAGCAATACTTTTTAACAGGAGACAAGCAATGGATCGAACCAATAAGGACCTCGACAAACAATCCAAGCGCGACGCCAATCGCGATCCCATAACCGGCGCGCCGGGCGCACATCCCGTCGGCGTCGGGTTAGGCGCAGTGGCGGGCGGCGCAGCAGCAGGCGCCGCCACGGGCACCGTGGCCGGACCGATCGGAACGGCAATCGGTGCGGCGGTAGGCGCTGTCGTGGGAGGTCTTGCAGGAAAGAAAGCAGCCGAGGCCGTAGACCCCACCGTGGAAGATACCTACTGGCGCGAGAACTACACCAGCGAGCCCTACTACGAAGCGGGTCGTTCGTACGACGAATATGCAAGCGCATACCGCACAGGCTATGAAGGCCGCGCGCGATTCCATCCGCGAACGTTCGAGGAAGTCGAACGCGACCTGAAGGCCGACTATGAGAAACGCCGCGGCTCGAACGGACCGAGTTGGGAGCAGAGCCGGCGTCCTGCACGGGCCGCCTGGGATCGCATCGATTCGCGAAACTCTGGAGGCGACGAACAAAATCGGCGGTAACGGCATGATGCGCGCGACCAGCCTGTCCGGTCGCGCGTAACTAACTGCCTACCAGGCCGCCATCGACGTTATAGGATTGTCCCGTGATGTAATCGGCATCGGCGCTGGCGAGAAAGACGGCCATGCCAGTCAGGTCTTCGGGCGTTTCGGCGCGGCGCATCGGAATATTGCGAATGCGCTCCTCCCACACCGAGCCGGCGGGGCGCTCTTCACGTTCGCTCCATTCGCGGTCGATCTGCTTCCACATGTCGGTGCCGACCGCACCCGGGCAAATGCTGTTGACCGTCAATTGCGGCGCGAACTCCTGCGCCGCGGTTTGCGTAATGTTGATGGCTGTGGCTTTGCTCGCCGCATAAGCGCCCAGCATGGCGCGACCGCCGCGCCCGGCAATCGAGGCGATATTGATGATTTTTCCGCTCGGCCGTCCTTCGCCCATTGGGGACTGCCGCAGCATCTGGCGCGCACCGGCCTGCAGCGCAAAAAACAGTCCGCGCGCATTCACCGACTGGATGAAGTCCCAGTCCTCCGGCGTGGTATCCAGCAGCGAGCGCACACGAATGACCCCGGCGTTGTTGACCAGCACGTCGAGCCGGCCGAAGCGCTTCACTACGCGCGCAATCATGGCTTCGCTTTGCGCCGGCTCGCGCACGTCCACGAGGAACGCATCGGCCTGCCGCCCCAATGCGCGCACTTGCTCCGCTATCGCCTGCGCATTGCTTTCGTCCAGGTCCACAACGACTACACTCGAGCCTTCCGTTGCATAGCGCAATGCGATCGCCTCGCCGATGCCGCGTCCCGCGCCAGTAACTAGCGCAACATAGCCGTCCAGTCTGTTCATGTTCTAAACCAGCAGTAGTGGGTCAACTCCATTGCTTTCTCCGATAAGCCTGCGGCGTGAGTCGACCCAACGAGATCGCCACACCACACACGGGATTCAGGCTCTCCGGATCGCACCGACGCCGGCATCCTGAACACCGGACGAAACATACCTTCCTCAGCCCGGCTTGCAAATCCTGGTTACTGCGATGCTCAACCCTCGGGCACGATGACCTGGATGTGATCGCGGCAGACATTCAGGAACGGCGCCGCCAGCAGGCGACGCTCACCTGCCTCCCAGACTTCGGCGTTCGTGACGGCGATAAAATTCTTGGCCTCGGTCATGTAGTCCGTGACCCGCGCGCCCGGCACCAGTTCGATATAGCCTTTGATTCGATAATCGCCGGTCAGGATGGTCACTTTCGTTCTGTTCTGCTCCGCCATGCAAGCTCCTCGGGTTTCTATGGATGCGCAAGCATAGAGCAAACTGGAGAAAGCGCGTTCGAAAAACCCGATCCCGAAGTCGCTGTACCATGCTCCCCTCGCCGTACCGTGCGTACTCTGCGTTCTGCAAGGGTATGCCGACGTGTGCGCACAAAGGATATCTGCGTCTGTGCTTGGCGGAATAAGCTCCAGACTGAATGGACGGGGAGAGGAACAGAACATGGATTTAACAAAACGCCTCGAAAACTGCTATGCCGCCGCGGTGCACGATGTGCTGCGCAGCATGGGACACTCCCAGTGCGTACTGCCGCATACGATCAAACCACTCGATCCGACGAAAAAGCTCGCGGGTGAGATCTGCACCGTCAGCGGCCAAATCGACCAGACCCGCGACGCGCACGATACCCTGGTGCAATGGACCGGCTTGTTGTCGAAAGCACCGGCGGGCAAAGTGATGGTATGCCAGCCGAATACCCACAGGGTCGCGCTGATGGGTGAACTCTCCGCGGAAACGCTGCATCACAAGGGCGTGCTGGGTTATGTCGTCGATGGCGGTTGCCGCGACACCGATTTCATCCTGAAGCTGGGCTTTCCCGTGTTCTGCAGTTTCAATACCCCCTCCGACATCGTCGGCCGCTGGGTGCCCGACCGGTTCGGGCAGCCGGTCACGATTGGCGATGTCACGATCAGCACTGGCGACTGGCTGCTAGCCGATCGCGACGGCGTGGTCATCATTCCGGGAAGACTCGCGGAGCAGGTCGTGAGCAAGACGGAGGAAGTCCTGCTGACCGAGAACAAGGTGCGCAGCGCTATCCTCGGCGGAATGGATCCGCAGGAAGCCTATCTCAAGTTCGGGAAATTCTGATGAACAGGTTCGATTTCAGCAATCGGGTTGCGGTCGTCACGGGCGCCGCGCACGGGCTTGGCCTGGCAATCACCGAGCGCCTGCTGGCGGGCGGCGCCGCGGTTTCCATGTGGGACATGGACCGGCCCGCGCTCGAGGCGCAGGCAAGCCGGCTGGGCGCGCAAGGACGCGTGCATACCGTCGTCGTGGACGTCGTGGACGAACTGCAGGTCGGTTCCGCCGCGGAAGCCGCGTTGGCCCAACTGGGTCGCATCGACATCCTGGTCAACAATGCCGGCATCGCCGGGCCGCTGCGCCGCAGCTGGGAGTATCCGATGGCGGAATGGCGCAAGGTGATGGCAGTGAACGTCGAGGGCGTCTACCTGTGCAGCCGCGCCGTCATCCCGATCATGATGGCGCAGAAGTACGGGCGCATCGTCAACCTCGCCTCGATCGCCGGCAAGAACGGCAGCCCGTATTTCGCGCCCTATTCCACGTCCAAGGCCGCAGTCATCGGGTTGACGAAATCCATGGGTAAAGACCTTGCCAAAGACGGCGTGATCGTCAACTGCATCGCACCGACTGCCGTGGGTACCGACATGGTCAAGGCGTTTCCGCAAAAACTCGTGGACGCGATGATCGAGCAGACCCCGATGGGCCGCATGGCCGAAGCCGCAGAGCTTGCCGCGATGGCCGCCTGGATGTGCTCGGAAGAATGCTCTTTCACCACGGGCAGCGTGTTCGACATCTCGGGGGGAAGGGCGACGTATTAGTCGCGAGGCAACTAATGAGGACTGAGTGATGAGGACTGAGGACTGAGTAAAGGCTTTCGATCGCTTGAGACCCGGCAGCAGACTAGGGCTGCGCGCGCCCACACATCGCGCCGCGAGGTCTCTCCCCAGTCCCCAGCACTCAGTCCTCAGTCCGCCATTTGCCTCTTGTAGGTCTGCGCCTACAAGCGACTCAACGACTGCGCGCGATCTGCGTTTTCGGTTGTAAATTGCGGAACCGTGCATGCGTAAACAGGTCGGAATAACTGAGCCAAGGGGAGCCCTGTCTGCCAGCCATCGTCTGGCAAACCCGCCGCATATCGAGTGCCATCCCGGGTATGCCATTTGGCTTGCGTTGGCTGAGCATTACGGATATGTAACTCTCCACGACCCGCAATTTCATGACTACTGGAGTTTCAAGCTTATGTTGCACCTGAACCAAGAAGAACCGGCGAGCGTCATCACGAGTCCGGACAGGGAACGTATTAAACTTGTGCAGGGGAATCTACGAAATGCACAAGCCCGCAGGACAACCGATGCGCTGCGCTGGCGCAACAGGGTGAGCATCGCCGGGTCATGGAATGGCCGGGACGAATTGCTTGCGGGCCTGACTGCGCCCCAGGCCTGGATATCTTCGAAGTATTTCTACGACTCGCTGGGCTCGCAGTTGTTCGAGGCAATCACGCAGTTGCCCGAGTACTATCCCACGCGCACGGAAGCTTCAATTCTGTCCAGGCAGGTCGGCGACATCGCGCGAGCAGTCGGCACCGGTCGCACGCTGATCGATCTCGGGGCGGGCAACTGCAAGAAAGCAGCTGGCCTGTTCGACGCGCTCAAGCCGGAGCAGTATGTCGCCGTGGATATTTCGGCGGACTATCTGGAGTCATCCCTGGACCGGCTGCGCCGCGAATTTCCCGGCATCCGCATGACCGGCCTCGGTCTGGACATGTCCGAAGGCCTCGCGTTACCCGCGTCCGTGCCGGACGCCGGCCGCCTGTTTTTCTATCCAGGCTCTTCCATTGGCAATCTGACGCCCGACGAAGCTGCGGAATTCCTGTCCGATCTGCGAGCGCAATGTCAGCAGCAAGGCGGACTCTTGATCGGCGTAGATCTCATCAAGGACAAAGTGATTCTGGATTCCGCTTACGACGATGCGCTCGGCGTGACGGCGGCGTTCAATCTGAATGCCCTCAACAACGTCAACTCGGTGCTTGGCTCCGACTTCGACGTGCGCGACTGGCGTCACTGTGGTTTTTTCAATCAGACCATGTCGCGGGCCGAAATGCATGTCGAAACGCGGCTTGCCGTGGACGTTCGCTGGCCCGGGGGATCGCGCCATTTCGAAGCCGGCGAACGCATTCACACCGAGAACAGCTACAAGTACAGCATCGATCAGTTCGGCGAATTGTTGCGCCGTGCCGGTTTCAAATCGGTCACGGCCTGGACGGACCAGCGCGACTGGTTTGCGGTGTTTTACGCAAACGCGTAAGGAGCTATGCCATGAATGATTTGCACCGACCGGGCGTGTTCGAACTTCAGGAAGCCGACGGCGAGTCCGCCTTCGCTGCGACGCTTCGCGCCCGGTTTGCGCAGGTTCGCGCGCGAAGTTTCAACCTGGCCCGCCCATTGTCAGAAGAAGACTGCTGCGTGCAGTCCATGCCCGAGGCGAGTCCGGTCAAATGGCATCTGGCGCATACCACATGGTTCTTCGAGACTTTCGTGCTGGAGAAATTCGAGCCGGACTTCCGCTCCTTCATGCCGGGATTCCGGGTCCTGTTCAATTCGTATTACAACGGCGTCGGCGAGCAGCATACGCGCGCGCATCGCGGCATGCTCACTCGGCCCGCCCTGCACGAGGTGCTGCTGTATCGCAAGAAAGTCAACGAACGCATGGAGCGCGTGTTCGAGCGCTGCGGCGACGATCCGTTGTTCTGTGCGCTGGTGGAGCTCGGCCTGAACCATGAGCAGCAACATCAGGAGCTGCTACTGACCGACGTCAAGCACTTGCTGTCGCTCAATCCGATGCAGCCTTCTTATCGCAAATTCCTGGAGGAGCCGGCGGGCGCCATGCCCCCCATGCAATGGCTGCCGCTCGAGGCCGGCGTGGTCGAAATCGGCCATGCCGGCCAAGGGTTCAGCTTTGATAACGAAACCCCGCGTCACCGGCACTATCTGGACGGGTACCGTCTGGCGTCCCGGCTGGTGAGCAATGCAGAATATCTGCAGTTCATCGTCAATGGCGGCTATCACGACTCGCGCTTATGGCTCTCCGAGGGCTGGGACTGGTTACAGGCGAACCGCATCACGCATCCCCTGTATTGGCAGAGCAACGAAGAGGGCTGGAGCGAATTCACGCTGTCCGGTCGACAGCCTCTGGAGGTTGCGCGGCCCGCCGTGCATCTGTCTTATTTCGAAGCGGATGCCTATGCGCGGTGGGCCGGGGCGCGTTTACCCAACGAAGCAGAGTGGGAACACGCGGCGCAGCATTTGGGCCATGGAGACGAGGCGCAGCGCCCCGATGCGCTGCACCCTTACCCGGCCCACGGGGCGGGCCTGCTACAGATGTTCAACCATGCCTGGCAATGGACGCGCACAAGTTATGCGCCCTATCCGGGATATCAATGGCCGCAAGGCGTCGTGGGCGAATACAACGGAAAATTCATGGTCAACCAGTATGTGCTGCGCGGCAGTTCCTGCTTTACGCCCGGCGGACACAGCCGGACGACTTACCGGAATTTTTTTCCCACTTCGGCGCGCTGGCAGATGTCCGGAATTCGCCTGGCCAAGGACGGGCTCAGCGCGTGATGCGGCCGTTGCTCGGCTCGCAGCCTCTTGGCCCGGCTCATTTGCCGCGGAAACGCGGGGCGCGCTTTTCCTTGAAGCTGCGCAAGCCGTCCTGAAAATCCTCCGAGGCCAGCAAGCGCGTCTGCGTCGCGCCGAACCGCAACGCGGCAGCGGCCGGTCCTTCATGCAGCGCGAGCCGCGCGTTTACGATCGTGGCACTCACGGCGAGCGGCGCCTGTGCCGCGATGTGCTGAGCAAGCGCTAGCGCGCGCTCTTTCTGGCGGCCGGGCTCGACGATTTCCTGGATGAAACCCAGGCGCAGCGCCGTCTGCGCATCGAACTCGTCTCCCGTAAGCAGGTAGCGCATGGCATTTCCCCAGCCTGCCCGCTCGACCATGCGGATCGTGGCGCCCCCGGTGGGCATCAGGCCGCGCTTGACCTCGAGCTGAGCAAAGCGCGTATCCGCCGCGGCGATGACGAAGTCCGCCGCCAGCATCATTTCTATGCCCAGCGTGAAACAGATGCCGTGCACGGCGAAGATCACGGGCTTGGTGCGAAACGGCGCGCGCGATTCGAAGGGGTCAATCTCGCCTTCCTCGACCAGCAAGGTATTGCCGCCGAGATAGGGAGCGACCTTCGGCAAATCCAATCCGGCCGTAAAGTTCGCCCCCTCGGCAAACACCACCGCGCAGCGCGCCTCGGGCTCATGCTCGTAGCCGGTATAAGCACGGGCCATCGCCCGCATCATGACCGGCGTGAAGCCGTTGAGTTTTGCCGGGCGGTCGATGCCGATCAGGAACAATCCGTCACGAAGTTCGGTGCTGATGCGCCCGTCAGCCGGATCGGTGGCCGGCATCGTCACTGCACCGGCTCCCCGTCCCGGTAGGCGTCGCGCAATTCGCGCTTGAGCACTTTGCCGATTGCGCTGCGTGGCAGCGTATCGACCAGCTCGACCGCAGCCAGGCGCTGGGTCTTGCCCACCTGGGTATTGGTCCAGTCGAGCAGGGTCTTCGCCAATTGCGGTACGTTGCGCTCCCTGGCGACCACGAACGCGACCGGAGTCTCGCCCCAGCGCTCGGAGGGCACCCCGACCACCGCAGCCTCCAACACCGCGGTATGCGCGGCAATCACGGCTTCGAGATCACTTGGGTAGACGTTGAAGCCGCCGGAGATGATCATGTCCTTCTTGCGATCCATCAGGATCAGGAAACCGTCTTCGTCGAAGCGGCCGATATCACCGGTACGAATGAAGCGCCGGCCGGCCCCGTCGTGCCATTCAGCTTCGGCGGTTCGCGCCGGCTGATTGTGATAGCCCGTCATGATGCCTTCCGAATGACCGACGACTTCGCCCGTGGCACCCGGGAGAAGTTCATGGCCCTGGTCGTCGATCAGGCGGATGTCATGGCCCGGCGCCGGCCGCCCGACGGTATGCAGTTTATCCGGATGCAGGCTCGCTTCCAGCACGCACGTGCCGCCGCCTTCCGTCATCCCATAATATTCGATCAGGCGCCCGGGCCAGCGTCGCAGAATGTCGGCCTTCAGGGACGCCGAAAAAGGCGCACTGGTGCAGAACTTCGCGCGAAAATGCGACAAGTCGTATCGCTCGAATTCCGGCGACGCCATGATGCGCGCGTACTGCACGGGCACCAGCATGGCCGTAGTGGCGCGGTGTTGCTGCGCGAGTTCCAGAAATCGCTTTGCTTCGAATTTCGCCATCAGCACGGCGGTGCCGCCCACGGCTAGCGTCGGCAGGAAACTCACCAGCGTCGTGTTCGAGTAAAGGGGCGTTGAAACGATGGTGACGCAGTCCGGCTTGTAATCGTAGGCGGCGGCGCGCTGCCACTGGCGCCAGCGCATCATGTTCGATTGCACGATGCCCTTGGGCGTGCCCGTGGTGCCGGATGAGTAGATCAGATTGAAGGGCGCGTCCGGATCGGGTGCAACGGCAGCCGGAATAGCGCCGGGAGCGGCCAGCCAGTCTTTGAAACGTTTTCCTTCGGCGCAATCATCCAGCGAAACCCATGCTGCGCCGATGCGGCTGCGAACCGGCTGCAGGGCTTGCGCGTTGGAGGCGTCGATGAACAGAACGGCAGCCCCCGCGTCGGTGACCATGGCGGCGATGGCGGGCGCCGTGGACGAAGGGGCCAGCGGCGCGACGGCCAGCCCGGCGCGCAGCGCGCCCAGGAACACGGCGGCATATTCGATAGAGGTGCCGGCACAGATCGCGATCGTGGCGCCCGGCTGCAGGCCTTCGCGCTGCAAGGCCGCGGCGATGCGATCCAGCAGGGCATCGAGCCCGGCATAGTCCAGGTGAATGTCGTCCTGGATCAGCGCTGGGTGCGCCGGGCGCGCCCTGGCATGCAGGTGAACCAGTGAAGCGATATCCAAAAAATCCCGCGAAAGAATCTCGTCCATAACCATGCGTGCAATGGGTGATGCGCCTTGTTGCGCATACTACCGAAAAATTTGTCCGGGCCGCGGCCGCGGTGGTGCGCCTCACGAATCCGATGACGGCGCCTTGCGCGGTTCGCGCTTGAGATGCAGGTCGTACTGGGGAAACGGGATCTGTATGGCGTGCTCCGAGAATTTGTCGTAAATCGCGAAATTGAGCGAGCTGATCAGCCGGCCCTTACGGTGCACCAGGCTGGAGCTCCAGGCACGCAGTTCCAGCTTGAGGCTGCTGTCGCCGAATTCGATGAAACGCACCACCGGCGCAGGCTGGTCCAGCACATCGGGATCAGCCTTGGCGACTTCCAGAAGAAGCTGCTCGACCTTGCGCAGATCACTGCCATACGCGACGCCGACCGGGATGCGGAACCGCACCCGATCGTCGTTGTATTTCCAGTTGACCACGTTCTCGGTGATGAACTTCGAGTTCGGCACGATGATCGCGATGTTGTCGTTGCTGAGCACGACGGTGCTGCGCGCACCGATCTGGATGACATCGCCCTCCACGCCATCCACATCGATACGGTCTCCGATCTTGATCGGGCGCTCGAACATGATGATCAGGCCGGCGAAGAAATTGCTCACCACGTTCTGCAATCCGAAACCAACCCCGATGCCGACGGCACCCGCCAGCACGTTCAAGGTGGTCAGATCGATGCCCGCGCTCTGCACGACGACCAGGAATCCGATCAGCAGCAGCAGATAGCGCGCGATCGTGCCGGCGGCATGCCGCGCGCCGTAGTCGAGCCGGGTGCGCGACAGCAGGCGCTCGGTGATCAGCTTTTGCAGCACCCGCGACACCCAGAACAGCAGGGCGATCAGGACGACGAAATAGGCCACCGACCAGAGCGTGACGGTGGCCTTGCCCAAAGTCAGCAGTGGTACGTCGAGCGCCTCGCGTACCCCACCAAACCATTCCAGGACGTCATCGAAGTTCATCGTCTCATTCTGGCACAGTCCGGCGATTCAAGCCCTTTGCACGCGAGAACTGCGGCCTCGAGGCCATGCACTCTTCGCGATATTCAGATGGCCGACAGCCCGCCGTCGGCCATGTAGACGCCACCGGTACAGATACTCGCTTCGTCCGAGACCAGGAACAGCATCAGCCTGGCAATTTCCTCCGCCGTGCCGTAACGGTGCAGCGGCAGACCCGCGATGACGGCTTCGCGTGTTTTCTCCGGCGCGCCGGGCGAGCGGCCTTCCTCGATGTTGCGCATCATGCGCGTGTCGGTCGGGCCGGGCAGTACGCAATTGACGCGGATGTTGAACGGCGCGCATTCCACCGCCGCGGCGCGCATCAGCCCGATCTCGGCATGCTTGCTGGCGATGTAGGCGGAATTGCCCTGGCCGCGCGCCTTGATGCCGCCGATCGAGGAGGTGATGACAATGCTTCCGCCGACGCGTTTTTTCAGCGCAGGTATGGCATATTTGAGGCCCAGAAAGACGCTGCGCACGTTGATGGCCATGACCTCGTCGTAGACCTCGACCGGATAATCCACGATCGACGCCGCCGCGCCCTCTACCCCGGCGTTGGCAATGAAGGTATCGATGCTGCCGAATCTTTGCTCCGCGGCCTTGATCAGCCGCTCGTTGTCGTCCGGTTTGGAAACGTCTGCCACGACGTAGGCCGCGTCGCGTTTGCCTACGTCTTCCACCACCTTCGCGAGCGCCGTTTCGTTGCGTCCGGCCAGCATGAGCTTCGCGCCTTCCTGCGCGAACAGTTTGGCGGCGGCCAGGCCGATGCCACTGCTTGCGCCCGTGAGGACGATGGTTTTATTGGCAAGTCTCATGGATTCTCCACGTCTGTATTGTGCGACGCCGCCGCTTAAGGCAAGCATTCGTTGAAAAAACCGGCACCTTCGATGCGCCGGGAACGATCCGGCGCCAGTTTATGCGAGTTTGGATGAGCCCCCGCTGTGTTCCCGCGCGCGAAGGCCCTTGCGGCAATCGGGGAACAGCGGCGCCGAAATGCGGCAAAATACGAACTGGCGCCCAAGTATGGATTACAACACATAGCGCTCGCCGCGGAGGACACCATGAAAATAAAAACCATTGAAACGCTGTCCTGCGATGCGGGCTGGCGCAACTACCATTTCGTCAAGCTCACCACGGATAGCGGTATCGTCGGCTGGAGCGAATTTGACGAAGGATTCGGTGCGCCGGGTGTCGGTACCGTCATCGAGCGCCTGGCAACGCGCCTGATCGGCCAGGACGTCGGCGCACACGAGCGTCTCTACGCCGAACTCTACAGCGCCACGCGCCCGGCGTCCGGCGGCATTGTCGCGCTGGCGATGGGCGCGATCGAGAACGCGCTGCTCGACGCCAAGGCGCGCGGCCTGGGGGTGCCGGTCTACGAACTGCTGGGCGGCAAGATCCGCGACCGTATTCGCGTGTACTGGTCGCATTGCGCGACCTGGCGCATCAACCATCCCACGCACTACAAGCCGGCCATCACGGATCTGGACGGCGTGAAGGCCATTGGCCGCGAAGTGCGCGAAAAAGGCTTCAGCGCGCTGAAGACCAATATTTTCACCTATGACCGGAACGCGCGCAGCGTGCGCGGCTGGCGGCCGGGATTCGGGGTGCCCTTCGAGCCCGGACTGAACGTCGAGCGCGATGTCCTGCGAGGCCTGGTCATGCACCTCGAAGCCTTGCGCGAAGGCGCCGGCCCGGATGTGGACATCCTGCTCGATCTGAATTTCAATGCCAAAGCCGAAGGCTTCATCAAGATCCTGCGCGCCATTGCTCACCTGGACCTGTTTTGGGTCGAGATCGACTGCTTCGTGCCGGAGGCGCTGGGCGACATTCGCCGGCACAGCCACCATCCGGTGAGTTCGTGCGAAACCCTGCTGGGATTGCGCGAGTTCATGCCGTATTTTCGCGAACAGGCAATGGATGTCGCCATCATCGACACGCCCTGGAATGGCGTGTGGCAGTCCATGAAAATCGCCGCCGCCGCCGAAGCGCATGAACTCAATGTCGCGCCGCATAATTTCTACGGGCATCTTTGCACCATGATGAACGCGCATTTCTCGGCTGCCGTGCCGAACCTGCGCATCATGGAAACCGACATCGACCGCATCGCCTGGGACCATGAGCTGTTCGACCATGTGCCGGAGTTCGTCGATGGGCATCTGGTCATGCCCGACCGGCCCGGCTGGGGAATCGAACCCAACGAAGAAGCCATCCGCGCGCACCCGCCCAAGGGGCCGCAGGGGTTGCTCAACTACGGACGTAACAAGTAACGGCAGCACTGACGCGAGGAGCGCAAATGGCGAAGGGATACTGGGTGGCACACGTGGACGTCAATGACCCCGAAGCATACAAGGCTTACGTTGCAGCAAACGCGAATGCATTCTCCAAATACGGCGCGCGTTTCCTGGTGCGTGGCGGCCGGTTCGAGTGCAAGGAAGGCAGCTCGCGCGCGCGCAACGTGGTTCTCGAATTCAAGGACTACGAAACGGCGCTGGCCTGCTACAACTCGCCCGAGTATGCCGAAGCCATGCAGCACCGGCTCAACGCGTCGGTCGGCGATGTAATCGTGATCGAAGGCTACGACGCCCCGTAGGCAAGCAGTAAGGCGGCTGGTAGCGGGTGATCAGCAACGCCGGAACCGGTGCCTCAGGCGGGCATCAACCGTATATGCGTGATCTCGGAGGGCGCGCCGAAGCGCTTGGGCGGGCCCCAATAACCGGTTCCACGGCTGACGTAGAGCGAGAGCTCCCCCAGGCGGTACAGTCCGTTGCTGTACGGTTCGAACAGTTTCACGATGAGGCTCCACGGGAAAAATTGCCCGCCGTGCGTATGGCCGGATAGCTGCAGATGGTAACCGGCCGTCGCCGCGACGAGGGCCGATCTCGGCTGATGTGCAAGCAACACCTTGACCGCCTGCATGGGCGCGCCCGCGATAGCAGCCACCGGATCGCTGCGGTGGGAGGCATCGAAATGATGCGCGCTGAGGTCGGTCACGCCTGCGATCACGAGCGCCGCGCCCCCATGGTCGAGCACAACGTGTTCGTTGAGCAGCACGGACAGGCCCAGCCTGCGCAGTTCCACCACCCAGCCGTGCGCACCCGAGTAGTACTCGTGATTGCCCGTGACAAAGTAAACACCGTGGCGCGCGGCCAGGCGTGCGAGCGGTTCGGTGTGGGCTGAGAGGCGCGCGACGCTCCCATCGACCAGATCGCCGGTGATGGCGACCAGGTCTGCCTCGAGCGCATTGACCGCATCGACGATGCGGCTGACGTAGCCGCGCTTGATCGTGGCGCCGACATGGATGTCGGTGATCTGCGCAATGCGAAACCCGTGCAGCGCGGCCGGTAGCCCGTCGATGGGCACGTCGATCGTGCGGATGGCCGCGCGGCGGCGCGCGTTGATGAATCCGATCAGCGTGACGAGCACAGCAAGCACCGGGACGGCAGCCGCGCTCCAGCCTTGCAGTGCCGCAACCGCTGACGCGTCGATCAGCGAACCGCTCGCGGCGAATGTGGCGAGCAGCACGATGTCGCGCAGCAGCGTCAAAATCAGCAGTGATGAAAAAAAACCCATCGCAATGAAGCCCGCGCCGGCCAGCTGATCGGCGCACGGATTCTGTTTGTGGCGGCGCGCGTATTCGGCGAACGGCAGAACTCCCAGCGACAACGCCAGCAGCGTACCCGTGGCAAGCATGCTCGCTACGCCGAATGGCAGATCAGGGATGAGGCGCCACGCCATGTACGCGTGGAGCAGCAGCGCCAGAAAGAACAGTCGAAACATGACGGGCGGCTATAGCCGAACCAGGCAGGAACGAAGTCTGAAAGATGGGGTGGCGTGGGGAGATTGCAAGCGGTGAAGTGCTCGCTCACCCTACCCGGCCTGGGCCACAGGCTGCGCCGGCTGGCGCACGGGGCGCAACAGGCGAGCGGCGTTGACCACGCATAAGTCGAGCGCGCAGTACAGCCCGCCCACGCACAGCGGCGGGTTCGCACTGAGCAGCGGCAGGCCCGGCACCTGCGCTATCCATGCCCAATTACCGATCCAGGTGCCGTACAACTCCATGACCAGGGAGAGACCGAACATGGTGGCGTACAGCCGGCGGTTCCGGCCGAACGCCATGAACAGCAGAAACATGAGCGCCAATACCGCGCTGAACGTGTCGGTGTGCGTGATCATTGCCATAGCGCCGTACGCGGCGGCAAACAGTGTGGTCAAGACGAGCGCGGACTGCGGCAGGCGCGGCGCGATGGTCAAGCCCAGCGCGAACAACAGCACATGACCGGGCGGCACGAACAGCGGAATGTTCTCCAACCAATAGGTATAAAGCCCCCAGCCCAGCGACAGCGCGCATTCGCCTATGGTCGAGATCACCAGGCAAAGCAGCATCGGCAAGCGCAGTTGCTGGTTGATGCGCGCGAGCAGCAACAGGAACAACGCCCACGTCCAGACGCTGACCGCGATCTGGCCGGGCAGGCCACCGAAAACGTCCACGGGCAGGCCGATGAGGAAGGTCGCCGTCATGGTCACCAGCATTGCCGGCGAAAGCCGTGGCGGCGTGCCCGGTGACCGGGATGCGTCGTTGCGCCAGTTGCCGATCGCTGCGCGCCGCAACCAACCGAGGCGTTTCATAGAGGGCAAGCTTATCGGTCCAGCGCGACCACCGCTTCGATCTCCACCAGCAGTTCCGGCTCAACCAGCTGATCCACGCCGATCATGGTCGCTGCCGGCGGATTTTTTTGCGAGATATAGCGACCGCGTACCTCCATGACTGCCTTGCGCCGCTCCGGATTCAATTCGACGATGTAGATCGTGAACTTGATAATGTCCTCGAATGTCGCGCCGATCCCGCCCAGGGCGAGTTTGAGATTCTCGAACACCTGTACGGCTTGTGCCTGGATATCCCCGGCGCCGACTATCTTGCCCTGGCCGTCGGTGGCAACCTGGCCGCTGATGAAAGCAATGCTGCCTCCGCTGGCGACGACTACCTGCGTGTACATGCCCAGCGGCTTCATGCCAGCCGGGTTGACGAACTTTTTGGTCATGGATTATCCCCTGTCGTGAATAACGTGACGGCGTGACGGTCGAAAATACCGCTACGTGTCCTCGCTCGATAGGCATTATCGCCCGAAAGCGAAGTCCCGACCGTCACGATCGTCACGACAGTCACGTCCGTCGGCCACGACGGACTCGACCGTCACGGCGTCACGCGTCGTCCACGACCGCCGGCTCACGCCGCCCGGGTTTTCTCCAGCAACCCCATCACGTATTGGTTGAGCTTCTGTCCGTCCTGGTGAAAACGGCGGATCCCCTCAGCCAGCTTGTCCGTGGCCATGGCATCTTCGTTGTGCATCCAGCGAAACGTCTTTTCGTCGAGCGCGACCTTGTCTTCGGGGCTCGCTTTGGCCTCCTGCACCGAGAGTCGCCGTGTGACTTCGCCCGCAGTGCGTTCCATCTTGTCGAGCAGGTCCGGGGCAACGGTGAGCAGGTCGCAGCCGGCGAGGCCGGTGATCTGCTCGACTTTCCGGAAGCTCGCGCCCATGACTTGCGTCGGATAACCGAACTTCTTGTAGTAATGGTAAATGCGGGTAACCGACTGCACGCCGGGATCCTCCTCCGGCGCGATGTCATCGACCTTGCGCTCTTTCTTGTACCAGTCGTAAATGCGGCCCACGAAAGGCGAGATCAGCGTGACCCCGGCGTCCGCACAAGCCACTGCCTGTGCGAAGCTGAACAACAGCGTGAGGTTGCAGTGGATGCCTTCGCGCTCCAGCTTTTCGGCAGCGCGAATGCCTTCCCAGGTACTGGCCAGCTTGATCAGTACGCGATCACGCGCGATGCCGGCCTGTTCATAGAGCTCGACCAGGCGATGCGCCTTGGCCAGGCTGCCTTCGCAATCGAACGACAGATATGCATCGACCTCGGTTGAGACGCGGCCCTTGATGTGCTTCAGGATTTCGCGTCCGAAATTAACCGAAAGCTTGTCCATGGTGGCCGCCGCACCCGCCGCTCGCGCGCCCTGCGCCCGGCGGCCGAAATCGAGGGCATCGTCAACCAGGGCGCGATACTTCGGATTCTGAGCCGACTGGAAGAGCAGGGACGGATTGGTCGTCGCATCCTGCGGCCGAAGCCGCGCAATGGCCTCGATGTCGCCGGTATCGGCAACGATGACGGAGTATTTCTTCAGGGATTCGAGAATATTCATGACGCACTCCTGTGAACACGGCCGCAAAGTTGACGCGGCAGGAGAATAAGTTACCACGGTCTGGGCGATTGTCGCCGATTGACGTCAGACCGGAGCGCAGAACCGCAGGAAACGACACCGGAAAACGATCACAAGCTGCGCATCCCATTGGCATCGCCCCATATAATGTCGCCAAGCCATCACATCATCCAGAGCGGGATGCGGAGTTAATACATGCTGCAAAGACTGTTTCAAGCCATCGAACAATTTCTGGGCCCATCGCTCGACACGTTTGCCAGCGTTTTTTATTGGCTGGGTGTGGTGCTGCTTGCTCATCGCGTCGTCGCACCGCTCTGGCGCCTTCGCATGGAACTGGTGTCCGCGCGGCTCAAGTTGCACGAGAGCGTCGTCATGGAGTGCCCGTACTGCCATCGCGAAACCGTCGTGCACGATGCCCAGTGCGCGTTTTGCCGCAAAAGCCTGGAACTGCCGCTGAGCATGCGGGCATACCATTTCTTGCGCCTGCGGCGCCAGCCGATGTGGTTGCGCTGGACACGCTGGACATGGGACAGCCTGGGTCTCGGGGTGTTCCTGGTGTTAACCGTCGCCGGCGCGATGTCGCTGCGAGTCTGGGCGCCGGAAGCACCCCTGCACAAGCTCTTTCTCGGCCTTGCACTCTTGAGCTGGGTACTGATCGGCTGGCTGGTCGGGCGCGTATTGCACCTGGGGGCGGGTGGCCCGGTCGCACGGGTGCGCGACGCCGTATTTGCCTGTGCGGCGGCCGCGGTGCTGACAGTCTCGCTGCTGTTCGCGGTGGAGTCGAGGCCCGTTAACGAGGACGTGTTGTGGCGCGTGCCCATCGGCGAAGGCGCGATCGCCCGCATCGGCAGTCGGCCTTTGACGCTGCCCCAAGGCATGATCGGCTTCGAATATTTGCAAGTGGACCATGAAGGACTCGGTTACCACCGGGTGATTCCGCTTGCCTTCCTCGGCTCCGAGCGCCTGGAGGTGTCGCATGCCGGGATCGAGAAATGGTTCCTGCACGATCTGTGGAAGCATGGACAAGGCTATTCCGAGCGCGGACTATCCGTGCGCAACCGCGTCGAGCAATTCATTGTCGTACCAAACCAGACGTACGAAGTCGTATTGCGCGACAACCAGGTGTATTTTCGCCCGGCTTCGCAATAGGCTGAGCGGTCAGACCAGGCGCCTCGTGCAGCAGGCAGCAATCGTATCGATCGAATACGATAAGCACTTCGCGATCGAAACCGGTCGACCGTCTACAGACCCGTGATGGCTTCTCGCACGCCAGCGCCTGATTCCAGCGAGGCAGATTCCACACTGACGTCCCCTGCGCCGCCGTCCTTTACCGAGGCACTGCTTTTCTGGTTCAAGCTGGGCTTCATCAGTTTTGGCGGACCAGCCGGGCAGATTGCAATCATGCATCAGGAACTGGTGGAACGACGGCGCTGGATTTCCGAGCGCCGCTTTCTGCATGCGCTTAATTTCTGCATGGTGCTGCCCGGTCCCGAGGCGCAGCAGCTTGCCACGTACATCGGCTGGCTGATGCACCGTAAGCTGGGCGGAATCGTCGCGGGCGGCCTGTTCGTGCTGCCCTCGTTACTGGTTCTTATCGCGTTGACCTGGATTTACATCACGCTGGGCGATGTTCCCATCGTGGCTGGCGTGCTCTACGGCATCAAACCCGCCGTGACCGCGATCGTCCTTTTCGCCGCTTACCGCATCGGATCGCGTGCATTGAAAAACAAACTGCTTTGGGCCATCGCGGCAACCGCTTTCATCGCGATCTTTTTTTTCCAGCTACCGTTTCCCTGGATCGTGCTTGCCGCCGCACTCGCCGGGGCCGCCGCCGGTCGGCTCCGGCCCGCACTGTTCGCCTCCGCAAACGATCACGGCGCCAAAGCCGAATTCGGCCCGGCCATCATCGACGATCAGACGCCCATACCGTGGCATGCGCGCTTCACCTGGCCCAGGCTGGTGCGCGTCCTGCTGACCGGTCTCGGACTCTGGGCCCTGGGGATGACAGTCCTGGTGCAGCAATTCGGCCTGCACGGCGTGCTCACCACCATGGGCTGGTTCTTTACCAAGGCTGCGTTGCTGACGTTCGGCGGTGCGTACGCGGTGCTGCCTTATGTTTACCAGGGTGCCGTTGAAAATCATGGCTGGCTGACAGCGACGCAGATGATCGATGGCCTGGCGCTGGGAGAGACCACGCCAGGACCACTCATCATGGTGGTTGCTTTCGTCGGGTTCGTAGGCGGCTGGGGTGCGGAATTCTTCGGCGCGAACCACGCCTTTGCCGCAGGCGCCGTGGCGGCCGCCGTGGTGACGTGGTTTACCTTTCTGCCTTCGTTCATCTTCATTTTTGCAGGCGGACCGGTCATCGAAACCACGCATCGGCAGCCCGGGATCACGGCCCCGCTTGCGGCCATCACCGCCGCCGTGGTCGGCGTCATCGTCAACCTGGCGACGTTTTTCGCCTATCACGTTCTCTGGCCTTCGGGCTTGCAGGGCCACTTCGAGTGGCCGCTGCTTTTGATTGGCCTCGGTGCGGGCTTCGCCCTGTTCCGCTTTCGCGCGGGCGTGATCACCACCATCCTCGGCTGCGGCGCAGCGGGACTGCTTTACCAAACAGTCGTGCGGCCCATGCTGGCTGGCGGCTGATGTCGCTCGCCAAAACAGTAGGGCCCTGGCGCCTCGCGGCGCCAGGGCCCGCGCCGGGGACGCTCAGCCGGGCAGGTACTCCGCAAATTCCTTCTCTACTTTTTTCGCATTGGCCAGCAATCCTGCCGAAACGCCTTGCGCCATGTCACCCACGTCAACGTCTTCCGTTGCGGACTCCACCGCCTTGAGCGCGATGGATGCGACCTCGTTGGGATCGAGTTTGGGCATGTCGAAGCCCTTGGCCATGTCGGTATCGACCGCGCCTGGAAAGATCCCGACAACGAGCGTGCCCTGTTTGGCCAGTTCGGCCCGAACGGCTTGCGTCAGGCTCCATGCTGCCGCTTTGGAGGCGCTGTAAGTGCCCAGGGAAGGAATATTGACCCGCGACACCACCGACAGCATGTTGACGATCGCCCCACCTCCATTGGCTCGCAGTACCGGACCGAACGCACGCGACAAATGCAATACGCCAAAGTAATTCACCGTCATTTCGCGATGAGCCGCGTCCAGCGAACCCGCAGCGAGCGCGCCGCTCGTTCCATTGGCGCCGGCGTTATTGATCAGCAGCGCGACATCCTTGCATTTGTGCGCCGCGGCCTTGACGTCGGCTTCGTTGGTGACATCGAGCCGGAGGGCCTCGACCTTACCGCCGTGGGCAGCGACCAGGTCCGCGACCCCTGTGATATCGCGCGCCGCCGCGTAGACTTTCTTTGCGCCCATGGCCACAAGCGCCTTGACGTAAGCGCGTCCTATGCCGCGATTCGAGCCGGTTACCAGCGCGACGGATCCTGCAATGTTCATATCGGGTCTCCTGTGTAGGTTGTAATGCTAGTTTTGCGCGCCGGCGCGGTCGATCCATCCGGAATCGAACTCGGGCAGCGGGATGGCATCAAGCAAGGCGCGAGTGTATGCCTGCTCGGGGTGGGCGAAAAGCTCCGCGCACGGTCCCGCTTCGATAATGCGCCCCGCGCGCATGACCAGCACGCGATCGCACAGATTCCGGACCACTGAAAGGTCGTGGCTGACGAAAATCAGCGAGCAGCTAGCCTTGAGCTCACGCAGCAGCAAGAGAATCTGCGCCTGCGTGGACACATCCAGCCCCGCAACGATTTCGTCCGCTACGATCACATCGGGCTGCAACGCGAGTGCCCGCGCGATACCCACGCGCTGGCGCTGGCCGCCGGACAGCTCGTGGGCGAAGCGATCGGCAAACGCCGGCGCCAGCCCGACCCGCTCGAGCAGCGCGCCCGCCTCGAGCAACCCTGTGCGGCGGTCGCGCACCCGGCCGTAGGCGACCAGTGGTTGCAGGAGGATAGTGCCGATACGGTGACGCGGATTCAGCGCGGACAACGAGTCCTGGAATATGCATTGGAACTGCGCGCGCAACGGTCGCAATGCCCGCTCCGGCAGATGCGTTATGTCGTGGCCCTTGAAGCGCAAGCGACCCGCGGTCGGCTCGTACAGTCTCATCATAGTGCGCGCGAGCGAAGTTTTCCCCGATCCGGATTCGCCAACGATGCCGACTGACTCACCGGCATGCAGCGAGAGATCGATGTCGTTGAAAATGGTGCGCCATGGCGCGCGACCGAATAGCGGCGAAGCGGATCGATCGCGCAAATGCAAGGTCAGTCCGCGCGCTTCAAACAGCGACATCAGCAGTTCTCCGCTCGCTGCGAAGGTGCGCGCGCATCACCATCCCGAGTAGCCCAATGTCGAGGCATACGGCTTGAGACGAGGTTTTCATGCCCCGAGCCTCGGCTTTACCGGCCATCGCCGTAGTCGGCGACATCGAGCCGGCGCGCCTCGTCTTCCAGACGTTGCCGCAATGCGTCGGAAATGGGCTGCAGCCCCTCTCCGGGACGGTCCACCCGGGGGGTCGCCGCGAACAGCGCCTTCGTGTAGTCATGGGACGGGTTGGCGAACAATTGCTCGGTGCCACTGGATTCGAGCACCCTGCCGCCGTGCATGACGGCGACCCGGTCGCACAGTTTCGCGGCCACGCCCAGGTCATGGGTGATGAACAGCAGCGCTGTCGCGAAATCGCACTGCAGCCGCTTGATCAATTGCAGGATCTGTTTTTGCACCGTGACGTCCAGCGCCGTGGTCGGCTCGTCAGCGATGACCAGCTTGGGCTCGCAGGAGAACGCGATCGCAATCAGCACGCGCTGACGCATTCCTCCCGAGAGCTCATGCGGATACTGGCGCAATACCCTTTCGGGCTCATGCAGCTGAACCGCGCGCAGCAGCGACAACGCCTGGGCCTGCGCTGCGATTGCGTCGAGCCGCCGGTGCATCCGCAAACCATCGGCGATCTGCGCCCCGATGCGCGCCACCGGGTTCAGTGCGCTCATCGGGTTCTGCGGGATAAAAGCGATCTCGCGTCCCAGCAAAGGGCGCCGTTGGCGCTCCGGCAGATGCGTGATATCGCGCCCGTCGAAGACGACGCTGCCGTGCGTCACCCGCGCGTTGGCCGGCGCCAGGCCAAGCACCACGCGGCCAACCATGGACTTGCCGGCGCCGGATTCGCCGACCAGGCCGACGATCTGGCCCGGCGCGACTTGCAGCGAGACCCTGCGCAACAGACGAAGCGGCGGACGACCCTGCAACGTCAGGTCCAGATCGTGAATGTCGAGCAGCATGCTCACGTCAGCGGACCCGCACAGGATCGATCACTTCGCGCAATCCGTCGCCCAGTGCGTTCAGCCCGAGCACGGTGACGATGATGCAGGCCATGGGCGCGGCGAGCAGCCACCAGGCCTGGTTCACATACAGACGGCCCTCCTGAATGAGCCCCCCCCAGGTCGGCATACCGGAGGAGATCGACAAACCCACAAAAGAGAGGATGGCTTCGATGACTATGGCAATGCCCATTTCCAGCGTGAACAGCGTCAGCAGCAGGGGCGCGACATTGGGCAGAATCTCGCTCGCCAGAATGCGTGCGGGACCCAGACCGATCGTGACGGCCGCGGCCACATAATCCCGGTTTTTCTGCACCATCGTCTCGGCCCGGACCACGCGGCAAAAACGCGTCCAGTCGATGACCACAATGGCGATGACCACGGTATGCAGGCCCGCCCCGAGTACCGCAGCGAGCACGATGCACAGCAGTACCGGCGGAAAACTCATCCAGATATCGACCAGGCGCGAGATCATCGCATCCAGCCGACCCCCGAGATAACCCGCCGCGAGACCGAGCACGGTCCCGAGCAGGCCGGCCAGGGTCGCAGCGATTCCGGCGACGATCAATGCGGGACGCGCGGCATAGACGAGCCGCGACAGAAAGTCGCGGCCGAGACCGTCCGTGCCGAGCGGGTGCGCGGCGTCACCACCGCCCAAACCGGGGCGCTGGAACGCATTGAGCAGATCCTGCTCGAGCGGGTCCTGCACGGACAGCCAGGGGGCGGCGGCGGCCAGGACGACGAGGGCGAGCAAAGTCCCGGCGCCGAACCACACTTTCGCGTTGCGCCGCACCGCGGGCGTGGTCATGGGTGCCGCACTCTGGGATCGAGGCTCGAGCAGGCTGCATCCACGATGAGATTGATCAGAATGAACAGCGCCGCAAACACCAGCACCAGCCCCTGGATCAAAGGCAAGTCGCGCTGGTTCACCGCGGCCACGGCAAGATTGCCGATGCCCGGATAGGCGAAAATGGTTTCGATCAGCACCGTGCCGCCGACCAGAAATGAAAATTGCACGCCGGTCAGGCTTAGCGTCGGAATCAGCGCGTTGCGTAGCGCAACACGCCACAGTATTCTCGCCCTGGAATAGCCTTGCGCGCGCACCAGCATCACATAGTCCTGATTCATGACCTCGACAAGCGAGGCTCTCAGAACACGCATGAGCGCCGCGGTGAGCGGCAATGACAGCGCCAAGGCGGGCAACACAAGATGGCGCATCAGGTCGGCGAGCGCCGTCCATTGCAGACGAAACAGTGCTTCAACCAGATAAAAATTAGTGGTGGGACTGAAATCCAGGCGCGGGTCGATGCGCCCGGAGATTGGTAGCAACGGCACCAATACGCCGAGAACCAGTACGAACAGCAGGCCCCAGAGAAAATCCGGGATGGCAAGCACCACGCCGCTAACGCCATCCAGAATCGTTTCCGGCCAGCGTCCCCGGAAGTAGGCCGCAGCGACCGCGCCCAGCACAGCCAAGGCGCACGCCTGTGCCACAGCGAACATCACCAGTTCGAGTGTCGCAGGCAACCTGCCCAGGACAAGCGCAAGGACGCTGTCGCGCAGGCTGATGGACTCGCCAAAATTGCCTCGCAGCATCTCCCCCGCCCAGATCATGAACTGCTTCGCGACCGGTGCATCCAGCCCGTGCTGCGCGCGCAGGCGCGTCACGTCTTCGGCCGTCGCGCCGGGCGGCAACATCATGGCGACAGGATCGCCGGGCACGATGCGCAGCAGCACGAATACGATCAGCGCAACGCCCAGAAGAGTCGGCAGCGTCCAGAGCAGGCGGTTCAGCAAATAGCGGGCGGACATCGTTGGCGACGCACAGACTTGTTCCGTTATTGTTCGAGTTATTGTGTTCCCCGCCGGCAGCGCCTGCGATGAGGGCACATCGAAGGACGCCCTTGCAATGTTGCCCTCGTGAGCGCGTTTTCCGGGAACCGTTTTTTGCGCTGCAGTGCAGCCATTCCCGGGCAGGCTGCCGACCTTGTACACCAGCACGGCTCCCGACTGCAACATGTGAATCAGGCCGCAGCCGACATGGCAGCTTCGGATCATGATTTCCCCGGTTCGCTATTCCAATGGGTCATCATGTTGCGTCAGACTCCGGTGTATGCGTGCAATCGCAATACGGTATTGGCAATCCCGAAACGGTCTTGAAACCATGCGCGGGGCCTGGATCAACGACCTGGCTGCGCTGCGGACGGCCTCGATGCGTTGGCTGGGCTGCTGCGCGACCGCGTCTTGCCTGGGCCTGACGGCAATGGCTGCCGAAACCCGCACGGCGGATAAGTTGCCCTCGTTTGCCGAACTGCAAGCAGCGGGTGCCATCGTCGGCGAGGTGCGCATCGTCGTGAACGACATCTTCGATCTCGACGACCCCGACGAAAACAACTTTTTGTTCCGCCTGGCCAATAAGCTGCACATCCGAACCAAGCCCGGTGTGATCGAGCGCTCGCTGTTGTTCAATTCCGGCGAGCCGCTGTCCGTGCAAAAGATCGCAGAATCCGAACGCCTGTTGCGCAGCAACCGCTTTTTCTACGACGTCAAGATCCGTCCGATCGCATACCACGATGGCATCGTGGATATCGAGGTTCAGACGCGGGATACCTGGACTATCGAGCCCGGCGTCCGTTTCACCCGCGCAGGGGGATCGAATTCCACCGGCCTGACGATCCGCGAAGGTAATCTGCTAGGCACCGGAACGTCCATCGGCTATGCCACGAGTTCCGACGTGGACCGTAATGGCACTGAGTTCTCGCTCGCCCAGGACCATATCTTCGGAGGCTGGACGGGAGTCTCCCTCAACATCGGCAACTACAGCGACGGCAAGAGCCGTGCGTTCAGCTTCGGGCAGCCGTTCTACTCGCTGAATACCCGCTGGGCCGGCGGCGCGTCCATGCAGCATGACGAGCGCATCGAGTCGATCTACCAGGCGGGGGAAATCGTGGGCCAGTATCGCCACGCCCAGGAGAAAAGCTCCGCATACGCCGGCTGGTCCAGGGGACTTGTCGACGGCTGGACGCATCGCTACTCCCTGGGATTGAGTTATCAGCTGGATGATTACCTGATCGATCCGACTCTGCCGGCGCCCCGCAGTGTGCCGGTGGATCAGACCCTCCTATCGCCTTACGTGCGCTATGACGTCATCGAAGACGACTACGCGGTGGTCAGGAATCGCAACAAGATCCATCGCGCGGAGTTCTTTGCGTTTGGTTTTTCATCCAGCGTACAAGTCGGCCGGGCCTTGACCGAACTCGGCTCGACCCGCGATCTATGGACCTACTCGGTCACGGTCACCGACGGAATAAAAGCCGCTCGCGGCAACGATTTGCTGCTCGCGGCAAATTTTTCGGGCCAGTATGGCGACGGACGCGTCGAACGGCAGTTTCTCGGCGGGTCGGTACGTTACTTCGTGCCGCACGGCAAGCGCGCGGTGTTCTACGCTGCAGCTTCCGCGGATAAGGTGCGTAATCCGGAGGACACCGATTTGCTGCTATTGGGCGGGGACAACGGCTTGCGCGGTTACCCGTTGCGCTATCAGAGCGGCGAACGCCGCGCCCTGTTCACGATCGAAGAGCGCGTTTATACCAACTGGTATCCGTTCCGCCTGTTTCGCGTTGGCGGTGCCGTGTTTTTCGATGTCGGACGCGCATGGGGCGGACCGTATCAGAACCAGAGTAATGGCGGCTGGCTCAGCGACGCCGGCTTCGGCCTGCGCGTCATTAGCGACCGCGCTTCATTCGGTAATGTCATCCACGCCGACATCGCCTTTCCGCTGAATACCGATGCGAACATCGACTCGATTCAGTTCCTGTTCAAGTCGTATACGAATTTTTGAAGGCGCGTGGAAAGCGCGTGACGTCGTGACGGTCGTGAAAGGCGTGGGACGATCGCTACAGCGCAAAAGTCGGAACGACGTTGGCGTGCGACTGGACTTCGACGCGTGGGTCACGCCGTCACGACCGTCACGCGATTTTAATCGTCTGTGGCGCGATGGTTCCGGCGCCGTGAGGCGTGACCGTGATCCCCTTGCGGTGAACGACCGGCTGGAAATATTGCAGCAATGGAATGACGTAGCCCTGTTCGGCCAGGTAACGGTCCACGCTTTTGTACGCGGCTATGCGCTTTGGCTCGTCGCGTTCGACGAACAGCGGGCCGACCATTTTTTCGACATCGGGCGAGCGCCATACGGCGAAGGGACCGATGAAAGCGAAACCGGTGGACGTAGAGGGATCGCCAATGGAATTTCCCCAGTTATAGAACGACACCGGCGCCAGGGCATGTTGCAATTGCAGGTCGAAGTGCTTGGCGACGTCGAGCACTTCGATGTCCGCTTCAATACCGATTTTCTTCCACATTCCGACGATCGCGGCGACCGTTTCATAGTCCTTGGGCTTGTAGCCGCGCGTGGTCTGCACCGTGAACTTGACCGGATGCTCCGGTGAGAATCCGGATTGGGCGAGCAAACGCCGCGCCAGGCCGGGATCGTATTGCACCTTGGTGGACGCATCGTAAGCGGCATATTCCGGGGCTTGCAGCGTATCGAGTGGCCTGCCATAACCGCGCAGCAGGCGCATGACGAGCGCCTGCTTGTCAATGGCATGGGCGGCTGCGAGCCGTACATTGCGATCGAGCATCGGCTCGCGATCGGTAATGAATAAAACGCCGATATCTGAAATCGGGTACGCGGTGCCCGCCAGGCCGGGCTTGGCGATGAGCCGATCGTATTCTTCAAACGGCACTTCCAGGGTCAGGTCCGCCGCACCGCTCTCCACCTCGGCCACGCGGCTTGCCGGATCGGGAACGAACTTGAACACGACCGTTTCGAAGGCCGGTTTCGGTCCCCAGTAACGCGGAAATGCCTTGAGTCGGATGAAGCCATCGCGCTCGAATCTCTCGACCTGGTAAGGACCGCTGCCGACCGGTCTGGCATCCCAGCCGGCGCCACCGCCGGATGCCAGGAAGGCTTTCCTGGGCAGTAGGTAAGCCGTCAGGAATCCGAGCCATTTCAGCAACGCGGGCTCGAACTCCTTTACGAGCACGGAGACCGTATCGCCATGCACCGTGATTGCGCCGAGCTTGCGCCACATGAACTGCATGGGATTGCCGTTCTTCTCGTCCCCCGCGCGCGCGAGCGACCACACCAGATCCTCGGTCGTCACCGGCGTGCCATCGTGCCAGATCATGCCCTTGCGCAACGTGAGCTCGATCGCGGATTTATCCTTGTTCCAACCCCACTTGGTAAGCGCCCCGGGCCTGAAGCTCAAATCCGGATTCTGGTCGATGTACGGGTCGAAAATTGCCTTGAAGATCGACTGAACGGCCGGGCTGGATGTTTTCGCGCTATTGGTCGGATCCAGCGACGGCAGGGTCGTGTTGTAGGCAATCGTCAGCGTACGGCCGGATTGAGCCCAGGCCGACTCCGTGGTCACGAACGCGCTCAAGGATGAGGCGCTTAACATCGTCGCGCCGGATACCTGCAGAAAGCAGCGCCTGGAGAACTGTTTTTTCAACTTATGCTCCGTTGTTTTTGCACGTCGCTGCATGACACATCCGCCGCGGACATCGCGGTGCGAACTGCGGATGCGGGAACCCGCTGGAATCTAGGTGCCGTGGCAGAGTTTGTCAAGCCACAGCCGCGCAAGGCAATGATGAAACGCTCGCTTGTTTGACACATTGCGGCAGCACAAGGTAAAAGATCGGGATTACCCAGGCAGCCCAGTTCGCGATTTGCTGCAGGGAAACATTATCCGGAGGACGCATGGCAGGGCAATGGATCGATATCAAGGCCGTCGACGGCGGCAAATTTCGCGGCTATCTCAGCGTGCCGGCTTCGGGTACGGGTCCAGGCATCGTGCTATGCCAGGAAATTTTCGGCATCAATGCCTACATCCGCGAGGTCGCGGACTACTACGCCGAAGAAGGTTATGTGGTGCTGGCACCCGATCTGTTCTGGCGGCTCGAAAAGGACGTCGATCTCGGCTACAGCGAACAGGAGTGGAAAAAAGCGTTCGACTTTTTGCAGCGCTTCGATATCGACAAGGGCATGGAGGACGTCACGGCCGCAGTGCGCACGTTGCGCACGCGACCGGAAGTCGCCGGCAAGGTCGGCGCGCTGGGGTTCTGCCTCGGCGGCCGTCTGGCCTTTCTCGCGGCTGCGCGCTCGGGCGTGGACTGTGCGGTGAGCTATTACGGCGTGACCATCGAGAAATATCTGAACGAAGCCGCCCGCATCAAGGTGCCCTTGGTCCTGCATTTCGCCAGCGAGGACCAGTACGCGCCGCCCGAAACAGTGGAGAAAATCAAGGCCGCGTTCAAGGGTCGCACCGACATCGAGATTTATGTGTACCCCGGCGTTGACCATGCGTTTGCACGCACCGGCGGCATGCACTACGACCGGCCCGCCGCCATGATGGCGCATTCGCGCTCGATCGCGCTGTTCCGCAAAGTCATGGGGCCGCATTACGACTTGTCCGCGTTATGGGAGCAGCACACGATGCACGAATTTGGCACCCGTGACGTCGATGCGACCATGAAGACCATGGTGGCGCAGCCTTACGTGAACCATATTCCGACCTTGACCGGCGGCGTGGGCCACGAACAACTCAAGCGCTTCTACTCCCATCACTTCATTCCGACCACGCCAAAGGACACCAAACTGGTGCCCATTTCGCGCACCATCGGTGCCGACCGGCTGGTTGACGAGATGCTGTTCTGCTTCACGCACGACATCGAGATCGACTGGATGCTGCCGGGCGTTGCGCCCACCGGCAAGTACGTTGAAATCCCGCTGGTCGCCATCATCAATTTTCGTGGCGATAAGCTTTATCACGAACACATCTATTGGGATCAGGCGTCGGTGCTGGTGCAGATCGGATTGCTCGATCCGGGTAAAAGCGGCTTGCCCGTAGCCGGCGCGGAAACAGCCCGTAAACTGGTGGACGACAATTTCCCCTCGAACATGCTCATGAAAAAGTGGGCATCGAGCGAAGGCAAGACCTGACGCCGCATTTAGCGGGGCCGCGTGCTTTGCAGCGCATCGAGGTTGATGCGCGCCTTCCAATAATCCGCATCCAGTTCGATCGCACGCCGGTAGGCGAGCACGGCCTCCTCGGGCCGCTTCGCCTGCTGATAGGCATAACCCAGGTTATTGGCGACGCGCGGCTTGGCCGGCGATTTGCGCGCGGCATCTTCCCACAAGGCCACGGCCGATTCGTACGCCTGGTTGCGCTGCGCCGTGGCCGCACCAAGCGCGAGCAATACCATTACGCTGAAGGCCGCGGCCAGCCGGCGACGACCTGCACTGTGTACCCAATGCGCGATGCCGGTGCCGGCCGCAAAAAACACGCCGATCGATGCAAGATACAGCTGACGATCGTTGGCGACATCGAGACGCGGCAACAATGAATTGGTCGGCAACAGATGCAACAGAAACCAGAAGATCGCGAACGCAAGCCAGGCGCGCCGTTGCCAGTTGTATAAACCGATGGCGGCGATGGCAAGCAGCGCGCCGGCCTGCAAGAACACCGCCATGGTCAATACGCTCACGACCGGCAGATCGGGATCGATGTTCACGCGCCAGGGCGCCACCAACTGGCCGGCGAGATACCACAGCGCATTGCTCTGCGTGAGCAGGTTATCGATCACGCCACGCACGGAAACGCTGACGTCGAGCAGGTGGCGGTAGGTCGGACTAAACGCCATCACGGCCACGGCCCCCGCCAACACCATCCAATGCCAGCGCAAACGCCGCAACGATTGCGCAATCGGAACAGTTTGCCGGGTTTTCAGGGTCTCCAGCAGCAGCAGCGCGAACGGCAGTGTCACTGCGGTTTCCTTGACCAGCAGCGCGGCCGCAAACAGCCCGGCCGACAGGCCGTGCCAGGGCGCCCTCCGCGATTCGTGCGTCGCGCGCATCCATGCGGCGATGCTGCCAAGATAGAACAACGCACATCAGCGAGACCGAGCGGCCGCTGACGTAGGTCACGGCCTCGGTATGCACCGGGTGCAGCGCGAACAGCAGGGCCCCCGCCAGCGGCGCCCAGCGCACGCCGGCCGATTCAACAGCAAAAGCGCGCAGCAATTGATACACCAGTACCGTATTGAGGGCATGCACGAGTACGTTGAACAGGTGAAAACCGAAAGGCGACGGCGAAAAGCTCCAGTTCGCCGCGTAGGAAAGCTTCAGCAGTGGCCGAATGCCCGGCATCGAGTCGCGCCAGGCCGCAAGCGAGTGCACCGCCGGATTGTCGACGATGACATTGATGTCGTCGAACTGGAAGGCGGCGCCGAGCGCGTTGAAATATGCGGCCAGCACCACGGCCATGAGCAGCGCGGGGACTGCCCGCTCAGTGCACAGCGTGTTCACCGGCTTCGTCGAATGCGTGTTCTATGACACCGATCGCGTCCCACCAGCGGTTGTTCGCGTGCAGCATCACCAACAGGACCTCTACCCCGTTCTTTCGCGCCAGAGCGATCAGGCATTTGCCGGCGCCGTTGGTGAAGCCGCTTTTGACGCCTATGGCGGGCGCATAACTGCCGATCAGGGCATTCTTGTTGCGCAGGCTAATCGTGCGTCTGCCGTCAGTCGTGGCGATCCGCGCGGCGGATTTTGCGACCAGCTCCGCGAACGCAGGGTGGGCCAGCGCGGCGCGGGTGATGCGCGCCAGATCGCGGGCACTCGAATAGTGCCGCGGCGCGTCGTAGCCGCATGGATTTGCAAAATTCGTGTTTGCAAGACCCAGCGCCGCCACACGCGCATTCATTTTGGCAACGAAAGCGTCTAGGCTGCCGGCATGCGCCTGCGCCAGCGCCGTGCAGGCATCGTTGGCCGATGCGAGCAGCGTTGCGGTCAGCAACGCTTCGACGGAAAACCTTTCACCGGCCTTGAGCTTGAGCCGCGACCCGGTGGCCTGTGCGGCTGACCTGCCAATCACGACCTCCTGGCGCGGCCGGTAATCCTCCAGAACGATCAGTCCCGTCATGACTTTGGTGAGGCTGGCCGGTGGCAGGCGCCTGTCGGCATCGGCCGCCCAAAGTTCGCGGTCCCCCGTCTGGACGAGATAGGCGTGCGCGAGCGCCGGGAATGGATCGGCGGCGGCCGCGAAACCAGCGAGCAGGCCTGCTGCAGCGGCGCCAATCGCGATGCGCCAACGAGCCCGCACGCGTGGCTTAGAACTTCAACAGTTTCTTCAGCGACTTCGCGCCGTCCTTGAGCTTGTCGCCCACGCCTGGCTTCTCCTGCGCCGCAGAGGGATCGGTTTTGACTGCCGCGTCGGGCGCTCGCTGGTCGCCGGTTACTTTCTGCTTTGCCAGATCGGCGCCATACTTTTGGCAGACTTCGCGATACGGCGATGCCATCGCGGCGGTGTAGTCCATGCCCGTGCAATGTTGCTGCGCGAGCGCGCGACCCTCCACCGGGCAATTTGCGGACACGAACGGCCAGTCTTTCCTGTCAACGGCCATTTTGCACACGGGTGCGCTGACCGTTGCCGGATCCGTGCCGCAGGCCTTCATTGCTTCGCGCCACTCAGGATACTTTCGGTTCGCGTCGGAAAATCCCGCCGGCTCGCGCATCTGTTGCGCGACCTTGGCGGAACGCGCACAGAAATCCGCCTTGCGGTCCTTGCACATCAGCGCTTCCGCAGGCACATCCTTGCTTCCGAAAATCAACAGCGGCTTGAGCGCCTCGATTTGCTGGTCGCATTCCCTGGCGATCGTGGCGTTGCTCTGCGCCTGAATTGCCGCGACTTGCTTGCCTGGGTCCTCATAGGTGCAGCCCCCTATTTTTTTGCCGGTAATATGCTGTGTCATATCCATATCGTTGCCGGTGACCTTGATCGTGCCCTTGTAACTGTCTCCGCTGTGCGTGATATCGCCCAGCATCGTCATGGCATCGGGCTTGGTGCACACCGCTTTCCATGTGCTACGGTTGCCGGACTGCTTTGAATCGACCATCTTGCAGTCGCTGTCTTTATCCTTCGCGAAAGCGTCGCGGTCGCCTTTGCGCTTGCACACCTTGGACGTCTGCCCCGGCATTGCGGGCATACCGGCCATTTCCATTTTCATGCTGACTTCCCACAGTTCGTCAGGCCCCTGCGCAAACGGGCTGGTGGCAGTGCAACAGAGCACGGCAAGAAGAGCGGAGATCGACAACGCTTTCATTGGGCAACTCCCGGGCGAGAAAGATTGACCGGATTCTTGCATATCGGCGCGGGCCGCGAGCGGAATTATCTGGTTTAATGCAGGACGGTCCGGCGTTGCGACTGCGATGCAACATGGTATTGCACGCCGCGCTGGCCAGAACAACCTTGACAAGGATTCGCTCGTGGCGGTAAATCCGCACTGGGCGCCCGGACCCGGGAGCCTTACCAAAACATACCAGGGGGAGACAAAATCATGCGTTACGCATTGAAGCTTCTGACGGCCTCGGCCGCTGCAAGCCTGCTACTGGGCACCAGCGTGTTCGCCGGCAACAATCCGGTGGATGAAAACTGGTGGCCGAGCGAGTTTGGCGCCGACGATCAGGCTGGGGGCACGAATTACATCACGCCGCAAAAACGCATCGAGGCGGCCAAACTGGTCAAGAAAGGCAAGATGGCACTGCTGGGCCATCCCTACAGCAACCATATGCCATTGGTTCCCGGCCGCACGTTCGCATTGAGCATTCCAGGCGCGCCGACGCATGGTCCATTGAACTGGCCCGGCGACAACTATTCCATGACTTTCATGGATGAACTGATAACTGCGGAAATCGGCCAGGTCGGTACGCAGTGGGACGGACTTGCCCATCCGATGATTCGCGTCGAAGGCGTTTCCGGTTGGAAGGACGGCGATTACTTCTACAACAAGAACCGCTTGCAGGATGTCGAGAGCGCGCGCGGCATGAAGAAAAACGGCACGGAACAGGCCGGTGGATTCTTCACCCGCGGACTGTTGATCGACATCGCGGCTCTCAAGGGCACGAAAATGCTGCCCAAGGGTTATTCCATCACCATGGCCGACTTCAAGGAGGCGCTGGCCAAGCAAGGCGTCAAAGATGCCATGCAAGGCGACGTGGTGTTGTTCCGAACCGGCTGGAACAGCCTGTGGAAGACCAATCATCTGGGACGTCCGGCGGGCGAAAAAGCCAAGAGCGACGAGCAGTTGGCCAAAGACAACGCGGAATTCGGTTCGGGCGAGCCGGGCGTATCGCCGGAAGTCTGCGATCATCTTGCAGCGAAGAAAATCTCCATGGTCGGATCCGACACCTGGGGTCTCGAGCCGTACGACTTCGCGAAGTCGGGCGCGCCAGAGTCTTTCGCCTACTGCCATATGAATCTCGTCGCGCGTCGGGGCATTTACAACTTCGAGAACCTCGACCTCGATGAGCTTTCCACCGACAAGGCCTACGAGTTCCTGTTCTCGTGGGCGCCGCTGAAACTGGTCGGCGCGACCGGCTCGCCGGGCAATCCGGTTGCCGCTTACTGAGTCCGCGTACTGAGTCGTTGTACGGCAATCAAAATCGGGCAGGGGAAACCCCTGCCCGATTTTTTTCACGCCTGCGCGCCCTTCTGGTGGGCTGGAAAGGCAGAAAAACGTCAGGGATCGCTGAAAAGCGTCCCTTCGGCATATCGACGGGCTATCTGACGTCCCCGTGATTGACCTTTTCCCTGATCGCATAGATCAGGGCGCGAATGAACTTCATCGAGGCGGCATCCGGCGATTTGCCGGCAAGGCGCCACTTGCGCGCCTCGTAGAACAGGCAGGTCCTCAGATCCGTCAACGAGCCCAGGCGCCGGGCCTGCGCGACGGCGGCGCATTTTTCGACGGACCCCCAGTACTTGAACCCGTCGAAAGTCAGCGCGAACGGCTCGATGCGCGGCCAAGCCTCCCGGAACGAAGGAATATCGGCTGGCGTGAGTTCCGTATTGCCCACATCGCTGGTCATGAACGGCCCTGACTATGCGAATTGCATGGAAATGCCCGTTGCGATGCAAGGAATGAGCCGGATCGGCATCTATCTAATAACATTAACGAATCGGTCGTCGCGCCGGCGACGTCCTGTCGCGCACGGACGACAACCGCCTGAACGATTTGGATGGATCAGAGCACTTCCTGCAGGAACTGAAGAATGGCGATCTCGTCGCGCCGCAGCGCCGGCGTGGGTCGGATGCGGCGACCGCGCCGGGGGGACTCGGCTCGGACGCTCCCGGTATCAAGCCTTGCAGATACGCATGCAGCAAAGCCGGGTGCACGTAGTATTTGCGGCAGACCATCCGCGTATTACCCAGACGTTCGGCGACGGCATCGATCGCGCGGATGATGTTGCGTTTGGCTTCGCGTTGCGTGGCGGCCGGGCCCATCTCCCGCAACTTCACGCCGGCCAGCATCGTGCCGCCCCAGGTGCGGAAATCCTTCGCGGTGATATCGCGCGCGCAAATCTCGCGCAAATAAGCGTTGACGTCATCGGATGTGACTGTTTCGCGTTTCCCGGCGCCATTCAGGTACTGGAACAATTCCTGGCCCGGGAGATCCTGGCAGCGTTGCACGATGCGCGCTATGCGCCGGTCGGTCACGGATATCGCATGTTGCACGCCGCTCTTGCCACGGAAACTGAAACTCAGTTTCGACCCGTTGACCTGCACGTGCTGCATGCGCAACGTCGTCAGTCCGTAGGAACGGTTCTCGCGCGCGTACTCGTCATTGCCCACGCGAATGAGCGTCTTGTCCAGCAATTGCACGACCGTTGCGAGCACCTGGCGGCGGCTCAGTTCCGGCCCACGCAAATCCCGTTCCGCGCGTTCGCGGATGGCCGGGAGCACCTCGCTCAACTCGAGCATGTGACGGAACTTGGATTGGTCGCGCGCGTCGCGATAACGTACATGGTAGCGATACTGTTTGCGCCCCCGCGCATCGCGCGCCGTGGCCTGAATATGTCCGTCGGGATCCGCGCTGATCCAGACGTCCGTCCAGGCCGGCGGAATGACCAGCGAGGTGATGCGCCGGCGCTCGTCGGGGTCGCTAATGCGTTCGCCGTCCGGCCGGTAGAAAATCCAGCCCTTGCCGGCGCGGCGACGGCTGATGCCGACCACCCCGTCGGTCACATAATTCAGACCCGCACGACTGGCTGCCTTGCGATGCTCGACGGACCGTGATGAAGCCACCGGACTTATCCTCCCCGGCTACCGGTGAGCACAAGATATGCCAATGTCGCCCGCCCCGGCAGCGCGGGCGCCCCGGGTCCTCAGAAAGACGAACCGGGCGTTTGCAGAAAAGCGAGTTCTTCCACCGTGGAGGATCGGCCCAGAATGCCGTTACGGTGCGGAAACCGGCCGAAGCGCGCGATGATGTCGCGATGGCGTTCGGCGAAACGAAGATAGCCGCAGAACAATTCCCGCTGCCCGGCGGCGGCCAACACCACGAGATCGGAAAACAACCGGCAGGCGTCCCGCTGATCCTGCAGGGCTTCCGAATGTTCGAGCGGAAGATAATGAAAGACGCGCTCGATCGGACGCAAGCGCTGGTCGAATTCCTGCGCAAGGCCATGGCGGCAATGTTCGCGCGCCGCCGCGTCGAACGCGAATGCGCGAGGGGTGTTGCGATAGATGTTACGCGGCAACTGATCGGCCAGAAGGATCAAAGCCAGCAATCCGCGCGGTGTCGAACGCCAGTCATTGAGTGCGCCGGTAGCAGCCCTTTCGACCAGCTCGCCGAAACGCTTGCGCATGTCCTCGTCGAGAGCGGGCGTGCTTTTCCACCACAGTGTTTTTTGTTGATCCGCAATGGCGACGGCGTCGGTTTCGGCGCCGAACCAGAACGCCAGCAACGCGTCAGCTTGTGACTGTGCGGGCGGGTTCAATTTGTCTCCGGCCGGATCGGACCAATGGTCTTGCGCAACAGGAATTCGGCATGACCGCTGACAACGAAGTCCGGCAGTTCGCCGACTCTGCTATAGCCCATCTTCGAGTAGAAGCGCTGCGCGTCCCGGTTGAAATCAGACACGCAGATAAACACATTCGGGGTTTCGCGAAAAATGCGTTGCTCGGCATATTCGATAAGTGCCTGGCCAATACCCTGCCCGCGAAATGCCGCGGCAACGCCGAGCAACTGCACATAGCCGATGAACGCACCCTGCATGTTGATCACCAGAAAACCGACCCGTTCGCCGCCGCGATGCGCCAGGTAACGTTCGCGATTCGCATCGCTCAACAAGGCGAGGCTGCGCGCATAGCCGGTGTTCAGCGTGACCCACGGCTCGGAGTGCGTCATGACTTCGGCGGCCCACTCCGCGTCGCCGGCAGAATCGAACACGCGAACGTCAATCATGGCGCCGGCGGTGGCGATCAACCCTGGCCTTTCATCTCGGGTGGCTTGAAATACGGCGCCGGACGCAGAATCTTGTTCTCCATGCTATCCAGAAATTGCGTCGCCTTGTCCAGGAATTTCGGCCACGCCGGGTCAGACGCCAGTTTGCCACGGCGCTCCTCGCGCTCGGCGAGGCTCTTGTATGCCCACATGTGCACGATCTGATTCAGCGGGCCGATATCGTTACTGACGTACCAGCCCACACAGTGGCCGAGATACTTGAGCTGCAATGGCAAGGCTTCGGTTTCGTAGAGTTTCAGATAGGCGTTGAGCTGCCCGGGTTTTATGTTGTACGTGCGGTGATCGACGATCATGACTTTCCTTTGGCGTGAGAACGGTGAACGGATAAGTATAGATACCTTGGCTGAGCCGGATTTCAGCGCGATCAGGAATCTGTGCTCAGGAATTCGCCGATCACGCGCTTGAGAAATGCGGCATCGTCGGGTTTGGTGCTGGTCGCGGCCTGATGGCCCTGCATCGAAGGTATTTCAACACAGCGGGCGCCGGGAATATGCGTGGCGGCGTCGCGCGCGGCCTGCGCGGGATTGAACAAGTCGAGCGCGGGCGCCAGGATCAGCGTCCGCGCCTCGATTGCCGCCAGCGCCGCGGCTGTATCGCCGTTGAAGTTTCCCGTCATGCCGACGTCGTGTGCCTCGTAGGCCCACGACTGATACAGGTAATCATGGGCGTCGAACGCGTTCTTACGGTTGTGCGCATGCATTTTCTCGAACCAGAGATGCGCCGCGGCGCAATCGGGCAGGAATTCTTCCAGCGCAGCAGGGGTGCGGCTCAGCAACGCCGTCATCAATCCGGTGTACGCGCGCCAGCCGCGTTCCGGGGCTGTGCGGAACCCGTCGCAGGTCCAGGCCGGATCGGCCATCAGGCAGCAGCGCGCGGTCTCGGTCACCAGAACCGCCCAGGGCGGAGGTTTTCGCCATGGGTGTCATGGCGACACAATTGCGCAGGAAGTGCGGATGACTCACCGCCCACTGCAGCGCCTGCATGCCGCCCATCGAAGCGCCAACGACCGCATGCACCTTGGAAATTCCGAAATGACGCGTCAACAGCAGATGCTGGCTTTGCACCATGTCGCGGATCGTGAAGCGCGGAAAGCGCATGCCCGGCTGTTGTTCGCTGTTTGACGCCGACGTCGACAGGCCGTTGCCGATGGGATCGGCGGCAATGACGAAGTACCGGGCGGTATCGAGCGCCTTGCCCGGCCCGATCAGGAAATCCAGCCGGTGATGATTGCCGGTCAGGGAGATGCAGACGAGTATCGCGTTGGATTTCTCGCGATCGAGTTTCCCGTGCGTCACAAACGACTGCCGGTAGTCGCGGATCACCTCGCCTGATTCAAGCGCCAGATCGCCGAGCGGAGCGACGTGATGCTCGGCATCGATATGATCGGCTGCCAGCGGCGGGTGGTTGTACATCAGAAGTCAGCCCTGCAATGCGTGTGCATCGGTTTCAGTCCGCGTCGTCGTGCGCCGCTTCCAGCCGGGCCCAGTCGAACTCCACGCCGGTGCCTGGACTGTCGGGCGCAACCGCCAGACAGTTCTCGACCTGCAGGGGCCGCGTGGTATAGGCATCGATCGGAAACGAGTGCACTTCGATCCAGCCCGCATTGGACTGACCGGCTACCAGGCTCACATGCAGTTCCTGCATGCCGTGGCTGCAAACGGGCATGCCCACCTCTCGCGCGCGCTGCGCGACGCGCAGCCAGCCGGTAATGCCGCCGCAATTGGACGCATCGGGCTGAATGAAAGACAACCGGGCGCGTTCAAAGGCATGGTCGAACTCCTGCAGGGTATGCAGGTTCTCCCCCATGGCCAGCGGCATGCTCGTGGCCTCGGCGATGCGCCCGTAACCGGAATAATCGTCGGGAATCGTGGGCTCCTCGAACCAGACCAGGTTGAAGGGCTGGAAAGCCCGCGCGGCGGCGATCGCCTGGTCCACGCTCATGGAGTAATTGGCATCCACCATCAGCGCGAGATTCGGACCGATCAACTCGCGCACCGCCCGCACGCGGGCTACGTCCTCGGCCAGCTCGGGTTGGCCGATCTTGATCTTGACGCCATTGAAACCGCGATCGAGATAGCCCTTGATACTCGCCAGCAGTTTGTCCAGCGGAAAATTCAGATCGATGCCACCGCAATAGGCCTTGCAGCGCCGGCTGGACCCGCCCGCCATACTCCATAACGCCCGCCCAAGCCGCTTGCCGCGCAGGTCCCACAGCGCGATATCGATGGCCGAAATCGCGAACGAGGCGATGCCGCCGCGCCCCACATAGTGGATGTGCCACTGCATCGCATCGTGCAGCGCTTCGACATCGGTCGCGTCTCGCCCGACCAGGAAAGGTGCCAGATCATGCGTGACCATGGCCGCTATTGCCTGGCCGCCGCGCCCGCCGGTGTAGGTGTAGCCGGTGCCTTCGCTGCCGTCGTCGAGACGCACGCGGACCGTAATCAGTTCGAAGTGCGTATGGTCGCCGTGTTTCGCATCGGACAAAACCTCCGGGAGCGGCACGCGAAACCGGCGCGCGCTGAGCGATTTGATGCGGTTCATGAATGCCTCTCGCAGGGTTCAAGTGCCGTGCATCGCGATGCATGCAAGGGCTGACAGCATAGCCCGGCATGCCGCTGAGAGAAAGCAGCTGCTTGCGGCTCAGTCAAACATCACCACGGTACGAATGCCTTCGCCGCGCGCCAGCGCCGCAAACCCGTCGTTGATCTGGTCGAGGCGGATGCGCCGTGTAATGAGTTCGTCGAGCTTGAGCCGTCCCTCGAGATACTCGTTGGCAAGCCAGGGAAAATCGCGGCGCGGGCGCGCATCGCCATAGCTCGACCGCACGAAGCGTTTCTCCCCCATGAGCGATCCCCAGCGGAAGCTCACGTCTTCATTCACGCTGATCTTGCCCAGCCAGACAACCTGGCCGCCGGGACGGACTGCTTCGACCGACAAACGGAATGAGGCTCTGTTGCCCGCGGCCTCGAACACGTAATCCGCGCCACGCCCTTGGGTGAGCGCCCTGACCTGCTCCAGTGCGTCTGCGTGCGAACCGTCGATGGTATCTGTGGCACCGAACGCCACGGCACGCTCGAGCTTCGCCTGGCCGACATCCACCGCGATGATCCGGCCGGCGTCCGCCAGCCTGGCCCCTTGCAACGCGTTCAGCCCGACCGCGCCGCAGCCGATCACGACGACGCTCGCGCCGGCTTGCACTTTTGCCTTGCGCACGACGGCGCCCACGCCGGTCATTACGCCGCAGCCGATGATGCATGCGCGATCGAATGGCAGCTCGGCGGGAACGGGGATGGCGCCGGATTCGGGCACCACCGTGTACTGAGCATGCGTTGAAGTGACCGAGTAATGATGCACGGGCTCGTCGCCGCGCTTCATGCGCGAGCGCCCGTCGAGCAGAAAACCCTTCGGCTGATTGCGCGCGAACGGTTCGCACAGGATCGGCAGGTCGCGCTCGCAATAAAAACAGTGGCCGCAATGCGGATTCCAGGAACAGATGACATGGTCGCCCACCTGCACTTGCGTCACGCCGCTGCCCACGGCTTCGACGACACCCGCGCCTTCGTGGCCGAGCACGATGGGCAGGGGGTATGCAAGCGAGCCCTGGATGACCTCGAGATCGGTATGGCACAGGCCGCTCGCCTTGATTCTGACGAGCACGTCGCCGGGCGACAGGGGCGCCATGTCCAGCGTGTCGAGCGTCAGCGGAGCGTTGATCTTGTTCAGGACTGCGGCTTGAAATTTCATGTCAGTCGTTCAGCGAAGGAAGCCACATGGCGATGTCGGGAACGGTTACCACCAGCGCCAGCACCGCGAACTGCAGAATCAGAAATGGCCACAGCGCCGAGAAAATGTCATTGAGCGAAATCTCCGGGGGGGCGACACCCTTCAGGTAAAACGCGGCGGGTCCAAACGGCGGCGACAGATAGGATAGCTGCATGTTCAGGCAGAACAGCACGCCAAACCAGACCGGGCTGAAACCCATGGCCACGACGATGGGCACGAAAATCGGCATCGTGAGCAGACAGATCCCGACCCAATCCATGATGCATCCCAGCGCCATGAGGATCAGCATCATCATCATGATGACCGCCAGCGGGGGCAGGTCCAGCCCGGTGATCACCTCGCGGATGTACGATGGGCCGCCTGCCAGATTGTAGACGCCGATCATCGCAGTCGCGCCGAATGAAAGCCAGAGCAGCATGCCGCACGTGGTCATGGTCTGCATGGCGGATTCGCGAAGCATCTGCCAGTTCAGTTCGCGCCGGAGCAACGCGGCGAACAGGGTGCCCACCACACCCATCGCGGCAGCCTCCGTAACCGAAGCAATGCCCAGGTAGATGGTGCCCAACACCGCCGCGATAACAAGCAGCGGCAGCAGCAGGCCCTTCATGAGCTTGAGCTTGTCGAGTAACGGAATCGCATGCTCGTTGTCCGGCGCGGCAGGACCGAGCGCCGGATTCAGAAAGCAGCGCACATAGATGTAGCCCATGTACACCACGGAGAGCAGCAGACCCGGAATGAGGTTGGCGACAAACAGGTCGCCGATCGACACATTCACCGTCAGGCCGTAAATCACCAGCACGATCGATGGCGGAATCATGGTGCCCAGCGATCCGCCCGCGCAAATGGTGCCAATCGCGAGCTTGCGGTCGTAGCCCAGCCGGAGCATCTGCGGCAGCGCAATCAGGCCAAGCAGCACGATCTCGCCGCCGATGATGCCGGTCATTGCACCCATGAACGTCGCGGCGACCATGGTCTGGATCGCCAATCCGCCGGGCAGGCGCCCCGCCCAGACGCGCATGGCGTTGAACAGATCCCTGGCCACCCCGGAACGCTCCATGAGCGAGGCCATCATGATGAACATCGGCACCGACACGAGCACGTACTCGCTCATGAAGCTGTAGATGCGGCTGGCCACCAGTTGCAGGCCGTCCAGCCCGAACAACGCTACCGTTACGCCAACGCCGATCAGCCCGGTGACAAAGGCAAGCGGCAAGCCGAGCATCAGCAGCACAATCATGCCGCCGAACATCAGCAAGGTGAGCCATTCAATGCTCATTACGCACGACACGTAGTTTCCGCACATCGGTCACCAGATGCAGGATGCTTTGTGCCAGCATCAGCACGACGCAGGCGGCGAAGAGCATTTTCAGGACCACGGGAATCGGCAGGTTCAGCGCCGTGCCCGAAGTTTCCCGCGTGGCCAGCGACGCCGAAGCCTGCTCGATGGTCGTATAGGACAGCAGTACCAGGAACACCATGATCAGCGCGGAACCGAACAGATCCACCCAGGGGCGCAAGCGCGGCCCCATGCGTTCATAAAAAAAACTGATGGTGATATGGCGCCGGCGCTGGTGCACGAGCGGGCCGCCAACCACGAAAGCAATGGCAGCGAGCATGACGCTGAATTCGTGCACCCAGATGGTTGGCGAGCGGAAGAAATAGCGCATCACCACTTCAAAGGTGGTAATGGCGACGATGACCAGAAATACGTAGCTCGTCAGTTGACCGACCTTGCCGGTGAAACGCTCGAGCGCCCTGTCGGCAAAATCCGCAACCGGTGCGATGCGGGACATGCTCCTCCATGGGGCCATCGTTGGCCCTCGGCTTTATGAGCGAATGCAGGTCATGCCTGATTCGCCTCTCGTGCTCAGTGCCGGATTCTAGTGCAGCAGGCCAAGCTTCTGCAGGTAAGCGATCTGCGAGTCATAGACCCGCTGCGCCATGGGGCTGCGGCTGGAATACTCTTTCCATACGCTGCGCGCGAGTTCGCGGAATTTGCGCCGCTCCTCCGCAGGCAGGCTGATCGGCTCGAAGCCGAGCTTTGCTGCTTCGTTGGCGACGCGGATGTCCTCCAGGCCGTTCAGTTCCACCATCTCGCGGCTGAAATCCCGGGCGGCCACCTCGACAATGGCCTTGAGGTCGTCCGGCAGCGCATTCCACCGTTTCATGTTCACGGCGACGTCCCCCATGGGCATCGAGTGAAAGCCGGGATAAGTCGGGTAGCGCGCGAGCTTGTGATAACCGAGGTCCTGGTTCATTGACAAGGTCCCCCAGTCGGAAGCGTCGACGACGCCGCGCTCCAGCGACGTGTAAACCTCGCTGCCGGGAAGATTGACGGGGGCCGCGCCGAGTCTGCTGAAGATGTCCTGCCCCATGCCGACGGGCGCGCGCATTTTGAGGCCCTTGAAATCCTCCAGCACGCGGATCGGCCGCTTGGACACCAGCGACTCGGCGCCGTACCAGATGCCGGTGACGAAATACACGTTGTAACGGGCGTACAACTCGCGCACCAGTTCCTTGCCGCCGCCATACTCAAGCCAGTTCTGCGCCTGACGCGGGTACTCCCAGCTACCCTGCAAGTCGCCCAGCAGCGAAAAAGCCGCATCCTTGCCCGGCCAGTAGCCGGTGCCGCCCTGCTGCGCATCGAGCACGCCCGAACTCACCGCATCGAGGCTTTCGGTTGCGGCGACGATGGAACCAGCGGGCAGCGCTTCGATCACCAGACGGCCCGCGCTCATGACCTTGACGCGCTCGGCGAACTTCTCGTTGAGTTTCTGCGGCAACGTGCCGGCGCCCCACAACGACATCATCTTCCAGGTCGTGGCATCGGCAGGCGGGACCGATCCGGTGCTCTTCTGCTCCGCGGCCTTCTGACAACCAGCCAGTGCGACACAGACCAGCAGTACCGGCATCCAGCACTTCATGGGAGGACGCCTCAACGCTGGACCCTGTCTGTTCCCCGGTACAGAATTTTGTTGGCTTCTTCCGTGACGCGCTTGTGCTCGGCGACTTCCTGCGCACCGAGATCGACGCGCGGCTCGGGCTCGTACTGGAAGTGATGGTAGTCGTCCTGGCCGCGCACCAGCGTGGCGTAATCCCGCGGCCCTTCGGTCTGGCGCACATACGTCGGTACATAACGAATGGCCAGTCCCAGCCGGCGATAGTGCGCGCGATTGGGTTCCGATCCATGCACGATGCGCACATGGTGCAGCGACATCTCACCCGGCGCGAGCGTAAGGTCCACGGCGTTGCCGTCCTGGACTTCGACCGCAACTTCCTGGCCGCGCGTCAGCAGATTGTTGTCGGCGAACGTGTCCTGGTGCGGCAACTGATCTTTCAGATGGGTGCCGGGAATGACGCGCATCGCGCCATTCGGGATGTCGCTGACGCTCAGCGCGACCCATGCGGTCACGATATCGGGATGCGAAAGGCCCCAGTAGGTCGAATCCTGGTGCCACGACACATAAGCCGGGTCGTTCGGTTCCTTGATGAAGAAACTCGTGCCCCAGACCAGCAGGTTGGGGCCCAGTATGTCTTCCACCGTATCCACGATTCGCGGATTGCGGATCAGTTCGTTGGCCCATTGGAACACCATGTGCGGCTTGGTGCGATAGGGCGTTTTCATGATCAGGCCGTGCTCGAACTCGAAGTTTTCGAGTTGCTCGCGGTAAGCATCCGCCTGCGCCTCGGAGATCGCCCGTACCGGAAAGTGGTAGCCGTTCCTGTTGAAGGCGTCCACTTGCTCCTCAGAAAGCACCTTATACGTCTTGCCGGCGACGGCCCGCTGCGCGTTACTCATGAAATACTCCTGTGCTGTGAAAAAGCCGCAGGGGCCTGAACCCCTGCGACCAAAGGACATGCGCGACGCTTAAGGAAGCTGATAGCCCTTCTTGCCCACACGGATCTTGTAGAGGCTCTTGCCTGAAGTCAGATACAACAGGTTGGAATCCGCCCCGCGGCCAAAGCCGATGTTGGTCGGCATCTCAGTGCCTGTCGAAATGTAGGCGAGTTCCTTGCCTTGCGCATTGATGACCTGCACACCGGGCCGGTGCTCGCAGCGCGACGCCAGCCAGATGTTGCTATCGGCATCGGCGAGGATGCCGTCCGGCCCGCTGCAAGGCTTGTCGAGCTTGCCGTAATCGATCACCACGCGGCGGTTGCTCAGATTGCCTTGCGCATCCACGTCATAAGCTTGCAGCAGGTGCGAGTTCTGAACCGTGCTCTCGCCTTTCTTCAGATCCTGAAACTCCAGCCAGCCATTATCGTTGCTGACGATGTACATCGTCTTCTGGTCCGGCGAAATCAGAATGCCGTTGCACTTGCCGCAGTTGGTCGCAACGCGGGTCACGGTCCCGTCGGTATCAAGGCGGTAAGCCGCGAAGCCGGCCTGGTAGACCCCTTCATGACCCAGGTAACGCGGATCGGTGAAGTAAATGCGGCCCTTCTCGTCGATGGTGATGTCGTTCAGGGCGTTATACGGTTTGCCGTCATAGAGGCCGGAAAGAATGATGCTCTTGCCGTTTTTCATGTCGGTCTTGATCAGCATGCGCCCGCCATAGTCCGCGCCGAGTGCCGCAAGCATGTTGCCGTCACGATCGAACTTCAGGCCGTTGGACATGCCGCTCGGCGAGCGGAATATCGTGGTCTCGCCGTTCTTCGGGTTGTACTTCCAGATGTTGCCTGCCTGCGCGTATTTGCCGCTCGCATCGCGGCAGAATTTTGTGAACGTGATATCGCTGAAATAAATCATGCCGTCATGGCCGGCCGCAACCCCTTCGGTCAGCATGCAGCCGCCATCGAAAATGAGTTCCAGTTTTGCGCCCCCGGGGACGATGCTCTTGTCGCCGGTCGGGGCCGGGAACGTCGAGGGATCCGCCGCGTAGGCCGCAGCGCTGAATGCCAGCAGCGTGCCGAGAATGGCGGCGCTGCGTTTGAAGGTACGCATGGTCTGCATTGTGTTTCCTCCGGTCGTTATGAAAGCTGATTTTTTTGAACTTGAATGCAAGGACGGGGAGTGCCGAACAACCACAACTGCCGTCTGGCTGCCCCGGTGCCGCCGCGCTGAACGCAATGCCTGCGCGAAGGACATAGTTTACAGATAAAATGGCATTTCAAATATAAAAACCGGGTGAGCGCTTGTCAACACGAACCTCGGGAGCCGCCGAAGAAGCGCGCTACTCCGCGCCCGCGCTCGAAAAGGGTCTGGACGTGCTCGAATTGCTTGCCGCCGCCCCGCACGGCCTGAATCTGCAGGAAATCGCCCGCCGGCTCGACCGCTCGCCCAACGAGCTGTTCCGCATGCTCGACGTGCTGGTGCGACGGGGGTTCCTGGCCCGACAATCGGATGCCACTTATCTGCTCACGCTGCGCCTGTTCGAACTCGCTCACTTGCACCCGCCCGTGGATCGGCTGCTGGATTGTGCAATGCCGCACATGCAGGACCTGGCGCGGGACACCGGACAATCGAATCATCTATGCGTGCATCACGACGCGCGTCTCGTGGTACTGGCGCGCGCCGAGTCTCCCGAGCCCATGAGCTATTCGGTGCGTCAAGGCTCGCATTTCCCGTTTCACGACGATCGCGTTTCCGCGCGCGTAATTTCGGCGTTCCAGGATGGCAGCCGGCGCGATCAGTTTCTGACGGAGTTGTCCGGCACCGGTCGCGACCGGCAGGCGCGGCGGCGCGCATTGGACAAGCGTCTGGATGCCATTCGCAAGCGTGGCTACGATGAAGGGCCGAGCGACACCATCAGCGGCGTGGTCGACATCTGCTTTCCGATTTTCGATCATTTCGGCACGGTGGCTGCGCTCAACATCGTCTACATGCGCCATCGCGACACGAAACTCTCTATCCCCGCGGCGCGCGAGAAGTTACGCCAGGGCTCGCAGTTGATCTCGAGGATGCTGGGGTGGCTCGGCCCCCAACATGCCGGCGGCGGCGGGATCAAAAAACATCGCTGACCGGGTGCGCGTCAATCGCCTGAGGGCGCGATGCGAAACTCGATCACCAGGGGATTGGCAGTCAGACTGTTCGCGAGCTTCTGGAAATTTTGCGCCTGCGGCGTGTGGATCATCATGCGGTACTCGAGCCGGTTTGTACTTTCCGTGACCCGATAAGTCCAGTGGGCTGCGCTGAAGCCATGCGCTTCGAGCTCCGAGCGCAGCTCCGTTTCGTCCCAGCCCTCTGCACGGCGGAACGAGACTTCCAATCGCGCATAGTTCTGTGTGGGCATGCGCGCTTCGATCCAGTGGAAGATCGACAGCACGAACAGCACCAGCGCGGTTGTGACGGTCGCCGGGAAATAGAACCCGATACCGATCAGGATGCCAATTGCTGCCGTAATCCAGATGGAAGCGGCCGTGGTCAGCCCCCTGACGGTGATGCCCTCTTTGAAAATAACACCGGCGCCGAGAAAACCGATCCCTGTCATGATGCCCTGTGCCATGCGCGTCGGATCCATCGTGACGCTTTCCGTGTCATTGAAATGAATCCAGTGCCCCGTGAAACCGGGGATCAGCATCAATACCGCCGAGGCAAGACAGACCAGCGTATGCGTGCGAAAACCGGCCGGGCGCCCACGAAAACTGCGTTCCAATCCGATCAGCCCGCCTGCCAGAATGGCGCCGAACAGCCTGCCGGCAATGACGAGATGTTCCTCGCTCATGGACTTGCCTCTCCTATGATCATTGACCCGGATTGTACGTCGCGTACCGGCGAAAGCGAACTGCCTTGCCCGGCGGGGCTCGATCTACTTCCAGTCTCCCTGCGGCGCCGGTACACTGGAAGCGGATTGCAAAAAGAAAAATGACCGAATACGGGTAGTCATACTTGAAGGGGGGCTTTGTGTACCTGCTACGTGAACCCGATGATCCCCGGCGGCGCCTGCTGGTGAAGTTGCTGGGCGCTGGCGTCCTGTCCAACCTTTCCGTCCACCGCGTCCTTGCCGATGTACTCGGCGAGAAACCCGCGAAACTGCCGCCCGATCGCTCCATCTACCGGCTAAGCGGCGACGTCAAAGTCAACGGCGCGCCGGCCACGCTGAAAACCCGTATCAGCGGCAACGATACCGTTGAAACCGGCAGAGGCTCGGAAGTGGTGTTCGTGAGCGGTGTGAGCGCCTTTATCCTGCGCGAATCCAGCCGCATGAGCCTGGGCCAGGAAACGTCGAACAACGTCGTGACCAATGCGCTGCGCCTGATCACCGGCAAGGTGCTGGCGGTGTTCGGCCCGAACAAGCCCCAGCGTTTCGCCACCGCGACTGCCACCATCGGCATTCGCGGCACCGGCGTTTATGCGGAAACCGATCCCGAACAGACTTATTTTTGCACCTGCTACGGCGTGACCGACATCAATGCCACCAGCGATCCCAATGCGACGAAGACCGTGACCTCGAAGCACCATGATGAACCGCTGTACATCCTGGCAAAACCTAAGGATGGCAAGGCGATTCGCAAAGCGCCGTTCATCAATCACACCGACCAGGAACTGATGCTGATCGAAACGCTGGTTGGCCGCACGCCGCCGTTTGTGTTTCCGTCGGAGGATTACGGCGGACCGCGCAAGGATTACTGAGCAATCGCTGACGCCGTACATAAAAAGACCGGCAACGTTGCGCAGACGGCCTTTAGAATAATTGGATACAGATTGGATCAGTGGCGGCGCGCCACCTATGATCCAAGTCAGGAACGTAATGTAGTCAGGGTCGTTCTCATCGGAGGCCGAATACTGCTCCACCGCCATGACCGTTCGTATTCGGCGCAGCAGAACTGCCCAGTGGATTAAGCAGTAGCAAGCTGGATGCAGGTGCGGCAGCATTGACGCGCGCAACACCCGGTCGTGCAGCGTGTTTCCCCCGGCATCGTTCACGTTGTCCCAGGACGGCGCGCCGCCGGAATTCACCGCCACAACCGGCGGCGGATTGCCGATCGAATGGCAGCCTCCCGTGGCACAACGTGCAGCACGGTAAAGACCGACCGTACCTCCACGAATGTCGCGTCGGCCAATACCGTTATATTCTTGCTCACCGTCGTGCCAGTACTCAATGCCCCGTTGTCCACGAACAACTGCACCGTATATGTCCCGTCATTGACAATGTTCAGCGTCGCTGACGACGACGTACTGTTCGTGATCGACGAGCCCGTCGGGCCAGACGTGACGGACCACTGGTAAGTCAGCGTACCCGGTACCGCTTGCACTGCCCGCGAGTCCGATCGTTGCATTGAACGGACTACCCGCCCAGGTGCAGAGCGGCCGATGGGGTAGAACTGGCGCCATTGCTTACTGTGCAGCGACTGGTCGTGGTCGCGGTATAGCTGGCATTGGGATTCTGCCCCGCTGCAGCGGCGATGGTGATTGTCGTATCGTCAACGTCAGTCGTCGAAACATTTGCGGCAGTCAACCGGAACGTGCACGTCTGCCCGATTGCCGTATCCGGCACGGTCAGGGTGGCAGTGGCCAGATCCGGCGTTACTGATGGTCCCGCAGCTCGTCGCGCTCAGGGGCGCATAAGCCCACGAATAAGACAGCGGGACTGCCTGTGGTCCCTGCCGAACTCAGACTGACCGTCGAGGTGGGGGGCGCGCCCGTGAATGTCAGCGACTGCACCCCACTCGGGGAGGCTGTCGCCGTCACGGCCGTCTCCGTCACTGTAATTGTGCGTTCCGTGAAATCCGTGTCGGCGCCATTGCTTACGGTCAGGCGCACGACGTATGTTCCGATGTCGAATACGTTCAGCGTTGCCGTGGCGAGTTTGGGTTGCTTATCGAAGGCGAAATGCCGGTCGCGGCCGTCGCGTTGGGATGGCAGGCGGGCATCGAACGAAATAGGTCCAGGGGAAACTGGTCGCGCCAATGCTCGTGCTGGCGTCGAGCGCAATCGCGGCAGCAGCCGGCGAACCGGCAAACGTCACATTCTCTGTGCTGTCTGCTCCAGCGCTGGCCACTACGCCGCCACTGGGCGCGCCGTTCAGAATCCAGTTATAGATGGTTGAGTAATTCGCCAGCCCGGCATAGGTCGCGAGGTTGAACAGGGTGCCGCCGTTGTGATGGGTGCCACTGGGTTTGCGCAGCAACGCGCTGTCGGCAAGCTCGGTGAAATTCACCCGTCCCATCAACTCGCTGATGAACCAGGCCTCGTCGGTTGCATCGACCGTACCGCTGCGATTACGGTCGAAGTCGGTGAACGCGATCGGCGGCGTGGCGGAAGGCTGCACTACGGCGCGCGGCAGATGGCAAGTGGTACAGGTGGAGCCGTTTTGCAGCACGTCCTTGACGTGCGCGAACTTCAGCGTGGCAGGATTGCGGAAATTGTCGTCAACCGTAATGGTCACCGCTTTGGTGTCGGATTGCCCGCCGCCCGTCACGGCCAGATGGACGATATAGTTGCCGGCAAAATTCGAGAAGAACGTCGCCGTCGGCGAATTCGCGTTCGAGATGGTCGCCCCAGGTGTCGAGGAATCCAGCGTCCAGTTATAGCTTGTGGCAAACAGGCTGTCGCCGCCATAGAGCGTGGCGTTCGCACCCCTTCGCACCATGCGGTTCGGGCCGGGCTCGGCGATGGGTCTTCCCGGCAGCTTGGCGGCACCACCGGCAGTCGTCGCGGTGCCAGCGCCGAGCACGGAATCGAGGTAGCTTGCCAGGATCGAGGGGCCGTTGGAGCGCCAGAAATCCTGATAGACCAGGAAGGCAAGAGGCATGTTGCCGCGATCGAACACATGGCTCTTGATGCGTGCCGCGTAGCCTCTGAATTTCGCTTCGCTGTCGAAATCGACGTCGCTCTGGTTCGCGCTGCCGCGCATGAGATGGCAGGTGCGGCAATAGGGCGCCACCACGGACCGGTATAGCTGCACATTCGAAGCGCCGGTGTTCCAACCCGCAGGAACATAGTTATCGGAGAACTGCGCATTCGGCGTGGCCGCCCCGCCGTACCAGTTCTGGATCAGGGCGGCAGCCGTACCCTGCCATTCATTGGCACCGGCGGCAGGTCGCACGCAGCTTCCCCAGCTGCCGCTGACGCCGCCGCCTCCAGGATAAGAGCACAACACCCATTGATTGAATATCTTGAGCACGGCTTCCTGGTCCGCACGCGTAAAACCGGGCGTCGCGGACCACTCGAAGCTGTCCACATGGAAGGCCTGCAGCCGGGCCTGCACATCGCCGCGTTTGCGCGACAGCGAGTTTTCCGCCAGCGCAAAATGCGATTGCGGTGTCAGCGGGTCGGCGCGCCCGCCGTGGCAGTTCACGCAAATGCCCGGCATCGCCTTCGGCCCCCGGCCATCGAGGTCGAGCGTGTTGTGCCGCTGCCCGCTGACCGGATCGAAGTTGAAGTATTTGGTGAATCTGAACGACGGATCGCAATCCGCCGGATCCGCGGCCGTGCATTGGCCAGGACTCCACTCGATGGCATTGGTGCCCACATGCCACTGGCCGTCGCGAACGACCGCCGCGTCGACGTTGACTTGCGAATAGCCACCCGGCACGTTGGCGACGTGATAATTCTCCACGAAGAACGCGATGCTGCCGTCGGCATTGCGCCGCCCCGTCATGCGGCGGCCGTAACCAAGATCCCGCACGTCGCGAAAAACCGCCACGAACTCCTGACCGCCCATGCCGAACTGGTTCTTGCTTTTCCAGGCGGCCAGCGTGGTTCTTTCACCATAGGGATCGACTGCCGCGTAATAGGCCTGTGCATAAGCAGTCGTGTCCGTTTCGAAACTGCCGCTGGTTTCGACGATGGGATTCGGAAACAGAAGAAAACGGTCCAGCCCGGCCGGCACCGCGGCCGATCCGGTCACGGCCTCGTCGCCGGAGTTTCCCTGGGAGCAGCCGCCAAGCAGCGCGCCCGCGCAAATCAACAGAAGGATGGGAAGGCGCAGACGGTACATGGTTCGGACTCCTAGAACCGGAACAGGATCGACAACGTCACCTGGTTGTCCACATAGTCGATCGTCTTCCTGGTGACCACGCTGGGCGGTTGATCGTGCGGGCGGGAATAGGCCACCCGGTAGGACAGATCCAATGCAGTGGATTCGCCGAGCGCAAAGTTGTAGCCGATACTCGCGATGCCGGTATAGGCCTTGAGCCGGTAGGAAAAGCGGGCCGTGTCGGTAAACACATCGTCCTGCACCACGGCATCGGCAATATCGAGGTACGCAAGCCACGGTCGCGCCGTGGAAACGATATCGCCATCGCGACCTTCCACGCCCACATACAAGGTCTGCCGGCGCGTGAGGGAATAATCCAGATTGGCGCGCAGCGACACCTCGCGGGTGTCGAACACCTTGCTGCGTCCGTCGCGTTGGTTATAGGCCAGCGCGCTGAACAAGAACAGGCGGTCCGTCAGGGGCTTTCGCACCGAAAAGCCGGCAGACGTTCGATATCCGTCGCGCAGCGACGAGTCGTACCAGTCCTTGCCATGACGCACGAACACGCCCCAGATGGGCTCGCTGAACTGGCCGGAACGGCGGTACTGTAATTCCCCCTGCAGGTTTATATAGCGGCGGTCGAGCCCGTCGTAGCGCCTGAACTTCTCGCCACCCGCGTTCCCGGCCAGCACCAGCCGGGTTGACCCGGTCAGTTGCCACGGCACGCTCGCGCCCAGGTTCAGGGTCGCAAATGAGTCCGAAAGCTTGTCGTCATTGCGGGCACGCGAGATGTTGTCGTCATAGGTGGCGTCGGTGGTCACCCGAAAACGCAGGTCATCGAGCGCCGCCGTCGCACAGGGCGCCCAGACGAGTGCGCATGCCAAAGCCGCCGCGATGGCCGGCCGCGAATCGAATGCTATCGTCCCCTGCCGCGCAAGAGTGCGCGGAACCGCTCCCTTGAATCGCATTGCCACGCACCTTTTATGGTTCTTTTTATTGCGCCTCACGGGCTCCCTGCCCTGTGTGCGCACCACCGGTGACGTAGTTAATGTACTTAGTTCCAGCGATTATGGAAAGACCTTCCCGCAATGGTGGGAACCGGCGGGAACAGCCGGTTCGGGACGGCCATGCCGCTCTTCAGGCCGAACCGAGGGATGCCGTTCAGGCAGCCCTGGCGGTGCCTTGGGCTTCTTCGGCTTCAATACGCGCCCAGAGCGCGCGGACCATGTCCTTGAGCAAATTGGCTTCCTGCCAGCGATCGGACAATTCGTAGCCGTCCGGGCCAGTCATGGCGTATTCCCTGGGCCCGAGTTCGCACAGGAAGGTCAGAGTTGCGTCTGCCGGCGCGCGCCGGCGCCAGTTGCGAAACCCGTACTCCCACCAGCCCATGAACAGGTCGACCCAATCCTTCTGGTGCGCAAAACTGATCTGCACCTGGACCTGCTCGCGGCTCGCGACCCGGCCGTGAAATCCCCAGCAGTTATCCAGGATGCGGCGCATGTAGCCGTGGTTGACCTCGCTGATCGGCCACGCGAACTCGCGGCCCACCACATAGTGCGACAAGTCCCCGGTCAGGCGCAGGTCGGGAAAACAATCGAGCAGTTGCATCGTGAAGAAAAGATCGGTGGTCATGCGATCGCGATGCGTTTCGATGTGCACCGGGATCTTCGCGTCGTGTGCCAGCCGCCGCCAGCCTTCGATATAGGGGATGCACTCCTGGATCGAGTAAGGCCGCACGTCCGGCTGCAGGTTGATGTGATCGGCGCCAAGCTCCTTGACGTGCTCGAGTATGGGTTTCAGGTCGTCGACTTTCTGCGGATAGCACTGGGCCTGCCACGTCATGTCGTGCGCGCGCAGGAAATCCGTGACTTCCCTGGCATATTTGTAATCGAAGAAGCGCACGCCGCAACCGTCGAAGCCGGCGCGCTGGATCATGTCGAGCTTTTCATCCAGCGCCCATTCCTGACCATCCGGACGGCGCCGCTCCATGGCCCACAAAGACTGGTAGACGAGCAGTTTCTGCATGGTTTACCTCTTCAATTGAACGGCATGGTGCCGCAGATGGTCTTCCATGAACGTGGCGATGAAAAAGTACCCGTGATCGTAACCGTCGCGGCGGTTGAGGATCAGCGGCTGGTCCGCTGCACGGCACGCGGCCTCGAACGCCTCCGGGTAGAGTTGTTCGGACAGAAATTTATCCGCCAGTCCCTGATCCACCAGGATCGGCCCGGCAAACCCGCCTTGCCGCATGAGTTCACTGGCATCGTACGCTTTCCACGCCGCCTGATCGTCACCCAGATAACCCTTGAACGCCTTCTTGCCCCAGGGGCATCGGGACGGCGCAGCGATCGGCGCGAACGCGGACACGGATTTGTATTGCCCGGGGTTGCGCAATGCACACACCAGCGCGCCATGGCCGCCCATCGAGTGGCCGAAGATGCCCTGCCGGGCACTGTCGGCCGCAAATTTTGCTGCGATCAGCGCCGGTAACTCGCGGGTCACGTAACTGTACATGCGGTAATGCTTCGACCAGGGCTCGCGCGTGGCATCGACGTAAAAGCCGGCCCCGGCGCCGAAATCCCATGCATCGGTCTCGCCAGGAACGTTTGCGCCGCGCGGACTGGTGTCGGGTGCGACCAGCATCAGCCCGAGTTCCGCTGCGACGCGCTGCGCGCCTGCCTTGATCGCGAAGGTCTCTTCCGTGCAGGTCAGGCCCGCCAGGTAGTACAACACCGGCACTTTCGCCGCGGTGTGCTGCGGCGGCTGGAACACCGAGAATTTCATGTCCAGGCCGATCTCGGATGACGCGTGCGAGTAGTAACCCTGCACGCCGCCAAAACATTTATGTTCGCTTATCGTTTTCATCTAAGTCAAAACCCAACGCAGAGACGCAGAGGACGTAGAGATCGCAGAGGAAATACAAACACGTCATTCGAAGAGAAATTATCGGCACACGATGGGCACAACACGCCGCGCTCATCAGTACATTTTTGCGCCCATCTCCGCGAACTCTGCGTCCTCCGCGCCTCTGCGTTGGGTGTATGCATTAGAAAACCACGACCGACCGGATCGACTCGCCGGCATGCATCAGGTCGAAGCCTTTGTTGATGTCTTCGAACTTGAGTTTGTGCGTGATCAGGTCATCGATGTTGATTTTCTTTTCCATGTACCAGTCGACAATCCTGGGCACGTCGGTGCGCCCGCGCGCGCCGCCGAACGCAGTGCCTTTCCACACGCGGCCGGTCACCAGCTGGAATGGGCGCGTCGCGATCTCGGCCCCCGCAGGCGCCACGCCGATGATGACGGACACACCCCAGCCTTTATGGCAGCACTCGAGGGCCTGGCGCATTAGTTTCACATTGCCGATGCATTCGAAGCTGTAGTCCGCACCGCCTTTGGTGAGGTTCACCAGATAGGGAACCAGTTCGTTCTCGGTCATGTCCTTCGGGTTTACGAAATGCGTCATGCCGAATTTCTCGGCGAGCGCACGGCGCTTCGGATTGATGTCCACACCGATGATCATGCCCGCACCCGCCAGGCGCGCGCCTTGCACGACGTTCAATCCAATGCCGCCGAGACCGAAAATCACGACGTTGGCGCCCGGCTCGACTTTAGCCGTATTGATCACCGCGCCGATGCCTGTGGTAACACCGCAACCGATATAGCAGACCTTGTCGAATGGCGCGTCTTCGCGAATTTTCGCCAGCGAAATTTCCGGTACGACCGTGAAATTGGCAAACGTCGAGGTTCCCATGTAATGGTGCAGCTTCTTGCCGTTCAGCGAAAACCGGCTGGTCCCGTCCGGCATGAGGCCCTGGCCTTGCGTCACGCGAATCGATTGGCACAAGTTGGTTTTATGGGATACGCAGTACTCGCATTCGCGGCATTCCGGCACGTAAAGCGGAATGACGTGATCGCCCTTTTTCAGGCTCTTCACGCCGGCACCGACATCGACGACGATGCCCGCGCCTTCATGGCCGAGAATGGAGGGAAACAAGCCTTCCGGATCGGCGCCGGACAGTGTGAACTCGTCGGTATGGCAGATGCCGGTCGCCTTGATCTCGACCAGCACCTCTCCGGCCCGCGGCCCTTCCAGTTGCACGGTTTCCAGACTCAGTGGCGCGCCGGACTTGTGAGCGACTGCTGCGCGGACATCCATGAATGCTCCTCCTTGTTATTATGATTTCGATTGTCTGACTATGCGCGCAGCGCGCCGTCACACAAAAAACAAACGGCGGGACGTTGCCCGCCGTCGGTGAAGCTTGAACACTCAGGTCGCGGCCTTGACCTCGAAAAAGCGGTTGCGCAGTGCGGTCTGGTTCTCGTAGATCGAACCTTGCGCCAGCGCCGGGGGCAAGGGCATGCGGATCGGCACGCGCTCGGTGCGTGGCTCGAGCGTCGGTTCACCGCAGATCATGCGGCTGTTGAATTCGTCCAGGTCCTTGAAGTTGACCAGCGGCCACGCGTCGGCGGCCGTGCACTCGTACAGCAACAACTGCCGGGGCCGCTCGGAGGTATTCTGCGCCGAGCCATGCACCAGGCGCACGTGGTGAAAAGAGCACGATCCTGCCTTGCCGATGCAGGGCACCGCCTTCGAATAATCCAGTTCCGGCGTTTTGGTCGGATCCATGGCGCCGCAAAAGCGGCCGTCGAGATGGTGGTCCCAGACCTTGTCGATGCGATGCGAGCCCGGAACCAGCAGCAGCGGCCCATTCTCCATTTCAACATCGTCGAGCATGACGCCGATGGCAAGGATGTCATCGTTGGTGTGCGGGTAAAAAGCCCAGTCCTGATGCCATTCGACCGGTGAACCGTACTTGGGCGCCTTCACGTTGAGTTTGGAGCCGTGCAGCCTGATATCCTTACCAAGCAGCTTCTGCAGGATCGAGGTCATGACCGGCTGCTTGACGACTTCCATGAAAAACGGATCGACTTTGTGGGGCGATTTGATGCGCCGCACACGGGGCTGCTCGGGGGTATGCGTGGGCTCCAGGTCGTAAATGTCGTTATGCGTCTTGACCCCCGCGGCCTTTGCCACGAGATCCGCGATCACCTGTCGCATTCTGACCACCGTCGCGCTATCGAGTACGTTCTCGACAACCAGAAAGCCTTTGTCGCGATAGGACGCGACGTCCTGTTCGTTAATCACCATGGCCTCCATCAGACAATCCGCATGATTTTACGCGCTCCCGAGGGCGGTTGCGACGGCTATCGACGTCGCGTTGCAGCGATGCCCCTGAAGCCCCGGCCGGGGCTTGCGCGCGAATCGCTGCCTGGTATCGCTCCATTACGGGTTGAAATGTGGGTTAGAGTGTGTCAGTGTGATTGGGTTGCACGGCATCAAGGTTCAGGCATGCCGACAGACAACACCAGCGTAGTCCAATCCAAAAAGCAAACTGATAACAGGAGGAGGATTCCTAATGCATAAACTTTCTCTCATCGCCGCAGCCCTCGGAGCACTATGCTTCGTAGGGTCGGCATCCGCGCAAGTATTGAAAGGGCCGATCGACGACTCGCCCATTACGGAAAAATGGTTCCCGAGCAAATGGGGCGCGGAGGACAAAGCCGGCAGCTCGAACCACACCAAGAACCCGGCCAACGTCAAGCGCGCGCTGGCCACCGTCAAACAGTTTAAGGCCATCACTATCGGCAAGTACTACCACCGCGAAGCGCCTGCTTTCGGTCCACGCGGCTGGAATCTTACGATTCCTGGCACGCCTACCGGCGGTCCATTCGGCAAGAATGCGCTGATTTATCACGATGAACTGGTCACCGCTGAACTCGGGCAGATTCAGACCCAGTTCGATGGTCCCGGCCACATCGGCGTCAACACCTCCAAGGGCCCGATGATGTACAACGGTCGCATCACGTGGGATAACTACGAGCGCGGCGCAGGCGGCCGCGTGGTCGGCATGGGCCCGATGGGCGTAGAAAACATCGGCGAGCTCGGCTTTGTCTGCCGCCTAGTGGTACTGGACGCCGTTGGTTATCGCAAATCGCAGGGCACGCTCTCGGATTCCGCCGAGATGCTGCCTATCCCGAAGGACCCGAAGAGCCCCGGCATCGTCACTGCTGACGACGTCAAGGCCATGGTCAAGGCCATGGGCATAGGCGAGATCGGGTCGGGCGACTGCGTTGCGGTGCATACGGGCCAAGGCAATACTTGGGGAAATAGTCGTTACAAGTCCCTCAGCTCCGAGCAACGTGCTGCCGCGCGTGCGATATTTGCTCAGGGCGAACCGGGGTTCGGTATCAGCGCCTGCCAGTACATGGCCTCTAAGGACGTTGCCATGATCATGGGTGATACCTCTGCAAACGATGCGCAGCCATTTGGCGAAGATGGCGACGGTTTCGCCGTTCCCTGCCACACGCAACTCCAGACCCGCCGCGGCATCTGGAACCTGGAGAACGTGGACACCGAGTCGATGGTCAAGGCCGGCATTAAGGAAGCTGCGTTCGTTTGGGCCCCGCTACGGATGATCGGCGCTACCGGATCCCCGGGCAATCCGATGGTTCTGTACTAACCGTCGAGCACGGGTAGGTAATGCATGAACCGGCGGTCGCGAAAGCGGCTGCCGGTTTTTTTCTGCTGGTGGTGCGCGCTGAAGTCTAGAAAAAACTTTCGCGGCGATTTACCGCCGGACAAGCCGTGCGCAGCATCCCTGCTCTGGCAATGCTAGACTTCACGCACCATGACTGCGGCCTCCAAACGCGTTTGCAATTCGCTGGCGCTTTGCCTCACCCTCGGCGCGCTCGCTGCCGGCGCGTCGGCCGTCATGGCGTGCGGAGAAGTATTCCGCGGCGAGATGGTGATATCCGAGCGCGACATGGGTGCCACGCCCTCGGGCGAGACGCGAAATTTCCATGTGATCGGCGCCGGCTGGTTTCGCGCCCTCGCCGTTGAGAAGCGCGGCGGCAACGATGACAACACGACCGTCACGCTCGAACTGGACGGGCAGCCGATGATCTCGGCTTCGTTCGCCTCACTGAAGAATCCGTGGATGCAGATCGGGACGACGCTGATGGGGGCAACGGTGCGGGCCGAAGGCGACACCAGCACGATGACGATCTGGTACTCGGCTGAACTGAAGTTCACCGGCGTGGCCGCCGTTCGCATCGACGTGCGGGAGGAGGGCGTCAACGGCCTGAAAATGCGCACCGTGATGAACAAGCCCGCTCCGCACGAGCATATCGCCGGCCAGCAGGTCGGCGCCACCGCGGTCTTGCCCGCATTCCAGTAAGTCGGTGACGCCTGGCCTGAAGAGCGCGGGCTATTCCTTGTAGGGCTCCACCAGACTCGCCCGCAACGTATAACCGGTTTCGATGTCGGCCGTGCCATCCACCAGACTCAGGGATTTGGTCGCCGAGGTGATCGACATCCGGCCCGTTACCCAGATGGGCGCGAATACCGTCACGTTCGCAACAGGCTTATCCGCTTTCACGTGGACGATCTGGTTCGGAGGCGGCGGCGGCGTGTGAATGCATGCGCCAACGTATGGCACCAGCAGGAATTCAGTGACCTCCTTGCCGGAAAATTCCAGCGGCAACAGATAGCCCGGCATGCGCACCGTCTGGCCATCCAGCAGTGTGTTCACCGAGCGCGCGCGCTGGCGGCTGCTCTGCGCGAGCGCCTTGCGCTTGGCCAGCAAGCCGTCGACGTCGATTCCCTCCTGCTCCAGCTTGCGCGCCGCAGCGGCCTCGTCGCCAAGTTCGATCGGCGGGACTTTCTCGCCGCGCGCCTTGCGCTCGCGCACCTCGGCGATGTCGCTCAATTGCAGGGCCTGCTGCTTGCTGAGTTTCGGAAAAACAAGGTCGGCCGGCAGCGGTGGCACCAGATCTTTCCACATGATCGGGCGGGGCTCGTCCCCCGCATTGCCCGTTCGCAGGCTCGACACGAGCGGTGCACAGAGCACAATAAACAAAGCGCGTCGCTTGATTATCAATGGTCTCTCGCTAAGTCAGACGCGTACGGTCATGCCGTCCGCGAGCGAATTGCGGTAACAGCGGTAGGCAGGGATCAGACCGATCGCCACGCCGGCAAACGCCACCAGCACTAGCAAACAGGCTTCATACGCAGAGGGCCAGCTTACCGCAATGAACAGACCCAGGCGAGATTCGAGCCATGGCTGCCCCGCAGTCAGTCCCAGGTAAAGCGCCGCGATGCCGAGCACAATGCCCGCAACGGTCAGGAACGCGGTCTCGCCGAGAATCAGCGCGAACACATGCGCCGGACTTGCCCCCAACGCACGCAATACCGCCATTTCGCGACGACGTTCGTTCAGGCTGGTGAGCAGTGCGACCAGCATGCCGGCCAGCCCGACAGCCACCACCAGCGCTGATACTGCGAACAGGGATTTCTCGACTGCCGCGGTGATCTCCCACACTTCCTGCAAGGCCAATCCTGGCAAGACGGCAATTAAAGGTTCCCCACCATATTCGTTGACGGTGCGCTGGACGGCGAGCACCGCTGCGCGCGATTGCAATCCCAGCAGGAATGCGGTGATCGCGCGTGACGCGGGCGACAGGCTCGTGCCCGCGCGGCGCGGTTCACCGATGATCGCAGCAAGCGGATCGGCCATCATCGCGTCGGCGCCATCGTCGTGCACGGCGTCGAGCCCTTCGAGGGAAACATGCAAGGTACGGTCCACCGGCGTCCCGGTGCGCGCAAGGATTCCCGCGACGGTGAACGGATGCTGTTCGTGCAGGGCGAAGCTGACATCGCCGGCTCCGTGTGCGATGACGACCGCATCGCCCGGCTTGTAGTTCAGCGCACGCGCGACTTCGGCTCCCAGCACCAGATCGTGTGCATGTTCGAACGCCGCGCCTCGCGCAAAGACAAGGCCGCGATCACGCGCATAACGAAAGTGTTCGAAATAGTCCAACGTCGTGCCCAGCACGCGGAACCCGCGATGAGAATCGCCCAGGGAAAGCGGAATCGTCCACGCCACCCCTGCGCGGGCGGCGATCGCCTGATAGGTCTCCCAGCGCACGGTATTGGAAGCATTGCCGATATGAAAAACCGCCGAGAGCAGCAGGTGCACGGGGCTGGTGCGCGCACCGATCACCAGGTCCGTGCCGGAGATCGTAGCGGTAAAGCTTTCGCGCGATTCATGCCGGATGCGTTCCACGCCCAATAACATCGCCACCGCAAGCGCAATCGACACAACTGTGAGCGCCGCGCTGAACTTGCGATCACGCAGGCTCTTGATGGCAAGTGCCAGAACCACAGTGTTGCTCATGCGAGCGCGGCCCCGGCTTCGGAGGCGCGGTTGATTCCGCTAAACGAGATCTCGCGGTCGAATTGCGGAGCGAGTGCGGCATCGTGGCTGACGAAAACAAGTGTGATCCGTTCCTGCGCGCATTCGCGAAACAGCAGCTCCAGAAACGCATTGCGCCTGCCAGCATCGAGCGATGAGGTGGGTTCGTCGGCGATCAGCAGTTCCGGCGCACCGATCAGCGCCCGGGCTGCCGCCACGCGCTGCTGCTGGCCCACGCTCAGGGCCGAGACCGGTCGACGCAGCACACCGGCGTGCGCCATATCGAGATGAGCGAGCAGCCTGAGCGCCTCGTCCGCGAGGTTCGCGCCGTTGCGCATGGCGCGCGCTTTGCGGCGATCGGAGAAGCCGCAGGGCAGGCAGACGTTTTCCACGACCGAAAGATAGGGAATGAGGTTGAACATCTGGAAAATGACGCCGATGTGATCGGCGCGGAAGCGATCGCGCGCCGCGCGGCCGAGACGGCCCAGGTCTTGTCCGAGGACGTTCACGGTGCCTTGGCGCGGCGTCAGCACGCCTGCCAGCAGTCCGAGCAGTGTGGATTTTCCGCTGCCGCTGGGTCCGCGCAACAAGATACGCTCCTGTTGCGCGACGCGCAGACTGTCGATGTCAATGACAAGCGGTGAGGCCTCGCTCCAGGAGAAGCGCACGTTCGACAGCTGCACAACAGGATCGGGCATGACGGGCAGTCCGTGCTACGTGCTGCGTGCTGCATTACGCAGCACACAGTCCAGCGAGCGCGCGTCGGTCTTCGGTGCGCGAAGATCGGGGCAACACTGCCTGCAATCTACCGGCGACTGAGCCGTGGCAGCGCCCCTGGACGGTTTGCAGCAACCCGAGCTATGAGCGAAGCCCGTCAGCGCGCGCAGCCTCGCCGGCATGTGGGACGAAAGCCTTCTCACGGATCGACCGAAAGCGTCAGCTCTCCCAACCCTTCGATTTCAACCCTGACTTCGTCTCCGGCATCCAGCCACTTCGTTTCCACGACACTGCCGAGCGTGACGAATTCGCCGGCCTTGAGCGTCTCCAGGCCGTGTCTTGCGCGCGTGTTGGCAAGCCAGGCCAGCGCCTCCAGGGGATGACCCATGATCAGGGCACCGGTGCCGCGCCCGACTTCGGCGCCATTGATGTACGCCGCGCCGGTCAGCTTCGGCAGATCGAGCTTGCGCCAGTCGCGCACCGGCACGCCGAGTACGCAGCCGGAGTCGAAAAAATCATCGGCAATCAGCGTCGGCACGCCCAGGGTACGGAAATTTGCGTAGCGCTCATCGACCAGTTCGATGCACGCCATGACTGCGCCCACGGCTTCGCTGGCCGCTTCGCGGGTCACTGGCGCGCCCGTCGGCGCAAGATCGCGGGCCAGTTCCACGGCGATCTCGCACTCCATGCCGAGCCGCACGAAGCCCGAATGCGGCACCCGTCCGGCGCCGTAGAGCACGGCCTTCTCGAATATTGCCCCCGCGCAGGGATTGGGAATGCCCAGGAAAGCCTGCATGACCGGCGTGGTGCAGCCAATTTTATGCCCCACGGGCTTGCCCATTCCGGCAACCGTCAGCAAGCCGTTGAGCACGCGCTGCAAAGCGTAACCTTCACTTTCCGTCTGCGGACGCACTGCCCGCGGCAGATCGGTGATGGGTTGCAAGGACAGCCGCTGGTCGAGCAGCAGGGTCGCGGCCTGCAATGTGGGAGCGTTCAAAAGGATGCCCTCCGGGCTTTTGATTCAGAATCGAATTGCACCACAAATTTAGCGACTTGACGCGTCCACTTCCCTGCGCGCCCGCAAATTGGAGCGGGGCCGCCCCGATGCTGCTACGCGGCATTCAGGCAGCGTCCGTGAGCGTGCTTGACACTGCGGGGCGCGCTTCAACATAATCGACGCGCTCGACGCATTGCCAGCTATTAGCCCGCAATCAAAAACTTATAACTAAATCAGAGGAGGCATCATGAAGGCGCATTCGCCCATCCTTCGCCGGCCCGGTCTGCTCAGGAATTTGCTGTTGACGATGTTCACGACCGCGGCCTTGGCCGGGACGGGCATCGCCAGCGCGCAAAGTGCCGCCAAGATCGCCGTCGACGCTGCCAAGAAAATCTGCAACGGCAAGACCATCACTATCGTCTGGGAAGCCGGATTGCAATCGCTCGATCCCACCCAGTTCTCCGGACCGTTGTGGGAAAAGGAAACCGGTTGCAAGGTCAAGGTCATCGAAGTGCCGACTGCAGAGATGTTCACCAAGATCATGCAGGAGTTTCGCGCCGGCACGGGCGCGTATGACGCACTGAACGTGATTCCCGCCTGGATGCCCGACCTGGTGCAGGCCGGCGCACTGGAAGTGCTCGACCCGTATGTGGACAAGCACGGATTCCGCGCGGAACTGCAGAAGATCGCGCCGACTTATCGCGACAACCAGATGACGGTCAACGGCAAGATCTATGGCTTTCCCGACGACGGTGACGTCTTCGTGTTCTATTACCGCAAGGATATTTTTGCGCGCGCGGACCTGAAGAAAGCCTTCAAGGCGAAGCACAACTATGAACTGGCGCCGCCGAAAACCTGGAAACAGTTCGACGATATCGGCAGCTTCCTGACCGACGCGCTGAAAAAGGACGGCACCTACGGCGCCGCCTTCTTCCGCGAGCCGCCCTACACCATGTTCATGTTTCAGGAGCGATTCCGCGTCGAAGGCGGCAAATTCTTCGATGCCAACATGAAGGCGACGGTGAACAGCCCCATTGGTGTCCAGGTGCTGACGGACATGCGCAAGGAAAACCGCTTCATGCCGCCGGGCGTCGAGAAGTTCGGTTTCGTGGAGAATCTGGCGACTTTCCTGAAAGGCGAGAGCGCCATGACGATTTCCTGGCCGCCGTATGGCCGGTTCGCCGCGGGTTATCTCGCCAATGAAAAAGCGCTGTCCTGGGTGCCGAAATCGACCATCGCAGGCAAGGTCGGCTACGCCCTGCCCCCGGGCGGCCATCCGGAACTGGCGGCGGGTTTTGCGTTGTCGGTCGCTTCCACCAGCAAGCAGAAGGAAGCCGCGTACCTGTTCATTCAATGGCTCAATAGCGAGGAAATCAGTAACAAACGCGTGCAGCTGCCCTATGCGCTGCGCGATCCGTTCCGCGACTCGCACTTCACCAATCCCGGGTACCTGAAATTGTGGCCAGACGCGAAGGATTATCTGGCTGCGCTGAAGGAAGGCGCGCAAACGGGCCTGCTCGATCTGTCGCTAATCCAGACCGACAAATACGAAGAGGCCCTGCGCCAGGGCATCAGCAAGCTGTGGGCAGGCGACGATCCGAAAGCCATTCTCGACAAAGTGGCGGCGGACTGGGACGGCATTACCAAGCAGGTGGGACTTGAGAAGCAGAAGGCGGTGTATAACGCCTGGGCTGCAAAATCCGGCGCCTACCCGAAGTAAGCAACGTCACCACGCCGCGCCAGGATAAGCGCGGCGTCAGCGGTTGCAGCACGACCCAAAGGTAGGGGCGCCGGAACGCGGCGCCCCTTTTTTTCGGTTGCCTATTCATGGAATCTTCGGTGCCTCCAAACTCGCAAGTCGCGCACGCCGGGTTCGCCGACCGTCATTTCAAATACCTGCTGGTCGCGCCGGCCATCTTCGTGCTGCTGTTAATCGGCATATTCCCGCTGGTCTATCTGCTCATGGTGAGCTTCCAGGGGATCACCATGACCGACACGAGTACCGACTTCGTGGGCGGGCGCAATTATGCGCAGCTCCTGGACGATACGCGCATGTGGCAGGCGTTGCTGCATACCGTCATTTTCACGGCCATTGCATTGCCGCTGGAACTTCTTTTCGGCCTGGCGATGGCGCAGTTGTTCCTGGAGAAACTTCCCGGCCGGCAGGTTTTTATCGCCCTGCTGGTGCTGCCGGTGGTCGTATCCCCGATCGTCGCCGGCGCCACCTGGGCCCTGCTGTTCGATCATCGCTTTGGCCCGATCAACCAGATCATCGGCTGGTTTACCGGCGACGACGCGGCCATTCTGTGGACCATCAAACCGAGCCTGGTGTACCCCGCGATCATCGCGGCGGAAGTCTGGCAGTGGACGCCTTTCATGTTCCTGTTGCTGCTTGCCGCGCTGGCCAATGTCGACAAATCGCAACTCGAGGCGGCCTCGATCGACGGCGCGAGCTGGGGGCGCACGTTCTTGCGCATTGTGCTGCCTGCCATCTGGCCGGTCATGGCGATTGCGATCCTGATCCGGGGCCTGGACCTGTTCCGGCTGTTCGACATCGTGTGGGCCCTGACCAAGGGCGGGCCCGGCACCATGACGGAAACCATTTCCATTTTTACCTACGTCAAGGGCTTTCAGCAGTTCGAGACCAGCTACACGGCCGCGGTTGCATTGCTGGTCATCGTCCTGCTCTCGGTCGTAGTGATGCTGGCGCTCAAACGCGTCGAACTGTCCAGGTGAGCCCATGACCCTGCAACAGCGCGCCAGTATGCGCATGATCGTGCGGCTTGCCGGCGCAGTGCTCGTCACGCTGCTGTTCGTGTTTCCCATTTACTGGCTGTTCATGATTTCGTTCAAGACGCCAGAGGAAATTTACTCGTTTCCGCCGAAGTGGTTCCCCGGCCAACTCAACTTCGATAACTATGCGGTATTGTTCCGAGACGGTGATGCGACGACGGTCTGGAACAGCCTGGTCGTCGCCGGCGTAAGCACGGTGATCGCCATGTTTCTCGGCACCATTTGCGCGTATTCGCTGGCTCGATTCAGAACCGGTGGGGAGCATCTGGCTAACTGGATCATTTCGCAGCGCATGATCCCACCCATCGCGGTCGTGTTTCCGATTTTCCTGCTGTTCGTCTATTTTCGGCTCGTCGACACCTACATCGGCATCATCCTGCTCTATACCGCGTTCAATCTGCCTTATGTGATCTGGATGATGCGCGGCTACATCCTCGACATCCCGAAAGCGCTCGAGGAATCCGCGCTGGTCGATGGCTGCACCCGCTGGCAGGTCATCTGGAAAGTCGTGTTTCCGATGTGCCGCGCCGGCTTGTTCGCAACCGCAATCTTTACTTTCGTGTTCGCGTGGAACGATTTTCTGTTCGCGCTGGTGCTCACCCGCACGGAGGCGACGACTTACACTGTGCAGATCACCCATTATTTCGGCGGCCAGTCGAATTTCTGGGCCAAGATTTCCGCGATGTCCGTGCTGGGCACGCTGCCCATTTTCATCGCGGTGGGCTTCATGCAGCGATACCTGGTGCGCGGCATATCGCTGGGCGCGGTGAAGGGATGAAACTGATGGGTGAACGCGTGAACGGTGAACGGTAAACGGGTTGACAGAGCCGGAAGCCGCCTTCAGGCTCGAAGCTCTTACCGTTCACTGATTCACTGCTTCACCGATTCACGGAACTACAAATGGCAGACCTCAAGATCACCGGACTTCACAAATTCTACGGCGCCGTGCACGCCGTGCGCGGCATCGACCTCGAAATTCCGGCGGGCGAGTTCACGGTGCTGGTGGGACAGTCCGGTTGCGGCAAGAGCACGCTGTTGCGGACCATCGCCGGGCTGGAAGACGCCGACCGGGGCAGCATCGAAATCGGCGGCGAAACCGTGCATCACCTGCCGCCGCGCGACCGTGACATCGCAATGGTGTTCCAGAACTACGCGCTGTATCCGTACATGAAGGTCTTCGACAACATCGCTTTCGGGCTGCGTTCGCGCAAGACTCCGAAAGCCGAAATCGAACCCAAGGTCAAGGCGGCGGCCGATATGCTCGGCATCACGCATCTGCTCGATCGCTATCCGCGCCAGCTTTCCGGCGGACAGTTGCAGCGCGTGGCGATCGGCCGCGCGATCGTGCGCAATGCACGGCTTTATCTGTTCGATGAGCCCTTGTCCAACCTCGACGCGCAATTGCGCGACGAGATGCGCGGCGAGATCAAGCGGCTGCATCAGGAACTTGGCAAGACCATGATCTATGTCACGCACGACCAGATCGAGGCCATGACCATGGCCGATCGCATCGTGCTGCTGCGCGATGGCGTGATCGAGCAGGCCGGCGCACCGCTGGATTTGTTCGAGCGGCCGGCAACAAAATATGTCGCGGGATTTCTCGGTTCGCCCTCGATGAACTTCCTTGCCGGTCGGCTGGTCGCGGACGGCGCCGGTCTCGCGGTCAAGATCGAGGGCGGCCCGTCATTGCCGCTGCCCCCGGCGCGAGTCCAGGCACTGGCCGGCAAGCGGGACCAGGGCGTCGTCCTGGGCTTGCGGCCGGAGCATATGAATCGCGCGCAACCGGGTGACACGCGCAGCGGTCTCGCGCGATACAGCGCCACCATTGAATTGCTGCAGCCGACGGGTTCGCGAACCTATGTCACCTTCAAGCTCGGACGCGAGCACGTGAACGCCGAACTCCAGGCGCACGACGCCACGCAGATTCACCAGCAAATCGATCTGGCAATCGACATGAACCGCGCTGTGCTGATTGATCCATCTACGGAAAAAGTCATGTAGCCACAGGGGGTCACAGAGAAAAGAAAGGCTAAGGTTTGGGAGATGTTGCGTTCCCATCCAAATTACACAAGTGTAAATCCGCACGGAGTCCGGGCGCACCAGTCGATCACTTTCCTGTTCAAGGTTACCTCTGTGAGCGCTGTGTTCTCTGTGGCGGAATTATTTAACGGGAGGAAAAGAAAATGAGAACAACAAAGCCTTCGCGCGCGATAGCGCTGTGCGGCACTGAACAGCCGGACGTCGTCGGACGAACCCTGCACGCCGGACCGATGACGGTGGAGTTCGACAACGGCCAGTTGCGCTACCTGAAGGTCGGCGGCGTGGAGGTGTTGCGCGCAATCGCCTTTCTGATTCGTGACAAGAACTGGGGTACCGCAACGCCGGTGCTGAGCAAGCTGAAGATAGACCAGCGCAGCGACAGTTTCTCGATTTCGTTTCACGCCCAGATCCAGATTGAAAACCAGAAGCTTGCGTACGATGCGAGCATCGAAGGTTCTCCGGATGGCAACCTGCTATTTACCGGCACAGCAGTGCCAATCACCGATTTTCTGACTGCGCGCACCGGCTTCGTAGTGCTGCATCCCTTGAAAGGAGTTGCCGGTTTTCCGGTCGACATTGAACATGTCGATGGCAAAAAAGTTAAAGGCACATTTCCGGAGCACGTGAACCCGATCCAGCCGGTGCTCGATATCCGCTCACTGTCGCACGAGGTGCTGCCCGGCTTGCGCGCAACCGTGCGCATGGAAGGCGATACCTTCGAGATGGAAGACCATCGCAATTGGACGGATGCGTCGTTCAAGACCTACGTCAGGCCGCTCGCGCGGCCCTGGCCTTATACGCTGAAGGCCGGTGAATCGGTTACGCAATCGATTGCGGTGACCTTGCAAGGCGCGCTGCCCAAGGGCGGCAAGCCTGGCGCTGCCCGGCCGATCGGCATCGATCTGGGCGCCGTGTCACGCGATGCGCTGCCCCCGGTGGGACTGGGCGTTCCCGCGGAGGAGATCGAGCACGCCATTGCGCAACTCGACCTGCTCAAGCTTGCCGCGCCGCGCTTTCTGATCTGCCACATCGACGTGCGCCAACAGCATGGGCTCAAGGAATTGTACGGCTACCGGGTATTGAGCGAAGCCACCGGCGCCGAAGTCGCGCTGGAAGCCGTCATCGAGAGTGTGGATGGGTTCGACAAGGAGTTGAAGCGGCTGGCCACATGGGTCAGCCAATCCGGCATCAAGTTGTCTTCGATCGCGGTAGTGCCGGCGGGGGATCTGAAATCTGTCTTGCCCGGCGGCCCGCGCCCGCCCGCGCCCGACCTGGCGGCGCTGTACGCAGCCGCACGGAAAACATTTCCCGGCCTGCGCCTGGGCGGCGGCATGTTCTCTTTTTTCACGGAACTCAATCGCAAGCATCCGCCCGCCGGCGAACTCGACTTCGTGGTCAACACGACCTGTCCCATCGTGCATGCCGCGGATGACCGTTCGGTCATGGAAACGCTGGAAGCCCTGCCCTACCAGGTGACAACGGCACGCGCGTTCATCGACAAGACGGCCTACCGCATCGGCCCCAGCGCCATCGGCTGCCGCGACAACCCGCACGGTGCGACCTGGACGCCGAACCCGGATAACGTGCGCGTGTGCCTCACCAAGCTCGAGCCCCGGCAACGCGGGCTGTTTGCCGCAGCCTGGACGCTGGGCTACATCGCGACGTTCGCGCGCACCGGCGTCGAAGCCATCGCGATGGGCGCGCCCACCGGGCCGCTGGGACTCATCTATCGCAAAGCCGAGCACGCACAACCGTGGTACGACCAGCTTGAGCGAGAAGCGGTATTTCCTGTGTTCCACGTCGTCAGCGGACTCACGCAAGGCGCAGGGCGAAAGCTGGTTGCCGCGCAATCCGCGGACCCCGCGAAAGTGCAATGCCTGGCCTACCGGAGCCCAGGCGGAACGACCTTGTGGCTGGCCAATCTCACCGCCGATCCCCAACCGGTGCGACTGTCCGGGGCAAAGGGTGCGCTGTTTGGCACGGCGCTGGATGAGGACAGTTTCGTGCACGCCACCGCCAATCCGCACGCGTTCCAGCAAACCTGGAAGCCCATGTCCGACACGCTGACGCTTAAAGCCTACGCGGTTGCAGTCATTTCGATCGGTCGCTGAATCGCGGCTGTAAGGATAGGGCTTCTGACGCAGCGCAAGAAGCCCGGCGGGCTGCCGTGCGGTATGCTGCGGCCTCGACAAAAGGGCATTCATTGGACTGCGGCGATGCACTCGCGCGCGCCATGGCAGTACCACGCGAGAATGCAAAGAATAATAAGGGGAGAACATGGATGCTTCGCACCGCAGGGTTTTGATGGCGTCAGCGGTTGGCTCGGCGCTCGAATGGTACGATTTTTTCATTTACGGCACCGCGGCCGCGCTGGTCTTCAGCGAACTGTTCTTTCCTAAATTCGATCCGAACACCGGCCTGCTGTTGTCATTTGCGACGTTCGGCGTCGGTTTTTTCGCCCGTCCCTTCGGTGGCATGGTGTTTGGTCATCTCGGGGATCGCATCGGCCGCAAACCCGTGCTGGTCATCACGCTGATGCTGGTGGGCGTCGGCACGTTTCTCATCGGCCTGCTGCCGACCTATGATTCGGTGGGCGTATGGGCGCCCATCATGCTCGTCGCCTTGCGCCTGGTGCAAGGCTTTGGTGCCGGCGCGGAATATGGCGGCGCGGTGATCCTCGCGGTGGAACATGCGCCGGCAGGCAAGCGCGGACTGTTCGGCAGCTTTGCTGCGATCGGCGTCAATATCGGGCTGTTGCTCGCGACCGGCGTGTTCGCGATCGTGTCATCGCTGCCGAAAGAGGACTTCCTGAGCTGGGGTTGGCGCATTCCTTTTCTGCTGTCGATCATTCTGATTCTGGTCGGCTTCTACATCCGCGCCCGCGTTTCCGAAACCCCCGTGTTCAGCCAGATCGCCGCCAAGAGCAAGGCTGCGCGTTCGCCGGTGAAGGACGCATTCGTGCGGCATCCGCGCGAGTTTCTCGTCGTGCTGGGCGCGCGCCTCGCAGAGAACGGCCTGGGGTATCTGTACCCGGTGTTCACGCTGAGCTACATGACCAAGCATTTGGGTTTGCCGAAAAGCATGGTGCTAAACGGCATCATGGTCGCCTATGCCATTTCGCTGCTCACCGTGCCGATGTTTTCAGCCCTTTCGGATCGCATTGGGCGGCGCGCGGTGTATGGGGGTGCAGCCATTTTCTCGGCGCTGTTCGCTTACCCGTTCTTCCTGATGGTGGGCACCGGACTGCAATCGATGGTCTGGCTCGCGCTGGTGCTGGCCATCTCGGTCGGCGTTTCCGGAATGTTCGGGCCGCAAGCGGCGTACTTTGCCGAACTATTTGGACCAAAACTGCGTTACAGCGGTTTCGCAACCGCACGCGAAATTGGCTCGTTGCTGGCCGGTGGACCGGCGCCTTTCATCGCGACCTGGTTGCTGGTTCAAGGCAATAACGAACCCTGGATGGTCGCCGCCTATATGGTCGCGCTCGCGCTGCTGACCGCCATTGCGATCTATCTGGGGCCGGAGACCTACAAGAGTGACATCACGGCCGACCATGCCGTCGCTAGAACTTAACGGGGTTCGCAGGCCATTCCTCATTGCCGATGCGCAATAATTCGGGCCGCTTCGATTTGCTTGCGTTTTGCAGATGCACAAAATGTTGGGCGCGTCTTTGCCGGCGGCCGGCGGTGTTGATAAAGCGCAAAGTCCGTGCGAAAGTAGCCTTTGACGGCATCGAAATGTCGTCGTATAAAGGCAATCGCAGGATAGTGGAGCAGTGATCGATAAGTCGGGTATGCCCGTTTTCCAGGTACTTCTCAGGCCTTTTCCTCGTCTCTTCAACATCCCGCACTCGGCAACGCCCACACGTTCAATTCATTCAGGAAAGACAATGACATGGCTACAGGTACCGTAAAGTGGTTCAACGACGCGAAAGGTTTCGGCTTCATCACGCCAGATGATGGCGGCAAAGATCTTTTTGCCCATTTCTCCGCCATCCAGGACGCCGGCTTCAAGTCACTCAAGGAGGGACAGAAGGTCAGCTTCGACAAGACCACCGGCCCGAAAGGCGATCAGGCATCCAATATCCGCCCGGCGTAATACGCGCCGCGCGAGCAGTCCTGCGATATCCGGATTTCGGATAGCTCAGGCCTGAGTTCAGCCCGGGAAACCGGGCTTTTTGTTTGCGGGACGCCTCCTTGCCGACGAGACAAGCCGTTCCCCGTGCCGCAGCAATTCCGCACGAACTATGAGACGGCCCGGCGGTCGCACACTCTGTGTTCGTGTCCAGGAAAATCTCATGAAGCTCGCCCGCGTACTGCCCAGTGTCTTACTCGCCGTGGCGCTTGCCGGTTGCGCCACGACCTCTCATGTCCTCACCGGCAAGCCCAAGCCGCCCATTGAGGCGTCACAAGTCAGAATTTATTCGACCGCTCCCGCTGAGTATGAGGAGATCGCAGTCATCGATGCGACGAGCCGATCATCTTTCTCGTTCGGCGACCAGAAAAAAATGGACGCTGTGATCGAGCGGCTGAAGAAGGAGGCCGCCGCACTCGGCGCCAACGGTGTGCTGTTGCAAAGTACCGGCTCGGAACCCGGGGGCGGCGTGGGGACCGGCATCGGCACCGGCGTGGGCGTCGGTGGCGGTGGCGTGTCGATCGGCACCGGCATCTTCTCGGCAAGCAGCAACAAGACCGGACGCGGTCTGGCCATCTACGTCCCGCCATCTTCCGCGCAGTAAGCTGCGTTTCGTACGGCGCCAACGGCCCGCAGACTCGCGCGGGCGATTTCCCGTTGAGGACTGCGCACCCACGCCCGTTGCAGCTTGGGCGGCGCGTGCGCGCGATGCCGCGCCCGGAGCGGGGCCCAGACGGTGCGGTACACTGGAAAGCAAAGGTATCCGCATAAACGCCAGCCGCCAGAGCGTGTAGCATTGAAGTCATCGCTCGGAATGAGGTGGGCGGACGCCGCGGTCACCGCGCGGCATCAGGAAAGGGGGCAATATGACACGAGGGAGCACCCGCAAGCTAAACGGGGCGGCACGTCCGATCAAGAACAAGAAGGATTATTCGGGCGCAGCATCCGTCATCGAAAAAATGGCCGTCCAGCCGGACCGGGAGACTGTGGCGGAGAAGCGGCTGCAGTCGTTGCTGAAGGAAATGGAACAGTTCGACGGCGACGCCGACGAAGCCGAGCAGGATCCCTCGGATGACGATTATGCCGGTCCGCTGCGCCGCTGGTCGGATGACCCCGGCGATCCTGATTAGCGCGCGCAGTACGCCAGAGGCTCCCTCGCGCGCACCTTTGGCGGACGGTCCGTTTGGCAGTCCGCTCCGCATGAAATCCAACTTTTTGACGTTTCCGCTCTGGGCATTGCTCCTGATCGGCGCAATGCTGCGCTGCGCACAAGCCACGGACATTGCCGAGCGAAGCGCAGTGATCATGAGCGAAGGCGTGCGGCTGCATGCAATGCTCTACGCGCCACAATCCGCGCCATCGCCGTTGCCGACCATCATCATGTCACACGGCTGGGGCGGGACCGCGGCACTGCTGGAGCAACCGGCACGGGATATCGCGCGGGCCGGATACTTTGTGATCGCGTTCGATTACCGCGGCTGGGGAAAAAGTGAAGGCCGTCTGATTCGCCGCGCCACGACCTCGCGCGAGAAACCAGGGGACGCCAACGTGGGCGCCGACATCACGGAACTGCGCGAAGTCGTCGATCCGCTGGACCAGGCCATGGATATCCAGAACGTCATCCACTGGGCGATGGGCGAGTCCGCCGTCGACAAGACGCGGCTCGGTTTGTGGGGCACCAGTTTTTCGGGAGGGCTGGTGGTATACGTGGCCGCGCGCGACACGCGCGTACGCGCTCTGGTCAGCCAGGTTGGCTACATGGGACAACCGGTGGGATCGATGCCCCCGTCCGTTCTGAGCAAGAACTATGACGACGCGACGCGCAGGGCGCGCGGTGAGGTGGGGTATCCATCGCCGGGCGCGCGCGAAGTCGGCAACTTGAGGGGCGCACCGCTGCGCGAGAAGTTTCTGCTCTACGCGCCCGTCGACGATGCCGCTCGTGTACAAGACTGCGCCATGCTGTTCATTGCCGCGGAGAAGGAGGAATTGTTCGATAACCGGCAGCATCCGCAGCTTGCTTACGAACGCGCCAACGAACCGAAGCACTATGTCGTCATTCCGGATATAGCGCACTACGGCATTTACGGCGAAGCCCGAGAGCAGGCCACCCGACTGGCCATAGACTGGTTTGACCGGCACCTCAAGAAATAACAACGGAGAACGATCGGCATGGACCTCAAGCTTCACGACAAATTGGCCCTGGTTTCGGGATCGACCAAGGGAATTGGATTTGCAATCGCCGCGCTGCTCGCTGCCGAGGGCGCCAGGGTAATCGTCAATGGCCGCACGGACGACGCCGTGCAGGATGCCCTCGCGCGCATCCGCGCCACCATGCCTACGGCGAAACTGGACGGGTTTGCCGGCGATCTCTCCGCCGCGGGGCCAACCGAAGATCTGGTCAAGCGCTTTCCGGCCGTAGATATCCTGGTCAACAATCTGGGCATTTTCGAGCGCAAGGTCTTTGAGGAAATCGACGATGCCGAATGGCAGCGCTTTTTCGACGTCAACATCATGAGCGGCGTGCGGCTGTCTCGCGCCTACCTCTCCGGCATGAAGCAGCGCAACTGGGGGCGCATCGTGTTCATCAGCAGCGAAAGCGGCATCCAGATTCCCGACAACATGATTCATTACGGCATGACCAAGACCGCGCAACTTGCGATCTCGCGAGGCCTGGCCGAGACCTGTGTGGGCACCAATGTCACCGTCAACGCGGTGCTGCCCGGCCCTACGCTTTCCGACGGCAACAAGGCGGCCATTGCAAAACGCTCCGCGGGCAAACCGTTCGCCGAATTCGAGAAGGAATTTTTCGAGAAAGTCCGTCCCAGTTCACTGCTCAAGCGTTACGCGACGGTTGAGGAAGTTGCTACCATGGTCGCCTACGTGTGCAGCCCGCTCTCCTCCGCGACCAACGGCGCGGCATTGCGAGTCGACGGCGGCGTGGTCCGGGCCTGTTTTGGATGAGGTGAAATGATGAAGCCAGCCGAAGAACTCAGCGCGGAACGGCAGCAGGATCTGATGGACATCGGCACCGCCTTCGCGCGCATCCGTCCGCCGACGCCGGATGTTCCCATGCCGGCCAAGCCTACGCTGGCCGATATTTTCAACCTGCGCCTCAATACGCCGAAATTCGGCCTGCCTACGGCGGCGGCGCCGCATTGCGTGCAAACCGCGATGCAAGCCCTGCGCGCCGGCATGGACGAGGAGACGATCCTTGCGTGCCTGCTGCACGACATCGGGCTCGCGGTCGTGCGTCCGGATCACGGCTGGTGGGGCGCACAACTGGTCGAACCCTATGTGTCGGAAAAAATCTCCTGGGCGATCCGCTACCATCAGGCGCTGCGCTATTACGCGGATGAATCGGTCGGCTACGAATATCCGAAAATGTACATCACGATGTTCGGCGAAGATTATCGCCCGCCCGAATACATCGCAACCGCGCATGACTACGCGCGCAATCACAAGTGGTACATGATCTCGCGCAACATCACGTTGTGCGACGATTACGCATTCGACAAGGCGCTGCCGTGGTCGATCGAGCCGTTCACCGACATCATCGGCCGCCATTTCCGCCAGCCCAAGGAAGGGCTCGGCAATGATGCCAGTGCGACCGCGCATATGTGGCGCACATTGATCGATCCCAGCAAGCCGCTTTGAGCGGCGTCAGCGCGCAAGTAGATCGGGGATGTATCGTTTCCACAACTGCGCATCGATCAGACTCGCATGACCGCGGGTTCGCTCGCCGGCCGGGACGAGCACGAACTCGCCATGGGTCACCCGCGCCATCTCGCGCTCCAGAATTCCGAGTTGCGGCGGATTGCGCTCGTCATCGGCGAAATTCACCGCCAGGACGCGAGCGCGGATACGCGGCAGGTCTGCGGCCGGATCGTAATCACGCGACGCGTCCCACGCGTATAGCAGGTCGTTGGCATCGGTATTGGGCAGGCGCTGCTGTACGATCCGATCCAGCAGGCGATCGGTTGCTTCCTGCGTTGGTGCTTGCAGGTAGAACTGTTTCAAACTGCCGTTGCTGATGGCGATTATCCGCAGCGCTGTAATCAGGGATTGCGGCTGCGTGTCGTAGTCGCCACGACGCCACTGCGGATCGTTGCGGATGGCGTCCACGATAAGCCGCCGCTCCATGCGGTTGCGCCCGGCAATCTGCACGGGCAGGCACGCGACGGGAAGCACCGCGTCCATCATGTGGGGGTATGTTGTAGCCCACATCCAGGCGTGCATGCCGCCCATGGAGGTGCCGATGATCAGCCGCAGCCTATCGACGCCGAGCCGTTCGGTAATCAGCCGGTACTGCGCCTCCACCATGTCGGCATAAGCGTAGCGTGGAAAGCCGGCCCGCAAGCCGTCGCTGGGCTTGCTCGATTCGCCGTGACCAATATTGTCCGGCACGATGATGAACCACTTGCCGGCATCCAGCGGCTGGCCGCTGCCGAATAATTCGCCAGCAAAGCTGTCCCTCAGAAATCCGCTACCGCTGCCGCCCGTGCCGTGCAACAGCAGCACTGCGTTGTCGATGTGGCCGTCGATGTTGCGGCGCGCCGTGCCCAGCGTGAAATAGTGCAGCCGGAGTTCGGCCAGCCGGTCTGCGTTGGCGAAGCGAAAATCGCGGACGACAAAATTTTCATGCGCAGGCTGCAAAGATTCAGTTGCCCGGACCTCATTGCCGCACGCCATGCAGATGAGCATGCCCAAAGCAACCGCAAGAAGCCCGGGAACCCCCATCGGCGCCCTGGCGCGGGCTGATCTGAGCCGATACATAAGAAATTCTTCTCGCAGCGGTCGGTCAGGCCACCGGCCTTTGCGTTTCTTTTACGGTCACGCGCAGCAGCGTGCGTGGATGGGTGGGGTCGGTCAGGGTCGCGGAGTGCAGCACGGAGGCGTTGTCCCATACGACGACGTCACCGACACCGTATTGCATGCGGTACTGATATTCCGGCTGCGTCGAGTGTGCGGCGAGTTCGCGCAACAGTGCAATGCCTTCATCATCGCGCCAGCCCTCGATGCCGAATGAAGTCCCCGAGACGGAATAGAGCGCCTTGCAGCCGCTGTAAGGATGACGGCGCACCAACGGGTGGCGAATTAGATGCGCGCCGCGCTTGTCCTTCTGTTGCTGCGTTGGCGGCGGTGCGGAGGTGCGCGACTTCAGGTCGAGGTCATCGCGGTTGCCGTAGACATTGAGCGTCACCAGCGCATCGATGCGTTGTTTCATCGCCGCCGGCAGATCCGCATAAGCTTGCTCCTGGTCGGCGAACAATGTGTCGCCGCCGGCCTCTGGCACTTCGACCGAATAAAGCAGCGTGGCCCGGGCAGGAACCTCGAGATAGGAATAATCGGTGTGCCAATAAGTTCCGCCATCAGCGAGGCCGACCGGTTTGCCGTCGCGCACCACGTTAGACAGTATCAGAATGTCCGGATAGTCGGGATGGTGGAACTGATCGAGCAGGTGCGGTTCCGGGGGTCCGAACCGCCGCGCGAAAGCCAGGAATGCTTCGGGCTGAAGATTTTGCGCGCGGAACGCGAGGACATGGTGACGATGCAGCGCGTAGCGGATTTCATTGAAAGTTGCATCATCCAGCGGACGCGCGAGATCGACGCCTGAAACGTCGGCGCCCATGCAACAGGGGGAATGGTGTACCTGGATCATGCTAGGACCTGGCGAAAAGAATACGCGAGTCGTTATTGTGCTACGTCCTGAACGGCTCGTGCGAGCGGCGCCGCTTCCCGCCGGGCGTCACCGGTGAAAATAGTCCACCCGCCCCAACACCTGCTGGTTAACGACATTTTTTGGCACGCGACCGGCTGCGAGATCGCGGCAGGCGCTGAATACGCTGGCGGCGATGGTATTGATGCACTCATCGGTCAGGCAGATGTGGTGCGGGGTCACGACAATATTATCGAGCTTGAGCAGCGGATTGTCCGGCGAGACAGGCTCCTGCTCGAACACGTCGATGCCCGCGCCCGCAATGCGTTTGGACACGAGCGCTTCGTGCAAGGCGTTTTCATCGACGATGGGACCGCGCGCCGTATTGATGAAGTACGCCGAGGGCTTCATAAGGGAGAACTGGCGCGCCCCCACCAGCTTGCGGGTCTCCTCGTTGAGCGGACAGTTCACACACACAAAATCTGATTCGCGAAACAGGGTGTCCAGGTCCACCAGCCGCACGCCCAAGGGTGCCACGGATTCCTGCGTCACATAGGGATCGCAGGCGATGTGGCGCATGCCAAAGGGCGCGGCCAGGCGGAATAGTTCGGCACCGATGTTACCCACGCCGACCGAACCCAGCACGCGGCCCGACAATCCTGTGCCCATGTGATTGAGCCGCTCGCCCCATTGCCCCGCGCGGGTGATGCGGTCCTTGATCATGACTTTCTGGGCCAGCATCAGCACGAAGGTCAGCGCCGAGGTTGCGACCGGGCGGCGCACTCCGTCGGGCGTAATGCACAGGATGACGCCATTTTCGGTACAGGCCGGAACGTCTACTGTGTCGTACCCCACCCCAAAGCGTGCGATCAGCTTGAGTCTGCGATTGGGTCCCGAAACCGTTTTGCGCGTGACTTTGGCCAGCATGACCGCCAGTGCATCGTATTTCGACGCGGTTTCAGGCGTCAGCTCAGCCTCGTTCTGTGCCAGGAACTCATAGTCGATGCCGGCATTGGCCAGGATCTTCAAGGCGGACTCATCGAAAATCGGCCTGCCGTCGGGCTTTACGTTATCCCTGGTGATGCCTACACGAAACGTCACCTGCGCCATGGTTTTTCCCTCATGGTTTTCCCTCGCGTCGTCGCTGCGCTTTCGGGTCAACAACGGACCCTTCGACCGTCCTTTATTTACTTCGTTGACTTGCTTGCTTTGGGAGCAGCCTTGAGCGCTTCGAGCGTGGCCATGCCCTGCTTCAAGGCGCCCTGCAGCAGCATCGAATCGATCCCCACTGCGAACAGGCGGAAGCCTTTCTTCCAGTAGTCGCGGCTCCATTGATCGTCGCCCGTCACGCACCCCAGAACCTTGCCGTGCTTCTTCGCTGCGGCCGTCATTTTTTCGATGGCCTTGACGTACTTGGGATGGTCGAACTGCGCGGGAATGCCCAGAAAGTTGGTGAGATCGAAGTGACCAAGCCAGAGGACATCGACGCCCGGAACCGCGGCGATCTGCTCCACATTCTCGATTCCTTCCGCCGTCTCGATCAGGCACATGACCAGGGTGCGCTCATTGGCAATCTTGATTTTGTCCGCGACGCTGCCGCCGAGGTAATCGTCCGAGGCAAACCCGAACGCCGCGCCGCGCCGTCCGGCCGGCGGATAACGCGTGCAGGAAACGATGTGGCGCGCCTCTTCCGCCGAGCCGACCATCGGCGCCATGATGCCCATGACGCCAAGATCGAGTGCGCGCGAGATGTAGTGATACTGATTGGCCGGCACGCGCACCATCGGCACGAGATCCAGCCCGCGGCACAGCGCCGCTTGGTCCTTCAGCGTCTCATAACCGGTCCCGGCGTGTTCCATGTCGATCAGCAGGAATTCCGCGCCGCAGGACTTCACGATCTGCGGCAGACCGGGCACCAGGAATTCCCAACCTAAGGCGCCGAAAACGGGTTGGCCCTTCTGAAGTTTTGTCTTGACCGGATTGGTTCGCATAGTTGGTATCTCGCTATTGGTAGCTGGTTTTACAAGGGGTGAGGAACGAGGGGCGAGGTCCGAGCAGGATCTTGGGTCCATTCTTCACCCCTCGTTCCTCGCTCCTCGCCCCTCTTCCCTGAAGTTTCACGCTCATGCGTGAAACTTCCCCACCCACTGCGGATGCCGCAAGACTTCCGGATCGACGATCAGGTGCGGCTTGCGGCCATGCGCCAGGTCGACCGCCGCCTTGAACGCGCTTTGCCCGAGCAGGCTCATGCATTCGTCGGTATGGCAGATCGCGTGCGGCGCGACGATCACGTTGTCCATTTTCAGCAGCGGATTGTCGGGTGCCACCGGTTCCTGCTCGAAGACATCGATGGCGGCCCCGGCTATGCGATTGTTCTTCAGCGCATCGATCAGCGCGGACTCGACCACCACTGGTCCGCGCGCCGTGTTGATGAAATACGCGGTGGGCTTCATCAGCGCAAATTCCTTCGCGCCGATCAGCCCGCGCGTTTGCTCGTCGAGCAGGGTATTGACCGAGATGTAATCCGCCTGCTTGAGCAGTGTGTCCTGGTCGACCATGGTGACGCCCAACGATGCCACCGCCGACTGCGTTACGTTCGGGTCGCAGCCCAGCAACTTCATACCGAACGGTTGCGCCAGCCTGAAGATCTCCTTGCCGATGTTGCCGACGCCGATGACGCCCAGCGTGCGCCCCATCAAGCCGCTGCCCAGATAATTACCCTTCTCGGCCCAGCGCCCTTCGCGGGTCAGCCGGTCCTTCAGAAACATGCGGTGCGCAAGTGCGAGCACGAAGCCAATCACGCTGGCCGCCACGGGCCGGCGTACGCCGTCCGGTGTGATGGTCAGCATGACGCCGTTCGTCGGTGCACGCCGCCACATCGACGGAGTCGTAGCCCACACCGAAGCGGGCGATGAGCTTGACCTTGCGATTGGCCCCGGACAGGGTCTTGCGGGTGACTTTCGCCGACAACAGGCAGATCGCGTCATAAGTGTCGCCGTATTGCGGCGGCAGTTCTGCCAGTTTCTCCGGCATGATTTCCCACTCGACCGCCGGGTCCTCCAGTACCTTGAAGGCTTCCTCGCCGAAGATGGTGCCGTTCGCGGTGATCACGTCGCGGGAAATACCGATCTTGAATTTCCTGCTCATTTGCAAGTGTCACTCATGTTAAACGAGACTCCTGTTGTACGACATTCACGACATGCACGGCCTGTTCACATTGCTGCTGAAAACGCCCCGTCCGTCACCAGGATATGTCCATTTACGAAAGAGGCTTCATCTGACGAAAGAAATACGGCCACAGGGCCGATTTCACTGAGCTGGCCCCAGCGGCCCGCCGGAGTGCGCTTGCACACCCAGTCGTTGAATTCCTTGTTCTGGATCAGCGCCGTATTCATTTCGGTGGCGAAATAGCCGGGCGCAATGGCATTGACCGTTACGTTGTGCGGGGCGAGTTCCATGGCCAGTTCGCGCGTGAGCGCATGCACCGCTCCCTTGCTGGCGATATAAGCGGAAATGGTGGGCCGGGCCAGGATGGCGCTCACGGAGCCGGTCATGATGATGCGGCCTCGCTTTGCGGGAATCATGACTTTCGCGGCCTCTTTGGCCAGCGCCCAGACCGCGGTGAGATTGGTGGCCACCACGCGCTCGAAATCGGCTGCCTCGAATTCGATGATCGGCTTGCGATGCTGGATGCCCGCGTTCGCGACGAGGATGTCGAAGCGCCCGTGCTTCTTTACCGCGGCCTGGATGCAGGCTCCACCTGCCGCGTGGTCGGTGACATCAAAGGCCGCTGCCTCGCCTTTGAGCCCCGCGGCCGCGAGTTCCTTGACCCGTTCCTTCAGCACGGATGGATCGCGTGCGTTCAGGATTACATGCGCGCCTGCTGTGGCTAGCGATTGCGCCATCGCCCAGCCCAGTCCGCGCGATGCGCCGCTGACCAGAGCAACCTTGCCGCTCAGATTGAACATGCCGGCTCCTCCGGATGGTTGTTGTTCTTCTATCGCGAATACCGTAACTGCCGTGTTGTATTCGCTGACTATGGCGTGATTATTCTCTGTTTCGACGTCACGAGCGTCACGCCGTCACGACCGTCACGCCATGCCTTGACTGCGTCAAGGCATGTACTGCCCGCCGTTCACTTCCAGAATCTGCCCCGTCATGTAACCGCTCAATTGCTCGGACGCGAGAAACAGGAATGCGCCCGCGCATTCGTCAGCACTGCCCAAACGATTCATCGGAATGCTGGCCTTGAAGCTTTCGAGCATCTGCGGCGTTGAATAGCGATCGTGGAACGGCGTCGTAATCACCCCGGGCGCCACTGCATTGACCCGGATGTTGTCCTTGACCAGTTCCTTGGCGAGGCCATGGGTGATGGTGCTGATAAACCCCTTCGAGCCGGCGTACAGCGATGCGCCCGGTCCGCCACCGTGGCGCGCCGCCACCGACGTCACGTTGATGATCGCGCCGCCGCTGCCCTGCTTGCGCATCTGTTGCGCGGCCGCGCCGGTGCAGATCATTGCCGAGCGCACGTTCAGGTTGACCACCTGGTCGAACAGCTCGTCGGTGATGGTCTCAATGGGTGCGCGCTGCACCAGGCCGCCGGCGTTGTTGATCAGCACGTCAAGGCGCCCGAAACCGGCAACGGTCTTTTCAATGATCTGCCTGCATGTGGCCGAGGCGGTCACATCGCCCGCGACCAGCAGCGCCTTGCCGCCGGCCTTTTCCACCTGCGCCGCGACTTTCTCGGCTTCCGCCTTGCTTTTATTGTAGTGCACGGCAACCTTCGCGCCGTTCTGGCCAAATGCAATCGCGGCTGCCGCGCCGATGCCGGTACTGGCACCCGTGATCAAAACGACTTTATTTTTCAGATCTTCTATCACTACGCTCTCCTGCCGTTAACCGTTAAGCCCGCAACGGCATCTTCTCATGATGGGTCCGTGCGCTTAGCGACGCCGGCACTCAAGGCAGCAACACGGTCGATCCGGTGGTCTTGCGCGATTCCAGATCCCGATGCGCCTGAGCTGCATCCTGCAGCTTGTAGGTTTGATTGATCTCGATTTTGACCTTGCCGCTTTTCACCACGTCGAAAAGTTCCTTCGCGCCCGCTTCCAGATCCTTGCGATTCGCCGTATAGGTCATCAGCGTCGGCCGCGTTACATAGAATGACCCTCTGGAGAGCGTATTGATGTCCACGCCGGTCACCGGTCCCGAGCCATTGCCGAACACCGCCAGCAGTCCGCGCGGCTTCAGGCAGTCTAGCGAACCGGCGAAAGTGTCCTTGCCCACGGAGTCGAACACGACCGGTACTTTGGCGCCGCCGGTGATGTCCGCAACGCGCTCAACGAAATTCTCGCGCGTGTACACAATGGTGTGATCGCAGCCGTGTGCCTTTGCGATTTTCGCTTTTTCATCGGAACCGACGGTACCGATTACCGTAGCACCCAGCGCCTTGAGCCATTGGCAGGCAATCAGCCCGACGCCACCGGCCGCCGCATGGAACAGCACGGTCTCACCCTTTTCCACGCGATACACGCTGCGGATCAGATACTGCACGGTCAGGCCTTTGAGCATCATTGCCGCAACCTGCTTGTCGTCGATGCCGCCGGGTACCTTGACGAGTTTCTCGGCAGGCATCAGACGCACTTCCGAATACGCGCCCGGAGGGCCGCCAGCGTAGCCTACCCGATCGCCGGCCTTCACATGCGTCACACCCGCGCCCACCGCCTCGACTACGCCTGCCGCCTCCAGACCCAGACCACTCGGCAGGGGCAGCGGATACAGTCCGGACCGGTGGTAGGTGTCAATGAAGTTGAGCCCGACCGCGGTATTGCGGACCCTGGCCTGGCCCGCTCCCGGATCACCTACCTCGACGTCCTCGTATACCAGCACTTCGGGTCCGCCTGTCTTATGGAAACGCACTGCCTTGGCCATATCTCGCTCCGAATATTGTTTGATTGGTCGATTCAACGGATGTATCGATTTACGTAGTCGGCGCCGAGCCCGACCTGCCCGTAATGCTTTCGGCACAATTCGATCTTGGTGAATACGTCTTCATACCCGACGGTCGCACCCTGCTCATCGACATAGATCATGGCGCCGTTGACATTGAACATCGTGATCATTTCGTCAACGGGTTCGTCCACGACCAGGGTATGGACTTCGCCGGGCGGTTCATAAACGAACCCGCCCTGCTCGGCCACCCAGTCATGTTCGAGGTAGCGCCAGGTACCCTTGATGACGTAACCGTAGACGGCCATGGGATGGCGATGCCGCGACAGGATGCCGCTCTTGCGCACGCGCAACAGGTTAAACCAGCCGCCCGAAACCGTGTTGAGCATCAGCGGACGAAACCATACGCCGGGCGCCTGCGGCACCCAGACCCGCTCGTCTTCGGGCACCGCCAGGGTAACGATCTCGCGCTGCATGCCGGCCGCCGCAAGCGGATTGAGGTCCAAGGGAGCATTCATTTTTTCCTCGCTTCAAGAAATGAGGTAGCCGCCATCCACCGGCAGGATCGTACCGGTGATGAAAGCCGCTGCCGGCGAACACAGGAACACCACCGCGCCGGCAATATCTTCTGGACGACCCCAACGTTTCATCGGCGTGCGATCGATTATGGGTTGACTGCGGGAAAGGTCGTCCTGAAGAGCCTGGGTCAGCGGTGTGGCAATCCAACCCGGGGCTACTGCATTGACGCGTATTGTATCAGGGGCATATGCGATGGCGAGCGACTTGGTCAGTTGCGCAATACCGCCCTTGCTGGCGGCATATCCGGGCACGAGTCCACTGCCGAAAAATGACAGCATCGAGGCAATGTTGACGATGGCACCGCCGGTTTTCTGCAACAGCGGCCTTGCTGCTGCACAGCAGCGCATGCTGCCATTGAGATTGATGTCCACGACCTGCTGGAAGATTTCCGGCTCGTGCTCGGCAGTGCGGCGAATGGCGCCTGCGCAATTCACCAGAATGTCCAACCGATCGAAGTTACCGATCACCGCTTGCACCGCCGCGGCATCGCGCACATCGAGTAGCACGGCGCGCTGGTCGCCGAATTCGTCATGGGTTTGGGCACTCTCGACTTCCAGCGCGCTCACGCCCGTCACCGTCACCCTGGCGCCTGCAGCCGCCAGTCCGCGGCCGATGGCGGCACCGATGCCGCTGGTGCCGCCGGTCACGAGCGCGGTCCGGCCACTCAGAAAATTGCTGAAAGTACGCTTGACGGGTTCCATGGAAAGATCAGTGGGTTTTGCGGCGCAGCAGCGCAAGGATCGCCGGTGACAGCCAGACGAGCAGCGTGAAGACGCCCAGGGCGCCGGCGATGGGCCGCGACACAAACGCGGTCCAGTCCCCGTCGGCTTTGAGCATTGAGGTCGTGAAGTTTTCCTCGAGCATGTGCCCCAGCACGGCACCGAGAATCACGGGCGCAATGGGGAAGCGGTTCGCTTCCAGGAAAAATGCCAGAACGCCGAAAGCAAGCATCACGGCAATGTCGAAGGGCGTGTTGTTGATCGCGAACGCCCCGACCGCGCAAAACACCAGGATGACCGGCATCAGGATCGAGCGCGACACCTTGAGGACCTGCCTGTAGCTTTTGATCGCCAGCGCGCCCAGCGGCAACATCAGCAGATTCGCAAGGAAAAAGACGATGAACACCGCGTAGATGTTTTCGGGGTTGTTCAAAAAAATGGTCGGGCCCGGGTTCATGTTCTTCATGTACAGCACACCGATGGCGATGGCCGTGATGGAATCGCCGGGAATGCCGAATACCAGAGCCGGAATCCACGCCCCCGACAGCGCGCTGTTGTTGGCAGCCCCGCTTTCCACCACGCCTTCGGGATGTCCGGTGCCGAACTTTTGCGGCTCCCGCGAGAATTTCTTCGACATTGCGTAAGCCATCCAGGCCGCGATGTCTGCGCCGGCTCCGGGCAGTGCGCCGATGAGCGTGCCGAGGCTGCTGCCTCGCAAAGCCTGCAGCCGGTACTTTTTCACCATCGCCCACTGCCCCTGAAAGAGGCTGCCGATCTTGTCCTGCGCGAGTTGCAGCGGCCGTTCGACCGAGGTGACATAGCGCAGCACTTCCGATACGGCAAACAGGCCCACCATCATCGGAATCAGCGTAAGCCCCCCCATCAGGTCCGGACTGTCGAACGTAAAGCGCGGAAATGCAGCGGGGTTCTCCATGCCAACGGTGGCGATCAGCAATCCGATCAGCAAGGACACCGCGCCTTTGAGCAAGTTATCCGAGGCGATGACGATCGCGCACGTCAGACCAAGCAATACCAGCCAGAAATATTCGTAGGAACTGAAATCGAGCGCCACATCGGCCAGCAACGGCGCTGCCGTCACCAGCACGATGGTGCCGAAGATACCGCCGATCACGGAAAACACCAGCCCGGCCCCCAACACCAGTTCGGCTTGCCCCTTGCGTGTCATCGCGTAGGCTTCGTCGCAGTAGGCGGCTGAGGCCGGCGTACCCGGAATGCGCAACAACGCGCCGGGGATGTCACCGGCGAAAATGGCCATCGCCGTGGCGGTGACGATGGCAGCCACCGCCGGGATGGGCGGCATGAAGAACGTGACGGGTACCAGCAGCGCGGTCGCCATGGTCGCCGTCAGACCGGGAATGGCGCCGACGAAAAGCCCGTAGAACGCCGACGCACCGATGACCGCCAGCACATAGGGGTCCAGGATCAGCGCGAAAGCCAGGGTCACGTGTTCCATGACCGTGTTACCAGGCCCACGGGGCGAGCACGCCCCACGGCAGCGGCACGCCCAGCCCTTTGTAGAACACGACATGGATGAGCAACGAGACCCCCACTGCAACCACGGGCACAGCCCACAACCGCACGCGCAGCACGAGCAGCAACGCCGCAAGCAGCAGCGGCGCGCAGAGGAGGAAACCCAGCCGTTCCAGAAACAGATAAAAACCCAGCAACCCCGCTATGACGATTGTGAACCCTGCGACCTGGCGTGGCGCGCGAATCCAGTCCGGAATCACCAGCCAGGGCGCGACTTTGTCGCGCGTGGCGCCCTTCAATATGAGCAAGGTGCCGCAAACCAACATGCCGATGGCGATAAGCCGCGGAAATAACGCGGGCCCAACCGGGTCGCCGGGAATCGCCGGAAAGGTGCGTGTGATCCAGAGCACGAGTGCGGCGAACAGCACCAGCAACGCGCCGTTGAGAGCATCGTGGAGCTTCATGCAATGCGGGACAGCGGGGCAATCGCGAGGGCGTGACCCGGCAATGAGACCGGCCTCCTGACGACAGTCACGCGACTCACGACTGCAACGGCCTCACCTCGCCAGTCCCACCGACTTCATCAGTGCGCCGGTTTCAGCATCGGTCTTCGCCATGAAGCCAGCGAACTCGCGTGGCGGCAGATACTTCACGCCAAAACCGCGCGCAGCCATGAAGTCCTTGTACTCCTTGCTGTCGAACGCCTTTTTCACCGCGGCGATCAGGCGCTGTTCGATCGGCTGGGGAAGGTTCTTCGGTGCCCCCATGCCCCGCCATACGCCGGCACTCCAGGCGCTGCCGGTGGCCGCTTTCAAGGTGGGGACTTTCGGAAACAGCGCCGAGGGCTGCGAATCCAGGATGACAAGGCTGCGCACTTTGCCCGCTTCGATCAGCGCCCGCCCTTCCGGGTGGGAACCGCAGACGAGATCGACGCCTCCCGCCGCCAGTTCCTGCAGGCCGGCTGCGTTGCTGATACTCGGCACCCAGGCAACGCTGGTCGGCTCGATTTTCATTTCAGCAAGCAAGCCGTACAGATAGACGTGCCATGAGCCGCCGCGCGCAGTGCCTGAAGCCTTCAACTTGCCGGGATGATTGCGGATGCCATCGAGCAACTGCGGCAAGGTCTTGTACTCGGAATCCGCCTTGACCTGGATGGCGGCCGGATCGACGTTGATCAACCCGAGCGGGGTAAAGCTCGCGCCATCGAGTCTGGTCAGCCCCTGATGGTGCATCATGGTGATCTCGGCGGTCAGCAGACCGATGGTGTATCCATCGGGCGCCGCCGTGGCAATTGCCTGATGGCCCACCACGCCACTGCCGCCCGTGCGATTCACGACATTGACGGGCTGCGCCAAATCCTTCTCGAGCAATGCCGCCATCATGCGCGCCACCGCGTCCGTACCGCCGCCTGCGCCCCAGGGCACGATCAGGGTAATCGGACGGGAGGGATAGTTCTGCGCTTGCGCGACGGGATACGGCAACGCCAGACAAAACAGCAGCGTGAATAGCCAGCTTCTCATTGCTTTGGGGCTCCGGTTATGCGCACCGCGTGCACGGAGCGGGCACGCTGGCTCCTCAGCGCTTCGGTGCCCCGCGATCTTATTGTAAAAACAGGCCGCGCCGCCAATGCTTTTTCGGCAACGGGCGGCGAGTCGTGCGGGAAGGGGAGACTACTTGACGCGCACCAGCTTCAGATCGGCGTCGCGCTGTGCCACGAGGCGAATGAAGGAGCGAATCTGGGGATAGACGGTTTCGCGAAACTTGCGACCGCTGAAGATGCCGTAATGGCCCAGGCCCTTGGCCAGCAGATGCTTGCGCTTTTCGGCCGGAATGTTCCGGCATAAAGTTTGGGCAGCCTCGGTCTGGCCGTTGCCGGAAATGTCGTCCAGTTCGCCTTCGATGGTGAACAGCGCGGTTTTGCGGATGGCATCCGGACGTACGGGCTTGCCGCGCACGGACCACTTTCCCTTTGGCAACTGAAACTCCTGGAACACCACTTTGATGGTATCCAGGTAGTACTCGGCCGGCATATCGAGCACGGCGTTGTACTCGTCGTAGAATTTGCGATGCGCGTCCGCGCTATCGCCATCGCCGCGCACCATGTGGTTGTAAAACTGCTTGTGTGCATCCATGTGCCGGTCCGGATTCATTGCCAGAAAACTCGCGTGTTGCAGGAATCCCGGATAGACCTTGCGCATGAAGCCCGGATAATTCGCGGGCACGCGCATGATGACGCGATTGGAAAACCACGAATGCGGACGCCCCGATGCAAAGTCATTGACCGAAGTCGGATTGCGGCGGGTATCGATCGGGCCGCCCATCATGATCATGGCTTTGGGCACGGCAGGGTCGTTTTCGGCCGCCATCAGTGACACCGCCCCGAGTACGGGCACGGTGGGCTGGCAGACCGACATGACATTCAAATCCGGCGACAGGAATCGAATGAACTCGCGGATGTAATCGACGTAGTCGTCCAGCAGGAACGGGCCCTTAGCCAACGGCACCATCTTCGCGTCGACCCAGTCCGTAATCCAGACGTCGTGATCGACCAATGCGGTGCGTACGGTATCGCGCAACAATGTCGCAAAGTGCCCCGATAATGGGGCAACAATCAGCAGTTTCGGTTGTGGGGCAGCAACGGCTTTGCGGAAATGCAGCAGTTGGCAGAACGGCTTGTCGATAACGACTTCGCGGATGACGTCGACGCGCTCGCCGTTAAGCAGCGTTTCGTCGATTTCCCACTGTGGTTTAGGATATCGACGCAACAACCGTACGAACATTTCACTGTTGGCGGCGATGGTGCGCGACGCTGGCGAGTAGGCCAGTGGGCTGAGCGGATTAGTGAAGAGATGACGGGAAATATCGGCCCACGCCACTGCGGGCGCCATAACCGTTTTATGGAATTCGTGCAGCTGATAGATCATCGCGCCCCTTCTCGAAGAAGGTCACGCCGGGCACATCCCCGCACCGGCTGACCGATAGCTTTTGTAAATCTTACAGTTCGGCCACGGGAGACTGTAAAGATTCCATGACATAGGGTCAAGGAAAGTATGTATCACCCGTGCGTCCACTCGAGGCATCGCCTCTACACAGGCCCGAGCGCGTCCTCCTGCATAGCGGCCACCTGCTCCCGGAGTTGCAAGATTTGGTCCTGCCAATATTTCGTTGTGTGGAACCATGGAAACGCGGCAGGAAAAGCCGGATCGTTCCAGCGACGCGCGAGCCAGGCTGAGTAGTGGATCAGACGCAATGTACGCAGGCCCTCGATCAGACCCAGTTCGCGCCGGTCAAGATCCGCAAAGTCCTCATAGCCCGCGAGCACGTCGGAGAGTTGGCGCGTCATGGCTGCGCGATCCCCGGATAACAGCATCCACAAATCCTGCATCGCCGGACCCATTCGGGCGTCGTCGAAATCGACGAAGTGCGGCCCCTCGCTGGTCCAGAGCACATTGCCGGGATGGCAGTCTCCATGCAAACGCAGGGAGCGCACCGGACCGGCGCGCTCGAAACAGGCACGCACCCCAGTGAGTGCCTGATCGAGAACGCTGGCATAGGCGTCGTGCAAGTCCGCCGGGACCCAGTCGCCTTGCATCAAGTAGTCGCGCGAGGCTTCGCCGAACCCCGCAATATCCAGCGCCGGTCGGTGGGCAAACGGCTTGATGGCGCCTACGGCGTGGATGCGGCCGATAAAGCGCCCCAGCCATTCCAGCGTATCGGGATCATCCAGTTCAGGTGCGCGACCGCCGCGGCGCGCATACAACGCAAAACTGAATCCGCCGAACGCATGCAAGGTCGAATTGCCTGCTGTGAGCGGCGCAACAGCGGGGATCTCGCGCGCGGCGAGTTCTGCTGTAAACCCGTGCTCTTCCAGGATTTGCGCTTCCGACCAGCGCGCCGGACGATAAAACTTGGCTATGAGTGGCGAAGCATCCTCGATGCCGACCTGATAAACCCTGTTCTCGTAACTGTTCAACGCGAGCAAACGTCCATCCGTGCGCAAGCCTGCGGAATCGATGGCATTCAGAATGACGTCGGGCGTGAGACCTGCATAAGGTGTATTGATATCCATGGCGTGATTGTAACGACATGACGCGCACGTCCGGTTCCGTTACAGTGGCGGTCCGCAGCACCATTGCCTACGAGGATTGTTGCATTGAAGGCCGTGATCCGTAATTTTCTGGGCGCACTCGCCATCGCCGCCGTAATGATGGCCGATGCGGCTGCGCAGGACGAAATCAAGGCGGGCGCGCCGGCGCTGATAACCGAAGACGCGCTCATCGCGTCCGATACGCCCGGCATTCAACTGTTCATCCGCAACAAGCGGCCCCGCGACGGCACGTCGTCAGGCGAAAAGATTCTGCTCTATGTGCATGGCGCAACGTATCCCGCCAGCACTGCATTCGACCTTCAGCTCGATGGCCTGTCCTGGATGGATTACATTGCCGCCCGCGGCTGGGACGTTTATCTCGTGGACTTGCGCGGCTACGGCCGTTCCACGCGTCCGTCGCAAATGGATCAGCCCGCCCGGGACCACGCACCAATCGTGACCACCGATGTCGCGGTTCGCGATGTGGGCGCCGCCGTGGAATACATCCTGAAGCGGCGCAATGCGTCGAGAATCAGTCTGCTGGGCTGGTCGTGGGGCACGTCGATCATGGCGACCTACACGGCAGCCAACAATGACAAGGTCAGAAAGCTCGCGTTATTCGCGCCGCTCTGGCTGCGCACGACCCCGGGACTGATCGGCGGTGACGGGCCGCTGGGCGCCTATCGGACGGTAACGAAGGAAAGCGCCAGGAAGCGCTGGCTCACCGGCGTTCCGGAGGACAAGCAAGCCGCACTTATTCCATCAGGCTGGTTCGATGCGTGGGCGGACGCGACCTGGAAAACCGACCCGAAAGCCAGCGAGAGCGGGCAGTTGCGCGCGCCGAACGGCGTCATTCACGACGTGCGCGAATTCTGGGCCGCAGGCAAACCTTACTTCGATCCCGCGAATATCCGCGTACCGACATTGCTGATCAAGGCCGAGTGGGACCAGGATACGCCGGCCTACATGGCGCAGGCATTGTTCCCGCTGCTGCGCAACACGCCGACGAAGCGCTATGTGGAAATTGGCGAAGGCACGCACTCGGTGATCATGGAGCGCAACCGCCTGCAACTATTCCGCGAGGTGCAGGTATTCCTCGACGAGCCCCTGCAGTAGCAAAAACTAGTGCGAAGCGGGTGCCGGTTGCACGGTTTCGGCGACTTGCACATCACTCACCCGGCACTCCTCGAGCAGATTGAATATGCTGCTGCCCACAGTGCCGAGGTCGTCGCAGGGCTGCAACGGCCAGGCGTATTCGCACGCCAACGAGACATCGAACGGCGAACTCAGCCGGATCACGATGCTGCCGTCGGCGCGAGCCGCCACGACAACGGCGGCTTCGCCGACACTTGACCGAAACTTGCGTAGCGTTGAGGTCAAAAACAACTGAAAGCGCAGTTCGTTGCGTGCGAAACGCCCCGCTGCGAGCGCCTGGGGCAGACTCATCGGCAAGCGCGCAATGGGTAGCAACGACAGGCCCGGTTGCCCCAGCTGAGAGGCCAGTTCCCGCGTGAAGGGTAAACCCCAGGCGCCGATATCACCGGCCGTTTCGGTGAATGCGGGAGCATGAGCAGATGTCGCACACACGCCCGTCAGGAAACGCAGGTGCACGGCTTCTTCCGGTTGATCTATGTGAATTTCTTCGGGCGGTAAATCCAGCGGAGGTTGGATTCCCGAGCCTGATTCGCGCCACCTGCGGTAAACCTCGCCTGGCTTGAGTTCGGCAAGACCGGCAGCCGAACTCAACGTTGGGCCCAGCGCGAAATTCTTCATGGGTCCCAGCGTACCATGCGCCTCGAACAGCTTTTGCACGGCTGCGATATCGGGCAAAACGCCGGGAACCACGGTCGGCGCGCCACCTCCGGTCACGAACAAAACGGGAATCGCGAACAGCCGTAACTGCATCCCGTCTCCGGAGGCATTCAACGCGTGATCCAGCGCCGATGACAGCGCTCGAAGAACGGCGCCAGAGGGCGCCTGCGCGAACGCACGCTGGATCCGCCCGTCATCGCCGCCGCTAAGTGCCTGTGCGAAGGCGGCCACCAACGCTGGCGCCGGCATTCCGTGCTGCATCGCAGAACCCGCCATCGCGGCCGGTCCGGCGAGCATAACCAGCGAATTCGGCGGGAATGCGGCGTTACAACGTGGATCGGGAAGCGTTTTCATCGGGGCTCGTTGGACGGGCCGCCATTGTAGCAACGTGAAAGTCTGGTGCTCTGCGGTGCCGCAGCGAATCCTTGTCTTGACTCTGTCCGATCAAGTGCTACAAAGGAACTTGGTGGCGGCTGGTGCGAAAAGTGTAAAAAACCCGGCCGTGCCGCCTCTTGAACGTTCCGTCCACCCGTAAAACATTCCTACACCTAGGGGGAGTCGAGTATGTGGTTAACCGAAAAAGAACGTAGCCAAACCGAACATGCCGATGACGCGGCCTTCGCGTCACCGGTACCCACTCAGATCGTTTCGAACGGTGAGTACAATCCGCTGCCCCAGACCGCGCAGCAGAAACAGGTTGAAGGCCGGATCAAGGAGCTGGCCGACCAGTATGCGCGCAAGCTCAACATGGATCGTCGCCAGTTCCTGAAGACTACTTCGGGCATGGCGGTGGCGTTCCTGGCGATGAATGAAGTGTTCGGCCCGGTATGGAATGTGTCCGAAGCGGAAGCCGCGGACCCGGAAATTTCCGATGCACGCGCCAAAGCGCTCAAGAAGCAGTTCATTTTCGATGACCAGACGCACTTCGTGCGCGACGACTTCGACAAGGAAGGGCTGCTGGGCCTGGGCAAGTATGCCGCCGAGCACTGGAATCCGGACATGCTCAACGACATTCCCCTGGTGTTGCAACGCTATAAATTTCAGAATTATTTGAAGGAGATCTACCTCGACAGCGACACCAAAGTGGCGCTGCTATCAGGCGCCCCGTTCGACGATCCCAGCTGGTGGCTGTTGTCCAATGACCAGATCATTCAGGCCCGGGCCGCCATCAACAAGGTCGCGGGATCACGCCGCCTTTTTGGGCATACGGTCATTACGCCGGGACAAGACGGCTGGATGGACGAAGTAGATCGGGGCATCGCGGAACTCAAGCCCGACGCCTGGAAGTGCTACACGATCGGTGACCCGCTATCGCCTTCCACCAAGGGCACCGCCTGGCGCCTGGACGACGAAAAACTGGTCTATCCGTGGTACGACAAAGCCATGAAGTCGGGCATCCGGACCATCTGTATTCATAAAGGTCTGCTGCCGCGAGACTACGAGACGTCCTGGCCAGACGTGTGGAAGCACGCCACGCCGGACGACATCCTGAAGGCCGCGAAAGACTGGCCGGGCATCAACTTCATCGTCTATCACGGCGCGATGAGGAATTTCCTGGAGGATCCGCAGTATTCACTCGACAAGTTCGAGAAGACCGGGCGTATCGACTGGACCACGGATGTATGTGAACTTGCCAGCAAACACGGCCTGAAGAACGTCTATGCCGAACTGGGCACGACCTTCGCGACCGTGGCAGTAGCCAGTCCACGACTCGCGGCCGCGATGATCGGGCAAATGGTCAACCACATGGGCGCCGATCACGTGGTGTGGGGAACGGACTCGGTCTGGTACGGCAGCCCGCAGTGGCAGATTGAAGCGTTCCGCCGCCTCGAAGTACCGGACGACATCATGAAGAAAATGGGTTGGAAGACGAAGCTCGGTGCCGCCGATGGCAAGACCAAGAACATGATCTTCGGCGAGAACTCGGCACGGATCTACAAATACAAGATCCAGGCCGAGTACGAAGTCCTCGGCCGCGACCAGCTTGCACTGATGAAGGAGCATTACGAAGGCGAGGGTGTCGAGCGCAACAACGTCACATACGGCTTCGTCGGTACCAAATCAGCCTGAGTGACGTTTTTCACAAGTCCCCGGGGAGCTTCGGCTCCCCGTTTTTTATTGCTCGCACGCCCGGAATCCGCGGACGAGGCATAATTGCGCTGCAGACGCCGCGGCCAGAACCGTGCGCCCTGCCCCGCGATGCCATGCCCGGCCAGACCCATACCGAACGGAGATTTCGCCTTGAAACACATTAACTGGGACACTGTTCCCGCTGAAAAACTCAACGACAAATTTGTCCGCAAGCTGGCCTGGGACGGCAAGATCATGATTGGTCAGACATTGGTGGAGAAAGGCTATGTCGTGCCGCTGCATGCGCACGATAACCAGCAAATGACCTTCGTAACCAGCGGCCTGTGGCGCTTCAAGCTCGAAGGCAAGACCGTGGAAGTCGGACCGAACGAGATGATTTTCATACCGGCCAACGTGCCGCACACCGCAGAAGCGGTCGAAACGCTGGTCGCTTACGACGTCTTTACGCCACCGCGCGAGGACTGGATCAACGGCGACGACGCTTACTTGCGCGAGAAATAATCGCGTCAGGCCGCCTGTTCGTCCGCCATCACGTACAGCTCTTTGTTCTCGAGGACGATGCGCTTGCCAAGCGCATCGAATACACCGCTGGTTTCGGTAATAAACCCTTCCGGGTTGGCCTGAATCGCGGACGGCGTAGGCCACTTGCCAACGTAAGCCTTGAAAGCGCCCGCCAAGGCGCCCATTTCGTCTATGTAGCGCTGGGTGGTATCGCGAATGGCGCCGTCATGGTGGCTGAGCAGGCGCGGATAAAGGCTCTTGTCTTCCATTGCCAGATGCACGCTGAGCTTGCCATGCAAAACCGACAACAAATGCCTGACCTCCGTGGCATCCTTGCGCAGCAGGTCCGCATTCAGAAGATTGCTCATTGCAGTGGCGACATTCAGCAGGTCGCCATGTTGCGCCCTGAACTTGTCTGTATAGGCCATTGTGACTCCTTAGGTCGTTGGTAGAAGGATAGGCCGGGCCAGGCCGGCGGTCTCGAGATACGCAATGAGATCCGCGGCGCAATAAAACCGGTCCTCAGGTTTTTTGGCGAGCAAGCGATCGAGTAAATCCTGATACGCACTGAGCGCGCGCGGAAGCCGCGGGGGTGGCACCTGGACATGCATGCGCAGCAGTTCATCAACGCTGCCAGCCGAAAAGGGTTTGTGCCCTGTAAGCATTTCGAAAAACAGCACCCCTGCACTATACAAGTCGCTGCGACCGCCCATAGGCTCTCCGAGCACATGTTCCGGACTGATGTAGGACGGGGTGCCCACGACCTGGCCGGCGCGCACGACGGTAGTCGTCTCGACCACCCGGGATACGCCAAAATCGACGAGGACCAGCGAATGCGCGTCCCGGAACATGACGTTCTGCGGTTTGATGTCGCCGTGCACGATCCCCGCGCGGTGGATGACGTCCAGTGCTCGAGCGAGTTGCTGCAGAATCCGGGTCGCTTCCTCGGCGCTTACGTCGAGGGCGACACGCTCCCTCAGGTCGCCTCCCTGAATGTATTCCATGGCAACGAAAAGGCATTCGTCAGTCACACCGTGCTCGAAAATCCTGACGACATAGGGACTGTCCAACTCTGAAACGACGCTGCATTCCTCAATGAACAATTCCAGAACCGATGCGCTGACGCCTTCTCCGGGGAGTACTTTAAGCGCGCACATCTGACGCGTCGCCGTATTCTGCGCCAAATATACTTCTGACATGCCGCCCCTGCCCAGTTTTCTGAGCAGTTGATAGCCGCGAATTTGCACGCGCTTCAAAGAGGCGCGCTGAATCGGATGCGTAACTGCAGCACCAGTCAGAAAGCCGGTATCGATGATGGTGGTATTGTCGGGCGCCCCTGCGCCCGAGCGGCGTTCGCGCAACGCGGCGCGAAGCATTCTGCGCATATCCGCCGTGGTCATGTTGTGGCGGCTCTGGCAGTAGACGCCGCGCTGCAAAAGCGCCTGCGCAGCAGCCGGCGAGCCCTCAATTAGTGCCACCACGACGGGCGCATCGGCGCGCGCACGAATCGCGTCCACCCATCCCGTATCGGCGGCCTCCTGCTCGCTCAGCCCAACCAACAGCATCTCGCAAGCGGCCATCGGCACTGCTTCGCCCGACAGCAGATGCACCGATTCGTCGAACTCCGTGATCACCGCATTGGGCCATTCGATGGCCACGTATTGCATCATGAGGCAGCGCCGCTCTTCGGACGCGTCGGCAATGAGTACGCTGGGATGAAGAGCATCGTGATGTTCCGGCGTCGCAACCCCAGTCATGGTTCAGTCCGATTCCTTGACGGTTACCCGGGCCACCTGCGCGAGCAGGTCCTGCTCCTCGAAAGGCTTGCCAAGGAATACGCTCGCACCGAGATCCATTGCCATTCTGCGGTGCTTCTCCGCGGTGCGCGAGGTGATCACGATGACCGGAATGTCCTGCCACGCGGCTTCGTCGCGCAGGCGTCGCAACACCTCGAAGCCATCCATGCGCGGCATTTCCACGTCGAGGAGCATGACCGAGGGCAAGGCGATGCGCATTTTCTCCAGCGCTTCGAGGCCGTCGCGCGCTTCGATGACGTTGTAGCCTTGACGTGTGAGGATACGGTTGGTGACTTTGCGCACGGTGGCAGAGTCATCGACGACCAATACCGAGGCCGCCGCCTCGCTGGCCGCATCGCTTTTGCTTTTGCCAACCGATGCTGCAACCGATCGATTTGCCGGTGCGCGGCGCGCCAACTGCACCGGATCCAGGATCAGCACGATCGCGCCGCCCCCACGCACTGCAGCGCCGGTAATGCCGGTCACGCGCGCGACTTGCGTTCCGATATTCTTTACGACAACCTCTTCGTGGCCAACGATTTCGTCGACCTCGACGGCGATACGCTGCGTGCCGCCGCGAATGAGAATGATCGGGGTATGGCGCTGAGGGGGCCGTTCGGTCTGCTCCCCCATCCCGAGCAGCGCGCGCAGATCATGCATCGGAAACGCTTCTCCGCGCCAGTCAACGCGCCCGACTTCATACAAGCGTGCCAGGGAGGGTGCGGCAACGGCACGCACCTGGCTCACCATCATCGTGGGCAGGGCGAACTGCTGACCACCACAGCGAACCACCAGAACGTGCATCACCGCCACCATGAGCGGCAGATGAATCGAGAAAGTGGTGCCTTTGTCGGGCTCGAAGGAGACGTCGACGCGCCCCCCAAGCGCGGCGACTTCACTGCGAACGACATCGAGACCCACCCCTCGACCCGCCGACTCAGTCACGTTTTCAGCCGTGCTCACACCGGATGCAAAAGCAAATTGCACAATCTGCGAGTCGGCAAGCAGCAAATCGGCTTTGATGAGTCCGGCAGCAATGGCTTTGGCTCGCAATGCGCCGATGTCCAGTCCACGTCCATCGTCGCGCAAGGTCAGCGATACCTCGTTTCCTTCCTGGCGGATGTCGAGCGTCAATTCGCCGGCCGCTGGCTTGCCAGCTGCCAGTCGTTGCGGCGTGGATTCGATACCGTGTACGACGGCGTTACGCAGCAAATGCTCGAGCGGCCCGATAATACGTTCGATCACGCCCCGATCCAGCTCTACTTTATCGCCGCGAATGTCCAGCTTCACCCGCTTCGCGGATTCGCGGGCCGTCAGGCGCACGACCCGGAACAAACGCTCGTTCAGACTGGCAAACGCAAGCATGCGAACGCTCATCAATCCGTCCTGCAGAGCCCGGGTCATGCGCGCTTGTGAATCCAGAGCCGACTCGCAGGTGTCGAGATTGCGGCTGATGTTGTGCTGCAGCGTCGCCACGTCCCCGGCGCTCTCGGCAATGAATCGCGTCAGTTCCTGAAGCCGGGTGAATCGGTCGAACTCGAGCGGATCGAGCGAGTCCCCAGGTCCCATGTGCTGCACCATTTGCGACTGCATTTGCGACTGCGCCTGAATTTCGAGTTCCCGCGACAGGGTCTTCAGGCGTGCAAGGTTGGTGGCAATATCGCGCCCCGTACTGCGCATTGCACGCACTTCGCCGGCGAGACGGGCGCGCGCGATCGCCACTTCGCCGGCACCCGCCACAAGCTGCTCCACCCGCTCGGCCCGTACCCGCAACAGCAGCGGTGTCCGGGTTGCATTGGCGGGCAAGATCGCACCTCCCGTTAAATCGGCATGCAAGTGACTGGACCACTGCGCAGGCATGGCATCCGGCAAAGCCTGGCTGCGATCGGCTGGCGCTGGCATCGCGCTAAGGCCGCCACTGAAACTGCGGTCGTCTGGCGGCGTGCCCGCCGCGCTGCAATTGTCTGCAGAGTTCGCAAGTTGAGTTCGGGTCAATCGTTCCAGCAACACGCCAATGCGGTCGAAAGAATGCTCCAGGCCATCGAATACGGACTCCGGAATCGTGCCCAGTTGGGCAGCAACCGAAACGCGAGCTTCCATGCTGTGGGTCAACTCTCCGAGCCCCATGGCGCCCGCCATGCGGGCGCTGCCCTTGAACGTGTGCAAGAGCCGCGCGACGGATAGCGGCAACTGCCGCTCGGCCGGATGGGCTCGCCAGTCACGCAGTTCTTGCCCGATCCTGGGCGCGAGATCAGCCGCCTCCTCCAGAAACACCGGCAGAAGGTTTACGTCGATGTCGTCCTCCAGCCGCGCGCGCCGACGGTCCGCGCCGTGACCCATCCCGGACGCCTGCGCGGCCTCCCGGGACAGCGCTTGCGGCGCGAAGGCCGGTCCGTTGCTGAACGAGACCGCGATATCGCGGCTGTGCTCTTGCGCAGGGGCAAGCGCATCGAGCTGCGCCGCGAGCCGGTATGCAAGCAACTGCAATTCACTTTGCAGATCTGCACGCGCTTGCGGTTGGGTACACGCGGCCACGTCCTCGATCATGGTCTCAACCGCCGTCAGGGCTTTGTTGAACAGCGACTCGTCCGCAGGCGACAGGTTGAGCGCCTCGCGATGGAGCAACTCCGCCACGTCTTCGAGCGCTCCGGCGAGCTGCTGAATGGCGCCAATGCGCACGGTTCCCGCGATGCCACTCAGCGTATGCGCAAAACGCAGCAGATCGTGATCTGCCGCACGGTGCTCCACGCGCGCTGTGATGGCGCCCAGCTCCTTACGCAGGCCGCTGACGAGTTGCCGCGCTTCCTGCATGAAAGATGCATACAACGCGCGCGATATTCGCACTGCTCCGATCTCGACAGATCGATCGATCGGCGCTGCCATTGCCACCGGATTTGCCGTTAAGTCGGCCGCAGGCACTGCTTCATCGTCGTGCGGCTCGGCCGCGGGTTCGGTTTCAGGCGCGGGTTGTGCCGCCGGCATCGAGTCGCCAAACGGCTCGCCGCGCTTGAACTGCGCAATCCAGAGCCTCAGCTCTTCTGCATCGACTCGCGCCCTGCCTTCGCGCGCCAGTTGGGCGATCCATGTCCCGCAACGCTCGCAGGCCAGATGCACCAGCCGCAACAGGTCTGTGCTGGCCGGATGCCCGCAGTCCATTACGCCGTTCATGACCTGTTCTACTTCGGCCGCCGCTTGCGCCAGCGCGACCAGGCCGACCATGCGCCCGCTGCCTTTCAACGTATGGAAAGCTCTCCTTGTCGTCGCGAGCGCCGCGGCATCCCCCGGCGCTTCGCTCAACCGCGCAAGTGCATCGCGCACTGCGCCAAGAACCTCGATTGCCTCGTCAATGAAGATGGGCAACAGCCCCGCATCCGTAACCTGATCCCAATGCTCGCTGCCGACGGATTCCGGCGCTGGCTGCGGCAATGCCGCCGACGGCTCAACAGCCGGATGGGTAGTATCGGGTTGCGTGGGCGGCAACAGTTCGAGGCTCATCGCCCCCGTAATATCAACGATCTCGCACTGCGCATCCGGGTACGGGGGCGTCAGCAGCGTCTGGTTGCCGATGTGATCGGGTGCACCGGCGCGGCCCATGATCGCCGCGAAGTCAGCTTGTCCGAATCGGGACTGCTCGAGATAGTACGACAGGGCGCACAGTACCGATGCCGTCTGGGCCAAATCCGATTCGCTGCCTGCGCCGGGATCCGACCGCAGGCGCGCGATCTGGTCTCGGCAGTAACCAGCCGCCGCGGACGCCTGAGACTCGGTCATGAGCTGCAGCACCTTTTGCGCCATAAGCAGCGCGCGATCCGCAGCATCCAGCCCCGAGTGCGCGTTTCGATCCGCGAAATACGATTCAAGTCCCTGCACCGCGCCCGTCACGGCCGCCAAGACTTCCGCGACGGCACAATGGGTGGCCGCCTGTTGCATCGCCTGCTGCGCGGCACGGCTTTGCAAGTTCACGCGCCGCGCAGCGTGATCGACTTGCCCGGCGCTGGCGGCACGCAGCCGGTGCACCATTGCATCGACCTGGATGTGATCGGGGACCGGTACGCCTGCTGCCTGCGACGTGCGCGCATCTTCCACGAACAGCAACGCCGTCGCCAATTCGGCGCTAAGCAACTCGCGGGTTTCGTAGGATGGCTCGTCGCATTCGGCGACTGCACGCATTTGCGCCAGAAGTCGCGCAACCCCCGCCTCCGCAGGAATCGAGGCGGCTGCCTGCGTGAGGGCGTCGCGGAATTCATGCCACTGTTGCGCCGTTGCGCCCGCTGCTTTTTCCAGCGAATCCTTGAGCGCCCCCCACGGGTCGCTGGTTAGGGGCGCGACCCCAGCCTGGGCCGGGGTCGCGCGGGGACGCGCGTTTACAAGGTAAGTGCGGCGAACCGCGGTGACGCGCTCGCCCGTCGACGAACTTGCGGCAATAAAATACAGCATCTCCCGCATCAGGGCTTCAGGCGCATCCATTGTGCCTTCGGCTGTATTGCGCAGGTGCAGATCCAGTGCAGCGCAAATGCGCCGGGCTTGAGCAACGGGCTCGACTGCACCTGCCGCCAGAAGCTCGAGGAATCCACTGGCGATCCACCACGGCGCACGGGCGCGCTGGTCCGAGACCGACGCTTCCACCTGGTCTACGATCTCGCGCAGCGAGACCAGCGCATCTGCGTCAGCATCGCGAATCCATGCCAGCAGTGCTTTCTGAAACCGTGCCCGGGCACCACGCAAGTCCGCGGGCGCGGCGTCTGCACTCAGTGCGACGTCACGCGCCGGTGGCAGGCGCGATAAATCGGGATTGAATGACACTCTCGCGACCGCCACGCGATCTGGGCCACCGGCATCCAGGAGTTGCTGCAGCACGGGGCCCAGTGATTCGCATGGAAATCCACCAGCTAGGGCGGACATGCCCTGGCATACGGCTGTAAGGGCGCTGTAGCAAACGCCGCGCGCATGATCGGCGATCGGGGAGGAATCCTGCAGTCTTGCACGTACCAGTGATTCGATTTCCTGCACCACGCGCGCCAGGACGCCCACGTCCGTCAGTTCGAGTACAGCGCGAACCTGGCGCAGATCGCGGCAGGTACCATCGAGCGGGAGCCGATCTTCCAGCGCAGACGCCACGCCATGCAGAATACGCTCGACCTCCAGCGCGATCGCGCCGAGAGCGCTGGCGTCCACACCGGACGGCCTTGTTTGGGTCGTTGCCACGTATCAGGCTACTTTGAACTGCGCCACCGACGACTTGAGCGCTTGCGCCAGTTCCGCCACTTGCCCGACGGACGTCGCGCTGCGCTGCGTGCCTTCGGTGGTTTCGCCAGTGACCTGCAACACATCGCGCATGATCTTGCGAACCTCTTCGGCGACTACCGATTGGGTCTCTGCGCTCACCGCAATACTTTCGATCATCTCCGCAAGATTGCCGGTGACTTTCTCGATCTCCTTCAGGGACTGGCCGGCGGTGTCGGACAGTCGGGCACCTTCCACAACTCCCTGGATGCTGCCTTCCATTGCGCCCACCGCTTCCTGCGTATCCGACTGGATGGCCTTTACCAGGGAGGCGATCTGCGTGGTGGCATCAGCAGAGCGCTCAGCCAGCAGCTGCACTTCCTCCGCGACGACCGCAAACGCACGACCGGCCTCTCCGGCTGCGGCCGCCTGAATCGCCGCATTGAGCGCCAAGACGTTGGTTTGTTCCGCGATATCCGTAATGACATCGACGATCTCGCCGATCTCCTGGGAGCTCTCGCCCAGACGCTTGATGCGCTTTGACGTTTCCTGGATGCGCTGCCGGATCGCGTTCATGCCTTCGATCGAATTTTGCACGGCGCGCGAGCCGCGTTCGGTCATTGCCAGTGATTCCCGCGCTACGTGCACCGAATGGCCGGCATTGGCAGACATTTCGCCCATCGACTGGGTCATCATTTCGACCGACACGTCTGCCGCCTCGATATCCTGAGCCTGGCGTGTGGCGGCGGCAATCTGTTTGCGCGCAGTATCCCGCGCCTGCTCCGTCGCGGTCGTAACCGCTCTGGCGGACTGGTTGATGTTGCCGACCACTTTGCGCAACTGTCCAACGGTCAGGTTGATCGAGTCGGCTACTGCTCCGGTGATCTCTTCGGTGACCGAGGCCTGTGCCGTGAGGTTGCCATCTGCGATGACGGCAAGTTCTTCCATAAGCCGCAGGATGGCTATCTGGTTGCGGCGATTTTCCTCCTCGACACGCCGGGTTTGCGCCTGCCGCGCGCGAATCGAGCGCTTCAGACGGATGCCGAAAATCAGAATACCGAGCAGCGCCAGGCCAATGAAGAGCGCCGCGAGCGCCTGCAGCACCACATTCTGCTCTTGCGATGCATACCAGGTCAGGCCCAGTACCGGCAACAGCATCAGCACGTTGAGCGCCATGAGCGTCTGCAGATCGCCGTCCCGGTCGCTGGGTCGCGCGGCGACCGCGATCTCGGGGTTTGGTAGCTTCAGTGTGTTGGCCATCTCCATGAGCAACTCCCTATGAAAGAAATTTCCGTACGTCCGGGCGAGCCGTTTTGATTCCGTTGTTGTTCAAATGGCCACCTGCACAAACTCCGGTGCGCCCAGCAAGGTCCCAATCTCGAGCTCCGACCAGTGCTGACCGTCCATATCGCAATACTGCAGCCCTGCCCATCGCTCGCCGCGGGTCCGTTCTATCTCGACGAAATCGGCGAGATTTCGCAAACCGATCACGCGATCCACCAGCAACGCGGCATTGTTGCCGTGACGCTGTCCAACGAGGATCAGGCGCGCAGCAGTCTTTGCCGCTATCGGCGCCTCGCCGGCAAAGGCCCCCAGGTCCACCACGGCGTAGAGCGTGCCGCGAACATTGGCCAACCCACCGAACCACGATTGCGTGAGCGGCACCCGCGTCAGTTCCGGCGCCGGCACCAATTCGCCTGCTTCCTGAAGCCGGATCAGCCACCCGCTGCTGCCGGTCTTCACAACCAGGCGCACGTCCTTGCGCACGACGGTGCCGGCGGCGGCAATCCGGCGCGATAACTCTTCCTGAAATGCCCGCAGGATGCCGCGGCGCTTGGTTTTTCGGAGTCTTCCCGCATCCATGTTCAAGTGCCTTGCGCGGCAATCTTGGCGAGCAATTCCGCGCCATTCACGGGTTTCGTGACGTAATCGCGGGCGCCTTGCTTCATGCCCCAGATGCGGTCGGTGTCCTGGTGTTTGGTGGTGCAGATGATCACCGGAATATGCCGGGTGGCCTCATCCTGGCTGAGCTGCCTGGTGGCCTGAAAACCATTCAGGCCTGGCATCACCACGTCCATCAAAATCAGATCGGGTTTGTCCGCCTTGGCCTTGGCCACGCCTTCCTCACCCCCAGACGCCGACACGACCTGAAAGCCCTGGCCGGTCAGCAGTTCGCGCAGATATTGCTGATCGGTCGCCGAATCGTCGATCACCAGAATTTTTCTGACCGGCATCTTTGCCTCCCGTCAATACAAGAAATCGCCGCGGTCGAGGCTACGCCCCGCTCACGTGCAACCGCACTGCCTGCAGCAGGCTTTCCCGGCTGAACGGCTTCGTGAGATAGTCATCAGCTCCGACGATGCTGCCCCGGGCGCGATCGAACAGACCGTCCTTCGACGACAGCATCACCAGCGGAATCGTTGCGTAGGCCTGATTTTTCTTGATGATGGCGCAGGTCTGAAAACCATCGAGCCGCGGCATCATGATGTCGCAGAAAATCACCTGCGGTCGGTGCTCGGCGACCTGTGCGAGGGCGTCAAAGCCGTCCTCTGCGAGAATGACTTCGCAACCCGCTTGTTTGAGAAATGCTTCGGCGCTTCGGCGAATCGTGTTGGAATCGTCCACCACCATTACCCTCACGCCGGCTAACTCCGCCAATCGCCCCGCTTCGCTATTGTTCATCATGTTTATCCGCGGATCGCCTTAGCCTCCCGGTCGGAATTGGCCATGCTGGCCTATTTCACCAGCGAAGCCGCCGGGCGCTTGGCCTTGGACGCCCCAATCATGACCTCCGCCATCACGCCGTACACGGTCGTCCAGGCTTCTTTGACTTCAGCCGTAAATTCTTTGCCCAATCCACGCTCGAGGGTCTTCAGCAGCGCTGCGCCGACGGTCTGATAGTCCTTCTTCTTCACGCCGTAACCGTCGTGTCGCTGCGCGAGGTTCTGCAGGACAGGCACCAATGTGTCGAGATCGCTGAGTTTGCCGACCGCTGCGTCGATCATCTGCATGAGCTTGCGCCCCTGCTCGGTCATATCGCCTCGGAACAACGGTTTCAGCGCGGGATCCGCGGCAAAAAGATTCTGGTAGAACAGTTCCGCGGCTTGCGGCGCGATCGGCATGACTTTTTTCCACGATTCCTGCACGAGCTTCACCGTATTCTGATTCACTGGATGCCTCCTGATTAACCAATTGAGATTGCTTCTTTGCGGCTCGGATATCTGCGGGAGCACCGGCGCGCCGTTACGACAGCCTAATTTCTGTCATCCGCAACATAACCAACACGAACTATGAAATCAAATCTACCAAATGATAGATTTTTCATTCATATCAAATATTTCAAGAACATATGAAATGTGAAATCTAGGTGGCCTTTAAACTAAATTTGGCGAGTCGAAAACGCACGTCTGCAGGACTGACGCGGGAGCGCTACTTATGACGGGATTTGACGTTTACTCCGGAACATCGCGTGCGCTTCGACAAAAATCGCGCGACATCGGCGTGGTCTCGCGCGACGCGCTAGCGCAAAAGAAAAGGCCGGACAAGGTCCGGCCTTTTCGAAGTCTTAATGCGCTGGCTAGTTCTTCGGCTTCCAGTTCTTGACCATGTCGTTGGCCTGGGTGATTTGCTCGGGTGTCATTTTCTTTTCAATCTTGCTTATTTCTTCCCGGGTGTACGCCGAATCGCGATAACTGCTCTTTGGATTGGCCGCGGAAAGCTTCAACCACATAACTGCTTTCTGCAGATCTGTTGGCGCGCCTCGCCCGGCTGCGTACAGGATCCCCGTATAGTACTGAGCGCGCACGTCGCCTTGCTGGGCAGCTTGCTGAAACAATTTGAACGCCTGGGCTTTATCAGCCTTGACCCCGAATCCATTGTGATACATGAAACCGAGAAAATACTGCCCTTCGGCATCACCTTTGTCGGCCAATGCCTTGAATTCGGTCAGCGCAGTGGCGTAGTCCCCGGTTGCATACGCCTGGGTGCCCTCTTCCAGACCGGCCCAGGCGGCTACCGGAAAGCCGACAGCAAATGCGCAAAGCACAATAAATTGTTTCATTGAAGTTTCCCGCAATAATCAGATGATGAGGCCCATTGTAACGCGCCTGCGGCATGATCGCGCCGACAGGGCAAGCGGTAAAAGAGGTGAGGCGCCGGGGCTGTCGTCCAAGTTTTGACCGCGATCGCGCAGATCGCGGCTGAGCCCTGACCAGGCTCTCAAGGTGGGAGGTTTTTAACGACGGAGCCCCTAATGCTGCTACGGGTCCGTACTCTTCAAGGCAGTCAGAACCGCCTTATCATCGCCTTCACCATGCGACTGAAATCCAGTCCCGGCCGCCTGACTCGAAGTCTGTTCCTGTACGAAGTGCGCTGTAAAGGAGTCGGAAATTCACACGGTCCATAAAGCCTATGCCCCAACGGTACGCCATCATGGCCATTCATGCATGCGAGCGCATCGCGTCCGTGCTCTAGCAGCGAGCGAGCCGACAACCTACCCTACGGCCGAGCCACCACTAGGAGGCGCCCACCGCCAGCCCGAGGCTGTTCGCACTCACGCCTTGGCCGCACCACTCCTCCGACTGACCAGCAAGGAGCCGTTTATGCATCGCGCATCAATACTCGCCGCCGTTTTGTTGACGCTTTCATGCAACATCGCTTCGGGCGGCGATATCAGAGTCGACCTCGACCGGCTCGCCGATCAGGTCGAGCCAAAAGTCATCGCATGGCGCCATGATTTCCATCGCAACCCCGAACTGGGCAACCGGGAAACCCGCACCGCGGGCATCGTTGCCGAACATCTTGCGGCGGCTTGGGTTCGAAGTTCGCACCGGCGTCGCGCATACCGGCGTCGTCGCGCTGCTCAAAGGCGGCAAACCGGGTCCTGTCGTGGCGCTGCGCGCCGATATGGATGCGCTGCCGGTCACCGAAGAAGCCGATGTGCCGTTTGCATCGAAAGTCAGAACGATCTGGGCCGGCAAGGAGACCGGCGTCATGCACGCCTGCGGTCACGATACGCATGTCGCGATTCTGATGGGCGTGGCCGAAGCGCTTGCCGCGGTCAAGGACCAGTTGCCCGGCACGGTCAAGTTGCTGTTCCAGCCGGCCGAGGAAGGCCCGCCGCCCGGCGAAGAAGGCGGCGCCGCGCTGATGGTCAAGCAGGGCGCAATGCAGAATCCGAAACCCGACGTCGTGTTCGGGCTGCACATCACGTCCATCATCGAAACCGATACCATCGGCTATCGCCCGGGGCCTGCGATGGCCGCGGCCGATGTCGTGCGCATCACCGTGCAAGGACGGCAGACTCATGGCTCCGCACCCTGGTCGGGCGTCGATCCGATCGTGGTTGCTTCGCAGATCGTGCTGGGATTGCAGACCATCGTCAGCCGCCAGATCAATGTCACTCAGGAGCCTGCGGTAGTGTCGATCGGCGGCATCGACGGCGGCAACCGTTTCAACATCATTCCCGATAAAGTGGAAATGGTCGGCACGGTACGCACGTTCGACGAGAAAATGCGCGACGATATCCATCGCCGGATCAAACTGACGGCGGAAAACATCGCTGCTGCAAGTGGCGCGACCGCCGTCGTCTCCATCGAAAAACCTTATGCCGTCACGGTCAACGATCCTGCGCTGACCGAGCGCATGTTGCCCACGCTCAGGCGCGTCGCCGGGGAGCGCAACGTCGTGCTGCGCCCCAAAACCACCGGCGCGGAAGATTTCTCATTTTTCGCGCAGCAGGCACCAGGTCTGTTTATTTTTCTGGGCGGCTCCCCAAAAGGCACCGACCTGGGCAAAGTCGCCTATAACCATTCACCGCGTTTCATGGTCGAAGATGCCGCGATGAAGCTGGGCGTTCGCGCCTTGCTGAATCTGACGCTGGACTATATGGAATCATCGCGGCCGCGATGATTCCAGGTGAACGGTGAACGGTGATCGGTAATCAGCAAACGGCAACAACGACCTAAGTAGACATCGCCCGCAGATCCACCCCCTGATTACCGATCACCGTTCACCGATCACCGTTCACCGTTGACCGTTCACCGATCCCGCCCTCATGAACTATCTCGCCCACCTCTACCTGTCAGAGCCCACTGAAGACGGTTGGATCGGGGCCCTGCTGGGCGATTTCGTGAAAGGTCCGCTGGACCCTCGCAGCGCGAATGGCATCACGCGCGCGATCGCGCTGCACAGGAAAATCGACAGCTTTACCGACGCGCATCCTGTCGTGCGGCAAAGCAAGGCGCGCATCAGTGCCGCGCGGCGGCGCTACGCGGGCATCATGGTCGATATGTTCTACGACCATTTCCTGGCGCGCGACTGGCATAAATTTCATGAGGACCCCCTCGAAATCTTTGCAGCACGAATCTATGGGCTGCTGGAGCGAGAGCACGCGACGTTGCCGGAAAAACTGCAGCGGATCGCGCCGAACATGGCTCGATTGGACTGGCTTGCATCCTATGCGCACATCGATTCGATCCACACGGCGCTCGACCGCATGGGACAGCGCCTGCGGCGCGAAAACGCATTGCTGCACTCGGCCGATGAGCTGGAGGAGCACTATGCGGATCTGGAAATGGACTTCCGCGCGTTCATGCCCGAGGTCCAGAATTTGCGAAGCAATACCATCACTCAGCAGAGGGCGACCTGCCTTCCTTGAGCACGCGCAAGCGTATGCAGAGCTGTAGAACGATGGCATGTCCGCATCGCCCGTCAGCCCCCCAACCGCTACCCTTTGCGCCAATCAACAAGGCGGACGATGCTGGGCCCAGGGCCGGATACGCTCGAACGCACGCGACGCCTGCAGCACGCGCAGATCGCGATGCCGTCCCGCAACGATCTGCAATCCGACGGGCAGCCCGGCGGCTGTGAACCCGCACGGACAACTCGCTGCGGGCAACCAGGTCAGATTGAACGGGTAACTGAATCCGGCCCAGCGCATCCAGTCCCAGGGATGCTGCTCCCAATGCGAAGGCATCAAGTGTTCAACGGGAAACGCCGCAACTGACAACGAAGGCGTCAGCAGAAGGTCGTAACGCTCGAACAAGGCGCGCACCTTGTCGTACAGGGCGAGGCGCTGTTCATCGATCCGGCAATATTCCGCTGCGCTGAACCGCATGCCGTGCCTGACCAGCGCAACCAGCCCTGGATCCATGCGATTTTCCCACTCCTCGAGCAGTGGTCCCAGCCGGCTCGCAAAATTCGCCGAGAAATGCAAATGTTCCATCTCGATCGGATCGTCCCAACCCGGCCGGATCTCCTCGATGTTGCACCCGAGTTCTTCGAACGCCGCCACAGCGCGGCGCACCGGTTCCGCGACTTCGGCATCCACTTTCAAGTAACCGAGGTCCGGGCTGAAGGCAACCTTGAGCCCCGCAATGCCTTCGTCCAGGCGCGCAACGAAATCATCCGGCGGCGACTCGAGACTGGTCATGTCACGGTCATCCGGGCCCGCCATTGCCTGCAGCAACAGCGCCGCATCTGCAACCGTGCGCGTCAGCGGCCCCACATGCGAGATCAGACCATTGGCCGGTGTCGGCCAGTAGGGCACTCGTCCATGCGACGGCTTCATGCCATAGACACCGCAGAACGCCGCGGGCATACGTATCGAACCGGCGCCATCGGAACCCTGGTGGATCGGCCCGATGCCGGCGGCTGCACAAACTCCAGCACCCGCACTGGAAGCGCCGGCATTCATACCGTGCATCCATGGATTATGCGTGACGCCGGTGAGCGGGCTGCGGCTGACCCCGCTCCAGCCAAACTCGGACACCGTGGTCTTGCCGATCGAAATGGCACCGGCTGCGCGCAGGCGTTCGACGTGCGCGTGATCGAAATCCGGCACGCGGTTGCGATGAATGTGCGAGCCGGCCATGCTGCGAACGCCACGCGTCATGGAAAGGTCCTTGATGCTGGTCGGCACCCCATGCAGCGCACCGAGCGGGCCGCCTTTCATGACAGCGACCTCGGCCGTGCGCGCGGCCTCCAGGGCGTGGTCGAATGTCGGCGTACAGATCGCATTCAACCGCGGGTTCAAAGTTTCCGCTCGCGCCAGGGTTTCGCGCATGACGTCAACGGGCGAGACTTGCTTTGCCCGGATCATGCGCGTCAATTCGGTGGCAGGTAGGAAAGCAAACTCATGACTCATGATCTTCTCGCTCCAGTTGACCTTCCTGCTTAGTCAGCATCGTCGCACCGTGTCGAGCAATCATTGTCTGCATGCGGCGACCATTGTCTGCATGGGGCGACAAAGAACGCACGTCGAACGCCAGTGCAGCGGTATAGGCCGCGGCGGCTGACTGATACTCGGCGAATGCACTGATATCCAAGTGCTGCCCGCGCTGGCACGATGCGAATAAGCGACTGGGCGCGGAATCGCGAGCGTTATTAAATCAAGAGGAAACACGAATGAACGTCACCACAGACTTTTTTTGCAGAATTCTGGCCGCCTGCCTGGTGCTGGTGCCCGTCGGCCTCATGGCCCATAACGCCCCCCTCAGTGTTGCCCAACATTATGAGCCCGTCGAGGTACGCCCGATCTGGCTGAAAATAGACGTGAACGCCGACGGCCGGATCAGCCGCGCGGAACTGCGCGAGGAGGATCCGCGATTGCTCAGCCGGTTTGACCAGGCCGACGTCGATGGCGACGGCAAATTGAGCCTGCGCGAACTGGAGGTGCTGCTGCTGAGCGTGTGACGCATGCAAGCATCATCCAATGGCCGCGACCACCCGGCCGACGATGCTGCCCGCTTTCAACTGATCGAGCGTACGGCTGACTTCGGCCAAGGGCCGCTTCTCAATCGGGATGGGTTTGATCTTGCCGGCGCGCGCCAGCGCAATCACTTCCTTTAGCTCCGAAACAGATCCAACGCTGGAGCCCCGAATGGTCCACGCGCGCTGCACGACCAGCACGAGCGACACCGGGATTTCGCCGCCGTAGAGTCCGACCACGATCAGTTTGCCGCCCTTGCGCAAAGCGCCGAGTGCCAGGGTGGCGGTATCGGCAGCCCCCACCAGATCGACTGCGCCATACAAAGGGCCGCCTGCGGCCGCTTGCAGCTTCTTCGCGGCTTCCGGGTCGCGGCCATTGACGACGGCCGCAGCGCCTTCGTGCTTCGCGACCATCAGTTTTTCGTCGTCGATATCGACCGCGACGATGCGTTCGTGGCCGAGGGCCTTGAGCATCTCGATGGCCATCAGGCCCAGCCCTCCTGCCCCCAATACCGCAACCCACTCCTCGCGCGGGATCGGCTGCAACTGCGACACCGCCGAATAGGTCGTCAGCCCGGAACAGGACAAGGTGGCGGCCCACATGGGGTCGATGCCGCTCGCATCCACCAGATACTTGGCATGCGGCACCAGCAGATGATCGGCATAGCCGCCGGCGCGCTGGATGCCGATCCAGCGTGGCGTCATGCAGTGATTGTCCATGCCTTCATTGCAGCGCGCGCACTTCCCGCAGCCGATCCAGGGACACACCAGCCGGTCCTGGCCGATCGGCGCGTCCTTCGCGTCCGGTCCTGCCGCAATCACGGTGCCGAAAGGCTCGTGTCCGAGCGTCACCGGGGGATGCATGCCGCGGTCACTCATGAGGAAACGCTTGCCGCCGCCCAGATCGAAATAGCCGTCGCGAATGTGCACATCGCTGTGGCAGACGCCGCAGTATTTGAGCTTCAGCAGCACTTCAGTACCGGTCGGCTGTGGCGTTGGCCTCTCCGCTTTTTGCAGGGGCTTGCCCCATTCCACTACGTCATAACTCAGCATTGCATTCCTCCGGATGATTTCTTGTTGCGCCGAGACGCTTGCCGCCTGCTGCGGGGGCGCGCGTTACAGCCACTTCGATTTGCGGAAACGATAGAACAGATAGCTGTCGATCGACACCATCAACCCCAGCGCCAGAGGATAACCCAATCGCCAGTCGAGTTCCGGCATATGCCTGAAGTTCATGCCGTACACGCCTGCGATCAATGTCGGCACGGCCACCAGTGCCGCGTAGCCTGCCAGGCGCTTGGTCACTTCACTCTCCTGAATGGTCAGCAACGACAAATTCACGGTGATGGCGGTGGTTACCATTTCGCGCAGACTTTCAATGGATTGGTTAAGCCGGACGAGATGGTCGTAGATGTCGCGAAAATACTCCTGCAGGCGCACGCATTGTTGGGGTACGCGTCCGCCATAGAGCTTGCTGATGGCTTCGAGCAGCGGGCTGGTCGCATGTTTCAGCGTCATCAGCTTCTGCTTCAGGGAATACAGCGATTCGATGATCGCGCGACTGTTCTGACCCGCAAATATCCGGGTCTCGATTTCCTCCAGTTCGATCTCCAGCGCGTCCAGCACCGGAAAGTAACGGTCCACCACGGCGTCCGTGATGGCGTAAAGCACATAGCCGGCACCCAGGCTGAGCAATTGGGGCTCCCGCTCGGAGCGCTCGCGCACGCCCAGCAGGCCGCGCTGAGTGCGGCTGCGCACCGACAGCACGTAATTGCGGCCCACAAAAACGTCGACTTCGCCGACCTGCAGTTCGCCTTGCACAATCTCGACGACCTGCAGTACCGCAAAAAGCGAATCGCCGTATTCTTCGAGCTTGGGCCGCTGATGCCCGTGGCGCGCGTCCTCGACCGCCAGCTCATGCAAACCAAACTCGGCCTGCATGGTACGCAACTCGTCATCGGAGGGCTCGAACAACGCGACCCAGACGAAACATTCCGGGCGGTTGACGTAATTGCTGATTTCGTCAGCCTGGATATCGGCCAGCTTGTTGCCGGCCTGGTAGGCAACACAATTTATAAGCATTTTTTTCTCCCGGCGGCATCCTAACACCGCTGCGCCAGGCGGCCTCGCGGCTCCCGGTACGCCTGGCAGCGAATGCGCGATCCTGGCGCGCCGCAGCGTCAGTAAGGACGCCGTCCTATGTAGTTGCCCGGCGGATCGTAATTGCAGGCCACGATCAGCGTCTGGTTGCAGAGCGATTCTCCGCAGCCGACGCTCGTCGTGTCGCGCCACACCATTTGGGTGTAGTGCCCAATCGGGCGCACGCTGGATGGCGTCAGCGCGCCGCCGCGATAATCCTTTTTCTCGGATTCCCAGGCCTTGGCGGCATCCACCGCCGTATAGAATCCGGCGGTACCCTGAAACAAATTCTCGCCATACTTGTTCTGCGCACGATGCGCCATGCGGCAGGTCGAGCCGGCCAGATGCTCCGCCCATGCTTGTGCGTAACGAGCCAGTTCTTCAGACCAGAGCAGTGGACCCACGCCGACGTCAGCGCGCACCTTGTTGTGGTACGCCGTGATGGCTCGGATATTGGCCGCCGCCATGCCGCCCGCGCCGGGCTGGGTTGCCGGCGGCGGCGTTGCTGGCGCGGAGGGTCGATCGGGTTTCGCGGGCGGAGCGCATCCAGCGACGATGGGCAGCAATACGATTGCGGTAATCCACGCGAAGCGACGCCGACGCATCGCCACTTTGTATTGACTCACTGTTGGGTGGGGGCTCATCGGCTGCGATACCTTTGCATGATCGCATTGATCTCGGAATTGGATAAAGCGGCCGGCGCATAGTCAAACGTTCCTCGTTCACGCATGACCTGCATCGATGTCCGGACGAAAGCCAGCACGGCCGCCGACAAACTGCCCCCGATACTGAGCCGCTTTACGCCCAGTTTTTGCAGATCAGCAACGCTGAGCATGCTCGGCGAACCGCCGCGCGCGCCCAACACGTTCAGCGGACCGTCGATCTCGTGAACCAGCCTGGCGATCGTCTCGGCGTCCATTGGACCGGGTACGAACAGGCAATCTGCCCCGGCTTCGCGGTAGGCATTTGCGCGCCGCACTGCTTCGGCGAAATTCTCGGCGTCCGCGCCACGGCGAACCAGAAAAGGGTCAGTACGGGCATTGAGCACGAACGGCAAGTTAGCCTGTCTCGCAACCTCCGCGCCGGCCCGAATGCGTTCGCATGCGAGTTCGATATCCAGCAACGGCTTGTCCAGGCTGCCTGATGCATCCTCGATATTGCAACCGACTGCACCGGCGCGCAACGCGCCGCGCACCGTTTGCGCCACATCTTCGGCTTGCGCACCGTATCCTGCCTCCAGATCCGCAGTCACCGGCACGGGCACCGCCTCGACAATCTGCGCCACGCGATCAAGCATGAGCATCGCGCGTAACGTACTGGCCGTCCGCGAGTCCGATCGAGAATGCGATACCCGCACTGGTCGTCGCAATCGCACGAAACCCCGCCTCGGCCATCATGATCGCACTGCCGGCATCCCAGGCATTGGGCAGCACCAGGATGCCCTCGTCGGTATGGCTGCGCGCGAAATGCGAACCCTTTTCGATCTGGCTCATGGCTGCTCCTTGCGAAACCGTGGCAGGTGTGGTGCCGCTCGCGCTTGCACGTGCATGCGCTTGAGCGAGCGCCTTGGCGCTAGTTCTGAGACTCTCCAGCCTATTGCGGGGCCAGCATCCGTTTGCCTGCGGGCGCCAGGAATACTAAACCGCCGCGGGCAATTGGCGCGGACCCGATGGTGTCTGAATGTGCGCGACCAGCCGCGGCGACAAGCCGGCCGGCAACGCAGTCACGGAAAACTCACCCTGAAAACCGATCAGATCCAGCATGGCTTGCACCTTCTGCGCGCGCGGATGGAAGCCTTCCAGGCGCAACAGCGAGCACCCGGCGTCGGGCAGCTGCGCAGCCGGATGCGGGCCCTGCCACTGAATGATGGTCGGGGCGATGCCGCTCAACGGCAGACTACCATTGCGCGGAAGCGTGATCTGCCACTGCAGATCGCCGCGGCTCATGGGCATTGCATAGCCGGAAACGACCGGTGATGCAGCAAGCGCCGCCTTGATGTCCGTGGTGCGTACAACCCAGGTCGCCAGCCGGGGGGCTTGCACCGACTCGGCCTCATCGAGTTGGAACCAGCGCGGCCGATCCGGTGCCGCCGCCGCGGGGTTCACGGCAAGGACCTCCAGATAAACGGTCTCTCCAAGTTTGAGCAGGCAGTTATGCGTTCCCATGCGAACATGTTCGCCGCCCGGCAGTGGCGCGACGCCCAATGCCTCCTGAACATACTCGACGCCGGCGCCAAGCGAGGGGGCGGTAACCACCAGATGATCGATCAGGCAGCGCAGCATGTCGCAACCCGGTGGATAAGTGGCCTCATACCCCGGCCCGGTGCGGTAGAACTTGATCGTTGTGCTCGCCCAGCAGGGGCGGTGGCTTGGCCGAATCTGCCGGCGTGGCGGACAGCCGGATCGGACTCGCCGTCATCTTCAAGGAGCCCGCAGGCGCATAGGGTACTTCGACCACCATGTCGCGCGCGCGCACGTGCGGATCGGCGAAGACACGGTCAATGGACAGGATGGGGCCGCAGGACACGCCGGCGTTGGTGAGGGCTTCGGTCCATTCGCCCATCGCGCGCGCGCGAAACGATACTTCGAGCAGTGGCGCCAGCTTCGCGCGGTTGCGCACACGCGCCGAATTTGTGGCAAAGCGCTCGTCCGCCGACAGTTCAGGGCGACCCAAAGCCGCGCAGAGCTTGCGAAACTGCGCGTCGTTCGCGGCCGCGACGATCACATGCCCGTCGGCACATTCGAATACCTGCGAGGGCATGACGCTGGGATGCACGCCGCCGTTTCGTGTGGAGATGACCCCCGCGCCAAGATAGGCCGATCCTATGTTGGCCATCGATGCCACGCCAACGTCGAGCAGCCCGATGTCGATGTGCTGACCTTCGCCGGTTTGCCGGCGGTGCAGCAAAGCCGCCAGGATCCCGATCACCGCGTACTGGCCGGCCATCAGATCCACCACCGCCACCCCGACGCGCTGCGGCGTCGTGCCGGACTGATCGTGCGGCTCGCCGGTGACGCTCATCATGCCGCACATCGCCTGCGCGATTGGATCGTATCCCGCGCGGCGCGCATAAGGGCCGGTCTGACCGAAGCCGGTGATCGAGCAATAGATCAGGGCGGGTTGCATGCGATGCAGCGATGCGTAGTCGAGTCCGTAGCGCGCGAGGTCACCGACCTTGTAATTCTCCACCAGCACATCGCACCGACCCGCCAGTTCGCGTATCTGCTGCTGCGCCCGCACGTCGGCCAGATCGAGCGTCACGGATTTCTTTCCGCGATTACAGCTTGCGAAATAGGTCGTTTCGGCAGTGTCATTGCCGTGCGCATCCTTAATGTAGGGTGGCCCCCAACCACGCGTGTCGTCGCCCGTACCGGGCCGCTCGACCTTGATGACTTCCGCGCCGAGGTCCGCGAGGATCTGTGTACCGAACGGTCCCGCCAGCACGCGCGTGAGATCAAGGACCCGTACACCTTTCAATGGACCGCTCATTGGAATGTATTCCTTTTGGTCAAAGCAGACTCCACCCAACGCAGCGACGCCAGGTACGCAGAGCAAAGCCAGAGTGAAGAATGGAACAGGAAGCAGCCGCCGCATTTGCCAGGATCGTGCATGGGCCCATCGCTCTCTGACTCAGGATTCCTTTGCGCCCTTTGCTTCCTCTGCGCCATTGCGTTGGATGACAAGCCTAAAGTTCGAACAGTAAACGGCAAGAATACCCGAGAGCCGATATGATGGTGCAAACGGGGAGACGTCAGGCCATGGACATAAGAGCAGAAGACGCGGCGGAGGCACTGATGCGCGATCATGCCGCGAAGCGGAAAATCGTGCCGTTTGCGCGTGACTACGGCGCAACGGATCTGGCCGGCGCGTATGCGATTCAGGCCGCCTACGTGAGGCGCCTGCAGTCCAGCCTGGGCCGGCGCGTCGGCTACAAGATCGGGTTGACGTCCCGGCGCATGCAGGAAATGTGCGGCGTCAATCATCCGAACTCCGGCGTCGTATTTGAAAAGCGCGTGCATCGAAGCGGCGTAACGCTGGCGCTTTCGCGGCTGGGCCGCCTGGGGATCGAGTTCGAGTGCTGCGCGCGGCTCGGCACGTCCCTGGCACCGCGCGGCAAGCCTTACACGCTCGATGAAGTCAGCACCGCTGTCGCGGAAGTCTGCCCGGCGTTCGAGGTCATCGACGACCGCAACTCCGATTACCCCCTGGACCTGCTTTCGCTGGTAGCCGACAACTCGTGGAACGAGGGTAACGTGCTGGGAGAATTTCAAAGCACCTGGCCTGACCTGCGCACCGCGACCAGCGTGCTCGAATGCAATGGCAAGGTCATCGATGAGGGCAAAGGCTCCGATGTGCTCGGGCACCCGTTCGAACCGCTGCGCTGGTTGGCCAACAACCTCAATGAACTTGGACAAACACTGCACCAAGGCGAAATCGTACTGACCGGAAGCTGGGTGACGACGCGCTTTCCCAAAGCCGATGAGCACTACAGATACACGATCCAGGGTGTGGGATCAGTGGAAGTAAGTTTGGCGGCGTGACGCGCCTGTGCTCCCCCATTTCTCGAACCGCGGGTAACATCCTTAAAGGCTGCACCCACCGTATCCGCCCACGCCGTTAGCGCAGGGAGCCGCATGATTCGCACAATGCTGTATCGACCCGCAACGCGCGAGATCACTACGGGTGACGAAAACCTGCTGACCGACTGGCAGCGGCACCCCGACGCCGTGGTGCATAAATATGGAGTAGAGACTCCATTTCCGCAGCGTGACTTGCACATTCGCAGCTGGGCGGATGATGCGCGCGTGCCGCCGGCCGCCGATGCCAAGGGATCGGTCTGACAATGTGGCACTACCTCATCAAGATCGCTCTCACATCGCTGGTCATAGTCGCCATTTCCGAGATCGCCAAGCGCAGTTCATTTTGGGCGGCCGCGCTGGCTTCGCTGCCCCTCACGTCATTGCTGGCATTTGTCTGGCTTTACGTCGAAACGGGCGACGCCGAGCGCGTCGCAGCGCTGTCGCACGGTGTATTCTGGCTCGTTATCCCGTCGCTGCCTCTGTTCCTGCTGCTGCCGGCCTTGCTGCGCTCGGGCATCAATTTCTGGCTCGGCCTGACGATTTCCTGCGCAATGACGGCCTTGGCCTACGCCGCCATGATCTGGTCTCTCGGCAAGCTGGGCGTGCGTGTCTAGCCGTCGCTGCCATAGCCGTAACTTTTACTCCGGGCTATCGTCTTTTTCATCTGACGTCCGCGGCACCAGCGCATAGTCCTTGCCGTGCCCCACAGCGAAATCATTGCGCGCGGTGCGGTCCTTGCCTCGCAACAGCCAGATCGGCCGCTTGCTCATGCTGAACGTGACGCCCGACTGCACATGCTCGTCTCCAGCCGTGCGCTCGAACACGGAAGTCGCCGGCATATAGCGGATCACGAAACCGGCGCGCCGTCTGGGCGAATGGTTTGCATTCGATCCATGGATCAGATAAACGTCATGCAATGAAAACTCACCCGCCCGGAGCATATCGTCGCGGCCGCTCAACTCATCGAACTGCAAAGGATCGACTTCCTGATTGAGCACCACATCGCTTCGGTCGCTGAGGCGATGCCGGTAGATGCTGCCGCTCGCGTGCGATCCGGGAATGAAGCGCATGCATCCGTTCTCCGGCGTGGCGTCATCCAGGGCGACCCAGACCGAGCACGTGGCAATCGGCCGGATCGGCCAGTATTGTCCGTCCTGATGCCACGGGATGGCCTTGCCGGTGCGGGGCGGTTTGCAGAACACCTGGCTGCCCCACAGGATGATGTCCTCGCCGATGAGCTGCCCCACCAAGTCGAGGATGCCGGGATGTCGCGCATATTCCAGCCACTGGGCAGCGGCGGCCTCGTCGTGCGACCTGCCGTACGGAATGTGCGGGCATACCAGCGTTTCCGGCGCCAAGTGCGCGTTGTCGCGCAGCAGTTTGTCCAGCGATTCGCGCATATGCCCCAACTGCGCATCGGGAATACGCCAGGGCGACTTCAGCAACCCGTCGCGGCGATACCTCTCGAGGTCGTGCTGATTCAATCGCCAGTCAGCGCGCATGCGCTACGCCTTCAGCTCGCGCCCTGACGCGCGTGACGACGTGACGACGTGACGGTCGCCTAAGAAAGACGTAGCCGTAACGGCGCGCCGGGTGGGACCATTCGCCAACCAACGACGCATTCACGACATTCACGACATTCACGGCATTCACGACCGTCACGACCGTCACGACCGTCACGACCGTCACGACCGTCACGACCGTCACGACCGTCACGATCGTCACGTCGTCACGTCGTCACGTCGTCACGGCCTTCTACGGCCCTCACGCCTTGACCCACGTCTCGCTGAAAGCGAGAAAAGCCGTACTACTGTCTTTCTTGCCGGCAAACTCGCGCGGAAACGCTTTGCCGGCAACAGGATTGCCGTTGATACTGGCGCTGCACGCGCGGGAATCGACAAACAACGAAATCATTTCATGCTTGCCGGTGGCGGAACGTTCCTTGTCGAGTTCGACCAGAAAAGGTGCGCCCAACTGATTCCACGAAAGGCTGACTTGCCCGGCCGCGGAGCGGAACCACTCGCTATGGGTGCTGCGCCCGTCGCCGCCTGCCATGAAATCCCAACCAGGTTTGAGGTCCAGATTGCCCAATCCGGTCGCCCCCTTGAACGCACCAAAGTGCGAGACGAAGCCCTTTCTGAGGTAGTCCGCCAGGGGCTCGTTATCGGTCAGACACAGGTTCGGCCGCCCCGCACCGCGGCCGTCGCCATAGGGATCGAGCAGCATGAAAGCCGCATGCCCTTTGCCATGAGGCGAGTGCACCACGCGAAAAAAACTGATGAGCGAAGCGAAGGTTCCGTCGGCGCGATGCTTCAGATACATGCCCGGGTTCTCTCCGGACCAGTCGATCGCGCCCGGATTAATGGGTATTCTGGCCATGCTTGGTCTCCCCTGTCGTTGTGGTGCTGATGGGCCTCAGTCGCCGCCCCAGATATTGAGTTCCTTGTAACCGGTGGTTGCGTCCGGCAACCGCGCGAAACGCACCCCGACCATGTCCGCCACGACCACTTCGACGGTCGTATGCACCACACAGCCATGCACCAGATGCCCGCCCACGGCTTTGCCGTCGGCGCCAGCGATGGACAGATGTAAATGCACGCCGCTGGGCGAGATTGTTCCCGACAGCGACGCGATCTCGAAAGGACCGGTGTACTTGGCGAACTTCACCGCGCCGGCGAGACGCAGGGTCGCTTTGGTGAGGCTGCCCACGGCACTGAGCATGCAGCCAGCCTCGATATGATGCTCGTGCGCAAGGCGTTCGATCGCATCGCGAAGGTCCTCGCCGGGCGTGAGCCGGGCGGCGATGGTGCGCAGTGATTGGGATTCGGCCCATTGCATGAGACTTGCCCTTAACGCACGGCTTTCAGATACTCGGCGGCCGCGCGCGCCAGCATGATGTAATCGGTGCACAGGCCGATCACGCGATAGCCCTGCTCCAGATACGTGCGCGCATGCTGAGGGGTATGCGCGTAGATGCACCGGGCGATATCGCGCTTCTCGCAAGCCTTGATGACGGTCTTGATAGCCTTCTGTACTTGAGCGTGATTGATCTGGCCCGGCAGATCCATACTCCCGGACATATCGAAAGGTCCGACGAAGACACCATCGATACCCGGCACATCCAAAATCGCGTCGATGTTTCGGACCGCCTCGATGTGCTCGATCTGCACAATCACCGCGACGTCCTCGTTGGCGCGTTGCATGTACGCGTCGAAGGCGAGGTCGAAACGCTGCGCGCGCGTTATACCGACGGAGCGAAATCCCTGCGGCGGATACTTGCAGCGGCCAACTGCGAGCCGCGCATCCTCCGCGTTATTCACCAGCGGCACGATGATCCCCGTGGCGCCGATGTCAAGCGCCTTCTTGATGTTTGCCTCGTCGTTCCATGGCACGCGCACGACGCAGGGAACTTTCGAATCGACCGCCGTGAGGATATCGAGCGCGTTGCGCGCATCCATCGGCGAATGTTCCAGATCGATGAACAGCCAGTCGTAACCGGCCTGCACGAACGTTTCGGCGACCTCGGGCAAAGGCATTTGCAGCAAGGAGCCGATCAGCACGTCGCCTTTCTGGAGACGTTTTCGGAATGAGACGGTCATCGGGCAATTTGAGCAGGGTTATTCGTGACTGCGCGAGGGTCGTGACGAGGTTCTGGCAGATGATTCACGGCATTCACGCGCCTTCATCGGTCACGGTTTTGAAATCGGCGGGCATGACGATCTCGATCAATTCCAGATCATCCGAATGCGCGAGCTCGGTGTGCCGGATTCCGGGCGGTTGATGCACGCATGAGCCTGCCCTGAACGTGACTTCACCGACGCCATCGTAGTTGAACTTCACCCAGCCCTTGAGCACGTAAACCATCTGGAACTGGACTTCGTGATGGTGGCGCTCCGGGAGCAGTTCCACACCAGGCTTGGCGCGAATGACATGCGCGACGATCGCCCCATTCGTGGCGTCGCGAATGCCCAGGTCGCGATACTGGAAAAATGGCCGCAGGCCATCATCTACGAACGCACTGCTCTCGGTGTGACTGACGGAGAATTTGAAGCTGTGTTCCATGGTGCAACTCCTTTAACGGCAGGAATTCTTTGCCCTCAGGTCCATTATGCGCTTTGCCGCGCGTAGTTTACTTCTGGTGGCAAAGACGCATGCCCGCGCGTGGCCAGTCCACTTCGAGCAACGTGCCGTAATTCGACAACGTCACGTAGGCCTTGCGCATGTCTTCGCCGCCGAAGGCAATGTTCGTGCAATAGTGCTCCGGCGCCTCGTGGAATTCGAGCCATTCTCCCGCAGGGGAAATGACGCTGATGCCGCCGCGGATCAGCGTCGCCACGCAGACATTGCCGTTTTCTTCCACTGCCATGGAGTCGAAGCGCTGGTAGCCCGGCAGGCCCGTCACCAGTGTTCCGCCGTGCGGCGACGGCCAGGGCTGTTTTTCCAGTTCGCCTTCGCCCATACCCGGAACGACCACAATCGGCTGGTTTCGGTTTCCGCAACGTATAGCGTATTGCCGTCGGGCGAGAGACCAACCCCGTTGGGCGTGATGATCGGAAAAACCGCTTCGCGGATCAGGCTGCCATCGGTGCGGGCGTAATAGACCGCGCCTCGATCCATCTGGCGCCCGTACACCTTGCCCAGGTCGGTAAACCAGAAACCGCGCTTGCCGTCAAAAACAAGATCGTTCGGCCCTTTGAGCGGCACGCCTTCGCACTCGCGGTACAGCAGCTCGATCCTGCCCGTGGACAAATCCACGCGCTCGATTCGTCCCGCCTGCATAATCTTCGGCGCGGCCCGACGGTCGCATGTATCCGTTGGCCTCATGGTGCCAGCTGAACCCGCCGTTATTGCAGACATAACACTTGCCATCCGGGCCGATCGCAGCGCCGTTCGGTCCGCCGCCGGTCTGGGCCACGACTTCAACGCGCCCCTTACGATCGATGCGCGAGAGCGTGCCGCGCTCGATCTCCACCAGCAACACCGATCCGTCTCCCATTACAACGGGACCTTCGGGAAAGCGCAGCCCTTTGGCAACTTCGCGCCCTTTGAGCTTGAGCATCGTGGTCATTCAGGACCTCCGTGTTCGCGTTCTTGCCGTTGCGATCTCAGACTGCGTTTCGCGCTCAGCGCGCGAAGGTCAGCGCCGTGGTCCCGCTCTGGTTCTGCAGCACGAGTTGCTGCTCCTCCACGTGGTATTTCGTGGTGCGCCGCAGGGTTTCGAGAAATTTTCGCTCCTGCGCCATCAATGGCGCGGAGCCGGCCATTTTCGTCAATGCAAATCCGGCGCGCGGCCATTCCAGGCGTCCATCGACATCGAACCGGTAGGTGCCGCTGAAGCGATTCACCGATGCATTGCCCGCAAGCTTGCCCGACGGATCGAACGAAACACTGACGATGGAACCTTCGATGAGCGGCCTTTCAGCGCCGTTGACCACCCACTTGACCAGGTGCCATTCGTTTCCGCGCTCACCCCGCGCTGCGTTGGCGGAGGTTGCAGGAACAGCACCTTCCACGCTCGGTGTGGCGGCAACGGGCGGCGGTGCTTCGACGGGCGCCGCCCCTTCAATTGGCGTATCGGCTTGCGGGGCGATGTCCTCCTGGGACTCGTCGGCCTGCGTTGCACCGGCACCGCTCTCCAGTGTCTGTCGGTCCGCCACGAATTCCGCCAGTTCCCGTTCACGCTCGAGCGTGATGCGAATCTGACAATCCTTCACATAGGCCGCACTGCTTGCACTGGAAGGAGCGCGCACACCCTGCCAGTTGCATTGCGCATCCCGATAGGCATTGAACTTGCGCTGGCTGTCGATGAAGGCACCGAGCACCGGACGCCTGCCCTGGGCCTGCAACTGTTCGAGACGGTCCTGGGCGGATTTCAAAGTCGCATTCAATTGCTTGTTGGCCGCTTTCAGTTTCGCGTCCAGACAGACGAGCGGTACGGACGAGGGTGCGCAATCCTCCAACGGAGTGGCGACGGCGGCCGTGCAGAGCAAAACCGACACCGCCATCGCGGCCCATAACAATGCTTTCACTGGATCACTCCCGTTGTTATTCGTTGAAGTCGTTCAGGCAGCGAGGACGTGCTCGCACCAGCGCGCCACGCGCAACACCGCCGCGTCGGCACCGGGGCGTCCAACCACCTGCAGGTTGACCGGCAGGCCGCCGCGCGACGTGGCGCACGGCATCGACAGCGCCGGGAAGCCGCAAAAATTGATCGGCGACGTAAACCGCGTGAGCGCCGGCGCGACATGCACCGTCTTTCCGCCCAGTTGCAGGGTGACGGTCCCGTTTCTGGGAGGCAAGACCGGCATGGCCGGAATGATCATGGCGTCGGCGTCGCCGAACGCATCGATCATCGCCTGCCGGACCTGATTGCGCAATCGCTGCGCCTTGATGTAGTCGATGGCCAGATAAAACTGCCCCGTCTCCAGGCGCAATCTCACATCCTCCCCCAACTGGTCGCGATGCCGCGCGAGCAAATGCGCGTTCGCCTGGGCACTCTCGCTGGCAATGGTGATCAACTGAATGCCCGGGGCGAGTTCGATGCCCGGCACTTCGACTTCGTCGAGCGGCGCTCCCGCGTCACGCAATCGGACCAGGGCCGCATCCATGGCCGCACGCACTTCGTCGTCGAGCAGATCGTAGAAAAATTTGCGGGGTTTCACGAGGCGCGGTGGCACGGATCTCGCCTTGCGGCAGCGTGGAATGTTCCGGCAAGCCCGCCATGACTTCAAACGCGAGTCGCGGCGTCCTGCACGTTGCGGGTGATGGGACCGATGTGATCAAGCGACCAGGCCAGCGCATGGACACCCTCGCGCGACACGGCGTCGTAGGTCGGCTTGAATCCGACGATGCCGCAACAGGCGGCGGGCTGGCGAATTGACCCCCCCGTGCAGGAGCCCACGCCGATCGCCGCGAGCCCGGCCGCGACGGCCGCCGCAGAGCCGCCGCTCGACCCGCCGGGTATGTGCTCGGGGTAGCGAGGATTCTGCACATGCCCGAAATGGGGATTGGCGCTGTTGATGCCGAATGCCAGTTCATGCAGGTTCGTCGTGCCCACGATCAGCGCACCCGCCGCGCGCAGCTTTGCAACGACGGGCGCGTCGCGCTCCTGCACCACGGCTTCGATCGCCCTCGTGCCTGCAGTAAGCGGATAGCCCCGCACTGCCATCAGGTCCTTGATCCCGACCGGCACACCGGCGAGCGGCCCGGGATCTTCGCCGCGCCTGACGCGTTGTGCCAGCGCGTTCGCCTCTTCCATGACCAGCGCCGGATTCACGGTAATGAAGGCATTGAGATGACGATGCGCTTCGATGCGCGACAGGAAATGCTCCGCGATCTCCAGCGGCGACAGAGTTCCGGTTGCGCACCTGATGGGCGATCTGCACGGCGCTGGCCGAGCCCAGGTCGCCTGCGGGTTGTCCGGAACATGGCGTCGACTCGTCGAAGATTCGCACTGAGCGGCACTCGGCGCGCTGAGCACCGGGGGCAGCGCGACCGCAGCTTCGAAGACCTGCTCGATGTCCTCAAGGCCAAATGCAAACGCTGCTCCAGCTCTGCGAGGCGCTCGGGACGGGCGTATTGGCGAAACGCCGAGATGGCGCGCAGGAATTCGGTAATGGGGCGAGAAGGCATGAGGGGCCGTGAAAGTATACGTGAATGTCGTAACGGTCGTGATTCCGTAATGCCATCAGGTGTCTGCAGTTTAAATCTAAATCGGATCTTGCGAATATTAAAGCGGCTACGGTCTTCGGCAGTCACGACGTTCACGATATTCACGTCGTCACGGTTCCTATAGAAAAAGCGTAAGCACGCCCGTATAGCCATACAGCCGATTATGCGAAATCTCGCCACCGCAGAAGAAACCCGACCAGCGGAAAATCGCCGAGCGCTTCGGCGATCATGCCGACCTCTTCGGATTCGCCGCCGAACAGATTTGGGCCGCGGCCCACGCACGAATAATACAAACCGCCGCGCGGGCGTGCGAACAGGCCGCTCTTGATGCTGTCGAGCATGCGCGACATGTCCTCGGCTGCACTGGCACCGTCGCGCCGGCAGAACATGAGTTGCATGCCGGGCTGGGTCATGTCGCCGATGGCGACGAGTTTGTGCACCGGATCGATGCCGATCAGGTTGCGCACCAGGTAATCCCCGTTGCCGATCCGGCGATCGGCAAGCCGGCGAAAAGTTGCTGCCGCCGCTTTGCGAGAATGTCTCCAGCCGCGGCTCGCCGATGTCTTCCTTGAACACATCCAGGGCCGCGCGCCCGTCGAGGGAAATGATGACGTTCTGCTGGCTGCCGGTGATGGTATGGCGCGGTCCGATGGGCGAGCAGCCCTGCGTCAGCCGCGTCGATATCACGACGTCGTCGGAAAACAGCACGCCGGAAAGTCCGCCTTTGACGACACGGTCGGCGATCTGCACGACATCGCGCCGCGAACTGGTCAGTCCACCGGCAATGAACTGGCTTTCCATGCAGCCCGCAAGATCCTCGACCAGTCGGGGCAGCTGACCATTGCGCGGATCCGCGTGCACGATCGCGAAGTTGGCAGGCAGACCGCCCAAATGCAGCGGCTGGCGCTCGAGATCCGCTGGAGCGCGCAAGTTCGTCGAACACCCGGAAGTGCGCGTCATCGAACGCACACAGCATGATCGCCAGCGCCGGTTCGTCGTAGTACTCCCGGCTCGACGCAATCACGCCGATGCCGACCGTGCCCGACCAATGCGCGATGCCGGTGTTGGTGCGAAAGTACGCCAGCATGTCCGCGAGCTCGCTGGCGAAGTTATCGGTAACGTATAGAAAACCAAGATTTGCGCCGCGCGGGCCTTTACCGGCCTGACGCAAGCATTGCGCTGCGGCATCGCGCCAGTTCGGGGACGATGCATGGCCGCAAGTGAAAGCTTCGCTCATAATTGCCTGAAAAGTTACCCCAGTGCTGGTGCCGGCGAACTCGGGGCGGCAGTTCGATCGTATTTCCGTTTATCTGGTTCGACCACGGCTCTGCACACGGATGAATCGACAAGGCGGCCGGTCAAGAGTTTCCGGCCGGGTACGCCGGCCCGCGCAGCGGTGGCTGCCCAGTCGCTATGCGGGGTCCCGTGGCCCGAAAGCGGCGCAGGCGCGCACCGCGCAAGCGCCGCGCAGTGTACAGTAGCCGCAAATCAATAACATTCGTCCGCAATGAACCTCGATCGCGTGACCTCAGGTCGCAAGTTGCCCGATGATTTCAACGTCATCATCGAAATACCGATGAACGCCGACCCCATCAAGTACGAAGTGGATAAGAACACCGGCGCGCTGTTCGTCGACCGTTTCATGATGACGGCCATGCACTATCCCTGCAATTACGGTTACATACCGCATACCCTGTCCGAGGATGGCGACCCGGCCGACGTGCTGGTTATCACGCCCTTTGCGGTCACGGTCGGCGCCGTGATCCGTTGCCGTCCCATCGGGCTCCTGAACATGATCGACGAAGCCGGCGGCGACGCCAAGCTGCTGGCCGTGCCCATCGATTCGGTATTGCCCATGTACAAGCATTGGCAAAAGCCCGATGACCTGCAACCCGAGCGGCTCGCGCAAATCCGCCATTTTTTCGAGCACTACAAGGATCTCGAAGCGAACAAGTGGGTAAAAGTCACCGGATGGCTCGGGCCTGCGGAGGCGCGAGCCGAAATCATGGCCAGCGTGGCGCGATTCCGTGAGGCGAAGCCAAAGCCGATGTTCTAGCAGGACGCCCCCCTGCCGACCGGGCGCAAAGTGTCGCCAAGTCCGGACAGTTTTGCGGTATTTGCAGCCGCGCGTCGCATGTGCCGGGTATCCGCTGTAAACTTGGCCCTGTGACTCCACTCCGAACGCCGTGACGCCTCAACTGCCGGCAGCTCCCGGACGCTCGAAAATGCGAGAGCGTCTTGATTTTTACTTGGCCCCTGGGCTGGCCGCCCTGCTGGTCATTATCTTTTTCGCGCTGGCTTTTTTCATGCTGGCCGATTCGCGTGAGTCCCATTTGCGCGACGCCGAGCAGGCCAGTCAGAAACTCGCGCAACGCATCGAGGAACTTACGGCCCGCAAGCTGCAATCGGTGGACCACGCACTGGCGAGCACCAGCACCCTTTGGCAACAAATTCCGGCGTTGCGCGATCCCGCACAGCCCGCCATGCATGCGCTTCTGGCGCAAAAGATCGGAGAGATCGAAGATGCCCGCAGCCTCTTTGTACTGGATGCGAATGGCATGCTCGTGCAGGACTCCGACTTGCACCCCGCGATCGCAAAGGATCATTCGGTTCGCGAATACTTCAATTGGCACCGCTCGCATTTCGGGGGACTTTATATCGGTAAACCGGACATCAATCGCATCGACGGCGAGTGGTTCATCGTCGCCAGCAGACGCCTGAGCGATGCCGACGGCCGATTTGCCGGCGCAATCGGGATCGCGCTCGAACCCAGTGCCTTCCGATCCATCGTCGGCGGGCTCGACGCGGGACGAGACAGCACGATTGCATTGATCCATGAAGCGGGGCCAGTCATCGCGAGCGCGCCCCAGATTCCCGCCTGGCTGCAAGACGGTGAGCGTTCCGGGAACGCTCCCCTGGTAAAAGATCTGACTGCGCAGCAAGGCGCACGCACATTCCGCAATATCAGCGCAGTCGACGGGATCGCGCGGATCTACAGCACAAGCCGGGTGGCGAACACGCCCCTGATCGCTGAAGTAGGGCTCAGCGAAGACGCGGTCCTGGCCACCTGGCACGCTGAGCGGAACATCACGTTCGCCATACTGGTCGCGCTGGTACTCGCCACGATTGTGCTGGTGTGGCTGCTCATGCAGAGACGCTACCGGCGTACCCTGCTGTCGAATACCTTGGCCAGCAATGAGCAGATGCTGCGCCAGGTACTCGACACGCTGCCGGTCGGCGTCAGGGTCACCGACAAAACCGGAAAGGTTGTGCTCAGCAACGCAGCCAGCGCGCGTCTGCTCGACCATCCCGCCGACGACATGCAGCCGTCCGCGGAGCGGGAGCGGCGCACTGCGGGAGCCAGTGAATCCCCCCCGACGCAGGATTGGGGAATGGCCCAAGCACTCGCCAGCGGTGAAATCCTGCGCAATCAAGTCGTGGACATCTCTTGCGCCGACGGCAGCCACAAAATCGTTCTGCATTCGGCCGCGCCGATCGTCTCCGCCGACGGCGAAATCGTCGGCGGCGTCGCCGTCAATGAAGACATTTCCGAGCGGCGCTTGCTGGCCGACTCGCTGCGCGAAAGCGAAGCGCGCTACCAGGCGCTGTTCGAGCACAGCATCGATGCGGTCCTGCTGATGCGGGCCGATGGCAAGATTCTGTCCGCGAACCGGCAGGCCTGCCGGCTGCTGGGCTACACGGAAAGCGAACTGCGGGCACGCGGACGCGAAGGCTTGACCAAACCGGACGATCCGCGCGTGACGGCAATGGTCGAGGAACACCGGCGCGACGGCGGCACACGCGGCGAATTGAACATGCGCCGCAAGGACGGCAGCTGGGTACCGGTGCAGATTTCGTCAACCACGTTCCGCGACCGCTCCGGCAAGCTGTGCGCGAGCCTGATCATCCGCGACATCACCGACCGCAAGCGAGCCGAAGAACATATAGAGTACCTGGCTTATCACGACGAACTCACCGGCATTCCGAACCGGGCGCATTTTCAGCGGGCGTTCGGCGAAGCCATCGCACTGCACCAGCACCAGGGACTGAAATCCGCACTGATGGTGGTAGACCTCGACCGCTTCAAGAACATCAATGACATCATCGGCCACAAGGCGGGCGACGAGTTGCTCAAACAGATCGCGTCGCGCTTGCGCACGTGCCTTCGCGATGCCGATGTGCTGGCGCGCCTGGGTGGCGACGAATTCGTGATCCTGATGCAGGACGCAGCCAGCATGGAGGCCGTCAGTGCAGTCGCCCACAAGATTCTCGCCGCGACCTCGCGGCCGCTGATCATCGACGAGCAGGAGTTTCTGATTACCGCCAGCATCGGCATCAGCACCAGCCCGCACGATGGCACGGACCTGCAGACGCTGCTGCGCAACAGCGACGTCGCGATGTACCGGGTGAAGGAATCCGGCAAGAACGGCTTCCAGTTTTTTTCGCCCGACATGGGCGCGCTGGGACGCGAACGTCTCTCGATCGAATCAGCCCTGGGACGAGCGCTCGAACGTTCGGAGTTCACGCTGCATTTCCAGCCAAAGATGCAGGTCAGCTCGCGCAACATCGCGGGCATGGAAGCCCTCGTGCGCTGGCAGAATCCCGAGAAGGGCATGATGCAGCCGGCGGAATTCATCGCCATCGCCGAGGAAACGGGCATGATTGTGCCGATTGGCGACTGGGTGCTCACCGAGGCCTGCCGCCAGGGGCAGGCGCTGCGCGGCGCGGGCCATGAAAACTTGCGTGTGGCGGTTAACCTGTCCGCGCGGCAATTGTTCGACGACAGCCTCGCATTGCGCGTCAGCGGTGCCCTTGAAAGAACCGGGTTCCCGGCAAAGAATCTCGAACTCGAGATCACCGAGAGCATGGTCATGCGCGATGCGGAAGGCGCAGTCAAAGTACTGCAAACGCTGCGCGACACCGGGGTGCGCATCGCCATCGATGATTTCGGCACCGGCTACTCGTCCCTGGCCTATCTGAAGCGCTTTCCGATCGATTGCGTGAAAATCGACCGGTCTTTCATCCGCGACCTGCCGACAGACCGGGATGACGCTTCGATCACGCGCGGCATCATCGCGATGGCGCACAACATGCAACTCGAAGTCGTCGCCGAAGGGGTGGAGACTTTGCCGCAGTTCGAGTTTCTGCATACCCATGGCTGCGACGAGATCCAGGGGTTCCTGTTCAGCAAACCGCTGGGCGCGGAAGCGTTCGGCCAGTTCCTGGACGGGCATTCAGACCCGACGCAGACACACCCCTTGCACGTCTGAATCGCGCCGTTTCGGGCAAGCCGCCTACAAAAGGCGCTGCGCAGCGCCTATAATTTGCTTTTTCCACGCCTCATCATCGCGGAGAACCCTCATGCCTTCCACCGCCACCGCGCTGCAAAGCGCAGACGAACCCGTCCTGCTGCGCCGGGATGAACACGCAATCGCAACGCTTACGCTGAACCGCCCGAAGCAGTACAACTCGCTTTCCGAGGAATTATTGGCCGAACTGCAATCCATGCTCGATGCCATCGGTCAGGATGCCTCGGTGCGCGTTGTGGTCCTCGGCGGCGCCGGCAGCGCTTTTTGCGCGGGCCATGACCTCAAGCAAATGCGTGCCAGCCCGCGCAAGGCGTATTACGACAAGCTTTTCGCGCAGTGCAGCGACGTCATGCTGAAAATCCGGAACTTGCCGCAACCGGTGATCGCGCGGGTACACGGCATTGCCACGGCAGCCGGATGCCAGCTCGTCGCCCAGTGCGATCTGGCGGTGGCCGCCGAGAGCGCGCGTTTTGCCGTGTCGGGCATCAATGTGGGGTTGTTCTGCTCGACCCCGAGCGTTTCGCTGGCACGCAACGTATCACGCAAGCAGGCCATGGAGATGCTGCTGACCGGCGATTTCATCGATGCGGCCACCGCCCAGCAACGCGGGCTGGTGAATCGCGTGGTACCCGCAGACCAGCTCGATGCCGAAGTCAGGGCACTTGCCGATGCCATCATCAAAAAATCCGCGGTGGCTGTGACCACCGGCAAGAAAATGTTCTACAAGCAGATCGAAATGGGCATGGAAGCCGCGTACGGCTATGCCGCGGAAGTCATGGCCTGCAACATGATGGCTGAGGACGTGGGCGAGGGCATCGATGCGTTCATGCAAAAACGCCCGGCGCAGTGGCAACATCGCTGACCGCGCTTCCATTCGCCGCTGACAATGGCCCCGCAACGGGGCCATTGTTTTTCGGGAAGGTTAGTTTCTGCCTGCCGCCAGGGTCAGCATCATTTCATTGAGGCGTTTGACGAACGTCGCCGGGTCTTCCAGTTGCCCGCCCTCGGCGAGCAAGGCCTGGTCGAAGAGGATGTGACTCCAATCGCCAAAGCGCGCTTCATCGCCCTCTTGCTTGAGTCGCTCGACCAGCGGATGGTGCGGATTGATCTCGAGAATGGGTTTGCTGCCCGGCACCTTCTGGCCTGCCGCTTTCAACATGCGCTCGAGGTTTGCACTCATGCCGTGCTCGTCGGCCACCAGACAGGCCGGTGACGCGGTCAGACGCAACGTTACGCGCACCTCCTTGACCTGCTCGCCAAGATTCTTGCGGATTCTCTCCACGAGCTCCTTGTGTTCGCCGGCCTGCTTTTCCTGCTCGGTCTTGTCTTCATCGGCCAGCTTGCCCAGATCCAGACTGCCTTTGGCAACCGACGCCAACGGCTTGCCGCCGAACTCCGTGAGATTCGAGCCGACCCATTCATCCACGCGATCGGCGAGCAGCAACACCTCGATGCCTTTCTTGCGGAAAATTTCCAGATGCGGACTGTTCTTCGCCGCCGCGAAACTATCGGCCGTGATGTAGTAGATCTTTTCCTGGCCCTCCTTCATGCGCGCCAAATAATCGGCCAGCGTGACATTTTGTTCCTCGGTATCGGCATGCGTGGAGGCAAAGCGCAGCAGCTTGGCGATGCGCTCCTTGTTGGCCCAATCTTCGCCGACCCCTTCCTTCAGAACGCGGCCGAATTCCTTCCAGAACGCGGTGAATTTGTCCTTCTGATTCTCGGCAAGGTCCTCAAGCAAGCCCAGCACCTTGTTGACGCAGCCTTTGCGGATGGTCTCGACATCCTTCGATTCCTGCAGGATTTCACGCGACACGTTCAACGGCAGATCGCCCGAATCCACCACGCCTCGCACGAACCGCAGGTAAGCCGGCAATAGTTGCTCGGCGTCATCCATGATGAATACACGTCGCACGTATAGCTTGATGCCATGGCGATGCTCACGGTCATACAGATCGAAGGGCGCGCGCGCCGGCAAGTACAGCAACTGGGTGTACTCCGACTTGCCCTCGACCTTTGCATGGACCCAGGCGAGCGGCGCATCGAAATCGTGCCCGACATGCTTGTAGAACTCACGATACTGCTCTTCGGTGATTTCCGATTTCGGCCGCGCCCACAAGGCCGAGGCCTGATTGATTTTCTCGAGCTCGTCCCGGGTTACGTGCTCGCCCTTGTCCTTGTCCCACTCCTGCTTGTGCATCAGGATCGGCAGCGAAATGTGGTCGGAATACTTGCGAATGATCGACTGCAACCGGAAGCCTTCGAGCAGGTCGTCCTCGCCTTCGCGCAGATGCAGCGTGACCTCGGTGCCGCGGCTGGCTTTTTCGATCATCTCGACCGTGTAATCGCCTTCGCCACGCGATTCCCAGCGCACGCCATGCTCCGGCGTCACGCCGGCGCGCCGCGTGACCAGCGTAACCTTGTCCGCAACGATGAACGACGAGTAGAACCCCACGCCGAACTGCCCGATCAGATGCGCATCCTTGGCCTGATCCCCGGTCAGCCTGCCGAAAAACTCCCGCGTGCCGGATTTGGCGATGGTGCCGATGTTATCGATGACTTCCTGGCGAGACATGCCGATGCCATTGTCAGAGACGGTAACGGTTCGCGCGGCCTGGTCGAAGGCGACCCGGATCTTGAGTTCCGCGTCGTTTTCAAACAGATTGGCATCCGTCAGCGCCTCGAAACGCAACTTGTCGCAGGCATCGGATGCATTCGAGATCAGTTCCCGAAGAAATATTTCCTTGTTGCTGTACAAGGAATGAATCATCAATTGCAGCAACTGCTTGACTTCGGTCTGGAAGCCCAACGTCTCCCGGGTGGCGGCTTCGGCCATGACATGCTCTCCTAGTGGTCTGTAACATGGGGTGAGATAGGGGCGCTATCTTATGCGTTCAAGGTCCAGGCCGGAACCCGGCATGGCAATTTGTTGTCTGCTTGCCATTCGCCCGCGTTTGCCGAAAGGAGTTGGACCATGAAGCTGCTGATACCCGCCCTGGTTTTGACCGGCCTCTTCCTCGCGGGCGCGGCCAGCGCGGCCCCGCCAGTCGAGCGTATCAAGCTGCCGCCTGGGTTCAAGATCGAGGTTTACGCCGAAAACGTCGAGAACGCGCGGTCAATGGCGCTCGGCGATAAAGGCACGGTATTCGTCGGCACGCGCTCCTCGGAAGTATTTGCGCTGGTGGATGCCGACCGCGATGGCAAAGCCGAACGGGTTCTGACCGTCGCGTCCGGATTGAACGCGCCCAATGGCGTGGCTTTTCGCGAAGGCGCGCTTTATGTTGCCGAAATAAGCCGCATCCTGCGCCTCGACGCAATCGAATCCCGCCTGCAGGACCCGCCCAAGCCCGCGGTGGTCTTCGACAAGCTGCCGCGCGACGGACACCATGGCTGGAAATTCATCGCTTTTGGCCCCGACGGCTGGCTCTACATACCCGTGGGTGCGCCCTGCAATGTTTGCGAGCAGAATCCGGATGTCTATGCCGCCCTGCATCGCATGAAGCCCGACGGCAGCCAGTTCGAGGTGTTTGCGCGCGGCATCCGCAATACCGTGGGTTTCGATTGGGACCCCGGCACGCGCGAGTTGTGGTTCAACGAGCACGGCCGCGACATGATGGGCGACGATCTGCCGTCATGCGAACTGAATCACGCCCCCAGGGCCGGCATGCATTTCGGCTTCCCCTACTGTCATCAGGGCGACACTCCGGACCCGCAATACGGGTCGAAACGCGCGTGCAGCGAGTTCGTACCGCCCGCGTTGAACCAAGGCGGCCATGTCGCCCCGGACGGGATGCGCTTCTACACCGGCAAGATGTTCCCGCCCGCGTATGCGAACCGCCTGTTCATTGCCCAACATGGCTCCTGGAATCGCAGCCAGAAAAGCGGTTACCGCGTGATGATGGTCACGTTGAAGAAAGACGGCAAAACCGTGGACAAGTACGAGGAGTTCGCCACTGGGTGGATGCAGAACGAGCGTGCCTGGGGCAGGCCGGTGGATGTACTGGTCATGCCCGATGGCGCGCTGCTGGTCTCCGACGACACCGCGAACGCGATTTACCGCATCACTTACTCGAAGTAGGCGGCGCGCTTTGCGCATCCGCATTGGTGGCATTGAGCATGGCCGCAGCCAGTAGCCTTTTGACGGCATCGCCCTCGATCAGGCTCTTCAAGGCGAAGTAATCGATTTTCCCGGAACCCAGCAGGGGCAGCGCCTGCAGGGCGACCAGACGGCGCGCGACCGAAAGGTCGTGCGTGCCCAGCGCCTTGGCGGCTTCCAGCAGGCGACTGCGGGTGAGGCGGTGATCCGTCGTGAACAGCACCGTCGTTTCGCCGCCGAAATCCTGCACGTTGAGTACGGCTGCGTGATGAAAATCCGGCGAGGCTTCGCGGGCGACATGCTCGATCATGTCCAGAGACACCATCTCACCCGCGATTTTGGCGAAACGCCGGACGCGGCCGGAAATGGAAACCAGGCCATCGACATCGAGATCAACGACATCACCGGTGTCGTACCAGCCCTCGCCTACTGAGGACTTGGGCGCTTCGATGACACCCGGATTCTGGTAGCGGTAATAGCCCAGCATCAGGTTGGGGCCGCGCACGTGCAACACGCCGCCGGTGTCGACCCCTTCCAAGGGTTCGATCCGATGATCGATGCCGGGCAAAAAGGTGCCCACGGCCCCGCGACGGAATGCAGCCGGCGTGGCCAATGCGATGACCGGGGCGCATTCGGTAGAACCGTAACCCTCCATGATGCGCACGCCAAATTTCTCCATCCAGGTCCGGGCCACTTCCGCGGAGAGTTTTTCGCCCCCGGAGATGACGTAGCGCAGCCGGCTGAAATCCATCGGATGGGCGTGGCGGGCATAAAAAGACAGAAACGTGCTGGTGCCGAACAGGATAGTGCAGTCGCGCTTGTAGGCAATCTCCGGAATGGCGCGGTAGCGCAGCGGCGAGATGAACAGCATCACCCGCGTGCCCGTGAGCAAGGGCAGCATGACGCCCGCGGTAAAACTGTAGGCGTGATAAAGCGGCAGGGGATTGAGCACCTTGTCGGCCGGCGAAAAATCGAATACGGCGCGAATTTGGGCGATGTTGGCGACGATGGCATGGTGCGATAGCACCACGCCTTTGGGACGATCCTCCGACCCGGAGGTGAACAGCACGACCGCGGGATCGAGCGTGGACTGCCGGGCAATGGCCAGACGTGGAAAGCGCATGGCGAAGGCAATCAGCCAAAACTTGTCCAGGAAGCCAAACTCGCGCTTCAAATCCTCCAGGTAGATGAGTGTGCAGCCTGGCAACGCGTCCAGCAGCGCCTGCAGATGCGCCTGCTCGATGAATTTCTGCGACGTAATCACGGTGCGCACACCCGCCGCGACGCGTGCGCTTTCGACCGCAAGGGAGCCGGCCGAATAATTGAATATCGCAGGCACGCGACGCGCGGCCGATAGCGCCATCACGACTGCCACGGCCCCGACCGTATTCGGAAGCAGAACGCCGACATTCTCACGCTCGTCGGTATGACGGCGCAACAGCCGCGACAGCGCCAGGCTCATGCGCAAAATTTTCCCGTAACTGTAAGGCGCGGGGCCGTGATCTTCCATGAGCAGGGCGCTACGACCATGGGCGGCCACAGCATCCAGAAAGCACTCGAAGAGCGGTTTGCAGGCATGGGACTGCACTGCCATGGTTTGCATGATCGCGGTCAGCCGGCGGGTGGCATGCGCGCGGCGTCGGCGCGCACTGCCGGCCGCGCCGCCGTCAATTCTGGTCGCCGAGAAGACACGAAGCGTGACCGCAGGCAGCCAACGGCCAAAAGATGATGCCGAGCCGGACCGGCTGAACCACTGGTTCGCCCCTTCGACGTGAACGGGCAAGACGCTGGCGCCGCTTTTCAGCGCAATCAAGGCGGGCACCGGGTAAATCTTCATGACGGCGCCGTTATCGACCAGACGGCCTTCCGGGAAAAGCACCACCGGACGCCCTGCGCGCAGCAAACGCAGCACACGCTTCATGCTCGCGGCATTATGCAGATCGAGGATCTCGTGGGGAACATGCGCCAGCATCACGCGCAGGTGCCACGGAAGCGGCTCATCGCTGGGAACGATCACGATGGGTTCGCGCGGCAGGAACAATCCCAGTACGACGGCATCCAGCCGGGAATGGTGGTTCGAAACGATCAGCAGACGATCCGCATGCCCGAACGGCGCCAGATCGCCCAGGACGCGCAGGCGCAGCAGCGTGCGAAGCAGTAAACGAATAAGCCAGCGCATAAAGCGGAAATCCCCGAGATTTGGAAGGGCGCAACGAATTTACGGCCAATCTCCATCAAATCCAGTGCTTGGAATGCGATTTTAAATCAACTCAATCATTATCCTCGGAGGAGGTTTTTCGAGAAATACAGGTTACTTATGTTTCCTTACAACGACAACTTAATGCAACACATTGAGCGGGAAGCTAAAAACCTAAACCTATCAGACTGTTAGATTTGCTTTACAGCATCATGTTGGCTAAAGTCTCCACTCGGAAACCGCTTTTTTGGGGGAACAATCACGGCGGCTTTCGCGGTACACCCAAAACTAGATCGACAGGAGAACAAAATGGACATGAATGTCCCGCAGGAACTGCTTGTCCCCGCATCTTCGGGGACGGGCCGGGATTCCGCTGCGCCCAACACCGAGTACTTTTTCTCCAAGCAGCTGTCGGCCCTGTACGACGGGGAACAGCGGGCAATGTGGCTGCGATGGAATCCGCACCCGCGACCGAACTTCAATCCCGAGTTGTTGCAAGATCTGGCGCGCTACTGCCAGTTCATGGCGCACAGCGGCGGCTCAATCGAGTGCCAGGGAGCACGTCAGCCCCTGGAATATGCCGTACTGGCCTCAGCAGTGCCTGGCGTTTTCAACCTGGGAGGCGATCTGAACCTGTTTGCGCAATACATCGACCTCCAGGACCGCGACGGATTGCGCGAATACGGGCGCGCCTGCGTAAGCGTCCTGTACCGAAACTACCGCGGTCACGGGCTGCCGCTCACGACCGTATCACTGGTCCAGGGCGAGTGCCTGGGCGGCGGCTTCGAGGCTGCGTTGTCGTCCGACGTGATCATTGCCGAGCGCCAGGCCCGGTTCGGTTTCCCCGAAATCCTGTTCAACATGTTTCCGGGGATGGGCGCCTATTCATTCCTCGACCGCAAGATCGGCAAGCGTGCCGCCGAAGAACTGATCAGTAGTGGAACGCTCTACAGCGCCGATGACATGCTGGCGATGGGCGTCATTGACCTGGTCGTCGATCAAGGTCGGGGCGAAGCGGAGATCGGCAACTTCATCAAATCGCGCAGCCGCAATCGCAAGGCCCTCGCCGGCATTGCTGCGGCGCGGCGCTGCGTGCACAAGCTGGACTACGAGGAACTGCTGGGAGTCGTCGATATCTGGGTGGACACGGCGCTCAGCCTGAGCAGCCGTGATCTGCGGCTCATGCAGCGCCTGGTTTCGCGGCAAAACGATTTGCGCCCGGCCACCTGCCCGGATGATAATGGAATGGGCAGGCAGTTGCACTGACCGGCGCGCGTTTGTCGCCGGCCCGAACAACCGGCGGTTAACGGAGCGTCCGGCGCAATATGGCGCACGATCTTCCCGAGTATACGATCCATGAGGCCGCAGCGCGGCTTGGCATCCCTTTGCAGAAACTGCGGCGCTGGGATGCCCAGGGCGTGCTGGTAGCGCGTCGCACGCACGGCGGCCATCGCCGGTATTCGCGCGAAATCATCGACGGTCTGGCCGGGACGGCTGGTGTGCCGGCGACCGACAAGCCGGACCTGGACAAGCCGGAATCCGGCCGGGTGGAAGATCAACTGGCTGCCGCGCGCCGGACCCTCAAGGAAAAACGCCGGATCATCCAGTTGTTGCTGGAAAGCGAATCGCGTTACCGGGACCTGGTCGAAACGTCCCACGATCTCATCTGGACCACGGACGCGCTGGGACGCTTCACGTATTTGAACAACGCGTGTTTCGATTTGTTCGGGTTGCGGCCCAAGGACTTGCTGGGCCGCTGTTTCTTCGATTTTGAAGCCCGGCCCCAGCATGTTTCCAATCGCCGCTTCCTGTCCGCGCTACGCAAGAGCGGCGAAGTGAAGAATTACCTGACCCATCTCATCTCCACGGACGGGTCCGATCGCTGGGTGGGCATCAATGCGCGTGTCACGCACGACGATGAAGGCCGTATCGTCGGGCTGCGCGGGACCTCGCGCAACGTCACCGAACAGCATCGAGCGGCGCTGGAGATCGAGCGGCTTGCCACGCACGATGGGCTGACCGGACTGCCCAACCGGGTATCACTGCAGAAAGCCCTGGAAGCCGCATTGGCGCAGGGCGAAAAAGGCTCGGTGGCGTTGCTCGACGTCGATCATTTCAAATACATCAACGACAATTTCGGTCATCGCGCCGGCGATCAATTGCTGATTGCCATTGGCGGCTTGCTCAAAGACCTGGTCAAGAACGAATGCGTGCAGGTGTTCCGCCTCGGCGGCGACGAGTTCGCCATGCATTTGCCGAACACCCTGCGCGGCGATGCTGCCAAGGTCGCCGAACGGGCGCTGGCGGCGTTGCGGCATTACAAGTTCCCAGTCCCGGGGCAAGGCTGCCTGTCGACCTTGACCGGTTCAATTGGCGTTGCCACCTACCCGTTTCACGGGGCCGACGTGGCCACGTTGCTGGCCAATGTCGACATCGCCATGTACCAGGCGAAGGACAATGGCCGCAATCGCGTTCGTCCGCATGACCAGAACCCGGATGATCTGCGCAGCACCCACAAGCGCGTGCACTGGGCCCGCGAACTGCGAGAAGTGCTCGATGACAATCGTGTCATCCTCTATTCGCAACCGGTGGTCCGCCTGAGCGATCGCACACCGGTGCATCATGAAATCCTGGTGCGTGTGCTCGATCGCAACGGCGGACTCGTACTGCCGGGTCAGTTCATCGAGGTCGCCGAATCGCTGGGCATGGCACAGGAGATCGACCTGCGCGTCGTAAGCAAAGTCGTGGAGGTGTTGAAGGGCCCCGAGTATCGCGGCCGCAAGATGCGTTTCTTCGTAAATCTGTCGCGCACCAGCATCTCCGATCCGCACTGGGTGCGTCGCTTCCACCATATGCTCTCGTCGGCTCCCATCGATCACTCGCAACTGGTGTTCGAGATTACGGAAACGGCGGCGATGTCGAGTGTCGACGTCACCCAGGAATTCATCGCGCAGATGAAAGACATGGGCTGCCGCTTTGCGCTCGATGATTTCGGCGCCGGTTTCAGTTCTTTTTATTTCCTCAAGCGCTTCGAAGTGGACTATCTGAAAATAGACGGCAGCTTCGTGCGCGACCTGGCGGTCGATGACGCCAGCCGGCTGTTCGTGCGGGCGCTGTGTGACGTCGCCCGCGGCCTGAACAAGCAGGTCATTGCGGAATGGGTCGAGGATCAGTCCGTCATGGACATCCTGCTCGAAATGGGCGTCCAGTACGGGCAGGGGTTTCTGTTCGCCTGCCCGCTGCCCTTCCCGGCGGCGGAACAGGTGAGCCAACCGCTGCAAATCGGCAAACGCGCCTGAGCGCCGCTACCAGTTTTCCTTGAGCAGCTTCTCGGCCCAGAACAGTCCCATCATCGTCTTGGTATCGGAAATGCGCCCGCACCGTATCCAGTCGATGGCCTCTGCGAGTGGCATGCGCAGCGTTTCCAGAAATTCGCCTTCGTCCAGCCGGGCGCCCTTGAATTCGAGCTTGCGCGCCACGAAAAAATCGATCTGTTCGTTCGAGTAACCGATGCAGGGATGAACCCGGGCGAGTTCGCGCCATTCGCCCGCCGTATAACCGGTTTCTTCCAGCAATTCGCGTTTGGCCGTTTCCAGCGGCGGCTCTCCGGCCTCGAGCTTGCCTGCAGGCAATTCGTAAAAATGCTGGCCCAGCGGATAACGGAACTGGCGCTCGAGCAGCACCGAGCCATCCTCGAACAGGGGCAGGATGATCGCAGCGCCGGGGTGCAGAATATACTCGCGCAGCGCCTTGCCCCCATCCGGCAACCGCACTTCATCTTCATTGACTTTCAGCAACCGGCCGCGATACGCAGCCCGCGAACTGATTTTCTTTTCGGTGAAGTCGGCGCTCACAGGGACAACTGAATCGCGCGTTGGCATAGGGCAAGCAGAACCCCGGGCATGAGTCCGAGACCGATCACGGCCAGGCCGTTGACGGATATCAAGGCACGAACATCGGCATGCGGGCGCAGCGCGTGCTCATCGGTTGGCGCATCGAAATACATCAGCTTCACCACACGCAAATAATAGAAAGCGCCGACCAGCGAGAACATTACCGCAGCCACCGCCAGCCAGGCGTAGCCGCTGGACAGAGCCGCCTGCAGCACGAACAGTTTTGCCCAGAAACCCACCGTGGGCGGGATGCCGGTCATGGAGAACATCAGCAACAGCATCACGAAGGCATACCATGGATTGCGCTGGTTCAGGCCCTTGAAATCCTCGAGATTGTCTGCCTCGAAGTTTTCGCGCGACAGCAGCAGGATCATGCCGAAAGTGCCCAGACCCATTAACACATAGACGATCGCATAAAACATCGCCGCCCCGAACCCCTCTATCGTTCCGCTCAGGATGCCGAGCAGCAGGAAACCCGTGTGCGAAATCGCGGAGTAAGCGAGCATGCGCTTCAGGTTGGTTTGCGCAATGGCGGTAATGTTGCCGATGGCGAGAGAGGCCACTGCCAGCAGAACGAGCATCTGCTGCCATTCGAGCAGCAACTGCGGCGCGCCGAGCGCCTGCACCAGCAGCCGCATGATGAAAGCAAACGCGGCCAATTTGGGCGCGGTGCCGATCAACAGGGTCACTGCCGTGGGCGCGCCGTGATAGACATCGGGCACCCACATGTGAAAAGGCACCGCGCCAAGCTTGAAGGCGATCCCGGCCACCGCGAAGACCAAACCGAAGATCAGAATAGTAGGTACGGCGTCGCCGTCGGCGATGCGCTGCGCGACTTCGGTGACTTCAAGCGAACCGGTCGCGCCGTAGATCATCGACATGCCGTAGAGCAGCATGCCGGAGGAAAGCGCGCCCAGCACGAAATACTTCATCGCGGCTTCCGTGCTGATGGCGGAATCGCGCGGCAGCGCCACCATGGCGTAGAGCGACAGCGACATCAGTTCGAGCCCCAGGTAGAGCACCAGAAAATGATTCGCCGAAATCATGATCATCATGCCCAACGTGGAAAACAGCGACAGCACGAAGAACTCACCGCGGTAGATACCCCGGAACGATGCATAGACGCGCGAATAGGCGAGCGTCGCCGCGACCGCGAGACAGCAGGCGATCTTGAGCACATCCGACATGGGGTCGCCGACGAACATGCCGTTGAAGGTATAGGCCACGTCCTCGCCGCCGGCCACCAGAATGAAGCCCGCGGTGACGAGCAGGGTCGTCTGCGTCAGCCCGTAGGTCCAGATGCGTCGTGCATCCGACAGGAACAGATCGATGATGAGGATTGCTGAACCCATGGCGAGCATGAATATCTCGGGCGCGGCCAGCAGGAAATCGGGTATCTCGTATTCCATGTTCAGAGTTTGCTTTTCGTCGCCAGGGCCAGCAGGTCAGCCACGCAGGTGTGCAGGACCGCGGCAAACGCCTGCGGATAAAGGCCCATCCCCAATACCGCCACCGTAGCCAGCGCGAGCACCAGGCCTTCGCGCAAGCCAATATCCGATAGTGCGTCGACCTGGCCATTCGCGACCGGACCGAACACGACGCGCTTGTACATCCACAGCGTGTAGGCAGCGCCAAACAGCAGCGTCGTCGCCGCCGCCGCGGCGTACCAGAAGCTCACGTCCATGGCGCCCATGATTACCAGAAACTCTCCGACGAAACCGCTGGTTCCCGGCAGGCCGGCGTTGGCCATGGCGAACAGCATGAAAAACGCCGCGAACACCGGCATCTTGTTCACGACGCCGCCATAGTCCGCGATCAATCGCGAATGCATGCGATCGTAGAGCACGCCGACGCATAGAAACAGCGCGCCCGAGACGAATCCGTGGGAGACCATCTGGATCACGGCGCCTTCCATTCCCAGCGTATTGAACAGAAAGATGCCAAGCGTGACGAAACCCATGTGCGAGATCGACGAGTACGCGATCAGTTTCTTCATGTCCGTCTGCACCAGCGCCACCAGACCGATGTAGATCACCGCGATCAGGGAAAGACCGATGACCACTGGCGCCAGCACGTGACTTGCGTCCGGAAGGATCGGCAAGGACAATCGGATGAATCCGTACGCCCCGAGTTTGAGCATTACCGCCGCCAGCACCACCGATCCGCCGGTGGGCGCCTCGACGTGTGCGTCCGGCAACCATGTGTGAACGGGAAACATCGGCACCTTGACGGCGAACGCCGCAAAGAAGGCGATGAACAACAGGATCTGCGTGGAGAGCGGGATCGGCAACTGGTAGTAGTCCGACAGCGCGAAACTGGCACCTGATACGGTATAGAGATAAACAAAGGCGATCAGCGTCAGCAAGGAACCAAGCAGCGTATATAAAAAGAACTTGAGCGCTGCATAGACCCGGTTGGGCCCACCCCAGACGCCGATGATGATGAACATCGGGATCAGAGTCGCCTCGAAGAAAACATAGAAAAGCGCCGCGTCCATCGCGCAGAACACACCGTTCATCATGCCCGACAGCGCCAGCAATGCCGCCATGTACTGTGACACGCGGCTGTCGATGACCTTCCAGCCCGCGAGTACCACGAGGACCGTGGTGAACGTGTTCATCAGAATCAGCAACAACGAGATGCCGTCGATGCCGAGGTGATAATTGATGTTGTAGGACTCTATCCACGGCACCAATTCGACGAATTGCATACCGCTCGCGGCGGAATCGAAACCGAAATACAACGGCAGAGCGACAGCAAAGCCGGCAACCGCGCCCGCCAGCGCGAGCCAGCGCGCGACGCCGGCATGGCGGTCCGAACCGGTGAACAGCACGGCAATGCCCGCCAGAATGGGCAACCAGATGATGGTACTGAGTGGCGCGAGTGCGGGCATGTCAGCTCGTCGCGAACCACAGCGTGAGCAGCACGAACACGCCGATGATCATGGTGAACGCATAGTGATAGATCAGCCCTGATTGCCACTTGCGCGCGATGGTCGCAAGCCAGCCCACCATGCGCGCCGAACCGTTGACGAACACGCCGTCGATCACGGCAATGTCTCCGCCCTTCCACAAGCCGCGACCGAGCAAGCGCGCGCCCCCGGCGAAAAACCAGTCGTTGAACCGGTCTAAATAATATTTGTTCTCGAGCAGCGTATAGAACGGACCGAAGGCGGCGCGCAGCCTGGCCGGCAGATCGGTGCGCCGCAGGTACAACAGGGCTGCCGCAGCGATGCCGGCTATCGAAAGCCAGAATGGCCAGGTGCCCAACGCATGGATCATCATCGCCAGAACACCGTGGAATTCCCTGCCCATTTCACCCAGCACGTCGTGCGATTCGAGCACTGCGATCGAATCGCCGAAGTAGCCCCCGAATAGCACGGGCGCGATCCACCATCCCACGCCGATGGCCGGAATGGCCAGCGCAATCAGCGGCCACGTCACCACGCGAGGCGATTCGTGCGGCGACCCGCCCGCATGCGCGGCGGCATGTCCCCCGTGCGGATCACCCTGCGCGGAAAAGCGCTCGGGCCCGTGAAAGGTCATGAACATCAGGCGGAAGGTGTAAAACGCAGTCACGAATACGCACGACAGCACGCAAAAATAGGCAAGCCCGCTGCCAGGCAAATGCGACAGACGGACGCTTTCAATGATGGCGTCCTTGGAAAAAAATCCGGAAAACCCGGGAATTCCGGCGCTGGCCAGCGCGCCGATCATCATCGTTGCATAGGTAATCGGCATGTGTTTGCGCAGCCCACCCATCCTGCGCATGTCCTGTTCGTGGTGCATGGCAATGATGACCGATCCCGCGCCGAGAAAAAGCAGGGCCTTGAAAAAAGCGTGCGTGACCAGGTGAAACATGCCGGCGGCGTAGGCCGACGCGCCCAGCGCGACCGTCATGTAGCCGAGCTGCGAGAGCGTTGAGTAGGCAACCACGCGCTTGATGTCGGTCTGCACGATCGCCACCAGTGCCATGAAAAATGCCGTGATTGCGCCGATCACCATGATGAACGACAGGGCCGCTTCGGACATCTCGAACAGATACGACATGCGTGCGACCATGAAAATACCGGCCGTGACCATGGTTGCTGCATGAATGAGCGCCGAAATGGGGGTCGGGCCTTCCATTGAGTCAGGCAGCCAGACATGCAGCGGAAACTGCGCGGATTTTCCCATTGCGCCGATGAACAGCAGAATGCAGATCGTGGTGATCAGCGGCCAGTCGGCGAACCCTACGTCCACGGTTTCACTGGCCAGACCCGGTGCTTTGTCGAAAACGGCCGCGTAATCGAGTGTGCCGAAATAGACCAGAATCAGCGCGATGCCGAGCAGGAACCCCAGATCGCCGACCCGGTTGACCATGAATGCCTTGAGATTGGCGTAGACCGCACTCGGGCGCGTGTACCAGAACCCGATCAGCAGGTAAGAAACCAGCCCCACGGCTTCCCATCCGAAGAACAACTGCAGGAAGTTGTTGCTCATGACCAGCATCAACATCGAGAACGTGAACAGCGAGATGTAGCTGAAGAAACGCTGGTAGCCGGGGTCATCCGCCATGTAACCGATGGTGTAAATATGCACCATCAACGAAACGAAAGTTACGACCAGCATCATCGTGGCGGAGAGTTTGTCGATCAGAAATCCGATCTGCAAAACAATGTCGCCGCTGGCGATCCAGGTGTAGACCGGCCCGTTGAATGACTGCCCGGCCAGCACGTCGCGGAAGACCAGCAGCGAGGCTGCCAGGGAGACGACCATGCCGGCGATGGTCACCACATGCGCGGCGCGCCGGCCTATGAGCCAGCCCAGCAATCCGGCGATCAAAGCACCAGCAAGCGGGGCCAGCGGAACAATCAGGTAAAGAAGGCTCATGGGCGCTCGCACACACGCAAGGCTGCAGATGCCAGGCGCGCGCACACGCCAGGCTTCGGCCGCTGTTTTGCAGGATCTGGGGTTACTCCGCCTGTTTCACGCCTCACGGTTCACCCTTTCAACTTGTCCAGATCATCCACATTGATCGAGCGTACGTTTCGAAACAGCACCACCAGAATCGCCAGCCCGATCGCGGACTCTGCGGCTGCAACGGTCAGGATGAAAAAAACGAAGATCTGGCCTGCGATATCCTCGAGGAAGTGCGAGAACACGATGAAATTCATGTTCACCGCCAGCAACATCAGTTCGATGGCCATGAGCAGAATGATCACGTTCTTGCGGTTCAAAAATATACCCACCACGCTTATGGCGAACAGGATGGCGCCGAGGATCAGGTAATGCGAAAGAGAGATCATTTCGACTCTTCCCGTCCGGATTTCTCTGCCGGCATGGACACCAGGCGCACCCGGTCCGCGCGACGCACTTTGATCTGCGTCGCCGGATCGATGTATTTGGTGTCCTTGCGATGGCGCAGGGTCAGCGCGATGGCAGCCACGATCGCGACCAGAAGAATGACGGCCGCGATCTCGAACGGATAGACATAATCGGTATAAACGAGCCGGCCGAGCTCCCGCGTATTGCTGTAGCCGGCAGGCCGCGCGGCGGGCTGAGGCATGCCCTCGAGGTCGAAATAGCGCCCGCCCAGCACGAGCGCCATTTCGGCGACCATGACGCCTGCCACGATCAACGCCGGCACGAGATAGTCCCAGTAGCCCTCGCGCAACCGATCAATGTTGACGTCGAGCATCATGACCACGAACAGGAACAGCACCATGACGGCCCCGACATACACCAGCACCAGCGCGATGGCGAGGAACTCCGCCTCGAGCAACATCCACAGGCCGGCCGCGGTCACGAATGCGAGCACCAGGAACAATGCCGAATGCACCGGGTTGCGCGAGAAAATGACGCACAACGCGGCAATCACCAGGATGCCCGCGAAAAAATAGAAGGTCGCGACCTGAAAATATTCCATCTTCTTATTGGTAAGAATTGAGGATTGAAGGGCGTGCCCCGCACTCCTCACTCCTCACGTCTTACGCCTCACCGGTAACTCGCATCCTCCGCGCGATCCTGCGCAATCTGATCCTCGTAACGATCACCGATCGCCAGGAGCATTTCCTTCGTGTACAGCAGATCCCCGCGCTTTTCCCCGTGATATTCGAGAATGCGGGTTTCGACGATTGAATCCACGGGACAGGATTCCTCGCAAAACCCGCAGAATATGCACTTGGTCAGATCGATGTCGTAGCGCGTGGTGCGGCGCGTGCCATCGGCGCGCTGCTCCGACTCTATGGTGATGGCCAGCGCCGGGCAAACTGCTTCGCAGAGCTTGCAGGCGATGCAGCGTTCCTCTCCATTCGGATAGCGTCGCAATGCATGCAGTCCGCGGAATCGGCCCGACTGGGGCGTTTTTTCTTCGGGGAACTGAACCGTAATCTTGCGCGCGAAAAAATAGCGGCCGGTCAGCGCCATGCCCTTGAACAATTCAAAGAGCAGAAAGGTGCGGAAGAATTCTCGCAGGCGCTCGATCATGTGCGATCCCGCCGCGCTGGCACGTCGTTCACCACGGCCACCACCCAGTTTGCATCAGCCCGCCGATCAGCACCAGCCAGACGATCGTCAGCGGAATGAACACTTTCCAGCCCAGGCGCATGATCTGGTCGTACCGGTAGCGCGGAAACGTCGCGCGCAACCAGAGAAAACAGAACAGCATGAAGGCCATCTTCAGTAGCAGCCAGGGCAGCCCGCCCGCGGCCAGCCACGGCAGGCCCACTGCATCGGCGAAAGCGCTTGGAACAGGCGAGAGCCAGCCTCCGAGGAACATGAGCGTTGCCAGCACCGACACCAGGATCATGTTCGCGTACTCGGCCAGAAAGAACACGGCGAACGCCGTGCCGGAATATTCCACGTGGAAGCCGGCGACGATTTCCGACTCACCTTCGGCAACGTCGAAGGGCGCGCGATTGGTTTCCGCGACGCCCGCGATAAAGTACACCAGGAACATGGGTAGCAGCGGAATCAGGTTCCAGCCCAGTACGCCCCATGCGGTACTTTGCTCCATGACGATCGTGGATAAATTCAAGCTGCCTGACATCATGAGCACGCACACCAGCGCAAACCCCATTGCAATCTCGTAGGACACGATCTGGGCGGCCGAGCGCATGCCGCCGATGAATGCGTATTTCGAATTCGAGGCCCATCCCGCGACAATGACGCCATAGACGCCCATGGATGTGATTGCCAGCACATACAGCAGGCCGGCATCCACGTTCGCGAGCACGAGGTCGGGGGTAAAGGGCACCACGGCCCACGCCGCCAGCGCGGGCATGATCGACAACACAGGCGCCAGAATGAACAGGAACCGGTTGGCCCCGGTCGGGATGATGATCTCTTTCAGCAACAGCTTCAGCACGTCGGCGAACGGTTGCAGAAGCCCCTTATAACCCACCCGGTTGGGTCCGATACGCGCCTGCATGTAACCAATGACCTTGCGCTCGGCAAGCGTCAAATAGGCCACCGACAGGATGATCGGCACGGTGATGGCAAGAATCTTCGCCAGGGTCCAGAGGGCGCCAACGGCCTCGACGCCAATCATGTTCTCGAGAAAAGCGAGATTCATGCGCGGACCTTCTGCTGCGCGGCCACGCGCTCGAGTTCGATTTCGCCGAACAACGGGCCGAGCGCGCTGGTCTGCGGCGTTGCGCAAGGGATGCGGGCACAGTTGAGCGGCAGCCTGTCGTCGCGCTCGAATGGCAACACGGCTTGTCCACCCTGCTGCAGAACGCGGACCCGATCATCGCCGTGCAAGCCCAGTTTTTCCACCAGCCCTCCAGGCAAGGCAATCACGCCCGCCTTCCAGGCATCGCGGGTCTGCTGCAGAGACTCGGCGCGCCGCACGATGCCATCTGCGTGGTAGATGGGTACTTCGCCGATTCGTTGATAAACGCCTGCGCCGTCCGGCGCGTCTGCTGCGCTTGCCGGCGTGGCTTCGCCCCCGACGGCATTGTCGAGGCGCGCCGCGATTTCTCCAATCGACGCCAAACATTCCGCGCGCACGGCTTCGACGGTGTCGTAGTCGAAACCCGGCACATCGAGCAGGTTGGCCAGAACGCGCAGGACTTTCCAGGCCGGCCGCGTGGCGGCCAACGGCCTGACAACACCCTGAAAACTCTGCAGACGGCCTTCCATGTTGACAAAACTGCCGGCCGTTTCGGTGAACGGCGCCACCGGCAAAAGCACTTGGGCGAACTGCATTGCGTGCTTGAACGGCGACATCGCGACTACCAGCTCGGCGGATTGCATGGCGGCAAGCGCAACGCGCGGATTCGCGCTGTCGAATTCGACTTCCGCGTGCAACAGCAGATACGCCTTGCGCGGTTGCGCGAGCATCTGCGCGCAGTTCATGCCCCCCTCGCCGCCCTGGGGCAGCGCGCCGGCCAGATAGCCGCCGACGCTGTTGGCTCCATCGCCGAAAAACCCGACTTTTGCGTCGATGATACGCGCCAGCGCCTGCGCCAGGCGATGCAGTTCTGCGGCTTGCGGATGATGGCGCGCCAGGTTGCCGAGCAGCACCGCGCGATTCTGGCCGCCGATAAGGCTCTGCGCCATGTTGCGCGCGGCCTCGTCCGCGCTCACGTGTGCCGCGGCGGCCGGGACCGCAATCGATTTGATCTGCGCCGCCGCCTTGACGATCCGTGCGAGCGCGCCGGGCATCATGGATGGCGCCACGATCGACTTGTTGGCGACACGCATCAGCAGATCATCGTCCACAGGATTGATGAGGTTGAACTGCGCGCCCTTCCTGACCGCGAGGCGAAGCCGGTGCGCAAGCAAGGGCTGCTCCTTGCGCAACGTCGAGCCGACGAGAAGGATGCGATCGAGTCCGGCGAGCTCGGAGACTTTCATGCCCAACCAGGGCGTGCCGTGCAACGCTCCGTCCAGGGAAAAATCAGTCTGGCGCAGTCTGAAATCGACGTTGGCGCCGCCCAGGCCGCGCATGAGTTTTCCCAGCAGAAAAAGCTCTTCGAGCGTGGCCTGCGGCGTCGCCAGCGCGCCGAGCGCGTCGGCGCCGTGGGTGGCGCGGATACGGGCAAGTTCAGCGGAAATAAATTCGAGGGCGGTGCTCCAGTCAACCTCCTCCCAGGCCCCGTTTCGCTTGAGCATCGGCGAGGTCAGCCGGTCGGCAGCATTGAGCGCTTCATAGGAGAAGCGGTCACGGTCCGACAGCCAGCACTCGTTAATGTCCTCGTTTTCCAGCGGCACGACGCGCATGACGCGATCGCCCTTGACCTGCACGACGAGGTTGGAGCCCAGCGAGTCATGTGGCGCGACCGATCGCCGGCGCGAGAGCTCCCATGTGCGCGCACTGTAGCGGAAAGGTTTCGAAGTCAGCGCCCCGACCGGACATACATCGATCATGTTGCCTGACAACTCGGAATCGACCGTACGCGCCACGAAAGGCATGATCTCGGCGTGCTCGCCGCGCCCGGCCATGCCAAGCTCCATGAGGCCGGCGATTTCCTGACCAAAGCGAACACAGCGCGTGCAATGAATGCAGCGCGTCATTTCCTCGGCCGACACCAGTGGTCCAAGTTCCTTGGTCTTGACCACACGCTTGGGTTCGTCGTAACGCGAATTGGACGCGCCATAGCCAACGGCGAGATCCTGCAACTGGCATTCCCCGCCCTGGTCGCAGATCGGGCAGTCCAGCGGGTGATTGATCAGCAGGAACTCCATCACACCCTTCTGCGCATCGATGGCCGCGGCGGAGTGCGTATGGACCTTCATGCCCTCGGTGGCTGGCGTGGCACACGCCGGCAGGGGTTTTGGCGCCTTTTCAACCTGCACCAGGCACATCCGGCAGTTCGCGGCAATTGACAGTTTGCGGTGGTAGCAAAAATGCGGCACATAGATACCGAGCTTGTTCGCCGCATCCATGATCGTGCTGTTATCCGGAATCTCCACCGGACGGCCGTCGATTTCTAGCTTCGCCATGTGCGTGGAGTCAGTGGTTTGCGTGACTAAGACACTTGCCGTGGTCGATGTGGAACTGGAACTCGTCGCGGAAATGCTTGATGAAACTCTTGACCGGCAGCGCAGCCGCGTCACCCAGAGCGCAGATCGTGCGACCGGCGATGTTATCCGCCACCGAAGTGAGTTTATCGAGGTCTTCGGTGCGTCCCTGCCCGTGCTCGATGCGATGAACCATGCGGTACAGCCAGCCGGTGCCCTCGCGGCAGGGCGTGCACTGGCCGCAGGATTCCTCGAAATAAAAATAGGACAGCCTCTGCAATGCGCGAACCATGCAGGTGGTTTCGTCCATCACGATGACCGCGCCGGAACCCAGCATCGATCCGGCCTTGGCGATCGAGTCGTAGTCCATGTCCGTTGCTAGCATGATCTGGGCGGGCAGTACCGGCATGGAAGAGCCACCGGGAATGACCGCTTTGAGCGCGCGCCCGTCGCGCATACCCCCGGCCATCTCCAGCAGTTTCGAAAATGGCGTGCCGAGCCTCACTTCGTAATTGCCCGGACGCGCCACATGGCCGGAGACGGAGAACACCTTTGTGCCCCCGTTGTTGGGCCGGCCCAGATTCAGGAAAGATTCCCCGCCATGGATGATGATCCACGGCACAGCCGCAAAAGTCTCGGTGTTGTTGATGGTGGTGGGCTTGCCATAGAGACCGTAACTGGCCGGGAACGGCGGCTTGAAACGCGGTTGGCCTTTCTTGCCCTCCAGCGATTCGAGCAGTGCGGTTTCCTCGCCGCAGATGTAAGCACCCCAGCCGTGGTGCGCGTGAAGTTCGAAACTGAAGGCCGAGCCGAGGATGTTCGTGCCGAGCAGACCCGCGCTGCGTGCTTCTTCGAGTGCTTCCTCGAAACGCTCGTACACGTCCCAGATCTCGCCGTGAATATAGTTGTAGCCCACGGTGATGCCCATGGCATACGCGGCGATGACCATGCCCTCGATGACGATATGGGGGTTATAGCGCAGGATATCGCGATCCTTGAACGTGCCGGGCTCACCCTCGTCTGAATTGCACACGAGGTATTTCTGGCCCGCAAACGCGCGCGGCATGAAGCTCCATTTGAGACCCGTCGGGAAACCCGCGCCGCCTCGGCCGCGCAATGCGGATTTCTTGAGTTCCGCGATGATCTGTTCCGGCGTGATCTTCTCGTCCATGATCTTGCGCAGCGCCCGATAACCCCCGCGGCTCTCGTAGTCCTTCAATCGCCAGTTGAGCCCGGTCAGGCCCTTGAGGATCACCGCGTCGGGCCCATAGACATCCGGTGCAAACGGCGGCAACGGCGCGTTCATTTGCGCAGCTCCTCGAGCCAGGCGTCGAGCTTGTCGGGCGTCAGGAACGACACCATGGTTTTGTCGTTGTGCAGGCACACCGGCGCATCGCCACACGCACCCAGGCATTCGCCTTCCTTGAGCGTGAACAATCCGTCCGCGGTGGTCTCATTGAATCCAATGCCCAGTTTCTCCCTGAGCCGTTGCGCGGCCTGTGTCGCGCCGGACAGGGCGCACGGCAGGTTCGTGCATAGCGTGATCTTGTGACGGCCCACCGGATGCAAATCGTACATGCCGTAGAAGCTCGCCGCCTCGTACACCGCAATCGGCGGCATGCGCAGATACTGCGCGATGAAATCCATGGTCTCCGAAGACAACCACCCTTTCTCGCTCTGCGCGATGGTCAGGGCCGCCATCACGGCGGACTGGCGCTGGTCTGCCGGATACTTGGCCAGCGCCTTGTCGATGCGCGCCAGCGCTTCGCGGCGAAAGCACCATCGGGGCGTTCACCGGTCCACCTCGCCGAACACGATGTCCTGGGTGCCGATGATGGCAACGACATCCGCGATCATGTGGCCGCGCGCCATTTCATCCAGTGCGGAAAGATGGGCGAATCCGGGAGCGCGGATCTTCAGGCGATACGGTTTGTTGGCCCCGTCGGATATCAGATAAATGCCAAACTCGCCCTTGGGCGCCTCGACCGCCGCATAGGTTTCGCCTGCCGGCACATGCATGCCTTCGGTAAAGAGCTTGAAGTGGTGAATGAGCTCTTCCATGTTGGTCTTCATGTCAACGCGCGAGGGCGGCGCGATCTTGTGGTCATCGATGATGACCGGCCCGGGATGCGCCCGCAGCCATTCGACGCACTGCTTCACCAGACTGTTGGACTGGCGCATCTCTTCGATGCGTACCAGATAACGGTCGTAACAGTCGCCGTTGACGCCCACCGGGATGTCGAACTGCAAGCGGTCGTAAACTTCGTAGCACTGCTTCTTGCGAAGATCCCATTCGACGCCGGATCCGCGCAGCATGGGGCCGGTGAACCCCAGCGCCAGGGCGCGCTCCGGCGAAACCACGCCGATGCCCACCGTGCGTTGCTTCCAGATCCGGTTGTCGGTGAGCAGCGTCTCATATTCACCAACGTAGCGCGGAAAACGATTGGTGAAATCCTCGATGAAATCGAGCAGCGAGCCGCGGCGGTTGTCGTTCATCCGGCGCACATCCTGCTCGTTGTGGATCTTCGAAGCCAGATACTGCGGCATCGTCTCCGGCAGATCGCGGTAGACGCCGCCGGGGCGGTAATAAGCCGCATGCAGACGCGCTCCCGAGACCGCTTCGTAGCAGTCCATGAGGTCTTCGCGCTCGCGAAAGCAATACAGAAACACCGTCATGGCGCCGATGTCGAGCGCATGCGCGCCCAGCCACAACAGATGGTTCAGAATGCGGGTGATCTCGTCGAACATCACGCGAATGTACTGGGCCCGCAGCGGCACCTCGATACGCAGCAACTTCTCGATGGCCATTACATAGGCGTGCTCATTGCACATCATCGAGACGTAATCGAGCCGGTCCATATAGGGCACCGACTGCAGGTAGGTCTTGTGCTCGGCAAGCTTCTCGGTGGCACGGTGCAGCAGGCCGATATGCGGATCTGCTCGCTGGATCACTTCGCCGTCGAGTTCCAGCACGAGCCGCAGCACCCCGTGGGCAGCCGGGTGCTGGGGGCCGAAGTTCATGGTGTAGTTGCGGATCTCAGCCATGGCGTTGCATTCCCGGTGCCGGCATGCAAACGTTGCACGCGCGCGCAGAATTCCGTCCGCGCGTGCGCATGGGTGAGCGCGCGCCGCTATTCCACATCGCCGTAATGCGTTTCGCGCACCACGCGCGGCACCGTCTCGCGCGGCTCGATACTGACCGGTTGATAAATCACGCGCTTCTGGTCCGGGTCGTAGCGCACTTCGACGAATCCGGACAGCGGAAAGTCCTTGCGGAACGGGTGGCCGATGAAACCATAGTCGGTAAGAATGCGGCGCAGGTCCGGATGCCCAGCAAACATGATGCCGAACAGATCGAACGCTTCGCGTTCGAACCAGTTGGCGCCCGGCCAGATACCGACCACTGAATCCAGGACCGGAAATTCGTCGTCGGCCGCGAATGCCTTCAATCGCAGCCGGTGATTTGAAGACACCGAGAGCAAATGGTAGACCACGGCAAAGCGCGGACCGTCGTAGCGGCCGTTGCCATAACTTAAGTAATCCACGCCGCAAACGTCGATCAGCTGCTCGAATCCGAGTTCCGGCCGGTCGCGCAGCGTGCCGGTCACACCCAGTAAATCGTTGGCATTGACCACCAGCGTCAACTCGTCCCCCGCATCGGACAGACTGCGGATGCTGCCGCCAAGGGCGGCTTTCAGGCTTTCGGCGAGCGGCGCGATACGGATCATGTTCGCTGGTTCAACGGGCGATGGTATTGGTGCGGCGTATCTTGTTCTGCAGCTGAATCACGCCGTAGAGCAACGCTTCCGCCGTCGGGGGGCAGCCGGGCACATAGACATCGACCGGCACGATGCGATCGCACCCTCTGACCACCGAATACGAATAATGGTAATAGCCGCCGCCGTTGGCACAGGAACCCATCGAGATGACCCATCGCGGCTCGGACATCTGGTCATAAACCTTGCGCAGCGCCGGCGCCATCTTGTTGCAAAGCGTGCCTGCAACGATCATTACGTCGGACTGGCGGGGACTCGGCCGGAACACCACGCCGAAGCGGTCGAGGTCATAGCGGGCTGCGCCGGCATGCATCATCTCCACCGCGCAACAGGCCAGCCCGAACGTCATGGGCCACATCGAGCCGGTGCGCGTCCAGTTGATGACGTTGTCGAGCGTGGTCGTGACAAAACCTTTCTCCGTCACACCTTCGATACTCATGAATCAATAACCTCCGAGCACGTGAGTACGTTCGCGCACGCGCAATGGTCGGGCTCCGCCTGCCGGCTATGCGTCATCAGCTGCCACACGACCTGGACGGCGCGATGACCTGCGCATCCAAGCTTGCTCACTCCCATTCCAACGCGCCTTTCTTCCACTCGTAGATGAAGCCCACCACGAGGATTGCGAGGAAAATCAGCATTGCCAGGAACCCGAATGTTCCTATTTCGCGCAGCACGACGGCCCAGGGGAAAAGAAAGGCGATCTCAAGGTCGAACAAGATGAACAGAATCGCAACCAGGTAGTAGCGCACATCGAATTTCATGCGCGCATCCTCGAACGCTTCGAAGCCGCACTCATAAGGCGAAAGCTTTTCCGAATCGGGCCGGTGCACGCCGAGCAGCCGGCTCAATGTACCGCCGGCCAATGGCAATGCCACGCCGACGGCCAGGCCGACGAAAATGAAAAGCAAAACCGGAAAATACTGCTCAAGCATTGCCCGCTCTCACCCCGCGATCACACAGGATCAATTAGCCTCGTTCGGCAGGCTGTGCCTATTCTGCCGGCGCCCGCTGCGCAGGTGCGCATTGCATACCCGTTATCAAAATACTTGCTGTCCTGCCGTTGCAAAGTCCCTGGTGCCGACGGGGAGACTCGAACTCCCACGGGTTTCCCCACCACCCCCTCAAGATGGCGTGTCTACCAATTTCACCACGTCGGCAAATTCGTGCAGCGCTGTATAGCGTGAGGCCGATGATGCAAGATTGAGGGTCTTGCGCCTCACAGCCGGGCGTTCGCAGCCCTTATTTCGGTATTTCGTTTGCTTTCGAGTTACCCGCCGGGGCCGGCGCGGTGGGCGCCGGGGTCACCGGGACACTTTTCGCCGGCTCAACCGGAGCTTCTTGATGCGTCGACATCACGCCTTCCGGGCGACCCTTGTGGCTCGAAAGATAAGTCAGCCCCAGGCTCGTCAGAAAAAACAGGGCTGCGAGCACGCCTGTGGTTCTGCTCAGAAAGTTGGCCGAGCCGCTGGAGCCGAACAAGCTCCCGGCGGACCCGCTGCCAAAGGCCGCGCCCATGTCGGCACCTTTGCCGTGCTGTAGCAGCACCAGTCCGATCACGCACAAGGCGGTAAGCACATGCAATACCAGAATCGCAGTTTCCATTTTTTCCGTTTATCCCTTCACTCAGCCCTCTGCCGCATGGCAGATGGCGATAAATTCCTCGGCCACCAGCGCCGCGCCACCGATCAATCCGCCGTCCACGTCCGGCATGCCGAACAACTCCACCGCATTGGCGGCCTTGACGCTGCCCCCATATAGTATCTGGACGCTCGCGGCGAGACGCGGGTCGCGTTTGCCCAGAACCCCGCGCAGAAAGGCATGAACCCCCTGGGCTTGGTCAGGCGTGGCCGTTTTGCCCGTGCCAATGGCCCAAACCGGTTCATAAGCCAACACCGAAGCGCCCAACCCGTCGATTCCGATTGCGTCTGCTACCACGCCGAATTGCCGGCCGACGACTGTTTCCGTCACACCACGCTCGCGCTCAGCCAGCGTCTCTCCGACACAGATGACCGGCACCATGCCTTGCGCCAGGACGGCCTTGGCCTTCAACGCAATCGTTGCGTCGTCCTCGGCAAACAGTTGCCGGCGCTCGGAATGCCCGACGATCACATAGCGACAGCCAAATTCACGCAACATTCCGGCAGACACCTCGCCGGTAAAGGCTCCCTTGGGATGCTGGCTGACGTTCTGGCCGCCCCACGCCAGCTTGGAGCCTGTCAACGTGGCGCGAGCCTGGGCCAGATACGGAAAAGGGACGCAGACACCCGCTTGTGCCTTGCGCAGCGCGCCCGCGGCCGCCGAAACCTTATCGAGGAGGGCCTGATTCTCCGGAAGGCTGCCATGCATCTTCCAGTTGCCCACCACCAGCCGCTGCCGCATGCGCCATCCCACCGAAAAAAACAGCGAATTTTACCCGTCAGGGCAAGCAAGGGTCAATGTCGGCCGACGTGCCGCGCACGTCGGACTCTGCATTAGCGCTGCGAGGGGGGGTGTATCACTTCGCACGCCGCTTAGCCCGGAGGGCGTGCCGGCGGGCACGCAGAGGCCCGCCGGCTCAGCCGAAGCGGCCCGTGATGTAATCTTCCGTGGCCTTGTTCTTGGGCTTGATGAAAATCGTGTCAGTCGAGTCGAACTCGATCATTTCGCCCAGGTACATGTAGGCCGTGAAATCGGACACACGCGCCGCCTGCTGCATGTTGTGCGTCACGATCAGGATGGTGACCTTGTGCTTCAGGTCCGCGATCAACTCTTCGATGCTGGCGGTGGCAATTGGATCCAGCGCGGAAGTCGGCTCATCGAACAGCAAAATTTCGGGCTCGGTCGCGAGGGCGCGCGCAATGCACATGCGTTGTTGCTGGCCCCCCGACAGATTGAATGCCAGATCGTCGAGCCGGTCCTTGACCTCGTCCCACAGCGCGGCACCGCGCAGCGCCTGTTCGACTTTCTCGTCTAGGGTGGCCACCCCGCGCACGCCGCGCACGCGCAATCCGTAAGCCACGTTCTCGTAAATGGATTTCGGAAACGGATTGGGTTTCTGGAACACCATGCTGATGCGCATGCGCACTTCGATGGGATCCACGTGCGGATTGAGCAGGTTGGTATTGTCCGGGTGCAGGCGGATCTCGCCTTCGTAACGATTCCCGGGGTAAAGATCATGCATCCGGTTGAAACAGCGCAGATAGGTCGATTTGCCGCATCCGGAGGGCCCGATCAATGCCGTCACTTTCTTGTCGTAGATCGGCATGTTGATGCTCTTCAGGGCATGAAAGGCGCCGTAGTAGAAATTCAACCCGCGCGATTCCGCCTTGAGCGCAAACTTGGCCTGGGGGGCTATTGCCTCAGTCATTTTTGACATTCTGCACTCTCACCATTTGATGTTTTTTCTCAGTCGGTAGCGGATATAGATGGCCAATGCATTCATCGACAGCGTCATGACCACCAGTACCAGCCCCGCCGCCGCGGCGTTCTGATGGAAGGCGGCCTCCGGGCGCGACGTCCAGTTGAACATCTGGATCGGCATCACCGTGAACGGTGCAAACAGCCAGTCGAACAGCCCGGCCGGTGGATCGCCGGTGAAGGGCGCGGGCGGAAGAAAGGCGATGAAGGTCAGTGCGCCGATGGTGATGATCGGCGCAGTCTCGCCGATCGCGCGTGCCAGCCCGATGATCACCCCGGTCAGGATGCCCGGAATGGAATACGGAAGGATATGGTCGGCAGTGGTCTGCCATTTGCTGGCTCCCAGTGCATAGGCCCCTTCGCGGATAACACCGGGAATTGAGCGAATCGCTTCGCGCGTGGCGACGATGACCACCGGCAGGATCAACAGTGCAAGCGTGAGGCCGGCTGCCAGAATACTCTGGCCGAACCCGAACTTATAGACGAACAGGCCCAGGGCAAGCAAGCCGTAGATGATCGACGGCACGCCCGCCAGGTTGGTCACGTTGATTTCGATGATGTCGGTCACCCAGTTCTTGGGCGCGTATTCCTCCAGATAGACCGCGCCGGCAATGCCGACGGGAATGGCGGCGACTGCCGTAACGACCATCACCAGCGTGCTGCCAACCCACGCCGACAGAATGCCGGCGTTCTCGGCGCGGCGCGACGGGAACTCCGTGAAGAAAGCCGGTGACAACCGATGCGCCCCATCGATGATCATGCCGGTAAACAGTGCGACGAAGGTGAGAATGCCCACCATCAATGCGAGCACGCCTATTGAAGCGAATATCAGATCCCAGCGCTTGCGCCTGGTAATAAGCGCCCGGATTTCAGCGACGGTCATATCGGCCATGTCAGTATGCCTGCCGGTAACGGCGCTTCAGGAAGTGGCCAAGGACGTTAAAAAACAAGGTCAGCAGCATCAGCGTCAGGCCAGCCGCAAAGATCGTCTGGTAGCCAATGCTGCCGTGGGGCAGGTCTCCGAGGGCGACTTGCACGATGTAAGCAGTGATGGTGGCCGCCGGTTCTGCGGGATTCCACGTGAGGTTGGGCTGCATGCCGGCGGCCACGGCGACGATCATGGTTTCTCCGACTGCGCGCGAGATCCCCAGGATGTAAGCCGCGGCAATGCCGGAGAAAGCCGCTGGCGTAACCACGCGCACGGCAGTCTGGAACCGCGTCGCGCCCATCGCATAAGAGCCTTCGCGCATGGCCATCGGCACTGAACGCATGGCATCCTCCGAGACGGAGCTGACGTACGGAATGATCATGATGCCCATGACCAGGCCCGCGGAGAGCAAATTGAACCCCGGCAGGCCGGGGAAAAAATACTGCAGGGCTGGCGTGACGTAGAGCAGCGCGAAATAGCCATAAACGATGGTCGGCACGCCGCCCAACAGCTCCAGAAACGGTTTGGCTACTTCGCGCACGGCAAATGGCGCGAACTCGGACAGGTAGATGGCGATGATGGTGCCGAGGGGAATCGCAACCGCCAGTGCGACCAGCGAGCTCATGACGGTGCCCGACAGCAGCACCATGATTCCGTAGTGGGCATCATCGAACAACGGGGTCCACTGCGTATCGGTCAGAAAATCCAGCAGCGGTACATGCTGGAAAAACTGGTACGACTCGGTCAGCAGAATCACCACGATGCCAACCGTGACCACGACCGAGACGGATGCCGACAGAAATAGCAGGACCTCGATGACCCGCTCGCGAATATGCCGGGTCCTCTTTTTCGCGAGCCGGTCGCTGACTGTTGGGTTCGCCAAGGGATTCAGTATTCTGGAATTTGCGAGGGAACTCTCCGGATCGGAGCCGGGGAAAATATACTACAGATTTCGGAAGACACCCGCTGTACGGCTAAAAGCAGGAGGGGCATCGCCCCTCCGCAGGATGGATGAGTCGACGCCGTCTTACAGACGGGCTTCGAGCTTGATGAGTTGCTCGATGGTCAGGCCGATCTTGTTCTCACCGCCAAACCTGGTCCCGAGCACCTTCTTGTCCAGCGTCTCGACGTTGTGCGTGTAGGCATTGGCGGGCAGGGGCACGTATTTGACTTCGCGCACGAGCTTGTCGGCGTTCTTCATGTAGAACGCCACGAACTCCCGGACTTCAGGGCGAGCCAGCGATTTAGCATTGACATAAATGAAGATGGGCCGTGCCAGCGGCTGATAGGAGCCATCCATGACCGACTCGAACGAAGGCTTGACGGCCTTTGCTCCGTTCTTCGGCGCGATGGCAACCGCCTGGAGCTTGTCACGGTTTTCCAGGTAATAGGCGAAACCGAAGAAACCGAGCGCATTCACATCCCGCGACACGCCTTGCACCAGCACGTTGTCGTCCTCGGATGCCGTGAAATCGCCGCGACTGGACTTTGCCTTGCCGTTAACGGACTCGGTAAAGTAGTCGAAGGTGCCGGAATCCGCGCCTGCGCCGAACAACTTGAGGGGCGCGTCCGGAAATTTCGGATTGACCTGTTTCCAGTTCGTGACCTTGCCTTGCGCGCCCGCTTCCCACATCTTCTTGAGTTCGGCAACAGTCAGCGTCTGTGCCCACTTGTTGTCATTATGGATCACGACGGTCAGCGCATCGTAAGCGACCGGGACCTCGATGTATTGCACGCCGGCCGCCTTGCAGTCGTCCATTTCCTTGCGCAGGATCGGTCGCGAGGCATCGGCGATGTCGATCTCGCCGCGGCACATTTTCTTGAAACCGCCACCGGTGCCGGAGATGCCCACTGTGACCCTGTATTTGCCGCGGGTGGACTTCTGAAAGTCCTCGGCCATGGCTTCGGTGATGGGAAATACGGTGCTCGATCCGTCGATTTTGACGAGTTGCGCGTGGGCGACGGGCGCCCCGATGATTGAAGTGCCGGCCATGACGGCAGCCACTGTTGCGAAGGCAAGGCGTTGCAAACTGAACATGGGGTGGGTCTCCTTGGCTGGGACGTGGTACGTCGGTTTCGCCGGGATTCTACGGACCCAATGTGACAGTTTCGTTGCGTGTCTCGCCAGCCCTATGCGGCAACAGCTAACCAGGCGCCTGTTGCCGAATGGTGTTCGCCAGCGATTGCGCCAGTTCGGAGATCAAACTCTGGCCTTCGCCTTCGACCATGACGCGTATGACGGGCTCTGTACCGGACGCGCGCAGCAGCACCCGGCCCTTCGTTCCCAGCCGGACGCGCGTGGCCTTCAGCGCCGCAACCACTTTTTCGTCCGCCTCGAAGTCGAAGCCACGCGTCGTCTTCACGTTAACCAGCACCTGGGGATACAGTTGCATGCCGGCGCATGCCTGTGCGAGCGTCTCGTTCTCGGCCTTGAGCGCGTGCAACACCTGCAAAGCCGACACGATGCCGTCACCGGTCGTATGCTTGTCCAGGCAAATGATATGGCCCGAGTTCTCGCCGCCCAGCTGCCAGTTCTCTTCGATCATTTTTTCCAGCACATAGCGATCGCCCACGGCGGCGCGCGCAAAGGGAATACCAAGGCTGGCGAGCGCCTGTTCCATGCCCAGATTCGTCATCAGCGTACCGACGACACCCCCCTTGAGAATTTCGAGTTTTCTGCGGAACCGGGCAATGACGAACACCATCTGGTCGCCGTCATAAATCCTGCCCTCGCGATCGGCCATCATCACCCGATCGCCATCGCCATCGAATGCCACGCCCAGATCGGCCCGATGCTCCTTCACGGCGTTCGAAAGCACGTCCGGGTGGGTCGCTCCGCACTCCCGGTTGATGTTGACACCATCGGGCTGGACGCCAATGGCAACGACTTCGGCGCCCAGTTCGTGGAAAACATGAGATGCGACGTGGTAGGTCGCGCCGTGCGCGCAATCCACGACGAGCTTCAGTCCGCGCAGATCCAGGCGATTGGGAAAGGTGCTCTTGCAGAATTCAATGTAGCGCCCGGGCGCATCGTTCAGACGCCGCGCCTTGCCCAGTTGCGCCGAAGGCATGATCTGCAACGGCTGGTCCAATCGCGCCTCGATGGCGTGCTCCACCGTATCCGGCAGTTTGTTGCCATCGGCCGAGAAAAACTTGATGCCGTTGTCCTCGAACGGATTGTGCGAGGCAGAGATGACGATTCCCGCCTGCAGCCGCAGCGCCCTGGTGAGATAGGCCACAGCGGGCGTGGGCATCGGCCCCGCCAGATAAATATCGACGCCCGCGGCTGAAAGGCCTGCCTGCAGCGCGGACTCCAGCATATAGCCTGAGATCCGGGTGTCCTTGCCGATCAACACCGCCGCATGCTCACCGGTTGGCAATTCCTGCTCCGCCGCGAGGACCTTCCCGGCCGCGTAGCCAAGGCGCATAACGAAATCGGGCGTAATCGGCGCTTCGCCCACGCGCCCGCGCACACCGTCTGTTCCGAAATATTTTCTGCTTTTCTTGTTCATGTGAATGAAAACGTGTTGTCCTCGAACGCCCTTAATACAAGCAAACTATCGCGAGTGGCGGCGACATCGTGCACGCGCACGATAGAAGCTCCGCGCTGGGCCGCCAGCAGCGCGCCCGCAGCGCTTGCATGCACGCGTTGCGCGGCCTCGCGCCCGACGATTTTACCGAACAGTCCCTTGCGCGACAGACCCGCCAATACCGCAAATCCGGACGCGCGCAGCCGGGGCAGTGCCCGCAGCAGTTCGAGATTATGCTGCGGGGTCTTGCCGAACCCGAAACCTGGATCGAGCACGATGCGCTCGCGCGCGATGCCGCTTTGCACGGCCGCGGCGGCCCGGGCATCCAGAAACGCCTGGACTTCGCCCACGACATCGCCGTAGTGAGGCGCTTGCTGCATGGTGCGCGGCTCGCCTTGCATGTGCATCAGGCATACCGCGGCGCCTGAACCGGCCACCGCGTCCAGTGCGCCCTCAGCCCGCAGCGCGAGAATGTCATTGATCATGGCCGCGCCCGCCGCAATGGCGCGCCGCATGACTTCAGGCTTGCAAGTGTCCACGGAAACGGGCACCGGTAGTTCGACGACTTTTTCCAGCACGGGCAGCAAGCGCCGAAGTTCTTCGGCGGCATCGATGGGCTGGGCGCCGGGGCGCGAGGATTCTGCGCCGATGTCGAGCAGGTCTGCGCCCTCCTCGACCAGACGGCTCGCATGCTCGGCCGCGCGCGCACTATCGAGATAGCGGCCGCCATCGGAAAAAGAATCGGGTGTCACATTGACGATGCCCATGATCAGCGGTCGCTCCAGAGAAAGTGCAAAGCGACCGGCGCGCAATGTCCGCGAAGCGGTAAGGGGGGCGTGGGCAGCGCTCATGTGCAATCGCGATCGATCCCGGAAAAGACAAAGGGGTGGGGTTCACACCCCACCCCTCTAGTCATGCTCATGCAACGTCAAGCCCGACCCTGACACGTCATCATTCGCGCCTTCGCGTTCGCGCCATCAAGCCTCGCGCGCAGGGGTCGCCGTCACCGGTGCCGGCGCGCTGCCTTGGGACGGCGGCGGTGCCTGCGTGGTTGCCGGGGGCTTGGGCGGCCTCGGCGGGCGGCCTTCCATGATGTCGTTGATCTGGTCGGCGTCGATCGTTTCCCATTCGAGCAGCGACTTGGCCATGATCTCGACCTTGTCGCGGTTGTCCTCGATCAGCTTGCGCGCGAGTCCGTACTGCTCGTTGATGATGCGGCGGATCTCCGCATCGACCTGTTGCATGGTCGCTTCCGACACGTTCTTGTGCGTCGTGATCGAGCGGCCGAGGAACACTTCGCCTTCGTTCTCGCCGTACACCATCGGGCCGAGAGGGTCGCTCATGCCCCATTGCGTGACCATGCGTCGCGCCATCTCCGTGGCGCGCTCGAAGTCGTTGGATGCCCCGGTCGTCATCTGGCTTCATGAAGACCTCTTCGGCGATGCGGCCGCCGAACAGCACCGAGATGTTCTGCAGAATCTGTTCGCGGTCCATGCTGTAGCGGTCTTCCTGCGGCAATTGCATGGTTACGCCGAGCGCGCGTCCGCGCGGAATGATCGTGACCTTGTGCACCGGATCGGTCCGCGGCAGCAGTCTCGCGACCACCGCGTGGCCGGCTTCGTGATACGCGGTGTTCTGGCGCTCGTGCTCGGGCATGACCATGGACTTGCGTTCCGCGCCCATCATGATCTTGTCCTTGGCGCGCTCGAAATCGTCCATGTCCACCAGGCGCTTGTTGCCGCGCGCCGCGAACAACGCCGCCTCGTTGACAAGATTCGCCAGGTCGGCGCCGGAGAACCCCGGCGTGCCGCGCGCGAGAATGTCCGGCCGCACGTCGGGTCGCGACCGGAACCTTGCGCATGTGGACCTGCAGGATCTGCTCGCGGCCGCGGATATCCGGCAGCGGCACGACCACCTGACGGTCGAAGCGACCGGGACGCAAGCAATGCCGGATCGAGCACGTCGGGACGGTTGGTCGCCGCAATCACGATGACGCCGACGCCGGTTTCGAAGCCGTCCATTTCCACCAGCAACTGATTCAGGGTCTGCTCGCGCTCGTCGTTTCCGCCGCCGAGGCCGGCGCCGCGCTGGCGGCCGACGGCATCGATTTCGTCGATGAACACGATGCACGGCGCATGCTTCTTGGCCTGCTCGAACATGTCGCGCACGCGGGCAGCGCCCACGCCGACGAACATCTCGACGAAGTCAGATCCGGAAATGGAGAAGAACGGCACCTTGGCTTCCCCGGCAATGGCCCGCGCGAGCAGCGTCTTACCGGTACCAGGGGAGCCCACCATCAGAACGCCACGCGGAATGCGGCCGCCCAGTTTCTGGAATTTGCTGGGATCGCGCAAGAAATCGACCAACTCCGAGACTTCCTCTTTGGCTTCTTCGCAGCCTGCGACATCGGCAAACGTGACGGGATTGGTCGACTCGTCGAGCATGCGCGCGCGGCTTTTGCCGAACGAAAACGCGCCGCCGCGTCCGCCGCCCTGCATCTGGCGCATGAAAAATATCCAGACGCCGATCAGCAAGAGCATCGGGAACCATGAAACGAAAATATTCATCAGCAGCGATGGCTCTTCCTCGGGCTTGGCCTCGATGATCACACCGGCCTTCAACAGGTCAGACACCAGCCACGGGTCGGACGGCGAATAAGTGGTGAACTTTGCACCGTTACTGCGTACGCCTTTGAGAACGCGCCCCTCGATGGTCACCTTGGCGACGTTGCCCTGTTTGACCTCTTCGATGAACTGCGAGTACTCCATCGAGGTATTCTGTTGCTGACGGGCGCTGAACTGATTGAATACCGTCATCAGCACCAGTGCGATGACCAGCCAGATCGCGACGTTCTTGATCAGGTTATTCAAGGTTTCTCCTCGGTGGCGCTCGAGCCACCCATTAGTGGGACCATTCTAAACTCATTCCCGTCGCCATGCCCCACGCTGCGGACTACGGTTGCTGCCGCTTGCCGCGCGCCAGCAGATAAACCTCGCTCGATCGATCGCGGGATGCCTTGGGCTTGCGCACCGCAACCGTGCCAAATCCGCCGGAAAGTGCCTGGCGAAATTCGTCCAGACCGGAGCCCTGGAACACTTTGACTAGCAGATCGCCCCCCGGTTTCAGTCTTTCGCGGGCGAAATCGAGTGCCAGCTCAGCAAGATGCATCGATCGGGCCTGATCCACCATGCCCACGCCGCTCATATTGGGCGCCATATCCGAGACTACAAGGTCGACCGAACGTTCCTTCAGGTGCGTCTTCCAGCCGTTGCAGCGTCGCTTCGTTCGGAGAAATCGCCGCGAATGAAGGTCACGCCGCGCACTGGCTCCATTTCCAGCAGGTCCAGCGCAATGACTTCCCCTTGCGGGCCCACGGCCGGTGCGCAGCACCTGGGACCAGCCGCCCGGGGCGGCGCCCAGGTCGACGACGGTCATGCCCGGTCGCACAAGCTTGTCCTTCGCGAGGATTTCCAGCAACTTGTAGGCCGAGCGCGATCGATAGCCGTCCTGCTGTGCGCGGCGCACATAGACATCGGTCACATGCTCGTGCATCCATGCCTTGCTGGTCTCTGGTTCGCGCCATTGCTTTAAAATGCCCGTTTAAGGAGATGTCCGTGTCGCCGCAACTCTCGCCCTCAGAACGCCGCGCGCTCAAAGCGCGTGCCCATGGTCTTGCGCCGACCGTTCTGATCGGCAACGGCGGATCTGACCCCGGCCGTGGCTCAGGAAATCGAGCGAATCTGACCGCTCACGAACTGATCAAGGTGCGCGTGCCCGGCGGCGATCGGTCCATGCGGGAGGACATTCTGCAGCGCATTTGCGATGAACTGAGCGCCTCTGCGGTTCAACATATCGGCAAGATCCTGGTGCTCTACCGGGCCCAGCCTGATGCGGTGCCAAAACCAAAGCCCAAAAAAATAAAGCGAAAAGAGCCTCGCGCGCTCAAGCGCAACTTTCAGAACCGCGCCTAGAGGGGCCTAACGCCCGCGTCCGTGCTGGACGACCATGATCAGCCCTAAAGCGCATTCGATCAAATAAAGCACGCTGGACACGCCGTGCCAGGCCCCAAAGCGGTCGCGCAAGATACTTTGCATGACTTCCGTCGGCAACGCCTGCTGGCGAAGACTCGCCATTATCGGCTGCACGCCGAACTGACTTGCTGCCGTGAGCGCCACCATGGCCAACGCCGACCAGAAGAACAACTGCGCAAACGCCTGCCCGCCAAAGCGCGCCAGCCGCAACAGCAGCAAGTAAGCCCCACAGCCCAGTCCGACGTAATTGACCACCGCGAAGAACTGGCCCGCAAGTAACCCGGCTTGCGCGCGCGCGGCCATCTGGAAAAGCAAGGGCGCCACGATCAATCCGACTGCCCAGAGCGCGCCGACCCACAGGGTTACGGCAATCGATTGCAATGCGTCGGAAAAATGCTTCACGGGAGCCGAAGACCAGCAGCAGGAAACAGGGCTTCAGCGCGCAGGCGACGGAGCGTTGCAGCGCTCACCGCTGGCGCCTCGCCCCTGCCGTCTTGCGTCGCGATCCTCAGAGGTACTTCACATCCAGGATCTCGTATTCCTTGATCCCGCCCGGCGCCTTGACTTCCGCGACGTCGCCGGAATACTTGCCGATCAACGCGCGCGCAATCGGCGAACTGATGGAAATCTTGTTGTTCTTGATGTCGGCTTCGTCGTCGCCGACGATCTGGTAGGTCACCGTTTCGCGGCTGTCGACCTCCTCGAGATCGACCGTCGCGCCGAACACGCAGCGCCCGTCGGCATCGAGGTGGGCCGGATCGATGATCTGCGCATTGGCAAGCTTGCTTTCGAGCTCGACGATGCGCCCTTCGATGAAGCTCTGTCTTTCCTTGGCGGCATCGTACTCCGCGTTCTCCGACAGATCGCCATGCGAACGCGCTTCCTGGATGGCGATAATCACCTTCGGGCGCTCCACGGTCTTCAGCTGATGCAGTTCGCTGCGCAGCAACTCGGCGCCTTTCACGGTCAGTGGGATCTTTGTCATATGTTCGAGCCTTTCAGATATGTGAGGGCCTGCAACCAGGCTGCCCGTGAAGCCGGGCGTGCAGGTCCTGCACGGAGTGAACAGTCAGTTCCTGCATGTGCTGCATGCCACTGCAGCCGGCGCGCGCGCCCGCGATGGTGGTGAAATAAGTTACGCGCGCCTGTAACGCAGAGCGGCGGATCGAGTAAGAGTCCTGGATCGCGCTGCGGCGGTCCTCCACCGTGTTCACGATCAGCGCGATCTCGCCATTCTTGATCATGTCGACGATATGCGGGCGGCCTTCGGCCACCTTGTTGACCGCGGTCACCTGCAGCCCGGCGTCCGCCAGCGCCGCGGCAGTGCCGCGCGTCGCGAGAAGGGTGAACCCGAGCGACACCAGCGTGCGCGCGATCTCGACGACTTTGGGTTTGTCCGAATTGCGCACGCTGATGAAAGCCTTGCCGCCGGCGGGAAGCTTCACGCCCGCCCGCCAATCTGCGACTTGACGAAAGCTTCCGCAAACGTTGTGCCCACGCCCATCACTTCGCCGGTCGATTTCATCTCCGGCCCGAGGATCGTATCCACGCCGGGGAACTTGATGAACGGGAAACACCGCTTCCTTGACCGAATAGTAAGGCGGAATGACTTCGCCGCGTGACGCCCTGCGCGCTCGAGCGTCTGGCCCGACCATGCAGCGCGCGGCGATCTTCGCCGAGCGGCAGGCCGGTCGCCTTGGACACAAAGGGCACCGTGCGCGATGCGCGCGGATTCACCTCGAGCACGAACACCACGTCGTTCTGGATCGCGAACTGCACGTTCATCAGCCCCACGACCTTCAGCGCCTTGGCCATTGCGACGGTCTGGCGCCGCAACTCGTCCTGCAGCGGCTTGGACAGGCCGAACGGCGGCAGCGAGCACGCCGAATCGCCCGAATGCACGCCCGCCTGCTCGATGTGCTCCATGATGCCGCCGATGAGCACCTCCTCGCCGTCGGAGACGGCATCGACATCGACCTCGGTCGCGTCGTTCAGGAACCGGTCGAGCAGCACCGGGGAATCGTTCGACACCTTGACCGCTTCGCGCATGTAGCGCTCGAGGTCGCGCTGCTCGTGCACGATTTCCATGGCGCGCCCGCCGAGCACGTAGGAAGGCCGCACGACCAGCGGATAACCGATTTCCTGCGCCAGCGCGAGCGCGGCCTCCGGATTGCGCGCGGTGCGGTTGGGCGGCTGCTTCAGCTTGCAGCTTGTGCAGCATCTTCTGGAAGCGCTCGCGATCTTCGGCGCAATCGATCATGTCGGGAGTCGTGCCGATGATCGGCACGCCGTTGGCGTCGAGGTCGCTGCGCGAGCTTGAGCGGCGTCTGTCCGCCGATACTGCACGATCACGCCGAACGGTTTCTCGACGTGCACGATCTCGAGCACATCCTCCAGCGTCAGCGGCTCGAAATACAGCCGGTCGGACGTGTCGTAGTCGGTCGAAACGGTCTCCGGATTGCAATTGACCATGATGGTTTCGTAACCATCCTCGCGCAGCGCCAGCGCTGCGTGCACGCAGCAATAGTCGAACTCGATGCCCTGGCCGATGCGGTTGGGTCCGCCGCCGAGCACCATGACCTTCTTGCGGTCCGTCGGGCTGCGATTCGCACTCCTCCTCGTAGGTCGAGTACATATACGCGGTGCGCGCGTCGAACTCCGCGGCGCAGGTGTCGACGCGCTTGTAGACCGGCCGCACGTTGAGCTCCCAGCGCTTGCCGCGCACCGCGTCTTGCGTGGCATTGAGCAGCTTCGCCAGGCGGCGGTCGGAAAACCCGCTGCGCTTGAGCGGGAGCAATGCCGTCCGGTCGAGATCGCCCAGACGTTTGCCCGCGAGCGCCTTGTTCCTGGCGCACGAGATCCTCGATCTGCGCCAGAAACCAGGGATCGATATGGGTCAGTTGCCGCGACCTCGTCGAGGGTCATGCCGATGCGGAGCGCGTCGGCAAGAAACAAGATGCGATCCGGTCCGGGATCAGCCAGCTCTGCTTCGATCAGTTCGCGGTCGGTGCGTCTTTTCGTCGAAGCCGTCGATGCCGGTTTCCAGACCGCGCAGGCTTTCTGCATCGATTCCTGGAAAGTCCGGCCCATCGCCATCACCTCGCCCACCGACTTCATCTGCGTGGTCAGGCGCGAATCGGCCTGCGGGAAATTTTTCGAATGCGAAACGCGGAATCTTGGTCACGACGTAGTCGATGGTCGGCTCGAAGGAGGCGGGCGTCGCGCCGCCGGTGATGTCGTTGCGCAACTCGTCCAGCGTGTAGCCCACCGCGAGCTTGGCCGCGACTTTTGCGATCGGAAACCCGGTCGCTTTCGATGCCAGCGCCGACGAGCGCGACACGCGCGGATTCATCTCGATGATGACCATGCGCCCGTCCTGCGGATTGATGCCGAACTGCACGTTGGAGCCGCCGGTGTCGACGCCGATCTCGCGCAGGCACGCGATCGAGGCGTCGCGCATGATCTGGTATTCCTTGTCCGTCAGCGTCTGCGCCGGCGCGACCGTGATCGAATCGCCGGTGTGCACGCCCATCGGGTCGAAGTTCTCGATCGAGCAGACGATGATGCAGTTGTCCTTGTGGTCGCGCACCACCTCCATCTCGAACTCTTTCCAGCCGATCACCGATTCCTCGATCAGCAATTCGTGCGTCGGGGAGGCATCGAGGCCGCGCTCGCAGATGGCGATGAACTCCTCCCGGTTGTAGGCGATGCCGCCGCCGGTGCCGCCCATCGTGAACGAGGGCCGGATGATGGTCGGAAAGCCGACCATCGCCTGCACCTGCAGCGCCTCTTCCAGGCTGTGCGCGATCGACGAGCGCGGGCTCGCGAGCCCGATCTTGGTCATCGCCTTCTTGAATTTCTCGCGATCCTCGGCCTTGTCGATCGCTTCCCGCGAAGCGCCGATCATTTCGACGCCGTATTTCTCGAGCACGCCGTGTTTCGCGAGGTCGAGCGCGCAGTTGAGCGCGGTCTGTCCGCCCATCGTCGGCAGCAGCGCGTCCGGGCGCTCGATGGCGATGATCTTCTCGACCATCTGCCAGGTGATCGGCTCGATGTAAGTGGCATCCGCCATCTCCGGATCGGTCATGATCGTCGCCGGATTGGAGTTGACGAGGACGACGCGATAACCCTCCTCGCGCAGCGCCTTGCACGCCTGCGCGCCGGAATAATCGAACTCGCACGCCTGGCCGATGACGATCGGGCCGGCGCCGATGATCAGGATGCTTTTGATGTCGGTGCGCTTGGGCATGATGGGTCGATGTTGCGCTAGCGATGTCCCTTGTGCTGTTCCATCAGCGCGATGAAGCGGTCGAACAGGTAATCGACGTCGTGCGGTCCGGGGCTCGCTTCCGGGTGGCCCTGGAAGCAGAACGCCGGCCGGTCGGTGCGCGCGAAGCCCTGCAGGCTGCCGTCGAACAGCGACACATGCGTGACGTTGCACGTTGGCGGGCAGCGTCGCGGCATCGACCGCGAAGCCGTGGTTCTGGCTGGTGATCATCACGCGCCCGGTCTCGAGATCCTGCACCGGATGATTGGCGCCGTGATGGCCGAACTTCATCTTGATCGTGCGGCGCGCCGCTGGCGAGGCCGAGCAACTGGTGGCCGAGGCAGATGCCGAACGTCGGCACGCCGGCGTCGAGAAACGTGCGGATCGCGCGAATCGCGTAATCGCAGGGCTCCGGATCGCCCGGGCCGTTCGACAGGAAGATGCCGTCGGGCTTGAGCGCCAGCGCCTCTTCGGCGGGCGTCTGCGCCGGCACCACGGTCACCTTGCAGCCGCGGCTCGCCAGCATGCGCAGGATGTTGCGCTTGACGCCGTAGTCGTACGCGACGACGTGGAACTTCGGGATCGCTGGCGACCCGGTAGCCCGACGCCCAGCGCCCATTCGGCCTCGTTCCACTCGTAGCGGCTGTCTGCAGCTCACGACTTTGGCGAGATCCATGCCGGCCAGGCCCGGGAACGCCGCGCGCCTGCGCCAGCGCAGTCCTCGTCGACCTCGCCCGCCATGATGCAGCCGTCCTGCGCGCCCTTGTCGCGCAGGATGCGGGTCAGCTTGCGGGTGTCGATGTCGGCGATGGCGACGACTGTTCTGGTCGCGCTTGAGGTACTCGGGCAGGTCCAGGCTCTGCGGCAGTTGCTGGCGCGCACCGGCAGGTCGCGAATCACCAGAGCCCGGCGGCGAATACCTCGTTCGACTCGTCGTCTTCGGCGTTGGCGCCGGTGTTGCCGATGTGCGGATAGGTCAGGGTGACGATCTGCCGGCAGTACGACGGATCGGTCAGGATTTCCTGGTAGCCGGTCATCGCGGTGTTGAACACCACCTCGCCGAGCGTATGCCGTCTGCGCGCCGATGGAAGTGCCGCGAAATACCGTGCCATCCGTGAGCACGAGGATGGCGGGCTGACGTCGAGGGCAGGCAAAGCTCCTGGAGTTGCGGTTTCAACGGCTACAGATGGAAAGCGGGACAGGCGCGCGCCCCTCCCGCTTCATTTGGTCGCGATTATAGGGGAACGGCCACGATCATTCAACGCGCGCGATCCGGCGTTGTCGCAGTGGCCCTACTTCAGGCCGAGCACGTCCTGCATGTCGTAAAGACCGGACTGTCTTTTGCCGGCCAGGAAGCGCGCCGCGCGCAGCGCGCCCTGCGCGTAGGTCGCGCGGCTCGCGGCCTGTGCGTGATCTCGACGCGCTCGCCGGTGCCGACGAACAAGCACGGTGTGGTCGCCGACGATATCGCCGCCGCGCACGGTGGCGAAACCGATCGTGTATGCTTTGCGCTCGCCGGTCACGCCTTCGCGGCCGTACACCGCGTCCTGTGCGAGATCGCGCCCGAGCGCCGCGGCGACGACTTCGCCCATGCGCAGCGCCGTGCCCGAAGGCGCGTCGACCTTGTGGCGGTGGTGCGCTTCGACGATCTCGACGTCGTAACCTTCGCTCAGCGCCCGCGCGGCGACTCCGACAGCTTGAAGGTCACGTTCACGCCGACGCTGAAGTTCGGCGCCATCGCGATCGCGATGTGCTTTCGAGGCCGCGGCGATCGCGTTTTCTGCGCGGGCTGGAAGCCGGTCGTGCCGATCACCATGCGAACGCCGCGCGCGCGGCACGCTTCGAGATGAGCCAGCGTGCCCTCGGGCCGCGTGAAATCGATGAGCACGTCGCACCCGTCGAGCGCCGCTTCGACATCCGCGCGAATCGCGCACGCCGCACCCTGCGCCGACCAGCTCGCCCGCATCCTTGCCGAGCAACGGCATTGCCCGGCTGCTTCGAGCGCGGCCTTCAGGCGGAAATCGCCGCTCTGGAGGACGGCCTCGATCAGTGCGCGGCCCATGCGGCCGGTGCTGCCGGCGATTGCGACGTGCTGAGCGTTCATGTCGCGCTTGGCGGCAAAAAGCGTCAAGGCGCGCGCGTTCGCGAGGAAGCGGCCTGCAACAGCGTGTCCGTGGGCACCACATCGCCTTCGATGCGCTTGAGCTTGTCGTCCTCGAAGACCACGAGATCGCGCCGCGCTCTGCACGTCGCTGGCCTTGCCGCGTCAGGAAGACGTAATCCCAGCGATCCGGGTGGAACGGATCGGCGATCAGCGGCGTGCCGAGCAGAAAGCGCACCTGCGAACGCGTCATGTCCGGCTTCAGCTTGGCCACCATGTCCTGGTCGACGTAGTTGCCCTGCTGGATGTCGATCTTGTGCGGGCGCCGAGCATGCAACCCGCAAGCAGCACCGGTAACAGGAACAAGAGCCGCATTCGCATTGTGGTTGTACGCAGGATTTGCGGAGCCGCCGCCGTGCAAGACTGGCGGTTTCCAAGCAGGTTGAAAGCCGATATGATAATTCACCCTTCCCCGCCTGTCAGTCCCGCCATGAGCCACCCCGCATAACCTGAAGACCATCGGCCTCAAAGCGACGCTGCCGCGGCTGCGCATCCTCGAATCTGTTCGAGAAGAGCGACGTGCGCCACCTGTCCGCCGAAGACGTCTACAAGATGCTGCTGAAGGAGGGCACCGACACCGGACTTGCGACCGTCTATCGCGTGCTCACCCAGTTCGAGCAGGCCGGCCTCCTGATCCGCCACCACTTCGAGACCGGCAAGGCCGTCTTCGAACTGAAGCAGGGCGGGCATCACGATCACATCGTCTGCGTCGAGTGCGGGCAGGTCGAGGAGTTCTACGACCCGGAAATCGAAAAGCGCCAGACAAAGATCGCCAAGGACCGCGGCTTTTCCATTCAGGAGCATTCGCTGCAGATGTACGCCGAGTGCATCAAGCGCGACTGCCCGAACAAACCCAAGAGTTGACGCCGACGATACGTTTTACCGCTTTTGCATTGCCAGCATTTCGGCGGCGTGCTTGCGCGTCGTTTCGGTGATCTTCACGCCGCCCAGCATGCGCGCGATCTCGTCGACGCGCGCCGCGCGATCCAGCACCGTCACCGCACTGCTCGACCTTGCCGTTCGTCGCGGTCTTCGCGACCTGCCATTGATGGTCTGCCGCCGCGGCGACCTGCGGCAGATGGGTGATGCACATCACCTGGTGCTTGCGGCCGAGCGTCTTGAGCATCCGCCGACGATCTCGGCGACGCGCCCGCCGATGCCCGCATCGACTTCGTCGAAGACGAGCGTCGGCACCGCGGCGACCTGGCTCGTCACGGTCTGGATCGCGAGGCTCAGGCGCGAGAGTTCGCCGCCCGACGCCACTTTCGCGAGCGGTCTGCGGCGTCATGCCGGCGTGGCCGCGACACCAGGAACTCGATCTGCTCCAGCCCATGCGCACTGCCTCGGGCAAGCGCGACGAGCGCGACCTCGAAACTGCCGCCCGCCATCGCGAGCGTCTGCATGGATGCCGTGACCTTTTTTGCGAGGTCCGTGGCCGCTTTTTTGCGCGACGGCGGTGAGCTTGGCGGCCGCTTCCGGTAAGTCTCGAGCGCATCGGCTTCGCGCTTGTGCAACGCATCGGGATCGAATCCCGCCGCGAGCTCGGCCAGTCGCGCCTTGATGCGCTGCAAGTGCTCGGGGATGTCCGCGATCTGCACTTGAACTTGCGCGCTGCGCTGTGCACGGCGTCGAGTCTCGCCTCCACTTCGCGCAGGCGCTGTCGGATCGAGTTCGAGCCGCTGCTGATAATGGCGCAGGCTGTACACGGCTTCCTGCATCTGGATCTGCGCCGGCTCCAGCAAGTCCAGAATCTCCTGCAGGCGTGGATCGAATGCGACCGGGCTTGCAGGCGCGAAATCACCGATGCCACGGCCGACAGGGCAGCGCCCTCCTCCTCGGACAGGGCGTCGAGGCCGAACTGCGACGCCTTCGATCAGGCTGGCCGCATGCGCCAGGCGCCCGTGCTCGGCTTGCAGCGCCTCCCACTCTTCGGCGCCGAACGCCAGCGCGTCGAGTTCCTTGCATCTGCCACTCGAGCTGCTCGCGCTCGGCTGCGAGCGCTTGCGCGCCGGTCTCGAACGCGCTGAGTTGCCGCCGAACCTCCGCCACTGGCGGAAAGCCCGCCGCCACCTGCAGGGCCGACTCCTGCGCGCCCGCATAGCCGTCGAGCAACTCGCGCTGCGAGGCGGCGCGCAGCAGCGACTGGTGTGCGTGCTGGCCGTGGATGTCGACCAGGAACTCGCCGATCTCCCGCAGCTGCGGCACGGTCGCGGGGCGCCCGTTGATGAAGGCGCGCGAGCGTCCGGACGATTCGATCACGCGGCGCAGCAGGCATTGCGTCTTGATCGCCGCTCAGCTCGTGGTCGTCGAGCTACCGTGCCAGAGCGGGCAGGCGCAGCGCAGATCGAACTCCGCGGTGATCTCGGCTTGCTCCGCGCCTTCGCCGCACCAGCCTCGCGTCGGCGCGCTCTCCAAGCACGAGCGCCAGCGCGTCGATGAGGATCGACTTGCCGGCGCCGGTCTCGCCGGTCAGCACGGTGAAGCCCTCCTCGAACTCGAGATCGAGCCGGTCGACGATGACGAAATCGCGGATGCTTAGCGTGCGTAGCATGAACAGGACTGTTGAATACGCCGCCAGAGCCTCAGAGCGTCTCGCTCCAGTGCAGCTTCTCGCGCAGCATATGATAGTAATTGTGCCCGAGCGGGTGCAGCAGGCGGATGGAGTGTGCACAGCGGCGCACCAGGATCCGGTCGCGCTCCTTCAGTTCGTAGTGCGAATGGCTGTCGAAATGCGCGCGCGCGTCCGCAGCCTTGAGAATCGTGATTTCGATCTGTGATTCACTGCTGACGACGATCGGACGGTTCGACAGCGTGTGCGGGCACACCGGCACGAGGCCGATCACGTTGAGGCTCGGATGCAGGATCGGGCCGCCGGAGGACAAGGCGTAGGCGGTCGAACCGGTCGGCGTCGCGACGATCAGCCCGTCGGAGCGCAGGGTGTAAACGAACTTGCCGTCGATGCGCACCTCGAACTCGATCATGCTGCCTTCGGCACCCTTGTTGACGAGATGTCGTTGAACGCGAGCACGTCCAGCACTTGCGCTCCGCGCTCCACACCTGCGCCTGCAACAGCATGCGGGATTCCTCCACATACTGCCCGTCGAGGATGGCGCCATCGTCTCGAACATGGTGTCGAGGGACATGTCGGTCAGAAAGCCGAGCCGCCCCTGGTTGACGCCGACCAGGGCGACGTCGAAGGGCGCGAAGGTACGGGCGATATTGAGCATGGTGCCGTCGCCGCCGATCACGATGGCGAGATCGGCGGCTTTTCCGACCTCTTCCAGCGGCAGGACGAAATGGCTGTTCTTGCCCACGTGGCTGGCCGTCAGCGGATCGATCAGGACCTTCACGCCGCGCTCGTGCAGGAACTTCGCGAGCCGCAACACGGGCTCGGCGATTTCCGGACTCTTGTACTTCCCGATCAGCGCGATCGTCTTGAATGGCTGGGACATGTTCCGATTAAAGCACATTTGCCGATTCCGCTCTCGTCAGCCGACGCGTCTCCTGCCGGGCACGGTAGAATGAGCCCATGGCCATCAATGAAAACGTTCCCAGCGAGCGCGCGCAGCGGTTGCTGAAGATGCTCGTCGAGCGCTACATCTCCGACGGCATCCCGGTCGGCTCGCGCGCGCTTGCCCGGTTTTCGGGACTCGAACTAAGTCCGGCGAGCATCCGCAACGTCATGGCGGATCTCGAGGATCTGGGCTTCATCGCGAGCCCGCATACGTCCGCCGGACGGATTCCGACGCCGCGGGGCTACCGCTTTTTCGTCGATACCCTGCTCAAGGTGAGGCCGCTCGATCAGGTCGAGATCAGCCAGCTCGAAGGTCAGCTGCAGCCGGACAACACGCAAAAACTGGTGTCCCAGGCTTCGCACCTTCTGTCCGACCTGACGCGCTTCGCGGGCGTGGTCATGACGCCCAAGCGCAAGAGCGCTGCCTTCCGGCACATCGAATTCCTCAAGCTGTCGGAAAAACGCATCCTGCTGATCATCGTCGCCCCGGACGGCGACGTGCAGAACCGCATCATCCTGACCGATCGCCCCTACTCCCCGGCCGAGCTGATCGAAGCAGGCAATTTCCTCAACCAGAATTTCGCCGGCCTGACATTCGATGAGATCAAGCGCCGCATCCACGACGAACTGCGCCAGCTGCGCGAGGACATGACGCAGCTGATGACCAAGGCCCTGGAAGCCGGCGATCAGGCCATGGGCGTTGCTGCAGAGGATTACGTCCTGTCCGGCGGGCACAATCTGCTGCACGTGCATGAACTGTCGTCCAACATGGCGAACCTGCGCAAACTGTTCGATATGTTCGAGCAGAAAACCAGCCTGTTGCAGTTGCTCGATACCAGCAGCCGCGCGCAAGGCGTGCAGATTTTCATCGGCGGAGAATCCGGCCTGGTGCCGCTCGACGAATGCAGCGTGGTCACCGCGCCTTATGAAGTCGACGGACAGGTCGTTGGCACCGTCGGCGTGATCGGACCGACCCGCATGGCGTACGAACGCGTGATTCCGATCGTCGACATCACCGCCAAACTACTGTCCAGCGCTTTGTCGCAACATTGACCGGTCAGGCTAAGCGACCGCTGCAGCGCGCGCGCTCCGCGCACCGGAGCGTTTGCCGGGCCGATCACCACTACTCGACTGCATGGCTCCTGAACCCCCCTATCAGCACGGCAGCCTGACCAAGACGGGCATTCTCCTGGTCAATCTCGGCACGCCCGCCGCCCCGACGGCAGCGGCGGTGCGACCCTATCTGCGGGAGTTTCTGTCCGATCCCCGGGTTGTGGAAATTGCGCGGCCGATATGGTGGTTGATCCTCCATGGCATCATCCTGCGCACGCGGCCGGCGAAATCTGCCGAGAAATATGCCTTGATCTGGACCAAGGACGGCTCGCCACTGGCGGTGCACACGGCAAAGCAGGCGACTTTGCTCAAGGGCTATCTGGGCGAACGGATCAAGACGCCCCATGTCGTGGCATGGGCCATGCGCTACGGCCAACCTTCGATAGGCAAGGCGCTTCGCAGTCTGCACGAGCAGCGGTGCGACCATGTATTGATCCTGCCGCTATATCCCCAGTACGCAGCCAGCACGACGGCCAGCGTTTACGATGCGGTGTTCGATGCCATCAGGCCCATGCGCAACGCCCCGGCGCTGCGACTGGTCAAGCACTATCACGACCATCCGGCATACATTGCCGCGCTTGCGCAGAACGTGAATGATTACTGGATGGCCAATGGCCGCCCCGACAAACTGCTGATGAGCTTTCACGGCGTTCCGCAGTTCACGCTCGCTAAAGGCGACCCCTACCATTGCGAATGTCAGAAGACCGCGCGGCTATTGGGCGAGGAACTGGGCCTGACGTCCGAGCGTTACCAGATTTCATTCCAGTCCCGATTCGGACGCGCGAAATGGTTGCAGCCCTACACCTTGCAGACGGTAAAAGAGTTGGGCAAGCGCAAAACCGGCCGGCTGGACGTGATTTGTCCCGGGTTCGTCTCCGATTGCCTGGAAACGCTCGAAGAAATCGGCATCGAAAATAAAACCGCTTATCTCGATGCAGGCGGTGCGGAGTTTCACGCCATTCCGTGCCTGAACGAGCGCCATGACTGGATCCAGGCGCTCGCGCGTATTGCCGCGGAGAATCTTTCGGGCTGGGCCTCTACGGACTGGGACGCCGGCACCGCCTCCCGCACGGCCGCCGCGCAACGCGAACGGGCGCTGGCATTGGGCGCAAAAAACTGAGGTGCCGAGCTACAGCAGGCTAACGCCTTCCTTGCGCCCGTGGTCCGTCCGGGCGTCATAAGCCTGGTCGCGCGCCTGGTATTTCTGCACGATAGACTGCGCCTGGGCATTGGCAGCGGATTCCAGATCCTCACAATTGCCCGCCGGCTTCAAGCCGAGCAGTGCCGTCTCGATCTGCCTGGCGGCTTTCACACCATGGTCCTTGTGGGCGTCCTCATGGCGCTGCAACTTGTCGCTGAAACGGGTCCACGCCGCCCGCAAGCCACTCGTTGCCTTACTTTCGGTGCGCCACTTGGGCATGGTTTGCGCTATGCCGACGGCCACCGCCACGCTGGTAATCGCGCAGCGGTTGCCTTGCTGCGCGTGCCTCAGTTTCCACTGGATGTTCCAGCGCGTGCGGCCGGCGTAACGATGGCCCGCGGCGTCGGCCGGACCCTGCTGATCGAGCTGCGCCGCCAGCACGCTGGCCGAACTGCCGTCGATGTAGTAGTAGCTGGTATGAACGCGGACCAGCGGCTCGCCCGCCACCGGCCCGACCAGCATGGCCAGGGACAGCGCCCCGGCCAATAGAACTTTGCGCATTGCCTGCTACTCCTCGATATGACGCCGCGTGGCCCCGGCCTGCGGATCGGGCGGTAGTATAACGCGCACCTTTTTCGGCAAAAGGGGTTGAAACACGCCGGGATGCCCCCAGATCATTTCCGATTTCGTTTCAGGAGACCAGGGAATGCAGCAGCAGAACAAATCCAACCCGGAGCAGGAAGCGCAACGCGAGGCCGACGGCGTCCATGCGGATTCGGCCGCCAACGAGCCGGCTACGGACTCGCCCGACATGGTGGCTTTGCTGGAAAAAGCCGAAGCGGCCGCCCAGGAACATCGGGACGCCTGGCTGCGTGCCAAGGCCGATGCCGACAATATTCGCAAGCGGGCGCAAAGCGATCTGGCGAGCGCCCACAAATATGCCCTGGAGAATTTCGCCGGTGAACTGGTCCCGGTGCGCGATAGCCTGGAGGCCGCGCTTGCCGCAGGCAATGCCACGCCTGAATCGCTCAAAAGCGGCGTCGAGCTGACGCTAAAGCAGTTGACCGCCGCATTCGAGAAATTTTCGATTCGGGAAATCAACCCTTTGGGCGAAAAATTCGACCCGCACATGCACCAGAGCATCAATATGGTCGAATCCGAGGCAGAACCCAACAGCGTCGTTGCAGTGCTCCAAAAGGGCTACAGTCTGAACGACCGGATTCTGCGCCCCGCCCTGGTCAGCATCGCCAAACCGAAGGTTTCCGCTTGATTTTCAGCCCCTCCGACCAAACCTTCGAAGACAAAGGCACTTCTACATTCGCGCAAAGGAACTAACATCATGGCAAAAATCATCGGCATTGATCTGGGCACCACCAACTCCTGCGTCGCCGTCATGGAGAACGGACAGTCCAAAGTCATCGAAAACTCCGAAGGGGCGCGCACGACTCCCTCGATCGTCGCTTACATGGATGATGGCGAGATCCTTACGGGTGCGCCGGCCAAGCGCCAGGCGGTCACCAATCCCACGAACACGCTATTTGCCGTAAAGCGGCTGATCGGTCGCCGTTTTACCGAAAAAGAAGTGCAGAAGGACATCGACCTGATGCCTTACAAGATCACGCAGAACAGCAATGGCGACGCCTGGATCGAAGTCCGCGGCAAGAAGATCGCGCCGCCCGAAGTCTCCGCGCAAGTGCTCATTAAAATGAAGAAGACCGCCGAGGATTATCTCGGGGAACCGGTCACCGAAGCCGTGATCACGGTTCCGGCCTACTTCAACGATTCGCAGCGTCAGGCGACCAAGGACGCCGGGCGCATCGCCGGGCTCGAAGTCAAGCGCATCATCAATGAGCCGACGGCAGCCGCACTGGCATTCGGCATGGACAAGAAGGAAGGCGACCGCAAGATCGCGGTGTACGACCTGGGCGGCGGCACTTTCGACATTTCCATCATCGAAATTGCGGTGGTGGACAAGGAGCACCAGTTCGAAGTGCTCTCGACCAACGGCGACACGTTTCTGGGCGGCGAGGATTTCGACCAGCGCCTGATGGATTATCTGGCCGACGAGTTCAAGAAAAACCAGGGTATCGATCTGCGCAACGATGTGCTCGCGCTGCAACGGCTCAAGGAAGCCGCGGAGAAGGCCAAGATCGAGCTTTCCTCCAGCCAGCAGACCGAGGTCAATTTGCCGTACATCACGGCCGATGCCTCGGGGCCGAAGCATCTGGCGATCAAGATAACGCGGGCAAAGTTCGAAAGTCTCGTGGAGGAGCTGATTCAGAAGACGATGGAACCTTGCCGCACTGCCATCAAGGATGCCGGCGTGAAGCTCGACGACATCGCCGACGTGATCCTGGTAGGCGGCATGACGCGCATGCCCAAGGTGCAGGAGAAGGTCAAGGAGATCTTTGGCAAGGAACCGCGCAAGGACGTCAATCCCGACGAGGCGGTCGCCATTGGCGCCGCGATCCAGGCCGGCGTGCTGCAAGGCGACGTCAAGGATGTGCTATTGCTCGACGTCACGCCGCTTTCTCTGGGAATCGAAACGCTCGGTGGGGTCATGACCAAGCTGATCCAGAAAAACACGACGATCCCCACCAAGGCGCAGCAGGTGTTCTCGACCGCCGATGACAACCAGACCGCCGTGACGATTCACGTGCTGCAGGGCGAGCGCGAGATGTCGACCGGCAACAAGAGCCTGGGGCAGTTCAATCTCGCCGACATACCGCCGGCGCCGCGCGGATTGCCGCAGATCGAAGTCACGTTCGACATCGATGCCAACGGCATCCTGCATGTGTCGGCCAAGGACAAGGCCACCGGCAAGGAGAACAAGATCAAGATCCAGGCAAACTCGGGTCTGAAGGAAGATGAAATCAAGCGCATGGTGCAGGACGCCGAGGAGCATGCCGATGAGGACCGCAAGGCACGCGAATTGGTTGACGTTCGCAACCAGGCTGATACGCTGATCCACGGGGCGAAAAAATCGCTGGCCGAACAAGGCGACAAGGTGGACGCCGGCGAAAAATCTCGGATCGAGGCCGCCATCAAGGACGCGGAAGAGGCGATCAAGGGTTCCGACAAGGAAGCAATCGAAGCCAAGACCCGCACACTTGCGGAAGCATCCCATAAACTGGCTGAAAAGATGTACGGTCAGCAGCAACCGCAAGGCGGCGGTGAAGCCGAACCAAAGGCCGAAACGGCTGGCGCCAAAGCCGATGAAAGCGATGTCGTGGATGCCGAATTTGAGGAAGTGAAGGACAAGAAGTCCGCCTGACCGCCAGGTCGGGAACCAACGTGAGGGGTGAGCCGGATGCCGGCTCACCCCTTTGTATCGTCAGGAAAGCAAAGCGATGACTTTGCGCGAAAGAACCGGATATGGCGAAACGCGATTATTACGAAGTACTTGGGGTCAATCGCGATGCTTCGGAAGAAGACATCAAGAAGGCGTACCGCAAACTCGCGATGAAATTCCATCCGGACCGTAATCCGGATAATCCAAAATCCGAGGAATTATTCAAGGAAGCCAAGGAAGCATACGAAGTCCTGTGTGACGCCGGCAAGCGGGCCGCTTATGACCAGTACGGCCATGCGGGTCTGGAAGCCCATGCCGGCATGGGCGCGGGTGCAGCGGGTTTCGGCGGGTTCGCGGACGCCTTTGGGGATATTTTCGGCGACATCTTCGGCGCTGGTCGCGGGCGATCGAGCGTCTATCGTGGCGCGGACCTGCGCTATAACCTCGAAATTTCACTGGAAGAAGCCGCCCGCGGTACCGAAACGCGCATCCGCATTCCGACTCTGGAAGAGTGCGAGACCTGCAAAGGCTCGGGTGCGAAGCCCGGGAGCCAGGCCATCACTTGTCCGACCTGCAATGGCCAGGGCCAGGTGCGCATGACGCAGGGATTCTTTTCCATTCAGCAAACTTGCCCGAAATGCCATGGCAGCGGCAAAGTCGTGCAAAACCCTTGTGCGACTTGCAGCGGTGCAGGCCGCCTGAAGAAACAGAAAACGCTGTCCGTCAAAATTCCGGCCGGGGTGGACGAAGGGGATCGCATTCGTTTGAGCGGGGAAGGGGAAGCCGGCGTCAACGGCGGTCCACCGGGTGATCTGTATGTCGTCATGCACATCCGCCAACACGAGGTTTTCACGCGTGACGGTAATGACCTGCATTGTGAAATGCCGATCAGTTTCACCAAGTCGGCCCTCGGCGGCGAAATCGAGATTCCGACCCTGGATGGCTACGCCAAAATCAAGATTCCCGCGGAAACCCAGTCAGGGAAAGTATTTCGCCTGCGCGCCAAGGGCATCAAAGGGGTGCGCAGCCAATCTCACGGCGATTTGCTTTGCCATGTCGTCGTCGAGACACCGGTCAACCTTACCTCGCGACAGAAGGAACTGCTGCAGGAACTCGAGCAGATCAATGACCATCACGAGGGCCGCCACAACCCACGCGCTAAAAGCTGGATGGACAAGGTTCGCGAGTTTTTCGAATCCTAGTCGTTTGAATTGCCGGGCTGGAGGTCGTTTGCAGGAACGCGCGCCGGATTGGAAACGTGGCCCCGGAACACAGCGCTATCGGTGGTCGCGCCTTGCGCTGTCATGGCCCGCGCAAGGGCTTCCCATGGTTGCGGCTGTTGGGGTTCTTCTTGCGCCCACGAGCGCGCAGCGGCCTCCATCTGTGTCCAGTTTCCATCCGCTTCATAACCGGCTACCTGTAGAAAAAGCGGTTGATCATTTAGCGCCAGCATCCAGAACGGGGGCACGTTCGGCGCCGGGGATTGCGTCGGGACCATGTCATCGATCCACGCGATCGGCACGGCGAAGTACAACGAGTGCGCGCCGTTGCGCTTGAAAAAAGTGGTAATGCCGACCAGATTGCCGCGCTCGTCAAACAGTCCGCCACCCGAAGCGCCCGGGCGAAATGCCGCGGAAGTCTGGATGACCAGACCGTTGCGATAAGGGTAGAGCGCTGTAATGCGACCCGACGACATGCTGCGAGCGCCTCCGCCTCCGAAGCCGATGGCTACGACTGCATCGCCGACTTCGGGTGTTGCAGCGGCCGTGCGCGCGCGCGGGGCGGCCAGGTTCGTACTATTCAGGATGCATAGGTCAGCGGCAGGATCGCTGGGACCGCGCTCGCCTTCGACCCGCCCGGAAGCCTCCATCACCATTACTTTGTCAGCACCAGGAATCACATGACAGTTGGTCACGATGCGCCCGTCGGGAAGCACTACCCCTGAGCCGAAGGAGGTACTGTTGGACCCGGGAATTCGGGCGGTGATTCGCACCACACTGCCAGCTACTTTGCCGTAAACGGCATAATCTACCGCGGCAACCGGCAAAGACAGGACGGCCAGCAGAACAAACAGCGCGCGCTTGTGCATCTTGCACCTTTCGCGGTGACCGATCACTCCTCCGCGCCCAAATCAAGCTATTGTTTTTTATTGGGCTCGCAACCCGGGGAACAATGCCTGACTCGCCTTGCGCTTTGCCTTGCCCGGACCTGGCAAAATCTCAAGCAATCACCGTACCACTGAGCTGAGAATACCGCAGGCCACTTTAGCGTCGTCGCCAGGTGGTTCCCGAGGGACCGTCTTCGAGAATGATGTCCACGGCGAGCAATTCGCCACGAATGCGATCGGACACCGCGAAGTTCCTGGTTTTTTTCGCCTCGGCTCGTTCCGCGATCAGCCGCTCGACGCTTTCGGTGCTCCACCCTTGCGGGAGACTCCCGCGCAGAAACTCATCGGGGTCGCGACCGAGCAATCCCAGCACACCGGCCAATGATCTCAGCAGCCCTGCCGTGGAACGCGAAGCGTTGCGATTGACTTCGTTGGCGAGATCGAACAAGACGGCCACCGCTTCCGGCGTATTGAAGTCATCGTTCATCGCGTCACGGAAGCGCGCCGCCTGCGGTTGGCGCCAATCGATTTCGCCGGCCTCGGCAGGCGCCGCTTTCAACGCGGTGTAAAGACGCGAAAGCGCGCCCTTGGCGTCGTCCAGATGCTGGTCGGAATAATTCAGTGGACTACGATAATGCGCGCGCACGATGAAGAAACGGATGACTTCCGCGTCGTACTTTGCGAGGATCTCGCGCACGGTGAAGAAATTGCCGAGCGACTTCGACATTTTTTCATTGTCGACGCGCACGAAACCGTTGTGCATCCAGTAATTGACGAACACTTTGCCGTGCGCGCCTTCGGATTGCGCGATCTCGTTCTCATGGTGAGGGAACTGCAGATCCTGTCCGCCGCCATGAATGTCGAAATGCTCACCCAGATATCGCTCGCTCATGGCCGAGCATTCGATATGCCAACCCGGACGCCCCTTGCCCCACGGCGAGTCCCAGAACGGCTCGCCGGGCTTGGCTGATTTCCACAGCACGAAATCCATGGCATCGCGCTTGTTGACATCGACTTCAACGCGTTCCCCAGCCTGCAGTTCGTCGAGTGATTTGCCGGAAAGCTTGCCGTACCCATCGAATTTGCGCACGGCATAGAAGACATCGCCGTTGGGAGCGTGGTACGCGAGCCCCTTATCGATCAAAAGCCCGATCAGGTCGAGCATCTGCGCAATGTTCTGCGTCGCGCGCGGCTCCAGGTCGGGCTTGCGCACGCCGAGCGCCTGGGCATCCTCGTCCATGGCCGCGACGAAACGGTTGGTCAAATCATCGATCGATTCGTTGTTGTCGGCGGCCCGCTTGATGATTTTGTCATCGATATCCGTGATATTGCGAACATAGGTCACGGCATAACCCGTGGCGCTCAGCCAGCGTTTCACGACGTCGAAAACCACCATGACTCGCGCATGGCCAAGATGGCAATAGTCGTATACCGTCATACCGCAAACGTACATGCCGACTTTGCCCGGCAGGATCGGCGCGAAGGCCGACTTTGCACGGTTCAGCGAGTTATATATCTTCAACATCAAGTGGCTGGACGCCTGGCTGCGGGTTGAAGCGGGGCGGCTTATTTTTGAGATTGTGACCCCAGCGAGCTGCTGGTAGAATCTGCTAATATTACAAGAACCTACCGTTTCTTATTGAGATAAAGTTTAACACATGAGCCGAATCGCAGTCCTCAGGTTGGGAGTCGCCTTACTGCTGATGTCACAGCTGTCGGGTGGATTTGCCGCCAGCAGCTATGAAGATGCCAGCAAACAGTTCAAGCAGGGCAACTTTGCCGGCGCGATGGAGAAGATCGAATCCGTCATCGCAGCGAATCCGCGCGATGCCCGCGCGCGCTTCCTCAAGGGCCTCATTCTGACTGAACAGAACAAGCCGTTGGAGGCCATCAAGGTGTTCAACGTGCTGACGGAGGATTACCCCGAACTACCGGAGCCCTACAACAACCTGGCGGTACTGTACGCCTCACAGGGACAATACGACAAAGCCCGTAAAGCGCTGGAAATGGCTATTCGGACGCATCCGAGCTACGCGATCGCACACGAGAATCTGGGCGATGTGTACGCAAAAATGGCCAGCGAAGCCTACGACAAAGCACTGCAGCTGGACCGGGGCAATGCTGCCGCCCAGACCAAGCTCGCCATGATCAAGGATTTGTTCTCGGGCAGCGTCGTGCCGGGGAAGACACCGCCCACCCCGGAGCCTGCGGCGGTCGCCACCGCGCCCGCACCCGCGGCAACCCCGGCGCCCCCCCCGACCACCCCGAAACCAGCCGCGCCCGCCACAAACGGCGAGACTGATGCCGTACTGGCCGCCGTCAACGGATGGGCCAGGGCATGGTCAAGCAAGAATGCGGACGCCTATCTCGCGTATTACGCGTCCGGTTTCCAGGTGCCCGGGGGTGAAGCGCGGGCCGCCTGGGAAGCAACACGGCGCGATCGCATCGTCAAACCAAAAGCGATCGAAGTAACGGTAGGATCGCCAAAGGTCTCCTTCGACGCCGATGGGCGCGCACTGGTCAAATTCCGCCAGGGTTACAAGTCCGACACGCTGAACACGTCGGGCACCAAAACCCTCACGCTGGTCAAGAATGCCGACCGCTGGCAGATCGTTCAGGAAAGAATGAACTAGTGCATTTCAGTCGGCATCGTCAAGCGGGTTCGCGGCAAATGCTGGCGCAGGCATTGGTGGCTGTCGTCGCCGCCGGCGCATCCTATGCGTGGTCGGTGAATCTTGCCCCGGCACCGCTTTTGCGCCAGATCGCCGCGCCCGAAGCGATGCTGATTCGCGCGCTGCACGATATCCGTGACAGCAAGTTCTCGTCTGCGGTCGACCAGATCGACAGTTTGCTGGCCGCCAATCCGAACTTTCGTCTGGCGCAACTGGTCAAGGGCGACTTGCTGCTGGCGCGCGCACGCCCGCTCAACTCCATCGGCAACGCATCCGGCGCGTCCGCAGAGCAAGTCGCGGGACTGCGCGACGAGGCCCGGGCGCGGCTGATGCGCTCGCAGATTGATTTCTCCCCCGAACTGGCCCCGCGCTATCTGTTGCAGTTGCCCGCACAGGAAAAACTCGCCCTGGTGCTCGACTCAACCAAATCGACCTTGTTCGTATTCGAGAACACGGGCAAAACGCCGCGTTATATCGCAGATTACTACGTCACCATCGGCAAGAACGGGCTGGAGAAATTGCGCGAAGGCGACAAGAAGACACCGGTCGGCGTTTATCGCGTTGTCAGCCGCTTGCCCAAGGACAAGCTCACGGACTTTTACGGCAGCGGCGCTTTCCCGATCAACTATCCGAACGAGTGGGACCGGATGCGCGGACGCGATGGCCACGGCATCTGGCTGCATGGAACCCCGGGCGATACCTACAGCAGGCCGCCGCGCGCGAGCGATGGTTGCATCGTCCTGAACAACCAGGATCTCGATTCGCTCTCGTCCAGATTACAGATTGGCACCACGCCCATCATCATCGCCGACGCGATCGAATGGGCCAAGCCCGAGGCAATTGCGGCGGAACGAGCCGAACTGGCGGGCGCGCTCGAGACCTGGCGACGTGACTGGGAAAGCCGCAATACGGGCCTGTATCTGCGCCACTATGCCAAGAAGTTCATGTCAAACGGCATGAATCTGGCACAGTGGACTGCCCAGAAGGAGCAGGTAAATGCCGGAAAGAGCTGGATCACGGTCAAGGTTTCGAATGTGTCGCTTCTGCTCTATCCCGGCAAGGAACAAATGGCCGTCGCGACTTTCGAACAGGATTACGCCAGCAGCAACCTTGCCAATCGCATGCTCAAACGCCAGTATTGGATAAGGGAAGACAACCGCTGGCGCATCGTATTCGAAGGCGCAGCCTGATCCATCGTTTACCGGGAACGGCACGTCGGTTTTCGGTCAAACTCCGATAAAACAATTGCGAGGAATTTTGATGAAGAAGGTATTGGGCGTGTTTTGCGCCCTGCTGTTAAGTACTGCCGTCCAGGCAGCGAACCCGCAAGTAGAGATCAGAACCAGTTCCGGCGTCATTTTAGTCGAGCTCAATCCCGACAAAGCACCGAAGACCGTAGCGAATTTCCTGCAATACGTCCGGGACGGGTTTTACAAGCAAACCATTTTCCACCGCGTCATCCCGGGATTCATGATTCAGGGCGGTGGTTTCGGCAAGACCATGGAGCAGAAACCCACGCGCGATCCAGTCGCAATCGAGTCGGACAACGGCTTGAAAAACACGACTGGTACCATCGCCATGGCGCGCACGCAGAATCCCAATTCGGCGACGGCGCAGTTCTTCATCAATGTGGCCGACAATGTTTTCCTGAATTACACCGCGCAAACGGTGCGCGGCTACGGGTATACGGTTTTCGGCACCGTGATCAAAGGCATGGACGTGGTAGAGCGCATCGCGAAGACGCCCACCGGGCCGGGCGGACCGTTCCCCCGCGACGTGCCGCAGGACCAAGTGGTCATCGAGGAGATCAAACTGGTGGAGGTCAAGTGAGCAAGGTCAAATTGCAAACGTCGATGGGCGACATCGTGGTCGAACTCGATACCGATAAAGCGCCCGCGACAGCGGAAAATTTCTTGCAGTACGTGCGCGATGGCTTTTACGACAACACGGTTTTCCACCGCGTGATCGACGGATTCATGGTGCAAGGCGGCGGCTTCGAACCCGGCATGAAGCAAAAGGCCGTGCGCGCGCCGATCCAGAACGAGGCCGGCAACGGTTTGAAGAACGATGCGTATACCATCGCAATGGCACGAACCTCCGACCCGCACTCGGCGACCGCCCAATTTTTCTTCAATGTGGCGAACAATAATTTTCTGAACTATCGTTCCGCCAATGCCGACGGATTCGGCTATTGCGTGTTCGGCAAGATCGTGGAGGGCAGCGAGGTGGTCGACAAGATCAAGACGGTACCGACCGGCACACGCGGTTTCCACCAGGATGTCCCGGCCGACGAGGTGTTGATCGAGAAAGCGACTGTCGTTTGACGCCTGGCGCGCGCGTAATCGTGCCGTGATTCCTTTATTTTCCGGTCAGCCCGGCTTGCTGCCCTGATGCCCCACACCCTGTTCATTTCAGATCTGCACCTGTCGCCGGAAACGGGCGAAGCCACCGCCACGCTGCTGCGATTTCTGCGCGAAACGGCCCCTCAAGCCGACTCGCTCTACGTGCTGGGCGATCTTTTCGAGTACTGGATCGGTGACGAAGGTCTGGCACAGCCGTTCGTACAGGAGGTGGCACGGGCATTTCGCGCGCTTTCAGACCAGGGCGTGCGCGTGTACTTCATGCATGGAAACCGCGATTTTCTGCTCGGTGAGCGCTTTGCGCAGGCGAGCGGTCTGAAAATTCTTGCGGATCCGGCCCCGGTGGACCTGCACGGTACGCCGACGCTGCTGATGCATGGCGATACCCTTTGCAGCGGCGACGTCGAATATCAGAAATTTCGCGCAATGGTGCGCAATCCCGCCTGGCAGCAGTCCTTTCTTGCCAAGCCGCTGGAAGAGCGCCTGCGCATGGCGCGTGAAGTACGCGGCAAGAGCGAACAGGCAAAACAGGTCAAGGACATGGCAATCATGGACGTGTCGCCTGCCACGGTCGAGGAAACGTTCCGCGCCCACGCTTACCCGCGATTGATTCATGGCCATACGCACCGCCCGGCGCGACACGAGCACAGCATCGATGGCCATCGCTGCGAGCGCTGGGTACTGGCCGACTGGTACGAACAGGGCTCCTATTTGGTGTGCGATGCCGACGGGTGCCGCGCGCTGCCCCTGCGTTAGCGCGCAGCGCGGCCTTTTCAGATCCGCGAAAGTCCGCGCGCGAGATCGGCCTGGATATCGCCAGGCGCTTCCAGCCCGGCGGCGACCCGCAGCAAACCTTCTCCAAGACCCGCGGCCTTGCGTGCTTCGGGAGTCAATCGTCCATGCGTGGTACTGGCGGGATGGGTAATCGTGGTCTTGGCGTCGCCCAGGTTGGCGGTGATCGAAATCAACTGCGTCGCATCGACCACCTTCCAGGCCTCCTCCCGGCCGCCTTTCACGTCGAAAGAAACGATGCCGCCGCCGCTTTTCTGCTGAAGTCTTGCCAGCTCATGCTGCGGATGCGAAGCAAGGCCCGGATAGTAAACGCGCGCGACCTTGGGATGTTGCTCGAGCCAGCGCGCCAGTTCCAGCGCCGTCTGCGAATGCGCACGCATGCGCACGTGCAGCGTTTCCAGGCCTTTCAGGATCACCCATGCGTTGAACGGCGACAGGGTTGGACCGCCGCTGCGCAGGAAACCGTTCAGGCCCTCGAAGATGACATCGCGTCGTCCCAGCACCGCGCCGCCCAGCACCCGGCCCTGCCCGTCGAGATACTTGGTTGCCGAGTGGATGACGATATCCGCGCCCAAGTCAAGCGGGCGCTGCAGGATGGGGGTACAAAAGCAGTTGTCGACGACAAGCAACGCGTGGCGGGCGCGCGCGAGTTTGGCAATCGCGGCGACATCGGCGATTTCCGTGAGCGGATTGGACGGCGTTTCCAGAAACAGCATGCGAGTCGCCGGCTTGATGGCGCGCTCCCACGCATTCAGATCGGTGGCATCGACAAACGTGGTTTCCACGCCGAAGCGCTTAAGGATGTTGTTGAATAGCTGCACCGTCGCGCCAAAGATGCTTTGCGAGGCGACGATGTGCTCGCCGCTTTTCATCAGCCCCATGACGCAGGCCAGGATGGCAGACATGCCGGAAGCCGTGGCAATACAGCATTCCGCCCCCTCCATGGCCGCCAGACGCTCCTGCAGGCTGGCAACGGTCGGATTGGTATAGCGCGAGTACACCATGCCGGCATCCGCGCCTGAGAAACGCGCAGCGGCCTCGGCCGCGTTCTTGAAGACGAAACTCGACGTCAGGTACAGCGCTTCGGAGTGCTCGTTGAACTGGCTGCGGTGTATACCGGCGCGCACCGCCAGCGTTTCGAGTTCCAGTTCATCCCACCTCATGTGCATCCTTCGTGTGTCGCAAGTCCGCCTGCCAATAAAAAACCCGCTTGAGCTTTCGCCAAGCGGGTCCGGAAATCGACGCGCGCTTTAGCTGTATTTATTATGCGCCCGCAAGCTGTCGTCAAATCGGCGCGAAGCAAGCACGCTACTCTTGGCACCGCATGCTGTCAATGCGCGGCGCGCGAGGACGTGCGTCAGACAATCTATTCGGTCGTTGCCAGGTTCAGGTCGAGCTGCGTGATATTGGAGTCGCCTTTGGACAAGTGGTCGTCGTTGCGCTGCGCCTCGACCCCAGCGAGGTACTCCTCGGTAATGTCGCCGGTGACGTATACGCCGTTGAAACACGAAGTCTCGAATTGCGACACCGCCGGATTCACCGAGCGCACGTCATCGACCAGCGCCTCGAGCTCCTGGTAGATCAATTTGTCGGCGCCGATCTCGCGGGCGATCGCATCGTCACTGCGGCCGGTGGCGATGAGTTCACGCGAGGTCGGCATATCGATCCCATAGACATTCGGAAAGCGAACCGGGGGTGCCGCCGAGGCGAAATACACCTTGCGCGCGCCGGCGTCCCGCGCCATTTGCACGATCTCGCGGCTGGTCGTCCCGCGCACGATGGAATCATCCACGAGCAGGACGTTCTTGTCCTTGAATTCCATGCCGATCGCGTTGAGTTTCTGCCGCACGGATTTACGTCTGATTTCCTGCCCCGGCATGATGAAGGTGCGTCCGATATAGCGGTTCTTGATGAAACCTTCCCGATAGGGCACGCCGAGCTTGTCCGCCAGCTCCATTGCGGAGGGTCGGCTTGAATCGGGTATGGGAATCACGACATCGATGATGAGATCGCTGAAATCGCGCTTGATCTTGTCCGCCAGACTTCTGCCCATGCGCATGCGCGTCTCATAGACCGAAATACCATCGATGACGGAATCCGGACGCGCCAGGTATACGAACTCGAAAATGCAGGGATTGTGCTGGGGATTGGCCGCGCACTGGCGGCTGTAGAAATTGCTGTCCTGATCGATGAATATCGCCTCTCCCGGCTCGACATCGCGCACCAGGTTGAACCCGAGTGTGTCGAGTGCGACGCTTTCGGAGGCGACCAGATATTCGGCGCCTTGTGCGGTTTTGGCTTCACCCACCACCAGCGGGCGGATGCCGTGGGGATCCCGAAATGCAAGCAATCCATAGCCTGCGATCATTGCCACCACGGCGTAGGCGCCGCGACAGCGTCGGTGCACGCCCGCCACGGCCCGGAAAATAGCCGGTGGATCGAGCTGATAGCCGGTGGCCGCCTCCTGCAGCTCGTGCGCCAGGACATTGAGCAGCACCTCGGAATCCGAGTTGGTATTGACGTGGCGCTGGTCCTGCAAAAAAAGATCGCGCTTCAGCTGTTCCGAGTTGGTCAGGTTGCCGTTGTGGCCCAGCACGATGCCGAAGGGCGAATTGACATACAACGGCTGTGCTTCGGCGAAGGAGGTTGCCGAACCCGCCGTTGGGTAGCGGCAGTGTGCGATGCCCATGTTGCCGACGAGATGGCGCATGTCCCGGGTCCGAAACACGTCGCGCACCAGGCCCCCGCCCTTGTGCATCTGAAACTTGCTGCCGTCCGCCGTGACGATGCCCGCCGCGTCCTGCCCGCGGTGCTGCAGGACCAGCAGGCCGTCGTACAGCAACTGGTTGACCGGCGTTCGTGCAACTACGCCGAGGATTCCACACATGGTTCAGATCTCCACGCCCGGTTACGCCGGCCCGGCAGCCGGTTTACTGCGGACGAAGTATAAGTCATTCAAAACTCACCCGGCGGGCGATGTCTTCGGGAAGCCACGACCGCACAGACAACGCCATTTTCTCCAGCGGCGCAGCCAACAGCGCATTGCGCCAGTAGGGCTCGCGCGGCTCGGACGTCATCCCGCCGAAGAGCACGAGTGCAACCAGTATCAGCAGTCCGCGCAGAAGCCCGAACGCAGCGCCAAGCATGCGATCCGAGGCGGTCAACCCGGCGGATCGGACCAGACGCACGACCAGCATGGACAGCAACCCGAAGACCAGCAGGCTCACCAGCATCACGGCCACGAAGCCCACTGTGATGCGCAAGCTCTGATGGGTCCATGAAACCGGCAACCACCCTGCCACGACGGCCGCGAACAATTTCGCCAGCCAGAACGATAGAATCCAGACCAGCAACGACAATACTTCCCGTACGAACCCGCGCCAAATGCTGAATCCCACCGAAATCGCGACCAGAAGAACCGCGATGAGATCGAACAGCGTCATCCGCCGCGCCGCGCATCTGCCGCAGTGTTACAAATCGGGGCCGAAGCCGGGATTTTCAAGAATACGCCGCTCATCGACCGGACACGTGGGTCAGTCGCGCCGCACGACTGCCGCATCGCCAATGATGAGTTTGCGGGTTTTCAGCCGCTCGCGCGCGTTATCGGCCGCTTCACGCGTCGGATAAGGTCCGACGCGCACGCGCGTGCGCTCGCCGTCCGCGCTCTTGACGAGTTCGGTATAGGCATTGAACTTGTTGTCCTGCAGTTTTCTTTGCAGCGCCCTGGCGTTTGCCGCATTCGAAAAAGCGCCCAGTTGGACAACGAAACTTTCATCCTGCGTTCCCGCACTGGCTGGCGTGGGCTTGGAATCGGTTTTTTGCGCCGGCTTTACAGCGGGTTTTGCATCCGCTTTGGGCATCGCCGGCGCTGGCGACGTGGGGGGCTCAGGCGGAGCCGTGGCGTTGCGCGCCGTGTTGGCGCTCTCCGGCAGCCCTGCCACACGCGGATTGGCGGACGGCGCCGGGGGCTCTGCCTCACCCGGCGCAGCCCCGGGAAATGGAGCATTCTCGGCCTTTGGAATGGGCGGAATACTGATGGCGATATCCTCATTCAGCGGCTTGGGCTCGTTGTCGAGGATCATCGGCAGGAATACCACGATCAGCAGGACCAGGGCGATTGCCCCGACCAGTCGCCTGCGTGCGCGTTTCTTGAGTTGGAGCTCGTCGTCGCTGATTGCTTTCACCATGGATTCTGCAGACAGATGAAGTTAACGTATGCGCATGCATCGGTCGGGCTCAGCCTCGAGCTTGTACGACCGCCCCGACCGTGTAAAAAGACCCGAAGACCAAAATTTTATCATCTTGTCCGGCTGCACCGATGGCGCATCGATACGCGTCGGCTGGTGAATCGAAACGCCGGATGGGCGCCTCCACGCCAGCGACCAGCAGTTCTTGCTCGATCCGGGTCGCGTCGGCACCGCGTGGCCCCGGCAGGCCCGCCACCAGCCATTCATCGACCTGAGCGCTCAGCGCTCGCGCGACGCCGGCAATATCCTTGTCCCTGAGCATGGCAAACACCGCGATGACGCGTCCGCCGGCCGGCAGCGCCTTCAGGCTCGCCGACAATCCCCGTGCCGCATGAGGATTGTGCGCCACGTCGAGAATGACCAGTGGCCTGCCCGGCAGCACCTGAAAACGCGCTGGCAGCTCGACGTCGAGGAGCCCGCGCCGAATTGCACCCATATCCACCGGCAACCTGTCCTTGAGTTGCTCGAGCGCCGCAAGCGCCGTGGCGGCGTTGGCCAATTGGTAGTCTCCGCGCAATGCCGGATAGGGCAACGCGACGCGTTTGCCCTGTACGCTCCAGTACTGCCAATCGGTAGGACTGCTGCGATAGCCAAAGTCGCGTCCATTGAGGAATAGCGGCGCGCCGATTGCAGCAGCGTAGCCGGTCAGCGTCTCGGGCGGGTCTTCGTCCCCGCAGACCGCGGGGACGCCAGCGCGAAAGATGCCGGCCTTCTCGCGACCGATGCTTGCCTTATCCGGGCCCAGGTAATCCATGTGATCGAAATCAACGGTGGTCACGACCGCACAGTCCGCATCGAATACGTTTACCGCGTCCAGGCGCCCGCCCAACCCCACTTCCAATACGGCAACATCGAGTTTTGCGCGCACAAAAAAGTCCATGGCAGCCAGGGTTCCGAACTCGAAGTAGGTCAGGGAATCGGGCTCGCGTGCGCGTTCAACGCGGCCGAATGATGCGATCAGCGCGGCGTCATCGATCTCGCGACGCGCCACGCGCACGCGCTCGCCGTAACGCAACAGATGCGGAGAAGTGTATAGGCCGACGCGATACCCGGCACTTGCCAGAATAGATTCAAGCATGGCGCACACCGAGCCCTTGCCGTTGGTGCCGCCGACGGTGAGGATGGGAAAATCGGGCAACAGGTCGAGCCGATTACGTACCGCGGCGACGCGATCCAGCCCCATGTCGATGGCAGACGGATGAATACGCTCAAGATAAGCCAGCCACTCGGCCAGCGACCGGGACTCTAGTGCGCGTTCGGCGGACACGGCGTTTTTTCCAGGCTACGGATTCCGATCGCCGAAGACTGCGACCACGTGCAGAGTATCCCGTGCGGCGTTCAGACGGCCGGAGCCCGCATCAACAGCGTGATCAGGCTGACCAGCTTGTCTCTCATCTGCCGGCGGTCGACGATCATGTCGATGGCGCCATGCTCCAGCAGGAACTCGGCGCGCTGAAAACCCTCGGGCAGCGTCTGACGCACGGTTTGCTCGATGACCCTGGGACCGGCGAAACCGATCAGCGCATTGGGCTCCGCGATCACCACGTCGCCAAGAAATGCAAAACTGGCCGAAACACCGCCCATGGTCGGATCGGTAAGCACAGAGATGAAAGGAAGGCGCGCGCGCGACAGTTGCGTCAAGGCCGCAGTGGTCTTCGACATTTGCATGAGCGACATCAAGCCTTCCTGCATGCGCGCCCCGCCGCTGGCGGTAAAGCAGACGAAGGGCAAATTCTGCTCGCAACAGCTTTGCACGCCCCGAACAAAACGCTCACCGACGACCGACCCCATCGACCCGCCCAGAAAACGAAACTCGAACGCGGCCACCACGAGCGGAACGTTTTTTACCGACCCCTGGACGACGACCAGCGCATCTTCTTCGCCGGTATCGGCCTTGGCACTGGCAAGCCGGTCGGTGTAGCGCTTGCTGTCGACGAACTTCAGGAAATCCACGGGTTCGACTTCGGCGCCAATTTCGAACTGGCCTTCGGCGTCAAGCGTCAGATCGACGCGCTCGCGCGCAGTCAGGCGGTTGTGATGACCGCATTTCGGACAGACGTTCAGATTCTTGTCGAGGTCGGCGCGGTACAGCACCGTCTCGCAAATTTCGCATTTGCTCCAGAGGCCTTCGGGAACGGCCTTGCGCACGGCGCCCGCGGTGCGCTTGATCTTCGGTGGCAGCAATTTCTGCAACCAGCTCATTGCGTCATCCTCGATGGGCCAAGCAATGTACAACGCGGAGCGCGTGGCAATGCCGCGGGGTCAGGAAGGAAGTCCTTCATGTCTGCAAGCATCAAGTTTCGTCCATGGCCCGGCGGATCCCACCCAGCAGCGCCGACAGGTTGCCGATGACCGTGTCTGCGTTCGATGATTCTATTTCCTGCACCAACCGGCTACCAATGACGACAGCATCGGCTACCGACGCAATCGCGCGCGCCGTTTGCGCATCGCGAATGCCAAAGCCTACGCCAATCGGCAATTTGATGTGCGAGCGAATCTGCGGCAGCTTCCCGGCGACCTCCTGCAGGTCAATGTTGGCTGCCCCGGTCACGCCCTTGAGCGATACGTAATAAATGTAACCGGTTGCCAGGCGGCCGACTTCCCGAATGCGATTGTCCTGGGACGTGGGCGATAACAGGAAGATCGAATCTATGTCGCGCTGTTTCAGCAAGGCCGCCAGTTGCTTGCTTTCCTCGGGCGGATAATCGACCACCAGCACGCCATCCACTCCGGCGTCCTGTGCGGCCGCGGCAAACGGCTCATAGCCCATTGCCTCGATGGGGTTGGCATAACCCATGAGCACTACGGGCGTGGTCGTATCCGATTCACGGAACGCGCGGACGAATCCGAGCACGTCGCCCAACCCGACACCATGTTTGAGCGCGCGCTCGCTGGAGCGCTGGATGGTCGGCCCATCTGCCATCGGATCGGAAAACGGTACGCCGAGCTCAATAATATCGGCCCCGGATTTGACCAGCGCGGACATCAGCGGCACGGTCATGGCGGGCTGCGGATCGCCAGCGGTAATGAATGGAATCAGCGCTTTCTTTTTCTGGGCGCGCAGGTTGCTGAAGGTGGCGGAAATGCGGGACATTATTTTGACGGCCAGGCGATTAGGGACAGGGCATTCAAGAACGGATACTTCTCGTCCGGCAAGAACGGCTACAACTTCATCCCCGAACGTTCAGCGACTGTGTTCATGTCCTTGTCGCCGCGGCCCGAGAGATTGACCAGCAATACCTTGTCGCTCGCCATGGTCGGAGCCAGCTTCATCGCATGCGCCACCGCATGTGCCGATTCCAGCGCAGGCATTATTCCCTCCATGCGCGTGAGCGTGTGAAAGGCTTCGAGGGCTTCATCGTCGGTAATGCTGACGTATTGTGCCCGACCGCAATCCTTGAGCCACGCATGTTCCGGCCCCACGCCCGGGTAATCCAGTCCTGCCGAGATCGAGTGCGTCTCGATGATCTGGCCATTCGCATCCTGGATCAGATACGTCCGGTTGCCATGCAGTACCCCGGGCTTGCCGGCGCACAACGTCGCGGCGTGTTTGCCTGACGCGAGCCCGAGCCCCGCGGCCTCGACGCCGATCAACTGCACGTCCTTGTCTTCGATATAAGGATAAAACGCGCCGATCGCGTTCGATCCCCCGCCGACGCAGGCAAGAATTGCATCGGGTTGGCGGCCGATGGCTTCGGGCATTTGCGTGCGCAACTCGCGTCCGACGACGGCATTGAAGTCGCGCACCATCATCGGATAAGGATGCGGGCCAGCCACGGTGCCGATGATGTAGAACGTATTGCCAACATTGGTGACCCAGTCGCGCATCGCTTCGTTGAGCGCATCCTTGAGGGTCTTGGAACCGCTTTCCACCGGCACCACGGTCGCACCGAGCAATTTCATGCGGAAGACATTCATCGACTGGCGTTTGACGTCTTCCGACCCCATGTACACCACGCACTCCATGCCAAACCGCGCAGCGACGGTCGCCGAGGCTACGCCATGCTGCCCCGCGCCGGTTTCCGCGATGATGCGTTTCTTGCCCATGCGCCTGGCCAGCAGCGCCTGGCCAATCGTGTTATTGATTTTGTGCGCGCCGGTGTGATTGAGGTCTTCGCGCTTGAGCCAGATCTGTGCCCCCGCGCAATGTTGCGACAGGCGCTTGGCATGATAGACAGGACTGGGACGGCCGACATAATGCTTCAATTCGGACTCGAACTCCGCGACGAACGCAGGATCGCGGCGCATCAATTCGTACTGGCTGCGCAATTCGTCGAGGGCCTGCATCAATGTCTCGGCGACGAATACGCCCCCATAGGCGCCGAAATGGCCCTGCTCGTCGGGGAGGTTATAGGCCTTCAGCGCCTCATACATCTGCATTTCTGACTCCTCGGATGAAAGCGGCAATCCTGGCCGCATCTTTTATGCCTTTTGCCGCTTCGACCCCGCTGCTGACATCGACCGCCCAGGGGCGTACGCGCCTAATTGCATCGGCGACATTATCTTGATGCAGACCGCCCGCAAGAATCAGCGGCAGGGGAAGTTGCTCCGGGATCAACGCCCAATCGAACGCGGATCCCGTACCGCCATGGCTGCCCTCCACAAAGGCGTCGAGCAGCAGGCCTTTCGCGTTCCGGTATTGGCGCGCGTATTGTAACAAATCCACCCCCGGGCGAACCTTGGCTGCCTTGATATAAGGAATCGCGAAACTGTCGCAGTACTCGGGTGTTTCGTTGCCGTGAAACTGCAGCAACTGCGGTTTGACCTCAGCGATGACGCGTGTGACCTCGTCGGCCGAAGCATCCACGAACAGCGCGACCGGCGTCACGAACGCGGGCAGCGCCTGCACCAGGGCTCGCGCGTTCTGCGCCGACACCGCTCGCGGGCTGCCGGCATAGAAAATCAGACCGATGGCATGCGCGCCGGCATGGGCGGCGGCAAGCGCGTCTTCCATGCGGGTGATGCCACATATTTTAACGGCGGTGGCCATAGCTCTTCTCAGTTGCCCGGGTCGCCGGCGAGCATTGCATCCTCGATCGCCAGCACGTCCGGTGGCGGGGGCAACGCCCACGCCGCGTCGTACTCTACCGCGGCGAGATAAAGACCGGCCGGAGAAAACGTCGGCGCCGCGCGCGTGCGATCCCGGCTGCGCATCAATTCATCGAGCCACGCGGGCTTTTGCCGTCCGGCGCCAATATAAACCAGGGTGCCCACGATGTTGCGCACCATGTGCTGCAGATAGGCGTCCGCTTCGAATGCGAATCGGATTACATCGCCACGCCGGGCGATATCCAGTCGACGCAGATGCTTGAACGGCGTCTTGGCTTGACACTCGGCTGCGCGGAAGGCGCTGAAATCATGCTTGCCGATCAGGCTGGGGACTGCGGCGCGCATGGCATCCAGATCAAGCCTGCGATGGAACCAGCCAATGCGCGAATGCAAAAGTCCGGGCCGTTGCGGCCGATCGAGCAGCCAATAGACGTAACGCCGGCCGATTGCCGAAAATCGCGCGTGAAATTCCGGCGCAATCTGCATCGCCCAGGTCACCGCCATCGCAGGGGGCAGAAGCGCGTTGGAGCCGCGCGTGAACGCACTGAGCGGGCGCTGTGCGTCCGTATCGAAATGCACCACCTGGGCCAGCGCATGCACACCCGTGTCCGTGCGCCCGGCGCATACGCTGACGATGCGTTCACCGGCGATTTCCGACAACGCGCGATCGAGCGCGTCCTGCACGCCACAGCCTTGCGGCTGACTTTGCCAGCCACAAAACGCGCTGCCGTCGTATTCGACGCCGAGGACGATTCTCACGCTGCTCTCCGCCAAAGCCTTCCCGCAGCCTGCTGCTGCAGGGAAAACCGAAAAGGCAGATTGTGCAGCAAGCGGCCGGACAGACCAACGTCCGGCTTTGCTTGTGCGGGTCAGGAATCGAGGGTGGTCAACACCGACTGGGCGGCGGTTTTCTGCTCGCTATCGCCTTCTGCCAGAACTTCCTTGAGGATCTCGCGTGCGCCATCCTTATCGCCCATTTCCTGGTACGCCTTGGCCAGATCGAACTTGGTCTGCACGTCGTACCAGTGATCGTCCTTGTCGGTCGGTGCCGTGGGCGACGTTTCGGTCCCGAGGTCCAGACTGATACCCGACAAATCGATTTCAGGCGCGGCCGCCGAATGCTCTGCGCGAGGGGCGCTGGAGGTGTCGAGCGACAGCCCGCTCATATCGAAATCGAGCCCGCCCGTGTCAGGTTTCGCCCCTGCGGCAGGAGAACTCGTCAGCGTATTGAGATCGATATCGAAATCCAGCCCTGAGGAACCGGACGTCTGCTGAACGCCTGCGTCGGAGCTGGCAGGCTCCACGGCGGGCAGGTCCACATTGAAATCCATCGCCGGGGCGGCGGTGCTCTGGAAAGATTGGGTGGTGTCTTGCGCGAACTCAGCCGGATCGATGATCTGTGTTCTGTCGACAGCGCTGGCCGCGTCGCCCAGGTCGATATCGGTCGCAGTGATCGCGGTGGCGTCTTCGGTGCCGATGTTGAAATCGACGTCCTCGGCCGCCGCGCTCGCCGCAGCGGCACTCGCAGCGGTCGCAGCCGCGCCGGAGGCCGCTGCGCCTTCCGCATAGCGTGCATTGGCCGGGTCGACCTGGTAACCCAAGGCTACGGCTTGATCCCACAACGGTCCCGTGCCGCCGGTGCCTTGCTGCAGTTCGCGCGCTACTTGTTCGAATGCCTTGGCATCCTTGCGATTGGCGTAGATCTGCAGCAATTTCAGGCGTATTTCATTGCTCCTCGGCGAAGTTTCCAGCGCCTCTTTTAGCAATTCTTCCGCCTGCGCGTCGCGGCCGTAGGCGAGAAATATTTCCGCTTCGGCGATCGGATCGACTTCGTCAGAGGATTCTCGTGCGGATTCGTAGCTATCGTCGCCTTTGCCGGTGCCAGCGAGCGCACCGTAGGCTAGCGCTGGGGTCTCGGCGAATGCGCCCGCAGGGCCAGATTCTTCAGCATCTGATTTGGACTCCCGACGCCGCCGTACGCCGCGCACCGCCAGGGCTCCGATGATGATCAATACGCCGATCGCCGCGCCGATATAAGCCGGTTGCTCCAGAAACTGATCGATCAGGCTTGGCTCCGGCGGTAGCGGGGCCGTCCTGACCACCGGGGCTTTGGGCGGTACCGGAGCCGGCTGGGCTGGCGCAGGCGCTTCACTCTTGGGTGTGGGCGCTGGCGCCTCAGGCGTCGCCGGCGGCGCGGGCGCAGGGGCCTTGATCTCGGCCTGTGGGGTAACGGGCGGAGCCGGCGCGACTGGTGCCGCGCCCTGGGGCTCGGCGGTGCCCTTGCTCTTCATGGCCAGCAGCGCCTGCAGATCGCCGATCTGCTTCTCCAGCCGAGCCACGCGCGTATCGGCCTCTTTCACGGCCTTGTCGCGCGCCACGACTTCTTCTTCGAGCGCACGCACCCGCGCCGCGGACTGCGCATCGCCTGCCGGCGCACCGGCTTGCGGCGCGTTCTTCGACAGCTTCAGGACTTCCTGCGGCGGCTCGGCGCCAGTGGCGCCCTCCTGCACCGTGCTGCCGATTTTGCCGGATGCAGCCTGTTGCGCCGGTTCCTCGCCGGGCGTCATCTCTCCCGCAGCCGCTGCCAATTGCTCTTTGTAAGCACGCCAGTTGCGCGCTTGCAATCTGACTTCGGTGCGCGCGTCGGCCTGATTGACACTGGCCAGTTGCTCGGCGGACGGCAACTGAAGGATCTTGCCGGTCTTCAGCCGGTTCATGTTCTTGCCTGAGAAGGCGTCCGGATTCCCGCGCACCAGCAGTACCAGCATTTGTTCCAGGCTGACGTCCGCTGGCTTGTTGGCGATTGCGATTTTCGTCAGGGTGTCGCCGCTTTTGACCGGACCATAGGCATCGACCCCTGCGGGGTATTGCTCGTCGCCGCCCTCACCCAGCAACGTCGGTTGCGACCCGCCAATGGTTTCGACCGGTGCGGTAGGCGTTTCCGCCGCGGGGGACGGCGCGACAGGTTCCGTTGCCGCAGGTTCCGTTGCCGCAGGTTCCGTTGCCGCAGATTCCGTTGCCGCAGGTTCCGTTGCCGTGGGTTCCTGCGGAGTGGCAGATGTTGCCGCGGGAGCTTCTTCGGTCGGCGGTGCTTCGGCGGGGGGCGGCACTGGTTCGGCGCGTGGTGCCGGAGTGGTCGGCGCGGCACGAACCTGCGGTGCCGCAGCTTTCTGTTTTTCGCGCTCCGCAATCACCGACGGCGGATCGAGCAGCGCGGTAAATTCACGACTCAGACGCCCCGAGGACCAGGTCAATTCCAGCAGCAGATCAACAAACGGTTCGTTGACAGGCTGACTCGATGTGAGCAGTACGTAAGGCTCGCCGCTGGAGCGCTTTTCGACGCTGGCTTTGATGCCGGCGAGCAGTCCGGTATAGGCGAGGCCAGCGCGCTCGAATGCTTCGCGATTTGCCATGCGCACGGACAGCGAACCCATCTCGCTTTTTTCTGCGACGAGTTCGACCTCCGCCTTGAACGGTTCGCCGAGAGCCGACCGTACGTTCAGCTTTCCCAGTCCTGCTGCTTGCGATACGGCGCAGACCGAAAGCAACGACGCGGCGACTATCCACGCGCGAACAGACGTGATGTCCAAAGCGCTCACCCTGACGTTTTTTGGTTTAAGGTAATTAAAATAACATCATGGATTTAGAGATGCAAGCTCATCTTTCGCCTCACATTCTGCATCCATGCGCATCTAACTTAAGTCGGGACCATGCCCTCAGGCGTCCAGCAGGATGCGCAGCATGCGCCGCAGCGGCTCCGCGGCGCCCCACAACAACTGATCCCCCACGGTAAATGCCGTCAGATACTGCCCGCCCATCGGCAGCTTGCGCAATCGGCCGATCGGCACGCCGAGCGTGCCGGTGACGGCAGCGGGCGTCAATTCCTTGATCGAAGTATCCTTGCGATTCGGCATCACTTTCACCCATTCGTTGGCGCCGGCGAGCATGCCCTCGATATCCGCGATGGGCAACTCGCGCGTGAGCTTGATGGTCAGCGCCTGGCTATGACAGCGCATGGCGCCGACGCGCACGCAGACGCCGTCGATCGGGATGGGATTCGCCTCGCGTCCGAGGATCTTGTTGCCTTCGGCCTGCGCCTTCCACTCTTCCTTGCTCTGGCCGTTGCCGAGATCCTTGTCGATCCACGGAATCAGGCTGCCGGCCAGCGGCGCGCCGAAATGTTCCGTTGGGAAATCGCCGCCACGCTGCACTTCGGCTACCTTGCGATCGATCTCGAGAATGCGAGGCATCGGATCGTCGAGCCAAGGCTTGACGCGCGCCGTGCAACCGGCCCATCTGCAATAGCAGTTCGCGCATGTTCTGCGCGCCCGCGCCGGACGCCGCCTGATAGGTCATCGCCGTGATCCATTCCACCAGGCCCGCCTTGAACAAGCCGTGCATGCCCATGAGCATGAGGCTCACGGTGCAGTTGCCGCCGATGTAGTTCTTGATCCCGGCTTTGAGCGCTGCATCGATCACGTTGCGGTTGACCGGATCGAGGATGATGACGGCGTCTTCGTGCATGCGCAGCGCCGACGCCGCGTCGATCCAGTAGCCCGTTCCAGCCTTCGCCGCGCAATCTGGGAAAAATCTCGTTGGTATAGTCGCCGCCCTGGCAGGAAATGATGATCTGCATTGCCTTGAGCTGCTTCACATCGCGCGCATCGCACAGTTTCGTCGCGCCCTTGCCGAAGCCAGGGCCTTCGCCGCCCACCTGCGATGTCGTAAAGAAGATCGGCTCGACATGGTCGAAATCGCCCTCCTGCTGCATGCGTTGCATCAGCACGGATCCGACCATCCCGCGCCACCCTACCATTCCGACTCGTTTCATCTCAATCCTCAAATTTCAGTGAACGGTAATCGGTAACCGGTGAACAGAAAATCTCGGCCCAGGCTTCGAACCGTTCACCGTTTGCCGTTCACTGTTCACGCATGTAACGCCGTCACCACGGCATCGCCCATTTCCTCAGTGCCCACTTTCTGGGCCCCGCCTTCGTGAATGTCGGCGGTGCGCAGGCCCTGCCTGAGCACGCGCTTGACCGCTGCTTCGATGCGCAACGCGGCGGCTTCCTCGCCGAAGGTATACCGCATCATCATCGCCGTCGACAGGATCGTGGCCAGCGGATTGGCGACGTTGCGGCCTGCGATATCGGGCGCCGAGCCATGGATGGGCTCGTACAAACCCTTGTTGCTCGCATTCGAGCGAAGCCGAAGGCAGCATGCCGATCGAACCGGTCAGCATCGACGCTTCGTCGGACAGGATGTCGCCGAACATGTTCCCGGTGAGGATCACGTCGAACTGCTTGGGCGCGCGCACGAGCTGCATGGCAGCGTTGTCCACGTACATATGCGAGAGCTCGACGTCGGGATAATCCTTCGCAACCTCGATGACCACCTCGCGCCACAGGATACTGGTATCGAGCACGTTCGCCTTGTCCACCGAACACAGCTTGCGCGCCGCGCTTGCGCGCGATGGCGAATCCGACCTGCGCGATGCGGCGGATCTCCGCTTCGCTGTATTTCATCGTGTCGAAGCCTTCGCGCTCGCCCTGCTCGGTCTTGCGCATGCCGCGCGGCTGGCCGAAATAAATGTCCCCCGTGAGTTCGCGCAGGATCATGATGTCGAGGCCGGCCACCACCTCGGCTTTCAGCGAAGAGGCGTTGGCGAGTTCTTCGTAGAGCAGCGCCGGGCGCAGATTGGCGAAAAGTCCCAGCTCCTTGCGGATGCGCAGCAAGCCCTGTTCGGGCCGCATCGGCCGCGGCAGCGTGTCGTATCTGCGGGCCGCCGACCGCGCCCAGCAGCACCGCATCGGCAGCTTTGGCCAAGGCCAGCGTTGCCGGCGGCAGCGGATCCTGGGCCGCGTCATAGCCGGCGCCGCCGATGGGCGCTTGCTCCAGCTCGATCTTGAGGCCGTCGCGCGCCAGACTCTTCAGCACCTTGACGGCCTGCGTGATGATCTCCGGACCGATGCCGTCGCCGGGCAATACCGCAATCTTCATTTTCGCTCTCTCAAAATGGGAACCGGGGCATCTGCCCCGGCCGCCGTTTCATTCCAGTGTCTTCAACTGAACAGCCAGGGTTGCTCGATGCGGCGCTTTGCTTCGAACGTTTTTATCTCTTCCCCGTGCCGCAGCGTAAGGCCGATGTCGTCCAGCCCGTTCAGCAGGCAATGCTTGCGAAACGCATCCACCTCGAAGCCGAATACATGGCTGCCGTCGGGATACGCGACGGTCTGCGCCGCCAGATCGATGATCAGTCGAAACCCCGGAAACGCCGCCACATCGTGGAAGATCCGGTCCACCTGCGTCTCGGCCAATACGATCGGCAACAAGCCGTTCTTGAAACAGTTGTTGTAGAAAATATCCGCGTAACTCGGCGCGATCACTGCGCGAAAGCCATAATCGTCGAGCGCCCACGGCGCGTGCTCGCGCGACGAGCCGCACCCGAAATTCTTGCGCGCGACCAGAATGCTCGCGCCCTTGTAGCGCGGCTGGTTCAGCACGAAATCCGGATTGAGCTGGCGTGCGGCGTTGTCCATGCCCGGTTCGCCATGATCGAGATAGCGCCAGGCGTCGAACAGATTGACGCCGAAGCCGGAGCGCTTGATCGACTTCAGGAACTGCTTCGGGATGATCGCATCGGTGTCGACATTGGCGCGATCGAGCGGCGCGACCAGTCCGTCCATCCGGGTAAATTTCTGCATGGCCATCGCCCTTACGAATCGGCGCGCACGTCGACGAAGTGCCCGGCAATCGCAGCGCCGGCCGCCATCGCCGGGCTGACCAGGTGCGTGCGGCCGCCAGCGCCCTGGCGCCCTTCGAAGTTGCGGTTAGACGTCGAGGCGCAGCGCTCGCCCGGGCTCGAGGCGGTCGTCGTTCATGGCGAGGCACATCGAGCAACCCGGCTGGCGCCATTCGAAACCGGCGTCGATGAATACCTTGTCGAGCCCTTCCTTCTCGGCCTGCTCTTTGACCAGACCCGAGCCCGGCACGACCATCGCCAGCTTACGTTGGCGGCCACGCGGCGGCCGCGCACGACATGCGCGGCGGCGCGCAAATCCTCGATGCGCGAGTTGGTGCACGAGCCGATGAACACCTTGTCGATGCGGATGTCGGTGATCGGCGTGTTGGGCTTGAGCCCCATGTAGGTCAGCGCGCGCTCCATGCCTTCGCGCTTGGTCTCGTCTTTTTCCTGCTCCGGATCGGGCACGCGACCGTCGATGGGCACCACCATCTCCGGCGAGGTGCCCCAGGTGACCTGCGGCTTGATCTCGCGCGCATCCAGCCGCACCACGAAGTCGAACTTCGCCTCTGCGTCGCTCTTGAGCGTGCGCCAGTACGCGACCGCCTTGTCCCACAGAGCGCCCGTGGGCGCGAAGGTGCGGCCCGCGCAGATAGTCGATCGTGGTGTCGTCCACCGCGACCATGCCGGCGCGCGCGCCGGCCTCGATCGCCATGTTGCACAGGGTCATGCGCCCTTCCATCGACAGCGCGCGGATGGCGCTGCCGCCGAACTCCACGGCATAGCCGGTGCCGCCGGCCGTGCCGATGCGGCCGATGACGGCGAGTGCGATGTCCTTGGCGGTGACGCCCCGACCGAGCGGGCCGTCGACCGCGATCAGCATGGTCTTCATTTTCTTTTGCACCAGGCATTGCGTGGCCAGCACGTGCTCGACTTCCGAGGTGCCGATGCCGTACGCCAGGCAGCCGAACGCGCCATGGGTGCTGGTATGCGAATCGCCGCAGACCACGGTCATGCCGGGCAGCGTCGCGCCCTGTTCGGGCCCGATGACGTGCACGATGCCCTGGCGCTTGTCCAGGAACGGAAAATAGACCTTGGCGCCGAATTCCCGAATGTTCTTGTCGAGCGTTTCCACCTGCAGGCGCGAGATCGGATCCTTGATGCCCTGTGTCCCAGTGCTGTGGTCGGCGTGTTGTGGTCGGCCGTGGCGACGACCGAGTCGATGCGCCAGGGCTTGCGGCCGGCCAGCTTCAGGCCTTCGAACGCCTGCGGGCTGGTGACTTCATGCACCAGATGGCGGTCGATGTAGATCAGCGCCGTGCCGTCCGGTTCTTCGCGCACCAGGTGGCTGGCCCAGAGCTTGTCGTAAAGCGTTTGCGGATTCATGGGGTGACTCGAAAGCGGACTGAAATTATGACACAGCCGCCTTGCCGCCGACATCCGCAACCATCACGGATCAACCTGAGCGCGCAGGGGGAATCTGCTTCCAGGCCACGACGATCAAGGCGAGCAGTGCCGCGACGGCCGCGAAAGTAAATGTCCGTTCCGCCCCCAGGGCTTCCCACGAATAGCCGGCCATCAGGGTGCCGAGCGTCCCGCCCAGCCCGTAGCCCAGGCTGGTGTAGATCGCCTGCCCGCGCGCCTGGTTGCGGCCGCGGAATATCTGGTGCATCAGGGCCACGCCGGCGGAATGAAATGCGCCGAACGTAATCGCGTGCAACAACTGCGCAACGATCAGCACCGCCGGCGACCCCACCCCCCAGGCAATCATCAGCAGGCGCACGAACGCGCAGCCGAAACTGAACAGCAGGATCTGGTTCAGGCTGAAGGCGCGCATCAGCCGCGGCAACCAGCACGAACAGCACGATTTCCGCGACCACCCCCAGGGACCACAGCCATCCCACGACGGTTTTCGAGTAGCCGGCCTCGACGAGGTGGATGGAATAGAACGCGTTATAGGGTCCGTGGGCCACCTGCATCAGGAAAAAGCCGACGAGCATCGCAATCACTTCCGGGCGTCTGACGATGCTCAGGATCGATGCATGTTCCAGATGGCGCGAGGGTTCGCGGTCGCGCGGCAGCAAAAACGTGCTAGCGGCCATCAGCACCAGAAGACCCAGCACGATCGGGGCGAGCGCGCGAATGCCCAGATAGTCGAGCGGCATAGCCCCCGGCAATCACGACTGCCACGAACCCGACCGAGCCCCACAAGCTGACGCGCCCATATGCCCCGACGCGGGCGCCCACGAGACTCAGCGTCGCGGATTCTGCCAGCGGCAGCACGCCGCACCAGAATACGTTGAGCAACAGCAGCGCGGCGAACATCCAGGCGAAGCCGTAGTTGAAGAACACGGCGACAAACACGGCCGCGGAGCCGACCGCGGTTACCCGGATCAGGCGCCCGCGCGCCCGGTAGTGATCGGACAGCCAGCCCCAGATGTTCGGCCCGAAGATGCGGGCGACCGGGTTGACGGCCAGCAGCAACCCGATCTCGGCCGCGGTATAGCCCAGGGAGCGAAGATAAAGCGCGAAATACGGCGCGAATGCCCCGATGAAAGCGAAATACCAGAAGTAAAAACTGGACAGCCGAAGATAGAAGGAAGCGCGCACCATGAGGACGTTGACCGGGCCGGGATGCTCAGCGCACCACGCGCCACTCGAGTCGGCTGCGTACGGCAGTCATGTCGCCGGGCGCCGGACTCGCGCGCGATGACGCAGCCGGATACAAATGCTGCTGCCCTGAGCGAGCTCAGGCAACGGTTCCCTACATCGATCCGGCGCGACGGCCCCTGCTCGCTTGAGCGTACTCAGGCTTCGTCCGGCTCAGGATCGTTGGTTGAACGCCCATCCTGCCCTGCCGCACCGGCGGGGGCTTGCGCCGCTATTCGCGGCGTCGCGGTACGAACGTCGGCGTTCTGCGCACGGTGGCGCAGTGCATGATCCATCAGCACCAGCGCCAGCATGGCTTCGGCAATCGGCGTTGCGCGGATGCCGACACAGGGATCATGGCGGCCGTGGTCTCGACGATCGTCGGCGCGCCGCTCTTGTCGATCGAGCGCCGCGGCAAGCCGGATGCTCGAAGTGGGCTTGACCGCGATATTCACGATGACATCCTGCCCGGTGGAGATGCCGCCGAGGATGCCGCCGGCATTGATTGGACAAAAAGCCGTGCGGCGTCATTTCATCGGAATGCTCCGTGCCTTTCTGCTCGACAGACGCGAAGCCGGCGCCGATTTCCACGCCTTTGACCGCATTGATGCCCATCATCGCGTAGGCGATTTCCGCATCGAGCTTGTCGTAGACCGGTTCGCCCCAGCCCACGGGCACGCCGCTCGCGACGGCGGTGATGCGCGCGCCGCAGGAATCACCGGACTTGCGCAGCTTGTCCATGAACGCTTCGAGCTGCGGCACAATCTCAGGGTCCGGCGAAAAAAACGGGTTGTGGTCCACCGAATCCCAGGTCTTGAACGCGATCCGGATCGGGCCGAGTTGCGACATGTAGCCGCGAATTTCCACGCCGTACTGTTCGCGCAGCCATTTCCTGGCGATGGCCGCGGCCGCCACGCGCACCGCGGTCTCGCGCGCAGACTGGCGCCCGCCGCCGCGATAATCGCGGATTCCGTACTTCTGCCAGTACGTGTAATCGGCGTGACCGGGCCGAAAGGTCTCGGCGATCTTGCCGTAGTCCTTGCTGCGCTGGTCTTCGTTACGGATCAGCAGCGCAATCGGGGTGCCGGTGGTGCGCCCCTCGAACACGCCGGAGAGGATTTCCACGGTATCGGATTCGCGCCGCTGCGTGACATGGCGCGACGTTCCGGGCTTGCGCCGGTCAAGATCCTTCTGGATATCCGATTCGGCCAGCGCCAGCCCAGGCGGACAGCCGTCCACGACACAGCCGATCGCAGGCCCATGACTCTCCCCGAAAGAGGTGACGCAATACAGCTTTCCGAGGGTATTGCCAGACATGATGGGCGAGGGAAAAACTTTTGCGAAGTGTAACATAGGGCGCCGTGTCCACTCCTGTCATGCCCTCGCAAACTGTCGCCGTGGCGTTCCATCGTGCAGGTCAAGCAACCGCACGAAGGCTGTTCTAGAATCCAGCTTTCGCCGCTTCCCTGAACAGCACAAGACGATGCGCCAGTATCTCGACCTCATGCGTCACATCCTCGAACACGGCAACCGCAAGCAGGACCGCACCGGCACGGGCACCTTGAGCGTGTTCGGCCCGCAATTGCGATTCGACCTTGCAGCCGGTTTCCCGCTGGTGACGACCAAGAAGGTTCACCTGAAATCGATCGTCCACGAATTGCTGTGGTTCCTGAAAGGGGACACCAACGTCCATTACCTGAAGGCCAACGGCGTGAGCATCTGGGACGAGTGGGCCGACGAAAGCGGCGAACTCGGGCCGGTCTATGGCTATCAATGGCGTTCCTGGCCGGCGCCGGATGGAAGGCACATCGATCAGATCACCGGATTGATCGACGAGATCAAGCGCAATCCGAATTCCCGGCGCCTGCTCGTATCGGCCTGGAATGTGGCCGATCTGGACAAGATGGCCTTGATGCCGTGCCACGCGTTTTTCCAGTTCTATGTGGCCGATGGAAAACTTTCCTGCCAGCTGTATCAACGCAGTGCCGATCTGTTTCTCGGCGTGCCGTTCAATATCGCCTCTTATGCATTGCTGACCCTGATGGTCGCGCAGGTCTGCGGATTGAAACCCGGCGAGTTCGTGCATGCACTGGGCGATACGCACCTGTACCTGAATCACCTGGAACAGGCGCGCGAGCAATTGACGCGCACGCCGCGCAAGCTGCCCATGATGAGGCTCAACCCTGCGGTCAAGAACCTGTTCGACTTCACGTACGAGGATTTCACGCTCGAAGCCTACGATCCGCATCCGGCGATCAAGGCGCCGGTGGCGGTCTAGGCGTTCGCGCAGCTCGTACGTGGATAACAAATCGCAGCACAGCAAGCCCAGAATAACGATCATCGTCGCGATGGCCAGAAATCGCGTGATCGGCGCGGATAACAAGCTGCCCTGGCATCTGTCATCCGATCTCAAGCGCTTCAAGGCGCTGACCATGGGCCATCACATCATCATGGGCCGCAAGACGTTTGAATCCATCGCAAGGATCCTGCCCGGCAGGACCAGTGTCGTGATCAGCCGCAATCCGGGCTACCGGGCCGATGGCGCGATCGTCGTTCACGATATCGACGCAGCGGTGGCGCAAAGCGCTAGCGATACCGAAGCATTCGTCATCGGCGGCGAGAAGATCTTCGAAGCCGTTTTGCCCCTGGCTGATCGCATCCTGCTGACCGAAATCGATGCCGAGTTTCCCGGTGATACTTTTTTTCCACCGCTGCGCAAAACGGACTGGCGTGAAACTTCGCGCGAACCCGGCTCTGACGAGGCGAGCGGACTAAGGTACAGCTACATGACGCTGGAGCGCGTCCGCTGATTTCGGCCGGTCAATACCAGCGCTGACGCCACGTAGCACCTGGTACTGCGGAGGCGGCAACGTCGAAAGTTTCAGGTGGCAGGCCCTGCTGGTAGCGCCGCCACATCTCCTCGTACGCCGTTTCGAGCTGACGCACCCGGCCAGCCGTATCGAACAAAGGTGCTGGCCATGGGATTGCCGAGCTTCTCCTTGCGCAAACGCGCGAGCACACCGCGGTGTGCGCTCCACGCAAGGGCTTGCTCGCGATAGTGCTCCAGCGAATCCACAATTCCGTCCGTGAAACCGGCCGCGCTCAGCAAGCTGGCGGCGACCCGCGACGGAAAACTCGATCCGCGCACCGTGAGTACCGGAAGTCCGGCCGCGAGCGCATCGCAAGCCGTGGTCATTGCATTGAATACGGGGGTGTCCAGGAACAGATCCGCCAGCCTGAATCGCGCTCGATAGCGTTCGCGGGACTCGAAGGGCGCAAAGATCAATCGCTCTGCCGGCACGCCGTGCGGCGCGGCCTCTTTGCGCAGATTCGCAGCAGCAACCGGATCGCGGCCCGCGAGCCAGAGAACGCTCGACGGCGCCTGCCGCAGAAGCTCCATCCAGATACCGAAAATTTCCGGCTCGATCTTGTAGTAATTGTTGAACGAGCAAAACACGAACGCATCATCCGCCAGACCATAGTCGGCACGCTGAACCGATTCGTCTGGCAACTCTTGCGCACCATCGCAAATGAAGAACGAATCAGGCATGAAGATCAGCTTCTCCCGCCAAAAATGCTCCTGCGCTGCCGGCGTTGCAATGCGGTCGGTGATCCGGTAGTCGATCCAGGGGGCGCCCATCGTTCCGGGAAAGCCGATATGAGCCATTTGCACCGGCGCAGGACGAAATGCCGCAATTCCGGGCCTGCAATGGTCTGTGTACCCTCCGAAATCCACTAATACATCGATACCGTTGCCGTTGATAATTCGCGCGGCTTCGACATCGCTAGCGTTACGCAGATCCACAAACCGATCGGCGCTGGTTTTGATGTTTTGCCGGATTACAGCGCCATCATCGGGTCCTATGCTGTAAGCGTGGATCTCGAATCGACTACGATCGTGCATGCGAAACAATGGATAGGAAAGATACGCGTTCAAATGTTCGCAATAATCCGCCGAGAGGTAACCGATCCGAATGCGACGCCCTGCTTGCGAGTAGCTAAACTGAATGCCTGTGTCCGCCACGGCAGCTGCGTAACGCTCGCCAATGACCGATGCTATGCGAGGAGGTACTTCTGGCGGCACAGGCACAGCAAGGGCTTGGTAGGCTAGCGGGAGATCCATACGCACCGCGTCTTGGTCGTTTCCGCTGCCAACGAAATTTACAAGCTCCTTGATGTACCGATTGCGCACAGACCAATCGCAGCGCATCAGTCGATCGTAGCCTCGATAAAGGAAGAAGAGCCTCGGATCTATGCGGCGAGTAAGGGCCGGATCGGCAGGCGCGATGCGATCGAGATAAGCACGAATGGCGTTGGGTTCGATAGCGTCGACGGCATCGAAAACGCGCTGAGCCTCATCAAAACGCCCGAGATCGGCCAGCGCCAGTCCGCGATCGATATGCGCTTTCACGTGTCTGGAATCCAGCACGGTGGCCCTCTCGCTGGCGACCAAGGCACGTTCGCTCTGTCCGAGTCCGAGCAGAGAATGTGACAGATTGAAGTGCGCGTCTGCGGATTCGGGTTGCAATGCCACGAGTAGTTCGTTGTTTTCTACGGCCTCACCGAAGCGTTGCAGGCTCATTAATGCCGCACCGCGGTTTTGCCGTGCGGTGGCGAATCGATTATCCGCCGCGAGTGCGCTTTCATAGGCCGCCAGCGCCGCTTCAATTTTGCCCATGCGTTCGAGCACGACGCCGTAGTTGACCAATGTTCCCGGATCGGAAGGCGCCAACGACACGGCGCGAATCATCGTTTCCAGGGCGTACTCGTGTCTGCCCTCTTCCAAAAGCACCGTGGCCAACGCATTGAAGTAAATCGGAACGTCGTGCGCGAGTTCGGTTGCCTTCTCGAGTGCTTCAACTGCTGCCCGTCGCGCACCCAATGAATGGCGGCTGATACCCAGAAAAAACCATAGTTGCGATCGATCGGGAAAACTAGCGATTGACCTTTCAGCAATCTCGCTCGCAGACTGCCAGTCGCCGCTTGCAAATGACCGGCGTAGTTGGGTTAGCGCTTGATCGATATCCAAAGCGACGCGGAGCCGGGCTCAGTTGAATTCCGCCGGGACAGTGGATGAGTCCGGTAGCTCTAGGAGATAAATTACTATGCCCTACTGCGCAGGCGATCTTGAAGGTGTGCTCGCAAAAACGGCCGCACCGAGGGCGTCGAGATTGCTAAAGAAATCACTGATGTTATAGACCATGCCCGCACGCGCTGCGTTCGCGCCAAAAAGGGCTACGCTTGCGTTAACCGAACAACTGCCCCCACAACTGCCACTCAAGAACAAATTCGTTCCTGACCCCGATCCTGTCAGTAATGCGCTGAGCGGGGCACCGTTGATAGTCCAGTCCATGCCTCCACTCACGGAAGCCGAAGCACCGAAACTGACCGTCAGATTCGCGCTTTTAAGCGTGCCGAGCTGGTTATCAAGAGCATCCGTAACCGGGGTCGACCCGGCGAGAACGTAAGTGGCCGTGGCGCCATCCAGAGCCGCCAAATCCCCACTAGGAACCGGCATGCCTACTACAAAATGATGAAGCGGGCCAAAGCTTGATGGATCGTTGAATGTTCCCCAAGCTACGATGCCATCGTTGCCATCCATTTTTACGATGTTGGGAACGATCGTGTCATAAATCCTGAGTTTCCCAGCCGAGTCGAGCTCGACTGTGACACCCGAATCTGGTCCGTAGCATGCACCGTCACAAAAATTTCCTATGACGGCGTCCAGAGTCTGTATACCTGTCAGGAATGCTGTCGGCGGCACCAACGCGCCGCACTGGCTTGGAAAAAGTATGCAGTTATTACTTTCCTTGCTAACTTCTTCGGACTGTCTGAACTCCGGCGGCGGGTTCTGCGGCGGCGGTGGTGGCAGGTCGGTCCGCTTGTTGGTCAGTACCGGTTTGAACTCCTGGCCCTGCACGTAATACGACTCGCCGTTGGTGACGTTCAGGCAACCCGCGCCATTGCAGACGGCGATTTCGCCTTCGCCGACCGTGCCGGTAATCGACTGGCCGTACTCGATGGTGTACTCGGTGCCGCGGATGCCGATGGTCGCCACTGCCGTACTGACCTGGTAGTTTGCCTTGTTACTGCGCCCCACCAATCCGGTGATGGTGCGCAAGCCTCCCTTGAGCAAGCTGAAAAAACCTTTCTCCTTGCCGTCGGCCTTGCCCTCGAATCGATACTGGTCGATGCGGAATTCGGACTGGGGCTGCAGAGAGACATAAGCGCCGTCGGTAAAGCGCAGCTGCGCACGGCCGCCGTTGGTATTGACGGTATCGCCCTGCTCGATCTGCGCGCCTTTAGCCAGCGAGCGGCTTTGGCCGTTCGCGCCGACCGCAGTGACATTGCCGACCGCAAAATCGACCTGCGCGGCCGACGCGCCGTAACCGATGAGCGGGTAAGCGGATGCGATGGCCGCGAGCAATGCGGCCTGCGCAGTCTGGTTGAAACGATTCTGAGCCATGTCGACCTCTCCCTTTGGTGCTGCCCGAGTCTCAATTCAATGGCTTTGTTGTTTTATGCCTCGCGTGCCACTGTGCGTCCACTGCACTGCGTTTCATTGCTGCTCGCCGGCGCTGCGCATTTCACGTCAGAAAGGCCGAGCACTCACATGTCGTGCCGAAAAGTCACCTGATAGATGATTCGATCGAACTCATAGATGCCCACGTTCGACCTGTTGTCGGTCCAGCTGACCTGGGGCGTGATGCGCACGTTCTTGCGCGGCACGTAGATCAGTCCACCCGCAGCGCTGTATTGCGTATCCTTGCGGTCGACCAGAAACAACGGATCGGGACCGCCGTACTGGCGCCGCTCGCCGCTGCCGCTGGCGAACAACGCATATTTCTCGTTGATGTTCCATTGCGATCCGATCCGCACGCCGTAAATGTCGTGACCGAACTGCGGCACACCGTCGGATTTCTCGATCTCCGCGCCGCCATACAATCCCAGGTAGGTAATGACCGTGCCGCGTCCGAACGCGTGGGCATAGCCGGCGCCGCCGACATAACGATTGGCATCGCGAATCTGCTGGCCCGGATAAGTCAATTCGCTGTATTGCAGGAACACGCTGATCTGGTTGCGGGCATCGAAATCGTGCTGCCACTGGGCGGTTGCACCGGCAGCCTTGCGATACGCATCGTTATACAGCGCCTGGTTATCCACCCAGAACGAGTTGTACTGCCCGGCCAGCGTAAAAGTGTTGCGGTCGAATCGATAGCTCAGGCCCAGATTGGCATCGTAATAATAGGTCGAGTAATCGTCTTCGCTGGAGTTGGTTTTGTTCTGGTAGGCCAACCCGCCGAACAGCGCCAGGCGTTTGGAAAAAGGATGTTGAAAACCCAATCCGCCGCCGAAACTGAAAAATTCGTCACCCTGCTCCGTGGCCGTCGGCGCCAGCGTAAAAATCACCCCCGCGAAAGCCGGAATGGCGACCTGATTATTGGCGGTGGCGCTGTTTACGTTGGTGTCGTAGCCGAGCGCAAACTCCACGAAACCGCGAATCACGGTGCGATCCGATGCTTCGCCCCGAGTGATCGCGTCCAGAAAGCGGTCAATGGTGGCGGAAACCGCGGGCGGCACGTCCTGTTTCTTGACGTTCTCGAACTCGCGCTTCGCGGTCTCCATTTCCTTCAGGTTGAAGTAGGCGCGCGCGATCTGGGCGCGTGCGGCCGCATTATTGGGCTGCACGGCGAGCACGCGTTCAAGCGCGAATACGGCTTCGGTGTTCTTGCCGAGTTCCAGCGCGGAAGTCCCCAACAGGTAATCGAAATCGGGATCGCCGGCGCGGGTGGACTGGTGCGGACTCAGGAGGTCGTAGGCTTGCTGGGCTTTGCCGTTCGCGAGCGACTGTCGCGCTTGCTGCAAGACGTCGTCGGCTGCGGCTCCGGCAACTGCGTAGGCTGCAAAGAACAATAGCAGTGCCAACTGCCTGAGATATCTCATGGCGCCCCCCCCTTGAGTACGGCTATACCGCTGATTCTTGTCTTAATTAACGGCTTCTTATGTGCCCAACCTTACCGAACTGAGCAGGCAGCGTCAAACCCTATCGGGATATCGTGGCGGTCCGATTGAGCCGTGGATGCCGAATGGATGGACGCCAGCGGCCTTGCTCATCATCTCAAGCAAGGTCGCGCTGTATCTGAGTAAGCCAATTCGACGCTTCAGCTTTGGCGCACGCAATCCACGAAATAGCGCACGTCGCCAGGATCATTTTCGACGACGAGACCGTGGATATCGGTATCGAAACCGGGGAAGGTGCGGTTGAACTCGCGCGCAAACTGAAGATAGCGCACGATGGTTTCGTTGAACCGCTCGCCCGGGATCAGCAAGGGGATGCCGGGCGGATAGGGCGTCAGCAGAACGCTGGTGACGCGCCCGCCCAGCTTGTCGATTTCGACCCGGTCGATCTCCCGGTGCGCCATGGCCGCGAACGCGTCGGAGGGCTTCATCGACGGCTGCATGTCGGACAGATACATCTCCGTGGTCAGGCGGGCGACGTCGTTTGCCTTGTACATGCCGTGGATCTGTTCGCACAGGTCGCGCATGCCGAGCCGCTCATAGCGCGAATGCGACTGGCAGAATTCCGGGAGTATCCGCCACAGCGGCTGGTTCTTGTCGTAGTCGTCCTTGAACTGCTGCAGCGCCGTCACCAGCGTGTTCCAGCGTCCCTTGGTGATGCCGATGGTGAACATGATGAAAAAGGAATACAGGCCCGTCTTCTCCACGATGACGCCGTGCTCGGCCAGATAGCGCGTCACGATCGCGGCGGGGATGCCGGTCTTGGCGAACTTGCCCGACACGTCGAGTCCCGGGGTGATGACCGTGGCCTTGATCGGATCGAGCATGTTGAAACCCGTCGCGAGATTGCCGAAACCGTGCCACTTGTCGTTCGACTTGAGAATCCATTCCTCGCGCGAACCGATGCCTTCGCGCGCCAGCTTCTCGGGGCCCCACACCTTGAACCACCAGTCCTTGCCGAATTCTTCGTCCACCTTGCGCATGGCGCGCCGGAAATCGAGCGCCTCGACGATCGATTCTTCGACCAGCGCCGTGCCGCCGGGCGGTTCCATCATGGCGGCCGCCACGTCGCAGGACGCGATGATCGCGTACTGCGGCGACGTCGAGGTATGCATCAAATAGGCTTCGTTGAAAGCGTGACGATCGAGCTTTCGCGTCTGCGACTCCTGAACCAGGATCTGCGATGCCTGCGAAATGCCCGCCAGCAGTTTGTGCGTGGAGTGCGTGGCGTAAATGATCGTATCCTTGGTGCGCGGCCGGTCCTTGCCGATGGCGTGCATGTTCCGGTAAAAATCGTGGAACGTCGCATGCGGCAGCCACGCCTCGTCGAAATGCAGCGTGTCGATCGAGGAATTCAGCGTCTCCTTGAGCATTTCCACGTTATAGACCACGCCATCGTAGGTACTCTGGGTGATCGTCAGAATGCGCGGCTTCTTGCGCTTGGCCGCGCGCGCAAACGGATTGGCCTCGATTTTCTTCTGGATATTTTCCGGCTTGAATTCCTCGAGCGGGATCGGACCGATAATCCCCAGGTGGTTGCGCGTCGGCGTCAGGAAGACGGGGATCGCGCCGGTCATCGTGATCGCGTGCAGGATGGAAACGTGACAGTTGCGGTCGACCACGACGATGTCGTCCGGCGCCACATTGGCATGCCAGACCATCTTGTTCGAAGTCGACGTGCCGTTGGTGACGAAGTAGCAATGATCGGCATTGAAGATACGGGCGGCATTGCGCTCGGACGCCGCAACCGGGCCGGAATGGTCGAGCAACTGGCCGAGTTCGTCGACCGCATTGCAGACGTCGGCGCGCAGCATGTTCTCGCCGAAAAACTGGTGGAACATCTGGCCGACCGGGCTCTTCAGAAACGCGACGCCGCCCGAGTGCCCCGGACAATGCCATGAATACGAGCCGTCCTGCGCATAGTGCACGAGCGCACGGAAAAACGGCGGTGGCAGGCCGTCGAGATACGCGCGGGCTTCGCGGATGATATGGCGCGCGACGAACTCCGGCGTATCCTCGAACATGTGGATGAAGCCGTGCAGCTCGCGCAGGATATCGTTCGGAATGTGGCGCGAGGTGCGCGTTTCACCATAGAGGTAAATGGGAATGTCCGCGTTGCGGAAGCGCAGTTCCTGCACGAAGGCGCGCAGCGTCTTCAGCGCCTTGTTGGTTTCCTCTTCCGAGCCGGCGCCGAACTCCTCGTCGTCGATCGACAGGATGAAGGCCGAAGCGCGGCTTTGCTGCTGCGCGAAGGAAGAAAGATCCCCATAACTGGTCACGCCGAGTACTTCCATGCCCTCGTCTTCGAGCGCCTTGGCCAGTGCCCGCACCCCCAGGCCACTCGTGTTCTCGGAGCGATAGTCTTCGTCGATGATCACGACGGGAAAACGGAATTTCATGCGAGTCTCCCTGCAGGATTCGCGGGCGCTTGGGGCCGGCGGAGTGGAATGCGTGCGAGATGTGGCTTGGCCACGGGATGGTTCAGATCTTGGGGAGCGTGACGCCTTGTTGACCCTGGTACTTCCCGCCGCGGTCCCGGTACGATGTCTCGCAGACGTCATCCGGGTCGGACTCGAAGAAGACCACCTGCGCCACGCCCTCGTTGGCGTAGATCTTCGCGGGCAGCGGCGTGGTATTCGAGAACTCCAGGGTCACGTACCCCTCCCACTCAGGCTCGAACGGCGTGACGTTGACAATGATGCCGCAACGCGCGTACGTCGATTTGCCGAGGCAGATGGTCAGCACGTTGCGCGGGATGCGGAAGTATTCCACGGTGCGCGCGAGCGCGAATGAATTCGGTGGAATGATGCAAACGTCGGCGCTGACATCGACGAATGACTTTTCGTCGAAATTCTTCGGGTCCACCATCGTCGAATTGATATTGGTGAATATCTTGAAATCCCTGGAGCAGCGGATGTCGTAACCGTAGCTCGACGTGCCGTAAGAGACGATCTTGTGGCCGTTGACCGCTCTGACCTGACCTGGTTCGAATGGTTCGATCATGGCGTGTTCGCGTGCCATGCGCCGGATCCACTTGTCGGATTTGATGCTCATGGCTTCGCCTGGGGATGAGGGGCGTGGAACGAGGGCCGAGGGAAAAACAAAAGGGCGGAGCCCAGCCTTGTGCCTTGCTGTTCAAACCGCGTCCCTCGCCCCCCGTCCCTCATCCCTGCCTCTCCTTCACGTATTCTGAATCACGATTTTCGGAAACACGGCGCTGTGATCCTTCGCCAGCTCCGCGATGCGCGCCGCAACCTTGCGCGCGATTTCCTTGTAGATCTGCGCCGAGCGGCTGTCGGGTTCGGCCACCACCGTGGGGGTGCCGGAATCCGCCTGCTCGCGGATCTTGATGTCGAGCGGCAAGCGGCCGACTACGTCCACCTTGTAATCTTCGCTCATGCGCGCCGCCCCTCCCTCGCCGAAGATGTGCTCCTCGTGGCCGCAGTTCGAACAGATGTGCACGCTCATGTTCTCCACCAGGCCCAGGATCGGCACACCCACCTTCTCGAACATCTTGAGGCCTTTGCGCGCATCGATCAGCGCGATGTCCTGCGGCGTCGTGACGATGACGGCGCCGGTGACCGGCACCTTCTGCGAAAGCGTCAACTGGATGTCGCCGGTGCCGGGCGGCAGGTCCACCACCAGGTAATCCAGGTCTTTCCATTGCGTATCGCGCAGCAATTGCTCCAGCGCCTGGGTCACCATGGGCCCCCGCCACACCATGGGCGTATCCACGTCGATCAGCAAACCAATGGACATCGCCTGCACGCCGTGATTCACCATCGGTTCGATGGTTTTTCCATCCGGCGACATGGGTTTGCCCGACAAGCCCATCATGACCTGCTGCGACGGCCCATAGATATCGGCGTCCAGGATGCCCACACTCGCGCCTTCGGCCGCGAGGGCCAGCGCCAGATTCACCGCGGTGGTCGACTTGCCGACCCCGCCTTTGCCGGAGGCCACCGCAATCACATTCTTGACGCCGCCGAGCAGTTTGAGCCCGCGCTGGACGGCATGGGGAACGATCTTGCTCTGCACCGCGACCGTGACCTTGCCAATGCCGGGTATCTTGCCCAGCACCGCGGTGAGGTCGCCACGGATGCTGTCGAAAACGCTCTTCGCGGGATAGCCCAGAACGACCTCCACGGACACGTCGCTGCCGTCAATGCGGATGTTGCGGGCTTCCTTGCCGGTCACGTAATCCTTGCCCGTCGCCGCATCGCTATACGTCTGGAGTGCCGCCCGGACCTGCTCTTCGCTGATGGCCATGCCCGCTGTCGAGGAATCGAAGGGCCGAATTTTATTCCGAATCGTGCGCCAGTAAAGGGCTTTTACGGGGTCCATTTGCTAGAATCCCCGCTTTTCCGTCCGTCTCGAAATGAAGCGCAGGATTCTCGTCACCTCGGCGCTGCCGTACGCCAACGGCAGCATCCATCTCGGCCATCTCGTGGAGTACATTCAGACGGATATCTGGGTGCGCTTCCAGAAGATGCAAGGGCACGAGGTGCATTACGTCTGTGCCGACGACACCCATGGCACGCCCATCATGCTGCGCGCGGACAAGGAAGGCATCACGCCCGAGCAGCTCATTGACCGGGTCTACGGCGAGCACACGCGGGACTTCGCCGGCTTCCACGTCGCCTTCGACAACTACTACACCACCAATTCGAAGGAAAACCAGGCGTTCTGCGAAGACATCTACCGGCAACTGCAGGCCAAAGACCTGATCGCCCGGCGCTCGGTCGAGCAGTTCTACGACCCGGTCAAGGCGATGTTCCTGCCGGATCGCTATATCAAGGGCGAGTGTCCCAACTGCCACGCGAAGGACCAGTATGGCGACTCGTGCGAGGTCTGCGGCAAGACCTATACTCCGACCGATCTGATCGATCCTTATTCGGTCGTCTCCGGCGCCAAACCCGAGCGCAAGGCCTCGGAACATCACTTCTTCCGGCTTTCGGACCACCGCTGCGAGGCATTTCTGCGCGAGTTCACCCAGACCGGCGAGCGCCTGCAGCCCGAAGCCGCGAACAAGATGAAAGAGTGGCTGGGCGCGCCCGGTGACAACAAGCTGGCGGACTGGGATATCTCGCGCGACGCGCCCTATTTCGGCTTCCCGATCCCCGGCACGAACAACCAGAAGTTCTTTTACGTCTGGCTGGACGCGCCGGTGGGCTATTTCGGCAGCTTCCGCAACTATTTCGAGAAACAAGGCCGCTCACAGCAGGAGATCGACGAGTTCCTGCGCCCCGGCGGCAGCACGGAAATGATGCACTTCATCGGCAAGGACATCCTCTACTTCCATGCGCTGTTCTGGCCCGCCATGCTGAAGTTCGCCGGCTACCGCGTGCCGACCAAAGTCTTCGCGCACGGTTTCCTGACCGTGGACGGACAGAAGATGTCCAAATCGCGCGGCACCTTCATCACTGCCGAAAGCTATCTGCAGCAGGGCCTGAATCCGGAGTGGCTGCGCTACTACTATGCCGCGAAGCTCAACTCGACGATGGAAGACATCGATCTGAGTCTCGATGATTTCGTCGCTCGGGTGAACAGCGACCTGATCGGGAAGTACGTGAACATTGCCAGCCGAGCAGCGGGATTCATCACAAGAGAGTTCGGAGGATCGGTTAGAGCCGATCTCGATTTCTCTTTATCTGATAACTCAGTGAGTTCAGACGCTGCGCTATTAATGAAACTTTGGGGATCTGAGGAAGAGTTGCGCAGAGCGTACGAAGAGAGGGAGTATGGTCAAGCCATTAGGGAAGTCATGCGGCTGACTGATTTGGTCAATCAGTATGTCGACCAAAACAAGCCTTGGGAACTTGCAAAGTCCGCAGATCAAAAGGATCGTCTACACATCGTATGTAGCACCGCACTGGAAGCTTTCCGGATTCTCACCGTCTACTTAAAGCCGATTCTTCCAGGGATTGCGCTCAAAGTGGAACAGTTCCTGAATATTTCACCATTGATTTGGGACGCGCACAGAAAACCTCTGGCGCATCAGCACAGAATCTTAAAGTACGATCATTTGTTGACCCGCGTCGACCAGAAGCAAATCGCCGCCCTGGTCGAAGCCAACAAGGCAAGCCTGCAACCGACTAGCTCCCCTCTACCCCCGGGAGAGGGGCGGGGGGGTGAGGGAGCGCACGAAAAGAGCAAAGAAAAAGTACCCCACCCGCCGCTTCCGCGCGACCTTCTGGAATTTGCTCGCAAACTTCGCCTCGAGCAGACAGACGCCGAGCAACTCATATGGTCCCTGCTACGTGACCGTAGATTTGCGGGCGCGAAGTTCCGCCGACAGCATCCCGTGGAGGTTGGCGGGCAGCGCTATATTCTCGACTTTTACAGCCACCAACTGAAACTTGCTTTAGAACTGGACGGCGGGCAGCATCAGCAACAAGCAGAGCGCGACGCCATGCGCGTCGAAGATCTTTCAAAACTCGGCATCCAGGTTCTGCGGTTCTGGAACAACGATGTCCTTTTGCAAACCGATTCGGTGCTCGAATCGATCTGGAACGTGGTGAATACAATGACCTCTACTCCGCCGACACCCGCAGGGCAGACGCCTGCATCCTCACCGCAGACTCCTGCGCCCTCACCCCAGGCCCTGCTCCCTCACCCCAACCCCTCTCCCGAAGGGAGAGGGGGTTATTACCATTGACGAGTTCAACAAGGTCGAATTGCGCGTCGCGCGCATCGTCAGCGCGGAACACGTCGAGGGCGCGGACAAGCTGCTCAAGCTGCAACTCGACATCGGCAACGAAACCCGCCAGGTATTCGCCGGCATCAAGTCGGCCTACGACCCTGCGACCCTGGTTGGCCGCCTGACCGTCATGGTCGCGAACCTGCAGCCGCGCAAAATGCGCTTCGGCGAATCGCAAGGCATGGTCCTGGCCGCGAGCGGCGACGGCCCCGGCATATTCCTGCTGTCGCCGGACGACGGCGCGCAGCCGGGAATGAAAGTGAAATAGAAGGGGAGAGGGACGAGGGAGAGCGAGGGGCGCGTATAGCTCAAAGCCTTGGATGCCACTCGACTTCTCCTCGCCCCTCGTCCCTCTCCCCTGCCTTTGAAAATCACCCGCCTACTTCGCATCCACGGTCTGCGTTCAGGGCGTATTCTTCCGCGAGTCGATGCGCCTGCGCGCGAACGAGCTGAACGTGGCGGGCTGGGTACGCAATCGCAGTGACGGCAGTGTCGAAGCGATGGTTCAGGGCGCGGCGTTCGATGTCGAAGGCTCATCGACTGGGCGCGCCACGGGCCGGAAGCCGCGATGGTCGCGACGGTGGATATCGAAACACCCGACGAAGACGACGGGTTATCGCACCTTCGACAAAAAACCGAGCCTGTAGCAACGACCTCACGCCGTCACGCCGTCACGCTTCACGACATTCACGACATTCACGACATTCACGACCGTCACGCCGTCACGACCGTCACGTCGTCACGCGCCTTCTCACATCAGCTGCGCCAACTCCCTCGGCGCCGAAGTCCGCAACAACGCGTTGCGCATCGCCCAGGCTTGTTCCGGATCGACGTTCTCGAAGTACTGCACCTCGCCGCCAATCAATGCCGCAACAGCGACGCCGTCGCGATACATCACGCGGTTGCTGTAGATCGCCGGCACGCGCACGCCCGGCAGGACGATGCCGGCAAGGTTCAGGGGATCTGCACCGCTGACGGTCACGAGCCGGCCTGACTTGTCCGCATTGCGCACGGCGCGCAGCGCGCCGACCGCTTCGGGCAACGCAAACTGCTCGCCGGAAAAGCCGGCGACGAAGCGCCCGCCGCGAATCTCACCGCGCGTTTCCAGGCGGCGGCAGGCCATCAGCAATTCGCGCCACGGCGGCAGCCAGTCGGCCTCCCGCGCGAGCATGCGCCAGAAAATGACGCCGTAGCGCTTGAGCAATGTACGCACGATCTGTTCGATGGATTCGCGCTCCAATGCCACGGGCAGTAGCGTCGCTGCCGCCGGCAGGCTTGCGGCGAATCAGGGCCCAGCGTCCGGCATCCTCGACGCCGAAGACCGCGGTGCGCCGCCGGCGCCCGCCGCCCACCGGCTTGCGGCGATCGGCGGGCAGCAGCAGCGCGCGCAACCCGCTGAAGCCGTCGGAATTGATCAAACCGGCCGCCGTCAGTTCGCGCAATGCGTCCTCGACAAAGGTGCGGGGCTGATCCAGCCCGTCGGCAATGTCATCGAAGAACGAGGCGCCGTGCTGCGCCAGATAGTCGGCGACGGCTTGTGCCCGGGTACTGATACGTACCGATTGCGCATCGGTAGCCTTCGCGAGCGCGGTCCACACGGCGAGATGCTTGCGGGTGAGCAGCGTAATCGGGGTGCTGCGCACCGGACTGGGCCCCTGGCTGCGCGACGCGTCGATTCTCGGCGCTTCGAGCCGGGTCCAGACCACGCGGCCCGCGCGGCACAGATCGTCCAGCCAATGCGGTTCATAGCCAGAGACCCGTGTCGGAATCAACGCAGTTTCCCAGGATCCGGCCGCCGCTTCGAACCCCTCCAGTTGCGAAACCACGGCCGCCACGGCATCGGGGCCTTCCATGCGCTCGCCGACGTGCTGCCAATCCAGCAGGAACTGCATGAATTGCGCGGCGCTGACCGGTTCGATCTCCTGGCGCAGGCGTTTGACCGTGTAACGCGTGATGCGCGCCAGCAGCCGGCGTTCGCACCATTCGACCCCGGCTTGCGGCGTGAAGCTGCCGCGCATGACGAACCCTTCGCCTTCGAGCGCCAGCAAGGCAATATCGATATCCGCCTGCGGCACCGCGATCGATGCCGCCAGGTCCGCAGCCGTAACCGGACCCAGACCCTCCAGACGGCCGCGCACGATCTCGACCAGCGCCTGCTCGCGCGTCCACGGTTTCACATGCTCGGCCGGCACGGTGATGGGCGGCAACAGCCGCGCCTCGGGATGCACGGCGCTGACCGCCGGCAGCCGCTCGGCCGCGACCACGAATCCGGCCTCCTGCGCTTGCCCTGCCGGCACGACCCGGGTGACGCGCCCTTCGCGCACGAGTTCGGCAAGCAGCGCCGCCCAGCCGGGCTGGCGCTGGATTTCCTGTGCGCTCAACACGCCCAGCCAGCAAAGCGCGTCATGCAATTCGTCCGCGGATTCGGCCTCGGGCCACGCCTCTTGCCTGACACGGCCGATTGCCTCGGGATCGAGTCGTCCGATATCCGCGGCACTTTCCGCGTCGAGCCAGCGGCGGCTGACCACTGCGCGCGTGCGCCGCTCTTCCAGCGGCGCATCATCGAGGAAAGCGTAAGGCCGTGCCGACAGGATTTCGAGCGCCAGGGGCGAGGGCTCCACCAGGTCACGCGTCTCGATCCGCACTTCGCCGCTTTCGATGGATCGCAATAAACGCTCGAAGCCCTCGATATCCATGGCCTCGAACAGGCAATCGTCGATGGTCTGCCTGACCAGCGGATGATCGGGAATCTCGCGGTCGCCGGCGATATTCTCCTGGCACGCCAGCTGATCGGGAAACACCGCCGCGACCAGGTCTTCGGCTTCCATGCGCTGCAATTGCGGCGGCACCTTGTTGCCGCCGCGAAAGCGCGGCAACGCCAGGGCAATGGAGGCATCCCAGCGCCAGCGCGTGAGAAACATCGGCGCATCGAGCAACGCCTGGATCAGCACCGGTCGCGCGCTGCTCGAGTGCAGATAGCGGGCCACTTCTTCCAGCGGAAAACTGTGCGTGGCAGTCAGCGACAGAATGATGGCGTCCTCGGTCGCCGCGGCCTGCAACTCGAAGTTGAACTTGCGGCAGAAACGCTTGCGCAACGCCAGACCCCACGCGCGATTGATGCGATTGCCGAAAGGCGAATGGATGACCAGTTGGGTGCCGCCGCTTTCGTCGAAGAATCGCTCGAACACGAGAGTCTGCTGCGTCGGCAGGCAGCCCAGCGCCGCCTTGGCACCGGCCAGGTAACCGACGAGTTGCGCGGCGGCGTCCGCATGAATGCCGACTTCGTCGGTCAGATAGTCGAGCGCCTTTTGCGTGTCGGGCAAGCGCGCGTCGAGCTCGGCGCGCAGCCGCGACACGGCATGCGAGACCTCGTCGCTGCGAGCGGGCGCTTCCCCGAGCCAGAACGGAATCGAGGGCGGCATGCCCTCGGCGTCTTCCACGCGCACCCGGCCGGCCTCCACGCGCAGGATGCGATAAGACGTATTGCCAAGCTGGAACACGTCGCCGGCCAGACTCTCGATGGCAAAGTCCTCGTTGACCGTGCCGACCATGACATCCTGCGGCGACAGCACCACCGAGTAATCGGCCGTATCGGGAATCGTGCCGCCCGATGTCACCGCCGTGAGCCGCAGCCCGTCGCGCGGCCGCAATTTGCGATTGACCAGATCGCGGTGAAGCAGTGCGCGCTTGCGTCCGCGGCGCGTCGAGTAGCCCTTCGGCGAGCATCTGCAAGACTTCGTCGAACTCCTCGCGGCGCAGTTCGCGATATGGCCAGGCGCGTCGCAGCAAGTCAAACAACGCCTCCTCGTCCCACTCGCCGTTGGCCACTTCGGCGGCGATCTGCTGGGCCAGGACATCCAGTGGTTTGGGCGGAATGACCAGGCGATCGAGTTCTTCGCGGCGCACCGCATCGAGCAATGCCGTGCATTCCACCAGATCGTCGCGCGACACCGGGAACAGTCGCCCTTTAGGCAAGCCGCCTACGGCGTGGCCCGAGCGGCCCACCCGCTGCAGCAACGATGCGATCCGGCGCGGCGTGGACAACTGGCACACCAGATCCACATGGCCGATGTCGATGCCGAGTTCGAGCGACGCGGTGGCGATCAGCGCCTTGAGCTCACCGCGCTTGAGGCGTTGCTCCGCATGCAACCGCTGTTCGCGCGCCATGCTGCCGTGGTGCGACGTCACCTGCTCTTCGCCCAGGCGCTCGGACAAGGCTCGCGCGGCGCGCTCGGCGAGGCGCCGCGTATTGACGAATATCAAAGTCGAGCGATGCTCGCGAATCAACTCCGCGAGCCGGTCGTAGACCTGCGTCCAGACTTCCGACGACATGACGGCTTCCAGCGGCGATTCCGGTACTTCGAGCGCCAGATCGCGTTTGCGCACATGCCCGGTATCGACAATGGTGCAGGCGTTCGAATCGAACAGGCCGCCCGACTGACCGCCGCCCACCAGGTAACGCGCGACCTCCTCGATCGGCTTCTGCGTCGCGGACAGCCCGACGCGCGTCAGTTGTCCGCCCGCCAGATGCTGCAGGCGTTCCAGTGACAGCGCCAGATGCACGCCGCGCTTGTTCGGCGCGATGGCGTGGATTTCGTCGACGATGACGGTGCGCGTGGTGGAGAGCATCTTGCGGCCGGATACGCTCGTGAGCAGGATGTACAGCGACTCCGGCGTGGTCACCAGGATATGCGGGGGCTTGCGGCGCATGCGCTCACGGTCCGCCTGGGGCGTGTCGCCCGTGCGCACGACGGTGCGGATATCCACGTCCGGCAAACCCGATTCGAACAACTCCTGGCGAATGCCGGCCAGCGGTTCGGCGAGATTCTTCTGGATGTCGTTCGACAGTGCTTTGAGCGGCGACACGTACACGACATGCACTTCGTCGCGCAGGTCACCGCGTACGCCGAGCCGAACCAGCGCATCGATGGTCGCGAGAAAGGCGGCCAGCGTCTTGCCCGAACCGGTTGGCGCGGCAATCAGCGCATTGCTGCCGGAACTGATCGCCGGCCAGGCCTGGACTTGCGGTTCGGTCGGGGCCGCATAAGTGCGGCGAAACCAGTTGGCAACGGCGGGATGAAAGGCGTCGAGGACGCTGGCCGCGTCGGAAGCGTATGAATGGTCAGTCCCGTCCGTCGGCCTGCTCCGCGCGGAACAGACTGTTCAGTTTATCGAGGTAGGCAAAGGCGGTCGGATCATCCTCCGCGGGCGCCCATGAAGCTTTCTCGCCGCGCTCGAGCGGCAGGTACGGCCCCGCCTTGGCTTCGAAGATGACGGATCCGGGCTCGAGCCCCACAAACGTATGCCAGGTCGCATGCGGAATATCCGCCCCCAACGCACCTGTCCCGGCGCGCAGCACCGTATGCTGAAGCACCGCACCCTTGTCGTCGAAAATCACCATCCCGACAGCACCGCGCAATACCACCAGCGTTTCGTCCTTGGCAGGATGGAGATGGCGATGGGGCCGCACATAGGAGTCAGGCTCGATCGCATTGAGCAGCCGGTTGGCCGGGGCCGATTCCAGCGCATGGAAGTTGAAATTCTTGCGCCGGCGCGGACTCGCGGCCGCGGCCGCGGAAACGGCATCGATCAGATGCGCATCGATCAGCGTTGGCTTCATTGGTAAACCACCTGGACGTTGCGGGGTTCCAGCCACTTGCCGAGTTCCGAGATCAGGGTGTCGTCAGGCCTGATTTTCCACTCCTCGCCGAGATCGAACTCCGCCACGGCGCTCTCGTTGGTATAGGCGATCGAGACGCGCAGGGAGCCGTTGCGATAGGGCTCGAGCACTTTCTTCAGTTTCTTCGCATCCGCCGCGCCATTCATCGACAGCTTGAGATTGCGTCCGAATCGCGCCCGCACGCTGGCCAGATCATGGATTTTCTCGGCGGCGATGCGCATCACCACATTATCCTCGCCCTCTTCGCCGCCGCGCCGGAACGAACGCACTTTCGCCTCGACGAGCACGACTGCATCCTCGCGCACCAGGCTGCGATGCCGGTCGAGCACCTCATCGTAAACCACGACTTCCAGCCGCGCGGTGCCGTCTGAAAGCATCATGACCATCATGCGGCCGCTGGCCGTTTTCTGCATGCGCACGGATTCCACGACCCCGGCAATGTTCTGCTGGCGCGCGCCTTCCTCGGGCGCCGGCGGCATGAGCTTCGCCAGCCGCGTGCGCACCACGGATGAAAATTCTTCTTCGTAGAACTTGAACGGGTGGCCGCTGTAGTAAAACCCGAGCGCCAGTTTCTCGTTCTGCAGGCGCTCCGAATCGTCCCAGCGCGGCGCGTCGATCAGCTTCGGTCCGTCGGCGCCCAGTGAAGCCTCGCCGAACAGGCTCACCTGGGAAATCGATCGGCTGGCCTGCTCCGCGGCTTCCATTGCGATGCCCACCGAAGCCAGCAGACTGGCGCGATGATCGTTCAGGGCATCGAAAGCCCCGGCGCGCACCAGCGATTCGATCACGCGCCGGTTCACGATGCGCCGGTCCACGCGGCGGCAGAAATCGAACAGGTCGGAGAACGGGCCCGCGCTGCGCGCAGCGATGATGTGCTCGATCGCCGATGCGCCGGTGCCTTTGATGCCACCGAGTCCGTAGCGGATGCGCTTCTCGTCGATGGGCACGAACCGATACTCGCTGGCATGAATGTCCGGCGGCAGGACTTCCAGCTTGTTGGCGATCGCGTCTTCGTGAAACACCTGCACCTTGTCGGTATCGTCCATGATGGCCGACATGTTGGCCGCCATGAACGCCGCAGTGTGGTGCGTCTTGAAATAGGCCGTCTGGAAAGCGACCAGCGCATAGGCCGCGGCGTGCGATTTGTTGAAACCGTAACCCGCGAACTTTTCCATCAAGTCGAAGATTTCGTCGGCCTTGGCCGCGCTCAGTCCGTTTTTCCCCGCGCCGTCGCTGAACAAGCCGCGGTGCTTGGCCATTTCCTCGGCTTTCTTCTTTCCCATCGCACGGCGCAGCAAGTCCGCGCCGCCCAGGCTGTAGCCGCCGATGATCTGCGCCATCTGCATGACCTGCTCCTGGTAAACCATGATGCCGTAGGTTTCCGCCAGGATGGTTTCGACGCGCGGATCCGGATAGCCGAATTTCTTGCCATGCTTGCGCTGGATGAAATCGGGAATGAGCTCCATCGGACCCGGCCGGTACAGGGCCACCAGCGCGATGATGTCCTCGAAGCGATCGGGCCGCGCCTGCTTGAGCAGATCGCGCATGCCGCGCGATTCGAACTGGAACACCGCCGTGGTATTGGCGCTGGCGAAAATGCGGTAGGACGCCGCATCGTCGAGCGGCAATTTCTCGAGCTCGATGTTCGCTTGCGGGTCGAGGCGCTTGATGAAGCGCACGGTCCAGTCGAGGATGGTCAGCGTGGTCAGGCCCAGAAAATCGAACTTCACCAGGCCGATGGCTTCGACGTCGTCCTTGTCGAGCTGGGACACCGTGCTGTCGGACTCCGACGCGGCATACAACGGACAAAAATCGCTGAGCTTGCCCGGCGCAATCAACACGCCGCCGGCATGCATGCCGACATTGCGGCTCAAGCCTTCGAGCTGCCCGGCCAGCGCCAGCAGCTCGCGGGTTTCCTCCTCGGTTTCTTCGCGCTCCTTCAACCGCGGCTCCATCTCGCGCGCCATTTGCAACGTGATCAGCTTGCCGGGCTGAAACGGGATCAGCTTTGCCAATTCGTCGGTGCGGCTGTAATTCCACTCCATGACGCGGCCGACATCGCGTACCACGGCCTTGGCGGCCATGGTGCCGAACGTGACGATCTGCGAGACCGAATCGTTGCCATACTTCTGGCGAACGTAGTCGATCACGCGATCGCGGCCGTCCTGGCAGAAGTCCACGTCGAAGTCGGGCATGGACACGCGTTCGGGATTCAGGAATCGCTCGAACAGCAGCCCATAGCGCAGCGGGTCCAGATCCGTGATGCCCAGCGAGTACGCCACCAACGATCCGGCGCCAGAGCCGCGGCCGGGCCCGACGGGCACGCCGTTGGTCTTGGCCCAGTTGATGAAGTCCGCCACGATCAGGAAATAACCGGGAAACCCCATCTGCACGATGGTGTTGACCTCGAACTCGATGCGCTCGCGGTAGCGCGGCAGGTGTTCGGCCCGCGCGGCTGGGTCCGGGTAGAGCAGGCGCATGCGCTCGTCGAGGCCGGTGAGCGCGCGCTCGTGCAGGTAGGCTTCGAGCGAGACGCCCGCAGGGGTCGGGAACAGCGGCAGTCGCGACTTGCCGAGCTCCAGCGCAAAGCTGCAGCGGCGCGCGATTTCGACGGCGTTTTCCAGCGCCTGCGGCAGATCGGCAAAAAGCTCGGCCATCTCGGCCTGGCTTTTCAAGTACTGTTCCTCGGTAAAGGGGCGCGGACGGCGCTGGTCGGAAAGCACGTAGCCTTCGGCAATGCAGACCCTGGCCTCGTGCGCGACGAAATCCTCGCGCTTCAGAAATTGCACCGGATGCGTGGCGACGACCGGCAGTCGCAACGCGGAGGCCAGGCGCACGGCGCGCTTCACGTAATGTTCAGCGGTCGCCCCGCCGGGGCGCTGTAGTTCGATATAAAAGCGCTGCGGAAACGATTCCACCCAAAACTGCGCATGATTCCTGGCCTGCTCGGCGTTGTCCGCCAGCAATGCGTGGCCGATGTCGCCGAGATGCGCGCCGGACAATGCGATCAGACCGTCGGTGCCGTCTTCCCGAAGCCAGTCCCTGTGTAGTTCGGCACGGCCGCGATGCTGATTGGCGCGATAGGCGCGCGTGAGCCAGTCGCTGAGCCGCAGATAACCGGTGCGCGACGCGCACAGCAACAAGGCGCGAAACGGTTTGTCGCGGTCTTTCTCGTTGGTGATCCAGACGTCGGCGCCCAGCAGCGGCTTCAGCCCCTTGCCGCGGGCCGCCTGGTAGAACTTCACCATGCCGAACAGATTCGACAGGTCCGTCAGGGCAAGCGCCGGCATGTCGTCCGCCGCTGCCGCAGCCACGGCGTCATCGATGCGGACGATGCCGTCGACGATGGAATATTCGCTGTGCAGGCGCAGATGGACGAACTTCGGTTGCATGTCCGCATTTTACGCCCGAATAACTTGATCCTTCATCGCGCATCCGCCGCCGTGCGCACGAAACTGCGCGCCGCAGCGCAAGAAAAATCCCGCCCGCGCCCCGCGGCGCGCGACGCCATAATCTCTTCCCATTGTTTTGTCTGAGTTTCCCCGGTTGGGGCGGGCGCCGATGAATATTTGTATCAGATAGGTAAAATAGCCGCCCTGGTCCCGTTCCAGCCGTCATGTCATTCGTCAATCTCGCCGGTTACAAATTTATTGCCCTCGATGGTCTCGATCGGCTGAAAACCCTGCTCGCGCAACGTTGCCGCGAACTTGAACTCAAAGGCACCGTCTTGCTGAGTGCCGAGGGCATCAATGTGGTTTTGGCCGGCAGCGAAACCTCCGCGCACTCGTTTCAGGCGTTCCTGCGCGCCGATCCCCGGCTGGCCGACCTGCGCTTCAAGCACAGTATTTCTGCATACCAGCCGTTCGATCGCATGCTGGTCAAGATCAAGAAGGAAATCATCACGCTGCGCGTGCCCGGCGTTGATCCGGCAAAGGAGCGGGCGCCCACTGTGCTGCGCCGCGGAACTCAAGCGCTGGCTCGATGAAGGCCGCGACGTCGTGCTGCTCGATACACGCAACGCCTTCGAAGTCGAGGCCGGAACGTTTCACAACGCCCTGGACATGCGGCTGAGTTCTTTCGGCCAGTTTGCCCGCGCCGTCGACCGGCTCGATCCGTCGCTGAAGGACAAGACCGTGGTCACGTTCTGCACCGGCGGCATCCGCTGCGAAAAAGCCGCACCGGTACTGATCGGCAAGGGCTTTCGCCATGTCTATCAGCTCGATGGCGGAATTCTGCAATATTTCGAAGAATGCGGCGATGCCCATTTCCGCGGGCATTGCTTCGTCTTCGACCAGCGCGTCGCGCTCGACGGCAATCTGCAACCCGCCGTCGCGCCGACGCCATGACCGAGGCTCGCGAGACACGCAATGCGGTCGTCGTCATGGTCCTGCTGGTCATCCTGTGGGGCTACAGCTGGATCACGTCGAAAATCGGATTGGATTACGCGAGCCCGATCGACGTCGTGGCGCTGCGCCTCGAACTCGGCATCCTGACCTTGTTCATCGGCCTGCTCTGGACACGCAGGTCGCTCAAACCCAAATACTGGCGGGCCCTGGTGATGATCGGCCTGATCCAGACCGGGGCCTTTTTGCTGCTCAATACCTGGGCGCTCTCGGAGGGCGGACCGGGCAAGACCTCGGTGCTGGTCTTCACCATGCCCTTCTGGGTACTGGTGTTTGCGTGGCCCATGCTCAACGAGCGCATCCAGGGGCGTTCAGTGGGTCGCGGTCGCGCTCGCCATCGCAGGCCTCGTGTTCGTGCTGGAGCCCTGGCAGATGCATACCTCGCTGTTCAGCAAAACGTTGGCCGTCATCGCGGGCATGTGCTGGGCGATCGGCGTGGTTTACGCCAAGCGCCTGCACAACCATGCCCGCGTCGAACCCTTGTCGTTCACGTTCTGGCAGATGCTCATCGGCCTGGTCCCCGTGATCCTTTGCCAGCTCTTGATCGACCGCCCCGCCATCGTCTGGTCCAATACTTTCGTCGGTGTCACATTGTTCAACGGCATCCTGGCCACCGGCATCGGCTGGCTCGCCTGGCTCTATGTCCTGCACCGGTTGCCTGCGGGCACCACCAGCCTGTCGTCGCTCGGCATTCCCGTCATCGCGATATTTGCTTCCTGGATACAACTGGGCGAACAACCCGGACGCTCAGAACTCGTCGGCATGCTGCTGATCGGCCTCGCGCTGGCGCTGCTGTCTTACCTGAGCATCCGCCGTCATGAAGAACCCGAACCGATGACGGGACAGGAGTAGCGCAGAGGCCGTGAATGGTGCGTGAATGATCGTGAATGATCGTGAATGTCGTGACGACGTGACGACGTGACGACGTGACTAGCATAATGCAACAACCGACTGCGAGTGCCCCTTTGCCTTTACGGTATTTCCAATCGTCACCCCCTAACGACCGTCACGTTCTTTCCGACCGTCACGTCGTCACCTTCTTCACGACCTTCACGCCATCACGACCGTCACGTCATTCACGGCCCTCATGATTTCCAGCGTCTCCCTCACCCTCCCGATCCGCGGCCTGCGCTATCACGTGCGCACATGGGGCAATCCATCGGCGCCGAAGCTCTTCCTGCTGCACGGCTGGATGGATGTGTCGGCGTCGTTTCAGTTCGCGGTGGACGAGTTCAGGCACGACTGGCATGTGATCGCGCCGGACTGGCGCGGCTTTGGATTGTCGGAATGGGCGCGTGAGGGCTACTGGTTTGCGGATTACATCGCCGACCTCGATGCCCTGCTGCAACATTTCCAGCCCGAGTCCCCGGCCTATGTGGTGGGCCATAGCATGGGCGGCAATATTGCGAACCTGTACGCCGGCATCCGGCCGGAGCGCATTGGCAAGCTGATCCTCGCCGAAGGCTTCGGGCTGCCGCCGACCCGGCCCGACCAGGCCCCGGAGCGTTACGCGAAATGGCTGGAGGAACATCGCGGCCCCCCGACGTTGCGCCCTTATGCGACCTTCGACGAAGTCGTCGAGCGCCTGCGCAAGAACAATCCGCGGCTCAGCCAAGAACATGCGCGCTTCCTGGCGTCGCATTGGGCCGAGCAGCAGGCCGACGGCAGTTTGCAGTTGCGCGCCGATCCTCGACACAAGATGGTGAATCCCGTGCTCTATCGTGCGGAAGAGGCAATGGCCTGCTGGCGGCGTATCGTCGCCCCGGTGCTCTGGCTCTGGGGCGACGGCGAGTGGATGAAGCGATGGATGAAAAACGATCATGCGCTGCTGGACGACTATCGCGCCTGTTATCGCTCGCTGCACGAGGAAACCATTGCGGATGCCGGCCATATGATGCATCAGGATCAGCCGGCGGAGTTTGCGCGGGCAATTGAATCGTTCTTGTACTGATCAGCACACACGACATTCTTTGAATCAGAGCGGTTCGCGCGTGTAATGCTACGATGAGCCCGTTCGAGGTCGCACAAAAAACCCACCATTGGAGGAGCGAACATGAACGTCACAACCCGGCAGAAAACCCTTGCAGCCTGGATATTCGCGGCACTGGGTCTGGCGTGCATGCCGGCCCTGGCGGGTCCAGTCGAAGAGATTCACGAGGTCGAGGATCGCCGTTACGACGCCATGATCCGCATGGATGCCGACGCGCTGGCCCATACGCTGGCCGACGAGTTTTACTACCACCAGGCCAATGGCAAGACCAACGACAAGCCCGGTTACATCCGTCAGACGATGAGCGGCACGGTGAAAATTTTCACCGCGGAGCGCTACGACGTGAAAGTCCATACCTATGGCAACGTCGCCACGGTAATGGGCGATACGCGCCTCGATCTCGAGATCGGCGGAGAGCGCCGCAAGGCCGATTTGCGTTATATCAATGTCTGGGTCCAGCGCGACGGGCGCTGGCAACTCACGCAGCGCCAATCCGCTTTCAAATAACCGGCCGGAAGAACAGCACGCCGCGCCACAGCGTCAGCGCGCCGGCAGCGACGAATGCTGCGGCATAGCTGCCGCTGAAATGCACGATCGCCCAGAACACCGTGGGCAGGAACACCACCCCCGCGTAAGTCATGGCCAGCGAGGCGCCGGTGGCCGACCCCGCCTTGCCGCGTGGTGCCAGACGCGCCACTTCAGACAGGTACACCCCGTTCCAGCCGATCGCGCTCGCCCCGAACACGAAACTGACCAGCAGCATCGGGACATAAGGCCAGGACGGCGCCATCGACGCCGTCACGAAAGCGGACAACGCCATCATTGCGCCGAGGCCACCCAACACCGCGCGCGGCGCCAGCCAGTTATCGGCCACCACGCCCCAGAAAATGCGCCCGATGCTGCCCGACACCATGGCCATCGACAGGGCCGCGCCAGCGGCAGCCAGGGACAGGTTCATGCGCTCGACGAAAAACAGCACCAGAAACGTGCCCATGCACATCTGCATGCCCGAGTAGGAGAATGAAGCCAGCGCCAGCTCGCGCAACCCCGCATGCGACATGACGAGTTTGAATGGCTCGAGCAAATGCACGGGCGCGGACGGTCGCGGCGTGTGCGTTGCGAGATCAACGCCGGCGCGATAAGGCTGAACCGCGATCGCCAGAAGCACGCATGAACCCGCCGCGATCAGCGCCGCCGCCTTCCAGCCCAGCCCGAAGATCAGCACCGGAATCGCTGCGCCCGCAATCGCGCCGCCGATCGGCACGCCCGTCTGCTTTACGGAGAAAATGAAAGCGCGCATGCGGTCGGGTGTGCGATCGGCCAGAATCGCGGAACTCGATGGCGTGACCGCACCATAACCCGTGCCAATTACCAGCGCGCCGAGGACCACCAGCCACGCATTCGCGCTGGCCATCAAGGCAATGCCGGCGGCCGAGAAGACCAGCGAGAGCTGGCTTGCGCGCAACGCGCCGAAGCGGTTGATGACATTCCCTGCGGACAGCGCGGTGAACGTAGCCGCCAGATAGATCAGCGCCGTGACGATGCCGACCGCGCTCGCCGGCAGCCCGATCTCGGTTTGCGCCACCGGCGCCAGCACAGGCGGCGTATAGACCACCAGCGACACCAGCGCCTGGATCGCCATCGTGACGATCAACGGCCAGACTACGCCTTTCATGATCTATGTCCGGCACACCTCGACACTAAGGCGCAAGGGTCGCAAAGGAAAAGAAAAGTGAATGGCAGCCTCGGCAGGCGTGCGCGTTTCAGCCCTTCGATTGCGCGAGCGCCTGGTCGAGATCCCACAGGATATCGTCGATGTCCTCGATGCCGATTGAAAGCCGGATCATGTCCGGACCGACGCCGGCTTTGATCTGGTCTTCCTCGGAAAGCTGCCGGTGCGTAGTCGAGGCCGGATGGATCACCAGGGTCTTGGCGTCGCCGACGTTGGCCAGATGCGAGAAGAACTGCAAGGCCTCGATGAACTTGACGCCGGCCTCCAGCCCGCCTTTGATGCCGAAGGTCATGATCGAGCCGCTGCCCTTCGGCAGGTACTTCTGCGCCAGCGCGTGGTATTTGTTGCCCGGCAGCCCCGGGTAGTTCACCCAGGAGACGCGCGGATGGCCCTCGAGGAATTTGGCGACCGCCACCGCATTCTGCACATGGCGTTCGACGCGCACATGCAGCGTTTCAAGGCCCTGCAGCAGAATCCAGGCGCTGAAGGGCGAGAGCACGGGCCCCAGGGTGCGCATGGACTCCATGCGGCATTTCATGGTGTAGCTGAAATCGCCGAAGGTCTCGTGGAAAATCACGCCGTGATAACCGCGCGACGGTTCGGTCATCATCGGATATTTGCCGTTGCCCCACGGAAACTTGCCGGATTCCACCAGTACGCCGCCCATGGTCGTGCCGTGACCGCCGATGAACTTGGTCGCGGAATGCACGACGATGTCCGCGCCGAACTTGATCGGCTGGCACAGGTAGGGCGAAGCGAACGTGTTGTCGATGATCAGCGGTACGCCGGCTTCGTTGGCGATCTTCGCGACGGCTTCGATGTCGAGCACATTGATCTGCGGGTTGCCCATCGTCTCGGCGTAGATCGCCCGTGTCCTGGGCGTGACGGCCTTGCGGAAGTTCTCCGGATCGTCGGAATTGACGAAAATCGGTATGGATGCCGAACTGGCGGAACGTCACGTCGAACTGCGAATACGTGCCGCCATAGAGCGTGCTGGACGAGATGATCTCGTCGCCCGGCCGCAGGATGGTCAACAGCGCACACATTTGCGCCGCCTGGCCCGAAGCAGCGGCCAATGCCGCGCGGCCATTTTCGAGCGCCGCCATGCGCTCCTCGAACACCGCCGACCGTCGGATTCGAGATGCGCGAATAGACGTTGCCGAACGTCTGCAGGTTGAACAGGCTCGCCGCGTGCTCCGCCGAATCGAACACGAACGACGTGGTCTGGTAAATCGGCACCGCGCGCGCGCCGGTCGCCGCGTCGGGGATCTGCCCCGCATGCAGGCACAACGTGCCAAATCCGAATTCTCTGTCTGCCATGGAAGTTCCGTGAATGTGAATCCGTGAATCCTGATCGTGAATATCGTGAATATCGTGAATGCGCCGTGAATGCCGTGAATGCCGAAAAACGTGGATGGCGCTGCGTACCTACGTGTCCTGCCACTCTGCCGATCGCGCTCCGTACATCTCAGAAGTGCCTTCCGCACCTCGCGCGCTGCGTGGTCTTACGACATTCACGACATTCACGATATTCACGACATTCACGGCCCTTCTAATACGGCAGCCACTTCGGCCGCTTGGCGGAAATCACTTTGGTGTTCACGCCGACCCAGTTGAGGCCGCCGAACAGCCGGCCGTGCTCGATCTTGACGCATCGATCCTGGACGACCTCGAGGCCGGCCTTGCGCGCTTTTTCTTCTGCCGCGGGGTTGGCGACGCCCAGTTGCATCCACAGGACCTTGGCACCGATGGCGATCGCCTCGTCGGCGATGGGCTCGATGTCCTGGCTTTTGCGGAAGCAGTCGACCATGTCCACTTTTTCCGGAATGTCCTTCAACGACGCGTAGCATTTCTCGCCGAGGATCTCCGGATAGGACGGGTTGACCGGGATCACGCGATAGCCGTGCTCCTGCATGTACTTGGCGGCGAAAAAGCTCGGCCGGTACCAGTTGGCCGACAAGCCGACCACGGCGATGGTCTTGCAATCGCGCAGAATGCGACGCAGCGTGTTGATGTCGGTGGAGTCGCTCATGAATGAATATCCGATTGGATGATCCGAAGCGCAATTCGGTGAAGGCGGCAGTTTAGCATCGGCGTCCTCAGTCGGCTTCCAGCTTCGCCCGGCGCTCGGCTTTGGACAGCCCGTCCATTTTTTTGACCGCCGTGTAGAACCGCTGGAAGTCCCCGCCGTTTTGCGCCAGCAGGCGTCGAAAGCCCGGCACCAGTTCGGAGTAGGTCGCGATCGGCACCAGATGCGCGTTGTTCAGTTCCCTGGCGAAGAAGCGGTCGTAGCCAGCAAAGCCGTCCCAGGACGCCTTGAGGCTCTGGTATTCGGCTTTCAGCATGGCAAAGGTCTCGGCTTTTTGCCGGCGCTTCTCCGGATCGGGCATGTCGCGCGCGTATAACGTTTTGAGCCGCTCGCGATACTGCATGATCAGCGCAACGAAGCCGGCTTTGCGCTGCTCGCGCACCTCGAACGCGGTGCGTTGCGCGGCATCGCCGTTGCGCGTGAGCCAGCGGTCGACGCCTTCCAGCTCGACGGCCGCGGCAAAGGATTCGTTGAACATCGTGTCACCGGAAACGTAGACCACCTGGTGGGCGAGTTCGTGGAAAATGAGCCGCGCGAGTTCCGCATCCGGATAGCGCACGATGGTGTTGAGCACGGGATCGTCGAACCACCCCAGGGTGGAATAGGCGGGGATGCCCGCGACGAACACATCCAGGCCTTCACGCTCGAGTTCGCCGGCCTTGCGTTGTGCACCGGCCTCGCTGAAATAACCGCGATAGCCGACACAGCCCGCGAACGGAAAGCACCATTCCTTGGGCGCGACCGAAAACTCGCCGGCTGCGAACACGTTCCAGACGACGAACGGGCGCTCGAGGTCCGCATAATTCCGGTAGCTGCCGTTGTCGGGCAGCGCCAGTTGGGCGGACGCGAATTCGCGTATCTGCAGGGCCAGCTTCAGGCGTTCGCGCAATTGCGCCGGCGTGCGCTCGTCCTCGATCATCCGCTCGATGGGGCGGCTGCGATGCCAGATCTGCATCTGCCCTTCGAAGGCCTGATAGTAATAACCGATACTCGCGCAGCCGGAGAGCAAAGTGGCCAGCGCGATGGCAAGAACGCAACGAATCATCAACTGAAATTCCCGTGTTTGAGGAAACTGCACACCGCCCGCGCCACCGCCGGCGACACCAGCATGCCGCTATGGCTGGTGTGCAACACAATCGTATCCGCAGCGCCCGGCACCTGTGTTTCTTCCAATCGCACGACGCCGTCGCTCGGCTGCGGCAGATTCATGACCAGCCTGCCGAGCCCGAAAGAAACATCGCCGGCAAGCACGCCAAGCTCCACGCCCTCGGGCACGCTCGGGCGCGGCGCGTGCAGCCAATCCTGCATGGTCTGGCCGAGCGCTCGCCGGCTCCAGGGCGCACTTTCCAGGTAATGCGCTGCAGCGCTGTGCGCATAGGGGCTTCCCATCAGCACCACCCGGTGCACGGCAATCTCCGGATGCTCGTGCAACATGCTCATGATCACCAGGCCGCCGAGGCTATGCCCGACCAGATGAATCGGTTCACGCTCCGGCCCGCAGGCCGACGCAAGCCGGCGCGCGTTCTCCTGCAGGCCGCGCGCCATGGAACGATAACTGTGGCGTGCCACCCTGAACCCGCTTTGCGACAAACGCCGGTCGAGCGGCAGCATGATGAAACCGTGCATCCACAATCCGTGGACGAGTACGACACGGGGCCCGTCAGCTTGCGTCATCCTCGGCCTTCAGGATTTCGAGCCCTCGCTTCAGTGCGCGCTGATAGCGTGCTTTGGCCAGCGCAATCTTGTCCGCGGGCCAATCGTAAAAGCCTTTGCCGCTTTTCATGCCGATCTCGCCGGCTTTGACTTTGGCTGCCAGCTTTGCCGCGGGTTTGGCGTCGTTGCACAAGTCTGGAAAGACCGTGGACGAGGCCAGGTAGTTCACATCGAGCCCCGACATTTCCTTTTGCAGGATCGGGCCTGCCGCGACATAGCGGAATCCGAAGCCATAACGCACCGCGGTGTCCACGTCCTCCGGTGTGGCGATGCCGCGTTCGATCAACGACCAGGCTTCGCGCATCAGCGCGTGCTGCATGCGATTGGCGAGGAATCCGGGAATGTCCTTCGCGACCATGACGGGCTTGCGCTGCAGCTTGCGCATGAGTTCGAACACCGACTGCGCAACCGCGCCGTCGGTCTGCGCCGAACACACCACCTCCACCAGCGGCACCAGGTGCGCAGGCATGAAGAAATGCAGGCCAAGCATGCGCTGGCCGGTCTTGAGACCCTTCGCAATCTGGCTGATCGGAAAGCTGGAGGAGTTGCTGGTCAGCGCGATGTCCGCGGGGGCGAGTGCTTCGAGTTCGGCGAATATGCTTTGTTTTAGCGCCAGATCCTCGCGGACCGTTTCGATGACGAGGCCCACGCCCTGCCACGCCACGTCGCGCAGCGCGTCATGCAGCAGGATATCCGGCGTTCGGTCGCCCAGTTCCGCGACCGACCTGGCAACCCGCACCGCCAGCGTATCGCGGGTTTTTCCCGGCCGCTGCACGATCGCCACGCGCAGCCCGGCGGCGGCGAATATCGCCGCGATATCGGCGCCCATGGTGCCCCCGCCGATCACCACCACTCCTTGTTGCAGCATCACCGCGCTCCCCGCCAGTTCCCGGACGCGGCATTATAAAGGTGCGGGGGTGCTAGACTGCGCGCCTTCATCCGCGAACCGCCATGCCCTTTCCGTTAGAAACCCTGATTGCCATCCCGCTGATCGGGTTGCTTGCCTACATCATTCTCGGGCTATCCGGCTTCGGTTCGGCGCTGGTCACCATTCCCCTGCTGGTGCACTTCCTGCCGCTGCAGTCAGTGGTGCCGCTGGTCGTGATGGTGGATTTTCTGGCGACGGCATCCAACGGTCTGCGATTCCGCGAGCAGGTCGACGTGTCCGAGTTGAAATACATCATCCCGGCGGTCGTCGTCGGCATTCTTTCGGGCGTGACGTTGCTGGCGACTTTGCCCAAACATGCGGCACTGTTGACCCTGGGCTGTTCTAGTTACGGCTTACGGCGTCTATCGGCTGTTTACCAGGCCCTCGTCCAAGCCGGTATCACACTGGTGGGGAATTCCGACCGGACTCACCGGTGGGTTGCTCGGCGGCCTGTTCGGTGTGGGCGGGCCGATTTATGCGACTTACATGGCCGCCCGGATCCACGATTCGGGGCGCATGCGCGCCACGCTTTCGGCAATCTTCTCCTTCAGCACCGGACTGCGCGTAGCCGTTTACCTGATCTCCGGATTGCTGTTACAGGCCGAGGTCTGGTGGGCCTTTCTGCTGCTCGTACCCGTAATGCCGGTCGGTCTGATGATCGGCCACCGCCTGCACGCGAAACTGACTCACCGACAGGTCGGCCGGTTCGTCAGCATTCTTCTCATCCTCAGCGGGTTGTCGCTGCTGTGGAAAGCGTTGTGAGCGTTCATGGAACCGGCGCGCTCTTTGGTTGCCCGATATATAAGGGGCGACTCCCAGTCGGGCGACCAACGATCCTTTCGATTCCTGAGAGGAACCCTCATGGGCACGACGTTTACAGCACTACGAACGGCCTTTTCGTGATTCTCGCCCTGGTGTCGGCAGGGCTCGCCCCGGCCGCTGAACCGGAGTGGATCAATCCCGTCATCAAGAACCACGGCAAAGTCGTTGCGCTGCCGGAAGCGGCCATGCAGCCGGACAAGAACACGCAGTACAAAGCGGTCTTCAACCTGACCGGTGGCGGCGAACCCGACAAGGTCAATGGCGGACTCGACCGGGTCGCGCGCACGGTGAATGTGTTCGCTTCGGCGGGCGTGCCGACATCCAGATTGCAACTCGTCGTGGTGGTCCATGGGCCGGCCACGCCCATCGTGCTGGACAATGCGCATTACCGCGAAAAATTCAAGACCGACAATCCGAACATCGAGCTGATCGATGCCCTCGGCAAGGCCGGCGTCAAAGTAGTGGTCTGCGGGCAGGCACTCGCGCATAACAAGTTCGCGAACGATTGGGTGAATCCCAAAGTCGAACTGACCCTCTCCGCAATCACTGATCTGATCATTCTGGAGAAGCAGGGTTATACGCTGGTCCCGTTGTAACGCGCAGATCGGCCGCCCGGGATGCCAGGACAACGATGTGGCCAAATTGAGACGTTGTCCGAAGCGTGGTCTCAGTATTCGCGCCCTGCGGTTTACTCAAGCACCGCTCGATACAGGGCGGCGCTTGAGCACGATGACTTCCGCTAGTTACAGTTCCCGGTCCAGGTGCCTGTCGTAGTTTTGCCATCATCCACCACGGCTTGCCACGTTCCGGAGTTGTTCTTGCCGGCAAAGACACCCGTGCCGCCGGACTGCTTCCATGTTCCCCGATCGGCTCCAGGCTCTATCCCACCGAAATCGCTCCAGGTGTCGCCGTTTTTGGCCTTGCGCGCGCACGCATAACTCAGCCGGGATTTTCCATCCGGCGTGGTGAGCACGTAGCCGCCACATTGTCCGACCCCGGTCATCGGAGAGTTGTCACTGGAACTACCCCCTCTGGCCGAAAAGATGGTGAGCGTGTGCCCGTTCCCGAGGTCCAACGTCTCGGCAGACTGGGTCACGTTGGTCCAGCGACCGCTGCAATTTTCCGCCAATATGAAGCGCCGCTCCAAACAAAGATCAAGGACAGCGCAGCCAGGCTATGCAACGAAGTTGTTTTCATATGGGATCCTCCACTATCGGGATCGCGTCAAATTCCGGCTGCGCCACCCGCAATCCCCCCATGTGACGAAGCCACATTCGAGCTTCACTCCTCGAACCAGTACTCGCCTTTGCTTTCGGTCTGGTTGTATCCATTCTTGGGATCGTTGTCGAAACTGACAGAGTCGGTCGTGCCCCCCCGGATACCCTTGTACTTTCCGGTTCCTCCCGTGATACGCGTCGTACCGTGGTAAGTGCCCTTGAGTGAGCCGGTTACGGTCGGTTCCGCATGCGAAGTTCCGATGTATTCATAAAAGACTTTATTGCCGTCTGCAAGCATCCAGATTCCGTAGCCCCAGGCTGCCCCCTTGCCGTTTGTGTAATCGGAATACCCTCGTACCCAGCTTTCTTTGACCTTTACACCGGAGAATGCGAGCGTACTTTTCTCGTTATGGATGCGCTGGGTTTCCTGTATCCGGATCTGATGTCCCGGAACATCTCCGACATCGATCTTATGTTGCTGGATGTATTTGCTCGTTTGTCCGTCTGCGGTCGTGTTGATGCTGTGCTTCTGCTGCGCCCATGCGGGGTTCACGCTTAGCAATGCCGCAAGAAACGCGGTTGCCGCAAGTGGGACTTGTTGGAGAATCGCTCGTCGCCTGATGATTCGCTCCTTGTTCTGCGGTCCTGCCAGCTACTGGTTTGCGTGTGGCGGCGGTGCTTGAGCCAATGGATCTGCCGCTCGCTAATTGCAGGTCCCGCCCCAGTTCCCCATAAAAATCTTACCGTCATCGAACACGGGCTGCCACCAGCCTGACCATTTCTTGTTTGCGAACACCCCCGTGCCGCCCACCTGTTTCCAGGTACCCCGCTGGGCTCCTGGTTCAAGCACCCATTCATCACTCCAGCTATCGCCGTCCTTCGTCTTGCGTGCGCACACGCCGACGACACGCGTCTTTCCATCCGGCGTGGTAATCGCATAGCCGCCGCACTTGCCGGCCGCATTGTTGGCCTAGTTTTCGCTGGTCGTAATATTGGTGCTGGGAAAAGATCGTCATCGTGTGGCCGTTGGCGACTTCGATGGTGTCGCCATACAAGGCCACCCCGTTGACCCGGCCGGAACAGTTATCCCAAGGCAGCACCCGCCCACACGAGAGCGGAGACCAGCACCAGGAACCGTTGAATGACTTTCGCCTGCGACATAGATCCTCCGAATGGTTGAATGTTTTTCTTCTGAACACATTCCCAAGCCGCGCGCCCCTCGTTCGGGGAGCTGTGATCGGGTCTTACTCTTCGAACCAGTATTCACCCTCGCCGGAAACTTCATTGCTGAGCGCTTTGCCGGCCTTTGACGTGCCCTTTGAAAAATCACGGAGGTAGCCCCGGATCTTCTGAAATTCGCCGGTCCCGCCCGTAATCGTGGTATTGCCGTGGTAGATGTATTCCCGAGTGCCGTCTGCACGATGCAGCGATTGGACGGTGCCGGCGTAGCGCGCCAGGACGCGATCGCCATTCTCGAGCTGATAAACGATATAACCGTAGGTAGGGCCGCTGTAATCGGCGTAGTCCGAAATACCGCGCGCCCAACTCTCGGTGACTTTGACGCCGCGCAAGGTCATCGGGTCGGTCGTATTACGGCGGCGAATTTCATAGATGCGCACCTGATGATTCGGCCCATCGCCAACTTCGACGACGTGCTGCTGGGTGTACGTTGTTTCGCTCCCTGGCGAACTTGTCTTGAGAGGAAAGCGTTGCTGTGCCCATGCTGCGCTGGCAATGAACAGCGCTGCCATCACAAACGCTCCCGTTCCAGCAAACGTCATTCTTTTCCTCAAAATTTGTCCCCTGTTTGCATTCCATCAATGCTTGTTCGGTACGCGCTGGTCCTGTTATCTGACTTTTTCCCAATGATCGGTAAGCACGCCTTCGATGCTCGCCGTCTCGTGGTCGCCATCCCAGACCATGAAGACAGGATCGAGCGGATGCGCATGAGACACGCGTGAGCCTTGCCTGATAACGGGCACGCGCCTGGTCTCGCCGCCCCACTCGTAGATTGGCGGCTTGCCGCTGCCGTCGTCGAACATGAAGGCCAGCGGCGTCGCGGTCACTTCGCTTTCGCTCCACTCCCACTGTGAAATTCGCGACAGCGCGGCTGTATTGCCGTTCGGCGTCTGCCAGAACAAGGAAAGCTGATACATCCCGTTCTTGAAAGTACCCATACCGTAAACAGCCGGTGGCCGGAGCTCAGTGCCGTCCGCCAGCTTGCGCATTACCAGTCGATAAGTCCCGTCCGGGTCGTCGGCATATGCCAATACACTGACGAGGGACAGGCCGACGATGGCTATCACACGTTGGCATCGGGAAGTCATATTGGACATGAAGATCGCTTCCGGAAACTCACGGCAGCCGGTAATCGAATCGCTGCGTGCACGACAGTTGTCCGTTCTTGCCCGGGTCTGCGCATTTCCACGGCCCGCTGCCCTGCACCCCGGCGTACTTCCCGTGCCCCCGACGATATTGTTGACGCCTTCGACTCCGCCGCCCGCTGCGGAGCCACCATTCCAATCGGTGAATATGCGATCTCCGTCTACATCGCCGAAGGCGCAATACCCCTTGTTCTTCACGGCGCCGTCCGCGAAAAAGAACGTGTAAAAGCAGGTCGCGGGGCCGCCGTGGAGTGGCCCGGAGCCCTTATCGTTGAAGCTGGTGCCAATGACACTTCCGTGACCTTGCATCCGCTGGTCTGCGACATCGAGTGCTTCCCCGGTATCTTTCCAGCCGGTGTGAACGGAAATGCTTCCCGACTTGGGAAGTTGCTGCGCCCCGGCGGCAGCACACAGTCCCGCAAGTGAAAGCCCTGTTACGAGTACGGCCAGTGTTTTTCTCATGACTCCTCCGTACGTTTATTCCAGCTTGTTTTCCTGGCGCACCGTGTCGCCAGACTCCCTTATTGACAGTTCCCCACCCAGCGAACTGCTCCCATCTTTCCCTGCAGCGGGCTGAACTCCCACTGGCCGGTGTTTTTCGTATTGGCAAACTTCCCGGTCCCGCCGATGTTTTTCCAGGCACCTTTTGAACCCGTTCCGTCGGTCGCGACCCACTCCTCGTTCAGCACGTCGCCCTCCTTGTCCTTGCGCGCGCAGTTGCCGCTGCCTTGCGTTTTCCCATCCGGCGTCATCAGGAAACTGCCGATGCATTCGCCCGACACCAGGTGGTAGGCAGCGGCAGGGTCATCGGCAACGGTGACGCTGGTGCTTCTGAATGTCGCCAGCGTGGTTCCCTTCGAGATTTCCGTGGGTTCCCAGGAAACCGTATTGTTGATATTGGTTCCGGTGCACTTGGCGGCAAGACTGACGCCCGGCGCGGCCAATACCAGCACGATCGATCCCGCTAGCAGGAATGTCGACGATTGCATGAGTTCCTCCATATATCTATGGATGTCACGAAAACATCCGTTCTTATCGGTTTAGCGGACTAGAAGGCGTCCGGAGGATCCGTCACGAAAAACGAAGTGGCGGCGAAGCTTGTTTTCTTTTTGCGTGCAAGACGCACGCTGCTTTACAACAATCGAATGCCGATGCGATGGCTCTCCATTTGTCGGCGCGAGAGGGCCTCGATCAAATTACCGGCCTTCGCAAAAAGCAGCCGGGGTCCCGGACCCCGGCTTCCCCAACAAGGAGGTAAAAACTGCACGGGAGAAACATGTCTTTAGCGTTGCGTCTTGCTTGCCTTACCCTTCACACCTCGCCGTCGCGATAAAGCGCGATCGGTCAGAAACGCCCAGAGTTCTTCGCTGCTGCCGAAAGCCTGGCGCTTGCCATTGCCAATGCGTTCCACCAACCCGGCCAGTTCCCGCTCACTGGCGAGACCTCTCCGGTAAATCCGGATGATGTAGCTGTCCAAAGGTTCACCCCTTCCTGACAGCCGGCGCTCGAAGCAAAGATACCGCCACCCCAGTTACGGATCGCATACGGATTCGCACCGGGAAGAACCGGTTGATGCCGATGACCTCAGTTCGCGCCATAACGAATCCTTTCGAGTCGGCCCTGGCGCAGCACTTCGACCTCCCCCTGCTTGCCATCGCGAAGCTGCTGGTAGAACTCCGTGACCCGCCCGGTCGAATCGACAGGATTGCCGTTCACGGTGCGCAGCACATCGCCCGGACGCAGCCCCAACCTCGAATAAAAGCTGCCGGGTTTGGCGTGTTCCAGTTGAAATTCGTCGTTTGCATTGCGGACAAACGGGCCTTGCGACGGCAACTCCGATTTAAGGTCCAGGAGACCTCGCGATGAGGCGCTGCCCAGGCCATGTGTCGAAGATTTTTCTGTCTTCGGCAAGTCCGCATACCTTGGCGATCGGCTCTGGGCAAACTGCCCATTTGTTCTCGATGAGCGTGCTCTTCAACGCGAGCGTCTGCTGGCGGTCACCGGCACCGAGGGTCACGCCGCTTCGCGACACTTCCTGCAACACCATGCCGCTGCGGACCGCATCGCCGATTCGATACACCTTTTGCCGGCCCCCGGCTTCGGCGATGATGGCCATGCCTGCAGATCCCCGCGCGATGAGGCCCACCACTTCCAGGTCCTGGGGGAATTCCGCCGGATATCTCGTACCGGTTGCCCCGGTACCGGCGGCCAGGGCTTGTGCCTTTTCCATTCCACGACCAACGTCTTCACCGGGTTCCGAGGCCCGCTCGTTGTGGGGACGCGAGGCTGGCTGCACGTCATTGCCCGGCGGTAGAACGAACCGGACGGCGATGCCAATTGCGATTAATCCGGATAGCACCGCACCGATGCGGCGCCAGCGGACAACCGCAGTCCCGGGAGAAGAATCCCGGACTGCGGTTGCCGGTCCCCGCTTCAAGCTGCTTCGCACTGCCCCCCCTCGCTCGCCTTAGTTTTTGGTCCAGACGCTGAAAGAGCAGTCTTCGGGGAAGCTGAAACCACTGCATCCCCACGTCGCTGCAAACGTTTTATCGGCGGACAGGAAGGCACTCGCATCGCCGTTCTCCCCGGTGGCGGGATAGTTGAAAGAGCCTTGCCAACGCCCAAGCGAGGTATGTATCGGAAAACTCCCGTTGAATGCACCGCCGATATCGCTGCCGCTGAATGTCCGATTGGCATCACTGTTGACCACGGCGCTCGAAGCGAAGCTCTGCGATACGTCAAAATTGCTGTTCAACGTCACGCCGTATCCCGACCAGCTGCCAGCGATGTCCGCGGACGCATAAGCCGGCAATGCCGCGGCGCCTTTCTGGAATACCCCGAAATTGAACGCATCATCGAGGAATCCGAGATGTGTCCCGTTCGTATCAACGATGAAGCCTCCTTCGGAGCCGTCGCTAAAAACGATCCCGAACACGCCGGCCATGAATGCGCCGGATCCCGTCGTGGATTTCTGGATAGTGCCGGTGACACCCTGAGGAACTCCATCACTCACGATCTCGGTAATGTTCCCCGACCCGTCGACCGTAATGCTGACCTCATGCATGACCGCCGAATCGTCTTCGACCGATCCCAACCAGGTCCCGGCAAAAGCGCTGAGAGGCAAAGTCGGTGGGCCTCCACCTCCGCCCCCACCACCACCGCAGGAGCAAAGGAAAACCAATAATGCGAATGTCGCGAGCCTTGCTGAAAGTTTCGATGTCATGAGAGTCTCCCTCTGAAGTAACATCACTGCCCCAGTGCTCACGACCGCCACGCTTTTCGTGCGGCATGGCAGCCGGCACTGGGAGCAAAGATAACGAGAGGCCCATTACTCCTTCCGTACGCATTCGCCGTGAAAATTCACACTCGTTGAGCGTGAACCAGGCGGAGTTGCAGTCATGACACATGCTTGCGACGGCTTGCAGGCGTCCGTTTAAACTCACGGGTCACCGATTACCGATCACCGATCACCGATTACAGTTCTTTATGGCGTTTCCCACTCCCACTCGATGTCGTCCCAGAACACACGGTCGGTCACGGAAACGAAATTGAACTTGCCCTTGCCCTTGATCCCGGCGAACGGCCCGGTGCCGCCGAGCAAGGTGATGGTTCCCGTGGAGCCTTTCGGGTTGTCTTTGGAATCGCAGCGCGCATAAAGCTTGTGGCCTTCGGCGGTGGTAAAGGTCTTCATGCAATAGCCCGTGCCGCTGCCAGCGTCGCCCACCCACTGAACGATGTAGTGCGAGCGGTTCAGCAACTGGTCGAGGCGGTTGCCGCCTCCGTTGTGGAACAGCAGGCCATCCAGTTCGCCCGACAATGCCGCCTTGTAGGGATGGCCTTCCGGCGCCTTGAACTCGTTGAACTTCGTTGCCATCAGCACTGAATGGCCCTGGAACTTGCCACGCTCTGCGGCCATGGTCATGCCGCTGGCGGTCGCCAGCAAAACGACTGCGGCCACCAGCAGGTTTGTCTTGCGGTTTTTCATTTGGAGTCCCCTCTTATGACGAGCACATGGGTGCGCTCGTGAGGAAACTATAGGGGGCGGCCTGTCACAGATGACTTACAAATCCGAAATCAGCCTGGAAACCAGAAGGCCCGATCAGGAGGGACGTGCCGCTGCACTTTCCCGCAGTTCCCGGGCGAGCTTTTCTGCCGCGGGAGAAGGTGCGATGCCGAGGACCACGGACAAGGTCTGACGCAAACGACGAAACGCGGCGATGGCTTCCGCAGGTCGTCCCTGGCCCTGGTAGCAACGCATCAGGCCGAGATGAAAACTTTCCACCAGATCGTCCGCGTCGAGACCCTTTAGATAATCGGCGATAGCCTTATCCCAGTGCCCCGCGCTCTCCTCCTCCCTGGCAACGGTCTCGACCAGTCGCACGAATTTCACGCGCAAGCGCTCACGCATCTTCACCGTCCACGGCTGCTCCGCATCGGCGGGAAGAAAGTTTCCGCGGTAAAGGGCAAGCGCTTTAGCAGCGCCGGTTGGCACGCGTTGCGCTTCCGCCGTGCAGGCTTCGTCAGCGCGCTGCTCAAAGGCCCAGATGTCGACCCAGCATAGCTTGGGATCCAGGCTGATGAGTTCGTCGCCGACGATAACGGCGTCGTTGCTCGCCAGCAGTTTTCGCAAGCGCAGTACCGTGATATCCAGAGACTTTCTGGCTGAGTCTGCCTCCTCATCCGGCCAAAGTGCATCCATCAAACGCTCTTCCGGAACATTGCTTCCGCCGAACGCGATGAGCGCCTTCAGAAGCATCAGCGGTTTTTTGGGAACCTTCCCTGAGAACTCCAGGCGTTTTCCGGCACGGTAGATTTCGTAGCGCCCCAGCGCATAAATCTTCACCGACCAGGGCCAGGATTCGATCAACGCCGCCGGGGGAGAAATGCGCAATCGCCCTATCATTTCCGTTACATATTCCGCTTCTATGTTACTGCGCAGCGCTTCCGCGAACAGATGCGGCAGCACTGGTGAATAACGGAAACAGTTGACATAGGCGTAATCGATCTGGCGCGCATATCGAAGCGCATCAGCCAGTTTTGCCTGCGCGAGATCATTCTCCAACCGTGAGTACTCTGACCATGCCTCCAACATCCGGACTTCCGCCTCGAAGTATGCAAAACACGTGCCGCGGAACAACGATCTCACCTTGTTCAAGTGCACGTGGAGTTCGTCTTCGATGCAAAGCGCGCAAAGTGTGTTGGCGATATTCAGGTGTGACAGTAATTCAATGTATCGCATGCCGGTGCGTTCCGCCCCTTCGATCATCGCCGGCGCAACGATTCTTATCTGCTGCAAGTCACCCTGCAGGCAAGCCAGGTGAACCTTTGAGCAGTTGATCAACCATCCATCGGACGGGCGCTGCCCGGCATCTGATTGCAACATCCGGTCGAGCGTATGTCGCGCCTTCGTGCTATCTCGCACATAAGCCGCACCGATCACCTGATACGACGCGATCAGCATTGCCGCTCCGGCGAATCCATGTTCTCGAGCAAGGGCATCTGCCCGATCCAGACCAAGATTGCCTTCCTCGCAGCGCCCGATCAAAAGCAGGTAGTAACCCTCCCGCAAGCGCCACCACATCCGGTTCAGCGGGGTCACTGCGGGATCCGCCAGTACCGGTGAGATTAATTGTCTCACCTGCGCTGCCCGGCTTAATTCGCCGCCGAGTACGCAATAGGCCATGAGAAACGCGCCACCCATGACCTTACTGTTGGCATCGAGATCCTCGTGGAGCATTTCCGAGACTCGATGCACGCAATGCGCAAGCATCGGATGCCCCGGATCTCCGAACAGCATGCTCAGCAACCAGCTCGAGTAAACGTGCAGTTCCGATCGGATCGAATCGAACCGGGGTTGTTTTTCGATCAGATCGCCCATGATCTTCGCCCACCGCGTCATTGGCTGGAACTGTGCCCAGGCGTAATACCAGGTATCCACAATTCCGGACGCCGCATGCATCTGCCATGTCGCGTCCCCACTCGCGCAAAATTTTTCAAACGCTAGTTCCAGATGTGCTCGAGCCTTGTTCAGGCTAGGCGCCATCAAAGCCAGTCCGAACCAGTAATGCAATCGCGGTTGCTGGTCCACCCGGCTTGGCGGTAGCGCTTTCAACCAGTCTGCCAGCGTCTGACCACGGCCTTGCTCGAGAAGACTAGACGCTTGCCGCAGCACCAGGCGCTCCGCCGCATCCCAGTCAACGATTTCGCAGAACAGACGAAATGCATCCTCGTAGAACCCGTGGGCGTCAAGCAGTTCCGCCGAGCGCCGCTTGATCTCGGTACGCTCTTCGGGATGAACATACCGGTCGAATTGCGTGGCGAGAAAGGCCTTGAACAGCGCGTGATACCAATAGGTCTTTTCATGAGCCGAGCGGCGATGCGTGAACATATGCCGACGGTAAAGATCTTCAAGGATCTCTTCGGCATCCGCTCGATTGGTCAGTGACCGTGCAACGGAGACCGGCACTTGCGGCATATGCGCGGTCGCCATCAAAAAGCGGCGGATATGCTCTGGCTCTTTTTCAAAGATATGACCGGCGAAATAGCTGAAAACGGCATCGTGTCCCGCAGGCGCCTTGGACGGCATTCTGGCGCTGCGGCGATTATCCTCAAGCATGAGCGTCAGCCCCGCAGCCCAACCGTCGCTCATTTCGAGCCAGCGTTTGGACTCTTCAGGTGTGGCGGCTATCCCCCGCTCAGCAATGAGCTGGCGGATTTCATCAATCCCGAATTTAAGGTGCTCCCATTCGATGAACCGAACGTTTTCGTTTGCGATTAATCTTGCGTAGCAATCCGGTGGATCCTGCCGGCTCAGAACGAGAAGGGCCTGTTTTGGAGCGATTTCGTTTACCGCGTCCGCCGCGATCGAGTGGAAGCGGTCTTTTGCCGGGACTTCCTGGTAGTTGTCGAATACGAGTACCGCGTCCTCGGAAAGTCGCGCGAAAAGCGCTCGGAAGAAACGACGGGCAAATCCATCCACATCCTGGAGGTATTCACGTGTCAGCACCGGCAGGGGAGCTTGCCCCTTGCGGGAAAAAGGTTTGACTGCTTCGCCGAGGTAATAAAAAAAAGTCGCCAGATCCGCATCGCCGGCATCGACTTGGTACCAGAGGCCCTTGATGCCGCGTGCATCGAGCCAGCTGGCGACCAGCGTGGTCTTGCCTGCACCTGGTGGTCCGACGACGCAAATTGCCGGCTTGTGTTCCCGGGCTTCGTCGAGGATCGCAAACAGCCGCTCCCTGGCCACGGCTTTATGCAGCCGTGGACGAGTGAGCTTGGCGAGTTGGGCAGTCTTGGTCGCCACGGTGTCTATCGTTGAGCCGTGGCCACGCCCGGGCCCCGGAGACGATGAGCTTCCACGTGGCAGGAGGCGCTGACCAATGCACTACGTTCTGTGCGCGTGGACCGGGGCCTCATGCGGCTGCTCCCGCAAACGGGCGTTCCGCTAACGTGTCGCAGCCGCCCCGCAAACGGGCGACTGCGTCGCTAACGGGTCCGCGAGCTACGGCTTTGTGCAGCCGCGGACGAGTGAGCTTGGCAAGCTGCGGTTGCCTGGTCGGCATCTCCATGCTCCGGCGAGCTCGTTTAAAGCGAACCTCAGAAACTATGTCGAAATCATAACCCTGCGGACAGATCCGAAAATGACAATGCAATCGCAGCCGCGTTTTTTGGTCGCGAGGACATCTGTCCATCGCGAGATCGGGTCGCCGAAATGTAACAATTACTACCCGGACCCTCAACGGCCCAGGCCGCCACCATGCCAAAGCCATACTAAACAAGCACATCCTTGCCATTGGCATACGCATTGCTCGACGTATGGGCAGGAACTTCTGGCGGGGGCATTCTGCCTATCAATTAGTATGCGGCGTTGTTCTCAGTTGAAGCCTGCACAAGGGTCCGTCGAATGATGCTTCGTTTTCTGTGCGCACTGTGCTTTCTGCCTGCTCTTTCCGCCTTTGCCGCGGACGAATCCTCATTTCCCGCCCCGTATGACTCGGTGTACAGGATCCAGGCCACCGGACATGGGCGCGTTGCGGATGGATCGGCGGTGCTGATCGCGCCCAACCGACTCCTGACTTCTTGCCATGTCACGCGTCACGCCAAAACAATCAGAGTGGGGCGCGAGCACCTGCTCTGGCACGCACAGCTTACGAAGGCCGACATCGCCCGGGATTTGTGCATCCTGCAGGTAGCGGAATTGTCTGGTGGCATCCCTGCCACCATCGGCGCGAGTGAGACTTTGCGTTTGGGCGAACCGGTCCTTGCCGTAGGCTATCCGCGCGGCGGGAGACTGGACGCAAGCCAGGGCGAAATCAAGGGCCTGCATGCCCACGACGGCGCGCACGTGCTTCAGGTCTCTGCGTACTTCGACCATGGCCAAAGCGGTGGCGGTGTCTTCGACGCGCGCGGCCGCCTCATCGGCATCATCGGTTTCAAGGCGGTGGCCGGGGGCGATTTTCATTACGCACTTCCTCTGGCCTGGGCCGGTGAAGCTGTTCCAGGACAAACCGCCATCGCTAAGCGTACGGACCAGGCGAAGCACGCGTTCTGGCAACGGCAGTTCGCCCGCAAACCTCTTTTTCTGCAAGCCGCCTCCCTGGAGGCAAACCGCGACTGGCCGGCGCTACTCAAAGTAGCGCAGGAGTGGGTGGACGTTGACCAAAACAACCCCGCTGCATGGCGCTGCCTGGGCCGTATCCTGAGCAAACACAAACACGATCAGGCCGCGGCCGCCGCTTACGCGCGTGCCGAATCTCTCCTGCCGCTCGCGACGGGCGCGTTGCCTCCGCCCGGTGCGACCATCACCGTTGCTGAACTGGATTTTCCAGCAACCGGTTCCGACCGACCCGCCCGGCAGTAAATCCGCCTTCCATCCGTGCAGGCGATCGGCAAGACCGCCTGCACGCGAGGACCGGCGTTTATTTCCAGTTGCGCATCAGATCGTCGTGGGCCTCCTCGCTGCTGCGCGTGTTGACCACAGGCGCGCTGGATTCCACACCGACGATCGAACCCGCCTCCTTGGTTTGTGATCCATCCCAATCGCGGATCAGATCAGAATATCTGTCCTTTTCGGACCGGGTCCTGATCTGCCCCGCCGATTCACCGCCCGGCGATTGATAGGTGCGCATCAGATCGGCTTCCATATCAGCCTTGCTGCGCGTACCGACTTCCGGCCCGGCTGCCCATGCACTGCCTGTTACCAGGATCGCGAGAGCCGACATCGCAAGAAACTGCGTCGTGGATTTCATTCTTCACTCCTCACGTAAGAAAGATAGTGTCGCCGTCGGATGCACCGGTTCTTCTATCTACAAAGCAGCCGGGATCCGAGGTTTCGACGCGACCAATGTACGCAGGGGGAAGATACGAATCGGATACAGATTGAAAGGTGGGATATTTATTCTTCGCAATCGGTAGGCAATCTGTAAGACACTGTTCAAAGAACTACCCGCGCCAAATACAAAGCCCCGCTCGCGCGGGGTTTGTTCGGAACAGTTTTGAAACCGTTCACTGTTCACCGATCACCTTTCACTGATTACCACACCGTCACGGCCTTTCCATCTTGCATGTTGTTGGCAGGATATTGTCTTTGGCCTCGATGCGCACATCGTTGCGCCAGCCATAGCCGGTAGCGTCGGCGTCGTGCCTGATACCCTTCCCGACCTTGGCGAATGTAGCCACGTAAAGAGGCTCCATTAACTGGTGATCGTCGGGACGCATCCAGACTTCGCCCACTCCGCCGTCGTAGCGCATATCTTCCAGTGCTCGCGCCACCTTGATCGGATCCGCCGAGCCGGCCTTGTCGATCGCCTCGGCCCACATGTCGATCGTGTACTTGATCGGCATGAAGTTCCAGTCCTCTTCGTAGCGCTTTTTGTAGTCCAGGTAATATTTCTCCAGCGGATAGCCTTCGATATTCGGGAACCAGCTTCCGACGACTTTCACGCGGTTCGCGCCGGCCGCGCCCATCGCGCGCGGCGTGCCGACCAGATATGCGTAGTTGGTATAGAACGTGGCTTTCAGACCCGCCTCCTCCGATGCCTTGATCAGCAGTGCCAGGTCGTTGCCCCAGTTTCCGGTTAGTACCGTGTCGGCACCGCTGGCCTTGATCTTGGCGATGTAAGGCGCGAAATCCTTCACCTTGCCAGTCGGATGAAGTTCATCACCGACGATTTCGACGTCGGGCCGCTTCGTGGCCGTCATCTCCTTGGCTATGCGGCTAATGGCCTGGCCGTAGGCATAGTCCTGATTGATGAGATAAAGCTTCTTGACCCCTTTCTGCTTTTCGATCGCGGTCGTCAGCGCATCGACTTTCATGTCGGCATTCGCGTCGAACCGGAAATGCCAGAAATTACATTTCTCGTTGGTCAACGCCGGGTCGATCGCGGCGTGATTCAGATAGAGCACTTCATTGCCCGAATTACGCCGATTGTGCTTCAGCACCGCTTCGGTCAGGGCGTGGCCCACATGTGAGCCGTTGCCCTGCGTGACAAAGCGAATGCCCTGGTCGACGGCCTGCTTGAGCGCGACCAGGCTTTCCTGCGGACTGGACTTGTTATCGAGCTCGACCATTTCGAGTCTGGTTCCACCGAGCACCCCGCCACGCGCATTGATCTCATCGATCGCCTGCTGGATATGCCGGCTGCCCGACTGGCCTTGCAGCGCGAACGGCCCGCTCAATGGGTCGATGTGGGCGATCTTGATGGTATCGGCCGCCGTAACAACTTGAGTTGCTGCAATGCCAAAAAATAAGACCAGGACCCTGCCGATTAGGTATCGCATGTTTCCTCCGAGTGTTCTTATGTCTTTCTAACGCTTCACAAGTATATCCAGATGACGTCGGTGCTTGAGTTTGTAAGCAATCGGTAAGCACGCTGCACTTACATTGATCAAGGCTGATTGCCGCCTGTTGTTAGGCGGATGTCCCGCCAACCCCACAACAATCAACAATGAGGAGACGAATATGACATCAGCGCGTTTGCTATCGAACTCTGCCGTGGCGCTTTCGATTGCCTTCCTTGCTGGCCCGGCGATTGCGGCCGACTGCTCCGGTTACGATATCCTCGTCAACCAGTCAGCCGAGACGCTGGACGTCGGCAACGGGCACACGATGACCGTCCTTCGTGCCTGGAGCATTCTGATAACCGACGATCCCAAGAGCGTTTACAACCTGACCACAGGAGAATGTCAGGGTACGCTTCTCGCCACTCCGGATGGCAAGATGCAGGCCTCGGGATATTGCGCACGTCGGGACAAGGACAAAGACACGCAAAGCATCCAGTGGACCCAGGCGGCAGGCGCGGAAAAAGGCGAGTGGCGATCAACCGGCGGAACGGGAAAGTTTGCCGGGCGAACCGATGCCGGCTGGTTTCAGGGCGTGAACGAAGACGGAAAAATGGCGATATCGCGTTGGGGCGGAAAGTGCAGATAGCAGCGCGGCTCCAAGCCTCACGCCTCGTGCCTGTGAAAGGATCGTTGCTGCGTCCGCGCGCATCGATGTCATGAAAAAAGGGGGTGGCTGAAGCCACCCCCTGTGAAGTCCCCACGAATGGGGACGAGATCGCCTACTCAAGAAAACTCAGGCAGTCATCAAGGCAGCTGCCACATGCCATTCATTAAAGTCGAATAACCAGATGAAGTCGGCGCGGTGGTAACTCCCTGGAAGCGATTTCCGCCCGTGATGCCCGCGTACTTGCCTGTGCCGCCGGTGAACTTGTTGTCTCCGTCGCAAGGCCCCGGGAATGGACCTTTGCAGGTCCACACCGAATAAATCTTGTCACCGTCCTTGTCGGTCATCACGCAATAGCCATCGGCCCGGCCCGGCTGGCCATCCAGGTGAATGTCGTTCGATCCAGGGCACACCATCGAAACCTGATGCATGAACCCGGCGCCCGCATCGTTGAACACACTTCCGCTGAACTCCCCGACCCAGAAAATATGGTCCTTTTCCAGTTCGAACACCTTGCCTGCCGCGTACCAGCCGAACTTCGCCGTGAATTTACCCTGCTTGGGCAGATCCGCGGCCGACAGTGGCCACGAAACGCCCAGCAGACACGCCGCAATAATCGCTCTACGCCTACGCATGGTCTTACTCCTCCGTTTTGGATTGTTTGTTTCTTCTGACTGCGCGCCGCTGGACGCTGCCTGCGAGGGCAAGCCAGAGTTCTTCAGAATTGGTGAAGGGGATGCGGCGCCCCGACCGGACGTCTTCAACTTCGCCGGTAGGCGGTTCCCGCTCCTGGCGATTGAGTCGAACGATGAATCTCGGTTTTGGCTGCATGCTTCCTCCCGGCGCGCGACAAGCGTAGCCGGGAGGGCATTACGGATGGCTTACGGATTCGGGGCGTGAAGTCAGGCTGTCGCGAATGGATTGAAACAGCCGCTCGCTGGGCGGAGAAGGCTGTACCCCGAGTGTGACAGAGAGCGTTTGACGCAGGCGCCGGTAAACACTCATGGCTTCGGCCCCGCGCTCCTGCAGGACGCGACAGCGCATCAGGCCTTGGTAAAGTTCCTCGGCGAGATTGTCGGCTTCGATCCCTTTTTCATAGAGCATCGCCGCCTGGTCGATCTTTCCCTCGCCTTCATGGCCGTGGCCAATGCGCACCACATGGCGCAGGAACTGGCCACGCTGCCGCTCGCGCATTGCGTGCGTCCACGGTGCGTCCAGATCGTCTGGCAGGAAAGTACCGCCGTAGAGCCGCAACACCTCCTGGCCCAGGTTCGCGTTATCGACCGGACTCGCCTCCCGATCCGCTACACGGCGCTCCATGGCCCACGCATCGACCCAGCATTGCCGCCGGTCGAGCGAGATCGTTTGCTCGGCGAGTTGCACGACCCCCGGATACACCAGCATCTTGCGCAATCGATGCAGGCCGACGTTCAGCGCCTCATAGGGCGCCTCGCCCGACTCCTCGGGCCAAAGCGCCGCCATGAGACGCCTTTGGGGAACGCCGCGTTCCCCGAATGCAATTATCGCCTTGAGCAATGCCAGAACTTTTTTCGGTGCTTTCCTTGTAAACACCAGGGGCTCATCGCCGAGTTCGATGCGAAACGTCCCGAGCGTGTAAATCCGGACGGGCCACGGCCAGTTGTCGAGATCGGACGCCGGCGCTTTCCATCCATGACGCCGGATCAGATTTCGCGTGTATTCGATTTCGATGTCCGCCGCGAGCGCCTCGGCGCACAACTGCGGCATGATTTGCCGCAGGCAATTGGCAAATCCGTAGTCTTCACCCGAGTCTCTGGCAAATTTGAACGCTTTGCCCAAGGCAAGGCGACCCGCATCGCGGTTTCGATCCTGAAGCTCCAGATAAGCTTCCGCTGCGAGCATCGCGGATACCCACCAATGGGTGGCATTCATGCTTCCCATGCGGCGCATGTCGGCAATCACCTCGCGCGCCTTGGCGTGCATTTTCTGCTGCAGCAGCGGCAACAGCAGGTTTATGCGGTAAACCATCTGATGCGTAATTGATCCCGCCTCGTCAAAAATCTCGACCGCCTTCAGCGAATCCGTGCAGGCAAAATCCGGCCGTCCTCGCAACAGATACAGGAAGCCCCGCGTGCCATGCAACATAGCCATATCGTAGGGGTGCGACGGATTCACGAGCGATTCCAGCCGGTCCACCAGCGCCTGCGCGGCGTCCAGGTCGCCTGCATACAACTCGATCCAGGCACCGATGATCGCGGCGAACTTGCGTGCATAATCCAGGCCCTCTTCCTCGGCGATGCGCTTCACTTTCGCCACCGCTTCGCGACCCTCGCGCTCGTTCCTGCTGATGCAATGTACCCAGGAAATCACGAACCATGACCAGGATGCATTGGCCGCCCCGATATCATTTCGCTCGAGCAGCTTTAACAGAATCGGCATGACGCGACGCGAGACCTGCAAAGGTCCCGCAATGGCGCCATAAGCACAGAGGTAGCCAGCGCTGACCAGCCGCAGATTCACATCCACATCGGACTGCACCAGCTCAAATACTCTCTCGATGATCTGTGGCAGTCGCGGATGTCCGGATTGTCGATAAGCCAGCGCCGTCAAGAACGCGCCCAGAACGCGCAACTCGGCTTCGGTGCTGCGAAATGCGTCGGCCCGATCGAGCTTGCTCTCGAGAATGTCAATCCATTTGTCCAGAGGCCGGAAGTGGGTGTACTGAAGAATATAGGTCTGGATGATTGCCGCCGCTGTTTCGGTCTGGCAAGTCTCATCGCTCACGGCTTGCGCGCTCGCGAAGGCGTGCTCGAATGCCGCGCGCGCGGCAACGGGATCGGTCGGCAGTCGCGCCAGGCCCAGGCGGTAGCCCAACCGGCAATCACGGGAAACCATTTCGGGGGGCAGCGCTGAGATCCACTCGATGACCACGCGCCAGCGCCCCTGCGCGATCAGCGGTCTGGACTCCCTCACCACCAGGGCGCGCGCGGACTCGCCATCTCCGGCGCGCAGGTACAAGGGCATCGCGTCCTCCGGGTACTTGAACTCCTCGAGAATGCGGGCAGCGCATATCGCGGCAGCATTGAACTCTTTTTGATCCAGCATCTGTCCGGCGCGATGCTGCAAGAAGGCTCTGAGCAGTGTGTGAAACTGATAGACTGGCTCGGCACCCGTACGGCGCTCCACAAACAGATGCGTGCGATACAACTCCTCGAGCAACGACGAGGCTGCAGCGCTGCCGGTGATGCGCGGTACCGCAGAGACGGGGATGCGAGGCAGAAAACTCAGTCGCAGCAGGGCACGCTGGTCGGCCTCCGAAGCGCCTCCGAACAGTTCGCCGGCAAAGTACCCGAACACGTCCTGCAGCGAATCCGGATTGCCCAGCTCCTCCCATGCCCCGCCCCGATGGATCCATTCCCCAAGCAGCCGCAATCCGGCCATCCAGCCGTCGGATAATTCATGGAGTTTTGCGGCCACGTCCGCATCCAGATGCAATTGCGCATGCAGGATGGATGCTGCCTCGGTCTTCGTGAGCTTGAGCTGTTGCCAGTCGATTCTGCAGAGATTGCTGTTGGCGACATACCGCAGATATTTGTCATCCGTCTCGCGGCGGCTCAGCAACGCGATGCTCACGCCTTCCGGGGCTTCCTCCAGCGCCAGACGCAGGGCATCGTGCACCTTCGATTCCGGCGCGAGTTCCTGGAAATTGTCGAATACCAGAATGCAGGGTTGCGCAAGCCGCTCGAACAGCTCCCTGAAATAGCGGCGCTCGAATCCGGGCAGATCGCTCAAGTACTCAGGCCCGAGGACCGGCAGTACTTTCTGTCCTGCGGGCCGGCCGGGCCGGCTGCGCTCGGCGATGCCCAGGTAATAGAAGAACGTCGCGGGGTCGGAATCGGCCGAATCGATCTGGTACCACAGAGTACGACAACTTCCGGCTTTCGACGTAACTGGCCAACAACGTCGTCTTTCCAGACCCGGGTGGAGCGGCAATCCAGATTGCAGGATGTTGGCGCTGCTCGTCGAGCAGGGCAAACAGCGCGCTCCCGCGGCAACGCGTCATAGAGGCGCGGTCGCGAAAGTTTGGCTAACTGGTGCCCGGCCTTCGGCAATGCGCCTCCCGCCAACCCCTTGGTTACAAATGACCCAGGCAACCAAACATGGATCGCCTTGCTGCCTTACATCTGCGGAAAGCCTAACGACCCGGGACTTACTTATGGCTTACCGATTAGCGATCGATGAGGATATCTTATGCCGATGCGCTGGGTCGGGACGATATTTCTCCATGCCAAAGTAGCGCATTTTTATATCGTTCCGGAATATTGATGCCGAGCGCATTATGCAAGCCGCCCTGGCTTCGGTACTCGAGGGGCAATCCAGCTCGTTATCGGCAGCTCGCACTCATCATCGGCCGCCAGGAAGACTGAGCGTCTTCCAGATACTGCCTTTGCACCCGCAACGCCTGTTGTTCCCGGCTCAACCATTCATCGCAATCGCGAGACTCGCCGCGTTGCGCATACTGCCGGTGGTGCTCGAGTTCGTGCAGCACGATCGAGAGCCACTTCGGGTCGGTCCAGTTGATATCGTTCCTGATATAAAGGTGCCCCTTGTCGTACGCCGCCTCGCATACGCACGGCATTGCCTCCCTCGGGGCGATCAGCACCATCGGCAGGTCGTCTGCAATCGGCTCTTGCGTGAGCGTTTTCAGCACGAAGAGCAGTTCGACCAACGTGCTTCGCATCTCTCCTCCCTCATAACATGCGGTCTTGGGCTCGCGCGGACGCGGCTCGCAACATCAAGAGAGGTCTCGCAGCGGTTGTTGCGGGGCTTTACTCGGGAGAGAGTTATGGCCTGTGAAGCACCGCGCGAGACCTGTAAACCATCGATCAGCCTGGTCGTAACGCGTTTGTCCTGTGGACGTTCGCTCAGGTAGTGAGGTCAACGTAGCGCGCGGATACTTACAAATAGGTGACGAATCGCTGACTGCGTGAATATTCACGGAACGGCGAATTAGCCTTGAAGAACACCGCATCCGGATTGGGTGCGAGAGATCGATCCGGTCGCCCGGCCGAATCGGGCAGAACTATCAGCGGCGGGAAGCGTGCGTTCTAACGCCTCGGTCGCCGGGCCCGGGCAAGCAATTCGCGCATGCGCCTGTACGCGACGAGCGCTTCAGGTGTGCAACCGACCTGGTGATTGCAGCGCATACGCAGAGCGCAGGCAAGGAGACTTCTCGTACCTACGAGGAGTGATTTGGATGCCTGGGGGATAAAGCAACTCGGGTTTGAAGTGTCTTGGCCCAATCCCAATCATCCTGCCCCGCCTTTCACGTCCGCAGCGGCCTGAAAAACTCCCGCACTTCTTTGGCCAGCAGTTCCGGCTGTTCGAGCGCAGCGAAGTGCCCGCCCTTGGGCATCTTCGACCAGCGGCGGATATCGCTGTACATTTTCTCCGCGAGCGAGCGTGGCGGGCGCAGGATCTCCTTCGGAAATTCCGCATACCCCATGGGCACGTCGATGCGTGCGCCGTCCGGGATCGGCCACGGCCCATGCATGCGCGCGTAGTACGGCCAGAACGATGAGCCGATCGCGCCGGTGATCCAGTACAGCATGATGTTGGTCAGCATCGCGTCCTTGCCGAGATAGCCGTCGAGATCGCCGCGATGGTCGCTCCAGGTATGGAATTTTTCGACGATCCAGGCCGCAAGCCCCACCGGCGAATCGCTGAGTGCGTAAGCCAGGGTCTGCGGCTTGGTACCCTGGATCCAGGTGTAGCCGACTTCCTCTTTCATCCAGTAAGCACGCTCTTCGAAATAACGCTGCTCGTCCGCGGTGGGTTTTTCGGGCAGCGCCGTGTCGCGCCGCAGGCTCAGCAGATTGATATGAATGCCGGCCAGCCGTTCCGGATACGCATAACCCAGGCGCGAGGTCACGAAACCGCCCCAGTCGCCGCCTTGCGCCGCGAACCGCTCTGTAGCCCAGGACGTCGGTCATCAGTGCGGCAAACACGTCGGCGATCTGCTCGACCGAGAAGCGCGGCTGGTTCGGGGTAAACGAAAATGTATAGCCGGGCAGCGAAGGCGCGATCACGGTGAAGGCGTCGGCGGGGTCCCCGCCGAAGCGCGTCGGATCGGTGAGCATGGGAATGATCTTGTGGAACTCGTGCACCGAACCCGGCCAGCCGTGTGAAAGCAGCAGCGGCATGGGCGCCGGGCCCTTGCCCTCTTCGCGGATGTAATGCACATCGATGCCGGAGAGCTTGACCTTGAACTGCTTGAAGCCGTTCAACTGCGCTTCATGCTTGCGCCAGTCATAGGTATCGCGCCAATACGCGACCAGCGATTTCAGGTAAGGCAGATCGGTGCCGTACTTCCAGTTGTTATCGGGCACCTCGTCGGGCCAGCGCACGCGCGCGAGCCGGTTCTTCAGGTCGGCAAGTACGTCATCGCCGACGTGCAATGAAAAGGGTGTCGGTTGGGCGGGCATTCGTCTTATTCTCCGGAGGCAGATGCAAAGGTCGTGGCTACACGCGATTGTCGGTTGCGTGCAATGCGCCGTCCAATATATTGCCAGACCTCGATTGATACGAAACTCGAATCGAAGCGGGCGACAGCCCGCTCGCGATCAATTGTCGCAGGTGGACTTGTGCGCGGAGTAGCCGACGCGGGTGGGGCTGCCGGTCATGTACAGGAAAATCTTCTGCACGGCATAGGCTTCCTGCTCGCGCTGATACCAGCGCTGGCAGGGCCGCATGTCCTGGTACTCGAGGCTCATGTCCTGCGCGTAGTGCACGAGTTCATGCAGCAGGATGGAACGGTCGAACAGTTGCGTTTCCGGCTTGAGGCGATCATCGAGATAGATTCCCTCGCCGGGCCGGTACACGGCGCGCGCGGCGCATTTGGCCTTGCACACCATGGCTTCGATGCGCTCGTGCGGCACCCGGATCACCTCGGGCAAGGCCACGAGCCGCTGATACTTGGACAATTGATCGAGTGCAGTCGCCAGGGCCGGCATCAATTCTGCTGCGCTCAGTACCTCGATGCCGGCATTGCCGAGATACGTGACCGCATTGCCAACGTTTCCTTCGTTAGTGTAACTGCTGTACATGCCCGCGCCTGAACTGCCGTCGGATCGGGCGACGATTTGCTCGTCGCCCGAAGCCGTTGCTGCCATCGCCCAAGCGATCCCAATCCCGATGGCCTTCGCCAGCGTGCTCAAGTGGCTTTCTCGCCGGGCTGTGACGGTTTCGGCGGCTCGCGTTTGGGGGGCTGATGTAAAGGCTCCAGCGCAGCCGCCCGCTCTTTGGCCGTCGCGAGTTGTTCAGCATTGAGTTTGCGGCTCAATTCTTCGATGGCATTGCGATTGACCTTGGCTTCCCCGGCGTCCTCCGGGGTGTAACGCTTGTCCGCCACGCTGTACCAGGCCAGCGCTTCGGCCGGATCCGCGGCCACCGCCCGGCCTTCGATGTACATCTTGCCGATGCGGTGCATGGCCGACGCGTAACCGAGCTTCGCCGATTTGCGGAACCACGCGAGCGCTTCGGCGTCGTCGCGCTCCACGCCCCCGCCCGCCTCGTACAACATGCCGAGGTTGTACATGGCCATCGGCTCATCCTGCTCCGCGGCACTCTTGTACCAGGTCATCGCCATCTGCAGGTTTCGCGGCGTGCCCAGGCCGTTCTCGTAGAGATCGCCGACACTGTTCATCGCCCACGCATTGCCCAGGAACGCCGCCTGGTGCCACCAGTCGAGCGCTTGCGCGTAGTCCTGCGTTACGCCGTGCCCATTCGCGTAGGCCAGACCGATGTTATTCATTGCCACCGTGTAGCCGCGCCGCGCCGCCTCTTTCCACCATTTCAGCGCTTCTTCGTAGCTTTGCTTGCCGTCGTAGCCTTTGGCCCACAGCAGCGCAATGTTGTTCATGGCGCGCACGTCGTTGAGGCGGAGCAATTCCGACAGCCGGCCCGGATCGAGCATGCCCTGGCCCGGCGTCAGGTCGGTAAAGGTTTCTTCCTGTTCCATGGCCAGTGCCGCCCCTCCCATGGTCAGGAATGCGACAAAGGCGAGAGAGCGAAATTTCATGGTGAGACCCTCAGTGGAGACTGCGCGCCGGCGTGCGAAATCGGCCGGCTCGATAGATAGACTTGCGGCAGACATGGCGGTTCAGACTTTCTGCTCCAGGAAGGCGATCATCTCGCGCAACAATTCGTCAGGCGCCTCTTCCGGAATGAAGTGCCCACACGGCAGCGCCTTGCCCTGCACGTTGGTCGCCTTGTCCCGCCAGGTCGCCAGCACGTCGAACAGCGTGTGCATCTTGCCATGCTCGCCCCAGATCGCCAGCACCGGGCAGGAGAGTTTTCGACCCAGGTCGCGTTCGTCGTCGGCAATATCCACGGTGGCCGCCGCGCGGTAGTCTTCCAGGCCCCCACGAATAGTGCCGGGCAGCAGGAATGCGCGCAGATACTCCGCAAACATGGGCTCGTCGATGGCGTTCTGGCGGTAGCACAACGCGCGGAACATGCTGCGCAGGAAAGGCTCGGCGCTGTTCGCCAGCATGATTTCGGGAAGATCCGGCACCTGAAAGAAAAACCAGTGCCAGTACGCCGCAGCCAGCTCCTTGCCGGTATCGCGGAAGACCGTATGCGTCGGCACGATATCCAGAACGGTCAGGTTCTTTACCGCATCGGGATAATCCATCGCCAACCGGTGCGCGACACGCGCGCCGCGATCGTGGCCGACCAACGCAAAGCGCTCGAATCCAAGCGCTCGCATCGATTCCATGATGTCCTTTGCCATGCTGCGCTTGTCGTAGCCGTCGCGCGGCTTGTCCGAGTCGCCATAGCCGCGCAGATCCGGACACACGACCGTGAAGCGATCCAGCAACTGCGGCGCGACCTTGCGCCACATCTGCGCCGTTTGCGGATAGCCGTGCAGCATTACCACGGGATCGCCTTTGCCGCCGACCCACGCGTTGATGCGGATGCCATTCGCGCGGATGGTCTGCTGCTGCATGCCGGGCATGAAAGTCATGGGAGTGTGGAGTGGCGTGAATGTGTGAAGGCGTGAAGGCGTGAAGGGGTGAAGGGGTGAAGGGGTAATGAACGTTTATCGATTTGATGCCTCAGGTTTTTTATTTACACAGTCACCACAGTCCGTCACAGTCACACCTTCACATCCTTCACTCCTTCACACCTTCACACACTTCACGCCTTCAAAAATCTCCGCAACCGCTCAACTCCCTCCTGCAGCACCGGAATCGACTTCGGATACGAAAAGCGCACGTGCTGTTTGGCCAGATGATTGCCGAAATCGAGTCCGGGTGCGACGGCGACACCGGCTTTTTCCAGCAGATCCCAGCAGAACTGGTAGCTGTCGGCGGTAAGCCGCTCACAGTTCGCATAGATATAGAACGCGCCTTCCGGCGTGACTGGGATATCGAAACCGAGCTTGCGCAATTCCGGCAGCAGGAAATCGCGCTGCGCGCGAAACGCATCGCGCCGGGTTTCGAGCAGCGCGACGGTGTCCGGATGAAAAGCCGCCAGGGCCGCCTGCTGCGCCAGATCCGAAGGCGAAATGAACAGGTTCTGCGCGAGCTTGTCGATCGGCGCGACGTATTGCTCGGGTGCGACCATCCAGCCCAGGCGCCAGCCGGTCATGCCGAAATACTTGGAGAAGCTGTTGATGATGAAGACGTCGTCGGCGAATTCCAGCGCGCTGTAATCGCGCTGGCCGTAGGTGAGGCCGTGATAGATCTCGTCCACGATCAGCACACCGCCCTTGGCGCGCACCACGGCGTGGATGCGTTCGAGTTCGTCATGGTCGATCAGCGTGCCGGTCGGATTCGCCGGCGAGGCGATCAGCACCGCCGCGGTTCGCGCGGTCCAGTGCTGCTCGACCATTTTCGCGGTGAGCTGATACGCGGTGTCCGCGCCCACGGGGATGCCCACGGCTTCGCCTTCCATGGTGCGCACGAAATGGCGGTTGCAGGGATAACCGGGATCGGCCATCAGCACCTGATCGCCGGGCGACGAGCAGCACGCCCATGGTCAGCAGCAAGGCGCCGGACGAGCCGGTGGTCACGATCACGCGCGAGCGCGGCACCTCCACGCCGTAGCGCGTGTGATACCAGCCGGCAATGGCCTCACGCAAAGGCGCGATGCCGAGCGATGAGGTGTAGCTGATGCGGCCCGCTTCGATGGCGCGGATTCCTGCTGCGGCGATCAGCGGCGGCGTGGGCGCGTCGGGTTCGCCGACGACCATGTTGGCAATCGAGCGCCCCTGCGCTTCCAGCTCCTTGGCCCGATTGATCAGTACCACGACATGGAACGGTTCGATGTCCTCCATGCGCGAGGCAATGTGGAGTTTGTTCGTGGCCGGTAGTCTTTCGGGTCGGTTCATGCACATCCCTCTCTAAGGCAGGCGACCGCTCAGCAGGGCGTTCAAGCGGCCGGCGTAATTTTATGCCGTGAAACCGGGCGGCAGCAACGCGCCGATTCAAATATCAGGCGTGAGCGACTACCATGTCGGTCCTTTTACGGACAGGGAACCGGACATTATGAAAATCGCGATCATCGGCAGCGGCGGCGTCGGCGGTTATTTCGGCGCGCGGCTGGCCGCGAGCGGGGAGGACGTAACCTTTGTAGCGCGTGGCGCTCATCTTGATGCCTTGCAAAAAAACGGCATCAAGGTGCTAAGCGCGCACGGCGACCTGCACTTGCCCAAAGTTAAAACCACCAGCGACACCAGGACCATCGGGCCGGTCGATGTCGTCATGATCGCCGTCAAGCTCTGGGCAACCGAGGAAGCCGCAGCGGCAGCGAAGCCGCTGATCGGCCCGGACACGGTCGCGGTGTCGTTCCAGAACGGCGTGATCGCCGTGGATACGCTGGTGCCCGTGCTCGGCAAACAGCATGTCATGGGCGGCGTCTCGAATATCGCCGCGCTGATCGAGGAGCCGGGCGTGATCCGCCACAATGGCACCATGGCGAACCTGTTCTTCGGCGAACTTGACGGCAAACCTTCCGCCCGCTCGCAAGCCTTCTATGACGCATGCAAGAAGGCCAACATCAGCACGCACCTGGTCGATGACATCCACGGCGCGATCTGGGAAAAATTCGTGCGCCTGGTCACGCTCTCGGCCATGACCTCGCTCACGCGCATGCCGATCGGCCCGATCCGCTCCGACCCGGACACGCGCGCGCTGATGCAGCAGGTCATGGAAGAAGTGGTGGCCGTCGGCCGCGCCAAAGGCGCGAAGCTCGACGCCAATATCGTCGCGGACCAGATGACCAAGGTCGAAACTTATCCGGCCACCATGGTGGCGTCGATGTGCGGCGACCTGCGCCGCGGCAACCGACTTGAACTGCCCTGGCTGTCCGGCATGGTCGTCAAGCTGGGCAAGGAACTCGGCATTGCCACCCCGGCCAACCAGTTCGTGTACGCCGCGCTCAAGCTTTACGCCAACGGAAAACCTGCCGAAGCGCAGATCTAGGGCAACACCCAACGCGGAGACGCAGAGAACGCAGAGAACGCAGAGAAAACAAATGCAGCGCAGGCATGCAGTAATCAAGGCAACATTGGGTGGCGAACATATCTCGCACGGCGACGACCGCTGTTGCGCTCAAAATTTCTGGAGGAGTTGAAAATTGAAACTGACCATAAAAAGTATCCGCGGACGTGCGGTGCAAGTGCCGCTGAAGCGCCCGCCGCTCTCCGCCTCGGGCGCGATACCGAACGCTGCGCTGGTTTTGATCGACATTGAAACCAGCGAGGGCATCACCGGCAGCAGCTATGTATTTGCCTTCATGCGCAGCATGCTCAAGCCGACGGTCGCCATGGTCGAGGCGCTGGCGGAAATGATCCATGGCGATGCGCTGGTTCCCCTGGCAATCGAAGCAAAATTGCGCAAGCGGCTGACCCTGCAGGATGCGCACGGCGTTGCCGGCCAGGTCATCGCCGGGATCGACATGGCGGTCTGGGATGCGTATGCCAAAAGCCTCGGCGTACCGCTGGTACGTGCGTTGGGAGGCGAAGTCCGGCCGGTTCGCGCCTATAACAGTTGCGGATTGTGGATCAAGGATCCGGCGCTGCTGGCGGACGAAGCTTCCGAGCTGGCCGCCGACGGCGGTTTCAGCGCCGTGAAAGTGCGCATCGGGCGCCCCAATTTCAAGGACGATCTGGCCGCGGTGCGCAATATCAAGAAACGCCTCGGCGACGACACGCTGCTCATGTCGGACTTCAACCAGAGCCTGACCGAGAACGAGGCCATCCTGCGCGGCCGCGCACTGGACGACGAAGGCCTGTACTGGATCGAAGAGCCGGTCCGCCACGACAACTATGCGGGTTACGCAAGAATCGCCGCGCAAGTGAAGACGCCGATCCAGATCGGCGAGAACCTGCTGAATACCTTCGAATTGCAAAAGGCGATCGAAGCCGGGGCCGCCGAGTACTACATGCCGGACGTGCAGCGGATCGGCGGAGTAACCGGCTGGTTGCGCGCTGCGGCCGTAACCCACGCCCACGGCCTCGACATGTCCAGTCATCTGTTCCCGGAATTCAGCGCACATCTGCTGGCCGTCACGCCCACCTGCCACTGGCTGGAATACATGGACTGGGCCAACGCCATCCTGCAGCAACCCTTTGAAGTCAAGAACGGCTACGTCCACATTCCCGACCGGCCCGGCGCCGGGATCGCCTGGAACGAAGACGCCGTGAACAAGTATCGGGCGCCGTAACCGGGCATCCTCCGCGCCGGCGGCCCACCCCAGGCGGCCGGCAGGAAGCGCAACCGTCCAAGTGTCGCGCCCTCCCCTTGGGGGCGGGCCTCGTCGCCATATCGATGATCGCGCCGCAACATTGCCGTCCATGCGGTCGCGGTCGAAACTCGCCCGATATTTTTTTACGCACGCCTATTGAATCCGCTTCGACGCAAGGCGTAGTCTTATGACAGCGTCAAGCTCGCGGCGACCTCAGACGAGCAGCGAAATCTGAAGCCCCATCAGATGGAGGAGAAATGACGATGAAGCGATCCCCACGCTTGGTCATTTTGCTTGCCGTGCTCGCATTGGCATCCGCTTCGGCCTCCGCGGCCGAGCCCGCCACGCGTGTAGGCACCTGCAACGATGCCAAAAGCCAAATGGAATATTTCTGCAATCCCGACAATGCAGCCAGCGACAGCATGGTCGCCCTCGGGACGGCCTGCAATAACGCCAGGAATAACGTCAAGGAAGCGTGCGAAGGCATTGTCGAGGCGGACAAAACCTACGAGTTCGACGACAAGAAGAAGTAGCCGTCGTTGCCTGGAAGAAGTTCCTGACCCCGGAACGTTCCGGTCGGAAGACCAAGGAGGAGTGCCATGAAAACCTGGATCCCCATGAGCGCATGGTTGATGGGGCTTGCGGCCGGTGGCGTTTTGGCCGCGGAGGTCGATACGCGCGGCGGCACCTGCGATGACGCAAAGAAACAGCATGAGTACTACTGTGAAGGCAAGAACGATCCCAACGACATTTTCACGCAGGCGAACATCGCATGTAACAACGCGAAACGGAATATGGCGGCCGCTTGCGAGGGGAAAGTCGAGGCGGACGCCGAATACACCTTTGAAAAACAGCAATAAGCGGCGCCGGGTTCGGCTTTGCCGGGACGTGCGGTCGATTTTTAGGTTGCTGCGCAATTTACGGATTACAACGTAACGCCCATCGAGGAGGAGTCATGACCATACAAAGACGTATCGGCGTTCATATGAGTGACGAGGAGATGAAGAGCGTCGCGCCCGCGGATGAAGTCGCGTTTCGTTCACCGGTGCCCACCCAGGTCGTCTCCAACGGCGAATACAACCCGCTGCCCCAGACCGAGGACCAAAAGAGGGTCGAAAGGCTGATCAAGGAAATGGCGGACGTGCAGGCCCGGCGTCATAACATGGACCGGCGCCGCTTTCCTGGCCACGAGCGCGGGCATGGCGACCGCATTTCTGGCAATGAACAAAGTATTCGGCCCGGTATGGAGCGTTTCAGAGGCCGAAGCGGCGGACATGGAAATGTCGGATTACCGTGCCAAGCAGCTTTCCGGCCAGTTCATTTTCGATGACCAGACGCACTTCATACGCGACGATTTCAAGCAGGAAGGCCTTCTCGGGCTCACCAAGTGGGCGGTCGGCGCCAACGTCAACCCGAATATCAACGATGCCCCGATGACGCTGGCCCGCTACAAGATGGACAACTATCTGAAAGAGATCTTTCTGGACAGCGACACCAAGATATCGCTGCTCTCCGGTGCACCATTCGACGATCCGAGCTGGTGGCTGCTTTCCAATGACGCGATCCAGAATGCGTGCCGGGCGGTAAACAAAATGGCCGGCGGCACCCGCATGCTGGGCCATACGGTCATCACACCCAAGTACCCGAACTGGATGGACGAGGTGGATCGCGGCATCGAGACCCTGCATCCGGTCTCCTGGAAGTCCTACACCATCGGCGATCCCTTCGGCCCTTCCAAGTACGCTTGGCGGCTGGACGATGAAAAGTTGATGTACCCCTTCTACGAGAAAGCGATCAAGGCCGGGATCAACACGATCTGTATCCACAAGGGCCTGATGCCACGCGATTACGAAAAGGCCTTTGCCGGTACCTGGGAAAGCGCGACGGTGAACGATTTGGGCAAGGCCGCCAAAGATTGGCCCGGCATGAACTTCGTCATTTATCACTCGGCGCTGCGCCCCTGGTTGGCGGATCAACCGGACAAGGACCTGCAGGCATTCCTGGACACCGGCTATGTGCAGTGGTCAACCGACCTGGCGCGCATTCCCGAGAAATTCGGCGTGAACAACGTGTATGCCGAAATTGGCAGCACGTTTGCCAGCACCGCCGTGACCAACCCGCGTTTCTGCTCCGCGTTTATCGGACAGCTCGTGAACATGATGGGACCGGAACGGGTGGTGTGGGGCACCGACTCGGTGTGGTACGGCAGCCCGCAGTGGCAGATCGAAGCCATGCGCCGGATGGAAATCCCGGACGACATCATGAAGAAGTTCAAGTGGAAAACCCGCCTGGGCGGGCCGAACAGCGAGGTCAAGCAGAAGATCTTCGGCCTGAACGCCGCGCACCTTTATGGCCTGGACATGAAGATCAGCGAAGGCAAACCGTTTACCCAAGACCAGATCGCCCTCATCAAGGCGGATTACCTCGCGATGGGCGGGGAGCGCAGCAATGCGGCATATGGCTATGTCGCAAAAAGTGATACCAATTACACGGGCATTCCCGCGGTTTGAGTTCTCTCCCTTGGAAAGCCGGAGTTCGGCTCCGGCTCCTTTTTTGAGTTAGATGGCGAAATCGGCGACGGAACATCGAACAGATGAAAGTTAGTCTGAAGATCTCTGGCGCTGGCGTCCATTGCGTCAGCCATGCCGGCCTTATTGGCGACCGAGCGCATTACGGAAAAAAAGGAATGCGCCTTCGACGAAGAGCGTGAGGGCAACATCTGCTATCCCCGTTGCAAATCCAATTATGCCGGGGATGCCGACGAATGCGTCGAAGTGTGCCCCGCGAATTCACAGGATTATGGCAATAAATGCCTGATGGGACCGGCCGCTGTCCTGAAAAAGTTTTATTCCAGAGGCATAGGGCGCCCTATTGAATAGCGTAATCAATTATTAATAGAGTGGGCCACACGAGCCCGCCTCACAATTTCGGGCCTGTGTTGCCTGCAGAGGCTCGGGGGAGAGTCCGGTATTTATCGGGCTGATCAGCGCACAAATCCGCGCTTCATCCCCCCAGTTCTCCCGACAGTGCAGGTTTGAAAAGGGGACTGACACGGCGTCAAACCGTGTCGGCGGCAATATCAACATTGTCGATTGAGAGGAGACTGACGTGAGAACAGGTATGAAACTAAAAAGATTGACCCTTGCCTTCATGGTTGCTGGCTTGTCCGGAGGCGTGCAAGCCGGAGTGACCGACAACCAGCTCTCGGCTGAGGCAGGCAGTTCGTGGATCCACACCAACGGCAATCTGGCAGCGTACCGCTACAGCACGCTGGACCAGATCAACGCGGGGAATGCTAAAAAACTTAAGCTGGCCTGGATCATGTCCCCCGGGGGTAAAACAGATGCGCAGGCGACGCCAAGTTACCACGAAGGTGTGCTTTATTATCCCCAGGATAATAAGGTCTTCGCAGTGGACGGCGGCACCGGGAATATTCTGTGGAAATACGAGCACAAACTCCCCGACGATTGGGGCGGCTATAACGTCCCCTTCTTTACGGGCAAGCACCGCGGCGTCGCTTTGGCAGGTAACAATGTCTATTTCCTGTCGAATGATGCGAAGTTGCACTCTATCGACATGAAGACCGGCAAGGGCAACTGGGTTAAGTCCTATGACGGGTTTCCCTATCCCAAGGATTTCTCAAAGGCACAGGACGCAAACGGCTTCATCACGACTGTCGGCCCGATGGCAATCCCCGGCGGCACAATTATCGTCCCGATGAACGCCACAGACACGGGCGGCATGCAGGGCTATGTGCTGGGAGTCGACGCCGCGACCGGCGAGCAGAAATGGAAAGCACCGATGAATTCCGACAGAGGGCGAAGCGGGCTACGACACCTGGCCTCCGGGAAGTCAGGAGTTCGGTGGCGCCGGCCCATGGATTGTCGGCTCGTGGGACGCGCGGCACCAGGATGTACTACACGGGCACGGCGAACGCCTACGAGTGGAATCCGAAGAACCGCGGGGGCGGAAAAATGGATAACGTCGGCGCTGCCAGTATCGTTGCGGTTAATACGGATAACCGGCAAGGTAGCGTGGCGCTATGTAGGCGTTCCGGGCGATCCCTGGGACTTCGACCTCCCGCAAACACCCTTGGTCATTAACATCGACGGCAAAGAAGACCATCGTTCAGCCGAACAAAACGGGGTATATACATCACCTCGACGCAATGACCGGCAAGTTCATCAAGGCCGACAAGTTCATCGATAAAGTGACCTGGATCAAAGGCTATGACAGAAATGGCCGCCCGATAGACCCCGTTCCGGCTGCCCGCGGAAGGCGGCGATCCGGCCGAGATCCATCCATCGCTGCTGGGCGGCGTAAACATGTTTCCTAGCGCGTACAACCCGAAGACGGGCAACGTATATCTTGCTGCCTCGGAATCAAGCATGCAAATACGGGTTCGAGGATATTAAGGTCATTAGCAATGTTCGCCATTTTGGCGCCTATCAGGAGTTCGGCTGGGGCAACGAAACCGATAAGGCGTTGAACGTCAAAAGTGGCAAGGAAGTCTGGCGCAACGAGGTGAATGGCAAACCCGGGTATGCGGGCGGCATGCTGACTACCGCCGGAAATATCACGGTGTACACCACACAGGGTGGGGGATTCACCGTGGCTGACGCGAGCACCGGCAAGGTGCTTTACTCGGTCAATCTCGGCGTGGCTGCCAAGGCCGGCCCGATGACCTACTCCCACAACGGTAAGCAGTACATCGTGCAGCCCCTGGGAGGTACACCGGGTTTCGGTCGCGATGAGCCGTGGAAGGCCGAATTTGGCAATATGGTTGTAGCCTTTACGCTGGAGTGAAAGATTTTTAAGCGATAAGTAAAAGGGGGCGCCCCGGCGGGCGCCTCCTTTTTGTTCGTAAACACGAAAGGGCAGAAATCATGAACTACGGCAAGCTATGCCGGGCTGTCATCGCGGCTTCATTTCTCTGGATTTGTACGGGACATGGACAAGAGAACCTTCCGGAAACAAACCCGTTTTCCGGCGATGAAAAGGCAATCAAGGCCGGCAAAAGCTGGTTCCGCAATGTGTGTACACCGTGTCACGGTGGTCGCGCCGATGGCATGGGCGACATGGGAACAGGCGCTGATTTGCGCAAGACAAGACTCGGCTTCAGGCGCTACGTTGAGACCGTAAAGAACGGAAGAACCGTGCAGGGTCGAGCGCAATTCATGCCGTCATTTTCTTACCTTGACGACAAAACGATATTCCAGATCGGCGCCTATCTGGAAACTCTTGCCTTGGAAGAAGCCAACTGGAAGGAAGGCGTCGTCAATAAGTAGCTGCGTTTTATGTTCACCAAAAATCTCGGGAGCAATTCATGCATTCTTTAGCGAATATCGTCGTCGCATCACTGCTGACGTATGCTGCTACGGCTAGCGCAATGGACAAGGAGCCAGAGACTTTCCGAGGCGTGCCTTGGGGGGCGTCTTTCGAGCAGTTCCGCGATGAGATGAGCGTACTGCGCAATGAAGGGGATGTAATTTACTATCGCCGAAGCGGAGATTCCCTGAAGATTAATCAGGTCGACGCGCTGAAAGTCGCTTACCGGTTCTACAAAAATCGATTCAGTACCGGAGTTGTGCAAACCTACGGTGGAGCGAACCAAAAATCACTTCTCGAAGCTCTCAAGGCAATGCATGGTGAACCGATGCGTCCGCGCAAGCGCGTTCATCAGTATTTTTGGGACGGTAACGTTTCGTATTTGGTGCTTACTTGTGAAGTAACCAGTTACTGTGTCGTGGAGTACGCAAGCAAGCCGATGGTTCAAGAGGAGCAAGCTGATACCGGCGTCATGCCCGGGGCCGGAATACAAAGGCGCGATAACGATTGACCGCATACAAAGTGCATGGATGCCTCGCAAGAAAGGCTAATAGCGCATGGGAAGGCAGCGTAGGCCTCGGGGCCGGCCTGGGATATCGCCTTTTCTAGTGCTTGGCTAAATTGAATCCAGAAACTTCAGCAGTGCGGCCCGGTCGGATTTCGGCATTTTCGCACAAATAGGTCGCGCGAGGCGGCGGCTTCGCCGCCATGCCAGAGTATGGCTTCCGTCGCATTGCGGGCGCGGCCATCGTGCAGCATCGCCGAGCTTCCGCTCACGATCTGCGACAGCCCGATCGCCCACAACGGCGGCGTGCGCCAGTCCCGTCCACTGGCCTTGAATTCCGGTCGATGATCCGCAAGTTCGTCGCCCATGTCATGCAGCAATAAATCGGTGTACGCCCGAAACACCTGGCCCTCGATCTGCGGCAGGCCCGCCAAGCGCTCCGCTCTCATCTCCGGCACGTGGCAGACGGCACATCGCGCCTGCGTGAACATCTGCTCGCCCCGCTTGAAGGCCGGGTCACTCACGTTGCGGCGAGCGGGCACGGCAAGCGCCTGCGTCCAAAACTCCAGTTCGTCCCAGTTCACCTGGATCAGCTCCGGGTTATTGCCGGGCGGCTGGAACGCGCAATCTTCCTGCACCGGCGGACAATTTTCATTCTTGAACAGTGGCGACGTCACGCCGATGTCTCCCATGAACGCCACTGCGATCTGTTGCTTGATCGAGGGCTGGTTAGCCTTCCAGCCAAACCTGCCCAGTGCTACACGCTGGTTTATCGCATCCCAGACGTAGTTCGGCCGGCCGTTGACGCCTTGCGACTGCTGCTTCTGCGCAATGGCGAGAATGTCGGCCTCCGCCACGGCTTCCAGGAGCCCCAGCCCGAATGTGGGCTGCGCCAGTCTCAACGAATACAGGACCTCCGGGCCAAGTGATCCGAAATTGAGTTTTTCGATTCTGAGTTTCGGCTTGCGCAGTACGACGTTCTCACCATCTGCAAAAGCGACCGCAACGGGCTCCCAGTCTATGTACAGGTAGGCTTCCTGCGGGACGCGCTCGCCCAGGTAGGTTGCATCTTTGTCCTGCCCCATCAATCCCTGATTCTGAATCTGATCCCCGTAGCTTGGATGCGGCATCGGACCGCCATGTTCGTCCTCGCCCGGGATTGATATGCGGACCAGCATCGAGAGCATTTGCTCATCCGCGGAAGTTGGCGGCCGGCCGCGGCCGCCCCCGACATGGCAGCCCGAGCAGCGGTCGGCAATGAACGTTGGACCCAGTCCCCAGTCCCCCCCTAACGACGGGGCCACGACCCATTTTTGATTGAAATGTTGCCGCCCTCGCAGAAACATCTCCTGCTGACGATAAGTCAGGACCGCGGCGGGCGCTGAGTAGGCCGTCGAATCAGCCAACGCAATCGTAAATTTACCCGCGGAAAGCACATCCGCCTCGAGTTCGTTGACTGCCGCCGGCGCTGCCAAAGTAATTCCGATCAGTGCTGCGGCAATTACTCCTGACTGCGGCGCTCGCATCGTCGCACCTCCGGACAGACTCAAGGCCATCGATTGATTGAAAGCCGGAGTGCCCACATTGCCACAATGGCGCCCGCCCGGGAAGGCACGAAGAGCGGTCAAAAGCTGACTGCTGGCGTAAACTGACGGTTTGGCGGGGCGCTCCTGACACAACTACACATAGGTCCTCCGGCGCCCGGGACAATAAAGAGGAAACAGCCATGAACATGCCAGCGGAAAAACACCAGACGGCCATCGACGAGATTCGCGCCCGCTTCGGCGACCGGCTCTCGACCAGCAGCGGAGTGTGCGATCACCACAGCAAGGACGAGTCGTGGCACCACCCGCACCGGCCCGACGCGGTGGTATTCCCGAACACAACCGAGGAAGTCGCCGAGATCGTGCGCATTTGTGCCGCGCACAAGACGCCGGTAATTGCCTACGGAACGGGCACTTCGCTCGAAGGCAATGTGATACCGCACCAGGGCGGGGTCGTGGTCGACCTCGCGAACATGAACAAGGTGCTGCGCGTGAGCGCGGAAGACCTCGACGTAACGGTACAGGCGCGCGTCACGCGCAAGGAACTGAATGCCTACATCCGCGATCTGGGCCTGTTTTTCCCGATCGACCCGGGTGCGGACGCCTCGTTGGGCGGCATGGCCGCCACCCGCGCCTCGGGCACCAATGCCGTGCGCTACGGCACTATGCGCGAAAACGTTCTCGCCCTGACCGTGGTGCTCGCCGACGGGCGCATCATCCGCACCTCACGCCGCTCGCGCAAATCCGCGGCCGGTTACGACCTGACGCGCCTGTTCGTCGGCTCCGAAGGCACCCTGGGCATCATTACCGAAGTCACCCTGCGCCTGTACGGCATACCCGAAGCCATGGCCGCGGCCGTGTGCTCGTTCGATTCGATCGAGGGGGCGGTCAACACGGTCATCCAGACCATCCAGTTGGGCGTACCGGTCGCGCGCATCGAGCTGCTTGACGACGTGCAGATGGACTCCGTGAACAAATTCTCCAAGCTCAACTATCCGGTTCAGGACACCCTGTTCGTCGAATTCCATGGCACCGAGGCCGGCGTCAAGGAACAGGCCGAGATGGTGCAATCCATCGCCGGAGACAACGGTGGTGGCGAATTCAAATGGGCCAGCAAAACGGAAGATCGCACGGCGCTTTGGACCGCGCGTCATGATGTGACCTATGCCAACAAGGCGCTGCGTCCAGGGTGCGAGATCTGGGCCACCGATGTTTGCGTGCCGATATCCAAGCTGGCCGAGTGCATTCTGGAAACCAAGAAGGACCTCAAGGAAAGCTTCCTGATCGCGCCGCTGGTGGGGCACGTCGGCGACGGCAATTTCCATCTCGGCTTCCTGATCAATCGCGACGACCCGAAAGAACTCGAGGAGGCCGAGCGCCTGAATGACCGCCTGGTCATGCGCGCGCTCGCCATGGACGGCACCTGCACCGGCGAGCACGGTATCGGCCTGGGCAAAATGAAGTTCCTGATTGCCGAGCACGGGGACGCGGTCAGCGTCATGCGCGAGATCAAAAAAGCGCTCGATCCGCAGAACATCATGAATCCGGGCAAGATCTTTACGCTTTGAAAATCGTGAAGAGTGAATGGGTGAAGGAGTGAAGAGTAGAGGCGAGTTCCTGATAAAGTGCCTGTAACCCATTCACTCATTCACTCATTCACTCATTCACCCTCCACGCCTCTCCCGTCCCCAATGACCAGGTACCGCATTCCGCAGTGACCACGATCTACGGTATCAAGCACTGCGACACCATGAAAAAGGCGTTCTCATGGCTCGATGGTCATGGGGTGACCTATGAGTTTCATGACTACAAAACCGCTGGGGTCGATACTGCGCACCTGCAAGCGTGGGCTAAAACAAGTCGGTTGGGAAGTCCTGCTCAATACGCACGGCACCACCTGGCGCAAACTCTCCCCGACCCAGCAGGCCCATCTCGATGAGCACAAGGCGCTGAAGTTGATGAGCGAACATCCGAGCCTCATCAAACGGCCGGTGCTGGAGCACGGAGCGAACCTTCTGGTGGGTTTTACGCCCGAGCGCTACACCGACGCTTTCAAGAAATAATGAGTGCCCCGGGCAGGTGCCTTGGCGCGCATCGCTTGCGAACCTTTGCGCCGCCCCTGTTTCAAACCTGATTGTCGTTGTGGGAGTGACCTGCCGATGATTACCAATGAGCAAAGAGCCCGCCTCGCGGATGCGAGGCAGCGTGCAAATCCGCCACCAATTGCCAGCCTGGTCGGCAAAATCGTCACGGCTGTCGCCAGCATCGCCGTGCTGGCGGTCGCGCTCATGTTTTCGATTGTCTTTTTCGCGGTGTTGCTGACCATCGCGCTGGTGGCCGGCGGTTATGTCTGGTGGAAAACCCGCGCCTTGCGCAAACAAATGCGTGAGCGGCCGCCCGGTGGGCATGTCATCGAAGGGGAAGTCATTCGGAAAAGTGAAAGCATTCGGGACTGAATTATTCAGCGGGATTTGCCGGGCTCGTGTACGTGCAATCGGTTTGATTGGCGCGCCCCGCGTGGCGTAAGCCTGCAATCGTCATTGTTGCGCTCATTGCTGACGAGGGCCGCAAGCGAGCTTCGGAGGGAAAGGTGCAGTCCGTCTCGACTTGGCTTAGCCGCTCGGTCTCGAACAGTATTCCCGGATCCTCGTCAGCAAACATTTCGTCTGACGTCCTGTGCATCCGCGAATGCCAAATCACGATACAGTGCCCCACGTTGCCACGACACGGATCGCGTCAATGAAAACGTGGCCGGTTTGGCGTGTGTCGATCCTGGCCATCGCCTTCGCAGCCTTCCCTGCTGCAAACGGGGCCGGGCCAAGTGGGTTCAAAGGCCAGGTCGTTGTCGAGCGCCTTGCCCAAGGCTTTGCTCCGACCGTGCGCGCGAATGAAGGCTTTGGCTACAGACAGGCAAAGGGCAAATTCTGGGAAGTGACGCGCGGCCAGGTGTTCAATGGCGACGGCATGCCTCCGCTGTTGTATGACCTGGCCGGCTCGCCGTACGAATCGAATTTTCCCCTCTCCGCGATGGTTTACGAATCGGCTACGCAGAAAAAGACCGAGCAGTGGAGCGAGGCGCAGCGCATGTTCTTCGAAGCGGCCGTGACCGAAGGGGTGAGTCCCCGGGATGCGAAAGTGATGTACTTGCTGCTGGTCATCCAGGGCTCCCGCTGGGAGGTGCCCGGATCGCGGTGTTTCGGCAGTTGTCACGGACTGGCGACGCCCCTGGAATGGAGGCCCGTGATCAATGACGCGAGGACTGCGCAGCTTGCGACGTGGGTGCATACCGCAGACCCGGAACTCGATGAGATCGACCGGCAGGCGCAGTCCGCGATACGGGCGAATGGCCCGCACATTTTTCCGCAGCCGGCGTGCGATATGTTTTCCGGATCGACGCAAGTGCGAAAGCGCTGCGACTGAACCAGCTTGTTCCCCGATCGGTATCGGCTCCGGCGAGCATTCATGCGCTCCCGGCGAACGTCCGACGCCGCCCGGAAAAGATGGAACCCTGAACTACAGTGCGCCCCCCTTGACAGAATTGCCGTCGCCGTTCAATACTGAACCTTATGGTTAAGTATAAGGACGCCTCGCTGGATTTGGTGTTCGCGGCGCTGGCCGACTCGACCCGGCGAGGCGTGCTCGAAACGCTCGACGGCGGCAGCCGCCCGGTAAGCGAGCTTGCGGCGCCGCACGGCATGTCTTTGCCGGGATTCATGAAACACCTGAGGGTGCTGGAGGAGGCCGGACTCATCACCCGCTCCAAGGAAGGCCGGGTGGTGAACTGTTCGCTGGCCGCCGCATCAATGAAAGATGCCGCCGGATGGCTGGCCCGTTATGAAAAATTCTGGACCGATCGCCTGGACGCGCTCGGCCGCTATCTGTATCACCAGAAGGAAACAGAAGCATGGACAGAAGCCAGCTCGCAGAAAAACCCTCCCTCACGCTCGTCCGCCAGTTCGCCGTCCCGCCGGAACAAGTCTGGCACGCGTGGACCGACCCGCAAGCGCTGAAGCGCTGGTTCGGCCCCGATGAAGGCAAAGTCATGCTTGCCGAGACGGACGTGCGCGCCGGCGGCCGCTTCCACGTGGTGTTCCATACGCTCGATGGCCAGCAGCATGATGTCAGCGGCCAGTACATGATCGTCGAACCCCACCGCAAGCTGGTGTTTACCTGGGCGTGGAAGAGCACACCGGAGCGCGAATCGCAGGTAACCCTGACTTTCCTGCCTTCCGGCGGCGGAACGGAATTCACCATGCTGCACGAACAGTTCTTCGACATCACCGCCCGTGACAATCACGAGTACGGCTGGACCGGTTCCCTGGTCAAACTCGAACGGGTATTGCACAGCGCATAACGCAAATTAGCCTGGCGGCCGCAAGATGGCCAATCACTTGAGGAGCAAACATGCCCTACGTCGATGGATTCGTGTTACCCGTGCCCAAGCGTAATGTCGCCGCTTACCGGCGCATGGCGTTGAAGGCCGGCAAGATCTGGATGGAACATGGCGCGATCGCCGTGATGGAATGCGTGGCGGACGATGTCAAGCCGGGGAAGCTGACTTCGTTTCCGCAAAGCGTGAAGCTCAAAAGCGGCGAGACGGCCGTATTCTCCTGGATCCTGTACAAGTCGAGGGCGGCGCGTGACCGGATCAACAAAAAAGTCATGAAAGACCCGCGCCTGAAAAGCATGATGGACCCCAAGGCCATGCCCTTCGACGCAAAGCGCATGATCTATGGGGGATTCAAATCGATCGTCGAGCTTTGAGCAGCGATGTTCTGCGGTAGTGATTGAGACGCCAATACAAAAAAGGAGATGCCATGGTCGTGCAGCCCTACCTGTTCTTCGACGGCCGTTGCGAAGAGGCGATCGAGTTCTACCGGCGCGAGCTTGGCGCCGAGGTCGAGGCGCTGATGCGCTTCAGCGATAGTCCGGAGCCTCCTCCGCCGGGCATGGTCCCGCCGGGGTCGGAACGCAAAATCATGCACGCGAGCATCCGGATCGGTGAGACGACAGTGATGGCTTCCGATGGCAGTTGCGCCGGCGAACCGAAATTCCAGGGTTTCTCCCTGACGATCTCGGTGAAGGGCGAAACCGAAGCTGACCGGGCGTTCGCTTCGCTGAGCAAGGGAGGCCAGGTGAAGATGCCGCTCGGCAAGACTTTTTTTGCGCCCCGCTTCGGCATCGTCGCCGACCGCTTCGGCGTATCGTGGATGGTCATCGTCGCGCCGCAGGCGCCAGACTAACCCAGGGGATTGCCCATGCGCACAATCATTGTCGTCCTCATTGCCGCTTTCGCCGTACTGGGCGTCATCGTGGCACTGCAACCCGACACGTTCCGGGTCGCGCGTAGTGTGACCATGGCAGCTCCGCCGCCGGCGGTGTTCGCGCAGGTAGACGACCTGCGCAATTGGGAAGCCTGGAATCCCTGGCAGAAGAAAGACCCGGCAATGAAGCTCGCCTATTCCGGCCCGCAGACCGGTCCGGGTGCGTCGTACTCGTGGGCTGGCAACAAGGATGTCGGCGAAGGCAGCCTGACGATCACGGAGAGCCGTCCCAACGATCTGGTGCGCATGGAGCTGCAATTCACCAAACCCTTCCGTGCCACCAACATCGCTACCTTCACATTTGCGCCCGCGGGCAATCAGACCACCGTGAATTGGATCATGGAAGGCCGCAACAATTTTTTCTCCAAGGCCTTTCAGCTGGTCATGAACATGGACAAGATGATCGGCGATGATTTCGAGAAAGGCCTTGCCAACATGAAAGCCGTGGTGGAGGCCGCGCCAAAACAATGATGAACCTGCACACTCGACAACGAGGACAGTAAACATGAGATCGCTCAATCGATTCTGGCTCGCGCCCGCGCTGCTCGTTGCATCGTTCGGTGCCGCCGCCGCGGGCGAAAGCTATACAGTGGATCCGACGCATACTTATCCCAGTATCGAGTTCTCGCACATGGGCATCTCGGTCTGGCGCGGCAAGTTCAACAAGACCCGCGGGAAGATCTTCCTCGACCGCAGCGCGAAGACCGGCACTGTCGATGTCGTGATCGACATCGACAGCATCAATTTCGGTCTCGCTGCAATGGACGAAAAAGCCCGTTCGGACGATTTTTTCGATTCGGCGCGGTTTCCGACGGCCACCTACAAGGGCAAGATCAGGTTTTCCGGCGACAAACCCGCCAGCGTCGATGGCCAGATCACGATCCGGGGAATTACGCGTCCGGCACATTTGCGCATCAATGTGTTCGGCTGCCTGCCGCATCCGATGCTCAAGAGAGAAATGTGCGGCGCAGATGCCGAAGGCGAACTCAACTGGTCCGAGTACGGCATGAAAATGAGCCAATACGGTCAGGGAGATGCCGGCAAGGTGCACCTGCGCATCCAGGTCGAATCGCTCAAGGACGAATGAGCCTGGCCGCATTCTCGATGAAACCGGATTCACGGATCAGAGTCACACAAGCGAGAACTTCCACAATCTTGCAGGCATGACGCCTGCAAGATCTGTTGAGTAGCCGCGCCGCGCCCGGCGCGTCGAAGGATCCGGCTGCCCGACCCGCAACGATTAACAGGAGCATTCATGAGCGCAAACAGCGGTCCCGGGTATGCCAGTCACCCCGATCATCGCATCGTGACCGGGCGCGCCGGCCGGCGGGTACGGGTTACTTTCAACGGCGAGGTGATTGCCGACACGCGGGATGCGGTCAAGCTCGAGGAAAGCAATCACGGAACGGTTTATTACGTCCCGCGCCAGGATGTGAAAATGGATCGCCTGACGCGCACTGACCATCGTAGCCATTGCCCGTTCAAGGGCGACGCCTCGTACTACACGCTGTCGTCGGGACAACGCACCGAGCAAAATGCGGTATGGAGCTACGAACAGCCCTACGATGAAGTGCAGGCAATCAAGGGGCTGCTCGCGTTCTATCCTGACAAAGTAGACCGGATCGAGACGCAGCCGGAATGATCAGCCGCATCATGCAGCAAACCGCTTCCACTTTGCCCGCATCGGGCGTCGGGTTTGACGCTACACTCGCGCCGATGCAGCCGATCATCGCCATCTCGAATCTGACAAAAACCTATGCATCGGGGTTGCAGGCGCTCAAGCGCATCGATCTTGAAATCCGCAAAGGCGAGATTTTCGGGTTGCTGGGACCCAACGGCGCCGGCAAAACGACGCTCATCAGCATCATATGCGGCATCGTGACGCCGACAACGGGAACGGTTCTGGCGGACGGACACGATATCGTGCGCGACTTTCGTCACTCGCGATCCATGATCGGGCTGGTCCCACAGGAATTGCACACGGACATGTTCGAGACGGTCCTGAACACCGTGAAATTCAGCCGCGGCCTGTTCGGACGGGAGCGCAATCCGGCGCATATCGAAAAAGTGCTGCGCGATCTGTCCCTGTGGGACAAACGCAACGACAAGATCATGACGCTTTCCGGCGGCATGAAGCGTCGCCTTCTCATCGCCAAGGCGCTGGCGCATGAACCGCAGATTCTGTTTCTAGATGAACCCACGGCGGGCGTGGACGTCGAACTGCGCCGGGACATGTGGACGCTGGTGCGGCGGTTGCGCGACGGCGGCGTGACCATCATCCTGACCACGCACTACATCGAGGAAGCCGAGGAAATGGCGGATCGCATCGGCGTCATCAGCAAAGGCGAGTTGATCCTGGTCGAGGAAACAAGCCGCCTCATGAAGAAGCTCGGCAAGAAACAATTGACGTTGCACCTGCAGGAACCCATGAAGGAAATTCCCGCGGCGCTCAAGGACTGGCCACTCGTGCTCAAATCCCAGGGATACGATCTCGAGTACAGCTTCGATTCGAACGTGGAAAGCACCGGCATCCCGACGTTACTGCGCAAGCTCAGCGATCTGGGCATCGGCTTCAAGGACCTGCAAACCGAGCAAAGCTCGCTGGAGGACATATTCGTCAGCCTGGTGCACAAGCGCCCATGAGTACGCCCGCGGTCCCCGCCTTCAACCGCCACGGCGTTCTGGCGATTTACGCGTTCGAACTGGCGCGGTTCCGGCGCACGTTCTGGCAAAGTCTGGTCACACCCGTGATCACCACGTCGCTTTACTTCGTGGTGTTCGGCGCCGCGATCGGCTCGCGCATGACCGAGGTGAGCAACGTCCCCTACGGCGCGTTCATCGTGCCGGGATTGATGATGCTCACGCTGTTCACCGAGAGCCTCAACAACGCTTCGTTCGGCATTTACCTGCCCAGATTCACCGGCACCATTTACGAGGTGCTGTCCGCGCCGGTGTCGGCGCTGGAGATCGTGCTGGCCTATGTGGGCGCAGCGGCCACCAAATCGATCCTGCTTGGGCTGGTGATTCTGCTGACCGCGACGCTGTTCGTGCCGATTCGCATCGAGCATCCCGTCTGGATGATTGCGTTTCTGGTGCTGACCGCGGCGACGTTCAGCCTGTTCGGATTCGTCATCGGCATCTGGGCGAAAGGCTTCGAGCAACTGCAGTTCATCCCGATGCTGGTCATTACGCCCCTGACTTTCCTGGGCGGCGCGTTTTACTCGATCGACATGCTGCCGCCCATGTGGCGCACGGTCAGCCTGTTCAATCCGATCGTTTACTTGATCAGCGGCTTTCGATGGAGTTTCTATGAAACGTCGGATGTCGGGGTGGGGATCAGCCTGGCGATGACGCTCGTATTCTTCGTGATCTGCCTGGCGGCCGTGGCGTGGGTGTTCAAAACGGGCTATCGGCTGAAGAGCTGAACGACCCTTCGCTCAGCGCGCCATCAGGACGTCGTTCCGGCGATGCGGAAATTGTTCTTGCCCGCGCGCTTGGCCTCGTAGAGCGCGGCGTCCGCGGCCTTCATGAGCGTATCGGCGTCGCGGCCGTTTTCCGGGAATATGCCGATGCCGGCGCTGGTCGTGACGCGCACCATGCGGCCCTCGATCTCGAGGGGCTGCGACACGGCTTCGATGATCTTCGCGGCCATCCGGGCCGCGTCTTCCCGGCCGTGGATATGCGGCAGCGACATCACGAACTCATCACCACCCAGTCGCGCGACCGTATCTTCCTCGCGCACGGTTCCGGTCAGGCGCCGCGCAACCGTCTTGAGCAGGGAATCGCCGGCGCCATGGCCCAGCGTGTCGTTGACCTGCTTGAAGCCGTCGAGGTCCATGTAAACCACGGCCATGTGGCTCTTGTTGCGGCGCGCCTGCGCCACCGCCATCGACATGCGGTCAACGAGCAGTCGCCGGTTTGCCAGGCCCGTAAGCGGGTCCTGCAGCGCCAGCGACTCGAGCATCCGACCGTACTTGCGCGTTTCTTCATGCAGCAAGCGCACTTCGAGCATGTTATACACCCGCCTGAGCAACTCCGGCGGGTCGAACGGTTTGCTGATGAAATCCTTGGCGCCGGCCTCCAGCGCATGCAGCTTGTGGTCGGGATTCGCCGTGATGGCAAGGACCGGCAGGTAGCTGCCCGCCTCGAGTTCAATCTGTTTGAGGCCGTCCATGACCTCGAACCCATCCAGTTCGGGCATCTGCAGATCGAGCAGGATCAGCGCATAGCTGTTCTTGCGATGCATGTCGCACACGTCACGGGGATTGCTCGTCACATCGACGTCGCTGTAGCCGGCGAGGCGCAAGGTCTGTTCCAGCACAAGCAGGTTTTCTTCGTTGTCGTCGACAAGAAGAATGCGGCCGTTCAGAATTTCGAGGGCACCTACCATTTGCGTCGTCCGGACAAGAATGCCTCCATCGCCAGCGCTACAGGGGGGTTCCCGTCAACCCGTTACGGTCTGCGAACCAAGCAGAACACGCCCAGAGAATTGGCTCCCGGAGCGCGGAAAAGTTCCGTTCTGCCGCGGAGCATGGCAAAAGTACCGCGAATTGCCGTGCGCCATCGCGGGAATTGCATGATCCGTTCGGCACGCCTGCCGGGAGCAGCGGCGTAGAGCAAGGCCAGGGCGGGGTTCGGCGGTGACAGGAGTGGAGGGATTTGCGCGGAAAAGGTATCGTGCCGCAGGCACGCTCCCTTCCATAGACCCCCATGAAAATCGCAACCTGGAACGTCAACGGCATCCGCGCGCGGCAAGCGCAGTTTTGCGAGTGGGTGGATCAGGATTGCCCCGACATCGTCTGCCTGCAGGAATTGAAGGCCGAGGCGGCGCAAATTCCAGAACAATGCAAGCACGTCGATTATCACGTGTACTGGCATGGACTGCGCGCCTACTCGGGCGTCTCCCTGCATGTGCGCAAAGGCCTGTTCGGGACCGATCCGGTATTCAGTCACCCGGAATTCGACATGGAGTCGCGCATCGTGCAGGCGGCCTTCGGCAAGCTGGTCGTTGCGTCGGTGTACGTACCCAACGGCGGCAAGGATTACGCGGCGAAGATCCAGTTCGTGACCAGGCTGGCCGCCTGGGCCAAGACATTGCATGAAGCGGGACAGGAACTGATCCTGTGCGGCGACCTGAACATCACGCATACCGACCTGGATGTGCACCCCAAGGAGCGCAAGGCTGGCGTGATCGGCCAGCGGCCGGAAGAACGCACGCTGTTCGATGCGCTGCTGGGTGAACATCTCATCGACATGGGCCGCAAGCTCGACCCTGACAATCCGAACCTGTTTACCTGGTGGGCGCCCTGGCGCAACATGCGCCAGCGCAACATAGGCTGGCGCATCGACTATATTCTGGCGTCACCGGCGATTGCCGCGCGCGCGCAAAGCTGCGTGGTGCGCGCCGAATTCGGTACCAGCGATCACGCGCCGGTCATCCTGCAAACCAGCTGATCGCACGCTTTTTTGGATTCCTCCCTGGTCAATCCAGGGCGCTGCGGCCGACTCGTTCGGGAACCCGGGGCGGATTGTCCATGCCTCCGGGCCGGTAACGATCGAGGGCGCTGGTATCGAAGGCCTCCGCCTTTGTGCCGACCGCGCGCCCCTGGTGCACTTCGCCGCGCCAACCTCCGGTTTCGCGTCCTCGTTCTTCCAGGTACTGCTTGAACTCCCGAACGACCCGATCAAACTTTCGCGACAGAATGCCAATGGCGATGCCGGCCTTCTCAATCGCGGTTTGCGGCTCGTATTGCATCGCAAGTCTGACGCGAGTGCGATCGTTCGCAAGCGGCTCGAATCTGACTTCACCGGCATGGGGCACGCCGGAAATACTGCGCCAGGCGATCAGGCGGTCGGGGATCTGCTCGAGAATTTCCGCGTCCCATTCCGTATGATGCCCGGCGACCGATACGCGCCAGTGCAAGTGAGTATCGTCGAGCTGGACGACTTCTTCCACGCCACGCATGATGCGCGGAAACAATTCAAACTGGGTCCACTGGTTGTAGGCTGCGCGCACCGGGGCGCTGACCTCGAACGATTTTTCGAGCTTTTCCATCCAGTGCCTCCGGGAAGCGGCGCACAAAAATAATCGGGGCCTGCAGTGCGGGCCCCGATGTCCTACGCAAAATTAGCGATTCTGTTCCGTGCCGTCCGAGGCAGTGTCACCGGCGGCAACCGGCTGCGCGGATGGGGACAGCGCATCGGCAAGCGCCGAGGAATCACTCTGCACTTGCTGAAGATTATTCTTTGCCGCCTCCGCGTTCTGCTGCGCGCGCTGCACGACGTTGGTCTGCGAAACACCCTTGATGCCACGCTCCGTGAGATCGTTGCGCAGTGCGGTGCGCACGTCGTCGAGGTTGCGCAACAGACGATCGAGCGACGTCTGCGCGGAGTCATAGGCACCCTGGACTTTCGTCGTCCGATCCTTGACCACCCTGCGGCCGTCTTCGCTGTTGTCACGCAGATCCTGGTTCTGGATGTCGTTGTTCTGCTTCTGCCACGCGCTCAGATAAGCTTCGCCTTCGGTGCGCATGAAAGCGCCGTCCTTGGTGATGACTTCCGCCTGCTTTTTGAGCCGATCCACTTCGTTCGAATAGCGGTCGAATGCCTGCTGCAATTGCGTGCCATCGGCCGACATCATGTTGTTCAGCGACATCATCGTCGCATCGATCTGATTGTTCGTTGCCCAAACATCGCCGCTTACATCACGCGCCTTCTGCTCCGTGGCCTGCTTGCGGTCGACTTGCGTCGTGGCGCAAGCGCCGACGCTCAATGCTGCGATGACGATGAAGGGGACGATTAAACGCTTACCTGGGCTCATGGCATTGCTCCTTTGTTCAGGTTGGGAGTGGGGCGGCGGGTTCCGGATACGTGGAATGCCGGTGTGTCGCCCAGGAAAAGGCGCAAAGAACGTGCCGTACCGTGAATCAATGAGACTCACGATCTGGCGAACCCACGCCGCAGCGCGGGGGCGCGACGGGAAATTTTTGCCCGCCACAGGCGAGCGCACTGGCTAAACCGCCGTCATGCCCGGTTACCTCGCGATAGAACACCAAACCCGGCGACTTGTTTGCCCGCGCGGGGCTGCAAGCATCGCCGCACGTCGTCAGAATCCCCCGATACCGTCAGTGAACCCCCTCGGGTCACGCTAAAGGGATTGGCCCAGGTGCCAAATCGCTTCCGCCGGTAAATCGTGCTGTGGATTTGTAAGACCGTTCGTTTCCCCCCCACCTTTGCACACGGGTATCGCGCCACGACGGGCTCTCCCGAATGCGTTGGCCGATGGCTGGAATAGCGCGTGCGATAGCGGCCAATAGCCGATTTCGCCAAGGCCACTGGATTGAAAACGCGATCGACGTGGTCGATGAAATCCACGGCGCTGGCATCCGCGGTGACCGGCCCATGATATTGCGCGAGATTCGCGTTCGTGAAACGTTCGGAGCGCGGGTCGAGCATGGCGATTACTTGCACGCAATCTTCCAGAGCGTGTCGCTGCGGGAACCGGCGTCGATCGATTCCCAGTCGTGCGGCGTGTCGTCCTCGTAGATCACCTTGCCCGCGCCCATGTGTTCGGCATGCAGAACCCGCGCGAGCCCGCGCAGCTTTTTTGTCCGGCAATCGTATTCGGCCTTTATTTGCTGGGAGAAGTAGCCGACCTCGACCATGCGCTGGAATGTTTTGTAGTCCAGCAGCGACAACATGGTTGCCGTGCCGTCCTGCCGGGCGATCGTCGCCGGGTCGGCGTACAGCGTCGTGGTGTCGTCCTCACCCACTTGCGTCCACCCGGCCAGCGCGGCAGATCCGGGCCATAACAACGATAGTATCAGTGCGATTTGTTTCGTTCTCACGTCGTGCCTCCCTTGTTTGCGGGGGCCAGTGTACCGGAGCCGTTCGGCGGACACGCCGTTGTAATCAAGAACCTTTGTGCACTGGCGCGGCTCAATAGGCAGTGACTCAATTCCATTACTGGTACTTGCTCATCGGCGCGATGCTGCTGCTCGTCGTGCTGAGCAGCGCCACCGTGAAGCGCCTGCCGGTGAGCATGGCGATGATCTATCTGGCGATCGGCTGGGGTCTTGGATGGCTGGGCTGGATCGATCTCGATCCGCTGGATCAGAGCGAGCTGCTCGAGATCTTTGCGGAAATCGTGGTCGTCGTCTCGCTGTTCTCGGCCGGTCTGAAATTGCGTGTGCCGCTGCGCTCGCATCTGTGGCAGTTGCCGATCGGTCTGTCGACAGCGTCCATGGCCATTACCGTTGCGCTCGTGGCATTCGTGGGTGTCTTTTTTCTGGATCTGAAGGTCGGCGTCGCGGTGCTGCTCGGCGCGGTACTCGCGCCCACCGATCCGGTGCTGGCCTCCGACGTGCAGGTTTCCGATCCGGGCGACACCGACCGGCTGCGCTTCGCATTAACCGGTGAAGCGGGCCTCAATGATGGGACCGCCTTTCCGTTCGTCATGCTCGGGCTCGCGTTGCTGGGTGTGGAAAACTACGGCTCCGAACCCTGGCAAGGCTGGGCGCTGCATTCGCTGTGGGCGGTGGGTGCCGGATTGGCCACGGGGGCAATCCTGGGCAAGGCGGTGGGGCAACTGGTCGTGCATCTTCGGCGGCGTCATCTGGAGGCGGTGGGCTACGATGATTTTCTGGCACTCGGGCTCATCGCCACGTCCTATGGCGTCGCCCTGTCACTGCACGCCTACGGATTCCTCGCCGTGTTCGCGGCCGGGCTTGCACTGCGAACCGTGGAACGCGATCTGAGCGGCAAGCTGCTGCCGTCGGACATGAGCGAAGTGCCCGGCAAGGACGAACACATTGCGAGCCATCACGAACATGCCCCCGCCTTTCTGGCCGCCGCAGTGCTGCAGTTCAATGAACAGCTCGAGCGCCTGGGCCAGCTCACGATGGTGCTGATTACGGGCGCGCTGCTCAGCAGCGCCGATATTTCCGTTTCCGCCATTGTCTTCGCGCTGGTGCTGTTCTTCCTGATTCGCCCGCTCGCGGTAGCGCCCTTCGCGGTGACTGCAGGCATGAGCCGCCGCCAGGTGACCATGATGTCCTGGTTCGGCGTGCGCGGCATCGGCTCGCTTTACTATCTTTTCTATGCAATCAATCATGGCCTGTCGATCGATCACGCCGAGTGGCTGCTCAACACCGTGTTGTGCGTGATCGGCGCATCGGTCTTATTGCACGGCATTTCCGTGACACCGATGATGAAGCAGTACAGGAATGACCCGGAGGCGACGTAGCAAGGCACGATTTTCGGCACCGACGTTACGAAACCGGCGACAGGCGCCGCGCAGTCAAGGACGTTGGTGCCTTTGTGGCCAGGGATAGCGATGTGGACCGGATCGTCGGACCTGACGAAGCCGGGCTGGGCGACGGCCCGAACCAGGCGGAAGAAGCGCAACCTGGCGTCACTGATGAGCCGTTGACGCGGCGCGCGCGGTTTGCGCATCGCACGGCGCTAAACGCAGCCGCTGACGCGACCGATTTGCCGGTTAAGTTGCGTAAACGCGCCTCGGGTGTTTACGGGATGCGATTTCGCATAGGTGCATCGATTCATACGCGTAACAAATCATGACGCCGCAACGGAATCGTGCCCGGGAACCGGCCCTGCGCGCGCGTGTCAACATCGCCTGCAACACGCGTCGAGGAGAGTCGGACGGCAAAAAGTTCGACAATAAGGTTCGAAATCAAACTGCGCGTCGTCAGGAGGTGGGGCATGAATACTACCGTACAGAAAGATCTGGAAGCCGTCCGGGGGGCCACCAACATTGCCAATACGATCCGGGCGGAACTGGTCCATCGGGGCCTGCGCCAGGAAGAAATCGGGCTCGAGTGGACGCCCGATCCACGCTTCACGCCGGTGCCCGATGCGCCGGAACTCAAGGCAGAACTCGCGGACGTCGGCGCCGTGCAGCAGATGTTCTCCCGCGAAGAGCTGGAAGTTTCCAGCGAGCAGGTCGAGCGCCAATCCGTCGTTGCCAAAATCAACCTGGTGGTCGAAAGCCTGCAAGCCGGCCTGCCGTGAAACGCACGGCGGCGGGTCTCTGACGCGCGAACGCTGCGCCTGCCGGCCTGCATGAGAGGACGATAAGCCACCGGCGTTTCGTACGACTTTGCCTGGATGATCGGGAGGCGCGCCAGCGGCCTCCCGCTTGATAGGTAATTCGCGCCGGTTAGGTAATAATTCCGGGATGGCGGACACACTTCGACTCGAATTAGCCAGGTGGCCGAAGGCGGCCTTTGCCGGCCAGATCGCAGTTCTCGCCCTGATCTATTTTCTCGCCGCAAAAGCGTCCATGACGCTGGCGATTCCCCCAGGTTATGCCACCGCCTTGTGGCCGCCCTCGGGGATCGCGCTCGCCGCCGTGCTGCTCTTGGGCCGGCGCATCTGGCCGGGCATCTGGATCGGCGCGGCACTCGCCAACCTGACCGTTCAAGGATTACCACTGCTTGCCGCAGGTATCGGTACCGGCAACACCCTGGAGGCAGTCGTTGCGGCCGCCCTGGTGCGTCCTTTCATCAATCGGCGCGGCGAGTTCGACAGCGGCGAAGCAGTCGTTATTTTCTCGTTCGCGAGCGCGCTGAGCGCCTTCATTGCGGCAATCATCGGCACGCTGTGCCTGATTCTCGCAGGCTCGCTGCCGCTGTCCGCGTTCAGTTCAAACGCCTGGACCTGGTTCCAGGGTGACGTTTCCGGAATGGTGATCGTTGCACCGCTGCTGCTCGCGTGGCGGTGGCGCAAGAACACGGCTTGGCCCATCACGAAATGGATCGAGGCGGTCGTGCTTGCGCTCGCGCTGGTACTCGTGTCGCTGATCATTTTCGATATCGGCTTTCAAGGCGGTCTGGTGCTTCCCATGGCGTTTGCCACCTTGCCCTTCGTGGTCTGGACGGCGATTCGCTTCGAACAGCGCTCGACGATGGCGGCCATCGCCGCGATCAGCGCGATCGCCGTATGGTCCACCGCCCAGGGTAAAGGTCCATTTGCGACGGGCTCGGCCGAGATTGGCAGTCTGTTGCTGCTTGGGTACACCGGCACGCTGGTCATTACGGGACTCGTCTTGAGCGCCGTAATGGGCCAGCGCGACCGGGCGGTCGGCGCAGTGCATCAGCGCGTTGAAGAATTACAGGAGCGAGAGCGTCAACTGAATGAATTCCTGGCCATGCTTTCCCATGAGCTGAGAAATCCGTTGGCGCCCATGGTCAATGCCATCGCCGTCATACGCAAAAGTCCGGGCCACACCCCCGAGCAGATGCTGTCGATCGTCGAGCGCCAGGTCGCGCATCTGTCACATATCGTGGACGATCTTCTGGATGTAAGCAGGATCACGCGCGGCAAGATCCTGCTCGACAGGAAAACCGTGGATCTGAACGAGATCGTCTCGCGGGTTCTGGAAGAACGTCATGGTCTGATCGCCGCCCGCGGACACAAGGTTGACTCCCAACTCGCACCCGAAGCGGTGTTTATTCAGGCGGATCCGACGCGCATTTCCCAGGTCGCTCTCAATTTGATCAACAACGCCGCGAAGTACACGCCAGCCGGGGGACACATTCGCATTACGGTAGCCCGTGAGAACAATCAGGCCATTCTGCGAGTGCGCGATTCGGGCATCGGCATCGCGCCGGAGTTGCTGCCGAGGATTTTCGACCTGTTCACTCAAGGCGACCGGTCCCTCGATCGCAGCGAAGGAGGCCTGGGAATCGGCCTCACCATTGCCAGGCGCTTGATCGAGATGCATGAAGGGACGATCGAAGCTGCCAGCAACGGCCCGGGCCAAGGCAGCGAGTTCATCGTGCGGTTGCCGGTGCAGACTGCCCCCAAGATTACGAACGAGGCAACCGATTTGCAGCAACCTGGCAAGCCCCGCAGATTGCTCGTCGTCGATGATCATCAGGAAGGCGCCGATACGCTGGCAACGCTCCTGCGAATCATGGGTCACGACGTGAGAACAGCCTACGACGGGCGCGAGGCGATCAAGCTCGCCGCGCAGTTCCACCCGCACGCGGTGCTGCTCGATATCGGGCTGCCCGGCATGAACGGTTACGAAGTGGCTGCCGAGCTGAAGACATTCCGGCAGAATCCGATGGTGCTGATCGCGGTGTCCGGCTACGGTCAGGATGAGGATCGCCGACGCAGCAGCCTCGCCGGGTTCGATCGCCATCTTGTCAAGCCGGTGGATCCTGCGAAACTGGTGCAGATCATCGACGGCCTCGAAATCCCCGATGTGGAAAATCACCAAACAGGCCTGCGTGTCGGGCCCGATTGACACGCTGCAAAGGTACCCTACACTCGCACACGCACAGTATCCTGCCCGAGCCGGGCCGTTCACTCTTTTCCATGAGGAGTCGCCAATGAAACTGAATCGCCGTGCCTTTCGCGTTCGTCCCGGCATGAGCCAGGGCTTGCAAACCGAAGTTCCGTTGCCGACTCGACTGGTTTCCAACGAGGAATTCCCGCCCCTGCCGCAGACCGCTGCGCAACGCGAAGTTGAGCAGCGCATCCTGGCGGCAGCAGGCCACATGGCGCCGCGTCTGGGCCTGAGCCGGCGCGAGTTCCTGCGCACGAGCGGCGGCATGGCGACCGCGTTTCTGGCCATGAACGCCGTGTTCGGCCGCTTCTTCGACGTCGCCGAAGTCGAGGCCGCGGAACCGGGTGCACGCGTGGTGCGCGGTGCGGGCCCTTTCATTTTCGACGTGCAACTGCACTACGTGGGCGCGGCCTATGATCCCACCGACAGCGAAGCCAGCCGCAAGGGGGCGGTCAGCAAGGGGGGCTTGCGGCGCTTGCGCAACGGGGCGCAGCGCATGAATCCCGCGCTTGCCTCCGACAGCGGCACCATGGCCGACCTGTCCTGGCAGAATTTCATCAAGGAAGTGTTTCTCGACAGCGAAACGGCCATCGGCCTCATCTCCACGCCGCCAGGCCCCTATCCGCAGGAAGCCGTGGTGCCGCCGAAAGAGATGACGCATATCCGCGACGAGATCAACCGGGTCACGCAATCGCGCCGCATGCTGGCGCACGGGTTGGTCACGCCGCAGCTCGGCAAGCCCGATCTCGAGTTCATGCAGATGCAGGCAGAAACGCTGAAGATCGACGCGTGGAAAGCCTACACCGGCTCCAGCCCCAAGGGCTTCGAGCACGGCTGGTTTCTCGATGACGAGAAAATCGCCTATCCCATGCTCGAACAGGCCCGCAAGCTGGGGGTCAAGCGCCTGTGCGTACATAAAGGCCTGCCGCTGGGTACCGTGGCCGACTACAACCATCCGCGCGATCTCATCAAGGCGTCGAAGGATTTTCCGGATATCAACTTTCTTTGCTATCACTCCGGATTGCTCGGCGTGAACGCGCCGAAACCTTCGGGCGAAGTGCCGTGGACCACGGAGTTCTGCGAGATGAAGAAAAAGAATCCGGGCATCAACAACATTTACATGGAACTCGGTTCCACGTTCGCGCAGCTCGTCACGACCAACCCGACTGCTTGTGCACACTTGCTGGGGCAGATGATCGATGCTTTCGGCGCAGACCACGTGCTATGGGGCACCGATTCGATCTGGTACGGCTCGCCGCAATGGCAGATCGAAGCCTTCAAGCGTTTCCAGATTCCCGACGCGCTGATCGAGAAGCATGGCTATGCGCCGCTCACGCGCGAAGTGAAGGAACAGATCTTCGGATTGAACAGCGCGCGCGTGTTCAATGTCGACGTGAACGCCAGGCGCAACGAAATTCCGGCGGACTATCTGAGCCAGATCAAGATGGCTTATCTCGACGAGGGCGCCTCGCCGAGCCATCGTTTCTACGGCTGGGTCTCGGCCTGACGGGGCGCCCGCGCCGCGTCACGGGTCAGCTGTCGTGCTCGGGAAACAGCGTGGCCCAGCAGCGCGGGTCGCCTGCCAGCAAGTTCGAGGCCCTCGCGCGGCGGCTTGCCGCAGGGCTCGGCCTCGAACAGCCGCGCTATCTCGGCGGCGGCCGGCGAGAAGAACGCCGTGACCTCGCATTGCAGACGGCCCTCGGAGTCGTAGCGCGTGAGGACGGCCATGTCGGGTGGATTGCGCGCCTTCGCCGCCCGGTGCGCAAACGCCTTTTCGATTTCGGCAGCCGGGATCGCGGCAGTGATGCCGTCGCCCAGATTTTTCGCGAACCAGGTGCTCATTGCAAACGCTTTCAGCCAGTCGATGACGCGGCGCGACAACCGCAATGCTACCCGGCATCGACGCGTGCGGCCAAAAAAAGCCCGCCGGGAAGGCGGGCTGGCGCTTTGAATCTCCATGCGACTCAGGCAGGCCATAGATACCGTGGCGGCAAGCCGGACCTTGATTTCCGGACCCTTGACCGCAATATTGGTTGGCAAGAGAGCGCTCGCCGGGAGGGAACATGGATCCACTGAAGTCGATTGCCCGTGCATGGGAGGAACTCACCGAGGGATGGCGGCAGTTGCTCAGCCGTAACAGCAGCGCCCTGACCCACTTTGCCGAGGACGCCCGCAAACGCATCGGCACGGATTCATCCGTGCCGGACTTCCCCAAGTGGGGTCTGCTCGCGGCGGAAACCTGGGAAACGGCGAGTTCCATCATCGTGCGTCTCGAGGTGCCGGGCATGGCAAAAGCGGATTTCGATGTGTCCATCCACGGCAACACGCTGCGCATCCGCGGCGAAAAGCGCTATGAGGCCAACCAGCACGAACGAAAATATCACATCATGGAGCGCGCCTACGGCAGCTTCGAACGCACTGTGCCGCTGCCGCATAACATCGATCGCGCCAAAGCCGAAGTGTCCTATAAGGACGGCATCCTGACGGTGATCGTGGCCAAGACCGAACCCCTTCCGCCGCGCCAGCTCCGTATTCCCTGAACGCCGGCCCTTGTGCGTGGCTATTTTCCCGCGGCGCTTTTGAGCTCCCGATTCTTCGCGCGCAGGAACTCCACGATTTTCCAGATCTCCTCTGGCTGGAGTTGATCGCCGAAAGGCGCCATCACCGTGCCTTTGCGGCCGCGGTTGATGGTGTTGAAAATCATGGCGTCGGTGGGTTTGAAGATCCATTCATCGTCGGTCAGGTCCGGGCCCACGGCGCCTTCCGCTTCATGCCCGTGGCAGGCATAGCAGCCCATTTTCAAGTACAGCTGTTTTCCTTCCACCGCCGCTGTCGCATCACCATCGAACGGGTTCTTGACCGGCTCGGCGCTGAAGGCCGCAAGCGGTGCGGCCAGCAGCGCACCGCCCAGCCAGCGCAGTAGTTTTTTATCGTTTCGCAAATTAACAAACGGTTTCATTGCATGTCGGCTGTTCAAAATGCAAACGGCGGCAAATCTGCTTGCCGCCGTCCGCGGGGTTGATACGTTTATTCGTCGAACAGACCGAACACGGTAACGTAACCGCCTTTGCGGCTGTCCTTGAGCTGCGGCGCACCGCCGCCGCCAATCGTGGCCCAGCCGGTCCAGCCGCCGTAGCCCGAGGGCACGGCAATATACTGCTTGCCGCCGAGCGAGAACGTCATCGGGCTGCCGACAATGCCCGAACCGGTCTGGTAGGACCAGAGCTCCTTGCCGGTGTCCTGGTCATAGGCCTTGAACTCGCCTTCCGGCGTGCCGGCGAAAACCAGGTTGCCAGCGGTCGTCAGGATGCCGCTCATGAAAGGCGACGGCGCCTTGACGGTCCATTTCTTGTTGCCGGTCTTGGCATCGAATGCCACGAGCTGGCCATGGCCCTTGTTCCATTTGATGCTGCCGATGCCCCAGTGCGGCTTGCCTTCAACACGTTCGCCCTTGGCGCTCTTGATATCCGTGCAGATCTCCCGGCTCGGCACGAAGACCATTTTCTTCTCCGGGCTGTAGCTCATCGGGTTCCACCACTTGCCGCCTTCGGACGCCGGGCAGATGTCCTTGGCTTCGTAGGTGTAGCTCGGCACTTTTGTCCTGGTTGACGATCGGGCGTCCCTCGGGCGTGAACCCGGTGGCCCAGTTCACCTTGGAGATTTCCTTGCCGTAGCGGAACTTGCCGTTGGTGCGGTCGATCTTGTACAGGAAGCCATTGCGATCGCCGTGCAGCCAGACTTTCTCGCCGTCGATATCGGCAAGAATGTTCTCGTTCACGCCGTCGAAATCCCACACGTCGAACGGCGTGTACTGGAAGTAGAACGCCATCTCGCCGGTATCGGCATTCAGCGCGAGGGTCGAGTTCGAATACAGGTTGTCGCCCTCGCGGCCCACGCCGTCCCAATCGGGATTCGGATTGCCCGTTCCCCAGTAGATCAGATTGGTCTGCGGATCGTAGGAGCCCGTGATCCAGGCAGACGCGCCGCCGTACTTGAGGTTGTCGGGATCGCTGCCCCAGGTATCGGAACCCGGCTCACCCGCGGCGGGGATGGTGTAGCGCCGCCAGGCCTGCTTGCCGGTTTCCGCGTCCAGCGCCTCGATGAACAAGCGCGTCGGATATTCCGCGCCGGACAGCCCGACCACCACCTTGCCTTTGACGATCAGCGGCGCAACGGTCATGGTGTAGGCGTTCTTGTAGTCGCCCAGCTCGACATCCCAGACCACCTTGCCGGTCTTCATGTCGAGCGCGACGACATGCGCGTCGGGCGTGGTGACAAAAACCTTGTCCTTGTACAGCGCAGCGCCGCGGTTGCCGATGTCGCAGCACATGGTTTTGCCCACGTCTTCCGGAAGCTGATGCGCGTATTGCCAGATCATCGTTCCGGTCTTGGCATCCACCGCGTACGTGCGGCCATGGGCCGCGGTAACGTACATGACGCCATCGCTGACCAGCGGCGTCGTATTCTGCGCATCCAGCGTGCCGAGCGAGAACGTCCATTTCGGCACCAGCTTCTTGATGTTCTTCGCGTTGACCTGCTTCAGCGGACTGAACCGCGTACCCGCATAGTCGCGCCCGACCATGCGCCAGTTGTCGGTTTCCTTGGCTGCATTGAGCAGCATGTCGTTGGTGACTTCGGCCTGCAGCGCGCCGGCCGTGCCGAGAAGCGATAGTGCAATCAGTGCTGCACCAAGTTTTGAAAACGACGAATGTCGCGACAGGATATCTCATGACGTCCCCCTTGTTCGAAAAAATGTGACGGAAGCAGTGCCAGGGTGAGTGTTGGCTTTCTAGTTGGTACCGTGAAGCCGCGTCGATCTTACCGCGTTTGCGAGACTCTGCAACGACCTCTTGCCGGAAATATTGCATTGCGCACCTTGAGTGAGCCCATACGGCCGGCTTCGCACGATTCCGGAGCGTCCGTGTTTCTTGTCAGGAAACGCTCAGCGGGGCTCGAGCAGCACGTAGGCCGCGAACTTGCGCAGCACCGCCTGTCCGTCCTTCGAGGCGAACATGCCCCAGAACCCCATCGCGGCCTGGACAAACCAGCGGCAGCGGGATCGGGCGGCCCAGCCGCTCGGCTTCATCGACGAGATAACGCGTCTGCGCGGGTTGCCAGCGGTGCTGGTTGAAGAAACCGAACCAGTCGTCGAGCTCGAAACGAAACGGGGCATTGCGCATGCGTCGCTGCATTTCCTTGCGCCGGCGAAAGCGGCTCGCCTCGGGCGAGAAGTAATCGACCAGCCAGTAGCGCACATGCGACAACGCCCGCAGGTCATCGGCCAGCCACCCGCCTTCCTCGACGCTGAGATAAGGCATGACCCCTTCGGTCAGCACCAGCATGCGCGCGGACTGCTCATTGACGCGCGCGAACAGTTCTCTGCGCAGCGGACGCATGGCGAGATCGATCGGCACGCGCTCCAGCTTGCAGTGCGGGGTTTCAGCGGCCAGCCGGCTTTCCTTGAAGTCGGTGATCGTGGGGTAATCGGCTTCGATCCAGCGCAGCGACGCCGGCAACGGCAGCCGATAAGGGCGCGTGTCCAATCCCGCGCCCAGATTGAGCACCGTGTCGATGCCCTCCGCGACACAGGACTGGATGATGTCATCGATGATGCACGTGCGGATCACGATGGTCCACCCGATCAACTGACCGGTGGGCATCGCCTTCGCAATGCGCCGGCCGCGGGCGCCGGCCAGGCGCTGCGCCAGCGGATCGCGGAACAGCGCATCGGGACGCCTCGATTCGACCGCGCGCAGATACGCGATCCAGTAAGCGGTATCCGAAACGTCCCTGATCAGAGCATCAGCCATGGGCCCATCCGCGTGAATCGGAACTATGCGCCCGCGCCCTCGCCAAAGAAACATCGGCGAGCCCTCGCGGGCACACATGGCCGCCGCAGTCCCTTTCGCTGCACAATCCCAGTTTCCTCCTCCCGGCATAGCCGCCTCGACCCGGACGCGCATGATGGTGCAACCGACGCCTTTGACGCTTACCCTCGATGACGCCACGCAAGTGTCCGGTCTGCTGGTCGCACCCCGCGGCGCGCGGGCCTGCTACGTGCTGGCGCACGGGGCGGGCGCGGGCATGACGCATCCTTTCATGAGTGCCGTGGCCGACAGCCTTGCCGGGCGCGGCATCGCCACCTTGCGCTATCAGTTCGCGTACATGGAGCGCGGATCGAAGCGTCCCGATGCGCCCAGGCTGGCGCACGCTGCCGTACGTGCCGCGACCGAGGAAGCGGCAAGGCGCCTGCCCGGGCTCGCGCTGTTCGCCGGCGGCAAATCCTTCGGCGGGCGCATGACATCGCAAGCGCAGTCGGCCTTGCCGCTGCCCGCCGTGCGCGGTCTGATCTTCCTGGGCTTTCCGCTGCATCCGCCGGGCAAACCCGCCGATGAGCGCGGGGCGCATCTTTCCGACGTTGCGATTCCCATGCTGTTCCTGCAAGGCACTCGCGACGAGTTTGCGACACTTCGCCTGCTCGAGCCGCTGCTGCAACGGCTGGGAACGCACGCCACGCTCAGCACGTTCGCGGATGCCGATCATTCATTTCATGTGCCTGCGCGCAGCGGGCGCAAGGACGCACAGGTCCTCGATGAGGTGCTGGATACCCTGGCGGCCTGGATCGACAGGTTGACGAGCCGGTGAATGCCGTCGTTGAGCCTGCTCCAGCAGCCGAAGCGCTTCGTCGTTCAATCCGGCGCGCGGGGCGAGGCTGCGTCCATGACGCGGAGCATCGCAAGCGCGAGTCCGCGGGCCGCGAACCTGCTCGTCAGAACGCGCTCCAGGTTCGCCAGGGGCACTTGTCGGGGATTGAAAGCCGCCGAAAACGAAGCGGCCTCAACCGAAATGCGCACGCTGCCCCGGTCGATGCCGGCAACGGACTCCACCAATCCCTGCAGCGTGCGCCGCGCGTCCTGAGCGGCGGGAATCGCTCCCTCCATCGCGAAAAACACGACCAGATGTTTCTGCGAGGCGGCACGCGTGACGACCGCATAGTCGTACACGGCCGCCACGCGGTCTTCGATGCAGTACCCGCAGGCTTGCGCCGGCGGCGCGAGGCCCGCGAGGAGGATGCCGATAAGTGCGGCATGCCGGATCGCTCTCATTTCTTGCCTGACGGGACTGCCGCGCGTTGCTGCTCATCGGCCCACTGGAAATAGCGCAGGTACTGCCTGATCTCCTCATCGCTGAGGTTCTGGTTGGGCATGGGCAGCCCGGCATACTCTTTCAGCATCTCCTTCGCCAGCGCATCGGTCTGCAGCATCTTGTCGGGCGACTTGAGCCACTTCGTCAACCATTCGCGACTGCGCCGCTCGGTCACCCCGGCGAGATCGGGACCAAGTTTGCGGCCCTGCCCGATGGAATGGCAGGCCAGGCACTTGCTCTCGAACTCGAGCTTGCCCTTGACCGCCTGCGGATCGCTGGGGGTGCTCGTCGCCGCCATGTTGTGATGCTCGATCCCGGCAGTTTCTTCGGGCGGACCGCCTGCATCGATCAAGCCCACGGCGCCCTGCGACGCATTGGCGAAGTGATGGTCGACCATGATGTACTGCCCCGCTTCAGGAATGAGGAACTCGACGATGGCGCTGTTCGATGATCCGAGCAGCACCGTCTGCATGCCCCGTAACTGGTTGTCAGGATTGCCCTCCAGCCAGACGCGATCGAAAATCGTGCCGACCACGTGGAAGCTCGATGTCTTGCTGGGTCCGACGTTGAGTACATACAGGCGCACCCGCTCGCCGGGCTTGGCCGGCAGGGGCTGCCTGACCATGCCGTTGTGCACGGCGTTGAACACCGTGTAAGTGGGCACGGCGGCGCGCAAGTGTTCCCCGTCCAGGACATAAAGCGGCGCGCCATCGACCTTGCGCTGGTCCGGATCGAGTTTGGCGTAGAACTCGCTCTGAATGACCACGTATTCACGATCGACCTTGGTCGGGTAGCCGTCCCTGGGCTCCACGACGAGCGCGCCGTACATGCCGGCGGCGATATGCTCCAGGATCATGGGAGTTCCGCAGTGGTACATGAACACCCCGGGATAGTTCAGCGTGAACTCGAACGAAATGGTCTGACCGGGCGCAATGGAATGATATTTATCCTGCGGCGAAACCATCGCCGCGTGAAAATCCATCGAATGCATCATCGGCGGCGCGATGAATCGCAGGCCGGGGGCCACTTCGTCGCTGCGATTGGTCATGCTGAACCTGATCCGGTCGCCCACGCGCGCGCGGATGACCGGCCCCGGCACCACATCGCCGAACGTCCACGCGCTGAACTTCACGCCGGGTGCGATTTCGATGATCTTGTGCGTGGTATCGAGCTGGATCGTCTTCACCGGCGACGGATCGAGTGGTTTGATCTCCGGCGCGATGCTCAGGCTCGTCCCGGCGGCGAACGCCCCGGTATGCCGCTCGTCCGTCGTTTTCGACGGTACCGGTTTCAAGTCCATTTTCGACGGATCGTAAGGATCCGATGGCGCATCGCGTCCGCAGGCTGCGAGCGCCAGCGCGAGACCGGCGGCGAGCAGCAGCGCCGATAATGGCGCACGGGAAACGCCTGCCGAACGGCCAGCGGTTACGGTTTTTTTCATTCTTGTCTCCCTGCGTTTGCGAATGGCGCGTCGGGCGCCCGCTTGAAGGACCGGGTGCGCCCGGTTGAACCCACAATCTAAGGCTGTGGCGTCGCACACGCCTTGATGCAGGTCAATCGCCGGGCCGGTCGGCGCTGCATCCGGAAGGGCCGGAGCACGCACGGCGCGCTGGGGGCGCGCCTTCGATCTGTCGTTCATGCAGCGATGCAACGCGCGGCTGACGAATGTTCGCAGCCGCGCCGAAAACTCTTCTGGTCCCAGCGGATTCGCGCTACGATCGAGCGAACAAAAACCGTTGTCGCGTCGTCCCTTCCCCTAAACCGGCCACCCTCGCGGTGGGCGTTTGCCAGCCGGCCCCGGCTTTTTGACGGGCCGGCCGACCGGGCCGCTTGACGAGCCCTCGGGCTCCCTCGGCGTCTTTCTTCGCCTTACGTACTCCAGGCTGTTTCGACCCTCTACCTGTTCAATCTTCGTTGCGATTGGAGAACAACATGGCTTCGAACTTCAGTGTGGCAAGGCTTGCAGCGGTGATGGTGACCTGCGCGTTCGCTTCGGCAGCTTACGCCGTGGATTTCCTCGAGGCGGCTCCGAAGCAGACGCGCGTGCTGGTGGAAAACAACAAGGTGCGCGTGATCGAGGCGAATTTCAAAAAAGGCGATACGGTGCCGATGCATTCGCATCCCGACGTGGTGGTTTACATCCTCAAAGCGGGGAAAACGCACTTCACGGATGCCGACGGCAAGACCACCGCGTCGCAGATCAAGGACGGCATGGCGACGTTTCGTCCCGCGACTACGCATTCGCACGAACACCTGGAAGACACGCGCGCAATCGTCATCGAGCTGAAGTAATAGAGTGAAGGCCGTGACGGTCGTGCCGTGAACGTGACGCGTGACGACGTGACGACGTGACGACGTGACGGTCGTGACGACGTGATGGCGTGACGACGTGACGGCGTGACGGCGTGATGGCGTGATGGCGTGATGGCGTGATGGTCGTGAAGGGGTGATGGATTGCGCAACGCGTCACAGGCTTTCTTGACAATCGCGCAGGCCGGGATCACGCTGAATTTTCGTCGCCGCAGTCGCGAGCGTCGCAGCCAACCCGGAGAAAACCATGGCCAGAACCAAAACCAAAGCCGTTGCAGTGTTTGCTGGCGCCTGCGCGCTGATTGCAAGTTTCGCACTGATGTCCGAGCACGCAAATGCCCAGATCGCGAAGAACGTCGCGGCAAAAAGCCCATGGGGGCCGGCCGACGAGATCGGCACGCTCAACATGATGACGGACGAATCCCGGTTCAACGTGCTGCGGCAGGTGGGCGGCGGCAAGGTTTACGATCTGAGCGTGGACTTGTTCGTGGGCATGCCCATCTGCTGCGCGGCGTTTGGCGACCCGACCTTCCAGATTTTCCTGACGCATGCGCCCTCGCGCGGCGATCCCGCCAAGGAACTGCTGTCCTACTCGGGCGACGGCGTGACCATGTACACCCACAGCGGCACGCATATCGACGCGCTCAATCACTTCGGGCTGCACGGCAAGATCTGGAATGAAGTCAAAGCCAGCGACGATCTGGGCGTGCGCGGGTGGACCAAGTCCGGCGTGGACAAGTATCCGCCGATCGTGGCGCGCGGCGTGCTCATCGACGTGGCAAAAGCCAAGAACATGGTTCACTTGCCCTCATCGTATGTCATAACGGTGGCGGACCTGAAGGACGCCCTGAAGAAACAGGGTACGTCCCTGCAATCCGGCGATGTCGTGCTGATCCGCACCGGACTCATGACGCTGTGGCCCGATGCGAGCAAGTATCGCCTGCTCGATGAAGCGGGCCTGGGTCTCGAAGCCGCGCACTGGCTGGTTGAAACCAACAAGACCATGCTCTTGGGCGGCGACAACCTCGGCGTCGAAAGCCTTCCGTCGTCGAACCCGGACAATTTCGTTCCGGTGCACAGCTATCTGCTGGTCGAGCGCGGCGTCTCGCTGATGGAAGCCATGTGGCTCGAAGACCTGTCCAAAGACCAGGTGTACGAATTCCTGTTCATCGCCGCGCCGCTGAAATTCCGCGGCGGCACCGCGTCCCCGATCCGCCCGCTGGCCATCGGCCTGAGGAGAAACTGAGTGGCGTGACGGCCGGAACGGCGTGACGGTCGTGACGACGCCTTTGGCGCGTGACGATCGTGACGACGTGACGAGATAAAGACAGGACCGTGAATTGAGTGCTGAGGACTGAGTGACAGCCTTAAGCCCGAAGCGTTTGCTTTTTTGGGTTCCCCTTGAGACGCGCCGAGCAGCTCGACTCGATGTGGGGTAGTCGACGAGCACTGTTCGAGTCCCGCAGTGAGGCACGTTTTGTGTGCCTCGCCAGGTCGAGTTGCGCAGTCGCCACATCAAGTCAGGCAGCACAGGGGCACCTCGTGACCACGGGGCGCGAATCCAGGGGCGGCCTTCTTTTGGTTACTTTTCTTGGCCGCGCAAGAAAAGTGACCAGCTACCGGGCTGCCCCGGTCTCTCTCGTGACGCCGTCACGACCGTCACGGCGTGGCGGCAGGCGGAATCGGCCTTATGCCGTATGATCTGCGGCGGGGCGTGCAACAGGGGGACGAAATATGTTCGAGTGGCTGAGAGAACTGAACGCGCGCGAGCGCAAGACGCTGATCGCTGCGGCCGGGGGTTGGGCGACCGACTCGATCGACGTCATGGTCTTCGTGTACGTGGTGCCCACGCTGATGTTGGTGTGGGGCATGTCCAAGACCGAAGCCGGCTGGATCACCACCGCGACCGTCATCAGTTCGGCGATCGGCGGCTGGCTCGCAGGCGTGCTGGCGGATCGCTATGGCCGCGTGCGCATTCTGCAGTTGACCATCGTCTGGTTCGCATTCTTCACGTTCCTGTGCGGGTTCACCAATTCTTTCGAACAGCTGCTCTTCATGCGCGCCCTGCAGGGCCTGGGGTTCGGCGGTGAGTGGGCCGTGGGTTCGGTGCTGATCGGCGAGATGATCCGGCCGCAGCACCGCGGCAAGGCGGTCGGCACCGTGCAAAGCGGCTGGGCGGTGGGTTGGGGCATCGCGAACCTGCTCTTCCTGCTGCTCTATTCCATACTGCCGGAACATCTGGCCTGGCGGGCGATGTTCTGGTCGGGAATACTGCCGGCGCTGCTGGTGCTCTATATCCGGCGCAACGTGCAGGAACCCGAGGTGTACGCCGCCACCAAGGCGGCGGCACGCGAACGCGGCAGCCACTTCCTGGAGATCTTCAAGCCCCCGCTGCTCAAGACCACGATACTGACCAGCCTGATGATCACCGGCATGATGGCCGGCTACTTCGCGGTGTTTTTCTGGCTGCCGACGTTCCTCAAAACCGAACGGCAGTTGTCGGTATTGAATACCGGCATGTACACCTTCGTGGTGATCGCCGGTTCGTTCGCCGGTTATCTGGCGGCCGCGTATGCCTCGGACCACCTCGGCCGCAAAATGACATTCTTCCTGTTCGCCGCAGGCTCGGCCATCATCGCCATCGTCTACACGCAGATCCCGATCAACAATACGCTGATGCTGTTCCTCGGCTTTCCGCTGGGCTTTTTCGTGTCGGGCAATTTCAGCGGCTGCGGACCGTTCCTGACTGAACTTTATCCGAGCCGCGTGCGCGGCTCGGGCCAGGGATTCGTCTACAACTTCGGGCGCGGCATGAGCGCGTTTGCGACGCCGCTGGTCGGTTACCTGAGCAGCACCATGACCCTGGGCAAGGCCATCGGCCTGGTCGCGATCGTCGGCTTTTCCGTGGTGATCCTGGTGGTGGCGCTGCTGCCGGAAACCCGCGGCAAGACGCTGGTGGTTTACGACTGATCCCGAGTTAAGGAACGCTTCATGCCCATGATCGAAACCGGAACCGGTGCGCTGCATTACGATCTGTGCGACGTGGTGCCGGCATGGATCGACAACCCGCAGACGATCGTGTTTCACCACGGCATCGGCGCCAACACCCACATCTGGGCCGATTGGCTGCCCGTGCTGGCCCTGCGCTATCGCCTGCTGCGCTTCGACATGCGCGGGTTTGGCAACTCGGTGCTGCCGGCCGAGGACTATCGCTGGTCGTTCCCGGGGCTGGTGGATGATCTGCTCAGGGTGGCCGATGCCGCGGGTGCCAAGCGTTTTCACCTGGTGGGCGAATCGATCGGCGGCACCGTGGCGATCGCCTGCGCGCTCGAGGCGCGCGCCCGGCTGCTGAGCCTCACGCTGTCCAACGCCGCCGCGCGCGGCGGGCTGGTGGCCAACGTCAAGGGCTGGCGCGATGTGCTCGCGAAGGAGGGCCAGCCCGGCTGGGCGAAGCTGCTGATGGAATCGCGTTTCCATGCGGGCGCCCTCGCGCCGAAACTGCACGCCTGGTATCTGCGCGTGCACGAAACCTGCTCGATGCAAGCCACCCTCGGGCTGGCCGATCTGCTGCTCGGCGCCGACCTGACGCCCCGCCTGCCCGAGATTGCCCTGCCGACCTTGCTGCTCAGTCCGCAATCGAGTCCGTTCATTCCGCTGGAAGTCATGGCCTCGATGCGCGCGGCGATTCCGGAGGCGGAACTGCAGGTCTTTGCGCATTCCCGGCACGGGTTGCCCCTTTCGCACGGGCGCGCCTGCGCCGAGGTCCTCGCCGAGTTTTTGGCCCGGCGCTGCGGTTGACGCATAGTCGCCGCGCTGCGACATCGGGGCCGGCCGGTCAGGGCGAATAACCGCCAACGCTTCGGCGATCGGGCGTTGTTCCTATAAAATGTCGCCTGTAAACGTGTGGATCGCCGGAACCGGCGCCGCACCCCTGAAACGCGGAACCCGTTTGATCGATGAGCGAAGCACGCAAAGTCCTGTCCTGGAAAATCGGCAATTCCGGCCGCTCGCCGGCGCCGTGGCACGCTGCTGCACCGTGCCGCTGGCACCGCAATCATTCCTGACCTGACCTCCCAACCCGCTTCTGCAATGCCCCAAGCAACGTCATTCGACAGCCTTCTCGCGCAATGCCGTGACCTGGTGTGCGACAGCATGGTCCAGGCGTTGGGGGACATGCTCGACAAATCGGACGACGCGCTCGGCGCGCTCGCCAGCCAGACGCGCGACCCCAAATCGCAGAAGCTCTACACGGTCACGCGCAACAAGGTGATTGCGCAGCGCGAAACCATCCTCACGCAATTCCGGCTGCGCTATTTGCGCGAATTCCAGGAGCGCGGCAACAAGGTCAAGAAAATCGGCGAAAGTTTCGCGGAGATCGATTTGTCGTCGCTCGAGCTGGAACTGATGGCCGACGACGACCTGAACGAGACCCTGCGGCTCGACGCCATGGCGGACAAGCTGCGCGAATATTGCGATGAAGAGCTGGTCGCGCTCGACCAGCGCGCCGGCGTGCTGCTCGGCGACGCCAACCTGCAGGCCGAGGACAACCCGTTCACGCCGCAGGCGATCTGCGACGCGTATAGCCGCACCTGCCACCAGATCGATTCGAATGTCGATGTGCGCATGGTGTTGCTCAAATTGTTCGACGATTACGTGCTCGACCAGATCCGCGGCATCTACAAGTCGGTGAATGCCGTGCTGGTGGAAAACTCGATCCTGCCCACCATTCGCATCGTGGCGCGCCGCGGCAAGAAGGGGGAGCCAGCGCCCGCCGCGCCGGCGCCCGCACCGGCGGCGCCGGTGGTCGAAAAAGCGCCCGCCGGGGAGCAGGACTTGTTTGCGTTGCTGCAAAACCTGGTCGCCAGCAATCTGAAGGCCGCGCCCGTGGCAGGGGCCGATGTGCTGGCGGCGGGCGGGGGCCCAGGCGTCGCAGGCGGCGGCGCGGGTGGGGGCGGCGGCGGCACAGTAGTGCTGCAGGGCGCCGATCTGCTCCAATCGCTCACGCGCATCCAGGTCGGCGACGTCAGCGCGGTCACCGGCGGCGCCCTGTCAGCGCCGGGGTCGGGCGGCGAACCGGATACCACCAACGTGCTGCGCGAACTGAAAGGCACCAGCGTGGGTGCCGGCATGAACCGCATGGACGCCATGACCCTGGATATCGTGGCGCTGCTGTTCGACCAGTTGTTCGACGATCCCAGGATACCGATCGGCGTGAAGGGCCTCATCGGCCGGTTGCAGATTCCGATGCTCAAGATCGCGATCGCCGACAAGACGTTCTTTTCCAGGAAGACGCACCCCGCCCGGCTCATGCTCGACACGCTGGGCGAGTTGGCCGCGCGTCTGCCTGCCGACGTCAGTGCCTCGAATCCGGTATTCGGCAGCATGGCGGAAATCCTGCAGGAACTGCAGGACGAGTTCGAGGACAACGTGGAGATTTTCGTCGCCATGCGCGAGCGCCTGCAGGCGTTGATCGCGGAGGCGGACCAGCTCATCGAAGAGCAAACGCGCTCCACCGTCGAGCGCGTGCAGCAGGGCGAAGCCCTCGCGCTTGCCAAGACCGTCGCGCAAGCCGAGATCAAGATTCGCATCCGCGGCCGCGAGGTGCCGCGCAGCGTGATCGAGTTTCTGATCCAGCAATGGATCAAGCTGTTGATGATCGTGCAGGTCAAGGACGGGGAGCAAAGCGAAGCATGGAAGAGCGCGCTCGAAACCATGGATCTGCTGATCGCGAGCGTCGAAGCCAAAGCCACGGCCGAAGAGCGCCGCAAGCTCGTCACGATGGTGCCCGATGTGCTCAAGCGTCTGACCGAGGGGCTCAAGGTCGCCGGCGTGGACGACAGCGTGCGCCTGGGATTTTTCGGCGAACTCCGGAAGCTGCATTCCGGAATGATTGCCGGCCCGGAAAAATCCAGGGCGCCGGTGCCGCCGGACAGTGCCGACGACGGCGATGCGACCATTCCTGGTGTGAAACCGATCGACGCGCAGCCCGCGGCCGCGGCGCCGGTCGATGGCGATCTTACGGCGGTGGTGCCCTCGGAAGATCTCACTCCGGTCGACTTGCTGCGGGTCGATGTACCGGCGGTCAACGCGCCGTCGGTCGTGCAGCCGCAGGCGGACGAGGCCTTCGACTTCACGCCCGCGGATCTGGCAACGCCCGCGCACCCGACGCAGGAAACGCCGCCGGAAGGCTCGACGCGCGTTGACCTGACGCCGGCGGATGCCTCGATCGCGCAACTGACGCCGGCGAGTGCATCGTCCCCGGAGTTGATCGCATTCGAGCTCACGCCGGCCGATGCGCCCGTTGCCGAAGTAACGCCCACGACGAGCCAGGCCGCCCCGGCCGATCCGATACCCGACGCCGTTTCGCCCCCGGATCTGATGAGCTTCGATCTGACGCCCGCCGATGTGCCGGTGGCCGACTCGGCGCCGGCGGCAGAATTGCCCGAGTCGGCGACCGCCGAAGCGGCCGCGGCAGACGAAGCACCTGCCGGCGTGCCGCCGCTCGATCTGATGTCTTTCGAACTCACGCCGGTGGAAGCGCCTCCGGCCGAACCCGCGCCAGCGGACGTGTCGCCGCTCGATCTGATCTCGTTCGATCTGCCGGCGCTCGATGAGGCGCCGGCCCAGACGCAGCCCGCGCAGCAGCCGGCCCCGCCTGATCTGCAGTCGTTCGATCTGCAGTCGTTCGATCTGCCCACGCTCGACCTGACTGCTGCGGCGGAACCTGCGCGCACCGCGCCTGCCGTTGCGGCGCCACCGCCCGCTGCGCCGCCCAAAGCGCCGGAACGGCCACCGGCCGCCAAGGTGCCGCCCGCACCCGCGCAAGCCAGACCGGCGCCGCCGCCTCCCGCCGCGCCGGCGGCCCGCGTAGCGGCCCCGGCCACTGCGCAAACACCACCGGTCAACACCCCGCCAGCCCCGGCTCCGCCCCGCGCGCCAGCGCCAGCGGTCAAGGCAACGGCCGCCGCCGCGACAGCCAGGGCGCCCGCCGTGCAATCGCCGCCGGCACTGGATTTCACCGCAGCGGTGACCGTCAACAATCCTTTCGGCCAGGGCGAAGTCCAGGTCGACGATCTGGACTTCACCTCGCCGGCGCAGTCGGTGGGCAAAGGCGTGACGCAAGGCGCGCCGCAACTCGATGTGCCCGCCACGCTCAAACTGGGCGTCTGGGTCAAGATCCGCGAGCCGGGCGCGAAGGACGCAGGCCTGGCAGCCCGGCTCTCGTTTGTAAGCCCGCTGAAGACGCGCTACCTGTTCGTGGACCGGCAGGGCAAAACCGTATTGCAGTGTTCGCCGGTCGTGCTGGCCAAACGCTTTCGCGACGGTGAGATCGTGATCGAAGAACCCGGGGCCGAATCGCCGCTGTTCGATCGCATCATGGGCGGGGTCGTCGGCAAACTGCGCACGCCCGAAGCGGTGCCACCCGCGCGAGCGCCCGCGTCCAAGACCGCGAAGTAAGCACCACGCCCGGCGACCGCCTTGTACCCCGGCAGGAACGGGATTCGGATTGACTGCGGGGATTCTTCACCGCAGCAGTCCTGACGATAATGCAGAAATAACGGAAGGCTGCGTTTTCAATTGGATTCGATGTGTACGCTGCACACCGCGGACGGTGCGCGGCTGACTTACTGCGTTTCAGTGCCGCGCGGCGCGCGTGGCGCGCTGATTTTGCTGCATGGCCTCGCGAGCAATCACACGCGCTGGGCCGAGTTCGCGCAAGACACGGCACTGCGCGAGCAGTGGACGCTGCTGCGTCCGGATCTGCGAGGCCAGGGAAAATCCGTGTTTCGCGGGCGCAGCGACATGGCCCGGTGGTGCGCCGACCTGATCGCGTTGCTCGATGCCGAATCGATCGGCCGGGCCGTGCTCGTGGGGCATTGCCTGGGTGCGAATCTCGCGCTTGCATTCGCCGCACGCCATCCCGAGCGCACGGCCGGACTGGTGCTGATCGAGCCGATGGCGCCCGCCGCGTTCACCGGCGCGCTGCGCAAGGTGCGCCGGTTGCGCTCGCTGGTGCGGCTCGCCGTGCCGTTGATTCGCGCAGTCAATGCGCTCGGGATGCATCGACGCGCGTTGCCGCCCCTGGACCTCGCGCAACTGGACCGCGACACGCGCGCCGCGCTGGCCGAAGGCCCCGCAGGCGAGGCGAGGCTTGCGCAGTACGCCTCGCCCATGGCCGACCTGCGCATGACGGCCACCGGCGCTTATCTGCAAGCGTTGGTTGCGGTGACGAACTCGCTGCCGGCGCTGGAACGCATCACGGTGCCGGTGCTGGTGCTGCTCTGCGCGCACAGCGACTTTACCGACGTCGCGCTCACGCGCAGCATCCTGCAGAACATTCCGGATTGCGAGATCGCGCAACTGCCGGCGCGCCACTGGATTCCGACTGAACAGCCCGAGGCGATGCGGGCGGCAATCGAAGACTGGATGCGCCGCCGCTTCGCGCAATGAGTCCGGCCCGCAACATCGCGGGCCGGATGATCCTGCACACGCTTGCCGGAATCGGCTCCGGTTGCGCGTCCCTCAGGTGCGCAGCGCCGGCAGCTTTTCTTCCCGGGGCACGAAGCGCAGCGCCACGCCGTTGTTGCAATAGCGCAGGCCGGTGGGTTTGGGCCCGTCGTCGAACACGTGCCCCTGATGCCCGCCACAGCGCACGCAGTGATACTCGGTACGCGTCCAGATCAGGGTCGTGTCTTTCTTGGTGCCGAGCACATTGGGCAGCGGCGCATAAAAGCTCGGCCAGCCCGTGCCGCTGTCGAACTTGGTGTCGCTGTTGAACAGCGGCAAATAACACGCGGCGCATACGTACGTGCCGGCGCGCTTCTCGTTATTGAGCGGACTGGTGCCCGCGCGCTCGGTATCTTCCTCGAACAAAACCCGGTAACTCGCAGGGGGAAGCAGCGCTTTCCATTCGGCTCTGGATTTGAGCTTCACGGCGGTCTCCTTGGCGAGCGCCGGCAGTGCGGCAACGAGCGCGGGAATGGCCATCAGCAATTGGCGTCTGTTCATCGGGTGTCCTGATAAAAAGTTGTACTGCGTTTGGGCTGCCGCCAGGCCGGAACGTTCCGCCCTGACCTTGGTCGGGCGATCAAGCAGCATAATCGCGTTACCAGACCTTATACGTTGCGGGGCGACGGCCGGATGCAAGCGATCGGTGCGGCAAGTCGCTGCAACCCGGTCGCATCCGCACAGTCTGATCGCACAAGCGCGGCTGCGGACCGCCCGGGTCGGCCGGACCATTCGGTTGCAATCAAATTATAGAGCGAGGCATGACCGATCTGTTTACGGGATTAGCGGAAGCTGCCCCGGCGCAGGAGCCCTTGCGCAACGGCGCGATGGTGCTGCGCGGATTTGCGGCGCACGGCGCGGCAGAACTGTTGTCGCTCGTGACGGCGGTCGCCACGCGGGCGCCGTTTCGACACATGGTCACGCCGGGTGGGTTGCGCATGTCGGTCGCCATGACCAACTGCGGCGCGCTGGGCTGGATCAGCGACCGGCGCGGCTATCGCTACGATGAGATCGACCCGGAGACCGGCAACGCCTGGCCGGCGATGCCGCCCGCCTTTGCGCACCTCGCCGCCGCAGCCGCGGCGAACGCCGGCTACGCCGGATTCCTGGCCGACGCGTGCCTGATCAATCGCTATGAACCGGGCACGCGCCTGACCTTGCACCAGGACAAGAACGAACGCGATTTCAGCCAGCCCATCGTGTCCGTGTCGCTGGGTCTGCCGGCGACATTCCAGTTCGGCGGATCGCAGCGCTCGGACAGGGCGTTGCGCGTGCCGCTCGCGCACGGCGATGTCGTGGTCTGGGGCGGTCCGGCGCGCAAGGTCTATCACGGCGTGTTGCCGCTCAAGCCCGGCACGCATGCCGCGACCGGCGCCTGCCGCGTCAATCTGACCTTCCGCCGCGCGGGCTAGCGCAGAAACTACGCCCTGAAGGAAAACCGGGCGCCCTGCACAGAATGGGGCCGCGCGTTGCTCACTGCGGCGCGCGGCAAGTGAATGCGCGCGCGATTACCGTCTGCCCCGCGCGCGACGGCTCACGCGGTTTCGCGCCACGAATAGCGCGGCACGTAACCGAGCAGCCGCTGCGCCTTGGCATTCGATTGCAGGGTCTCGAACTCGCCGAGTGACGGCGTGATCGGCACCGATGGAAAACACTCCGCCATCAATTCTCGGCTCGGGCGGGCCATCACGGTATCGGCCGCGGCGATGATGCAATGCTCGGCACCGCGCAGCGGTGCTTCCAGCGCCTGGCGCAAACCCGGAAGGGGCAAACGCACCGGACCCCCGAGTGCAACGCCGCTGTTCTTCTGCAGTCTCCGCGCGCAGTTTTCTCGCCACAATCTCGCGGTCGAACCGAACGAGCGGCTCAATTTACAAACGCCCACTGTAAGGTTTACCGAACCGCAACTTCCGGTGCGGCAAGAATTGCCTCGCCCTTGCGTCGTTCGAGCTGTCAGGGAGCAAAGCAGGTCCGCTCCCCGACCGGGCGAACGAACCATCGCCGACGCGACGACGGGAGGCGTCCCCGGCACTGCACCGTGCGCCATCGCACAAACGCCGCCCGAGCCCGCGTGAAATCTGGGCGGCAGCGCAAGGGGTGAGCGCGCGGGCCGCCTGACGGTCATGGCTTCAGGCCTTACTGGCCGCGCCTTCGATCACATGACACAACGGATGTCGAAGCACGCCTGAACGGGCTAGCGCCAATGGCATAGCAACTGCGTTCTCATGGCGTATCTGTCCTCGCGCCAAATTCAACGTGTCAGTTCGGCCTGTTCAAATTCATTCCTGCTTTATCGCGACGCGCGGGCACGCCACCCCCGCGGTATTCCGCAGGGCCAGCCACGCGCGGTTGAACTTCGAGAGATTCGACGCCGACTGGCGGGACCTGGCGTTGATGCGCCCCGGTTGCGCCGGGCCGGCATACCCGGAGTACCGCGTCACGCACGGCGCACCCTGCGTGTTTCGCTCCGCGCGATCGCGCCGCATGCTGCGCTCGCGTCCTCGCGCGGCGTCGAACTGGACGCGTTGCGCCAGCGGGGTCGTCGTTTCGCTGGCGCTGGTCGGCGGCCAGAGCGGGACGGCGTTCGCGCGTGCGTCCGATCACGACGGCCACCTGCCCACCTTTGCCGAACTGCAGGACGCCGGCGCCATCGTCGGCCGGATCACCATCAACAACCAGAACGTGTTCGACCTGGAAGATCCGGAAGAGAACAATTTCCTGTTTCGCGCCGCCAATGCGCTGCACATCAAGACGCAGCCCTCGGTGATCCAGAACGCCGTGCTGTTCAAGTCGGGCGAACCGGTCTCCGTGCGGCTCATCGAGGAAACCGAACGCCTGCTCCGCTGCAACAGCTATCTGTACGACGTCAGCATCCGGCCGATCGCGTATCACGACGGGGTGGTGGACATCGAGATCTCGACGCGCGACACCTGGACGCTCGACCCGGGCATCAGCTTCAGCCGGGCCGGCGGTTCCAACTCGACCGGCATCTCGCTCAGTGAACGCAACCTGCTCGGCACCGGCGTCTCCCTGGGCCTGTCGCGCACGTCCGACGTGGACCGCTCCGGCACCGATTTCCGCATCGGCTATGCCCACGCCTTCGACGGCTGGACGCAACTCGGGTACTCCAACGCCAAGTTCGACGATGGCGACAGCCAGGCCGTGACCATTGCGCGGCCGTTCTACTCGCTCGACACGCGCTGGGGCGCGGGCTTCACCGCCGCCGAAGACAACCGCATCGATTCGATCTACACCGCCGGCGAGATCGTCGGCCAGTATCGCCATCGGCAGAAGCTGGCCGATCTGTCCGGCGGCCTGTCCCGCGGCCTGGTCGATGGCTGGACGCAGCGCTACTCGTTGGGCCTGACTTACCGCGACGATGAGTATGAGCGCGAACCCACGCTGATCGCGCCGGCACGCTTACCGCCCGACCAGACGATTGCCGCGCCCTACCTGCGCTACGAAGTCATCGAAGACGGTTACCGCAAGTTCAAGAACCGCAACCAGATCGGCCGCGCCGAGTATTTCTCGATGGGCTTTCATTCGAAGGTGCAGGTCGGCCGCGCGTTCCGCGGTCTGGGCTCGAACCGCGAACTGTGGATCTATTCGGCGAGTGCGCAAAAGGGCTTCGATCTTTTCTCGCAGGACACCTTGCTGACCACCGCGTCCTTCTCCGGCCAGTACGGCGACGGCCGGGTGGAACGCCAGTTTCTCGGCGGCTCCGCGCAGTACTTCCGGCCTCATAACAAGCGTGCGCTGTTCTACGCGTCCGTCTCGGGCGGGGTCGTCAGGAATCCCCAGCTCGGCGACGAACTGCTGCTCGGGGGGGATAACGGCCTGCGCGGCTATCCGCTGCGCTATCAGGCCGGGGAACATCGCGCGTTGCTGACCCTGGAAGAACGCGTCTATACCGACTGGTATCCGTTCCGGCTGTTCCGCGTCGGCGGCGCGGTGTTCTTCGATGTCGGCCGGTCGTGGGGCGGGGATCTGCAGAACCCCAGCAACTCCGGCTGGCTCGCGGATGCGGGCTTCGGCTTGCGTATCCTGAGCTGCCGCTCCGCCTTCGGCACCGTGCTGCATGCCGATGTCGCCTTCCCGCTGAATGCCACGTCGGACATCCAGTCCGTGCAGTTCCTGCTGCGCTCCAAAGCCTCGTTCTAAGCTGGCCTCCGTTCTAGTTCGCCCCGGTCTTGCACCAGCGCCACGCCACGTCGTCACGACCGTTCACGCGCCGTAGGCATCCGTCACGACATTCACGGCCGTCACGCCGTCACGCCGTCACGACCGTCACGCGCGAAAGCGTCGTCACGACCGTCACGCGCCGTAGGCATCGTCACGACATTCACGACATTCACGATATTCACGACATTCACGGCATTCCCGACCGTCACGCCGTCACGAGAGAGACCGGGGGCAGCCCGGTAGCTGGTCACCTTTCTTGCGCGGCCAAGAAAGGTAACCGAAAGAAGGCCGCCCCTGGATTCGCGCCCCGTGTTCACGGGGTGTCCCTGCGCTGCCTGCCTCGATGGGGCGACTGCGCAACTCGACCTGGCAGGGCACACACTACGTGCCCTGCCATGGGACTCGAACAGTGCTCGTCGAAGGCCCCCCATCGAGTCGAGCTGCTCGGCGCGCCTCAAGGGGAACCCAAAAAGCAAACGCTTCGGGCTTAAGGCTTTACTCAGTCCTTCACGACATGCACCACGACATTCACGGCATTCACGACATTCACTGCCGTCACGCCGTCACGCCGTCACGACCGTCACGCGCCGAAGGCATCGTCACGGCTTTCCCGATCGTCACGCGCCGTAGGCATCGTCACGACATTCACGATATTCACGATATTCACGACATTCACGGCGACGAGCGTACGCAAGGCGCTCGCGAACCGGCAAGCAAGTGCTTGGCACCAGCTCGCCGGGGTCCGCTTGCTAAACGATCCGCGACAACGCTTCGGGATGCGCCGGCGCGGGACACGGCGCGGCATTGAAATAGGGCAGTTCGGGAAACGCCGAGAGCGCTTCCGGCGAAAAGAAGAACACCGGTTGCTCGGGTTGCGTTGAATCGTAATAAACGGAAAAAGCGTCGGTCGAGCCGGCCTTCTCGTATTCGCGTCGTACAAATTCGATCAACGCTGCCGCGGCGTCCGCCGGGTCCGGTTCATTGTTGATCGTAAGCCGGTGCCACTCCTTCATTGCATCTCCCTGGGTGTCGAATGGTGAGCACGCGGACGGATGGATACGTGGAGAGGAGACGTATCGCAATCGACGCCCGGGTGCTCGTCCGATAATGATGCACTTGCCATGCCATGTGCCATGAGCCGTTGCGACTCCGTCGCCCTGCGCCGTCCTGTCATGGACAATCGTGCGCCGGCGGGAGAGGCCGGCGGCAAGCGGCTGCGCTATTCCTGGATCATCTCGATGCTCACGCCATCGGGTGCGGCGACGTAGCACAGCACCATGCCGGGCTTGAACTCCCAGGGCTCGACTGCCATGCGCACGCCTTTTTGCTTCAGCTCCGCGCAGAACGCGCGCAGGTCGCCGCGATAGGTGAACCCGAAGTGGTCCGTGCCCCACTCGTTGTGGCTGGCGTAGCCGTCAAATTTCTGCATCGGTTGCGTCGCGCTTGGCTGCTCGCCGGGCCGCTGCCCGCGGATGACGATCAGCGTGCCGGCGACGCGCACGTCGATCTGCGGCGCGCCGCGCAGAGTGGGTTGCTCCTCGACGATCTCGCCGCCGAACATCTCGCAATACCAGTTGGCCGTTGCCCTGGCGTCGCGGCTGATCAAATGAATATGGTCGAATGCGATGGCCTGGTTCATGCGCCTTCCCCCTTGGTTTGAGAACCCGATGTCGGGAGCATCATAGCAATCCGCCGCGCGGTTGGCGCATCACAGCCCCTCGCGTCGGGCCGCAACGAGGGCCGCGCCCGGGATCGGGATAAAATATGCTGTGACCGATTTGAATTTCAGGCTAAACACTTTGTAATTTATGCTCATGGACACCCCCTCCGACCGACTGTATCCTGCCCATCGACCCCGAGCGCGCCGCCTTCGCCGGCGCAGCAGTCGGCATCGACCTGCGCAAACCGGCTTCGCCCGAGCAGGTGGCCGCGATCGACGCCGGCATGGACCGGTACGCCGTGCTCGTGTTTCGCGACCAGAACATCAGCGACGACGAGCAAATGGCCTTTACGAAGAATTTCGGCGCGATCGAGTTCGCCGCTGGCGGCAACATCACCAAGGACAACGAGGAGCGCCTGAAGCAAGGCATGATCGACGTGTCGAACCTCGACCAGAACGGGCAACCGCTGGCGCGCGACGACCGCCGGCGCATCTTCAACCTCGGCAACCGGCTGTGGCATTCCGACAGCTCCTACCGCGCCATTCCCGCGAAGTACTCCCTGCTGTCCGCGCGCGTGATTGCCACGCGCGGCGGCGACACGGAATTCGCCGACATGCGCGCGGCGTATGACGCGCTCGATGGGGAAACGCGCGAGCTGATCGAGGACCTGGTGTGCGAGCACTCCCTGATCCATTCGCGCGGCACGTTGGGCTTCACCGAGCTCACACCGGCGGAACGTGCGATGTTCCGGCCGGTGCGCCAGCGCCTGGTGCGCACGCATCCCGTGACCGGGCGCAAATCGCTGTATCTCTCGGCGCACATCGGCTCCATCGTCGGCTGGCCGGTGCCGGAGGGGCGCGACCTGATTCGCGAACTGACCGAACACGCCACCCAGCGCCAGTTCGTCTATACGCATCGCTGGCGGGCCCACGACTTCGTCATGTGGGATAACCGGCAGACCATGCATCGCGTGCGCCGCTTCGACGAGAGCCAGCCGCGCGACATGCGCCGCACCACGGTGGCGGGCACGGCCCCCACGGTGGCCCAGGTGCAAATCGAGCAAGCGTACGCGCGGTCGGACGGACCCGCGCCCTAGCCGAGCAGTTCCAGCGGTCGCGCACTCGCCGCAGCCTGTCCGACATTGCATTCGATCGGCATGCTCAGGGCGAGCACCGACCTGCCTGGATTCAAACTTTTCCTGCGAAGCGGGCCCGCACCATGCTGTCGAGCTTGCGCGTCAGGGTTAACAAATCCCGCACCTCGGCATCGGTCGGCGCAAGAGCCGCGCTGTACTCAGTTGAATTGCGCCGGTCGTGCAGGCCACTGAGACCCGTCCAGAGATCGCCGTTGCAAACAGCAAGTACAACCGAATCGTTTTGGTAACTTTTAGTTGGCTATTAGCGAAGCCCGGTTTCGGCAGTTCGGGTTCCCCTTGAGACGCGCCGAGCAGCTCGACTCGATGAGGGGCTCTCGACGAGCACTGTGCACCTGTGACACGTTAAGCGCAGCTCCGTTTGCGGGAACAGGCGCGTAGACTCGGATTGGCGTCGTCGATACAGGTGCCCATGACTCGGATTCCGCCCCAAGCTACGCCCGCCGGGAACCGAGTCAGTCCCGCAGTGAGGCACGTTGTGTGTGCCTCGCCAGGTCGAGTTGCGCAGTCGCCTCATCGAGGCAGGCAGCACAGGGTCACCCCGCGAATGCGGGGCGCGAATCCAGGGGCGGCCTTCTTTCGGTTACCTTTCTTGGCCGCGCAAGAAAGGTGACCAGCCGCCGGGCTGCCCCCGGCCTCCTAAGAAAATCGCTGGAACAGTTTGCAGATCGCATTACCAGCGCCTTCGCAGTCGGATGAGCCAAGTAAGCTAGCCGAGCAGTTTCAGCGCGCGCGCACTCGCCGCGACCCCGATCAGCAGCACGCAGAGCCCCAGCAGCGCGACGGCGAGGCTGCTCGCATGCGCGATATAGCCGATGAACGCCGGGCCGAGCAGCACGCCGGCGTAACCCAGGGTCGTGATGGCCGGCACCGCGATGCTTTCCGGCATTTCCGTCTGCTTGCCGGCCAGTGAAAACATGACCGGCACGATGTTCGAACAGCCCACCCCGACCAGCGCGTAGCCCAGGATCGCGACGATCCAGGACGGCACCAGGGTCGCGAGCGCCAGCCCCGCCGCCGCAATCAGCGAGCCGCCGATGACGATCGCCTTGGGGCCGAAGCGCACGACGACCCGGTCGCCGGTCAGGCGCCCCACCGTCATGGTCGCCGCGAACGCGGCGTAGCCGAGGCCCGCATGCGCGGCCGACATGCCGCGCACGTCGGTGAGGAACACCGCGCTCCAGTCCAGCACGGCGCCCTCGGTCAGGAACAGGATGAAGCACAGCACGCCGATGAACAGCACCACGCCGCGCGCCAGCGCGAACGCCGGCCCGCTGCTGCGCCCGCCGTACGGCAGATACCAGGCCGCGCTGACTACCAGCAGCAGCGCGATCACGACCACGACCAACAAAGTGGCATGCCACGGCGACAGGCCCGCGCTGAGCAGTCCGCTGACGCCGCCGGCCCCGGCCACGCCGCCGAGACTGAACAAGCCGTGAAAGCCGGACATCATCGTGCGTCCGCTGTCGCGCTCGACGATGATCGCCTGGATATTCATGGTGCAATCGAGCGCGCCGATACCGGCGCCGAAGAAGAACAGCGCCACGCCCAGCGAACGACCGTCGAAAGCTGCGCCAGCAGCGGCAAGGTCGCGCACACGACCAGGATGGAAACGATCAGCACGCGACGGCAGCCTGCGCGTGAGGTCAGCAGCCCCGCGATCGGCATGGCCAGAATCGACCCGGCGCCGAGGCACAACAGCAAGGTGCCCAGGGTGCCATCCGCGATGCCCAGCCGGTCTTTGGCGAACGGCACCAGCGGCGCCCACGCCGCCATGCCGAAGCCGGCGATGAAGAAGGCGATGCGGGTGGCGTGGGCTTGGGCCGAGCCGGGTGCGGTGAGTGATGTCAAGGGGCGATCACGGTATCAACGGCAATCGGGCAGACCCAGAGTGGATGGTAATGACATTGCCGTCACGATCGATCATTGCGGAAACGCATTCTAGTTCAACACCGGCAGCGGGTTGTCTGGCGGCTTGCATCAATGCCGGCCGGCAGTAGAATTCTCACCGGGATCTTAATCGCGGAGACCGATCATGCGGCATCACCTGTTAGCGCTTGGATTCCTGGCCCTGGGTCATTCGCTCTACGCCAATGGCGAGGCGGGGCTCGTTGACGACAAACGGCTGCTCAAAGCCCAGACGGATTCGAGCAACTGGCTGAGTCACGGCCGGGATTACAGCAACCAGCGGTTCTCTCCGCTGCAGCAAATCAACCAGGACAACGTCAAGCGCCTGCGCCCCGCCTGGACATTCAACAGCGGCGTGTCGTCCACCTTCCAGACCACGCCCATCGTGGTGGACGGGGTCATGTACCTGTCGCTGCCGTTCAACCACGTTGTTGCGCTCGACGCCGCGACGGGCAGGCAATTGTGGCGTTACGAACATAAGCGGCGGACGCAGAAGATGTGTTGCGGTCCCGCCAATCGAGGCGTGGCGGTGGCCTACGGCAAGGTGTTCCTCGGCACCGTGGATGCCCGTCTGATCGCGCTCGATCAGAACAACGGCAAGCTGCTCTGGGATACGCCGCTCGTGAAGGACCTCGACGGCGCGACGGAGAAGGCCGATCAACTGGGTCGCGGACGATCCGAAACGTAACGCTCGCGTGAGCGGGACCACCGGCGTGAGCGCGAACATGGCGCCTCTGGTGTACCGGGGCAAGGTCATCATCGGCATCACCGGTGTGGGGTATGGCTTGCATCTGGAGTCCGACCGCGAAGGCGCGCCGCTGGGCGCAGTCGTCGGCTTCGCCGACCAGAGTCAGCGAGCGGGCTTCTACGCCGCGTTCGACGCCCATACGGGAGAAAGGATCTGGCAGTTCGACTCCACGCCGACGTCCGGATGGGAAGGCGAGTTGCGCGAGACGACTGCCGACGGTGCCCCGCTGGAACGGGATATCGGAAGTGAGCGGGCTGCGCTGGCGCAGTTTCCAGACGCGGCCACTCGCGGCGGCGGGTCCGCCTGGACCACGCCCGCCGTCGATCCGAAGGAAAATCTGATTTATGTCGGCGTCGGCAATCCTTCCCCCCAGATGGATGATTCGATGCGGCCGGGCGATAACCTCTATACGGTCTCGCTCGTTGCACTGGACGCCGACTCGGGTGCGGTCAAGTGGTATTACCAGCAAGTTCCGCATGACATGTGGGGCTACGACGTCGCAAGTCCGCCGGTGCTGTTTGATACGGTAAAGGGGTACGACACGATTCCGGCCATAGGCCAGGCGGGCAAGACGGGATGGTTCTATGTGATGGATCGCCGCAACGGTCGCTTGCTCTTCAAGTCCGAGGCCTTCGTGCCGCAGAAGAACTTGTTCAAGCGGCCAACCGCGGACGGTATCGAGATCGCACCGGGCGGTGCCGGGGGCGCCAGTTGGTCGCCGGTTGCCTTCGACACTCGCACGGGGATCGCCTTTGTCTCCGGCGTGCACTGGCCGATGCTTTACACGGTGAAGGAAATTCCGGCCACCGCCGGGAAACCGGCGCTGCGCTACACCTCATTGGAGCCCAGCGGCGGGCCACGCTGGGGCGTGCTGAGCGCCATCGACACCACGAACTCCGGCAAGATCAAGTGGCAAGTGAAAACAACCGAACCGCTCGTCGGCGGCGCGCTGGCCACCGCGGGTAACCTGCTTTTCGTGGGGGAGGGCAACGGTCATTTCAATGCGTTCCACTCCGCAACCGGCGAGCTGCTCTGGCAGACCAAAGCCAGCGCTGGCGTGAACGCGCCGCCTGTCACCTACCAGGTCGGCGGCAAGCAGTACGTCGCGGTCGCTGCCGGTGGCAATTCGCTGTTCGGTTTCAAGCAGGGAGACGCAGTCATGGCGTTCGCCTTGCCTGAGTGAATCCGCAGGCTGAGTACGTTTTGTTTACGCCCTGTACCGACGTCGCAACGCCACCATCGCGCACGGGCGCATGTGCTCGCAAGCGACCGGCCGACCAGCGTTAGGTGCCGCATGTGCGCTACGGAGCCCGGCATCGGTCATAGCACGAGCGGTACAATGGCCGGCATGCGTAACTTTCTTGCCGTCTGCCTTCTGGCCCTCGTCCCGGCCTTCTGCCGGGGCGCAAGCGCCCCATGACCATAAGCACTCGTTCGACGATGCCGAGAAATGGGCACGCGTCTTCGACGACCCGGCGCGCGACGCGTGGCAAAAACCCAGAGAAGTCATCGAGGCGCTCACGCTCGCGCCCGACGCGCGGGTCGCGGACCTCGGTGCGGGCACCGGCTATTTCACGGTGCGTCTTGCCGAGCATGCATCCCAAAGCGCGCGTGTACGCCGTCGAGATCGAGCCGAACCTGGTGCACTACATCGAGAAGCGCGCGAAGCGCGAGCGCCTGACCAATGTGATCCCGATCGAAGGCGCGCCGGACGATCCGCGCCTGCCTGAGAAAGTCGATGTCATTCTCATCGTCGATACTTACCATCACATCGACGCGCGCGCGGATTACTTCCGGCGGCTGCGCGAGGCCTTGCGCCCGGGCGGGCGCATCGCCATCGTCGATTTCAAACTCGATTCACCTTACGGGCCGCCGCGCGCGGCACGGCTTGCGCCCGAAGTCGTCAAGAAGGAGATGCAGGCCGCGGGCTATGCCGTGGCGGCGGAGCATTCCTTCCTGCCGCATCAATATTTCATTGTCTTCAAGCCCGCGTCGTAGCTGCATTTACGCTGCAGCCCGCCGAGCGGGCAAAGGCAAAGCCGCGCGTTCCCACCGCTATGCAGGAAGCGGGACGAAGCGCGACGCCATCACCTGGCAGCGCTTCATGAGCCTGTGTTCCGTTGGTCCGTAGTCGGCGAGCGCCTGGTGGATGCAGCGGAAATTGTCCCAGACCAGCACATCCCCGACCGTCCAGTGGAAGGTATAGCGGTACTTGTCCTGGGTCTGGTGCGCGAAGAGGGTTTCCAGCAAACGTTCGCTCTCCGCATCCGGCAGTTCATTGACGCGGATCGTGTAGCCGGGATTCGCGTACAGCGCCTTGCGCTTCGAGATCGGATGCGTGATGACCATCGGGTGCGAAACCGGCGGCTTGGTCTTGCGCTGCGCCTCCGAAAGCGGCGGGCGCGTGCTGCCCGGCCGCTGGCGCATCATCTCGTAGAACTTGTTGAAGTCGTGCAGCGCCGTCTTGCCTTCGAGCTGGCGCTTGATGTCCTCCGGCAGCCCGTCCCACGCCGCGCACATGTCGCAGAACTGCGTCGCGCCCAGCGGCCTGCCGTCGCGCTGCGGCACCTCCAGCGCATAGAGCACGTTCGCGAACGCGATCGTCTTGCTGTACGACATGTCGGTGTGCCAGCCCTGGCCCGCATCGGGCAATCCGATCTGCTTGCCGTCCCTGACGACGTTGGAGAGGATCATGACCTCCGGCAGGCCGGGCTCCTGGTGCGCGCCGATCACGTTGATCTCCAGGTCGCCCAGGCGGGCGCTGAAATTCCTGAGGTCGGTTGCGGTGAGACTCTGGCTGGGAAACCGGATCACGCCATGGCGGCCGAACGTTTCGACGACGGCATCGGCATCCGCATCGGACAGGTGAGCGAGGTCCAGCCCTTCGACTGTCGCGCCCAGGGATTCGCCCGAGCGAATTACGTTGATTGGCATTGCTGCTTTTTCAGTTCATTCGCCGCTACGCGCACATCGTGCTTGCGCGGGGTCAGCGGCTTCACTCGGGGCATCCGCCGGCACCGGCATCTCATGACTTCGACATCACTTGCGTCCTCCCTCGTTGAATTTCCGGATGCGCGTCCCGACGTCCTCCATTTTTTCCGGGTCAAGCGTTCCGATGACGTAACCCGTGAGAAGAACTTTAAAATTGTACTCATTAAATTGGCGCGGACAGAAAACCTTCCTTTCTCGCCAGCGGACTTCCCAGGTGATCATTGACCTCGGTAAATATCGCAATGGTCTCCTGGGTGCGCCTGTCGAGAATCGTCGTCTCTTCGACGCGGAAGCGTTCTTCTCCATGCGCCTCTTCCAAGAGCAGCTTTTCCGACACTTCGACGTCTGCCTCGGGCTCCCCTACGAATTCCTGCAGTTGATTAGGATCCCTGAAATCCGTAAGTTTCTGCCCATCCTTCCTCGAATAGCGTACGTAGATGAATTCCCCCTTTCTAATCTTCATCGGGGAACGCTTGGCTTCCACGAACTCGAATCGATTGATAGTGCCCCAGTGCACGTATCGGTCCGCCGCGTAATAGACGCTTTTCACGTCGCTCACGCGTTTGTGGATGTCGATCCGTGCCCGCCCGCACAATTCCTCAAACCGTGCCGCCGCGATCCGCTTTTCAGCGGATACCGTATTCAGGGCGTCCGCTAGCGAAGCGTAGAGCGATCCGCAGTAGACGAACGGCGGCAGCAGCATGACAAGGGCCGACGAAAGTCCCCGTTTTGGACTGGCGGCCAATGTTATCCGTCTCGATACTGTGGTCACCCTGTTGCCTCCCCCAGGCTCGCAGCGACAGCCCTAGACCGATCAGTAGTGCGATGGTGGCCGGTGGCGAAAAGATCGCAAGGATCGGCAACGAGAGAAGAATGATTAGTGCGGAACCATCGCCGAAAACACCGGTGAAGCCGGTCGAACAGCACGAGCGTTAGGAGGGCAAGAGCGACATTAGCCACGCCGAGGAAGCGTTGTGCCGTGCGGGTGCGCTTGAAAAAACGTCTGGCAGCGGAAGTGCCCAGTCCCAGATAAATCAGGACGGCTGGCAACCAAAACGTCGTCAAAGTCAGCGCCAGCGCTTTCTCCGGCAGGGAGAGGCCTTTTACGACGGCGGGGTTCCCCGAAACAGAAACTGCATTCCGGTCTGGAGTAATGCCGGAGTGATCAGAAAAGCCAAACCTAACGCAATATTGAACATCTGCATTCCTGATTTGGGAAGAGAAACGCCTGCCGCAAATGACGCATCATCCCCGCGCTATCAGCACACCCGGCTGGAATTACGGCATTCACGTCCAGTCGCACAGTCGTCGCCTCAAGGCAGGCGTCTCAGTATGTCATGTGCATTATCCAGATTCTTCTGATGAACCGGGCATCTGAATAACCCCAAGCCCACTCAACGCCCCAATCCTGTCCGGCGAGTACCGTAACACCTCCGCCAGCACCTCCCGCGTATGCTCCCCGATCCGGTACGGCGCTTCCCCGCCCGGATGCGTAGCCTCGCCATCCACGAAAAACGGCGTAGCCGTCACGCGAATACTCCCGCACCCCGGATGCGGCACTTCCGGAAACGCTTCGCGCGCGCGCAGTTGCGGATGCTCGACGACTTCTTCCGGCGAGAGCATCGGCACGACCGGTACGCGCGCAGCAGAGAGCGCGGCGATCGCTTCGTCCGCGCTCGCGTAGCTGTCGAGCCATTCGCGATAAACCTCCTGCATCGCGCCCCAGTTGTCGCGCCGCGCCTGCGGCGTGGCGAAGCGCGGGTCGGTGGCGAGTTCGGGTTTGCCGACCAGCGCGACCAGGCGCGACCACAGATGCGGTGCGCCCGCGGTCTGCAGCGCGATATGGCGCTCGCCGTAGGCATGCACCATCATGCCCACGCGCGGCTGGCGCTCGACCGGCGCGCCGTTCAGCAGCCCGCCGTAGGTAATGTCGTCGGCCGCGATCAGGCATTCGAGCATGGACACATCGAGCGTCGCCCCGGACCCGTTGCGCGCGCGGCGCAGCAGCGCCGCGCAGATCGCGCCGAAGGCGTGGGTGCCGGCGAGCACATCCGCCGCCTGCAGATAGGACACGCGCGGCTGCAGCTCGGCGCCGCGATCCAGATCCATCATGCCGGAGATGGCATTGATCAGGTGCGCGTAGGCCTGCATGGAACTCAAGGGGCCGGTCTGGCCGAAGCCGGAGATCGAGCAGTACACCAGCGCGGGAAATTCCTTGCGCAGTGTGGCCGCGTCGAGTCCGTAGCGCGCCATCACGCCCGGCGAAAAATTCTCCACCACGACATCGGCCTGGCGCACCAGATCGAGCACGACCTCGCGCGCTTCCGGGCGCGACAGGTCGATGGCGATGCCCTGCTTGCCGGCGTTCAGGCGCGCGTAGTAAGTGCTCTGGTCCGAGCGGCCTTTTTCGAGCTGATGGACCGTGTAGCGGATCTCGTCGCCTTCGCCCGGCCGCTCGATCTTGATGACCCGCGCGCCCAGGTCGGCCAGCAGCCGCGTGCAGTAGGGTCCGGCGAGCACGCGGGTGAAGTCGATGACGGTGTAGCCTTCGAGCAGGCGTTCGGTGGTTTCAGGATGGGTCATGCGATTTGATCAAGGAGGCGTTCGCCAGGCGGCAGCGGGAACATGAATCGGAATCCGGAATGGCGGCATCATAGCCCAGTCCCGCAGCGAGGCTCGCTGTGTGGGTCCCGCCAGGGCGCATCGCGCAGTCTCGAGTCAAGCGGCGCCGGGACAAGTGGCGGTAATCAACCGCTGCCGGCTGCTACAGGATTGTTGAGTGCCGGGGACCGGGTGCTGAGTGAGATAGATTAGCTGCGTGGCGCTTCGTGCGCGGCTGTTGTCGGCAGCGTGAAACTCACCGTCGTGCTTTCTCCAACCGTACTTTCCGCCCAGATTCTTCCGCCATGGGCCTCGACGATGCATCGCGAAATGTAGAGTCCCAGCCCCAACCCTCTTCGATCGTCCTTGCCGACCTGCCAGAAGCGCTCGAAAATACTCTCGAGCATCGGGCCGGGAATGCCCTGACCGGAATCTTTCACCGCAAAAACGTGCTCATCGCTCGAACGAAGGCAGCGAATGCTGATCCGGCCGCCGCCAGGTGTAAACTTGATTGAATTCGTGAGCAGATTCGCGAGCACCTGAAGCAGCCTTTCATGATCGAAATCTGCCGGCAGAGAACCCTCTGCGCGTTCGACCTGCAGCCCAATGTCTTTTGCTGTCGCGGGCGCGAGAAACGTATCCGCCGCTTCGGCGATCAGTGCGTTGCAATCGCCGGGCACCGCCTTGACGAAGAATTTGCCGGCGTCGATGCTTGCGACATCGGCGAGGTCGCCGATAAGCCGGTTCATGCGCGCGGCGTAGCGTTGTATGCGCTGCGTCTCCACGAGGACCTTCCTGCCCTCCTCGCTATCGGACGCACCGCCCCGCAACAACTCGGCGCTCAGAACAATGCCGCCGAGCATGTCGCGCAGGTCATGGGTCACCATTCCCAGGAAGCCGTCCCGGTTGGCCACGGCGTCATCGGAACGAGCGCGCTCGGTGAGCAGATGGCGGTCGGTTGTCTCGCGCTCCAGCGGCAGCAACCTGGAAAAGGCAATCGCCTCCTGGGTGCGCTCGAGGCGCAGGTTCTCATCCGCCGAGGCCCGATCCTCGCGAACCGTCTCGTCGGCGCGCGCACGTTCCTCGGAACGGCGCTCGGGCGATGCGCCTTTTGAGTCTTCCGCGGCCTGCTCAAGCGTCTGATCGGCCTTGTCTCGCGCCTCCTCCAGCACGGCATCCGCCACCTCGCGCGCCTCGGCCACAACGGCGTCCGCGTCGCGATTGGCATTGGCGATAATGGTATGCCGCTTCTTGATGACATGATCCGCGCTTGCACGTTCGGTGCGAAGGCTTTCGTCCGTTTGGCTGCGGTGAGGCGTCGGCATGGGTTTGGTCCATCAGGGTGCCCCCGAGACATCGACTGCGGGGCATGGGAGAGGCTACGGGAGAGGTTGGCGACAGCGTACGCGCCGCGCCGTCCGACCATTGTAGTCGTTGCGGGGCATCTGGAACGCCTGAACCCGTTGTCGGGGAAACTCTACGCAGGGGCCATACGCTTGCTGTGCTGAAGCACTTGCCCTCCGTTCGCTCTGCGAAGAGCTCGATTCGATATGGAGAATCCCCGCGCACTTTGCATGAGACCGCTCAAAACCGCGTCCGTCAGGCAGGCGCGTGCGCCGCGCGATCGAATTGCGATAGTCGCCGGAAATGGCATAACGCTAACCGCACATCCCGGGCACTGCCCACCCGCCACGGGCCCGCCTGGCCATCCCGGGCACGCAACTTGTATGACTGGATCTGCGTGTTCCGGGGGGATTCGGGCCTGGTCCGCCTGGGTTCTTGAATAGTTGCAACGGAACATGGCCCTACGGATAAACGCCAGCGAGCCGCCGCGCGGCCGCATCGGGGTGCTGTTGAATCCATTGGCGTTTCATGATTGATGACAGATGGAAAACGCTCAATCCCCTCACCCCGGCCCTCTAAACGGGTACTCCGGGCTGCGCCTGGGTATCCCAAAGGGAGAGGGTGAGGATTGCTCTAATTCACCGGCGTGAATTAGGGAAAGATCAAAAAGGAGCAAGCATGAAACTGTCGAATGTAATTTCTGCACCCCGTTTACACCGGAAGCGGGCGGCCGAGTTGGCCGTCGCCTCGCATCTATCCTGCCGCTGATGCCCGCCGTGAGCATGGCGGAACAGACTGTCGCACTGGAGAGCCATGTTGGACGGCAGATCGTCACCGGTTTCGAGGGCGTCGCGGAGTGGATGAACGCGCGGTTTTCCCAGTCGGAGATCGACGCCTTGTCGGTGAAGGACTTCGGCATGGAGGCCCACCATTGCAGTTGCGCGGACCAACCCGAGCCGCATTTCCCCTACCGCGTCGTGCTGTTCACGACGCCCAAGGGCGATCTGGTCGCGCGCGCCGAGGCGCATGAACAGACGGCGCGCTTCACGCCGCTGGCCGTGCGCAAGGGCGACCAGTACTGCCAGGTTGAATCCGAGGAGCAATGCTACGGCTCGTTCGCGAGCGTCTGCGAGTTCACCGATTTTCGCTACGGCCCGACGCTGCAGCCTTATTTCCCGACCTGCAAATGAGGCGCCGACGAACACAGGCCTCATTCCCCTGCGGGCTAACGACTTAATCCGCTGCCGCCCTCGTTGTTGCTTGTTGCTCCGCGATTCGCCGTAGGCGGCGTTCGCAAGCCCTGGATACAGCCGCTCGCACAGTTGCCTGCGCAGATCCAAAGGCGAAAGCCCCGGTGGGAAAGACGCCAGCGCGATCGCGCGGGCCGACTCGAACATGCTCACCCCGATCAAAAGCCGCTCGACCGGTTCCATTTGCGCGTAGCGCTCGCGCACCATGCGCGCGATCTCAGGACTGGTGTCGTTCACGAAGGCAATCCTCCAACAGTTCACTCACATTCAGCGCCGGCGCCCATCGCCGCAGGTAGGGCACGTCGCATTCCCCGGACAGCAAATTACGGACATCGCGCATTTGCAACTCGGACTCTGCGTCCTTTGCCCATGCCAGTTTCGACAGGATCAGATCCTCCCTGCTGACCAGCCACGCCGCGAATCCCGGCAAACCGACTTGCACGCGGCGGGCAAACTCGGTTTGCCTGTACGGCGCCTGCTTTCGCACGATCAGATCGACTTTTACAACGCTTTCGAGATGCAACAGGTTGAACATGCCGCGTTCCCTCAAGGCGCTGTGCAGCGCTTTATCCGGCACGAAATAGTCGGGCTCGAACGCAGAAACGAGTTTCGCTGCATCGGATGCCGCGAGCTCCACCACGATATCGATATCCCGCGTCATGCGCGGCTGGGCGTAATAGTTCATCGCCATGATCCGGTCAGCATGTAGTCGATTCGCGCCTTTTCCAACCGGGCACAGGCATCCCTGAGAATATCGAGTTCGGAAAGCATGGGGCCATGGTACATGAGCAACCCCCTTTGCCGTCACGCGCGAGAAATCATTGCGCCTTGTCCAACACCTCGATGCGTTCTGCCAACAGCGAATGGCCGACGATGAAACCGCTGCACGTGACGCGTTTGCCGACATAGCGATCGAGCGCCTTGTCATCGAACGTGGGCCCGTCCTTGCGGCGCAGGACGAAGCGGCCCTGCGGCGTATCGATCCACACCGCGTCGCGCGCGCTCTTGCTGCCGGCGCCGAACGGTGCGCGCTCGACCGTTCCTGAAAGGGCTCTCCACCCGGCGCGGCGCGATCATCCTTGCTCATGTCAGCGCTGCGTATAGATGCGGTAACCCACGATGCGCCCCTTCACTTCCTTCGCCACCGCGCCACGCCCAGATTCAGCATCTCGCTGCGCCGGCCCTTAGGCGTGCCCAATGCGACGTAGTAACGGGTCGCCACCGGCGCCGCCTTGGTGTCCTTCACCCGGGAAGCGGCCGGCCGTTGCACGCCGTACGCGACGAATTCGCTTTTGCCGCCCATGCCGGCACGCCGGGCGATGTTGTTCAGTGCCGCGCGCACCCGCGCCGATTTGCGCACGGCTTTTTCCCTGCGTGCGGCGGTGGGCTTGGTCTGCTGCAGGTAATGCCCCTGCACGCGCAATTTGGCGCGCCGATCGCGGCGCTTGAGCCGCTCGATCTCCTCGCTGTCGGCATGCTTCGGCGTATCGGTTGTAGCGGCGACGCGCGCCGGCTGCACCGACGGATCACCCAGCAGACTGAACTGGGCCAGCGTCTTCAGGTCCACTGGATCGAGCTCGCCCACTTCCTCGACGAAACGCTGCCGCGCCATCAGGGCCGCGCGCCCCAGCGACGCGCCCTCCAGGATGGCGAGCAGAAAGAACCGCGTGATCAGATCGGCCGCGCCGTTGCCCTCCGCGGGGCCGTAAGCGATGGTGCTGCTGCCGAAATAGCCGTACGCCCCCTGCTCCAGATAGCGCTGGCAGATGGGCATCGGCAAGGCGAGCGTAACCGAGTCGTACAGTTCGGCGCCGTAGCAGCACTCGACGGAAGCAACGGTGCCTGGCTTGATCTTCTTCTTGATGGCATCGCTCGTCAGCGAGACCGGCTGGCTCTTGAGGCTGCGCGTCTCGCCATAGAACTGCGGATCGGCCGCACCGCCGTGGCAGTTGATGAAATGCATGAGCGGGGCGAGTTTCGCCGGCCGCAAGCGGCGGCGCGGTCGGCGGCGCCAGCGACAGCGCATCGGAATTGCCGAAGATATTGAACAGGCTCATGGCGGTCGAGCCTTCCCACGACTGGGTGGACATGCCGAAGTAACGCGCGTACTCCTTGACCGCGCGCGGCCGGTAGCCGCTCGCGATCTTGAGCAGCTTGAGCAAATAGGAGGGCTCGTGCGCACCGCGCAGATCGGGCAGCCGCCCGACCACGCGCGTCGGGCCCTTGAACCTGGTCGTGTCCTGGGAGTAGCCGTTCTCGCAGGCGTACGGCAGATCGCCCCAGGCGACGCGGTCGGCATCGTCGTCTTGCTGGAACACCAGATTTTTGAGGTCCTGATGCGGCACCACATCCGGTGCGCCGAGAATCATCAGGTATTCCGGCGCCGTCGCCTTGAACACGGCATCGATCGCGAGCTTGTTCTGCCGGGGATTGGACGCAACCGTGACCGGCTTGCCTTTGACCTTCTTCATGCGCCGCGGCATTGTCGAGATAGATGAGGCGGCTCTTGATGCCGCGCGCCTTGTCCGCGGCGATCATCGCGTTGACCGCCGCTTCGATTTTTGCCACGTCCGCTTTACCGTATTTGGCGTTCAGCGCGCTTCGGTTGCTGACGATGATTTTGTCATCCACGGCGAACCTCCCCGACGACATGAGGTTACGCGGCCGACCGGCAGTCGGAACGAAGTGGCGAGGCTGAGGAGAGCAGTCCCGGCACTGACAACCTCAGTTATGACGACCGGGGGCAGCCCGGTAGCTGGTCACTTTTCTTGCGCGGCCAAGAAAAGTAACCGAAAGAAGGCCGCCCCTGGATTCGCGCCCCGTTGTTCACGGGGTGACCCTGTGCTGCCTGACTCGATGTGGCGACTGCGCAACTCGACCTGGCGAGGCACACAAAACGTGCCTCACTGCGGGACTGACTCGGTTCCCGGCGGGCGTAGCTTGGGGCGGAATCCGAGTCATGGGCACCTGTATCGACGACGCGAATCCGAGTCTACGCACCTGTTCCCGCAAACGGAGCTGCGCTTAACGTGTCACAGGTGCACAGTGCTCGAAGGCCCCCCATCGAGTCGAGCTGCTCGGCGCGCCTCAAGGGGAACCCGAAAGCAAGCGCTGCAAGGCTTAAGGCGTTCACTCAGTCCTCGCCCTCGCACTGGCTCTTGCTCAGTCCTTAGTCCTCGTCACTGTAACAAGTCGCCCTGGCCCCCAGCCTCAGCTGCGAAGCCTCCGCACGAAATCCGCCACCGCTTTCCCGATCTCATCGGGACTGTCTTCCTGGATGAAATGCAGGCCCTTGCACGGTGACCTCGGTCTGGTTCGGCCAGGCGCGGCAGACTTCGCGCTGGCGGCCGACCAGGATCGAGCCGGGCTCGGCGTTGATGAACAGCTTGGGCACGTCGCTCTGTGCAAGCCACGCCGCGTAATCCTCGACGTACTTGCGACACGTCCGCGGGCTCGCCCTCGATCGGGATCTGGCGCGGCCAGGACAGCGTCGGGCGGCGGTCTTCGCCGGCGTTGGCGAACGGCCTGCGGTAGTCGGCCATCTCCTCGTCGGTGAGCTTGCGCTGGATCGAATCCGGCAGCACGCGCTTCGACGAACACGTTCTTGGTCAGCACCATCTCCTCGCCGGCGGGCGAGCGGAAGCCCTGGAACACGCGCCGCGCGTTCTCCGGCCAGTCGTCCCAGGTGATCGGGCGTGACGATGCCTTCCATGTAGGCGATGCCCTGCACGCGGTCGCGATGGCGGTTGGCCCAGTCGAAGCCGAGCGCGGAGCCCCAGTCGTGCACCACGAACATCGACGTTGCTGCCGAGGCCGATCGCGTCCCACAGAGGCGAACAGGTACGTCGCGGTGCTCGGCGTAGCTGTAGCTGCCGGGGCCGGGATCGTCGAGCTTGTCCGGAGTCGCCCATGCCGATCAGGTCGCAGGCGATGCAGCCGGCCCAGGCCTTCGCATGCGGCATGACGTTGCGCCACAGGTACGACGACGTCGGGTTGCCGTGCTGGAACACGATGGCATCGCCTTCGCCTTCGTCGATGTAGGCCATGCGCTTGCCTTTGACTTCGGCAAACTTCTTCGCGGCGAACGGTTTCGCTGAAATGGGCATGCGCTACTCGCCGGTGAAATTCGGTTTGCGCTTGGCGACGAAGGCGCTGATGCCTTCGCGCGCATCCCTGGTGCCGGCCATTTCCGCGATCACGCGCGTCTCGAGTTCCATCTGCGATTCGAGCGTGTCGTTGGGCGCCATCATGACCAGCTTCTTGATGCCGGCGTAGGCGCGGGTCGGGCCCGCTGGCGAGCTGCCGCGCGAGCAGGGTGACTTCGCCCGTCAGTTCCGCGGCCGGCACCACGCGGTTGACCAGGCCCCAGTCGAGCGCTTCCTGCGCGGAGAGCACGCGATTGGTCAGGTACAGCTCCATGACGCGCCGCGCGGCCGAGCAGCCGCGTCAGGAAAAAGGTCGAACTGCCGTCGGGCGTCAGGCCGATTTTGGTATAGGCGCTGGTGAACTTGGCGTGATCCGCGGCAATCGCCAGGTCGCAGCACGCCGCGAAACTCAGGCCCGCGCCGGCCGCAACCCCGTTGACCGCCGCGATCACCGGCGCATGCAACCAGGCCAGCCGCGAAATGCCGACGTGCAGCAGCCCGGTCATCTCGCGCACCAGCATTTCCATCTTGTCGTGGTGCGCTTCGAATTCGCCGACGTCGCCGCCCGCGCAGAATGCGCGCTCGCCGGTACCCGTCAGGACCACCGCGCGGATGGAGCGCTCCGCGCTGCAGCGGTTGACGATATGGTAGAACTCCTCGATGCCCTGCTTGTTGATGGCATTCAACGCATCCGGCCGGTTGAACGTGATCCAGGCCACGTTCTCGCGAATGTCGAAGGCCAGATTCCTGTAGTTCATGGCGTCTTCCTTTTTTTAGTCTTGTCGAGGCGCAGTCGAAGCGTCAGGGCCGCACGTACTTCAGCACGAACTGATCGACCGGCCCGGTCGCCTCGCGAAACCCCTTGTCGCGCGGATCGTCCGGATGGCGCAGGAACTGCGCTTCGCCCGCCAGCATGAAGCCCGCGGCTTCGAGGTCGTCGCGCACCACGCTTTCCTCGATGCGGTGCGAGCGTCTGCGTCTGCGTGGCGCCGGTGCCGGGATTGCCCGCGTGATCGACCACGACGATATGGCCGCCGGGCTTGAGCGCGTTGAAGAACTTCTTGTTCATGGCCTGGCGGTCGCGGCCCATCCACTCGGTATCGTGATAGACGAACACCACCGTGATCAGGTCGAACGGGCCCGCACCGGGCGGCACCGGATCGTCGTAAGGCCGCACCACGTGCTGCACGTTCTTCATGATGTCCGTGCTGAAGCGCGCATCGGGCTTGCCCTTCATGAACTTCTCAAAAATCATCGGATCGTTCTGTCCGACGACCGAACCTTTCGGGCCGACCGCGCGTGCCAGCAGTTCCGCCGTGTAGCCGCGGCCGGTGCCGATGTCGAGCACGGACATGCCGGGCCGCACGCCGAAGAAGGCCAGCAACTCGGCGGGATGGCGGCGCTTGTCGGTCTCGCGATCCGCGTCGCTGCGCTGCGGGTTATCGACAATGGCCTGAATCTCCGGCGGCACGGCGACGTCCTCTGCAAGCGCCAGCGGCGCGGACAAGACCAGCAGCGCGGCCGCCAGGAAAGCCGGCAACCGCGGCCGGGCGCTACGCGCCGGGCGCGATGAACACAAAGTCGGGGTGAACAGGTTCTCGGTCAGCATGATGTCTCCTCCGCAGGCCTGGATTGAAGTGTTGTGTTTGCATTCTACGCGCCGCGCTTGCCGGCGGCAGCAGCGCGTGCGCGGCGGCATGGCGGCGATGAAGCGAAGCCTAGCGTGCCTCGCCGACGAATCCGTTCTGGATCGACGCGATCAGGCTCAGGGCTTCTGCCGGCAGCGGCCCTTGCTCCGCGCTGCGCCCGGCATGCTCCAGTTGCTGCAGGGTGGAAAGCCCCACCAGAGTCGTGGACAGCGCAGGATTCGACAGCACGTAGCGCAAGGACGTCTCGATGAGATCCTGCGCAAACCCGTGCTCGACGACTTCGGTAAATCTGCGCGCCCGTGCGACATCCGCGTCATAGGTCGAAGCCGAGCCGATCGGATCGACTACGGCCATGCCCAGCGGATGACGCGATTCCTTGCCGCTCAGCGCGCCGCCCGCCAGCACGCGGATGCCGATGGTGCCGACGCCGGCCGCATGCGCCTGCGTGATCACGTTGCCGTAATCCTGCGCGGGATAGCCCGCTGGCAGATGCATTCCGGCACTCGGGTTCAGCAGGTTGTAACTCACCTGCGCCGAATCGAAATCCTGCACGACGCCAAGCATCGCGTCGGTTTCGCCCAGCGCGGTAAAGCCGAAGGCGCGCGCCTTGCCTTGTTCACGCAAGCGCTCGAAGGCCGGCAGCACTTGCTCGCGCACGGCCTTCGGGTCGATGGTGCCCTCGCGCTTCGATCCGGACACGGGATTGTGCAACTGGTAGAGATCGACGCTTTCCAGCCCCAGGCGCAGCAGGCTGCCTTCCAGCGCCTGCGCGATGCTCCGGCCGATATATTCCGGCCGATCCAGCGACGCCGCGTCCAGCCAGACCTTGGTGCCGACCAGAATCTCCGGGCCCCTTCAGCTTGCTCAGCACGCGCCCGAGATTGCGCTCCGATTCGCCGTTGCCGTACATCGGCGCGGTGTCGAAATAGTTGATGCCGAATTCCAGGGCGCGCGCGACCGCGCGCTCCTGGTCGGCCGCCGCGCCCTTGACCATCAGGCCGCCGACCGCGCCGCAGCCAAAGCTCAACACGGAAACCTTGAGTCCGGATTTGCCGAGAGTTCGGGTAGCGATCATGTGTCGGGACCTCCAGACGGGCTGACGGATTTATAGATCGTGCCAAGCTCTAATGCGTCAAATGCAGAGAATCCGCGCGGCTTCCCTCCCAGGAAGTGCAGACTAAAAATGCTTCGGCAAGCCAGCCTGTTTCAGGACTGCATTTGCGGTGTGACGGGATTTAATTTTGCTGTCGACTACGAAGTGCGTGGGTAATGGGACTGTGCCAGATTTCATGATCACCCCTTCCGTGCCGCACAAAACGACAGCCGGCAGCTTGCAACAATCGCTTGAGGTCAGACGTGAAGCTCTGCGTCACACCGCGAGCTCGAAGCGCCTGGTAAGCAACTCGAATGCAATGGGCTTCGTATCGGTGCGGCCGTTTGCGGCCAACAGCTCGGGGATGAGGGACTTGAGCTTCTCGACCAACGCCTCAGCGGTATCGGACTCCGTCGCCAAGCCAGGCACGTCTTCGCTCGATGCGACCCAGACCCTCGCATCCTCATCCCAAACAGCATGCACGTAGTAAGGCTTTTCCATGGATGGCTACTCTCCTTATGCCTGAGAGCCTATCACTCCCGAACGCCGTTCTCCAGCCCGCAACCACCATTGTCGAGGCCTGGGGTAAAACAACCCCACCTACCCTAAGGCCGCTCCATCTGACACCGCATCGGCGGAATGTTGTCCTTGGCAGTCACCAGCAATTCGGTTTTCCAGCCGAAGCCCGTGTTCTCGGTATCGTATTTGACGCCGGGCTGGCCGCGCTTCACGAAGCTCGTCACATAAACCGGCGCCAGCAACTGGTGGTCTTCGGCGCGCATCCACGATGCGCCGGCCGGGCCGTCGTATTTCATGCCTTCCAGCGCGGTCGCCACTTTTTTCGGGTCGGTGCTTTGCACCTGCTCCATGGCTTGCGCGAACATGTCCAGCGTCTGCCACACCGGCAGAAAATCCATGTGCGCGAGCGGCTGGTATTTCGGCGCGTAGGACAGGAACTTCTTCTCCCATTCCGCATTGGCCTCGTTGATGTGAAAGGCCATGATGGTTCGCACGCGTCCGGCGCCCGCGGCGCCGATCGCAGCCGGCGCGCCCCAGACCCAGGCGTGCGTGGTGTAGAAGTCCACGTTCAGGCCCGATTGCTCGCTGGCCTTGATCAGCAGCACCAGATCGTTGCCCCAGTTGCCGGTGAGTACCGTGTCCGCGCCGGATGCGCGGATCTTGCTCACGTAAGGCGCGAAGTCCTTGATCTTGCCCAGCGGCACCAGGTCGTCGCCCACGAACTGGATGTCGGGCCGCCTGCCGCCGAGCATCTCGCGCGCCGCGCGCCGGAACGAGTGTCCCCACGCGTAATCCTGGTTGAGCAGATAGACCTTCTTCACCGACGGCTGGCGCGCCATGTAGTCGGTCAGCACGTTGACCTGCATGTCGCTGTGCGGCTGGAAGCGGAAGTGCCAGAAGCTGCACTTGCTCTCCGTCAACGCGGGCTCGCGCGCGTCGTAGTTCAGAAACAGCATCGGCCGGTCCGGGTTGCGCGCGTTGTGCTTCGACAGCGCATCGCTGATCGCCAGCGCGATGCTGGAGATGGTCGCCAACACGTACCGGATATCCTGGTCGATCGCCTGGTTGAGCACGATCAGGGTTTCCTGCGGCGTGCCCTTGTTGTCGAACGGCACGATCTCGATCTTGCGGCCGCCCAGCACGCCGCCGCGCGCGTTGACTTCATCCGCCGCCGCCCGGAACAGTTTCAGGTTCTCCTGGAACACCAGCGCGAACGTGCCGCTCAGCGGCGCGATGAACGCGACCTTGACCGGTTCGGCGGCGAATGCGCCGCCCGGTTGCAGAATCAGGAACGCCAATGCGACAACGCCAGCAATAAGCTTCATGACAGCCTCCGGTTAGGGAAGTCCGATCCAGCATGCAGTATGCGCATTGAATGACGAGTCTACCAGCCCGTCGTGACGACCGTGACGATCGTGACGGCGTGACGGCGCGAGCAAGCAGGTATCATCAGGCCGTGCCAGTGCGACGACGGCGCACCGCGGCAATCCGGGAGGAAGCCATGAAAGTCAGAACCATCGAAACGCTGTCCTGCGACGCGGGCTGGCGCAACTACCACTACGTCAAGCTGACCACGGATACCGGCATCGTCGGCTGGAGCGAATTCGACGAAGGCTTCGGCGCGCCGGGGGTCGGCGCGGTGATCGCGCGGCTCGCGCCGCGCGTGATCGGGCAGGACGTGGGCGCACACGAGCGCATCTACGCCGAACTCACTTGCGCGACGCGACCGGCGTCCGGTGGAATCGTAGCGCTGGCGATGGGCGCGATCGAGAACGCGCTGCTCGACGCCAAGGCCAAGGGTCTGGGCGTGCCGGTGTACGAACTGCTCGGCGGCAAGATTCGCGACCGCATCCGCGTCTACTGGTCGCACTGCGCCACCTGGCGCATCAACCTGCCGACCGTCTACAAGCCCGCGATCACCGACCTCGACGGCGTCAAGGCGCTCGGCCGCGAAGTGCGCGACAAGGGCTTCACCGCGCTGAAGACCAACATCTTCCGCTACGACGCGAACGGCAAGAACGCCCGCGGCTGGGTGCCCGGCTTCGGCATCCCGTTCGCGCCCGAACTGAATGTCGAACGCGATCTGCTACGCAACCTGGTCACGCACCTGGAAGCGATGCGCGACGGCGCCGGGACCGGACGTGGACATCCTGCTCGATCTGAATTTCAACGCCAAGACCGAAGGGTTCCTGAAGATCCTGCGCGCGATTGCCCATCTGGATATTTTCTGGGTCGAGATCGACAGCTTCAGCCCCGAAGCGCTCGGGCACATCCGCCGCCACAGCCCGCATCCGATCAGCTCCTGCGAGACGCTGCTGGGCCTGCGCGAGTTCCTGCCCTACTTCCGCGAACAGGCGATGGACGTCGCCATCGTCGACACCCCCTGGAACGGCGTGTGGCAGTCCATGAAAATCGCCGCCGCCGCCGAGGCCCACGAAGTCAACGTCGCGCCGCACAACTTCTACGGCCACCTGTGCACCATGATGAACGCCCACTTCTCGGCCGCCGTGCCGAACCTGCGCATCATGGAGACCGACATCGACCGCATCGCCTGGGATCACGAACTGGTGACCCATGTGCCCGAGATCGTCGACAGCCACCTAATCCTGCCCGACCGCCCCGGCTGGGGCACCGAACCGAACGAAGACGCGATCCGCGCGCATCCGCCGAAGGCGCAACAGGCGGGGCTGATTGATCTGGGGCGGGAGAGTTGAGGTGGTTAGCCGCGCATTCGGGCAAAAGGCGCAGTCTGACCTCGCGCACGCTCAAGCACGGAGGAGCGGGGGCGAACGACTTTGCAATTAAGCCGGTGCCCCGGCTTTCCGCGCGTATTAGACTGCAAGAGCGGCTTGAAGACTTGGGTCTCCGGAAAACTCCGGGAAGAACACTCCCAGCATAGATCTTTGTTTAACTCCTACCACTATCGCTAACACGGCGAGATGTGACAATTCCGATTCTCTAATACCCTCTCTACGGGCATATCTCTTTTGTTTATTTCTTACTACATTGTCTAACAAGGCCGCGTTCAGACTTCCCGTAGTTCCGACGTTTATGTGCTTCAGGGCAAGTAAGAGACGTTGCTCGATTCCAGGGGGAAATGGATCACCCTTTGCATGCGCATTGCGAAAACTAAGTCCCTCTGGATGGGAAAGTTCCAAAAACGCCAGCATTCGCGGCACGTCGAGACGAATCGAAGCGCTGTACGCACTCTGAAGTTCTTGTAGTGCAGCTTCTACTAGACTTTGCGCCTCATTGGACGTCTGGCCAAATTCGTGCTCTAGAAGCTCTAGCACTCCAGCCAACGATGCAAATCTGCGCTTAATACCGTCAGGAAGAATTGCTCCGGACTTATAAACTACAGTATGTTCAATTTCGGCCCATACATGTTCTAGGATGCTTCTGATTTGAATCTCGAATACTTGACTTTTTAGATCACGAAAATCCGGATGCGCGCACAAATTGGGAGGTACTGCACCTATTAGATGATAAGAGCGATAGCCGAACTCCCGAAGACCGAGTGTTCGCCTTCTGTCTGCCGAATCCTTTTCACGAATTTCCAGGTTTCTTCTGAGCGCCGTAGCTACTCGGTCCACTTCATTTGAATAGTAAACAATTACACGAGCGCCTATTCTATCGGTCAGTTGCTTCTTTGGATTCGTGTAGCCTTTTCGGAGCAGTTTTCCCCGCATGGAATCTATGGTTTTAACTCTAGTGGAGACTAAATGAGGATGTATGTTCGCATCCGAGAGCGTTTGCTGGAGGAATTTTTGCAATTGACCAGCTACGCGTTCAAAGTACGGCACCTCCCCAGAATACCGATCAAGGAAGTCTCGCGCCACGCCCAGTGAAGTCGTAGTCGAACTCATTGTCTTGGAGAAATGACATTCATAAGAATGTTCATGCGAGTGGTGCGAGGTTCTATGTTGTCTGTTTGCTGGCCTGCCGCCGCCAAATAACTAAGAGCTTGACGGCTAGGTCTTTTCGAATTGATATCCTTCTCGAAGCGATTTAAAGCGTTCCTGACTTCGTCTACCTTAAAGGATCCCAACCGCGTCCCGCTTTGACTTATCTGATCAATTGCCGCGAACAGGCTATATAAGTCAGTTGGTTTTCTGAATCGACTTTGCCTCAGGTCTGGCAGAACATCTCGAATCCAAGAAAGGTATTTCATAAGACGACCTCTCACGTCTGTTGCCTGCGCAAACGTTTTCTGATACTCACCGTAGTACAAATCAAGTGAAGATTTCTTGTCTTGTGGTCCCTCGATAAGCAAGACCGTTAGCTCTGCCACAAACTCCGCGTTTCTCATTCTCTGTTGCTGATGAGTCGTAAAGACTTTTTCGTTAATCCAGAATGGCAAGCGGGCCAATTCTTCTACAAAATTATAAAAACGCCCGTGTTCACGCGCATGGCGAAGTTCCTGTGACGACAGTTTTACGACGTACTTATTCATGCGCACAAATATGTCGCGAATCTCCTCGTCGGTATAACCGCTCACCTCTTCAACAGTCAGGTCGTAGTTCAATATTTGCTCTTGAAGAAGGCTATTGAGTTCTGAAAACCGTTTCCCCTTGAATTCTTTGTTTTTGCTTTCTGTAAGAGAGAACCGATTATCGAGGAATTCCAATACCGCACGAATCCTTTGCTGACCATCGACAACAGAGTAGATCTGTTTTCCAGTTTGAGCAGAGCGTCCTCGCTGAAAGAAAAACAGCGGCATTGGCCTCTCAGTAAGTATTGTGTCAATCAAATATGCCTTGGCAGCGCGCGGCCAGACAGCGTTTCGCTGAAATTCGGGCGCCAATCGCAATTGACCATCTCTAACTAGCTGAGAGACGAGCGCGATGTCCTTCGTAGTTATTGAGCGCTTGGTCATTTGGCGAACACCCCCTTCATTTGTTCATTGATTAGCATTTCTTCCGCAACGTCCCCTCGCGTTCGTCTAGCCATGAAACGACAGCACAGATCACCTATGAGATATTTTCCTGTGAACACAAACACAATACAAACGCTTCCGCTAAAACTAATTGTGGTTCTTCGATTCCTTGAGCGTCACATAGCGCTTTGCCAGACGAACTCCAGCCGGCGGATTCTCGGTTGGGAGAGCAACGTTAATATCCTTACCTAGTTGATCGGCCCACTTGAATATTCTGCTGTCTTCCTTGAATAAAACTTGTTTTTCCATCTTGATCCAAAAATTTGCTTCGTATATATCGTCGAGATAGACCCGTTCCAACAAGATGTGATATGCCACTATGCTTCGAAGTATATTTTGCAATCCAGTCACGATAATCCAATTATCCGGATAGCAGCTTCGCGGAATATATGGCGCTTGATGAATTGCTGCGACGTGAGAAAAATTGGCCGAGAGATAACCGTACCAGCCAATGACATTCTGAGGCACCATGGCCCGGATTCGCTTTAATACAGATTGAGAACGATATTTATTTGCTGCCAGAAGGTCTATGCAACTCGGATTTATCGCGACTTCTAGGAGAACGAGGCTCGATTCGATGGCCGTCCTTAACAGGACGCCACTCTGAATGAACAATCCATCTGCCAATAGGCGAAACGCGCCTGCTAGTGTGAGTGCCACGTTATGTTTTTGATGCCAGTAAATCTCGTTGATGTCGTCCGCAACGTAAATTTTCGACGGATAGTTACGCGCCAAATAATAGTCCAGTACGCCATCCATATATCTCGATATTCGATAATTAAATGGGGCCGCTTTTTCCATGAAGGTCTTACTTGTTGGTGGAGAATATTTGTCAATCCAAGCCAGTAGATATGTCCTTCGGGTTCCCCTTGAGACGCGCCGAGCAGCTCGACCCGGTGCCCCGCGTGACGGTCGTGACGGCGTGACGGAATAAAGGCAGGACTGAGTAATTGAGTGCTGAGGACTGAGTAAAAGCCTTAAGCCCTACAGCGTTTGCTTTTGGTTCCCCTTGAGGCGCGCCGAGCAGCTCGACTCGATGTGGGGTCGTCGACGAGATTCTTTGCAGCAGGGTCAAGTGGGTTCGACGACTCCGATTAGTTTGGGGTCGTAGTCCTGCCCGGTCGTGAACAGACAGAAAGCCACTCGCGCGAGCTTGCGAGCCACCACGATGAAGGCGGCGGTAGGAGGCAATCCCTTGCGCCGGTTGTGTTCATAGATAGCGCGCCATTGAGCAACCTTGCAGGCGGCCATCGCTCCCATGAACAGCGCTGCGCGCAAGAGCGCGTCTCCGTGATGGGTCAAGCGCCTAATTCCTTTCTTGCGCCCGGAATCGTTGGGCCGCGGATCCATACCCGTATAAGCGATGAACGCCTTGACCGCTTCGAAGGGCCGGCGGGCCAAGGCCTCGACCAGGTGTGCGGCGACCAAGGGTCCAACACCGGGAATACGACGCAACTTGGCAGCCAAGCCCTTCCATTGGGGATCAGCGGCGAGCAGTGTTGCAATGCGCCCCTCTGGGTTCCCCTTGAGACGCGCCGAGCGGCTCAGAACTCGGTTTGGGGATGTCAGCCGACTGTTCGATTCACCTAGCAGTGCAGCGTGGGGTGGCCTTCCAGTCGCGTTCCGCAGCTTGCTCTTAACCGGCGGACAGCGCGCACTGCCGCTGACCCCGTATCGACGGGGCCGCGAATCCAGGGGCGGCAAGATATCTCGTACCGGGTCTTGGCCGCGCAAGTCAGAGTGCACTGTCCTGTCCCTCCACCCCAGCTGCCGCCGGCCTCTCGCGGCAACCCGGCGCGACGAATCATGACAAGCACTGTTCGAGTCCCATGGCAGGGCACGTTGTGTGTGCCCTGCCAGGTCGAGTTCCGCAGTCGCCTCATCGAGTCAGGCAGCAGCAGGGGCACCCCGTGACCACGGGGCGCAAATCCAGGGGCGGCCTTCTTTTGGTTACTTTCTTGGCCGCGCAAGAAAAGTGACCAGCCGCCGGGCTGCCCCCGGCCTCTTACGTCTTATCCTTCTCGCTTTGCAAAAACCGCACAAACTCCTCCGCCGGCATCGGCTTGTGCGCAAAGTACCCCTGGAACTCGTCGCATCCGTGCGCGCGCAGGAAATCGAGCTGTTCCTGGTTCTCCACGCCCTCGGCCACCACGGTCAGGTCCAGGCTCTTGCCCATCGTGATGATGGCCGCGGTAATGGTCTTGTCTTCGGTATTCCGCGTCAGGTCGCTGACGAACGAGCGGTCGATCTTGAGGGTGTCGATGGGAAAGCGCTTGAGGTAGGCCAGCGAAGAATGGCCGGTGCCGAAATCGTCGATGGCGATGCGGATGCCGGTGTCGCCGAGCGCGGTCAGCTTGCCCATTGTCGTGGAGACGTTGTGCATGATCATGCTTTCGGTGATCTCCAGCTCCAGGCATTGCGGATCCATGCCCGTATCCTCGAGGATGGAGAGAATGCTCTCCACCAGGTTGCCCTCGTTGAACTGGCGCGCCGAGATGTTGACCGCCACGGGAACCCGCGGGAAGCCCTGGTCCTGCCACGCCTTGTTCTGCCGGCAGGCCGTCCGGATCACCCATTGGCCGATGGACTCGATCAGCCCGATCTCCTCGGCGATCGGGATGAACTGCACGGGCGGGACCATGCCGAGATCCGGGTGCCGCCAGCGCAGCAGCGCTTCCATGCCGCTGATCCGCGAGGTGCCGATGTTCATCTTGGCCTGGTAATACACCAGCAATTCGTTGCGCTCCAGCGCGTGCCGCAGGCTCGACTCGAGCGCCAGCCGCGCCAGCGTATGGGTGTTCATCTGCTCCGAATGGAACTGGAAGTTGTTCTTGCCTTCCTGTTTGGCGTGATACATCGCGATGTCCGCGTTTTTCATCAGCGTCTGCTCGTCCTCGCCGTCCTGCGGGTAGACGCTGATGCCGATGCTGGCCGTGACGCGAATTTCCTGCCCCAGGATGTCGAGCGGGCTGCCGATTTCGGAAAGAATCTTGTCCGCCACCCTGGCGACATGTGCGGACGCGCCCATATCCTGCAGCAGGACGACGAACTCGTCGCCGCCGAGACGGGCGACGATGTCGGCCTGGCGAACGCAATGCCTGAGGCGGTTGCCGATCTCCCGCAGCAACGCGTCTCCCGCTTCGTGACCGAGCGTGTCGTTGATGGCCTTGAAGCGATCGAGGTCGATGAACAGCACCGCCAGATTCTTGCCGTCGCGGCGCGCGCGGGCGATGCCGGGATTGAGCATCAGGTTGAAGCTCTCGCGGTTCGGCAGCGCCGTCAGACTGTCGTGATAGGCCAGGAACTGAATGCGTTCTTCGGCGATTTTCGCGGCGGTCACGTCCTTGCCCATGCCGCGATAGCCGGTGAATTTTCCCTGCGCATCGAAGATCGGTTGTCCGCTGATGCTCAGATAGCGCGTGTCGCCTTCGCGCCCGAGACGCGCGTACGTGAAACTGGAAAATGGCTGATGCGCCTGCAGTATCGCCCGGTGCGCGTCCCACTCCTTCTCGGACAGCATGATGCCCGGCACTTCCCAGCGGGTCTTGCCGATATGCCATTGCGGATCGATTCCGACGGATTCCTCCACGCCCGGCGACATCGCGGTGAAGCGGAAATTTTCGTCCTGCTCCCAGTAGAAGTCCGAAGACATTTCGGTCAGCGCGCGAAAACGCGCTTCGCTTTGGGTCAGCGCGATTTCGGTCAGCTTGCGCCCGGTGATGTCGAAGAGCGCGGTGATCAGCCAACTGCGGCCGTCCGGCGAAACGATCCTGCGCTTGTGCTTGACCACCCAGCGCTCCTCTCCCGAGAGGGTCTGGAACGACTGTTCCTGCTCCAATGGAATGCCGCTGTCGCCCGCCTCATCGTCCTCGGCCCAGATCTGCGCGACGCGCTCGGGCGCATAGAAATCGCTGTCCAGCTTGTTCAGGAAGTCCGCCGCGGGCCGCTTGTGGAAAAGACCGGTCGCCTCGTTGACGAGCACGAAGCGCCGATGGTCGTCCTTGACCGTGAGCGGCAGTGGAATCGCATCGAACAGTTCGGCCAGGAAGCGGCGGTTGGCGGCGAGCTCCAGCTCCGTTTGTTTGCGCGCCGTGATGTCCTGTATCTGGGAAACGAAGTGCAGGGGCGCACCGTCGCGCCCCCGCACCATCGACACGCTCAACAGCGCCCAGACGACATGGCCGTCCTTATGAAAATAGCGCTTCTCGATCTGGTAGCTGGGGATCTCGCCGCGCAACACCTGGCCGACGTAATCCAGATCCGGCTGCAGATCGTCCGGATGGGTCAACTCCTGAAAGGTGAGAGTTTTCAGCTCCGGTTCGCTGTAACCGAGCATGCCGCACGCCTGCGAATTGACCTGAAGCCATTTGCCGTCGAGGGCCACGATGGCCATGCCGATCGCGGCAGCGTCGAAGGCATTGCGAAAGCGCGCTTCGCTTTCCAGCAGGGCATTGTCGCGTTGCAGGCGCTCGGAGATGTCCCTGCCGATGCCGCGATAGCCCCTGAAGTTGCCCTGTGCATCGTAGAACGGTTCGCCGCTGACCGAGATGTGACGCATCTCGTCCCCGACCGAACGCCTGAAGATCAGGTCCTTGAAAGGCTTCCGCGCATCGAGTTCGGCGCGATGCAACGCCCAGTCCGGCTCGCTCGGATCGACGCCAGGCAGTTCCCAGCGGGTTTTGCCCAGTGTTTTGGTGATCGCTTCCTTCGACCATCCGCGGCCACCGCCACTGCGTTGCGTGAAACGGTAATTCTCGTCCTGCTCCCAGTACCAGTCGACCGACAGACTGGCCAGGCTCTGGAAGCGCTCTTCGCTGTCCCGCAACCGATGCGTCAACTCCGCGGTGAGCGTCTCCGCACGCAGTCGCGTCGAAGCGAGGCGCCAGAACAGCATGAACAGCAGCAAGCTGATGACGAGGGCGCCGGACACGAGGAGGATTGCGCCCGTGTCCGCAAGCGAGCCGAAGTCCGGTAAAGCCAGCAAACCGATCGACCACGGAATCGTCAGGGCGAGCGCCAGTGCAAGAACGATGAACGCGGGTCCGCGCCCGCCGAACAGTCCGGACGTTGCCGAGGGGTGCGAACCGGCGCCTGCCTCGACATTGCCCGCAGAGGAAGTGCCGACCGGTCCCGCCTGATGTCGCCTGGAGTCGGGCATCGCAACGTTGCCTTGAATCCTGGAGCGGCGGACTGTGATGGGTGTGGCCACATCGTGCCAGTCCAGTCTCGCAGTGCGATGGCACTCACGCATGAATTTGAGCGTTTACGGCGCCAACGCTTCAGGAGGGTTGAAATCCTTGCGGGCCTTAACGTCGCGACGCCCAACAAGGCCAACGTAACACATATAGTGCGCAACAAGCGTACGACTGCGAGGCAGAGGACCGTGGGCGTGTCGCCCCGGCCGCCGCGTCGGGGTCAGCTCGGCCCCGGGCTGAGATTGGCATGGGCGATGCCGCCATCCACCGCAATCGTGTCGCCCACCACGTAGTCGCCCGCGCGCGACGCCAGGTAGATGGCCGCACCGGCCATGTCTTCGTCACGACCGATACGGCCCAGCGGTGTGCGCGCAGCGACCGCGTCCGCGTGATCGCGCGCCGCGCGATTCATCTCCGAAGCGAACGGGCCCGGCGCAATCGCCGAGACCACGATGCGCTCGGTGACCAGCGTCGCAGCCATGCGGCGCGTGAGGTAGATCAAGGCCGCTTTGGATGCGTGGTAGGAGTAGGTCTCGAGCGGATTGAGCCGGATCCCGTCGATGGACGCGATGTTGATGACCTTGGCCGGGCGCTCGTCGCTTGCCCCGGCCTTGAGCGCACCGTGCAGCGCCTGCGTGAGGAAGAACGGCGACTTGACGTTGAGGTTCATCACCTTGTCCCAGCCGTGCTCGGGAAACTCGTCGAAGTCCGCCGCCCAGGCTGCGCCCGCATTGTTCACCAGGATATTCAGGTGCGACTCGCGACGGCCGATGTCTTCCGCGAGCGCACGGCAGCCTTCGACGGTCGAGATATCGTGCGGCAGCGCGATGCACGTGCCCCCTTTGGCCGACAGCGCGTCGGCGGTGGCCCTGCATGCCTCGGCCTTGCGCGCGGAGATGTAGACCTTCGCGCCGTACTCGAGGAAGCCCTCGGCAATCATCCTGCCGATGCCGCGCGAGCCGCCGGTGACGAGCGCGATGCGGCCTTCAAGCGAAAAGAGGTTCTTCATCATTCGTCGAATCCAGAGGGGGTCAGCACAAATTTTAACCGGGTAGCCATGCGGCGCAGAACATCGATCTCCGGATTGGTTCCGTTGCATCGCTCCTGAATTCAGCGGTTTTATTGCATAGCACCAATGCGACCTACGCCCTATATCTTTGCTGGGATGAGAGGATGATGTGGCATTGCAGCAATTCGCATCGCAACGCGCTTTGCTTTTCTTTTTGTCCAGTTAATAAGGAGTACCGCAATGACCAAGTCAAAATCCCTGTTTGCCGCCCTTCTCGCCACGGTTTCCCTCAGTAGCTACGCCGAGGAATGGAACATGGTGTCGTCAACGGCTGAGGCGCAAGTGTTCGTCGACTCGCAGAGCGTCAACAAAGGCGAGGACAACATCCTCCAGGTTCGCATCCTCGAGAATTTCGCCGACCCGACGAACATGGGTCATGGTTATTACGAGCACAAGTCGCGCTATATATTGATGGCCGTCAACTGCGAGGCCGGCGCGGTCAGCTACCAGCAGTGGAGCATGCATGCCGACGCACTGGGTAGCGGCGCCACCGTCTGGGCCGACAGCATGCGTAACGGCCCCGCCTACTTCCGCCCCGACAGCACATCGGGCTACGGCCAGGTCGTGTCGGCGGTCTGCAGCAACCCGATCGCATCGGCGAAGGTGCAGTAGCGCGTTCCCCGAAGTGAAGGTCCGGCCCGGCACTAGCGTCATTGATGCGCCATGCCCAGCCGGACCCTTCGGTTTTGCGCGGCTCCGCCATCATTACGGCAGGGGCCGATCAGATCCCACGCCGGATCGCGAAGCCTCGTACGCACATCCACCAGGGCCAGGACGGTGTGGAACAGGTAGTCGTGCGTGATCGGGCGGCCGGCGCGCTGTCGAAGGCAGCCTGCGTCGATGAGCGCTTCGGTGCCCGAGCGCAAGCTGGCGGAGAACCACATCAGCATCGGCACCTTGGTCTGCGCTTCGGGGGCGATGGCGTAAGGCAACCCATGCAGGTACAGGTTGTTCTCCCCCAGCGATTCGCCGTGGTCACTGACAAACAGCACCGCTGAATCCACGGCGCGCGCGGCATCGAGCTTGCCGATCAGGCTGGCCAGTACATGGTCGGTGTAGAGCAGCGCGTTGTCATAGGCGTTGACGATCTCGTCCTGCGTGCACAACTGCAGGTCGTCCTGCTCGCAGGCCGGCAGGAAGCGGGCAAAGCCGCGCGGGTAGCGGCGGTAGTACGACGGCCCGTGGTTGCCGAGCATGTGCAGCACCCAAACATGCGTGCCGCTTTTCGCCGGCAGCGACGCCAGTCGCGCGTCAAGGCCGGCGAGGAGGCCTTCGTCCAGACAGTTGCCTGCGGCGCACATCCCCGCCGGGTTGATCGACGCAACCCTGTCTTGCGCCAGGCCTTCGCACACTCCCTTGCAACCGCTTTGGTTGTCGCGCCAGTGCACGGCCGCGCCGGCGCGTGCCAGCACGTGCAGCAGCGACTCACTGCCGCGAATGCGCGCTGCGTCGTAATCGCGCCGTCCCACGGGGGCGAACATGCAGGGCAGGGATGTTTCGGTGTTGGTGCCGCACGCGGTGACATCGGTCTCGTTGATGACCGGCAGTTGCGCGAGATTCGGCGTGGTCTGGCGTGCGTATCCCGACAGACCCCAGCTCGCCGCGCGGGCGGTTTCGCCCACCACGAGCACCAGCAACAAGGGCCGCGCGCCGGGCTGCGCACGCGCAGACATGCGCGGGCCCGGCACGGCGTCCAGGCCGATCGACTGACGCGGTTGCGCGGCGCCCTCGAGATCGGCGGCCAGCACCGCGCCCGTCGACCACAGCACGTTGCCGGGTGTGACGAGATAGCGCACTTCCTTGTGATTGCGCATGAGCGACGACAGCGGCTGGTACTCCGCCAGCACACCCCCGGCGAGCAACGCTGCCGCTGCGGAAATCCCCAACAGGCGGTGCAGGATGGCCCCCTTCCAGCGCCGGCGCCGTACGCGTACGTGCCACAACAACGCGAGGGGCAAGCCCGCGTACAGCAGCAGGTGGACCAGCAGCGCCCACGACAGCAGCTCGCGCGTCTCGCCCGCATCGGTGCGCAGCACGTTGCGGATCATCGACGGGTCCATGTACACACCGTAGGCCTGCATGAAGTACGTTGCCGCGGCGGTGACGATCAGCAGCAATGTCAGCAGCGGCTTGATGCTGAGCCGGTGCGCCAACGGCGCTAATACGAGGTAATGCAAACAGGTAAGCATGACTGCCAGCGTCAATGCGAAGGCCCAGTTCGCAGGTCGTGACAGATCCCGCGAATGCAACGCAGCGCCCAGGAACAGCCGGTTGGCTGCCAGCGTCCAGAACAGGCTGGCGGCCCATAGCAGTTGCTCGGACGAGGCAGGGATGACAAAGGCGGGCGCGAACCAGCGACGCTGGGCGGGCACGGGGTCAGGACCGGACGCGGCGGCGTGAGGAGTCATCATGGCCGCCAGTAGGCCGCCAGCAACTGAAGCCAACCTGAAGCTCTGGTCGTGCGGGGAGGTGATACTGTTCCGTCCCATGCACCTGCTTCTGATCGAAGACGACGACATGCTCGGCGAAGGCCTGCGTGACTTCCTGTGCGCCGAGGGCCACCAGGTGCACTGGTGCCGCGCATTGGGCCAGGCCCAGGCGTGGCAGGGCGAACCTTTCGACGCGTGGCTGGTGGACTGGCAGCTGCCTGATGGCTCGGGTCTGGATTGGTTGTGCGCACGCCGCGCGCGCGGCCAGGCGACGCCTGCCCTCATGATCACGGCACGCGATCAGATGAAAGACCGCATTCGCGGCCTGGACAGCGGCGCCGACGATTACCTCGTCAAGCCCTTTCAGCCGGAGGAACTGGTCGCGCGGCTGCGCGCCGTGTGCCGCCGCAGCGCTGGCGCCGCGGGCGCGCGGGTAACGTTAGGCGAGGTCGAAGTGGACCTCAGGGCACGCACCGCGTGGTTGCAGGGACAACGCGTGATGCTGACAGCGCGCGAATGGGCGGTACTGGAAGCCTTGCTGCTGCGCGCCGGCCGCATCGTGTCCAAAGCCGACCTGGAGCATCTGATCACCGGCACCGAAACCGACGTGGCCAGCAACGTACTCGAAGTTCATGTATCAAGCCTGCGCCGCAAACTGGGACGCAACGTGATCGAGACCATTCGCGGTCTGGGGTATCGGCTCGGAGACGCCGGATGACTTCGTTGCCGTCCATCGTCGGGCGCGTCTCGCGCGCGCTGCTGTTCTGGGCAATCCTCTGGGGCGCCGCGCTGGCGCTGGCCGTGTGGTTGTCGGTGCAGCACGAAGCGGACGAGTTGCTGGACGACACGCTGCGTGCTGCCGCAGAAGATATTTTCGTGCCGCTGCTGCAAAGTGGCGCGGTCGGCGATGCATCCACGGCGGTGTCCGCCCTTATACAGGCACCGGCCACGCCGGACAGCGGGCGCCTGGTCTGGCAATTGGTCGCGCATGAGCCCGCAGCACCTGCGCCCAGGTTGTTGCGGGCCTCCGCGACGGCGCCAACCGAGCCGCTGTGCGCCACCGCCTCGACCGGCTTTTCCGACGTGCCCGGGTGGCGCGTCTACGGCGTGCCGCTGCGCTCGGCCGGGCAATGGCTCTACGTGGCGCAGTCGCGCGCAGAGCGTCAGGAGACGCGCGTTGACATGGCATTGGCGGTGACCCTGGCGTCGCTGCCGATGGCCGGGCTGGCCTTGCTATGGCTGCGGGGCCGCGTGCGTCACGAGCTGATGCCGCTCAAGGTGCTGTCGCAACGCCTGGCCGGACACGACCCGCTGGCCGCAGGCGCCGTCCTCGGGACAGCACAACGCGAGGAGCTGCAACCGGTGCACGAAGCCATCGACTCGCTGGGCGCGCGTCTGGCACGGCGCATGGCGCAAGAACGGGCGTTCTCGGCGCACGCGGCACACGCGCTGCGCACCCCGTTGGCCGGCATCGATGCACAACTGGCCGTGGCGCTGCGCGAAGCACCGAAGGAACTGCAACCCCGCCTGCAGCGCATGCGTCTTGCGGCCGACCGTCTGCAATACGTGGTGGCCGCGTTGTTGACGTTGTTTCGCAGCGGCTCCGAGCTGCATCGCCAGCCGCTGCATCTGTCCGAGCTGCTGGCACGCACGCCGATCGAAGGCCTGGTCGTGCGGGTGGAAGCGACGCATCCGCTGCAGGCCGACGCCGACCTGATCACTGCCGCGCTCATCAACCTGCTGGACAACGCCGTGCGCAATGGCGCGCACGAGGTGGTGGTGACGACTCCTGCGCCGCAGTGTTTGCGCATCACCGATAACGGATCGGGCGTGAGCGACGAGCGCCGGCTGGCCCTGCAACAAGATCTGGAGCACCAGACTAGCGAAGGCTCCGTCGGCCTGGGTCTTGCGTTGGCCGATCTGATCGCGCGCGCACATGGCGGTCGACTCCGGTTGCCCGCCACGGCGCATGGCTTTTGCGTTGAACTGCAATTGACGAGCGCATGAACAGTCCCATGCACGCTCGATGCGCTATGCCGTTGCCAGGAGAGCCGGCCGCGACGTTCTGATCAGGAGCGCAGCACCTGCCCGGCCGATGCGCCGGTCAGTGCGCCGTCGGCATAGGTCGGCACGCCGTTCACGATCGTGCTCGACGCCGCGCGACGGCATGACGATGCGCTTGGCGCCGCCGGGCAGGTCGTAGCGGCGCTCGCCGTGGTTGCGCGAGCCGATCGCGGCCGGATCGAAGATCGCGACGTCGGCCGGCACGCCCTTGCGCGAGGCGGCCGCGATCCTTGAGGCCGAAGAGGTCGGCGGGATCGGAGGTCAGCTTGCGCACGCCTTCTTCCAGCGTGATGCGCCTCCTTCTCGCGCACCCAGGTGCCGAGCAGGTAGGTCGGGTAGCCGGCGTCGCACAGCATGTCGACATGCGCGCCGCCGTCGCCCAGCGCCATCAGGATCGCGGGTTGTTCAGCAGCTCGCGCATGCGGTCCTCGCGCGTGTTCCACGAGGAGATGGTGAACTCGACGTCGAGATCGTCGGCCAGCACCAGGTCGAGGAAGGCGTCGACGCCGTCCTTGCCCTGCTGCGCGCGCGATCTCGGCGATCGACTTGCGCTCGAGGTGCTTCAGCGCCGGATTGCGCACGTCGTGGACCACGACGCGGCGCCCAGTCGCTGAAGCCGATCGGGTTCTTGAGGTCCTCGCGGAACTGGTTGCGGAAGGCCGGATCGGCATAGACCTTCTTCTGCGCTTCCGGCGAGGTGTCGGCGAACACGCGCTTCCACGACGGGAAAGCGGCGAAGGCGAAGGGATTGTCCATGTTGCATTCGCGCGTGAGCGGCAGCGGCGAGGTCTGCGGCCGCGCGCCCTTGGCGATCATCGGCGCGGCGCGGCGCAGCGTGTCGCGCACCGCCTCGGGAATGTCGTCGCGGTCGAACAGCGCGATGAAGGTCACCGGCCGGCCGCTCTCGTCGAGCAGGAAGTCGAGCAGCTCGCACTGGTCCTCCTCCAGCACGCCGACCTGGCGGGTCAGCGCGATCTCGATCGCGCCCTTGCCGCGCTTCTTGAGCTGCGTTGGCGTAGGCCTTCAGCTCCTCGCGGCTGGCGTTGCGGCAGGCCAGCGGCTTGCCCTCGAAGCCCATGTGCTGGTTGAGCGTGGTCGACGGAGAAGCCGAACGCGCCGGCGTCGACCGCCTCGCCGATCAGCGCGCGCGATCTTGTGCGGTCTCCTCCGGCGTCGCGGCGCGCTCCATCGACGCCTCGCCCATCACGTAGTGGCGGAACGGCGTCAGCGGCGCGATGAAGCCGAGGTTGAGCGACGGCTTGCGCGCGCGCGGCGGCGTCCATGAACTCGGGGAAGGTCTCCCAGTCCCAGGTGATGCCCTTGTTCAGCACGTCGAACGGAATGCCTTCGACGTTGACCAGATCCTTCATCGCGATCTCGCGCGTCTCGGGCTTGCAGGGCGCGATGCCGACGCCGCAATTGCCCATCACCACCGAGGTCACGCCGTGCCACGACGAGGGCGTCACCGCGCCGTCCCAGCAGATCTGCGCGTCGTAATGCGTGTGCGGATCGACGAAGCCCGGCGCGACGACGAGGCCGTGCGCGTCGATGGTTTGCGCCGCAGCGCTCGAAATCCGGCCGATCTCCGCGATCTTGCCGTCGGTCACGGCGATGTCCGCGTGGCGGCCCGGCGTACCGGTGCCGTCGACAACCAGACCATTCCTGATCAGCAGATCAAAAGCCATGGGGACACTCCAGGGGATCAACGAACTCCATGCATTCACCGGCTGGATCATGCACGCACGGCGACCTTCCCACAACGGCGCTACGCCGGCGCGACAAAATTCAGGCGTGAGGCCACGCGCTCGAATCCGCAGCGCGCCATGTTGTCGAGCGACGGATTCGGTTCGTCGGCAATGGGCTCGCCGGTCTCGGTCACGATCTTGGTGGCGCCTCGGGCGATCGCGTCGGCGATGCGCCGCGCCATCAGCGCGCCCTGCCCGCCGCGCCGCCGCTGCGCAGCGAGCACCGAGCCCATGCCCAGCCAGGCGCTGTCTCCGTCCAGAAACAGACAGCCGCCGCCGACCACGGCCCCGTCGTCGACCGCTGCGTATAGTGTCCAGCGCGGGCGCCGATGCAATTGTTCCAGCCATTCCTGCATGAACGGCGGCATTTCAAACGATTGCACGATGCTCGCTACCACATCGCGCACCTGTTCGATGCGCGCAGGACCGATCCTCAGGCCGGAGTCGATGACCGGCGCCGCCACGGGCGGGCGCAGCATCTTCGCCCAGCTGCGCCGCTTGGGCGCCGTGAACCCCCAGTCGAGCAGCCGCGCGGGCATGTCCTCGGGCGTGGCGAACGGATTCCAGTGCAGCCACCATCCGGCACTGCCGGCCTTGCGATAGAAATCCTCGATCTTGCGCACATGATTCATGCTCGTGCGCGAAGACATGCCCAGGCCGATGGTGCGGTTGAACAGCGGCGTGGGAAAACCGGGGGCGATCAGCAGGATTGCACCGGACATGGCGCGCACTTCCAGCCCGAGCTTTGCGCGCACGTCCTCGGGCGCGGCCCGATACAGATCGGCGAACGCGCGGGCCTCGACGTCGTCCGCAATCCAGGCGGCATCGCGCGGTGCGAAAGCTACGCTCGTCATGGTGGAACGCCCCTCCCCCGCACGCCAAAGTCCCGCGGATTGTTATTGCAGCCAGCGTGGCAGAAACAACGCCACCTCCGGAATGAACAGCACGATCAGCAAGCCGACCACCTGCAGCGCGATGAACGGCAGCAGCGACACGAAAATATGGTTCAGGCTGATATCGGGCGGCGTGACCGATTTGAGATAGAACGCGGCCTGGCCGAACGGCGGCGACAAATAGCCCACCTGCATGGTGATGTTGAACAGCACGCCGAACCAGATCAGGTCGTAGCCCAGCGCGGTGACCGTCGGTCCGAAGATGGGCATGGTCAGCAGCATGATCGAGAACCAGTCCATGAACATGCCCAGCACGAGGAAGATCGCCATCATGATCAGGATCACGCCCAGCGGTTCGACCGGCAGGCCCGTCATGATGGTCTTCAGGTAGGTGATGCCGCCGAGCAGGTTATAGACGCCGACCATGGCGTTCGCGCCGATCGACAGCCAGATCAGCAGGCCGCAGGTGGACATGGCGGAGAACAGCGAATCGCGCAGCATCGTGTAATTGAGCGTGCGCCGGATCGCCGCCGCGATCGTGACACCGGCCACGCCCATGGCCGCAGCCTCGCTGACCGAGGTAATGCCGCCGTAGATGCTGCCCAGCACGGAGAAAATGATCAGCAGCGGCAGGATGACTTTTTTCAGCGCGGCGAACTTCTTGCGCAGCGGAATGTTGTAAAGCTCCGGCGGCGCCGGCGGACCGAGCGCCGGATTGATGCCACAGCGCACCAGCACGTAGAGGATGTAAAGCGAGCCGAGCAAAACGCCGGGAATCGTGGAGGCAACGAACAAGTCGCCGATCGAAGTCGAAGTCGTCAGGCCGTAGAACACCAGCACGAGGCTGGGCGGGATCATCGTGCCCAGCGACCCCCCGGCGCATACCACGCCGATCGCGAGCTTCGAGTCGTAGCGCAGACGCAGCATCTGCGGCAGCGCGACCAGGCCGAGCAGGATGACTTCCCCGCCGATGATGCCGGTCATCGCCGCCATGACGGACGCCGCGATCAGGGTCATGACCGCGACCCCGCCAGGAAGTCGCCCCGCCCAGATCTTCAGCGCATCGTAGAGATCATGCGCGACGCCGGATTTGTCCAGGATGTTGGCCATCATCAGGAACATCGGCACCGACAGCAGCACATACGAATTGACGAAACCGTAGGTGCGGAACGTGACGATGGCGAGGCTGTCCAGATCGGCGAACACCGCGCAGAACACCACCGCGATCAACCCGGTGGCAAACGCGATCGGCATGCCCAGCACGACGATCAGCAGCACAAAGGCTGCCAGCATCAGCAGGGAGATGCCCTCGATGCCCATGGCTTCAGCGCCTGACACGCAACGCCTTCAGATCGCCGCGAATGTTGGAGATCATCTGCACGAACATCAGCAGCGCGCCCAGCACCATGGCGACCTTGACGACGACCGGCGTGGGCTGCGCCCAGGCGGAACCGCTGACCTCCCAGTCCTGCACCGACAGCGACGCCATGTTGTACGAGAACCAGGCGAACACCGCGAAATAAACCAGCGCGAGCAGCGAGCTCAAGATATCGCACACCAGCCGCGTGCGCGTGGCGTAGCGGTCATACAAAGCGGTGATGCGGATGTGCTCGCGGCGCATGAGCGCATAGGAACCGCCGATCAGGAAGGCCACGGCGATCGCGGTAGTCACGACGTCGTACACCCAGACGGTCGGGGAGCGGAACATGACGTCCGCGGTCACGTCGTAGATCGTCACCACGATCGACAGCGCAAAGCACAGGCTCAGCACCTTGGCGATAGCCTCGATGGAGCGATCGATGACGTTCTTGCCCGACGCTTCGGCGGCGGGTGCCGATTCCGTCATAGGACTTCTTCCCCCTTGTCTTATTCTTCTAACCGCGCTTGCGGGTACCGCTCGCGGTCGCTTACCCGGCCGATCACCGCTGCATCGGCAGCCCTCAGAGCTTGCCGATCGACTTCAGAAACCGGGTCTGGCTTTCATAGATCTCTTTGGCCAGCGGACTTTTCTTCGACCATTTCTGCCAGACTTTCTGCGAGGCGGTGCGGAACTCCGCCCGCTCTTTCTCCCCCCATTGCACCAGGGTTTCGGGCTTGCGCTTGGCGGCGGCCTTGCGGTCCTCGAGTTCCTGGGTCATCCACGAGCGCAAGCACCATTCATCCACTGCCGCCGTGACGATCGCCTTCTGCTCGGCGGAAAGGGCGTTCCACTTGCGTTTTGCGACGACGAAGTCCACCGAATTCATCGAATGGACGCCGGGATAAATGGCGTAAGGGGCAATGCGGTTGTAGCCGGCTTCGTCGTTGACCGACAGCGTGCCCCAATCGGTCGCCTCGATCTTGCCGGTATCGAGCGCGGTATAAACCTCGGTGCCCGGCATGACCGAGACCGAAGCGCCGAGGGAAGCGAAGATCTCGGCCGGAATGCCGTCGGGCGCGCGCATCTTGAGGCCTTTGAAATCGGCGATGGAACGGATCGGCTTTTTCGACGGGATCGATTCGGGACCCAGCAGAATCGGACCAAGGAATACCGCGTTCCACTTGGCGGCAATCTTGTTCATGACCTCCATGCCGCCCCCCTGCCGGTACCACATCATCAGATGCAGCGGATGGTCGTACGCGGCGGTCATGTCCCAGAACGCTGCCGCAGGTTCCTTGCCTCCCTGATACGCCATGACACCCGCGGCGCCGTCGAGCAGACCCGCCTGGATGGCGTCGAGCGCTTCGGCCTGCGGCACGATGGTGGCCACCGGGAAAGCCTGGATGTCGACTTCGCCTTTGGTGGCTTCCTTCACGCGCGCGGCGAACGCCTGAAAATCCTTGTAGACCGTGGTATTCGGTGCGTACAGGTGCTGCACCTTCCATTTGTGTTGCTGCGCCTGCACACCGCTGGCGGCGGCGCACAGCGCCAGCAGCCAGGCCGCAAGAACACACCGCGTGATGCGCTGCGAGTAAAGCATTGGGGCTCCTCCGCGTATTTTTTCGATGGACGAGACCGCCGGCCACCGGTTTTTTTCAATGCGCACCTTATCACGCAACCACCGCCTTCGAAGTGCAACGTGGTGATTTGTTTCCGTTCTGGCCGCGCGCCCGCCGGGCCCTTTGACGCCGGTTGCGCAGCGCGATGTACGGATGCCTTACGCTTTTGCGCTGCCCGCTTGACATGCAATTTTGCGGCTCCTATAACGGAATTCGACGCTTCGCGATCCGGCGCAATGCCAACGCTGCTCGCCGTACCTGAGCTGGCAAAGTCGCCCCTAAGTGATGTGCCAATACCGGATGCAGCAATGTCCTGAGTTTCGTTTCCAACGTCACCACACTGGAGGTCGATATGGAACACTCTGCTTTGCAACTTGACCGTCGCGATTTCATGGGGCTCGCCAGCGCGATGGCCGCCGTCAGCGTGGCCGCCGTCCTGCCCGCGTCCACCGCCGCCGCAGCGCAAGGGCCCTCCACCGATTTCACCCGCTGGCTCGACAGCATCCCGGGCAAGCATCGGGTCGTGCTCGACATGCGCGAGCCCAATGACGGCATGGCCCTGGCCTGGGCCTGGGTCTGGCTGCTGACGGCGCCGCAGGCTTACGGCCTGACCGAAAGCGACGTGGGCGCGGCGCTGGTGTTGCGTCACAACGCAATTCCCGTCGCACTGAACGATTCGGCCTGGGAAAAGTACAAGCTCGGCGAAGTCTTCAAGGTCACCGATCCCGACACCGGCAAACCGGCCGTGCGCAATCCGTATTACCTGAGCATGGCCGAGCCGTTCCTGCCGGAGATGGCGCTGCAGAAGATCATCGAGCGCGGGGTGAGGGTGACCGCCTGCAACATGGCGATACACTTCTACAGCGGTGAAGTCGCCAAGCACATGGGCCTGAAGCACGAGGACGTGAAAGCCGACTGGAGCGCCGCCGTGCTCCCGGATATCGCGCGTGCGCCTTCCGGTCTGGTTGCTTGCCAGGGGGCGGTCTCGCGCGGTTGCACTTACCTGTTCGCCGGCTGACGCACAGAGGGCGTAGGATGATGCCAGGGGCGGCGGCGCGCTGCCGCATCCGGCATCTGTATTGGCAGCGGCGGATCCGCGGCCCGGGCACGCTGCAAACAATAAAACCATGCACAAAACGCTTTTCGCGATTGTCGCGCTGCTGCTCCTGACCGGAACATTGCCTGAGGCCGGCGCGCGCCCAACGATCGAGGAACTGAAACAGCGCGCAGTGCTCGACGACTACGAAAGCAATGTCGTTTTCGGCTACAACATCGTGATGCAAAGCCGGCGTTACGCGCCGCGCTATGCGGGCAACGCGCTCAACTGCACCAGTTGCCACCTGAAGGGCGGCACCCAGCCCGACGCATTCCCGCTCAACGTCGGCGGCATCTATCCGAAGTGGCGTGCCAAGAACGGCGTGCGCAACGGCATCGGCCTGCGCATCCGCGACTGCTTCCTGTACAGCCTCAACGGCATCATGCCGCCTGAAGAATCGGCGGAGGTGCAAGCCGTCGCCGCCTACGTCAACTATCTGTCCGAAGGCGAAGTCATCGGCCGGCCGCCCAAGGGCGCGGGCGTGCCGACGCTTGCCCGATACCGGCGCGGACCCCAACCCGGCGCGCGGCCAGGCGGTGTACCAGCGCGAATGCGCGGCCTGCCATGCCATGAACGGCGAAGGTCACACGCCGTTTCCGCCGCTGTGGGGCGCCGACTCGTTCAACGCGGGCGCAGGACTGCACAACGTGCAGCGCATGGCCGGCTTTGTCTGGGCAAATATGCCGATCGGCAAGGAGCGCAGCCTCACGCACCAGGACGCGCTCGATGTCGCGGCATTCATGCACCTGCAGTATCGCCCGTTCGATCCACGCGAAGGCCGCTTGCTGAAACTCTTCGAGCGCATCTACTACCGCATCGCCGGCTGGTTCGGCAGCACGGGTCCATGACGGCGCGCACGCGACCGGCCGGCCGATGAGGCTGCTGCGCGAAATGCTGCCCGATCTGTCGTGGTGGCGCGCGGCCGACATGCGCCGCGAAGTCGTGTCCGGATTCGCGGGCGCGCTGCTGGTGATTCCGCAGGCCATCACATTTGCCTACCTTGCCGGGCTGCCGCCCGAATACGGCCTCTACTGCGCGGTCTTCGTGGGCTTTCTGTCGAGTTTCTTCGGCAACTCGCCGATGGTCGGCGGCCCCAATACCGCGGTGTCGATCCTGCTGGGCCTGACGGTCCTGCAGTTCGCAGGCCGCGGCAGCCCGCTCTACACGGAATTCGTACTCGTCTTGAGCCTGATGGTAGGTCTGGTGCAGATTTTGATCTGGGCGCTGCGCGGGGCGGAGGTGTTTCGCTACTTCAGCCCCGCCGCCATCACCGGCATCAAGGTCGGCGTCGGCGTATTGCTGCTGACCTCCGGACTGGAGGGCGCGCTCGGCCTGTCGCCGATGACGACCAAATTCTTTTACGAAAAATTCTATATCGCCTTCGCCTCCTGGTCGGATCTGGTCAACCCGTATGCGGCAACCGTCAGCGGCCTCACCATCGCAGCGGGCTTGCTGCTGAAAAAACACTTCCCGCGCAGTTACATCATCCTGGCGGTGGTGATCGGCAGCGTCATCGGCGGCCTGCTCTACGGTGTGCTCGGCCCGGTGCGCACGCAACTGGAACTGCTCGGCCACGTGTACATGCAGGCGTTGCCGCTGAATCTGCCGCGCTTCGGCGCGCAGCATTGGCTGTTCGCCGAACAGGTGGTACCGCAGGCGATCGCCATTGCCGTGCTGGGCCTGGCGCAATCGCTGGTGATCGCGCGCGACCTGAAGGCGAGCGTGACGAAGAATCTCGACTTGCACAAAGAGGCGTTTGCGCAAGGCATCGCCAACGCTTTAAGTCCATTCTTCTCGACGTTCGCGGGCTCGGGCAGTTTCAATCGCACCAGCGTTGCGGTCGAAATGGGGGCGCGCACCGCGCTGTCCGGCATTGTCGCGGCGTTTTCCGTGGTGCTGATCGCCTGGGCCATGGGCCCGCTGCTGACCTGGATGCCAATGCCGGTCATCGCCGGGGTGATGGCGCTGGTGGGCATCGGCATGATGCAGGGCAACGAGATTCCGCCACTGCGCCAGCGGGTGGATGCCATCGTGTTCCTGCTGACCGTGTTCGCCATTGTCTTCCTGAGCCTGGAAATCGGAATCCTGGTGGCGGTGGCGGTATCGGTGGGCTTCTTTGTTGCCAGCGTCTCGCGCGTCAAGCTGACCGTCTCGCGCGAGGGCGAGCAGGAACGTATCGCGGTCACCGGCAACCTGTTCTATGCTTCGCTCGACCCGCTGGCCGCGCATCTGCATGGCAACCCGGCCGGCCACAGCGTGCTGGACCTGAGCCGCGTGCCGTATTTCGATGCCGAAGCGAAAAACCTGATCGCGAGAATCCAGGCGGAACGCGAGCGTCATGGCGGACACCTGGAGATCGTGCCACCCACCTAGCGCATCGCGGCTCGCGAGCCCCCTGTGCCACCGGAGACGACATGACCCTGAAACTGAATTCGACGGCCTTCGTGCACGAAGGCGAAATTCCCCGCGTTCACACCTGCGAGGGCCGGGACTTGTCGCCGCCGCTGGCCTGGAGCGGCGTGCCCGCCAACGCCAAAAGCCTGGTGCTGATCGTGGACGATCCTGACGCCCCCGATCCGGCGGCGCCGAAAATGACCTGGGTGCATTGGGTGCTCTACAACCTGCCGCCCTCGGCCACCGGCCTCGCGCAAAGCTCAGGCGCGCGTGAATTGCCGGCGGGCACCTTGCAAGGCATCAGCGATTTCAAGCGCACCGGCTACGGGGGCCCGTGCCCACCGATCGGCCGGCATCGCTATTTTTTTAAACTCTATGCGCTCGACACCGTCCTGGCCGACCTGCGCCAGCCGGGCAAGGCGGAGATGGAGCGGGCGATGCAGGGGCACATCATCGAACACGCCACGCTGATCGGAACTTATGAGAAAAGCCGCTGACTAGACAAGGCGGGCACGCCGCGGCGGCTGCGTTCGGTGGCGCATGTTGTTGCCTTGTTTGCACGTCGAATCGGCGGCGCCGTCGAACCCGTCCATTGCTGCCTGCCGGACTTTTCCCCTTCCCACTCGCGAGGTTCTATTCATGACCCAGAAAAAATTTGCTGCCGGCGCGCCCTTTCCCGCCATGACCTGGCCGCTCACGACCGGCGGCAAGCTCGATCTCGCCCACATGCCGGGCTGGCGTATGCTGGTGGTCTATCGCGGCAAGCATTGCCCGAAGTGCAAGACCTATCTCAATACGCTGGAAAGCCTGCAAGGCCAATACAAGTCCGCCGGCGTGAATGTCGCCGCCGTGTCGGCCGATCCGGAGGAAAAGGCCAAGGCGTCGGTCGCGGAGAACGGCTGGAAATTTCCGGTGGCCTACGGCATGGCTCCGGATCAGATGCGCACGCTAGGTTTGTATATCTCCGAGCCGCGTTCGCCGCAAGAAACCGACCGGCCGTTTGCCGAGCCGGGCCTGTTCGTGATCAATGCCGACAACAAGGTGCAGGTCGTCGAATGCTCGAACTCCCCTTCCGCACGCCCGGATCTGGCCATGCTGCTCGAGGGCATCAAGACGTCGATCGAAAAGCAACTGCCGGTGCGCGGCACGCTGGCCTGACGCGAGCGCCCTCATGAACCGGGGAGCATTGCAGGTGCGCGCGTGCGTGTTCGACGCTTACGGCACGCTGTTCGATTTCGCCTCGGCGGCGGCCGGTTGCCGTGACGCATTGGGTGACCAGGCCGGCGCGCTGACCGCACTGTGGCGCGACAAGCAACTCCAGTACACCTGGTTGCGCGGGCTGCAGGGCCGCCACGCGGATTTCTGGCAAGTCACTTCCGACGCGCTCGAATTCAGCATGGAGTCGCTCGGGATTGCCGATCCCGCGCTGCGCGACCGGCTGATGGATTTGTACCGCACGCTGCGCTGTTTCCCTGAAGTTCCGCAAGTGCTAAGGGACCTGAAACAGGCCGGGTTCGTCACGGCCATCCTGTCCAACGGTACTCCCTCCATGCTCGCCGATGCCGTGCGCGGCGCGAATCTGGACGGGCTCTTCGATCATGTGCTTTCGGTGGAACAGGCCGGCGTATTCAAACCGCATCCGGATGTCTATCGCCTGGCGGTCGACACGCTTGGTGTACCGGCCGCGCAGATCTCCTTCCAGTCGTCCAACGCCTGGGATGCGCACGCGGCCTCGGCCTTCGGCATGCGCGTAGTATGGTGCAACCGCTATGGCCAGCGCCGCGAGCGGCTTCCTGGCGCGCCGGATCATGAAATTCGCAACCTCGCCGAATTGCCGGCCCTGCTCGCTTTGGCGACTTGATCTCCCTCCACCATTCACACCATGACAGAATTCATCCTGCACCATTATCCGTTGTCGCCCTACGCGGAAAAGATCCGCACCGCCTTTGGCATCAAGCAGCTCGCGTGGCGCTCGGTCGAGCACAACCGCATGCCCGAGCGGCCGGAACTGTTCCCGATGACCGGCGGTTATCGCCGCATCCCCGTGCTGCAGATCGGCGCGGATATCTACTGCGACACGCAATGCATTCTGCGCGAACTCGAACGCCGCGCACCGACGCCGACTTTTTTCCCGAACAAGGGCGCGGGCCTGCCCTTTGCACTGTCGCGCTGGACCGACGGGCCGCTGTTCGAACTGGCGTTCTGCACGGTGTTCGCACCCGTTGCGCAGACGCTGCCGCCTGCGCTGGTGGCGGATCGCACACGGCTGCAACTGGGCTCGCGCGGCGATCTCGCCAAAGTCGCCGCCGACATGCCGCACGTGCTCGCCCAGTTGCGACCGCAACTGGGCTGGCTCGACGAACGGTTCGCTTCGGGCCGGCGCTTCGTGCTGGGCGACGATCCGGGCATGCCCGACCTGCTGGCCTGGTACATCGTCTGGTTCGTGCGCAACCGCTATGCCGGCGCGGAGCAACTGCTGTCGGAGTTTCCGGACCTGCTCGCCTGGGCCGAACGCATGAAAGCCATCGGCCACGGCACACCCCGCCCGATGACGCCCGCGGAGGCGCTTGCCATCGGCAAAGCTGCCACCCCGCAGACCCCCGAGCAATCCGATCCGCGCGATCCGCAGGGCCTCGCACCGGGCATGCAGGTCAGCGTGCAACCGCTCACTGACAGCGGCGACCCGCCGGTGTCCGGGGTGGTGCGTGCCGTCGATCGCAACGTCATCGCACTGATTCGCGAAGACCCGGCCTGCGGCAAGGTGGCCATCCATTTCCCCCGCGTCGGCTATCGTGTCACGATGCAACCATGAGCGAGATCCTTACCAGCACGGATGCCGGGGTTACGACCCTGACCTTTAACCGCGTCGACAAAAAGAACGCTGTTACGGCGGCCATGTATGCGGCCATGGCGGATGCATTGCAGGCGGCTGCAAGCGACGCCGCGGTGCGCGTGTTCGTTTTCCAGGGTCACGAAACCATTTTCTGCGCGGGCAACGACATCAGCGACTTCCTGAAGAATCCGCCGGAACGCGAGAACTCGCCGGTATTCCGTTTCCTGCAAGGCATTGCCGCTTTCCCCAAGCCGCTCGTGGCCGGTGTCTGCGGGGCCGCGGTGGGTGTGGGGACGACGTTGCTGCTGCACTGCGACCTGGTTTACGCCGGCGATAATGCGGTGTTTACCTTGCCGTTCGTCAATCTGGGGATCTGTCCTGAGGCCGGCTCCAGCCTGCTGCTGCCGCAGATGCTGGGCTACCACCGCGCCGCGGAAATCCTGTTGCTGGGTGAGCCTGTCAAAGCTGACGCCGCACTCGGCATGGGCTGGATCAACCGCGTGGTGCCCGCCGCCGAAGTCAACGCGCTGGCGCAGGCACAGGCGCGCAAGCTCGCCTCCAAACCCATGACCTCGCTGCTGGAGACCAAGCGCCTCATGAAAAAAGCGCATGCTGCGCTGGTCGCGCAGCAGATGGCGGACGAAGGCGCCACCTTCGCCCGCATGCTGCACGAGCCCGCCGCGCGCGAAGCCTTCACGGCATTCACGGAAAAGCGCAAACCCGATTTCTCGCGCTTCTGAAGCGCCTGCCCGGGCGCCGGTCAGGCGACGCGGCGCAAGCGCCGCCTGCCGCGTGCGACCGGTCGATCCGCTCTGCCAGCGCCCGCAGCAGCGCGGCGCCGTCGCCGCGCCAGGCCGAGCCGTGCATGCAGGCCAGCGTGGCCGGGCTGCTCGCGCGCCAGGCGCTCGAGGATCACGCCGGTGTCCGGCGCGTACGCGTAGTAGTCCAGCGGCGCGCGAAACGCTTCGCTCGGCGTCGAGGATATCCGCTCGAGTAAGCGCCTCCTCGCCGGTTCCGCCTTGCGTGAACAGGTCGCGCGCAGAGCAGGGTCGCGGTGGTGGTCTCCATCATCAGGCCGCTGTCCCAATTGTGCGGCACATGCGGCGTATCGAACCAGCGCACGGCATGGGTGCCGAGCGCGAGCAGTTCGCCGTCGGCGAGCGCGACCGGCGCCCGGTCGGCCATGTCGTTGACCGAGACCATCGCCGCGATGCGCCCGCACACCGGCTGCGCTTGCGGCGCCAGCGCCAGCCAGTCGTTGAGCGAGCCGCATTCGTCGGATTCGAAGTGCGAGAAACCCGACGTAGCGCAGCCGCTGCACCGGCATCACGCTGGCCAGCTGCTTCGCGCACCAGCGCGAACAGCTTGCGCGGCCCGGTGTGAAACAGCAGCGGCGCGTCGTCGAGGATCAGGTATTGGTTGAAACTGAACGCATTGCCGGGAATCGTGACCGGCGTGTTGATGCGATAGATGCCTGTCGCGACTTCGTGAACGTTGGTGCCGGACTGCGGATTGGTGATCATGGCTTTCTCCTGGGTGGTTGAACAGGTTCAAGGAGGTGTAACGAAGCGGCCGGTCGTTACACTTCCTTGGCATGACGCAGCCAAGTTATGCTGCGTGCTTGGACGAAGACCGCGACCTGACCCGCCTGGACGATGCGTCGCTGGTACGACGCATCGCCGGCGCGCGCGCCGGCGATGCCGAAGCGGAACTCTATCGCCGGCTGGCGCCGCGCGTGCGGTTCTACGGGTACCGGCACTTGCGCGACGAACAAGCCTCTGCCGATCTGGTGCAGCAGGTCATGATGATGACGCTCGAACGCCTGCGCGCCGGCAAGCTGCGCCAGCCCGAGATGCTGGCCTCCTTCGTGCTCGGCATGTGCCGGATGGTGGTGCTGGACCTGCAGCGCACCTACGCCCGGCGCGAGCCGCCTGCTCACGACCTACGCCGAGGACATTCCCGCCGCCGACCCCGCGACTTCCCCGCGTCTGGATCATGACCGGCTGCTGCGCTGCCTCGACCGTCTGCCGGAGCGCGAGAAGGCGGTGCTGGTGCTGAGCTTCTACGATGACCAGCCGGCGGCGGAAGTCGCGCCGCGAGTTGGGTATTACGCAGGCCAACGTGCGCGTCATCCGTCATCGCGGGATGCAACGGCTGCGCGATTGCGTGACCACAGGGGGGGCCTCGTGAATCACGAACACTTGCGCCAGGCCAATCGCCTTTTCGACGCTGATCGACTATTGGTTCGGAGAGCTCGATGCGCCGCAGGCTTCGCAGAGTCGAGGAACATCTGCTCGGGTGCGGCGCCTGCACGGCAAGCGCCCAACAGCTGGCCGATCTGGCGCAGGGCATCCGCTCCCTGGTCGGTCACGGCGCCGTGCGCGCGGTGGTCGCCGGGGCGTTCATCGAGCGCGCTGCAGCGCTGGGGCTGCGCGTACGGGCGTACACCGTCCCACGCGGGGGCAGTGTCAACTGCACCATTGCGCCGGAAGACGATCTGCTGGTCGCGCGGCTGGAAGCCCCGCTGGCTGACGTTCAGCAGCTGGACTTGCTGATGCTGGACATCCACGGCCATGGGGTCGAGCGCGCGCGCGACATCCCCTTCGATCCGGCAGCGCGCGAAGTGGTGATGACCTCCCCCACGACGCAAGTCCGCGCACTGGCGGCCCAGAGCGCGAGCATGCAGTTGATCGCGGTGGACCGCGATGGCGAGCGCCTCATCGGCGAGTACACGTTCCATCACACGCCGTGGGCCGCCGGATGATCAAGCCGCAGAGGTTCTTTCCCCGCGCAAGGATCGGCGTTGCACAGGTGCGGATGCCCGCTCGCGGCACAATGCACGGACGACAATTGCCGGCAGACCCTGATTGCATGCCGCTTTCATGAATACATCCTCGATAAAGGTGTGTGTCTGGTCATCGGCGCCGGCGACGCGACCGGGGGCGCCATTGCCCGGCGCTTCGCGCGCGAAGGCTTCACCCTTTGCGTGACGCGCCGCTCGGCCGAAAAGCTCGCGCCGCTCGTCGCGCAGATCGAAGCGGCGAACGGCAAGGCGCACGCCTTCGGCAGCGACGCGCGCAAGGAAGAAGAAGTCGTCGCGCTGGTCGAACAGCATCGAATCCACGCTCGGCGCGATCGAAGTGCTGGTGTTCAACATCGGCGCCAATGCCGCGGCCAGCATCCTCGACGAAACCGCGCGCAAGTATTTCAAGATCTGGGAGATGGGCTGCTTCGCCGGGTTCCTGAACGCGCGCGAGGTCGCCCGGCGCATGGTCGCGCGCCAGCGCGGCACCATCGTCTTCACCGGCGCCACGGCGTCGCTGCGCGGCGCGGCGAATTTCGCCGCGTTTGCCGGCGCCAAACATGCGCTGCGCGCGCTGGCGCAAAGCATGGCGCGCGAACTCGGGCCGCGCGGCATCCATGTCGCGCACACCGTCATCGATGGCGCGATCGACACGGCGTTCATCCGCGACCTGTTTCCGGAGCGCTATGCGCTCAAGGCACAGGACGGCATCCTCAATCCGGACCATATCGCCGAGGCATACTGGATGCTGCACACGCAACCGCGCGATGCGTGGACGCATGAGCTGGATCTGCGGCCTTACATGGAGAAATTCTGATGAAAACGTTCGATTTCTGGTTCGACTTCGGCAGTTCCGCTTCTTATCTTGCGTGGACGCAGCTTCCCGCGCTCGAGGCCGCCACCGGCGCCAAAGCGCTCTACAAGCCAATGCTGCTGGGTGGCGTGTTTCAGGCCACCGGCAATCAGTCGCCGGTCAACGTTCCCGCCAAGGGCACTTATCTGTGGGACGACTTCATGCGCTTCGCCCGTCGTTACGGCGTGGCGTTCGGGCGCAACCCGCATTTTCCGATCATGACCTTGCCGTTCATGCGCGGCGCCATTGCATTGCAGGCGCGCGACGATACGCGCTTCATGGATTATTGCCACGCCGTGTTCAGCGCGATCTGGGTCGAGGGAGTGAACCTGAACGACCCGGCCGTTGCCGCAGAAACCTTGCGCAACGCCGGCTTCGATGCCCAGGCGCTGATGGCGCTCGCCAATGAACAATCGACCAAGGATGCCCTCAAGGCTGCTACGCAAAGCGCCGTCGAGCGCGGTGTGTTCGGCGCGCCGACGTTCTTTGTCGGCGATCAAATGTTCTGGGGTCAGGACCGCATGGATTTTGTAAAGGAGGCGCTGCGTTAGGCGCGCAGCCGCGCCACGTTCAGATACAGGTCAATTCGCTTCTCAAGTCTGCGGGTGCCGGAAACTCTCCCCCCGTTGACCAGGCTTCCCACCGTCGCGATCAGCTCGCCCGGATCAACCGGTTTGGCAAGATGCATCTGGTAGCCGGCGTGCAGGGTTTTGAGCCGGTCTTCGGCCCGCGCATAGGCCGTCAGCGCAACTGCCGGCAACTTGCCACCTTGCTCCGGCGGCAGATCGCGCACGCTGCGCATGAGGGCGAGCCCGTCTTTGCCCGGCATGCCGATGTCGCTGACGAGCAGGTCGAACGCGCCGAGCCGGATGATCTCGAGGGCTTCCGCGCTCGACGCGGCGACCGTAACCTGCGCCCCGCATTCTTCCAGCAGGCGCCTGACCAGATCGCGCGCATCGGCATCGTCATCGACGACGAGCAGGTTGGCGCCGCGAAGCCGCGCCGAGGCAGTGTCCGCCCCGCCCTGATCGGTTTTGCGGGACGGGCGCCGATGCGCCTGCGCTGGCGCATGGTCCGCATCCACCGGAAAAGTCAGCGCGAACGTCGTGCCTTTGTCTTTGCCTTCGCTGTGCACGCGCACCGTTCCGCCATGCAGCTCAACCAGTTGCTTGACGATGGAAAGGCCGAGACCCAGCCCGCTATGGCGTCGCGTGGTGGAAGCGTCGGCCTGACGGAAACGGTCGAACACATACGGCAGGAAATCCGCCTCGATGCCTTCGCCCGTATCGGTCACCGCGATCTCGATCCGCTGCTGCACCCGCTCGACCTTTACGTTAATGCGGCCGCCCGTTGGCGTGAATTTGATTGCGTTACTCAACAGATTCCAGATGACCTGCTGCAGCCGGCTGGGGTCTGCGCTGATGCCCAACCGCTCGGGCGCATCGAGTTCCACATCGATCGTCAGGTGCTTCGCATCGGCGGCCGTGCGCGTTGTTTCGATCGCCGCCGTCACCACGGCCGTCAGGTCGATGCGCTCTGCCACATGGAGCCGCACCTTGCCCGAGATGATGGCGCTCATGTCCAGAAGATCTTCGATGATCTGCGCCTGGGCGCGCGCGTTACGTTCGATCACTTCGACGCCCCGCGCCAGTTGCGCCGGCGCGGTGCTGTCTTGCTGCATGATATGCGCCCAGCCCAGAATGGCATTCAATGGCGTGCGCAGCTCGTGGCTTAGATTGGACAGAAACTCGTCTTTCATGCGGCTTGCGCGCTCGGCGGCGGAACGCGCATGCTGCTCGGCATCCAGCGCCGCCGCGAGCGCCTGCTCCGTTTGCTTGCGGTCGTGAATGTCGGTGTTGGTGCCAAACCAGCGCACGATCGCGCCTTGCGCATCCCGGATCGGTAACGCGCGACCCAGATGCCAGCGCAGCTCGCCATCGAAGCGGCGCAGCAGGTACTCGATCTCGTAGGGTTGGCCGGTGCGCAAGGCCTGCGGCCAGATTTCAGCGACCCGGCGCAACCCCTCTTCGGTATGCGCCTGTTTCCAGCTTTCCGATCCGGCCGAGTCCGACGGCAGCCCGGTGTACTCGTACCACTGACGGTTGAGGTAATCGACCTGGCCGTCCGCGCGCGCGGAGAAAACGATCTGCGGCATGGCATCGGCCAGTTGCCGGAAATCAGCCTCGCTTTCACGCACCGTGCGCTCCGCGCGCGCACGCTGGATCGATTCCCAGCAACGGCTCGCGACGTGCGTCACGAGATCGATCTGCGCGTCGGTCCAGTCGCGCGCGTGGGACTGGTGCACGGCCATGACTGCAACCAACCGGCCGCCCTTCAACAGCGGTGCGCCGATCGCGGCGCGGATAAGCATCTGGCGATAGCCCGACAAATCGCCGAGGGCGGGCTGATGCGTATCGACGTCGCGCACGACGAAAGATTGACCATCGCGCAACAAAGGCTGCACATGCGCGCCGAAATTCGCGATCCGGTAGCGTCCGGCGATGGGCGGAACCTCACGGCTGTAGCTGCCGGTCACGGTAGCGGTCTGCTCGTCATCCTCGACTTCGGCGTACACGCAACGGTCCGCGCCCAGATGTTCACACAGAATGCGGGCACATGCCGCCGTGATCTGCTCCGGATCGGTAAGCGGCCGCAGGGCATCTTCGAGCTCCAGCAGAAAACGATCACGCTGTTGCGCCTGTTGGCGCTGCGTCACGTCCACGCCATGTGCGAGGATGCCGATGACAGCGCCATCGGGTGCGCGCATGGGCTGATAGACAAAATCGACGTACGCCTCCTGAGGCGCCGCGTCGGGTTGACGCTTGAGGAAAATGCGCATCGCATCGCCGGTGAACGTTTCGCCGCTTGCGTAAACGCGGTCGAGCAGCTCGAAGAATCCCTGCCCTTCCACTTCGGGAAGGGCTTCACGCACCGGCCTGCCGATCAACTCCCGGGCCCCGATCAATTGACGGTAGCGTTCGTTGACATACTCGAACTCGTGGTGCGGCCCGCGCAGGATCGCCATGAACGAAGGTGAACGGGCAAATGCCTCGACCAGCCGCAGATGCTCGTTCTCATTCTCGCGCAGCAACCGGTCGCGCTCGCGTTCGACCAGGATCTTCGGCGTCTCCTCGATGCAGGCGCAGAAAAGCCCGCCGATGCCGCCGGTTTCGTCGTAGAGGGGACTGTATGACCAGGTGAACCAGGTTTGCTCGGAATACCCGCTGCGCTCCATCATCAGCATGACGCGCTCGTTCCAGGTCGATTCACCCCGTTGCATCACCGCGTCCGCCTGCGGGCCAATGACCTCCCAGATCTCGCTCCAGACAGCTTGCGCGGGCTTGCCGAGCGCAGAAGGATGGCGCTTGCCGAGTATCGGTGCATAACTGTCGTTGTAGAGGTTGATCAACTGCGGACCCCACCAAACGAACATCGGGAAGTGCGAGTTCAGGCAAATGCCGACCGCGAGCCGCAGACTTTGCGGCCAGGCGTCGAAGGGGCCCAGGGGCGTTTTCGACCAGTCGAAATCGCGTACTCGGGCGGCCATCTCCCCGTTGGCCGCGTTGATTGGAGGATTTCCCATGCAAGATAGGCCAGAGGCGGCGGGGAAAGTTTCAGTCTGATACAGATTCAGCCAGGGACCCCTGACGCTGATGTTCCAGATTCAACCAGGCGCACTTCCACCGTTCGTCTTTGGTGGGGATTCATTCCGGGGCAGTGCCAAGCTCGCTCTACGGTAAACTGCCGCCGCGCCATCTGCGTGCATTACGTCGCGATTTTTCGATTGAGCCCGATAGAGCGCAAACCTGAGTCCAAATGCAGCAGCCTCCCGATTCGACCAGCCGCGCATTGCGCATCCGCATCCGCCGCCTCTTAACGGTTTTGGCGGGCTTTTTGTTTGTGCGCGGTGCGAATGGCGCGGTGGATTTCGGTGAAACACTGTTGGGAACATGGGGTGGGGCCCGATCCGCATTGCTCCGCGAAGGCATCCACCTGGAAGCCCGCTACACGGGCGAACGCGCGGCAAACCTCAGCGGCGGCGAGTCCAGGGGCTCTCTTTACCAGGATCTCGGCGAACTGAAGCTCACGCTGAAGGGCAGTCAATTGCTGGGCTGGACCGGCATGACGGGCTACATCCATGCGTTTCGGGCGCATGGCAGCGACCCCGCTTCGCTCGCCGGCGATGCACAAGGCCTCAGCAACATCTCGGCAGGCGATAACACGCGATTGCAGGAAGCCTGGGTCCAGCAAAACTTTCACGCCCACGGGCTCTCGCTGTTGGCCGGGCGCTATGACTTGAACAGCGAGTTCTATCAGTTGCAGTCGGCCGGAGTGTTTCTGAATTCGTCTTTTGGCATAGGCCCGGAACTGTCGCTCACCGGGACGGGTGGTCCGTCGCTGTATCCGGACACTGCCGTCGGCGCGCGCATCGCGCTTTGGCCAACGTCGTCGGCCGTGTTGCGCGGCGCGGTGCTGAACGGCGTACCCGTCAATGTGCCGCGCGCCGATGGCGCAAAGGGCATCAGGCGCAGCGGCGATGGCCTGTTCCTCATAGGTGAAGCCGCCGTAGTCTGGCCGCGGGCGAACGCTGCGTCAGCGTCGAACGGCGCGCCATCGAGCCCTCGGCAACACCTGGGCCGTGAGGCGGGAAATGCCGAGCGCGAGGGCAAGCTGGCAGTGGGCGCATGGCGGTACACAGCGCAATTCGACTCTCTCAGCCAGACCGACGCCAGCGGTGCGCCCGTACGGGAGCGAGCGAACGGCTTTTATGGGATCGCGGAACAAGTCGTGTACCGAGACGTTCGGCGTCCTGGGCGGCGAGTCACGGCATTCGTGCAATGTGGATTAGGCGATCAGGACGTCTTTCGATTTGGCCGCTACGTCGGCGTCGGCGCCACGTTTTCCGGATACGTCCCAGGACGCGCCGGCGATGAATTTGGCATCGCGATCGCATCGGCCCGCAATGGCTCGCCTTACCTTGCAAGCGAACGCAGGCAGGGCCGCGCTGCGGATGCCGCGGAAACGGCCATCGAAGCGACGTACCTTGCAAAACTGGCGCCGTGGTTGTCGCTGCAGCCCAGCGTGCAGTACATCGTGCATCCCGGAACGGTTCCATCGCGCAACAATGCGACGGCGGCGCTGCTGCGCTTCGAAGTAACGCTCTGAAGGGATCGTTTTCCGCGCGGCGCGGCGCGAGCCGCCCGACGCTGTTCTTTTTGCACTCTTTGTTGCCGCGGAATCGCTACCAGCTGTGGCTGGCGGGTTCGCGCCTCCAGCGAATGCGACAACTGGGACAGACCACGTCGCCCCATACGTCCACCAGCATGAGCTTGCCGTTGAGGTTGATCAGGTGCACCGGCGCGCGCAGCCGACCGGCATGCGATTTCTCGCACACCCGGCACAGTTTGATGGTCACCACATTGCCCATGATGAAAACAGACTCACCGGGCCACCGAAGAGTTCATTTCCCGCGCCAAGTATTCCAGGCTCGGCCTGCAGGCCGACGCCGGATAGTCCGTCCGGCAGGGGGCGTGCCTCTCGTCGGCAATATGCAGCGCGGATAAAGTAAATTCCCATGTGCCTGCCAGGACACCGACCATGAAACTTCCAGCCCATTTCCGCCCGCATCTCCCGCTGCGCGAATTCAAGACCGACGAACTCGTCGTCATCGTAGCCTTGGCATCGTTCGTACTGCTGGTGTACTGAGCAAGACGCGATACAAACGCGCAATCTATCTCGGCTTCACTCTCTGGCCCAGATGGCCGGAGCGGCGTTGTCCGGGGCTCAGCCATTGCGCATCCACTTCCAGCGTTGTGATGGGTTTCGAGAACAGGTAACCCTGCGCATAACGGCAACCAAGCCTGGCGAGTTCCGCGGCCTGCCGGGGATGCTCGACCCCCTCGGCAATTGTTTCCATATGCAACGTATCGCCCAGCGCGATGATGGCCTGGCTCAGTCTGCCCCCATCGGCATCCTCGCCAATGCGGTCGATGAAAGACTTGTCGATTTTCAGGATATCGACAGGAAAGCGATGCAGGTAACTCAATGAGGAATAGCCCATGCCGAAGTCGTCGATGGCGAGTTGCACCCCCGCGTCTTTGAGTTCATTCAGGGTGCGCAGCATCTGATCCGTGCGCTGCATCAATGCGCTTTCCGTGATCTCCAGGACCAGCCGGCGCGGATCGAATCGCGATGCTTCCAGCGCACTGGCGACATCCTTGACCAGATCGGAAAACTGCAACTGGCGCACCGAAATATTCACATCAATGTGAAACGGCAAGCCGGCGGGATTGCGGTCCTGCCAGATCTTGCCCTGGCGGGCGGCTTCCACAAGTATCCAGCGGCCCAGGCGCACGATGAGTTCGCCATTTTCTTCCGCGAGCGGGATGAACACCGCGGGCGGCACGACGCCGCGCTGCGGATGATGCCAGCGCACCAGTGCCTCGACGCCGACACAGGCGCCGGTCTCGAGTTCGATGATCGGCTGGTAGAGCAGCCTGAACTCCTGGCGCTCGAGCGCCTTGGCAAAATCCGCTTCGAGGTCCACGCGTTCCAGCACGGCCGCGTGCATGCGCGACTCGAACAGCGCATAGCCGCGTTTACCGTGGTTCTTGACGGCATACATGGCCACGTCCGCATTGCGCAGCAACGCATCCGCATCGCTGCCCTTGCCCTGCGCGATGCCGATGCTCGCCGTTACTTTGACTTCCCGGCCGGCCAGCGAGACGGGCGCCGCCAGGGCAGCGGCGATGCGCTCGGCAATGATGATGACGTCGTCCTGGCCGAGGGGATCATCGATCAGCAGCGCGAACTCGTCTCCGCCCAGACGTGCCACAGTGTCGTGCGGACGGCTGCAGGCAATCAGCCTGGCGGCGGTCTCCTTCAACAGGGAATCGCCTTCGGCATGCCCGATACTGTCGTTGACCACCTTGAAGTTGTCGAGGTCCAGAAACAACACGGAGACAACCTGGCCGTTCCGGCTGGCACGCATCAGCGCATGCTCGACGTGCACCCGGAACAGCGTCCGGTTCGCAAGCTGCGTCAGCGGATCATGAAAAGCGAGATGGCGCAACTGCTGCTCCAGCAATTTGCGCTCCGTGACGTCGCGGCTGTTCAGCACGAGACCGCCGACCGCCGGATCATCGGACAGATTGGTCACGATGGTTTCAACGTTCCGCCAGCGCCCGTCGCGATGCAGCAGGCGCCACTCCGTTGACGCCGTACTGCTGGCGCGACGACTCAGCGCATCGTGCAGAAAGTCGGCGGCGTGAGATTGATCCTGCGGATGAATCAGCGCCAACATGGAGGTCTTGAGAAGCGCCGCCGGTGCGTACCCGTAAACGTGCTCCGACGAGGCGCTTACGAACTGGAACGCGTTGTCCGGCCCGAGCAGACTGATGACGTCCGAGGAGTTGCGCACCATGGAGCTGAAGCGCGATTCCGTCGCGCGCGTCGCCTGCTCGGCTCGCAACCGGGCGTTTTCCTGCACGGCGAGCACCTGGCGGACGATCACCAGCCCCGTGAGCAGAACCGCCGCGACGATCAGGCCGCCGAGCGGGGTGTTCCACTGCGGGCGCGAAACGATCAGCAGCAGCGCATACGCGAGGCCCACCACAACGTAGGGCAGCGGACTGAAGCTTCGCGCGGACCGCTCGCCTTCTGCGCGCGCGGATTCGCGCGGCACAAGCGCGAATTCGAGATAGGCGCCGATGAGCATCAGGAAATAGGCGCTGTTGTAGAGCGCGCCGTTGATGCCGCCCGGTTCGTAATTTCCCTGCAAGGTTTGGTAAGCGAACGAAATGTCCGCAATGAAGTGCAGCACCATGCCGAGCACCAGCCAGGCGAGCGGCGTGCGAAATTCGCCGCGCCGGTGGCGCAACAACAGCACCCCCACGCCGAACAACAGCAGCGTATCGCCCAACGGATACGCCAGCGTCAGCGCCTGTTCCAGGCCGGAGCTGTAGCTTGCCTGCGCCAGAGGCTGAAGCAGAAAGTACCAGACCAGGGTGGCGCTGCCCACCATGACCGTCGCGGCGTCGATCCAGAACTGGACGCGGTCGACCCTGCTTTCCAGCCTTTGCGAAAAGCACAGCAAGGCGGCAAACACGAGGGGATAGAACGCGAGATACCCGGCGTCCGCGATCGACGGAAATGCCGGGACTTTCAGGACGACCGTGAAGTAGAAATAGAAAAGATTGCCGACCCAGTACACGAAGCAGGCCAGTGCAAACAACCGCCAGCCCAGACGGCGGCGCCTGGTGAGCGTGGCGGCCGTGGAGGCGCGCCATGCAACGGCGGCAAGAACCAGCTGCAGTTCGAGCGCCAGCGCCAGTAACAGATTCGCCAGCTGGGCACCGAACCCCGCGCCCGTTTCATCGCTCCAGTGATAGGGAACCCAGATCAGATAAAGCGCAAGCAGCACGCCATTGACCCACAGCGCCCACGTAGTCCAGTCGTGGAGCCTGTATCTTTTCCACGCGGACGCGCTTAGCGCCGCAGCCTGGGAGGGTCTGCCTGGGAGAGTACTGTCATCTGCATCCATGAAGCGAATCGTTGCGCACGAGCGCCGTATCCAGTCCTGTCGCGATGGCGCACACCGCCGCGCGCAAGGCAGGCAGATCCCGACTGCGTCGCGGAATCAACTGTGGGGTCATTCAACCGGCAATCAGGTTGCCCCGAGAACCGCCCGGCCGAGACGCCGATCATGGAAGACTGCCCTGCTTTGGCAGAAAGGGCAAGGCAGCGAAGCCAAGCGGCAATGGCGACTCGTTTACGACGGACAAGTTCAGCATGTATCCCACCGGCATCGATGACCGGCCCCTGCTTGATGCGATGTGCAACATGCGCATTCGCCGGGGGCGCGAGCGAAGGATCATGCCGGTTGCGCAACGCCCGCAGTTCGTTTGCTCGAACGAGGCAGCGCACAAGCCCGCTTGCTAGCCGCGCTTGATCCTTCGGGTGCCCACCTGCATGCGCGACGGACCGGATTTCCGCTGCGGCAGAAACAGGTTCTCGCGCGGCGCGTCCTCGTCGTCGCCCTTGCCTTCGGGGGATCGAGCCGATCCATGAAGTTGCGCTTCCGCTTCGGGGGTCAGAATGGACTCGGGCTCGCGAAACGGGCGCGGCGGGGGCGCTTTCTGCGGGCGCGGCTTGGGCGCCGGAGACAATGCGGCAGCAAAATCGCCTTCCAGGCTGCCGCGGAAGGCCGTGGCCGAGCGCTCGCCAAACAAGGGCGCAAGCGCACGACCGCCGCTTGCCTGCCCGGCATCGAATCCGTTGTCGGTAAAGAACTTTTCGTCGGCGTCAGCCAGTCCGGGCAGACTGCGCCGCGCGCGGGCGGCAAACCAGCCGCGAAGGTAGGCATTCCTGAGCTTCTGTTCCGCCACTGTCAGTATCCTCGTTGCGATCTTGCGGCCAGAACAGTTTCCTCTGCTGCCGCTGCATCGGTATTTTCGGCATGATCACGGCGAATCTTGAGTCGCGGGCGCAATTTAGCTGATATGACGTGCGCAACGCAGGGCCCGCGCGCTTCGTCTGAAGCCGGCGGGACTTCTACGCATGCTCCTGCAGCGCCGAGCGTCCTGGCGAAATTACCGAACGCTGCCGGCCGCAGCTTGTCTAGGGCACATATGTTCCTGACGTTCTGGTGCCTCCTGACGCTTGTTCTCGCGGCCGTGCTGCCGGGCGCGACCTTTGCGCCGGCGTTCGGACTTCGTGCCCGCGAACGCAACGTCCCGGTGCAGTGGCTGCAGGCGCATTCGCTGTATCGAGGATTATCCGGCATTGCTGCCGTGCTCGAACCCATCGCCGTACTCGCGGCGGCTGGGATGACGGTGTTGTTGCGGGACTGGCGCCCCGCGCTGCTGGCTGCGCTGGCGGGCACGGCGTGCATGGCCGTCAGTTACCTGTTGTTCTGGGGCCTCACCAACCGTGCCAACCGGCAGATCGTGCAGTGGCTGCCGCAGGCGCTCCCCGCCGACTGGGAATCCTGGCGTACCCGATGGGACGTCTCGCAACGCCTGCGCTTCGCACTTCATTTGACCGCGTTCGCGCTGCTCGCCCTGGCAACGCTCATCAGTCCGCTGACGCAGGATTGAGCGCAGAATGTTGCACATTGCGCGGCCCCTGGATTGCGTCGCTGCGTTCTGGACGTTGTGAATTGCACCGCCGCAGCCGTGCCTGGATAAAACCTTGGCCGCCCGCCAATGTCGAACAGTCCAGTTGTGCCTCGCGTCTGAACAAGGGTGTCTGTCACCGGTCGGTCCGCGCCACGCGCGAGCCGTTCTTGCTAAGGAGTACGCAATGCAAATCTTCAGGGTTATTGCCGCACTGGCGCTCGTGGTCCAGAGCGCCGCGTGGGCCGCAGAACCGAAAACAGTCGAAGAACTCGCCGTAATCGACCAGGCGGAAACCGCACGGCTGGACAAAACCACGGTGCAGAGCGGCGGCGATCAGACGCGTTTCGACGTCAGCGTGGCATGGCGCGATCCGGCGCAGCGGCCGGAGGGGGCCGCGGCAACACGGGTGGTGCGCTATGTGGCGAACTGCAAAGCCAGGACGCTCGCGCTGGCGATGGTGGTCACGAGCGATCAGTACGGCAGAATGCTCAAGCGCTATCTGGTGCCGCCGGGGACAGGCGATTACACCGCCCCGCCAGCAGGATCTCAGGAAGCCGGTTGGATGGCACAAGCCTGCGGGCGTAATTGATGCCCGAAACAGCGATTGGCTGCTAGATCGATTCGACGAACTTCACCAGCGCATCGCGATCCGCCTTGTTCATGGCGCGGAACACCTCCCGCGATTTCTGCGCTTCTCCGCCATGCCACAGTATTGCCTCGCTGACATCTCGTGCACGGCCGTCGTGCAGCAGCGCCGTGCCGCCGCCCACCGCTTGCGACAAGCCCAGGCCCCACAACGGCGGCGTGCGCCAGTCGCGCGGGCCCGCGGCGAAATCCGGTCGCCCGTCCGCGAGCCCCTCGCCCATGTCGTGCAGCAGCAGATCCGTGAACGCGCGAAACACCTGGTTGGAAAGCTGCGGCAGCTTCGGAAAGCTTCCGGTCTTGAGCTCCGGCACGTGGCACACGGCGCACTGTGCATCGCCAAACAACCGGGCCCCGCGCTGGACTTCGGCGTCCCCCATGGCGCGGCGCGCCGGCACGGCCAGACCCTGCAACCAGAATTCAATGGCCTCGATTTCATGATCGATGATCTCCGGCATATTGCCGGGTAGTTGCTGCGCGCAAACGTTTTGCACCGGGGGACAGTTCTGTTCCGCATACAGATTCGAATTCACACCCATGTCGGCGAGCGCTGCGGCCGCAATCTGCTGCTTGAGGCCCGGCACATTGGCTTTCCAGCCGAAGCGTCCCAGCGCCATGCGCCGGTTGACCGCATCCCAAACGCGGTTGGGACGGCCGTGGATGCCGTGCGCGCGCTGGCTGCGCGCCAGGGCCAGGATCGTCTCTTCGGACACCGCTTCGAGAAAGCCGGTGCCGACCAGCGGCTGCGCCAGGCGCAGCGATAACATCGTCTCGTCTCCAAGCTCGCCGAACTTCGCATTCTCGATGCGCAATCTGGGCTTGCGCAGCGTTACCTGCTCGCCATCGGCGAACGCGACCGCCTGCTCTTCCCACTCGACAAAAAGATCCGCCTCATTGGGAACCGGTGCGCCGACATAGGCAAGATCCACGTTGCGCCCGTCGAGCGAGCGGTTTTGAATCTGATCCCCGTAATGCGGATGCGGCTTCGGTCCGCCGTGTTCGTCGGTGCCCGGAATACTCAGCCGCACGAGCAGCGACAGCAGTTGTTCGTCCGCCGCGGCCGGGGGGCTGCCCCGACTGTTGTTGAGATGACAGGTACTGCAGCGCTCGGCCACGAAAGTGGGCCCGAGGCCCCAGTCGCCATTGAGCGAAACGACCGCGGCCCATTGGCGGTTGAACACATTGCGCCCGACCATGAAGGTCTGACGCTGCCGGGCATTCAGCACCGGCGAGGGCTCGGCAAACGCCTGGGCATCGAAACGCTGCAAGGTGAAACTGCCGGCCGACCGCGCCGGATCGGTAGCCGCTTCATCGCCCAGCGCCCCGGGTGCGGCGGCGTGCAACAACATCGGCAACAGCACGGAAAACCGCAAAGCCGCGGCGAGGAGCGTGTTTTTGCGCATGGAGAAGAACCGTTGCATAAGGTCGTGGGCCAACTTAATGCATCCGTCCTGCCGCCGCAAGGCGGATTCACCGCTATCATGCTTGCCTCGGCAGACGGCATGCCGTCCGGATAGAGGAAAGATCATGGGGTTATTCAACGGCACCCGCCCGGCCGGTCTCGGCGAAAAGTACGGCGTGCTCAAGGCACCGCCCCGGTCGCCCAACGCCGTCAGTACCCAGGCGACAGGGGGCTATCACAAGATCGCGCCGCTCGCCTACAAGGGCACCCTGGAGCAGGCGATGAAGGCCCTCAAGGCGATCATCGAGAACATGCCGCGCACGCAGATCGTCGAGATCAAGAACGATTATCTGTATGCCGAATTTGCGAGCGCGGTGTTCGGCTTCGTCGACGACGTCGAGTTCTACTTTCCGCAAAACGCGAACGTGATCGATGCGCGCTCCGCCTCACGGCTGGGCTACAGCGATCTGGGCATGAACCGCAAGCGCATTGAAACAATCCGTGCACGACTCGCGCAATCCGGGGCCTGAGCCGCAGGCAGCGCCTGGGGCACAGGATCTGCCCATGGAGGAGGCGACCGAGGCGCCCACGCCGCCGTGGTGGAAGCGCTCGCCGCCGCTCGCTGCCGGCGCGGCGTTGGCCATCGGCCTGGCGACGCTCTGGTTTGGCAACATGCTCGGCCGGGTGCCGCTCGATGAGCAGTCGACCTTCGGTTATCTGCTCATGTTGCCGCTGCTGCTGATCGTGCCCGTCTTCTCCGCAGCGGGCGTGCGGCTGGCATGGGAAGCAGTTAAGGGCCGCGCTGACGGCGCCTGGCTGCCGAGGCTGCTCGCTCTCGCGGCGTTGGCTGCCAACGGGCTGGCGGTGGCGCGGTTTGGCAGCGCGCTGTTGCGCATCTTCGGCTCCTGAGACGTTTCGCTGCCGCGGCAGGCGTCGATGCAACAATTGTTTACACGTAAGCGAATGATCCCCGGGCGATTTATCGGGCGAACAGCCGTGTAAATAAATTGTCACAGTCGTGCCTCACATTGCGTGTTAGCGTGTCGCCGCCTTCCTCTAACCGGACACCTGCCCATGGAAAAGAACGAGCCCCCAGCGCCGCCCATTGCCAATGCCGCAGACTACGTCGATGCCCTGAGCCGCCCTGCGTCACAGCACAAGCCTGGACACAAATTCATCGAAGGGCGCCGGATGCGGGACAAGTTTCTGGACAAGGTCATCGTTCCCGACGACGTCGAGGAGCCGCAGCCGGGCTAGCCCTGCCGCGGCAAACGTCATCAGGCGCACGCGTGCGCCTTTTCGCTTTCTGGCGCACCAGCACGGCAGCGCGCCCTGAATGGGTGCCGCACGCGAGCCCCTGACGCACTCGCCAAGTGCATCACGGTAGCGCGTTGCGAGTGGTCTTCCTGCTGATTCAAATCCAGGCCCCGCGCAACGCACCTCCGGCGTGTCGCAGCCACCGGGCATGCTTCGTGCACACCTTCGATGCAAAGCCCGCAATCCGCGAGCGCGACCGAGCGAGGCAAGCATGCCGCAAAGCAATCCGACCAAGCATTCAGCCGCAGAACCGGCGATCACCGCGCGCCACGGCGCAGGTAACGCCGCGCCGGATTCCGGGGCCAACAATGCGCTGCGCGAAACGCTCTATATCGACGTACTGAACGCCGGCCCCTATGCGGTGCGCGTACGCAGCCTGACGCATTTTTTCGCAGCGGATCGCACCCTCAAGTTCGACCGCGCCGTTGCCTTCGGCATGCGGCTCGACCGTCCCGCAGGATCGGTGGTGCGCTTCGAATCCGGCGAAATCGCGCGTGTGCGTCTCGTGCGCATGGCCCGCCCGCACGATGGTGACCCGCCGAACTGGCGCAGCGCCGGTGATCGCACAGGCGAAGTCAGACAGCGCCGCCTCAGAACCTGACCTGTCCCCGAGCACGATCGAATCGTCGGCCCCGGCTTTTACGGCGGTTGCAGCGCGCGTGGCGGGCAAGCCCGCGCGCCGCGGGATTCCTGTTGCGCCTTCCCCGATTCAGTGCCAATCTTCTCGCGTTGGTGCAAGCCGGCCTCGTCGCCGCTGCAGAAACGGATGATTCCATCCGCTGTTCTTGCGCCAGATCGCTGCAAAGTCCGAACGTTATCGATAGCGTCGTAATGTAGTTTCGCACGGGCACGCTTCGTGCGAACACCGCGTCTCGTTGTCAATGCCTGGGGCTATGTCCACAGCATGAGCATGAGCATCGTGCCGTTCCTTTTCGATGTGCTCGCCTACAGCTCGATATTCGTGCTGGTCGTGCTCGGCCTTGGCGTGATCGCCAGCATGATGGGCATCTTCAATTTCGCGCACGGCGAATTCGTTCTGCTCGGCGGCTACACCGTATACCTGTTTCAAAGCAGCGGACTGCCGACCTGGGCAGGCATGATCGCCGCACCGGTCACGGTGGGCATCGTCGGGCTGGCGCTGGAACGCACCGTCATTCGCCGGTTTTACGCAACGCCGATCGTGGCCATGCTGGGCACGTACGCGATCGGCCTTGCGCTGCGCGAAGCCGTTCGATCGTTCCTCGGCGGACAGTTCTACTCCGTCACGGCGCCGCTGGTCGGTTCGCTGGCGCTTGGCGAAATTTCGATTTCCGAAATGGCGCACCGCCGTCATTCTGATTACGGTCCTGGTCATGGTCGGGCTGCTGGCTGCTGCTGACGCGCACGCGGTTCGGATTGCAGGCACGCGCCGCGCTGGAGAATCCTGCGCTGGCGCGAGCGTCCGGCATTTCCACTTCCCGCGTGTATGCGGCGACCTTCACGTTCGGCGCCGCGCTTGCGGGCCTCGCCGGCGGCCTGATGGTGCCGATCTACGCGATCAGCGCGGATATGGGCGTGCCCTTCCTGATCAAATCTTTCCTGGCGGTCATGCTCGGCGGCCTGGGCGGCTTCGAAGGCGCAATCGCGGGTGCCGCGCTGGTGGGCGCCACCAGCGCCGCACTGCCGTGGGTGATCAAGCCGGTGGTGGCGGACGTTCTTGTCTTCGTGATCGCGATCGCGATCGTGAAACTTCGGCCGCAAGGCCTTTTATCCAAGTGGAGGACCTGATAATGAAGAACGATGAGCGCAACCGCCGGCCGCTGTCCGCTTCACGCCGGCTCTTCCTGCAACGTGCCGGTTTGCTGTCGGGCATGATCGCCTTGGGCGGGGGCAGCTACCTGTATAACCCGCGGGGCAGCTGGGCCGCCGCGCCCATCAAGGTCGGCATCGCCACCGACCTCACCGGGGCCATCAGTTGGGGCGGCATCCCCAATTCGCAGGTGGCCAAGATGGTGATCGACCAGATCAACCGCGACGGCGGCGTGCTGGGCCGACCATTGCAGATGATCCTGGAAGATACCGCCACCAACGAGCAGCTCGCGGTCACCAAGGTGCGCAAGCTCGTGACGCAGGACAAGGTGGACGTCGTGTTCGGCGGCATCACCAGCTCCATGCGCAACGCCATCAAGGACACGATCGTCAATCGCGGCAAGACGCTGTACATCTACCCGCAACTGTACGAGGGCAAGGAATGTACGCCGTATCTGTTCTGCACCGGACCGACGCCGGCGCAGCAGTGCGACACCTTCATTCCCTGGCTGATCAAGAACGGCGGCAAGAAGTTCTACCTGCCGTCCGCCGACTATGTCTGGCCGCATGTGCTCAACGCCTATGCGCGCAAGACCATCGTCAAGAACGGCGGCGAGGTGGTCGGCGAAGAATACTTTCCCGTGGACCACAATGAATACAGCGCCGCGGTCAACAAGATCATGTCGAGCGGCGTGAACGTGGTGTTCAACACCACGATTCCGCCCGGAGTCGCCGCGTTCTTCAAGCAGCTCAACGAGGCCGGATTCCAGAAGAAGGGCGGGCGGCTCTCGTGCGTTTATTACGACGAGAACGCGCTGGGCATTACGCCGGCGCACGAGATCGAAGGTCTCGCGAGTTGCCTGGATTACTTCAAGGCCGTCAACGACCCATTCGGCAATGAACTGCAGGCGCAATACTCCAGGCAGTTCGGCGACAAGGCGGCGTTCACCGCCGGCAGCGGCGCAACCGGCATGTACCGGGGCATCAAGCTGTGGGAGTCGGCGGTCAAGGAGGCCAAGAGTGTCAAGCGCGAGCCGGTGGCCGCAGCGCTGGACCATGCAAAAATCAGCGACGGCCCCGGCGGCGGTTGCGAAATGGTCCCGGGCACGCGGCACGTCAAGATGAACATGTATACCGCCGTTTCCAAAGGCGGCAGTTACCAGATCGTCGAGAAGAGCAAGGGGCCGGTCATGCCCGGCGAGTGCGGTTGAGTGTTCACTCCGATGCAGCGCCCACGGCAGAGCACGCGCCGACATGTCCGCGCTGACTGAACCTGCCGTGAAAACCCGCCGCACGCTCCCGTACGTCGAGGGCGTGCTGCTGGTTGCTGTTTCTGGCCTTGCCGCTCGCGCTGGACGATTTCTGGGTGTTGTTCACGACCCGCGTGTTCATCCTCGGATTACTGGCGCTGTCGTTCGACCTGGTGTGGGGCTATGCCGGCATCCTGTCGTTCGGCCAGGCGCTGTTCTTCGGCGTCGCCGGCTACAGTTGCGCGCTGCTCGCCACCCAGGCGGGCATCACCTCGATTTTGCTGTTGCTGCCTGCCGCCGGGTTGGCCGGGCTGGTTGTTTCGGTGGCGCTCGCCTTCCTGATTCTGCTCGGCAGGCGCGTGCCCACGACGCGTCTTCGTTGCACTCGGCACCCTCACGGGTTCTTACGTCGTGGAACGCCTGGCACGCGGATGGTCTTACGTCGGCGGACAAAACGGCATCCCCTCGCTGCCGCGGCTCACCGCAGTCGGGCATGAAATCGCCGAGGGTCCGGTCTTTTACTATCTTGCGCTGGCGATTCTTGCCATCGTTTATCTGGGGCTGCGCTGGCTCACGCGCTCGCAATTCGGGCTGGTGCTCGCCGGCATCCGCGAGCGGGAGTCCGCGGATCGCGTTCTTCGGCTATTACGTGCAGAACTACAAGGGCGTCGTGTTCGCCATCGCCGGCCTGGTCGCGGGCCTTGAGCGGCGGACTGTATGCTTTTCACGAAGGCTATCGTCGGGCCGGGACAGCTTGGTCCGGTGCTGTCGACGCAAGTCGTGCTGTATGTGCTGTTCGGCGGCGTCGGGACGCTGATCGGCGGCATCATCGGCGTGGCCATGATCGAGCTGTTCAGTTATTACCTCTCGCAGATCTGGGACACCGGCTGGCCCATCGTGCTCGGGTTGTTGCTGCTCGTGGTGGTGATGTTCAAGCCCAGTGGCCTGATCGGATTTCTGGTGAGCCCGCGCGAGCGCGTCGGGTTCGTTCGGCGCGCGCTCGCGCGGGCCCGCAGACGACCGCAAAACGTCGCGCGCGGCCGCGGAAACCCCATGAGTCCATCGTCCGGGACAGGCAGCATGCTGGCGGTGCGCGGCCTCCGAAAATCCTACGCCACGCTCACCGCGCTCGACGGCGTGGACCTGAACGTCAGCGCGCAGTCGTTTCACGGACTCATCGGGCCGAACGGTTCCGGCAAAAGCACCCTGCTCAAATCGATCGCCGGCGCGGAAACACCCACCGCCGGATCGGTGACCTTCCTCGGTCACGACATCACGCGCGCCACGCCAACCGAGCGCGCGCGTGCCGGCATGAGCCTCAAGTTCCAGATCACCAGCGTCCTGCCGGCGCTGCGCGTTTACGACAACGTGTTGCTCGCCGTGCAGGCGCAGGATTCCATGGCGGCACTGTTCCTGTCGCGCACGCGCGGCTCGCTGCACCGGCGCGTCATGGACATGCTGCATCAGTTCCGGCTCGAGGAACGTGCGGACGAACTCGCCGGAACGCTGTCGCACGGCCAGCAGCAATGGCTGGAGATCGCGATGGCCCTGGCACGCGAGCCGAAGTTGCTGCTGCTCGATGAACCCACCGCGGGCATGAGTGCCCCGGAGCGCCGCGCAACCGGGGATCTGCTCGCGCCCATCCGCGAGCGCTGCTCCATGCTGATCGTCGAGCACGATCTGGATTTCATCCGCGACCTCTGCGATACGCTCACGGTCCTCGACCAGGGCAGCATCGTTGCCAGCGGGCCCACACAGATCGTGCAAAACAGCGATAAGGTCAGGGAGGCCTACCTTTCCCATGCCTGACCTGTCGCCCGCCGGCGCGCCCCTGCTCACGGCATCGGACCTGTGTGCGTACTACGGCACCAGCCAGGCGCTGTTCGATGTGTCTTTGCGCGTGCCTTCGCGCGGCGGCGTCGCCGTGCTCGGTCGCAACGGCGCGGGCAAGACCACATTGCTCAAGACCTTGTCGGGTGATCTGAAACCCGCCCGCGGGACCATTCGTTTCAACAACGTCGAGGCGACGCGGCTGCGCACCGAACAGCGCGTGCGCGCGGGCATCGGCTATGTTCCGCAGGAGCAGGGCGTATTCGCCAGACTCACCGTGCGCGAGAATCTGCTGGTCGGCGCCATGGCCACCGTGGACGGCAAACGCGGCATTGACGAAGTCGTGGCGCTGTTTCCGCGGCTCGGCCAGCGCATGGCGCAACAGGCTGGCACGCTCTCGGGCGGAGAGCGCAAAATGCTGGCGATTGGCCGCGCGTTGCTGGCGCGCCCCCACCTGCTGATGCTCGACGAACCGACCGAGGGCGTCTGGCACGGCGTGGTCGATGAGATCGGCCAGCGGCTCGAAGAACTGGCGCGAAAGATCGCCATCGTGATCGTCGAACAGAACCTGAAGCTGGCGCTGAGGGTGTCCGAATTCTGCTATGTCATGGATCGCGGCCGTATCGCGCTCAGCGGTGAATCCGAGCGCATGCGCGACGATCCTGAATTGATCCGTCTGCTCGCACCCTGATTTTCGATCGGGGATTTCTACAACAACCAGAAGGAGGCCATCATGGTGCAGTACCCGACACCTGAACAAATCTGGGATGCCGCCGAGGAAGTCGGTCTTGAACTGACCGAAGACGACGTGAAATCCTACCTCGGGCTGATCAAGCCGAATATCGACGCCTACAACATGGTCGATGCAATGCCGGACTATCTGCCGGCGGTCAAGTATCCGCGCACGCCCGGCTACTTTCCCGACCCCTCGGAGAATCCGCGCAACGCGTGGTACGTGCGAACCTCGATCAAGGGCGCGTCTTCGGGCCCGCTGAAGGGCAAGAAGGTTGCCGTCAAGGATAACGTCATGGTGGCGGGCGTGCCCATGATGAATGGCAATTCCATTCTCGAAGGCTATGTTCCCGACATCGACGCAACGGTCGTCGCGCGCCTGCTCGATGCCGGCGCGGAAATCGTCGGCAAGACGCATTGCGAGTCGTACTGCATTTCCGGCGGCAGCCACACCGGCGCCAAGGGCCCGGTGCACAACCCGCACAAGATGGGCTATTCGGCCGGCGGCTCGTCATCCGGCAGTGGGGTCGCGGTGGCGCTGGGCGAAGCCGACATGGCGCTCGGCGGAGACCAGGGGGGCTCCATCCGCATGCCCGCTTCGTGGTGCGGCATCTACGGCATGAAGCCCACGCACGGACTGGTGCCGTATACCGGCATCATGCCCATCGAAGTGTACGTCGATCACACCGGGCCGATGACCGCGACCGTCAGCGACAACGCGCTGATGCTCGAAGCCATCGCCGGACCCGATGGCTATGACCCGCGGCAATACGGCACGCCCAAGAAAGTGAAGTACTCCAGAATGCTCGACGGCGGCGTCGGCGATCTGAAGATCGGCGTGGTCAAGGAAGGGTTCGGCCGGCCCGAATCGGAAGCCGCTTCCGACGCCAAGGTCCGCAAAGCCGCGGAGCTGTACAAGAAGCTCGGCGCGAAAGTCGAGGAAGTTTCCATTCCGGCGCACCTGATCGGGCCGGTGCTGTGGACGCCCATCGGCGTCGAAGGCATTGCGCAGACCATGATGCTCGGCGATGGATACGGGCTGAGCCGGCCGGATCTTTACGTGACCAGCCTGATCGACAAGCTGCACGGCTGGCAGTTGCGCGCGAACGAATTATCCGAAACGACCAAGGTGCTGACTACGCTGGGCGTCTACATCAAGAAGTACCATGGCAGCCATTACTACGGCAAGGCGATGAACATCACCAAGCGCCTGATCGAAGCTTACGATGCCCAACTGGCGAAGTACGACCTGCTGCTGATGCCGACCATGCCGATGAAATCGCAGCCGCTGCCGGCGCCGAACTGCCCGCGCGAGGAATACTTCGCGCGCGCCCTCGAGATGATCGGCAACACCTGCCCGTTCGACATCACCCACCATCCGGCCATGACGGTTCCGTGCGGCATGGTCGATGGCCTGCCGATCGGGGTGATGCTGATCGGCAAGCATCACGACGAAGCCACGATCTATCGCGCGGCGTACACGTTCGAGCAGACGGGAGACTGGAAGCAGATGTGATCGGTGATCGGTGATCGGTGATCGGTGATCGGTGATCGGTGATCGGTGATCGGTGATCGGTGATCGGTGATCGGTGATCGGTGATCGGTGATCGGTGATCGGTGATCGGTGATCGGTGATCGGTGATCGGTGATCGGTGATCGGTGATCGGCAGAAGTCTGACTTCTGTTTTTTTAAATTCAAGGGGAATCGTGAACGCGATTCCCCTTTTCCGGGCGATAGTCCATCGCCGGCTTAGCGTGTAAAGGTATTATTGGCCGGACTGTACTGGGTTTTTTGGATCACCGTTCACCGATCACCGTTCACTGTTCACTCTTCACCGTTCACCAATCTCATGACCGACCGCCAGATGATCCTGATGCTGATCGCGCTGTGCGCGGCGGTGTTCTTCGTCACGTCGGCCGGCGCCAGCACCGCGCCGTTCCTGAACCTGATCGCCGGCGACCTTGCCACCACGCTGCCGGCTGTCGCGCATCTGTTTTCCATCCAGGCGCTGACCTGGGGCATTGCCTCGCTCGTGGCCGGCGTAATCGCGGAGCGCGTCGGGCGCCGCGCTCTGCTGGTGGGCGGCATCGTCCTGATTGGCAGCATGCGGCTGGGCTTTGCGGGCTCGGAGTCTTATGCCGCGGCGGTGACCTGGCAGATTCTGAGTGGCATCGGCGGCGGCGCGTTCATGGGCATCGTCTACGCCGCCGTATCGGAGTATGTCGCGCCCGGCATCCGTGGACGCGCGATGAGCTGGGTGATCACCGGGCAGTCGCTCTCGCTCGTGCTGGGCGTGCCGCTGGTCACGCTATTGGGCGCCGTCGGCGGCTGGCGCGGCGCAATCGCCACGCACGGCGTGTTCGTGTTGTTGTCCGCGATCGCGGTGCGCATGGCGACACCGCCTGACCCGCGCAGGCCCGTGCACGCGGAGCACCGTAAGATTCCCTACGCTGCGCTGTTCAGGCCGCGCTTGATGGCACTGCTCGCGGCCGGCACGACCGAACGCCTGTGCTTTGCGGTGATCGCCATTTTCCTGCCCGCCTACCTGCAGTTCGCTTATGACGCCAGCCTGGGCAGCCTTGCGCTGGTGCTGGCGCTGGTGGCGGCAGGCAACCTGATCGGCACGCTCGTCGGCGGGCGCATTGCGGACCGCACCCGATCGCGGGCGCGGGTGTTCGCCATCTCCTCGGCGCTGACCGCCGTGCTCGCGCTACCGTTGCTGGTCTGGCACCCGGGTATTGCAGTGTCCGTCCTGCTCGGTTTCGTATTTTCCTTCGTCAACGCCGCGGGTCGCCCGTCGCTGATGGCTACTCTGGCTGAAGTCCCGAGCGAGTTGCGCAGTGCGCTGTTCGGTTTGAACATCACCATGGCCAGCATGGGCTGGCTGCTGGCGGGTTCGGCCGGCGGCTGGCTGATCGCGGTCAGCGGATTCGTTGGCCTCGGGGTGTTCTGCGCGGTGGTCGCCGTCCTCGGGTGCTGGCTCGCACTGTTCAGTGCGAAAAAACCAGCCCTGCCCACAACCCGCTGAAGCGCAATCGCACGTTGGGCGCGAAATTCGCGCGTCATTGACGAGCGCCAGGCGCTGCTTCGTTACGGAGTCAATGCACCAGAGCGCCGTTGGTCGTCGAATGACGCGGCAGGTCAATGGTAAAGACGCATCCCTCGCCGGGTTTATTACGCACGCGCACTACGCCGTCGTTTGCCTCGACGCTGCGGCGAACGATGGACAGGCCGAGTCCCAGACCCGTCTTATCCGCATCGCCTTGTGAAAAAGGCATGAACAATTGTTCTGGTTCGCTCCAGGGCAAACCCCCGCACTGATCGCCGACATCGATCAGAATCCGGTCGGCCGCGGCGTAGGCGCTGAGGCTGACTTCGGTTCCGGGGCGCGTGAACTTGAACGCGTTCTGCAGCAGATTCGCGACCGCCGAGGACAGCAAATGGCGATCAGCCACGACGGCGAGTTCAGGATTCACCGCAGAGACGAGAAACACGCATTTATGAAGTTCCACTTCCAGCATCGCGGAGATCTTCATCTCGACGATAAAGTCCGCCAGCGAAAAGAGTTGGTACGAATGCTTCGTTCCGACGTGCATCCGGACCTCGGAAAGCGCGCCGCCCACCAGGCGACCGAGCGCGAGCAGCGTACGGTCCATTATTCCGCTGGTAGCGCCTTCCAAGCCTACATCGCCGTCCTTGATCGCAGCGAATGTCAGTGTGGCGGTATTGATCAGGTTGCGAAGCTCATGCGCGAGAAATCCCAGCCGCTCATCTGATTGATGGGATTCTTTATTCACAATCATCAATTCGCGCTGATAGGAAAACTCCGTGACGGCATCGGCAATGGCGTTATCCAGACAGCGGTTGAGGGTGCGAAACTCATCGATCTCGAAGGGCAACTGGCGCTCGGATGCCAGATCGGTGATGGCCTGGCAGGCATCGCCGTAAGCGTGAACCACCTGATCCACGGTAAATCCATGATCGAGTAATTCACGACCATGAAGCGCGGCCGTTGCGCCCATTTCGAAGTGGCCTGGCTTGCCTCCTCCTGCCGGACCCGAGACTTTCCGGCTGCGCAAAGGTTCTTGGCCCTGTTCCAAGGCGAGCGTTTTGATGAGCTGCCGCAGGAAGATGGGGATCCCGTTCAGCATTGCCTGTCGGGTATCTGGCGGCAAAGGTCTTTCCGCCGCTTTTACGCGACATCTCTCGATCAGCTCACGCTCGTTTTCGGCAAGGAATTCGAACAGCATGGATTGATGATAGGCGCTTGCAACAACCCTGTGTGTACGGAACCGTGCATAGGCCAAAATAAACAATGGCAGGTAAACATTAACTTAGCTCGTTATAAGCCACCAAATGCACGGGCCGGGACAACGCACCAACTGCGCAGTATGCCGGCAGGTCGAAACAGGCCGGAATGAATGCATCTTTTTCGACGCTTGCACCATTCACCCCGGACGACATCCGGGATCAGAACGGACATTTCGTTACACGGACTGCTGAGGGTACACCGGTTCGCGCCGGTGCTTTCCCCACCGAACCGCCGCGACTCCGCCGGTACATACCAGCACGGCCATGGTCCAGAACATCGCGGCGGCACCCACCACGGCGCCGAAGGCGCCGAACACCAGGGGCAGCACGACCTGGCTGCTGTGGATGATCATCGAACGCAGACCCAGCGCCTCGCCGACGCGGCCCGGTGGCGAGTGCGCATGCACCAGCGACATGACGTTCGGCTGCGCTGCCCCCAGCCCCAGGCCGAGCAGAAAGGCCACCGCCATCAAGGGCAGCCGCGACGTGAAGAGCGGGAACAAAGCGAAGGCGATCGTGGCGCAAAACAGCGTATAGGTCAGCACTTGCCACTCCGTGACCCGACGTGACAGCCACGGCATGGCAAGACGGATCGTGAACGTCGCGAGCGCGAACGATCCGAGCACGAAACCGATCTCGGATGCCGACAAGCCCACGCGCGTGCCATGCACCGGGATCACGAACGTCTGCAAGTCCCACGACATGGAGACCAACGCGGTGGCAATCAGGATGTGCCGCAACTGCGTGTGCTTCAGCAGTTCGAGCGGGTGCAGCGGCTCGGGCGCGCGCATCCTGCCCTCATTGGTCGGCAGCAGCCCGCGCGACCACCATACCAGTGCCAGTGCCAGCAGCACCACACCCACCAGCACGCCGAAGGTGGCGCGATAACCGAACGAATCGATGAGCAGCCCGCTCACGACGGGCCCCGCGAAACCGGATACCGAAGCGCCGAGCGCGAGCCAGGAGAAGGCCGCCGCGCGGCGCGTGGGGTCGGCGCGGTCGCCGACGACTTTCTGGATCGCCAGCATCGTCAGCATGGCGCCCGTCCCGACCAATGCCGCGGCGACGAGCAGCGGCGCCAGATCCGCCGTCGCATACGAGAAAATCCACGGCAGCAACACGCCCGCCAGCATGAGCAACGTTCCGATCAGGATCGGCCGCCGCGTCCCCACCGCGTCGAGCCAGCGTCCCGCGCGCAGCGCGATCAGCATCGGCACCAGCGAGAACAGCGACAGGATCACGCCGACGGTAAACGTCGACGCATTGTTGGCCAGCGCGTACAGCGAAGCCGTCATGCGCGCCGCCACGAACGCCATGTGCGTGACTACGGCGATGGCAATGATACGGGCCAGGATCATTATTGTTACCTGCCTGCAGCGTCGTCGCCAAAGAAACGCAACGGATCGCTCAAGCGTGCTGTACCCGATCAGTGCATCGAGGAAAACTTCGTACGCTCCTGGATCAAGCCCGGAGCCCGCTTGTCCGCCCTTCGCTTTCCTCGTTCCGTTTCTCCGATCACCGTTCACCGATCGCTGCCGTCCGAAAGCCAGCGAAAATGTCGTTGCGATCCGGCGTATAGAAATTACGCCAGCGATTGTGGACCAGCCGCGATCGCGTGGCGAAGCACCCCCCGCGCAGCACTTGATGGTCGCCAAACCAGGGCTGGGAATATTCCTTGTAGGGATCCGCGGAAAATTGCGGGTACGGGCCGAAGGCCGTGGCCGTCCATTCCCAGACGTTGCCGATCATTTGCCGCAAGCCCGTCGGAGCTGTCGGCCGACGAAAGTGCAGCCGCGGCAACGGTGCCGCCATAGTGGCCATCGAGGTTGACGGCACCGTGCGCGGCGACGCCATCGCCCCAGGGAAATCGATCGGCGCCCGGCGCGAGCCCGGCGCGCGCGGCGAATTCCCACTCCGCCTCCGAAGGCAGGCGCCGGCCAGCGAATCGGCAGTAGGCCTGCGCTTCATGCGCGTTCACATGCATCATGGGATGTTCGGATTCCAGCGGCTGCCAGGCATCGAAACGCCGCGCGAGCCATTGCCCAGTGTCGCGGCGCCAGTATCGCGGTGCCGCGGCGCCAGCCTGGGTCTTCCAGGCCCAGCCCGACTGCGTCCACCATTCCCGGCGCGCGTAACCGCCGGCTTCGACGAAGGCGAGAAACTCACCGACCGTCACGGTCCGCGTGGCTAGCGCAAATGGCGCTACGGCCACCCGGTGCGCCCACTTTTCGTTGTCGAAGACGAAGTCGGCGCCCGGTTTCGAGCCCATGTCGAATTCACCTCCGGCGAACTGCACCTGCGTTGCAGCAGGCTCCGCGACCGGCTGCTGCAAGGGCGCTTGGGGCCGGGCCGGCGCCGGATAACCCAGGGTCTGCAGTGTCATCAACATGGCCTCCGCATGCATGTCTTCGTGCAGCAGTGCGAGCATGAAGAAGTAACGTCGGTCTGCGTCGGCGTGTTCCAGCGCATCGAGCGTCTCGTCAAGACCGCTTTGCAGATAAGCACGCACGCGCTCGGGCGTGAGTTGTGGCAACTGCCAGCGTTCGGGGTGCGCAATGATTGCGGAGTTGAGCATCGGATCGGCATCGGGGAGCCGCGATGCCAGCGGTTCCTGGTTTTGCCGATAGCGCAGGCACCAGAACTCCTGGAACCAGCCCACATGCGCCATCTCCCACACCGGCGGATTGACGCTGCGCAGATACGGCACGCGGACCTGTTCGGGCGTCAGGTGATCGTAAAGGGCCAGCGTATAATTCCGGGCATCCTTCAGAGCGACGCTTACCGCCCGGCTATCGTTGAGCTCCCGCAAATTCGTGCCTCTTCCGCATAATTGAAATCGTCACGCCTTATTCGGCTGATGCCAACAACGGCAACTGGCGAACGGCCGCACGCTGGAAGCGGCTGCTGCGCGATCGTTGCAGGGTCATTCTACAGTCCGACTGGGGGCCCGGGCGCCATCGTGCCGACGCCGAGTGCCTGATCGCACTGCACGCGCGCCGCAGTCATGCCGCCATCCATGACTGGCGCGAGCGCTTTCCTGGCAAGCCCGTGATCCTGGTATTGACCGGCACCGATCTGTACCGTGATCTGCCGGACAACAACGAGGAGGCTCGCGAATCGGTGCAGCATGCGGACCGCCTGATCGTGCTGCAGGAAGATGCCCTGCGTTTCATCGACAGCGTGTACCGCGCGAAAACGCGCGTGGTGTATCAGTCCGCGGCGACGCTTGAGGCGGGGCTGAAAGCACGCAACCGCCTCAACTGCATTCTGGTCGGGCACCTGCGAGAGGAGAAAGACCCGCGCACCGCGATCGAAGCGTGGACACTGTTGCCGGCGGATCAATCGATCTTTCTGCTGCACGTCGGTGGCGCGCTCGATCGCGAACTGGGCAGGTTCGCTCGCGCATTTGCGCGCCGCGAACCGCGCTATCGGTGGGTTGGCGCCAAGCCGCATGCCTGGACGCGCCAGGCGATCAAGCGCGCGCACCTGCTGATCCTGCCCTCGAAAATGGAAGGCGGCGCCAACGTTGTGGTCGAAGCGCTTTGCGCCGCAACACCCGTGCTGGGCAGCCACATGTCGGGCAACGTCGGCATGCTGGGTGCCGGCTATGCCGGTTATTTCCCGCCGGGGGATGCCGCAGCACTCGCCAGGTTATTGTTCGCTTGCAGGAACGATCAGTCGTTTTACAAGGGCCTGGCCAGTCAATGCCGTCGCCGCAGCGCATTGTTTCGCCCGGAGCGGGAACGCTCGGCCTTGCTCCAGGTAATCGGCGAACTCGTCTGAGCCACGAGAGCGCGTTGATAGGGCTATCGGTCCTGGCGGCTGGTTCTGCGCACGGGCCGGTAGCGCGAGCGGGCAAGCACCCGGTCACCCGGTTTGGCCGAGGCGCATCGTTCAATGCGCCTCGGTGCCGGCCTTAGTCCTCGAACTTCAGCGAATGGGCTTCGACCCTTCGCCCATCGGAAGACAGGGATCCCTTGATCTCGATCTTGCTGCCGTCGCGCAGTCCACGCAGATCGCCTTGATAGCGGACCGGTACTCCCCGCAACATAAAGGTGCGGGAGGACGCATCGAACTGCGTAATGGCGCCATGCAGTTCGAAACCCTCGTGTTCCTCGTCGTCGTCGTCTTCTTCCTCGCGGTTTCCGCCGCGGCTCTTGATGTGCACTTTCTTGGCGACAATCGTGCCGTCGCTGACCGCACCTTCAACCTTGACATACGCGCCCACGAATAAAGAGCGCTTCTTCGGACGGACCTTGGCGTTGCTGGCGTCCACCGGAATGCCATCGACGCTGAAATAGGCCTGCGAATCGACGGAGGTGACGAAGCCTTTGAGTTTCACTTTGCTGTACGTCGCCAACGCCGCCGGCCGGTCGGTCGTTGATCTGATCGCGTCGGCGATCCAGTTGCCGTTTCTATCCTGGGTGAGTTGCAGGTCGGCGATCACTTCCATATTGTCGGACAGGGCAGGCAGGCGATCGCGCGACAAGCTGGCGAAGGAAATGGACTCGCGGCCAATCATGAAGGTGCCGGCACCGGCATCAAGGCTCGAAACCTTGCCGCGCAGTTTGTAGAACGCCGCATCGGGTTTGGCCTCGATCCGGGTCGCTGCATAATGTCCGGTAGTGGCGTCGAGCATTCCGTATATTTCGAGGACATCGCCCGCAACGATGTTGAAGGGTCCGTTCGGCAAAGTGTCTCCGAACACCGTGGTGTCCGAGACGTCGATGGTCTGCCCGAGGACGATCAGCAAGCGCGTGGACGTGTTGATTGCATCCACCGGCCCGATGATTGCGCTGCCGAAGCGGACCTCGGTCGCCTGGCCGGTATTGTCGCTCGCGATATCCCCCGACTGGACTTCGGCCACCATGCCCAGTTTCAAATCTTCTTCGCGGTATCTGCGCCCCTGGTCGTCGATCACGCTGGCCTTGGAGACGTCGAAACGGGTGCCATTGACGATGACCGACCCAAAGCCGGATATCGGCCCCGTGGTGAAGGAACTCTGCGGCGCGGCGCCTGAGTCCGAACCACCGCCGCCGCCGCAACCTGTCAGAGCGGCGGCGGCGAAAAGCAGGCAAGTTACAAGTTTAAACGCGCGAGTAATAACGTTGCGGGGCATGGCAGTCTCCTATGGCGTGGCCGATCGGAGGTGTGCTCAGCTCCGATCGTGCCCTTACGAAAATTGGACACCTCGAAGCATGCGCCGAGTTCAGCGATGCCAACAGCACAATGGCCCACCCTGCATAATCCAGTCGGATCACGATGGTCCGGTCGGTAGTGTCTCTATACGGCGACGTCCGGCCCCGCCACGGGGGCGATAGGCAATGGCAGTTCTTCCTACTGCGCTGTCCATCCTCCGTCGATCGAATAGGCCGACCCGGTGATCGATGCTGCCGCATCGCCTGCGAGAAATACTGTGAGTGCGGCGACTTCGTCGATTTTCACGAATTCCTTGGTCGGCTGCCGCTCGAGGATCACGTTCCTGATGGCATCTTCGCGAGAGATACCGCGCTCTTTGGCGCGATCTTCAATCTGGGTTTCCACCAGCGGTGTGAGCACGAAGCCGGGACAGATGGCGTTGCAGGTGACCCCACTGCCGGCTGTTTCCAGCGCAACGGTCTTGGTCAGCCCGACCACACCATGCTTGGCTGCGACGTAAGCCGACTTGAAGGGCGAGGCCACCAGGCCGTGCGCGGAGGCGACATTGATGATGCGCCCCCATTTGCGCGCCTTCATGCCGGGCAGCGCAATGCGCGTTGCGTGAAACGCGGAAGACAGGTTCACGGCGAGGATCTGGTCCCATTTGTCCACGGGAAAATCCTCGACGGCGGCGACGTGCTGAATGCCGGCATTGTTGACCAGCACGTCAACGGTGCCGAAGCGTCTGGCCACCTGGTCCACCATCGCGGCCACTTCCTGCGGCCTGGACATGTCGGCGGACGAATACAGCACCGTGACCTTGTGCTCGGCCGCGAGCCCCGCGCGCAAGCGCTCGATCTGCACGGCATCGCCGAAGCCGTTGAGCATGACATTGCAGCCCTGCGCCGCCAGCGCGCTGGCGATGCCCAGGCCGATGCCGCTGGTGGAACCCGTGACGATGACGGACTTGCCTTTCAACATGATCGGTGAGCTTCGCGGGAAAATTTGAGTGTAGCAGACGCCTCAGCTGCTATTTGCGCAGCTCGCCGACAAATGCAGCGATCGCGTCAAGAGCGGCCTCCTTCCGCATGCTCTGATGCGGTGAGTGCGCACAGTCCGCCAGCATGAGGGTCTCGACCGGTCCTGTTACCTGACGCGCGATGGCGTCGACCTGTGCGATGGTGCCGTACTGATCGTCTTCGCCCTGAATCACAAGCACCGGCGCCTCGATCCCGGCCAGATACGTTTCAATATTCCATGCGCGGAAATCCGGATGCAGCCAAATGTCATTCCAGCCCGCGAACATGGCGACCACATCGTCATGGTAGCGTCCCAGCCGTTGCGGCAGGTCGGTTGTCTGAAAAGCCGTTTTCGCCTGCGCAATGCTCGCGACGGTCACCTCCTCGACGAACACGTGCGGTGCCATGGCCACGACGCCGCGCACCGGATGCTCGCCCGCGCCGGCAT
>CAWJWT010000012.1:0-185762 GCA_963846655.1 uncultured beta proteobacterium | reverse complement strand
ACCGGGTCGAGGCCCTCCGCTTGCGCCGTCGATACATAAGGAATCGACATTGTTGCGGCGGAAACGGCGGCGCCGCCCGCAGCGAGCGTGCCCCATACGAAGTTCCTGCGGCTGGCGTCGACTTGCGGTGACTCCTGCACGGTCGTCGAGGTATCTTCTGCAGCGTGATCGTGATTGCAGGCATGGGAATGTTGCTCGGACATGAAAGCCTCTTCGGAAAAATGACGGGCACCGGGAGAACACGCCGGAGCGTTCCGGATGAAAGCGGGGTGCCGAACCGACGATCATTCAGCCCTTTCGCAACAAGCGCGCCATATGCCCGTGAAGTCCTGCGGCGGCCTGGCAATTCAGGAATTGAAACGGGTGCTTACGAAATCAGCTGTGGTGCGCTTTCACACTGGAGAACCAGAACCGCCGGCACCAGTTTCGGGCACGGTCGCAGCGGGCATGCATGGTTGTTGTGCGTCAGCGGTGCGATCAGTCGCGACGCGTCGGCTGTTGGCAAAGCACCACGGAGGTTTCGATCTGGCGTTGCGAAATCGACCAGTATTGCTTCAACAGGCGATCTTTCTCCGCGCCGGCGATCACGGCGAAACCGTGCTTCTCGTAGAACCGGATCGCCCACTGCGCGGCAGCCCAGGTGCCAATCAGGATTGGCTGGCGCGTCAGCGTGCGCAAATGCGCGAGCAACGCTGTGCCGATGCCGCGACCGTGCCAGGCGGTGCGCACATACGCATGACGGATCAACGTGACGTCGCGCACATCCTGCATCCCCATGACGCCGACGAGTTGGCCATTCTGCTCGCAGCCCCAGAACGCCACGCCGCTCGCAATCTCCTGGCGCAAATGCCGGGGCGACATGTAAGGCTCTTCCCAACAGTCATCCGGAATCACGCCGCGATACGCTTGCGCGCCGTCGTTGATGATCTCGATGATGCGGTCTATCTCCGTGTCCTGACAGGGGCGGATCATGTCGATGGCCTCGAAGGGTCGTTGGTGATCATATAATGTCCATCGTCGATGATGCAGCCCTCATCGAGGTTGCGTCGGGATTCTGCGCCCCCCCGTATAATTCGATGCCCGCCGACAATAGCGCCGAAAACCCGTACCTGCCCCTTGAATCACGCACTGGAGAATTCACCTTGAAGCTTTACGCCTCGCCCGCCAGTTCATTCGCCCGAAAAATCCGCGTGCTGCTGCTCGAAAAAAACGTCCCGCACGAAGTCGTGATGATGAATTTGTGGGAACCGAACGACTATCAGTCGATCAATCCGATCGGCAAAGTCCCCGCGCTGAAGCTCGACGACGGCCGGGTCCTGATCAATTCCTCGCTGATCGCCGACTATCTGGATGGCAAGTATCCGGATCCGCGTTTCCTGCCGGCAGAGCCGGACGCGCGCCTGGAGGCCAGGCGACTGGAGGCCGTCGCAGACGGCGTGATGGACGCCGTGGCACTGAGCATTTATGAGAATCGCTTCCACGACGAGGCTGCACGCAGCCAGCCATGGCTGGATCGGCAGCGTGGCAAGATCGATGCAGGGTTTGCCATGCTCGATGCGGTGCTGGGCAAACGCGCGTGGCTGGCGGGGGAATCCATGAGCCTCGCCGATGTCGCGATCAGCGCTCACCTCGGGTTCATTACGCTGCGCGCGACGCAATTCTTCGCGCAGGATCGCTTTCCAAATCTCGCACGCTTGTCCAGGACCATGGAAGCGCGCGAGTCAATGAAAAAGACCGCGCCGCCGCCCGCGTGAGGCGGTGAACGGGGAACGGGGAACAGTGAACAGGGAAGATGGACGGATCAGGAGCATCGTAACTATCTTCGATGAGTAAACTTCTCCGCTTCACGAGCTCGTTCTCGCGCGCGAGATGTTCGCAATGCGCTGGACCTCGCAACGACGGAGCAATTGCTTCAATCCATCGTCGAAGCGAAAGAGAATGCCGCAACTCGCGCGGTCCTGCTGCGGGGCGAAGGCACGGGTTTTTGCGCCGGCAGCGACGTGAAGGAGATGGCCCGCGTATCGATGGCGCAGCGTCTGCACATTGCCGGGCGCAAGGCGCTTTTGATGCGCGCCCTGGCCGAACTCGACAAACCGGTCGTCTGCGCCGTGCACGGGTTTGCATTGGGAGGTGGATTCATGCTCGCCATCGGTTGCGATGCCGTGGTCACTTCTTCGGATGCCGTCTGGCGCCTGCCCGAAGTCGAACTGGGTTTCTTTCCGCCCTGGGGCATCGAAGCTCTGGTGCGCCGCGTCGGCATTGCGCGCGCCCGTTGGCTGGTATGGGGTATCCAGCCAATGAACGGGACGGAGGCATTGCGGCTCGGGTTGGCTGAGGTTGAAGTCTCCTCGGATAAGGTACTTGAAACAGCACGCGCGCTTGCCATGCGCCTTGCCGGGTTGCCGGCCGCGGCGGCGCAAGCGACCAAACGCTTCTTCCGCGAAATCGTTCCCGTTTCCGGTCTGGATAACCTTGCGTGCGAGGTGTACCGCGCAAACTGCGAAGCTGGATCGGCGCAACGGGCCTTTGCGCGCTTTACGGGTGGGGATGGAGGAATTGCGTAGTCAGCGATGAGTTCTGTAATTGGTAGCCTGGGTACCACTTGACTTGCCTGGTCAGCCAACCGCGTTAAGCCAGATTCAAGGATCTAAGGTATTTAACTGATCCATCCACCAAGGGCTACGCTCGTGCGGATAATGTTCGCGCCGGGACTCTTCGTTGTGACGGGAAAATTGCAGGGTGCAGTGGCGAAATTGTTGACGTGGACCCAATGGCATGATGGAGTAACCATCGGCGAATCCGATCCGTGCGGAAGTGCCACATAGCCCCGACAAACACAAAAAAACGAAGCTGTCTCGACTAGGCTTCGCGCAGCCCACGAAAATGAAGACAGCCCATACGCCAGAAGCAGCGCCCGACGCCGAGGAGCGCATGCTCTCGGTGGTGAATCATGTGATCGATGGCATCATCACCATTGACGAACACGGCACCGTCACCACTTTCAACCCCGCCGCAGAACGAATATTCCTTTATAGCGCGCAACAAGTCATCGGCCAGAACGTCAAGATTCTGATGCCCGAGCCCTACCACAGGGAACATGACGGCTATATCGGCAACTACAAGGCCACCGGCCAGGCCAAGATTATCGGTATCGGACGCGAAGTTACCGGAAAGCGCAGCGACAGCACCACTTTTCCGATGGAACTCGCCATCAGCGAATTCCGGCTCGGAGACAGGCGTTATTTCACGGGAATCGTACGCGACATTACCGAACGCAAGCAGGCGGAGGCCGAACTGAGACAGGCCGAGGAGCGCATGCGCTCGGTGGTCAACAACGTGGTTGACGGGATCATCAGCATCGATGCGCGGGGACAAGTAACGACCTTCAATCCGGCCGCCGAAAAAATCTTCGGCTATTCCGCGCCCGAAGTGATCGGACAGAATGTAAAGATGCTCATGCCCGAACCCTACCACCACGGACATGACGGCTACATTCACAACTACATGACCAGCGGGGTTGCCAAAATCATCGGCATTGGTCGCGAAGTCGCCGGCCGGCGCAAGGACGGCAGTCAATTCCCGATGGAACTCGCCATCAGCGAATTCCCGCTGGGCGCCCACCGCTACTTCACGGGGATTGTGCGCGACATTACCGAAAGAAAGGTTGCGGAATCGGAGCTTCGACAAGCGGAGGAGCGCATGCGCTCCGTGGTCGATCACGTGGTGGACGGTATTATCACGATCGATGAACGGGGAAACATACAGTCCTTCAACCCGGCTGCCGAGAAACTGTTCGGCTTCAGCAAAGATGAAGTCCTGACCCAAAACGTAAAAATGCTGATGCCGGAGCCGTATCACGCCCAGCACGATGGCTATATCAGCAGTTATACCCAAACAGGTATTGCGAGAATCATCGGCTCGGGCCGCGAAGTCGTCGGCCAACGCAAAGACAAATCGACGTTTCCGATGGAATTGGCGGTGAGCGAATTTCGCATCGGGGCGCATCGATTCTTTACCGGAATCGTACGCGACATCACGCAGCGCAAGGAACTGGAGCTCGAGCTGCGCGAGCGCGTGAATGAACTCGCGGAGGCCGACCGGCAGAAGAATGAGTTCCTTGCCATGCTTGGCCACGAGCTGCGCAATCCGCTCGCGCCGATACGCAATGCCGTGCACTTGATGAAAATGCCGGGTGCCGCGGCCGACACCGTAATCCAGGCCCGGGACATGATGGAGCGTCAACTCCAGCAACTGGTCCGGCTGGTGGACGATCTGCTGGATGTTTCCCGAATCGTGCGCGCGAAGATCGACTTGCGCAAAGAACCGGTCGAGTTAACCCAGGCGCTGACCCGCGCGGTGGAGACCGCGCAGCCGGTGATCGACGCACGGGGTCACCAGCTCAAGACGTCGATTCCGCTGGGTGCGATTTACGTCGAGGGGGACCTCATCCGACTTGCCCAGGTGGTGGCGAATCTGCTCACCAATGCGGCCAAATACACGCCCGAGGCGGGAGTCCTACACCTGGACGTCGAGAAGGATAGGAATCACGTCTGTATCAGCGTGCGCGATTCCGGAGTGGGCATTGACCCGGAGCTGTTACCACGCATCTTCGACCTGTTCGTGCAGGGCGATCACACCCTGGCACGCTCGCAGGGCGGACTTGGAATCGGCCTCACGCTGGTCAAACGGTTGGTGGATATGCATGGGGGAACGATCGAGGCCTTGAGTCTCGGCAAAGGAACCGGGAGCCAATTTACCGTGCGCCTGCCCCTGCTTCATGGCGACCCTGCGTCGTTCAAGTCGCTCTCGACCGGAATCGTCGTCAATAATCAAACCAAGAGACGAGTGCTCGTCGTGGACGACAATGTCGATGCCGCGGAAAGCATTGCCATGATTCTGCGCATTACCGGCCACGAAGTTCTGTGCATATACGACGGCCCATCGGTACTGAAGACCGTGCAAAATTATCGGCCCGAGGTCGTCATCATTGACATCGGCTTGCCCGGGATGAGCGGCTATGAAGTGGCGCGGCAACTCAGAAGCATCCCGGAGTGCAGTCATTTGGCGCTGGTCGCGGTGACCGGTTACGGCCAGGAGAACGACCGTGCAACCGCGCATAGCGCGGGATTCGATTCTCACATGACGAAGCCCGTCGACCCCGACGCACTCGGTGAATTCGTAGCCGCCGCCCGCCGCAAGGCGGTGGCATGAGGCAGGCCGCGCCCCCCTCTGCATGCTGCGACGTCGAAGGACTTCCGCGAACGCGCTTTCGTTTGCCGGACGGAATGCCTCGACCGGAACTTCGCAGCCTGTCAAATAATTCGGGGATTGAGTGATTCGGTGATTAAGTGATTGCGCGGTGCGTGCCGCACTTGACTGAATCCCCCAATATCACCCAATCACCCAATCACCCAATCGCGCCTTTCGGCAACTCAAAAATCACGCACGTAGTTGTGCCGTGTGCATAGAGTTTTCCATCCGGCCCATACAACCGCCCTTCCGACGTCGCCACTTGCCGGCCCGGGTGAATGACCTTGCCTTCAGCGCGCACCGGGCCGGTCTTGTCACTCATTGGCCGCACAAGGTTGAGCTTGAGTTCGGCAGTCGTATAGCCATAGCCTTTCTTCAGCGTGGTCTGGATCGCGCAGGCCATACACGAATCCAGCAGCGTCGCCGCCCAGCCGCCATGGATCGACCCGATCGGGTTGTAGAAATCGAACGTCGGCGTGCCCTGGAACACGACCCGGCCTTCTTCGACTTCCAGTAAAAAGAAATTCAGCGTTTTTCCGATCGGCGGCACCGGCAGTGCACCGGACGCGATATCGCGCAGGAATTCCAGGCCCGAGCGCTTGCGCATCTCGTCGTGCGGCGAAACACCGGGATTCGCGACCCGCATCGCGACTTCTTCTTCCAGCTTGGCCCAGGCTGCTGCAGTCATTAAAGCGTCTCCCGTAATCGCGCAGGGCGCATAGGCCACGAATTTAACATGAGTCGCGCCGTGGACCTGAGGTGAGCGGACAAGATACGAGCTGGAAGCGTGACGCGCAGAACGCAAGTACCACGTGACCCAGTTCCATCCCAAGCGGGCCTGGAGTCAAAGATTGGAACCAAATAAAACACGGCCTATGTACGGTACCGTACGGTAGAGCAGGAGGCGATCACGTATCGTTTTGCAATGCTCCATGAATTCATAACTTCGAATCGACGTGAGTTGATCAACCGTTGCAAGGGAAAGGTGGCGAAAAGGCCATCCCCCATTCCTGACGGTCTCGATCAGGTTGTGCCGCTGTTTTCATCACAAGGCCCCGATCAAGGCGTGCCCCTGTTCTTGTCGCAACTCGTTGAAACCCTTCGTCACGAGGCTGAGTCTGGAGAGACAAGCACTGAGGATTCGGGGAAGACGCCTGCGCCGACGAACATTGGTCGCGGCGCGGCATTGCACGGGGCTGACTTATTGAGCCGGGGATATACCCTTGACCAGGTGGTGCACGACTATGGAGACGTCTGCCAGGCCATCACTGAATTGGGCGTCGAACGCAAGGTAGCAGTTACCACTAACGAATTTCGCACACTCAACCGTTGTCTCGACAATGCCATTGCCGACGCCGTCACTGCTTATGCGTCTGGATTCAATGCTTCAATGACTGATCAGTCGGCAAAGGCGACCGAGCTTAATGCCGTTGCGCTGGAGCGCCAGCTACAGTTGATCGATATGTCGATACAGGTCCTTAACACGGTCAGGGGCGGCCACGTCGGACTGAACGGGCCGACCAGTGCAGTCCTTGCCCGTTCCCTGAAAGAACTGCGCGAGCTCACCCAACAGCTCCAGCCGGAAATTGCGCCGACCTTGCGAACCGTTCCACCGCCGCGCCGCTGAGTGCATTGCGTCGTCGAGCCGTATGCCCCGGCAGCGATTCCTGATACTGATTTGCCACAGGCTCGTGTCACATTGATTGGCGGAACAGGTCGAGTGTGCTAATCCCAGTCCCGCTCGAGGACGTTCTCCCGGCTTTCCTCCTTCTTACTTTTCCCTTTTCCCTTTTCTCCTGACACCGGTCTTTTGCGCGCCGGCTAAACCCGGCAGCGGCAACGCCGTCTGATACTTCACCTGCTTCAGCGCAAAGCTCGACTTGATGTTGCCGACGCCGGGCAATTTGGTCAGAAACTTGAGAATGAATTCCTCGAGCAACTGAATGTCCGCGACGACCACGCGGATCAGATAGTCGGCGTCACCGGTCATCAGATAGCACTCCATGACTTCGGGACGGTCGCGAATCGCATTCTCGAAACGTTCGAGCGCGGTTTCGACCTGGCGCTCCAGCGTGACCTGGATGAACACGCTGACCTTGAGCCCGATCCGCAGCGCATCGAGCAAAGTAACGTAGCGGCTGATGTAGCCGGCGTCTTCCAGCGCGCGCACGCGATTCAGGCAGGGCGAAGGCGAAAGCCCGACGGCCTTCGCCAGTTCGACGTTGGCCAGGCGGGCGTCGGCCTGCAGCAGTCCGAGGATCTGCCAATCTATCGAATCCAATTGCATTTCCGGCATTTCCTTTGGTCTTTGGCCATATTTACAGAATATTGTGCCTTAATTAGCGAATTTGCATGGTCGAAACGAAACCCCGTGCTTTTCAAATCAAGGTAGCATTTCGCTTCTGACGCACACGGCAACCGGCCCATCGAGCTGGCCACCGTTCTACGAGGAGAATCAAGACATGACCGACCTTTCCGACATCAGCGTTTCGGGTTTGTGGCGCGTGCTGAGCCAGGACCTTGATCCCATCGAAACCAAGGAATGGCTGGACGCCTTCGATGCGATCGTCGAGCAACGAAGGGCCTGAACGCGCGACATTCGTGCTGCGCAAACTGCTCGATCACGCGCGCATGAAGCGCGTGCCGATGCCGCCGGTGCTGAACACGCCTTACGCGAACACGATCTCCCTCGCCGACCAGCCGCAATTTCCCGGCAATCCGGAAATCGAAGCGCGCATTTCCGCGCTGGTGCGCTGGAATGCGCTGGCCATGGTGGTTCGCGCCAACCGGGCGAACTCCGAACTCGGCGGCCACATCGCCACGTACGCGTCTTCCGCCGATCTGTTCGAAGTCGGCTACAACCATTTCTTCCGCGCCGGTCAGGATGGTGATGCGATTTTCTTCCAACCCCATTCCGCGCCCGGCGTGTATGCCCGCGCCTACATGGAAGGCCGGCTGACCGAGGAGCATCTCGACAACTATCGCCGCGAAACCGCGGGCAAGGGCTTGTCGTCCTACTGCCATCCGTGGCTGATGCCTGATTTCTGGCAGTTTCCCACGGGCTCGATGGGCCTTGGGTCGATCACATCGATCTACCAGGCGCGCTTCATGCGCTACCTCGCAGGACCGCGGCATTCTCGAAACCAAAGCGCGCAAAGTCTGGTGCTTCGTCGGCGACGGCGAAATGGATGAGCCGGAATCCATCGCCGGACTGGCCATGGCCGCGCGCGAAGGCCTCGACAATCTGATCTTCGTGGTGAACTGCAACCTGCAGCGCCTCGACGGGCCGGTGCGCGGCAATGGCTCGATCGTGCAGGAACTCGAAGGACTGTTCGCCGGCGCCGGCTGGAACGTCATCAAGGTCATGTGGGGTTCGGACTGGGATCCGCTGTTCGCGCGCGACCGCGACAACGTGATCCTCAAGCGGCTGCATGAGACCGTGGACGGCGAATTCCAGAAATACGCCGCCACCGACGGACGCTTCAACCGCGAAGCGTTTTTCAGCAAGTATCCGGAATTGCAGCAGATCGTTGCGCACATGTCGGACGAGGACATCGACCGGTTGAAGCGCGGCGGCCACGATCCGATCAAGATCTATGCCGCATATCACGCGGCCGTGAATCACAAAGGCCGTCCGACTGTCATTCTCGCGCAGACCAAGAAGGGGTACGGCATGGGCACCGCCGCGCAAGGCAAGATGGCCGCACACCAGGCCAAGAAACTCGAGGACGACACCTTGCTCGCGTTCCGCGACCGGTTTCGGGTTGCCGCTCAGCAACGAGGACGTGCAGAACCTGCGCTTCCACAAGCCGGCGGACGACAGCCCCGAAATGAAGTACCTGCATGCGCGCCGCCAGGCGCTCGGCGGGTACGTGCCGGCGCGCATACCCAAATCGCAAGCGTTGCCCGTTCCGGAACTGCAATCGTTCGCGCGCCTGCTCGAAGGTTCGGGCGACCGCGAGCAATCGACCACCATGGTGTTCGTGCAGATGTTGGCGCAGTTGTTACGCGACAAGGCGATCGGCAAACATATCGTGCCGATCGTCGCCGACGAAGCGCGCACCTTCGGCATGCAGTCGCTGTTCCGCCAGGTGGCGATCTATTCGCCGCACGGCCAGCTCTACGAGCCGGAAGACAAGGACGAACTGCTGTACTACAAGGAAGCCAAGGACGGCCAGATCCTCGAAGAAGGCATTACCGAAGCCGGAGCCATCTCGTCCTGGATCGCGGCGGCGACGTCGTACAGCGCGCACGGCGTGCCGATGCTGCCGTTTTACATTTTCTATTCCTGCTTCGGCTTCCAGCGCATCGGCGACCTGGTCTGGACGGCGGCCGATTCGCGCGCGCGCGGCTTCCTGCTGGGCGCCACCGCCGGGCGCACCACGCTCTCGGGCGAAGGCCTGCAACACGAAGACGGTTCCAGCCACATCCTGTTTTCCACGGTGCCGAACTGTGTGGCCTACGATCCGGCCTTCGGCTACGAAGTGACGACCATCGTGCGCGACGGCATGCGCCGCATGCTGGAGAATCAGGAAGACGTCTTCTATTACGTCACGGTCATGAACGAGAATTACGTTCACCCGCCCATGCCCGCGGGCGCCGAGGAAGGCATCCTCAAGGGCATGTACAAAGTGCGCGAGGGCAAGAGCAAGAAAGGCGCGCCCACGGTGCAGTTGCTGGGCTCAGGCACCATCCTGCGCGAAGTCCTTGCCGCTGCCGAAATGCTGGAAAAGGACTGGACCATCGCCGCCGATGTCTCGAGCGTAACGAGCTTTACCGAACTGCGTCGCGACGGCATCGGCGTCGAACGCTGGAACCGCTTGCACCCGGATGCAAAGCAGAAGCAATCCTGGGTCGAGCAAAGCCTGGCCAAGGCCTCGGGCCCCGTCATTGCAGCCAGCGACTATATGCGCGCCCTGCCCGACATGATCCGCACCTGGGTGACGCAAAAATACGTCGTACTGGGTACCGACGGATTCGGCCGCAGCGATGGCAGGGCTGCGCTGCGCGACTTCTTCGAAGTCGATCGCAATCACATCACCGTCGCAGCACTCAAGGCCCTGGCAGACGAAGGCACGATCGACCGCAAAGTCGTCGCGCGCGCCATCGAGAAATACGGTGTTGCAACCGACCGCGCGAATCCCTGGGATCTCTGACAGAGCGGCTCGACCAGACTTACGCCCTAGACACCGGCGGGAGATCCGGACTCGGGACGAATTCCGTCTGTACCGTCGGCGCGCTTGCTAGACTGTAGTCTTGCGAAGTAGTTCGCCCGTCGACGGCAGCGCCGGCGGGCCAATCTGTGACATTGCAAGGGGAACGCAAGAATGTCGCGGGTCGAGGACTGGCTTCAGACGCTGGGTCTTGAACGCTACGGCGACTTGTTCGCCGAGCATCGCATCGGCTTCGATATCTTGGCGCAACTCACGGATGCGGATCTCGAAAAACTGCAGATCCCGCTGGGCGATCGCAAGCGACTGTTACGGGCCATAGCAGGCATCGAAGATGATGCCCGCCCGCCGGACCGCGACGCAAGCCACTTGGCCAAAGACCACCGCGAAGAAATTCTGGGCGGGCTGGAGCGGCGTCCGGTCACCGTTCTTTTCATCGACCTGACCGACTATACCCATCTCACCCGCGAACTCGGGGCCGAGTTCACGCACAAGCTCGCCGCGCGCTTTCATGCACTGGCAAGCGCGGCGATCACGGATTTTGGCGGCAGCGTGGAACGTTATATCGGCGATGCCGTCATGGGGGTCTTCGGCATCCCCACGGCCCACGGCAACGATCCCGAGCGCGCGTTGCGCGCGGCCGCCGCGGTGCATGGCCTGATGCCGCAATTGAGCGCGGAGTTCGACCGTGGGCTCAGCGTGCATATTGGTGCGGCCTCCGGCCAGGTCGTGGCGAGTCGACGGCAGGCCAGAACGGGCGATTTCTCCACGGTCGGCGAGACGGTCAATCTCGCCGCGCGACTCGTTGGTCTCGCATCGTCCGGACAAACCGTTGTTTCCGATGCGCTGCATGCTTCGCTGGCGGAGTTCATCGTTGCCGAGTCCGTCGGCGAAGTGATGGTCAAGGGTTTCGACCAACCCGTGCGTGCCTGGCGCGTCTCGGGTATGAAGAATCGGGTCGACTTCCAGCGACGCCTGCCCCTGGTCGGACGACGCGCCGAACTGATGCAATTCGAGGCAGCGGGCAGAGCGTGCCTGGATAGCGGAGTGGGCCAGGTCGTGTATGTGCGCGGCGATGCGGGCATTGGTAAATCCCGTCTGGTAGAAGAGCTCGAGACCACGTCCATGCGCCTGGGCTTCTCGGTGCACAAGGGCTTGGTCCTGAATTTCGGCGTCACGCGCGCGAACGACGCCATCGCGCAGCTGGTTGCCAGCCTGATTGGCTGCGAACAGGGCGGGCACGCGAGTGATCGCGCGGAAGCCTTGCGCGAAGCTGTGCTCGCCGGCTTGGTCAGCGACGATCAGCTCGTCTTTGCCCACGACATTCTCGGCATCGCACAGCCAGTCCCGCTGCTGGCCGTGTACGACGCCATGGATAACACCACGCGGGCGCAGCGCCGGCTCGAGTTCGTGCTCGCCCTTGTCCAGCGCCGCTGCGCTGTTGCTCCGCTGATCGCGATCGTCGAGGACGTTCATTGGGCCGATCCGGTCCTGCTCGAGATCCTTGCCGGCCTTGCCGGCGTAAGCGCTATGCACCCGGCGATCCTGCTGCTGACTTCGCGCGTGGAAGGCGATCCACTGGATCGCGGCTGGCGTGCGCGAGCCGGCCCCGCTGTAGGTTTGCTGATGATGGATTTACGGCCGCTGCGCGAAGCCGAAGCCAATGACCTCGCGCGCGCCCTGGGCGCAAACTCCACCGAACTCATCGCGCAGTGCACGACGCGTGCCGACGGCAACCCGCTGTTCCTGGAGCAGCTGCTGCGCGCCGCCCAGATGACCGACCGCGAATCCGTGCCCGGCTCCATCCAGAGCCTGGTATTGTCCAGGCTCGACCGTTTGTCCGTACGCGACCAGCAGGCGATCCGCGCGGCCAGCGTGCTGGGCCAGCGCTTCTCCCTCTCCTTGCTGCGCCATTTGTTCGGCGAAAGCACGTATGACTGCAAAGCGCTGCTCGATGAGAACCTGGTGCGTCCCATCGGCGAGGAGTTTTTATTCGCACATGCGCTCATCTGGGAGAGCACCTATCTGACGCTGGTCAGCGACGACAAGCGCCGCTGGCACGCGCTTGCAGCACAATGGTATGACAACAAGGATCCGGCCCTGGCGGCGGAACATCTTGAGCGGGCCGGTGATCCGCGCGCGGCCGCGGCCTACCTGAGCGCAGCGCAGGGCGAAAAGCGTCAATATCGCTCCGACCGCGCACTGAGTCTGCTGGACCGCGGACTCGAACTCGCTCTCGACCCGAAAACCAAATTCGATCTGCTTGCCGAACGCGGCGAGCTGCTGCCGGATCTGGGCCGCTCCGCCGAGGCCATCATCCTTTTCCAGGAGGCCTTGAATCTCGCCGGCTCCGACAGGGAGCGTTGCCGCGCCTTGATCGGCATCGCCGGAAGCATGCGCATGGCAGATCAGTCGGCTTCCGCTCTGACGGTGCTGGCGCAAGCCGAAGCGCTGGCAAAGTCCCCGGGCAGCGAGATCGAGGCCGCCCAGATCCATTATCTGCGCGGCAGCCTTTACTTTCCGCTGGGCAACATAGCGGGCTGCCTTGAAGAACACGAGCGAGCGCTCGAGCTGGCGCGTCGCGCGGGTTCGGTGGAGTGGGAAGCGCGCGCGTTGAGCGGGCTGGGCGATGCGCACTATGGCGGCGGGCGCCCTTATACGTCGTATAAATACTTCCAGCAGTGCATCGAGTTGAGCCGCGCGCACGGTCTTGGCGGCGTCGAAGTCGCCAACCTGGCGATGCTCGGCGTCTTCGACGTTTTTTTTCTGGCACGCGTGGACGAAGGTCTCGTATCGTCGCGCCAGGCGCTCGATCTATCTATCAAGGTCGGCCACCTTCGCTCGCAGGTCATTGCTCACCAGGGCTGCGCTTGGGCCTTGCTGGAAATGGGCGATCCGGTCAATGCGCGGCCGCACGCCGATGCGGCGGTGGCCCTGGCGCAGAGCATCGGCGCCCGGCGCTTCGTGCCCGAGGGGATGGCCTTCGTGGCGGTATGCCTCGCGCAGCAGGGCAAGATCGACGAGGCTTGCCAACTGCTGCGAGAAGCCATGGTGATCAGCCGCGAGATGATCACGTATTTCGGTCCTCCGATCCTCGGCACGCTTGCTGCATTTACAAACGACGCCGATGAACGCCAGCGTTGTCTCGCGGAGGCCGAGCACATCCTCGCCTCCGGGTGCAACGTGCACAACCATGTTTTTTTCGCGCGTCCGGCGATCGAAATTTCACTGCGACTCGGCGACTGGGCCAGCGCTGAGCGCTACGCCACCGTGCTGGAAGCCACGTTCGGCGACGAGCCGGTGCCCGTCGTGACATTTACCGTCGCGCGAGCCCGCGCCCTGGTTGCTGCCGGCCGCGGCGGACGTGATCCGGAACTGCTGGCCAAACTGGAGGACCTCGCGGACAGGGCGCGCGAGGCCCGCGTCACGATCTGGGCCGAGGCGCTCGATCTGGCAGCCGAGCGGATCAGGGCGAGTATGTAGTCTTGGGCCGCTCCGGAGAGTGGCACACGGCGTGGTGTAGAATCGCTGCAGGCAAATTCTTATTCAGGATTCTCGTCTTGGTTCACCGCTCCCGCTCGTTGCCCCAATTCAGTCGCATTCCATGCATCCCACAGCCATGACGCCTTCCGCCCTGCCCGAGCGGGTCGGAAAATATCCCATCCTGCGCCAGCTCGGCCAGGGCGCCACCAGCCGCGTGTTCCTGGCCCGCGACCCCTTCGCGGACCGCGAAGTGGCGATCAAGGTCATGCACAAGGAGCCTGCCGCGGAGAGCCCGGCCAAGACCCGCTTCGACCGGGTTTTTCTGAACGAAGCATCGCTCGCAGGCAAGCTCACCCACCCGAACATCATCGGCATCTACGATGCCGATGTCGGAATCGATTACAGCTACATCGTGATGGAATACGTGGACGGCTGTACGCTGGAGCCGTATTGCGAAGTCGCCGATCTGCTGCCTCTGGAGAGCGTCGTGGAGATCGCGTTCAAATGCGGCCTGGCGCTCGATTTCGCCAATCGCTGCGGCATCATCCATCGCGATATCAAGCCCGCCAATATCCTGGTGGGCAGCAATGGCGACATCAAGATCACGGATTTTGGGGTCGCACTGCAGAGCGATACCGACATGACGCAGCTCGAAGGCGTCGGCTCGCCGCTCTACATGTCGCCCGAGCAGGCGCAGGATCTGGAACTGACCCACCAAACCGATATTTACTCGCTGGGCGTGGTGCTCTACCGGCTGCTGACCGGCAAGCTGCCGTTTTTTGCATCGAACAGCACCAGTCTGCTTTATCAGATCGTCAATATGTCGCCGCCTGCGCCGAGCGTGCATCGCCCGGACCTGCCCGAAGACCTCGACCGCATCGTCATGAAGGCCATCGCCAGGGACCTGAGCGACCGCTACCAGAACTGGGAGGAGTTTTCCGCCGATCTCGCCGCCACCAACGAGCATCTTGCGTTGCCGGCGAGTTCGATCTCCGACACGGAGAAGTTCAGCGCCATCAAGGCCGTGCCATTCTTCCGCGAGTTCCTGCATCTCGAAGTCTGGGAAATGGTACGCATCGCCGAGTTCCGCCGCATCCCGCCAGGCGAGACGGTGGTGCGCGAGGGTGAAACCTGCGAAAGCTTTTTCCTGATCGCGCGCGGCGAAGCGCGCGTCATGAGCGGCGGCCGCGGGCTCACGGTGCTGGGCGATGGCGACTGCTTCGGCGAAATTCCGTACTTCGAAGACCGCGGCAAACGCACCAGTTCCGTGGTGTCGATCACACCGCTGACCATCATCGAAGTCAACGCCACTGCGTTGCGGGCATCGAGTGACGCCTGCCAGAAACAGTTCAACCGCGCCTTCGTGCGGATTCTGCTGGACCGCGTCGAACGCCTGTCGAAGATCAATGCGCAGTTGAACGAGGCCGCGCGCAACAAAGCTTGACCCCCCCTAACCCAGCGCTGTCGCGCCTATAATCGAAACTCGATTCGAGCCTGGCCAGGGCTCACGAGGAGCGAAACATGAACATGAGATGCTGTCGATTGACCGTTGCGGTCGCGGCGGTCGCCTTGTTTGCATGCTTTGGCACTTACGCTCATGAAGACGAGCAAATTCCCACCGGTACGCCCGAGCGGCTTGGCGAAGTCAATTTTCCAATTTCATGCACGACTGCGGCGCAGGAAGAATTCAACCGCGGGGTAGCTATTCTGCATTCGTTTTACTATCCCGCGGCGCTCCGGTCCTTCAGCAAAGTCACGCAGATCGATCCTGATTGCGCAATGGGCAACTGGGGCATCGCCATGTCGTCGTGGTACCCCCTGTGGTTTCCGCCCACCCGGGAATCGCTGCTGCGAGGCCGGGATGCGGTCGAGAAGGCCCGCACCACGGGACCAAAGACCGAGCGCGAGCGCGCCTACGTCGCGGCCATCGCCGCGTTCTACCAGGACTTTGAAACCGTCGACCACAAAACCCGGGCGCTCGCCTATGAGAAAGCCATCGAACAGGTTTATCGGAGCAATCCCGATGACACCGAGGCAGCCGCCTTTTATGCCCTCGCCTTGCAAGCCACGGCGGATCCGAACGACAAGACCTATCGAAACCAGCTCACCAGCGGCGCCATTCTCGATGCGCTCTACGCCCGGTTGCCGAATCATCCCGGCATTGCGCATTATCTGATTCACGCTTACGACTATCCGGAACTCGCCCCCCGAGCGCTCGATGCCGCGCGCCATTACGGGCAGGTCGCCCAATCCATTCCGCATGCGCTGCACATGCCCTCCCACACGTTCATCGCCGTGGGGCTTTGGCACGATTCGATCCAGTCCAATCTGGCGGCCAACGCCGCGGCGAGACGACTCGCATGGATACAGGAAGAATTGCATACCATGGATTATCTGGTCTACGCGTATCTGCAAGTGGCGCAAGATCTGGCTGCGGCGAGCGTACTGAAACAGCTTGAGACAGTAAGAATCGAGGAACCGCGCACGCTAGCCATCGACTATGCCCTGGCAGCCGCGCCGGCGCGTTTCGCTATCGAGCGGCGCGCCTGGGCCGAGGCGGCCGCGCTCACACCGCTGCCGAGCAATTTTCCGGGTACGCGGGCGCTGACTCATTACGTCCGCGCGCTGGGTGCAGCCCGCACCGGGTCGGTCACGGAAGCGGAGAAGGACATCGCGAAGCTGGCCGACCTTCGCGACACGCTGTCGCAGGCCAAACAGGTTTACTGGGCGAAACAGGCGCAAGTCCAGCATCAGGCAGCACAGGCGTGGCTTGAATGGGCAAAAGGAAACGGCGAGAAGGCATTGGCCCTGATGCGCGGGGCCGCAGATCTGGAAGACTCGACCTACAAACATCCCATCACGCCGGGCCAGCTTCTGCCAACGCGAGAATTGCTCGCCGAGCTTCTGCTGGAAATGCATCGGCCCAAGGATGCCTTGGTGGAGTACGAAGCGGCGCTGCGCCTGACGCCCAATCGGTTGAACGGACTGTATGGCGCGGCACAGGCTGCGGATCTTGCCGGGAGTCTGGATAAAGCGCGAGCATATTATCTGCAGCTGGTCGCGAACTGCCAGCAAGGCGACACGCAACGCCCGGCCGTGCAGCGCGCGAAACGCTTTCTGGAGCGCAAATCCGCGCAGAAATGATCGGCAAGGCAAGGCCGCACTCGGAAAATATGCTTGATCACAAGAAAAAACCGGCCACACGGGCCGGCTTTTCTTGACGCTCTGCTAATTTAGTTCTTGTCCTTCTCCAGCTTGCGGCCGGGTTCTTGGCTTGCGCCTTTGGCCGTCACGTCTTGCTTTTCGATTCCGCGCGCATGCGGTTTGCGATTCTTTTTGTTCGTGCGCACTGCATCTTCGTCAACCGCGCGGCTGGGCTTGTCGGATGCGCCCTGGGCCTTGACCGCGCCGTCGTCGAGCTGTCGTCCCGGTTTGCTCGAAGTTCCGGCGGAATTGACCGGGGTCCGCTCATCAATCGCGCGACCGGGCTTGTCCGATACGCCCGGAGCCTTGACCGTGCCCTCGTCAAGCGCACGCGCGGGTTTCTTCGAAGTTCCGGCGGAATTCACCGGCGTACGCTCGTCAATGGCGCGGCTGGGCCGGTCGGTTGCGCCCGGAGCCTTCACTGCGCCGTCATCGAGTTGACGGCCCGGCTTTCCGGTGTTGCCTGCAGACTTCACGGGGTTACGCTCGTCAATCGCGCGGCCGGGCTTGTTGCTGTCGCCTGGTGCACGAACCGATTGTTCGTCGAGCGCGCGGCCGGGCTTGCTGGTGACGCCTTGCGATCTGACACTGTCTTCGTCGAGCGCACGGGCGGGCTTGTCGGAAGGAGCCCCTGCGCGAACCGGGTCAGCGGCGGCGTTGAAGGCGGCGGCGGCGAACAATGCGCCAACCAGGGAAACTACGGTGGATTTCAGATGAGATTTCATAACACTCCTCGCGGGAAGGCGTGAGCACATGCCCACGAATCCAGAATAGCGAGGCGGGCTCTCGTAATCCCGTGAGGATTAACGCTGAAACCGGTGAAAATTCACAAGGCTGCGAATCTTACCAATTGCGCGGCGGGGTCTTGGCGACGATGATCTCGTCGCCATTCATCTTTATATAGCCGCCCACCCGCAGGTCTTTCATGATGCGGCTGATCATCTCGCGCGAGCATCCCACGCGGCTCGCCATGTCCTGCTGCGTCAGATGGCCGGAGATGACTTGCCGCCCATCGACGTCGGTCGCCAGGTCAAGCAGCAGCCGCGCGACCCGGCCGTACACGTCGAGCAACGCAAGATTGCCGACGGTTTTGGTCAGCGCCCGCACGCGATGAATCAGGCTCTTGACCAGTTCGAGCCCGATCTCGGGATTTTTGGCGAGGAACTGCTTGAACTGATCGGTGGTGATGACTGCGAAGCGCGACGGCTCCAGCGTCATGACCGATGCGGAGCGCGGGCCTTCATCCAGGATCATTTCGCCGAAGTACTCTCCCGGCCCCTGCGTGCTCAACAGGATCTCCTTGCCTTCCTCGTCGGCGAGGAAAACCTTGACCTTCCCCGAAAGAATGATGAACAGCGATTCGCTGCGCTCCCCCTCGCTGACGATGACGGTATTTTTAGGATAGGCCCTGACGGTCCCTTGCTCCCCCAGCGCTTTCATGTGCTCCGGCGGCAGGCTCCATAACTGCGCGCCCTCGTCAATCGAGACGGACATTTCTTGTTCTCCCTGGCAGGTTCGGGTCAGCGGCCGAAATTCTGCGCTTATAAGCCATTGGGAACAAGGCGGATTGCAGCCTCGTGGCGCCTGGCTGCCGGCACAGCGCGGTAATTTGTCACAGAAAAGCTTGGTAAAACGTACGGGATCAAACCCTTCGGCAGGACTACTCTGGCATCGCTTTCTGAGTTATCGAAATCAACGCCTATAAGGAGATGCCATGAACAAGTCGACAGGGGTTTGCATGCTGGTCGCGCTGCTCGGTTGGCCGGGGCTGTTTGCGCAGGCCCAGACTTCCGCAGCCGCTGATGCCGCAACGGCGCGTTTACAACCCGCGGCGCAGCGCGTCATCCACTGCTCGAACCAGAATGCAGGATCGCTTGCCCTGCGACCCTGCGGCGAAGATCGCGGCCAGAAGGCGATCAGGCTGGGCTCGGATTCTTCACGCCAGCAGCTCGATTGCCTGTTGTCAGGCCTCTGCGGCGCCGCCGAACAGGGCCGCATCAAGGCCTGAACCCGCTGGTTCAGGGGTGAATAAGTCACAGATCAAGGAGGGACTGATCATGGATAAGGAACTGCTCTGGTCCGCATTGATCGCATTGCAACTGGCCGTGGCCGCCCTGGTGGTCGATCGCCTGTGGACCGGCCCTGAACGCCAGGCGTCCGCCGAGCAATCCGCGCTGCAAGCCGGGGCCGGCAGGCCCGCCTTCGATTGCATTGCGTTGGCTCACTCGCACGGCATCAGCGGTATCTCCGCCGGCGGGCGGCTCAATGTGAGCGGCGCGGCCCCCCTCGGCTGTCTGAACGTCCTCTGAAAGTAGCGCCCGCAGGCATCGGCCCGTGTGAATAAATCACACGTTTCAGCGGTAACAGTTCAACGCGCCGGCACCCCCTGCAGCCGTAAAGTTTCTCCAACGCAAACGCTTTATGGAGGAACGGATCATGAACAAACTGCTCACCACCCTGCTCATCGCCGCCGCCCTGTCGAGCACCTCCAGCTTTGCCGAAGACCGCTACCGCGTGTCCATCGAAGACGGCAAGCAGCGCATCGATTTCAGCCTCAACGGCAACAGCCGCTGCGTGATCATCGACGACAAGATCCGCTGCCTGCCGCAGGCCCAGAAGCCGGTCCACGTGGCCTCCACCGAATCCAGGTAAGACCCGATTCTCCCGGTTTTGGCCCGCCCCGATGGCGGGCCATTTTTTGTCTGAAACTCAACCCGTAGCACTCAGCCTGATCACGTTAAAGGCCGGTACGGGCTTCAGGAAACCCTTGAGCGCCAGTTCGCCCACCGGCTCTGTTTCGGCCAGATCGTCGATCGAGGCAAGCACCCGCCGGGAGATCAGCGTCTGCCCGGGTTTGGCCTCACCGCAAAGCCGCGCGGCCAGGTTCGTCACTGTTCCAATCGCACCATAATCCCAGCGGCCTTCGAAGCCGACGGCGCCGATCGTGGCAAATCCCTGCGCAATCCCCGCGCCGAATCCGAGGTCGATACCGCGCTTGCGCCACTTCTCGGTGACGGGTGCAAGCCGCGCATGCATGGCCACACTCATGCGAACGGCCCGCGCCGAGGCATCGGGCACGGGAACCGGATCATTGAAGAACACCATCATGCCGTCGCCCGCAAACCGCTCGAGCGTGCCTTCGTGCGCCAGGATGACCTGCCCCATTTCCGCGTGATACTCGCGCAGCACATCCATGATTTCTTCGGGCTCGCTGGTTTCCGCGAAAGCGGTGAAGCCGCGCAGGTCGAGAAACACCACCGTGACCTCCCGGCGATGGCTTTTCAACGGATCTTCGGCGCCCCCGGTCAAGATCAGCTCGGCCACTTGCGGTGCAAAAAACCGCTTGAGTCGTCCCAACCTGTCGAGCTGCGTAAGCTGGTCTGCCACGCGCTGTTCCAGCTTCAGGTTCCACTCCTGAAGCTGCGCGGCCTGACCCTGCACCGTGTCCTGCAACGCCTTGATCCGCAGCATGGATTTGACGCGCGCGCCCAGCGCCGCCTGATCCACCGGTTTCGTGAGGTACTCGTCGGCACCGGCTTCCAGTGCAGCGACCACATCCTTCGAGTCGGATTTCGCGGTGACGACCACGATGGGGATGAACGGTAACGAGGGGTCGGCCCGCAGCCGCCGGCAGACCTCGATACCGTCGAGCTTCGGCATCATCACATCGAGCAGAATCAGGTCCGGGCTATGGGTTCGAACCGCGGATAACGCTTCTTCGCCATCGGCGGCGGTCTTGATCTCGTAGCCCTGCGCTTCGAGCCGCATGCGCAGGATCTCGACATTGGCCGGATTGTCGTCCACGACCAGAATGCGCGGCGGAGTCTGCATGAGCGGTTCAGACCGGCGCCAGGTACTCGTTGATCTTGGCGAGCAGCAGGCGCGGACTGTAAGGCTTGGTGACATACCCATCGCAACCCGCCGCAAACGCTTTCTTGTCGTCGCCACTGAGCGCATAGGAGGTCACGGCGATAACCGGAATGGTGCGGAGTTTTGGATCCGCCTTGATGCGACGAGTCACTTCGTAGCCGTCGATGCCTGGCAGCTGGATGTCCATCAGGATGAGGTCCGGCCGCTCCGCGCACGACCATCTCGAGCCCTTGTTCCCCCGTTACCGCCTCGATCAGCTCATAACCATTCGCGCTCATGAGATCGCGAATGATCTGCCGGTTGTCCTCCTGATCCTCGATGACCAGAATGCGTTTGCCCATGTCGTCGCCTCCTTCGAAGTCAATCCTCAGGCTGCCACCTGCGTTTCGATCCGCACCGGAATAGTGAACGTGAAGGTCGAGCCCTTGCCGACTCTCGAATCCACGGCAATCGACCCGCCATGCATTTCGACGATCTTCCTGGCGATGGCGAGGCCCAGTCCGCTGCCACCCTTGCTACGCGTTGACGAACTATCAACCTGCTGGAATTCTTCGAAGATCTTCTGATGCTGGTCTTCCGGTATGCCGGGTCCGGTATCGGATACGGACACCAGGAATGCGCCGCCCGACATGCGCACACGGATGCAGACTTCACCCGCTTCGGTGAACTTGATGGCATTGCCGACCAGGTTCAGCAACACCTGCACGATCCTGCGTTCATCACCTCGCCCGACGGGCAGCGCCGGCGCCACATCGACCGTCAGCCGCAACCCTTTTTCCTTCGCCAACGATTCCACGGAACTCACGACCGACTGAACCGCATCCTGGAAAGAGTAATCGGAGAGCGACAGCACAAGCTGGCCCGCCTCGATCTTGGACAAATCCAGTACGTCGTTGATAAGCCCGAGCAAATGACGGCCGCTTTTTTGCACGCGCTCGAGCACGTCTCTGATCTTGTCCGGCACCTTGCCGTAGATCTGATCGACGATCAGTTCGGTGTAGCCCAGGATCGCATTGAGCGGCGTGCGTAGTTCGTGGCTCATATTGGCCAGGAACTGGGATTTATGCTGGCTGGCCACTTCCAGCTCGCGGCTCTTGTGCGCGATCTCGCGGAACAGGCGCGCGTTCTGGATGGCGACGGTCGATTGCGCGGCGAAGGTTTGCAGAATCTCCACGACGCCCGGCGGGAAGGCCCCGGTTATTCTGCGCGAGACCGTGAGCCCGCCCAGTACCCGTCCCTCGCGCAACAGCGGCACGGCGAGTAACGATCTGATCTCTGCGCGTTCGATCACGTCGCGCAACGTCCCGCTATAAGCATCCGTGCTCTTGATATCCGCCACTTCCACGGGCGCGCGCGTCTGGACGGCCAGCCCGGTTGCCCCTTCCCCAACGCGCAATGATTTCGCCAGCAGCGCGTCCGCCAGCTCGGACGAAAGCCCATACGTGGCACGCAGATGCAACTCGCCAGTTTCCTCGTCGTGCTCGTATACGGCACCCGTGTCGGTCGATGACAGTTGAACGGCGCGCGTGACGATCGCGGAGAGCACTTTCTCAAGATCGAGCGTGGAGTTCACCGCTTCGCTGACTTCGGCAAGCGCCTGCAGCTGTTCGACCGAATGCGCGAGTTGCTGGGTCCGCGACTGCAGTTCCTGAAACAACCGCACGTTCTCGATTGCGATGACGGCCTGGTCCGCAAAGGTTTGGAGCATCGTGATCTGCCGTTCCGAGAATTTTGCTGGCTCGATGGCGGACACGCTTATTGCACCAATCGGCTCTTCGTTATGAAGAATGGGAATTGAGACCGTGCTCCGATATCCAGCGGTCTGCGCCAAGGCCTCCAGACGGTAATCGGGGTCATTCCAAACATCCGGGATATACGAAACAGCGCGAGTAAGAATTGCGCGACCTAGCGCGCTCCCACGACTCGGCGCTACAGGAAACGACTTGCGTGTCGCCTGGATGGTCTCGGGGTTCATGCCGTCAGAAGTGGCGTATCTAATGAGTGCCCCGTCAAACGTATAAAACACCGCCCACGTAGCGCCACACAGCTTACGGGCATTCTTGGCTATCGACTCGAATACCGGCCGGACATCTCGCTGCGATTGGCTGATCACACGAAGAATTTCGCTAGTCGCGGTCTGCTGCTCGAGCGCTTCACCGAGGGCCTTATTGCGTTCCTCGAGTTCGCTAAAGAGGCGTGCATTCTGAATGGCGATGGCCGTCTGATCCGCAAAGTGCTTGAGCAATGCCACTTCCTTTTCAGAAAAAGGCCCTGCGAGCGCGCGACCGACGTGAATCGCGCCGATTCCCTTTCCCTCCCACAGAATCGGCGCAAAAATCACTGCTTTGTTGCCCGCGATGATGGATCCGCGTCGCGCGTAATTGGGCACGTCGCTTCCATTTTCAACATCTGGATAGTGAACTACGCAGCGGCCTAGTATTGCGGCGCCTGACCCGGATTCAAGACTCAAAGGCACCGGGAAGTGGCGCTCGAGTGCCGCGCGCCCTGGCCCGGAGAACGCTGCCATGTGGACGAGACCGTCTGGCTGAACGACATTGATGCCCACATTCAGTCCCGAAAAAAGGCGCTGGCAGCTTTCGAGAATCTTGTCGAACACCGGTTGTGTATCAGCAACCGAGCCGCTAATTACCCCAAGAACTTCTGCGGATGCTTTCTGATGCTCCAGCGCTTCGGTCAGTGCTCTGTTGCGCGCTTCCAGTTCCCTGAACAACCGCACGTTCTCGATGGCAATCACGGCCTGGTCGGCGAAGGTCTTGATCAGTTCTATCTCACGCTCGGCAAAAGGGCCGGTCTCCGTCCTCATGACCGTTATCGTCCCAATTGGATTTCCGTCGCGAAGCATAGGTACTGCCATGACACTGCCAAAGGGAACGGTCCGCGAGGCGGGCGCGAGCGCGTACGCCTGGATACTCAGTCACGTCCGGGATGATGACCACTTCACGCTCGAGGATGGCTCTGCCGGTTGCCGTGTCCGGACCCGGTGGCCTTGGAAAGGCTGCACGTAATGTGGCCGCCTGATCCTGATCCACATTGGCGAGCGCTGCGCTGCGTACCAGTTGACCATCGTAGGTCGTAACGCCAACGTGTGTCGCGCCGCAAAGTATTCGTGCGCGTTCCGCGATCGTATCAAAAACAGGCTGTGCATCGGTCTGGGACTGGCTGATCACGCGAAGAATCTCGCTGGTGGCAGTCTGTTGTTCCAGCGACTCCCGCAAGTCCCTCGTACGCTCCTCGACCTTTCGCTCCAACCCGGCGTATGACTCCTGCAGCCGTTCGGTCATGCGATTGAACTCGTCCGCCAGCGCCTGCAGTTCGTCTCCACTCTTGACCGCGATCCGGTGATCGAGCGCGCCTGCCCCGATGCGGGCTGCACCGGCACGCAGGGTCTGGATGGGCGCAACCATTCTCCGCACCAGGTACAAGCTTGCAATAAGCGAAATGGCAATACCGACCAGTACCAGCGCTACCGTTCGCCAGAGCGAGGCATACAGCGGCGCGAACGCCTCGGCGATCGGCAGATCGACGAAGACCGCCCAGTCAAGCGGCGCGATGACCGCGTAGGCGGACAGCACCTCTTTGCCGGAGCGATCCTCGCCCACGATGGCTTCGGTCGGCCCGTCTGTTTTCGAAGCCGAAGCAGCATGTGCGATCCTTACCTGCGGCAAGCTTCCCAGCTCGGTCTTCTTGAGCACCAGGCTGATATCTGGATGGGCGATGAGGCGGCCCTGCAGATCGACGACGTACGCATAACCGCCCTTGCCGACTTTCAGGTTCGACACTACGTCCCAGATGAATTTGAGATTGGCCTCGGCAGCGACGACACCGGCGTCTTCTCCTGCGCCGGTCATCGCAATGGTCATGTAGGGTTCCGATTCCTTGCGGAAGTACACCGGGCTGAACCAGGTTTTGCGCGCCATCGCTTCGGTGAATTTCGGATCGGTAGAGAGGTCAACGTTGCTGCCGATGATATCCATCGCCAAACGCGATACACGCAGCTGCTCGTGGCCCGTCGGGTCGATATGGCTGACCTCGGTAATAGCCGGCACCTGACGCAATAACCTCAGGGAATCGAGCCGGCGCTGGTCCAGCGGAATGCCGCGCCGGCCCCACGGTGTCTGCGCGATCCAGGACAAGTCGTGCTCGAGTTCGCGCACGAAGTGCTCGATTCTGATCGCTGCGGCGGCGGCCTTTTCGTGCTGGATGCGCGCGAGGGCGGATTTGTTCTCCTGATAGGAAAAGTAGATCTCGACCAGGCCGCTGATGACCAGGCCCCCCATGACCAGCACCACGAGCGGGATGGCGTATTTCAAGAAAAGGTTACGGCGCCAGATCACCGGATCACCTCATCCGCTTGCAGCAACAGCGACTGCGGAATGGTCAGCCCGAGGGCTTTCGCCGTTTTCAGATTGACGATGAGTTCGAATTTCGCAGGACGCTCCACCGGTAAATCACCCGGCTTTGCCCCCGCGAGAATCCTGGCGACAAAAAAGGCAGCTCGATCATCCAGAGAACGTACTTCGGGTCCGTAGACGATCAGCCCGCCGGCCTCCGCAAATTGCCTGGCCATCGATGTGGCAAGCACGCGTTGCTTGAGCGTCAGCCGGGCCAGTTGGTCGCTTTGCAGGTAGCTCATCGGCGAAGGCAGGATGATCAGTGCCTGAGTGCGTCCTCGCAATGCAGAGAATGCCCTGGCGAGATCTTCCGACTTGCGAGCTTCGATGATCTGCATTTGAAGACCGGACCGTCTCGCCAATTCCTTGAGCGCACGCAGATGCGTCGGACCCGGGCTCGGGTCCCAGAGCACCGCAATACGCGACAGGCCCGGCACGATTGCTTGCAACAACTCGATCCACTTGCCGGAGAATTCAGGCGCATCGAGGAATACTCCCGTTATATTCCTACCGGGTCGGCCGTAACTCTCGATGTAGCCTTCGGCGATCGGGTCGGTGGTGAAATCGGTGGCTACAATGGGGATCGTCGAAGTCGCCGCGCGCGCCGCCCGGACGGACGGGGCGCTGTCCGCGTAGATCAGATCAACCTTCAACCGAACCAGGTCATCCGCCGCTGCGCGAAGCTGCGCAATGTCGCCAGGAGTCCAGCGGTATTCATACACCACATGTTGATCTTCGATCCAGCCATGGTCCGCGAGCCTGTCGCGGAATTGTTTCAGACTTTGCTTGACCTCATCATCGGTATGGCCCCCGTAGCTAAGAATCCCGACACGGGGACGTTTGGTCTGGCCCAAGCCCTGTGCGGCCCATCCGAGGATGAGTACCGAGCACACCGCGGCGACCAACAGGAGTTGCACTTGCGCCTTCAGTTCTGTCGTGGCACACGGCGGCCATCGGCGGAACCAGTTTAGTGTCATTCGATCACCTCGTCCGCCCTGACCAGAATGGACTGCGGAATTTTCACGTCAAGGCTTTTCGGAGTCTTCAGATTGACGAACATCGGTCAGACGAACGCGGCCGTGAGGATTCCAAGCGTTTCGCGCCGGTTCACCGGAGCACCTCGTCGGCCCGCACCAGAATTGAATCCGGTATCGTGATACCGAGCGCTTTGGCGGTTTTCAGATTGACCACCAGTTCGAACTTGGTGGGCTGCTCGATCGGAAGATCGCCGGGCTGGGCGCCCTTCAGGATCTTGTCAACATAGCCTGCCGACCGGCGGAACAGATCGCGGAAGCTCGGCCCATAGGAAATCAACCCGCCCTCTTCGACGTACACCCTGAATCCGTAGATGGCAGGAATCCTGGCCTTTGCCACCAACCTCAAGATGGTGGCGCGATGGGCGTTGAACATGGCATCCCCGATCAGATACAAAGCCTCCGCGCGCACTTCCCCGAGGGCTGAAAGTACCGGAGTAATCTCGTCGGGCGTTCGGATACCCATGGACACTACGTCTATCGACGAGGAAGCGGCATCGGCCTTGAGTGCCTCGATCACCTTTGCGTTATAGGGCGTATCTCGATTCCATAGCACCGCTACGCGCGCGAGAGCGGGGATAGCCTCTCTCAATAGACGCAACCGCCTCGCACAGACTTCGGCAATCATCGTCGTATGCCCGGTGATATTGCCGCCCGGGCGCGCGAGGCTGGCAGCAAAACCGGCCCCCACAGGATCGGCGATGGTTGTCATCACGATGGGGATGGTGGTCGTAGCGCGCTGAAGGGCCCGCGTGCCCATTGTCGTGTCGGTGACGATTACGTCGACTTTGCCCTGCACCAGCTCGGCAGCCAGTTCAGGTACGCGCGCGTAATCGCCCTTGGCCCACCGCCATTCGATCACCACATCGCGACCCTCGACGTAACCGGCCTCGACGAGGCCTTGGCGGAAAGCGCTCGCTTCCTCGCCCTCGGGAGACCACGCCGCGAGCAGAACACCGATGCGCCGCGGTGACGCGGGCTGCTGGGCAAAGGTTTTCGCAGACAAAGCGAGACAGGCCGTCGCGGCTGCGAAGGCGCCCAGGAATTTGCGCCGATCTATCGGTCGTTTCACCGTATTACCTCATCCGCACGTAAAAGGATTGACTGGGGTATGGTAATGCCGAGTTTTCTTGCCGTCTTGAGATTGACCACCAGTTCGAATTTTGTCGGTTGCTCGATCGGCAGATCCCCGGGATTCGCGCCTCTGAGTATCTTGTCGACGTATTCCGCCGCGCGTTGAAGAATTCGATACATGTCAACTCCGTAAGACATCAAACCTCCATCTTCGACGAAATCCCGCATGACGTATATTCCGGGGATGTTATGCCTGGCTGCGAATTTCACAATCTCGCCTCGATGATTGGTGGTAATGGGATCGGGAACCACCATAACTGCGTGCGCATGCTGGCGTACTTGATGGAAAGCTCGCGAAAGATCCTGAACTCGCTTGATATGAACGAAGTGCGCAGTTAATCCCAGATTCTGCGCAGCGACTGCCAGTTGTGACTCCCACAGCTTGCTCAGTGGGCTCTCCGGATTGGAAATCAATGCGACTGTTCTCATACGCGGGACGGTTTCGTGCAGAAGGCCCAGCAACTTCCCCGGAAGTCCTTCTTCATATTGCAGGCTCAGACCCGTCATGTTCGCGCCTGGCCGTGCCAGGCTGACTGCCAAATTATTGCCGACAGGATCACCCATGCCCATGCTGACAATCGGGACAGTTCGGGTAGCGCGCGCTGCCGCAACGACGGCGGGCGTTCCGCCCGCAACGATAACGTCCGCGCCATGATCGACAAGATCGGCCATGATCGCAGGGAGTCTGTCGTAGTGTCCTTCCACCCAGCGTCGCTCGACCAGGACGTTTTCGCCCTCGATCCAACCCAACTCACGCAAGCGCTGGAAGAAACTTTTGATTGCCGGAATATCCGACTTCAAGGATTCCGGACTGACAAATCCGATGCTCACAATGCGACTCGCCGGCTCGGCGCCAAAAACCTGGCTCGCAATCAAGACTAATGACGCAATACCAAAAAACAGAACTGAGCTCCTCACCGGATCACCTCATCCGCTCTGAGCAGGATCGACTCGGGAATGTTGATGCCGAGGGCTTTTGCGGTTTTCAGGTTGACTACGAGCTTGAGCTTCGAGATCTGCTCAACTGGCATGTCGGACGCACTGGCACCTTTCAGAATGCGATCGACGAAATAGGCCGCTCGTTCGAAAGGGAAAAAACTGTCGGATCCGTATGAGAGCAGGCATCCTGCCTCGGTGACAACGTCCAGATCGCTTACGGTCGGCAATCCTGCGTCCAAGGCAAACGCGGCGATGCGAGCTCGTTGGAGATAGAAAACCGGCGACCAAACCAGCAGAACGGCGCCGGCGTTGATTCGCTTGGCCGTCCTGAAAGCAGGCTCTATGCCGTCTTCGCCTCGAATCTCCACGGGCTCGAGCCGCACTCGCAGAAGGTCGGCGGCATGCTGCAGTTCGTCGAGCGTTCGCCGCCCAAATGCGGGATCCCATAGCACTGCAACGCGGGAGACCTTGGGCAGTGTTTCCCTCAAAATCTCCAGTCTTTTGCTGATCAGCGCTGCGTTCACATTAAAAATGCCCGTGACATTGCCGCCGGGCCGGCGGTAGCTTTCGATCCAGCCCAGGGTGACGGGGTCATCCGTGTAGCCCACCATCACAATGGGAATAGTCGAAGTCGCCTGTCTGACAGCTCGCAGTGCCGGCGCATTGACAAGCACGATGACGTCCGGATGCTGTTGCACGAGTTCCTTTGCAATTTCGGGAACCCGTTCGAGGTGACCCAGCGCTGTGCGCACCTCGACCCTGACGGTCCTTCCCTCTTCGTATCCATATTTCCGCAGCCCGGCGCGCAGGGCGCCTACTACAGGGTCCGTAACAGGTGGATGGGTGATAAGAAATCCGACGACTGGCATGTGCTCCGACTGCTGTGCCAACGCAACCGTCGGCAACACCAGGACGTTTGCGAACAACGAAAGGACTTCGCGCCGATTCACCGGATCACCTCATCCGCCCGCAGCAGGATCGACTGCGGGATCGTGATGCCGAGCGACTTAGCGATATCGATGTTGCGGCCTAGAACGTCATTGATGAGCGCGGGCAAGCGGTCGTTATGGCCATCGGCCCAACGCGATTCGACCACCAGGTTCTGACCTTCGCGGTAGCCCAGTTCGCGCAGGCGCTCCCAGAAAGCAGTGAACGCACGCGCATTCGTGGAAGAAGCAGCCGGACTGACAACGCCTATCTTTACGCTCGGCCGTGCCGGATGTTCGATGTCCGCGGAAAAGCTCTGCGTCGAAGCCAGCACCAGAACCAGGGCCAGGGCGAGGCTCGCCGTCCGCAGACCAAGGGCGCCCGCGCCGCCAGCCTCTCGGCGACGGATCGGGCATCTGCCTCCGGAACAATGCAAACGCATGTGGACTTTCCCCCCTGCTGCAACGGGCAGTCACATTTCTGGCCCCGTAACGGAACCCAACGGCATGCCGGCCCGGCGATTTGCCAGACCGGCTCCGGCGCGGACCCTCAGCCGTAGGCCTATGCCAAGCGACTGAATCACCCTACTCCCGCGACTGGCGGACGGCAAGCCGAACGGCGTGTGAATAAGTCACACGCTCGCCTGGAATCCCGCCGCGCCTGGATTCGGTCAGATTGGCGAGCCGTTTGCCGCACACCAGCAACGGGCGCCTTCGGTTCGCCGCGAGGCGGGCCCGCGTGAATAAATCACAGGTTTCAGCGGTAACAGTTCAACGCGCCGGCACCCCCTGCAGCCGTAAAGTTTCTCCAACGCAAACGCTTCTGGAGGAACGGATCATGAACAAACTGCTCACCACCCTGCTCATCGCCGCCGCCTTGTCGAGCACCTCCAGCTTTGCCGAAGACCGCTACCGCGTTTCCATGGAAGACGGCAAGCAGCGCATCGATTTCAGCCTCAACGGCAACAACCGCTGCGTAATCATCGACGACAAGATCCGCTGCCTGCCGCAAGCCCAGAAGCCGGTCCACGTGGCCTCGACCGAATCCAACTGAACCGAATTCCTCCTGTCGTACCTTCCACCGGGCAGATTGCCCGGTTTTTTTTTGCCTTGATAGCGGCCGTATCGACAGAGCATCTTCGGACGATCGTCTCCTCGTCTCGCTCTGCGCCCGGAAACGATCAGGCGAACTGCGTCAGGCTCAGGCCCAGAATGATTACATCGCGCTCAATGCCATCGAGCAGCGTGACGCCCGGCAGTTTTCCCCAGATCTCGAACCCGAACTGTTCGAACAGCTTGACGCTGGGGTGGTTGTGCGCAAACACGAACCCCAGCAAACGGTCGACGCCAAGAGAAGGCGCGTGCCCGATCGCCTGTGCCAGCAGATAGGAGCCGAGTCCGCGACCATGGAGTGCGTCGTCGACATAGACGCTCAGCTCGGCAGTCTTGTCGTAGGCGGGGCGCCCGTAAAATGTCGAGAAGCTCAACCACCCTGCAACCCGGCCGCTGTGCTCGGCTACCCAGAGCGGCCGGAAATCCGGCCTGTGCTGCGCGAACCAGTCGCTGCGGCTCTCGACCGATATGGGCTCGAGGTCCGCCGTTGCCAGGCGCGATGGAATACTTGCGTTATAGATTGCAACGATAGCGGGAAGGTCCGCGCGCGTCGCCAGGCGGTGTGTCCAGTGAATTGGGGCAGGCATCATCTGCACAATCCCTTGTAGCGTCGCCCGCCGCGGCTCACCGAATGGCGTGACGGCGTCAGCCGTTTACTTTTCTCGGCACAGATTTCTGCGTGGATCGATGCCGCCATCGTTGGATTCGACGCCGAGGCAGCCCAGTATCGAATCGAACAGGTCTTCGTGCACCACCGCCACGTTCTTGCGGGCGTTCAGTTGCGTGAAACGCGCGGCGTTGCGCGGGTTCTGCAAAAAAGGCTTCGACGCCCAGATCACCAGCGGCACCATGCGCTGCTCGGGTGGGGCCATGTGTTTCGGCGCACCGTGCAAATGGGCATTCTCGCCGATCGATTCCCCGTGATCCGAGGTATAGATCACCACTGCTTTCTTGTCTTTCAGGCCGTCGATCACCTGACCGATAAAGTGGTCGGTGTAGGCGATGCTGTTGTCGTAGGAATTGAGCAACTCCTGGGCCCCGCACGGCACCTCGCTGTTGGCGCATTCCGGCGTATACCAGGCGTAGGAGCGCGGATAGCGCGCCGTGTAAAAATGGTGCGAGCCTTTGGAGTGCAGGATCACCACATGCTTGCCGCGCGGATGGCGTCCGATCGATTCCTGCAATTCTGGAATCAGCGCGAGGTCATCGATCGGCTTGCCGATGTTGCGTTGCTCGGCGTAGATGAGTTCACGATGCTTGTAGAAATCGGACTCGACGCTGTTGTAGAACCAGACTTCGCCCTGCATCGAAAACAGCTCGCTCGTGAAGCCCAGCTTTTTCAACACCGAGAACACCATTTTCTCGCTGACTTTCTGCCGGCCGCCGATGCCGCCGTCGTCCACCGCCACCGGCCGCACGAACATGCACTGCAGCGACAGCTTGGTGGAGGTGTTGCACGAAGTCGCCTGCATGGCGGTCAGGTTTTCGATTTTCAGCATCTCCGGCGTATTGGGCCGGGAATGCCCGAGAATGCCCATGCGATCGTAGCGCGCCGATTCCCCGATCACGATCACGAGATACGTCCCTTCCAGATCGTCGCTGGCGTGGTAACTGAATTTATCGGCCGGGTTGACCAGGCTTTGCTGGCGCGAAGCGCCTTCGTAGGAATTCAGTGCCGACAGGGCCAGCCCGGTCATCCAGTTGCTGGGCACGTAGGAGTGTGCGACGACGCCGAGCGGGCTGGCGGTCTTCGCCTTCGGACCGCCACCGTCATGCAGCAGATGGGGATAGGCAAAAACCACGGCCGACCCCGCGACGATGCACAGCGCGAACATCGCCAGGCGACCAGCTCGCCCGGCAGCGGGAAGCCGGATTCTGGAAACCATGAAGGCGGGCAGGATTCCGAACGCCATCACGAAAACAACGATCGCGAACCCGATGACCTCTTTGGACAGATCCACGTCGGTGGTCAGCGTTGCCTGGATGATGCCGTAGCCGATGACCACGTTGAAAAAGAGCATGTAGTAAGCACAGGCGGCGGACAGCACCAGGACCGCGCAGGCGACACCCTTGAATACGGCTCTGCCTGCCAGGCTGAACAGATAAAAAATCGCCGCCGTCAGGCTCAGCACCAGCGCCAATTCAAGCAGGATCAAGCCCGCGGCGCCGCCATGCGTCGCATGCAGCGCGGAAAAGCGCCGGCCCGCAACTGCCACGTTGAACAGGACAGCCACATGGGCGGCCAGTACGCCGATCAGCAAATGCCAGGAGACGGTCAGATCCTTCAGCATGCGTCCGCCCTCATACCTGTCACATGAGTCCCGCCGGGCAGCATGCGCGCGTAACGCGCGCCCTCAGCGAAGCAGCGCATACTCGCCCCCCCGTTCGATGGCCTTCTTGTACGCCGGCCGCGCGTGAATACGCTGCAGAAACGCCATGAGTTTCGGTCGTTTCGAGTCGAGGCCGCCGCGCGAAACGGCCGCTTCGAGCGGGAAACTCATCTGGATGTCGGCCGCGGACAGTTGCGACCCGGCAAACCATTCGCTGTTCGCAAGTGCCGCCTCCATGTAGTCGAGATGCCGGTTGATGTTCGGCTCGATGAAGGCACTCTTGGTCTTGCGTGCGATTGCGCGCGCAATCGGTTTGGCGAAGAACGGCATCGACGCGCTTTCGATGCGGTCGAAAATCAGCTTCAGCAGCAACGGCGGCTGTGCGGAGCCTTCCGCATAGTGCAGCCAGTAGACATAGCGCAGATACTCCGGCGAACCGGCCGCCGGCTTGAGGCGGCCGTTGCCGTAACGATCCACCAGATATTCGATGATCGCGCCGGATTCGGCCAGCACGAGATCGCCGTCCGTGATGACCGGCGACTTGCCTAGCGGATGGATCTGGCGCAACTCGGCCGGTGCCAGCATGGTGGCGCGATCGCGCTCGTAGCGCTTGACCTCGTAGTCAAGGCCGAGTTCTTCCAGCAGCCACAAGATCCGCTGGGAGCGTGAATTATTAAGATGGTGAACGACGATCATGGGTTACCGCCCGTGCGCAAGCACTCGATCCATCCTTGCGGGAGAGGCGTAGCAGACACGGCACGGGTCCGGTCGCATCGTCTCCATCAGGAGACAGCCCCTCCGCCATTACGCCCGACGAGGGTCGGGGCATTCGGCGGGCGCGATTCTGGCACGAATTGCTATTCGGTGAAACGACTAATTTCGATTACCGGGACGCAAGGGGTGTGCCCATCGGCTAACCCCCGGCCAGCGCACCGAAGCAGGCCGGGGCGGCCCCATCAGGGCTTGCCGAGGAAATCCTGTTTGCCGATTTCCACACCACAGTGACGCAAGATGTCATAGGCGGTCGTCACGTGGAAATAGACGTTGGGCGTAACGTGGTTCAACAGATACGGCATGCCTTGCATGGTCCGGGTCGTGGTCTGCGTTTTCCATGTGACGGTCTTGTCCTCGGAACCATCGATCTGCTCGGGCTTGATGGATTCGAGATAGGCAACCGTTTTGCGCAGGCGCGCAATGAGATCGGCGATGGTCGCCTCGTTGTCTTCGTACTTCGGCGGCTCGGCGCCTGCGAGCCGCGCGACACCGCCTTTGGCGCCGTCCGTGGCGATCTGGACTTGCCGTGCCAGGCCCAACATATCCGGGTAGAGGCGGTAACCGACCAGCACCGCCGGATCGATCTTGCGCGCTTCCGCGTGCGACGCGGCTTTTTCGAGAATTGCGGCCAGGTTGTTGAGTGCACGCACGAACACGGGCACCGAAGCTTGATACATCGAAATTTTCAAAGATATCTCCTGTTGTTGATTAAGAGGGTAAGAGAATCGCAAGCCAGGCCAATGACCAGTCCCGTCCTTCCACGTCCAGCCGATCGCGCTTCGCGCGCCGCAGTACAAGAATCAGGTACGCCACGATACAGACGTTCACGCCCAGCAGCATGAACTTTCATTCGGTCACGCTGGTTGCCTGCGTCAGATGCGGTCTGCTGAAGATGACACCTTGCGCCATACGCTGGCCAGCCAGGGTTGCTGTTCGCGTGGCAACCCCGCCGGCCGGTAATAGTGTTCGAGTTCAGCGAAACCCGCTTCCATCATGCGCGCGCGCCAGGACTCCAGATCGTGATATGCGCCGTAGCGCCCCTGATTCCAGCCTTCGACGTTCGTCCCGCGCGGATTGGAGCTGAACAGCACGCCGCCGGGTTTCAGCGTGGCGTGCAATTCGCGCAGCACGCGTGGCAATTCCTGCGACGGAACATGAAACAGCGACGCGTTGGCGAACACGCCGTCGAAATATACGGACGGAAGTTCGAGGTGCTGAAAGTCCTGCTGCCACACTTCGCAACCGGTTTGCGCGCGCGCCATTTGCGCGAAGCGGGCCGCTCCGTCCAGCCCGATCGCCACATGGCCAAGTCCGGTCATCGTCTTCAAGTCGCGTCCGGGCCCGCAACCGAAATCCAGAAGGGTGAACGGGGGTTGCGCTTCGATATGCTTCAACAGCGCCGCAATGTTCTGAGTGACGTCATGGTCCCAGGTGCCAGCGCGGAAATCCTCGGCACGCTGATTGTAGTGCTCCAGCGTCTGCGCGGAGATTTTCGTGAGTTCGTCCGGATCCAGTTTCTGCAGAGGGCGCCTCTTTATTCGATGGGCATGATCGCAGAACGGTCGAGCGCGGACAGGCTGCCGTCGCCGGTCAGCGCGAGCGCCAGATCAATTTCATTGCGCAGCAGCTCCAGCGCCTGGGTCACGCCCGGACGCCCCTTGGCGCCCAGCCCGTACATATACGGGCGGCCGATCATGCAGGCCTTTGCGCCCAGTGCGACCGCTTTCAGCACGTCCGTCCCGCGGCGTACGCCGCCATCGATCAGCACTTCTGCGCGCCCCGCTACCGCATCCACCACATCGGGCAATGCCGAAATGGCAGAGCGCACGCCGTCGAGTTGGCGCCCGCCATGATTCGAGACGATCACGCAATCAACGCCGTGCTCGACGGCAAGCTTCGCATCCGCCGGATCGAGAATGCCCTTGAGCGCCAGGGGTCCGCCCCAGATGGATTTCGCCCATTCGATGTCTTTCCAGGTGACGGTCTGATCGAACTGCGAATTGACATAACCGGCGATGGTGAACAGCGACTCCTGGCCCGGCTTGACCAGACTCGCGGGCCGCACCTTGGGACCGGTGAGATAACGCCACACCCAGCCGGGCCGCAGCGCAAAATTCATCAGGTTGGAAATGCGCAAGCTGGGCGGAATGGTCAGTCCGTTATGCACATCGCGGTCGCGCTGGCCTTGCATCGCCAGATCCACCGTAAGCACCAGCGCCGAACATCCCGCGGCCTTGGCGCGTTCGATGAGTTCGCGCGACATGACGCGATCGCGCATCACATAAAGCTGGAACCAGAACGGGTCCTTCGTGACCTCCCGGATTTCCTCCACGGTGGAAGTGGACATCGAGCTCAGGCAAAAGCCGGCGCCGGCACCGGCTGCCGCGCGCGCCGCTTCGAGCGCACCGTTCGGCCAGAACAACCCGGTCATGCCGGTCGGGGAAAGAATGAGCGGCGTCCCGAATTTCTGCCCCATCACCGTGACGGACTGGTCGCGGACAGACACGTCGCGCAGCACGCGTTGCGCCAGTGCGTAGCGGCTGAAATCCGCCTGGTTGCTGCGCAAGGTGATCTCGTCCTGTGCGCCGCCATCGATGTAGTCGAACAGCGCACGGGGCAGCCGTTTCTGCGCCAGCCGGCGCAGATCCGCAATGTTGGCAATGACCATGGAATATCGGCTTTCGTCCTTGTTATGTGGGGATAGGAATGGCGGAACCTGGCCTGCGGCGACCGAACCCTGCAGCGCTAGTATTTCGCCTTGGTCTTGTAGATGTAAGAGGTCAGCTCGGTCAGCTGCGCGCCCGAACGGTGCAGGACTTGATGCGCAAACCGTGTGATGCCGCGCATGACCCGATAGACGATCATGGGATGGCTTTCCAGCAAGTCTTCCAGCCTGGAGCGCTCCAGGCTGAAGAGTTTGGTGGGCCCGAGCGCGACCAGTGCCGCATAGCGCGGCCTCGAATCGAGGAAAGCCAGTTCCCCGGCGAGGTCGCCCGCCGTCAGTACGTTCAGGCGCACCCAGTCTTCATCGTCGCGTTTTGCCACCGCCAGCGCGCCCGACAGCACCACACGCAACTTGTCATCGGCGGCACCTTCTTCGATCACGACATCGCCGTCCTTGTACTCCATGACATCCACCAGCCCCGCCAGCACGACACTCTGCTCCGGCGTGAGTTCGGTGCCGATCTTGGATTGCTGGACGAAATCGATGGTTGCTTTGGTGGGCATTCTCGGGCTCCGGGTGGGGCGTTATCGCGATGGTTTGGGAGCGTCATTCTGACGCCAGCGGCCACGGAACGCAAAAGCGGCGGAGGCCAGTCCCGGCAGGCACTCGCCTGCCCTCCTGCGCCGGGCACGGCAATATCCATTAGTATGCATACGTCGGTGCGGACAAGAGTTCGGTCGACCTGGCCTATGGGTGAGGAGCGGCATGGAATCCAGTGAAGAGCTTTTCGGCGCCCCGCAGGACGAGCCCGCGAGCTTGAGCGATGTGCCTTCCACCGTCGTGCGCACGATGTGCCCGATGAACTGCCATCCCACGCTTTGCGGCATGCTCGCTGAAGTGCGTGAGGGCAGGCTCATAAGCGTCAAGGGCGACCAGGCCAATCCCGACAGCCAGGGATTCCTCTGCATCCGGGGCCAGGCGTCGCGCGAGATCATCGGCAATCCCGCGCGCCTGCTGTATCCGCTGGTCCGCGACCGGCGCAACGACGCATTCCGTCGCGCAACCTGGGACGAAGCGTTCGAGCGCATCGTGGCCGGCATGGACGATCCGGCGGCGGTGGGCATCTGGCCCGGCCACGGCATCTTCACCACTAATTACGGCACGCGCATCAGCGCGCAGTTGTTGGCGCGCTTCGCCAATTTCCACGGCAGCCAATTCTGGAATCCGGCGATGATCTGCTGGGGCCTGGGCGCGTTCGGGCTCGGGCTGACGGGCATGCTCGAAACCAACACCAAGGAGGACATGGGCCTGCACTCAGAATTCATCATTCTGTGGGCAGCGAATCTCACCAGCCAGCCGAATACCGCGCGGCATCTGCTCGCTGCAAAACGCCGCGGCGCATACGTCGTGACCATCGACGTGCGGTACACCGAGGCCGCCGCCAAATCCGATGAGGTCCTGATCATCCGGCCGGGCACGGACGGAGCGCTGGCACTGGCGCTGCTGCATGTAATCTGCGCGGAAAAACTGCATGACGCCGGCTTTTGTTCAGCAAAACACGATCGGCTTCGAGCAACTCGCGGCGCAACTGCACAGGTACACGCCCGAGTGGGCGGCCGCGATCACAGGGCTCACAGCCGATCGCATCGTGGCACTCGCGCGCCGTTACGCGCAATCGCGACCGGCGATGATCGTGCTGGGCGGCAGTTCAATGCACAAAGGAGACAACGGCTGGCAGGCCGGGCGCGCGATTGCCTGCCTGCCCGCCGTCACCGGCAACGTCGGCATTCCGGGCGGGGGCTTCGGGCCGCGCCATGGCAGCGCTGCGCATGGGCGCGGCCTGGGCAGCATCATCGCACCGGAGCGCAGGACGACACCGGCGGATCCGAACCAGATGTCCGCCGTCACGGCAGCGCTGCGCGAGGGGCGCATCGAGACCTTGCTGTTGATGGGCACCAACATGCTTTCTTCGTATGCCGATGCGGCGGATGTCGCGCAGGGATTGCAGCGCACGCCGCTCATCGTGAGCTACGACCTGTTCCTGAACGACACCGCGCGCCAGTTTGCCGATGTCGTCCTGCCCGGCACCGCGTGGCTTGAGGAAGTGGGCTGCAAGATGACGCACACGCATCTGTATCTCATGGAACAGGCCCTCGATCCGCCCGGTGAGACGCGTTCGCTGTATGCGTTCATTACGGAACTGGCCGCAGCGCCTCGACCTGGAGGACTTCCACCCGTGGGCGTCCGAAGAGGCGATGATCGACGCCATTCTCGATCACCCGTGTACCGGACACGCGACCGTGGCCGCACTGCGCGCCGAAGGCGGCATCCGCGCGCTCGATATCTCTCACGTCGCCAATCCCACGCTGGATTTCGACACGCCGTCGCGCAAGATAGAACTCTTTTCAGCGCAAGCCGAACGCCTGGGATTGCCGCCGTTACCGGCGTACGACGCGCCACTCGCGCAACCGCGCGCGTTTCCCCTTGCGCTCGCGCAGGGCCGCACGATGACGCACTTTCACAGTTTCTATAACAATGGCCAGGTACTGCCCACGCTGGCGAAGCGCGAGTCGGAACCGACCTTATGGATTTCACCCGCAGACGCTGCCGCGCGCAATCTCGCCGACCGCGCTGCGATCCGCATATTCAACGAGCGCGGGAATCTGACGGCGCGCGCACATGTCACGGACAAGATGCCCGCCGGCACCGTGTGGATGCGCGATGGATGGGCCGGGCTCAATAGTTTGACAACCGGGACACCCGTGCTGCCGGACGCCGCGGTCGATCTGTTTGCGTTCGCGGCGGGACAGGCCGCGTTCAAAGCGATGGTGGAGGTGGCGCCGGCATAGCAATGGTAGAAAAACGGCTTTCTACCATCGCAATAAAATACGAAGCCCTGCGTTGAAAAGGATTGACGATGTGCGCAATCAGAAAAATGAAAACAGCGTTATTGGTTGTCTTTACCCTGTTCGCATTCCCCGTCTCGGCCGCAGACGCCGACATCGTCGGCACCTGGCGTCTGGAGTCGTGGATTGCAGAGGACCAGGAAACGGGGACCAGGGTCGATGTGTTCGGCGCGAAGCCCAGCGGCTATCTGATTTATACGCCGGGCGGGCGCATGACCGTCAATCTCACGGCCGACGGCCGCAAGCCGCTGAGCGGGGATCGGTTCTCGACCCCGGCCGAGGAACGTGCGGCTGCGTTCTCGACCGGGATCGCCTATTCCGGAACGTATACCGTGAAAGGGGAAGCCGTCACGCACCGCGTCGAAGTCGCCTCATTCCAGAATTGGGTCGGCACGGAGCAGATCCGCTTCGCAACCGTCGAGGGCGATACGCTGACGATGAAGACCCCGCCCATTCCGGGCCCGCCGGATGGGCGCAAGAAAGTCATGACGCTGATTCTCAAACGCCTGGAATAAGCGCCGTGTCAGATCACCAGGCCGGCCTTCTGCGCCTGCCTGGTCAGTTCCTGCAACAGGGCCCCGACCATTCTCGAGAACCGGCTGTCGATGAATCCCGTGCCCGCCGACAGCCAGTCGTGCGGGATATCCTTGGCCGTCGACGAGATCGGCGTATCGCGAAGGCTGATCCTCAGCGTGTGCTGCTCGTGCGGACCCGGGCCGCGGTCGACATCGAACTCCACGTTGAGCACGCGGGTATCCATGGCATGCCGTAACGCATAGATATAGACGTGCTCGACCGCGTCATTCATGACCGTTTCGTAGAGTTTTTCGTCTTTGGACATGTGATGATTTGCAATCCAGGGCATTCAGGCTCTGGCAGATGAATCCCGACGGCCGGGGTCCACTTGCCCGTCCCCTGCCGGTTTTCGAGCGAAGGCAAGCATAGTCCATTACGGGCCGGCGTAACAGGCAGTTACTCGCGCTGGTCAGCCCTTCGTTCTGTCGTCTTCTTCAATGCGCCCTGACCGCGAGTACCTTCAAGTTCCAGCGTCCATCGCTGCGAATACGTCCCTGGCCATGTGAAACGCCGCATTGGCGGCGGGCACGCCACAATAGATAGCGCATTGGAGCAGCAATTCCTTGATCTCGTCGCGGGTCACGCCGTTGTTGGCGGCGGCGCGCAAATGCAGCTTCAATTCATCCGGTCGGTTCAAGGCGACCAGCATCGCCAGGGTGGCGACGCTTCGTGTATGCCGGGGCAGTCCCGGCCGCGTCCAGATTTCCCCCCAGGCATAACGCGTGATCAGGTCCTGGAACTCGTCGTTGAACGGGGTACTGTTTTTGAGCGTGCGGTCGACGTGCGCGTCGCCAAGCACTTCACGCCTGACTTCCAGGCCTTTGCCGTAACGCTCTCGTTCTTCCATCCTGGTCTCCTGCGAATACCGTCGATACGATTCAGAGTCCCTCCCCGATAACAGGGATCGCTTGTTTCATTTTTTACTGCCGGAATGCGCCGCGAGCACACGCGCGACGAACTCGTTTGACATGCCGAGGTAGTTTGTGGGGTCGAGCAACCGGTCGAGATCGCCCGAAGAAAGCTGTGCGCTGATCCCTGCGTCGTCGGCCAGCACCTCACGCAATTGCTTGCGCTGCGCGATCGCGCGGCGGCAGGCGGCTTCGACGAGATGATGCGCGACTTCGCGGCCGAGTGTCGGCGCGAGCGCGGCAGCCACCGCTTCGGCCAGGATGAGTCCGTGCGTCGCCTCGAGGTTATGCCGCATGCGCGGCGCGTCGATTTCCAGCCCTTCCATCATCGCAACCAGATGGTCCAGCGCGCCCGCGGTCAGCGTGCAGATCTCGGGCAGGGTTTCCCACTCCGCCTGCCAGTTGCCGAAGCCGCGCTCATGCTCCTGCGGCATCGCGGAGAGCATCACGGACACCAGCGCCGGCACCTTGATCGCCGCCGCGAGCACCACCGCGGCCCCGACCGGATTGCGCTTGTGCGGCATGGTGGAGGAGCCGCCTTTGCCGGCCGCGGCCGGTTCGAACGCCTCGCCGATCTCGGTCTGCATCAACAGCGAAATGTCTCTGGCAATCTTGCCGAGGGTGCCGGTCAGCAGCCCAAGGTTCGTAGCGATCTCCGCCATGCGGTCGCGCTGTGCGTGCCACGGCATCTCGGGTTCGCCGAGATGCAGTTCTGCGGCCAATGCTCCCGTGACTTCCAATCCTCTTTGCCCAAGCGACGCCAGGGTTCCGGCTGCGCCACCGAACTGAATGACCAGCGCGCGGGCGCGTACTTCTTGCAAGCGGCTGCGATGGCGCTGCAGCGCGTCCAGCGCGCTCGCGGCTTTCAGGCCGAACGTGACGGGCACGGCCTGCTGCAACCAGGTGCGGCCGGCCATCTGCGTTGCACGGTGTTCGCCAGCGAGTTGCGCCAGCGCATCGGCCAATCGTGCGACCTGCGCTTCGATCAGGTCGAGCGCCCGGCGCAACTGCAGCACCAGGCCGGTATCCAGCGCGTCCTGGCTGGTGGCGCCCCAATGCACGTAACCCGCCGCTGGCTTGTCCTGCTTCGCCACCAGCGCGGTCAACGCACTCACCATCGGCAGGGCCGGATTGCCGGCGAGCCGCGTAGCGTGCGCAAGCGCCTCGATCTCGAACAGCCCGGCGTCGCATTGGCCGTCGATTACCGTGGCGGCGTCCGGCGGGATGACACCGATGCGCGCCTGGGCGCGCGCCAGCGCCGCCTCGAAGTCGAGCATACCCTGCAACCGCCCGCGGTCCGAGAATACGTCGCGCATGGCATCGTCGCGCAACAACGCATCGAGCAGGCCGGTCATGATCAGTAATCGAAGAAGACGGTTTCGTGTTTGCCTTGCAGCACGACGTTCCATTCCAGGCCGTCAGGAGCCTTGGTGGCGATCAGCGTCTGCCGGCGATCCGCGGGAACGAGTTTCAGGATCGGATCGTCCGCGTTATCCGGCTCGCCCGGAAAGTAGAGGCGCGTGACCAGATGGATCAACAGCCCGCGCATGAACACGGCGACCGCGATGTGCGGCGCCTGCGGCAATCCATGCGGGCCCGGCACACTGCCGGGCTTGATGGTGGTGAAGCGAAAGGCGCCCTGTTCGTCAGTGGGCACGCGCGCGAAGCCGGTAAATCCGGGCGTGAGCGGTTTTTTCTGCGCGTCGTCGGGATGTGCATATTTGCCCTGCCCGTTGGCCTGCCAGATTTCCAGCACGGCATCGCCGACGGGCTTCGAATCGCCATCGAGCACGCGGCCGTGGATGGTAATGCGCTCGGCCGCAGGGGCAGCGGGTGCAAGGTCGTTGCCGTACAACGGCTGCAGGCCGATGCTGTAGAACGGTCCCACGGTCTGCGAAGCGGTTGCCGACACGTGGTTCATCGGGCTTTGTCCAGGGGTGTCGCGTCGCGCCCGCGCAACACGATGTCAAAGCAATACCCGAGCGCATGGTCGGGCACGGTGGTATCCAGATCGAAATCCGCGATCAGCCGGTGGCGCGCCTTTTCATTCGGCGTGCCGTTGTAAATCGGGTCGAGTTCCAGCAAGGGATCGCCCGGAAAGTACATCTGCGTGACCAGCCGCGTGACGAACGCCCGCCCGAACAGCGACAAATGGATGTGCGCGGGGCGCCAGGCGTTGGCGTGGTTGCGCCAGGGATAAGCGCCGGGCTTGATCGTGACGAAACGGTAGTGCCCGTCCTTGTCGGTCATTACGCGACCGGCGCCGCTGAAGTTAGGATCCAGCGGCGCATCATGATTGTCGTTCGGATGCCGGTAGCGCCCGGCGGCGTTGCACTGCCAGATCTCGATCAGCGTGTTCGGCACCGGATGCGCGTTTTCGTCGAGCACCTGGCCGGCGACGACGATGCGTTCGCCCAGCGGCGCACCTGCGTGCTGGCGCGTGAGGTCGGCATCCTGCGGCTGCACGCCGTCATAGCCGAACAGCGGCCCGGTCACTTCGGTCAGGGTGTGCGGCAAGTGGATCAGCGGCCGTGACGGCGCGCGCTTGCGCGTGGAGACGTAGTCCGGGTGAAGATACTCCGGCTGCGTGCCCTTGTGAGGTCGCCGATAGCCGATGACATCCGACATGCTGTTCACTCCTCCCGAAAGTCCGGCGCGTGCACGCAACCCGGGTTCCCCATGCGCCGCGACCCGATAATGCGATTGTCGCAGAACACTGCGCTGCCGTTTGCCGGATTTTCCCGCGCTCGGCAAACTCGCGCGATGCACCGTGCGAGAATACGCGCACCAGTTTATTCTCGCCCCTAATGGCCAACGGCCGGTATCCCCTTGCGGGACGCCCCTCTCCCTCGCCCCTCTCCCCATGCAGCGCAAACCCCTCGATTCCATCGCCTTTGCGACCATGGTGCTGTGCTGCTTCATCTGGGGCTTCACGCACGTGACCACCAAGCTCGCAGCCGCGGATATCACGCCGGTCATGCAAAGCGGGCTGCGCTCGATTCTCGCCACCGCATTGCTGCTGATGTGGGCGCGGCTGCGCAACATCCCGCTGTTCGAGCGCGACGGCACGCTCAAGGCCGGCATCATCGCCGGCGCGTTGTTCGCGGGGGAGTTCCTGTTCATCTACGCGGGGCTCGCGCATACGGGTGCCTCGCGCATGGTGGTGTTCGTCTACACCGCGCCCTGCCTGACCGCGCTGGGCCTGCACTGGTTCGTGCCGGGCGAAAAGCTGCACGCCACGCAATGGGCCGGCATCCTGCTGGCGTTTGCCGGCATCGTCACGGCGTTCGGCGACGGCTTCGCTTCTTCGCCCGCTACGTTGCTCGGCGACGCGTTCGGCGTCATCGGCGGCATTTTGTGGGCAGCCACCACCGTTTGGATACGCGCCAGCGGCCTGACGCACATCAGCGCGGCGAAGGTTTTGTTCTACCAGCTCGCGGTTGCGTCCCTGAGCTTGCCCATCGCCTCGTGGCTGATCGGCGAAGGCGGCGTAATCGCCGTCACGCCGGTCGCCGTTGCGAGCCTGATCTATCAGGGCGCCATTGTCGCCTTCGCCACGTATCTCGCCTGGTTCTGGATGCTCACCCGCTATCTCGCCGGACGGCTGGCGGTCTTCGGCTTCCTGACGCCGTTGTTCGGCGTGATGATGGGCGCGGCCGTGCTGTCCGAGCCGCTGCGGCCGGCATTCCTCGCCGCACTGGCCATGGTCGGCACGGGGATCTTCCTGGTCAATCGGGCGTAGCGGCCCGAAGGGAAGAGGAGCGAGGAGCGAGGCGCGAGGGGTGAGGATCGAGGGACGAGGAGTGAGTGGGGGAAACAGGACTGAGTAAGAGCAAAGGCAGGACTGAGGACTGAGTAAGGGCAAAGGCAGGACGGAGCAAAACGGCCAACGTTCGCATTCATCGCACCGTTTTTGCTCTTACTCAGTCCTCCTTTCCCTTACTCAGTCCTCAGTCCTGTTCTTCCTCACTCAGTCCTCAGTCCTGCCTTTGCCCTTACCTCAGTCCTGCCTTCCCGCTCCGCGAAGCGCCCGATCAGCTTCAGCGTGGCCTCGGCCGCGCGAAGGCTCGCAAGAATCGCGATCGCGGTGGTGACCACGAAAGGCCAGTTGACTTCGCCGGTATCGAGCACCTGGGCGAGGGTCACGAACAAGCGCATGATGGAGACGAGCAGCAAGGTGATGGCCGCTGCGGGACTCTTGAAGCGCCACAGCAAGACGCCCAGTATCCCGAACAGTCCCACGTCGAGCAGTGTGCGTTCGCCTTCGATCACGAACAGCCCGGCCAGGATCGCGGCGATCAGCAGAAACACGATGCTCGTGTCGGTGACGACGTTCAGCGCATCCTGGCGGCTGCGGATCGTTGCGAAGATTCCCCTGCGCCTGCTTCCTGGCAAAATCGGCTCCCATTCGATGCGTCGGCAAATCCCGGCGGAACGAATCATAATGGCGCCAATGGGAACACTCAATCTGATGGTTTATCGCCATTCGGCGTTTTACAGTCCGCTGATCGGGGGCATCGCCGGAGGGTTCTTTGCAACGGAAGGTTTCGAGCCCACTTACACGGTCATGCCACCGGGCAAAACCGTTGGCGAAATGCTCGTGTCGGGCGCGATCCATGTCGCACAGACGGCAGTGTCCGGGGCGTGGCCCTATCTGGAAAAAGGCGAGCGCGCGCCTTTCGTCAATTTCGCGCAGATCAACCAGCGCGACGGCTTCCAGATCGCCTCGCGCCATCCCGTGCCGGAGTTCGCCTGGGCCAAGCTGACGATGGGCAAGTTCATGTTTGCGCACGGCGGCCAGCCGCAGGCGATGCTCGCTTACGCACTGCACAAGAAAGGCGTTTCGCTCGAACGCACGTCCGGCGTCGACGCGGGCGATCCGCAGAAATCCATCGTCGCGTTCCGCAACGGGCAGGCCGACTGGTATCACGAGCAGGCCCCCTATCCGCAGCAACTGCATCACGAAGGCGTGGCCCAGGTCGTGGCCTCCATCGGCGAAGCGATCGGCCCGGTCGCCTTCAGCAGCCTGGCCGCGATGCCGCGCTGGCTGTGCTCGCCCGACGCCATCCGCTTCACCCGCGCGTACCGCAAGGCGCGCGCCTGGGTGCAGACCGCGCCGCCCACGGTCGTGGCATCGGCGGAACAATCTTTTTTTCCGGACATCGCGCCCGATGCGTTGATCGCCGCCATTCGCTTCTATCAGCAGCTCGGTTGCTGGGAGGGTGAGATCGAAATCGATCCGGCGCACTACGCCACCGCGCTGGATGTATTCGCGCATTCGAAACTGATCACGCGGCGCCACCCGTTTGAAAAAGTCGTGGTGGGTCCGCCGAAGTAACGCCACGCCGGCGACCCGGCCGTCCGCACAACGGACGGGAAAATCGTCAGGCAGTGAATGTGCGCAACAACAAAAACCGGACAGTCCAGGCCCGCACGCACTGTCCCTAACGACGCATGGACATGACCGAAACGACTCCGGCTGTCAGCCTGTCACTGATCGAGAAGCTCGCCGCGGCCTCGGCGTTCGCGGGCGGCGCCCTCCTGACCGGCATTACCGGCATGGTGGTCACCTCCATCAGCATGCGCTCGCTGGGCTTCCAGCCGATCCAGGGCGACTTCGAGTTGTTGCAGGTGGCACTCGCGGGCTGCATTGCGCTGATGCTGCCGTGGTGCCAGTTGCAGGGCGGCAACCTGACCGTCGATTTTTTTACGCTGCGACTGCGCAGGAGCCGGCAGCGGCGCCTCGACGCCCTGGGCGCCGTGCTGTTCGCGCTGGTCATGGCGCTGCTCACCTGGCGCACCGGCGTGGGCGTGATCGCCGTCAAGGCCAGCCACGAAAGCACGATGATCCTCGGCTTTCCGCTCTGGATCGGCTATGCGGCCATGATGCCCGGCCTGCTGCTGACGGTGTTCGCGGCGCTTCGCACCGCGCGCCTCGCGTGGAATCAGGCGGGCGATGAGTAACTTCAGCCTGGGATTGTCGCTGTTCGGCGCGATGCTCGCGCTGATGATCCTGCGCGTGCCGATCTCGGTGGCCATGTTCCTGCCCGGCGCGGTCGGTTACTGGCTGCTGGCCGGAGAGTCGGCGCTGCTGAATCACCTCAAAGGCGCGCTCTATGCGCGCTTCTCGCATTACGACCTGTCTGTGATCCCGTTATTCATCCTGATGGGGCAGTTCGCGACCCAGGGCGGGCTCAGCCGCTCGTTGTTCAAGTTCGCCAGTTCGATGATCGGCCATCTGCGCGGCGGCGTTGCCATGGCGGCAGTCGTCGCCTGCGCCCTGTTCGGCGCGGTGTGCGGCTCGTCCGTCGCCACGGCTGCAACGCTGGCGCAAGTGGCGCTGCCGGAAATGCGCCGGCTGAATTATTCGGGCCGGCTCTCGACCGCGACGCTGGCCGTCGGCGGCACGCTGGGCATCCTGATTCCCCCTTCGGTGCCGCTGGTGGTCTATGCCATCCTCACCGAAACCAATATTGCCAAGCTGTTCCTGGCGGCCATGATCCCGGGGATCATTGCTGCGATCGGCTATTGCATCGTCATCGCCATCACCGTGACGCTGCGCCCGGAACTCGGGCCGGCGCAGCCGCGCGTGCCCATGGCCGAACGCTTTCGCGCATTTCTCGAAATCTGGCCGATCTCGGCGGTGTTCATGCTGGTATTCGGCGGCATCTACGCAGGCTTCTTCACGCCGACCGAGGGCGCCGCCGTCGGCGCCGCCGGGACCTTCATCGCGGCGCTGCTGCGCCGTGAACTGAACCTGCAGGGCATCGGCCGCGCGTTTCTGGGCACCGCGGTGACCTCTGGCATGATCTTCATGGTCTTCCTCGGCGCCGATATGCTCAACGGCGCGCTCGCGCTGTCGCAAATGCCGAAGGAACTCGCCGACTGGGTCACGCAGATCGACTGGTCGCCGCTCGCCATCGTCGCCATCGTCATCGCCATGTATATCGTCATGGGATTCCTGATGGACGAGCTCGCCACCCTGATCCTGACCATCCCGGTGATTTTCCCCGCCATCATGGGCCTCGATCTGTGGGGACTCGAGTACACGGAAAAGGCGATCTGGTTCGGCATATTGATGCTGATGGTCGTGCAGATCGGCCTGGTGCATCCGCCGGTCGGGCTGAATATTTTCGTGATCAACAGCCTCGCCAAGGATGTGCCCATGCTGGAAACGTTCAAGGGCGTCATTCCCTTCCTCGCCTCCGATTTCCTGCGCGTGATCCTGCTGTTCTTTTTTCCGATCGTCAGCCTTTATCTCGTGCGGCTGATTTTTTGAGGCCACATCGAGTGGACTAACTCTCCCCCACCTCTAATTCTCACCACGAAGATCTCGAAGATCCCGCCAGGAGGGCACGAAGAAAAACGGGAGAGAAAAAGAGCTCATCGTTGATGACCCGGGATGCACATTTGTCCGCACGGAGGTCAGTCCTTCTGGTCGAACAATTCATTGCCTTTCTTCGTGCCTCCTTCGTGATCTAAAAGGGTACTCCGGGCTGACGCCAGGGATTCGTGTCCTGGTGGTGCGCAGGAAGCTTTAGTGTTCAGGCAAAGGAATGAACTCGTCGTCGCCTGGCACTTTGGCGAACTTTCCGGCTTTCCAGTCCGCCTTTGCGCGCTCGATGCGCTCGGGCGAACTCGCCACGAAATTCCACCAGATATGGCGCGTGCTTTCGAGCGGCGCGCCGCCCAGCAGCGCTACGCGCGCGCCAGTGGGGGCACGCAGGCGGGACGGCATTCGCCTTCGGTATAAAGCAGCAGGCTCCTGCCTCGAACCCGCTGCCGTCGACTTCGAGATTGCCCTCGACCACGTCCAGGCCGCGCGTTACGCGTGCTCCGCTGGCAGTTCCAGCTCGCGTCGGACTGTCATCGCCGCGTCGCGTAAACTCCGGGAGTCGCCTTGACGGGCGCGCGCAGTCCGAGGCTCGCCGGCGATCAAGCATCGACGCCGTCGCCGTCCTTGCGGCAATCGTAACGGAAATGGTGGAACGAGGGTTCCACCTCTTCATGGCGCCGCAGGGCGATCCAGTGTGCAGCCCTGCAACTGTGACCCGCGCGCGCAGAACGCCCGTGCGATCGAATGCGCGATGCCGACCTCGCGGTCACCAGTCGACGTCGCCGGCGATGCTTGCACCACGCCGAGGCTGTCGCGATGCACGATCTCGCCTTCGAACAAATACGTCACGGTCGCGAGGCACACATGCGGATGCGGGCGCACGTCGATGCCCTGCCCCGCGCAAATGCCACCGGCCCCATGTGATCCAGAAAAATAAACGGGCCGACCATGCGCCCGCCGCCGTAAGGCAGGATGCGCCGAACCTGGAATCCGCCGAGATCGCGCGGGCGGCTGCCGATGACCTGCGCGATCGCGCTGATGCGCATCCTCAATACATGCAGATCGGCATCCGATCGACTCGCACCATCTCGCTTCAAATCTCCCCTCTCGCCCTGGCCGAGAAGGGAAGAGGAGCCTGGGGACGATCTTGTGGGGACTTGCGCCCAGTTTCTCCACCCGCATCTCCCGCTTCGACATTCTTTCGTCTCGGACCGAGCTGGCCGGGGAGAGCGGGGAAAGGAGATCAGCTCGCTCAAGGCTTCCACACGGCCGGCGATGCAGCGCACGTACTGCGGCGCATAAGGCGCTTCGGCGCCCAGTTCCCGTGCGGCGCGCCAGGCCCAGCGCGGGTCATCCATGGCCGCGCGGGCAATGGCGATCAGGTCGGCCTTGCCGCTGGCGATGATTTCCTCGGCCTGCGCGGGCCTGGTGATCATGCCGACCGACATGGTCGCGATACCGGCTTCCTGCTTGATCTTCGTCGCGAACGGCAGATTGTAGGCCGGGCCCAATGGAATTTTCTGGCGCGGGTCCAGTGCGCCGGAACTCGCATCGATGAAATCGCAGCCGCGCGCCTTGAGTTCTTTTGCGAACTGCACGGTTTCTTCCGGCGTCCAGCCGCCGTCGATCCAGTCGGTCGCCGACACGCGCATGCCGAGCACTTGTTCCTGCGGCAGCGCTGCACGCACGGCCTCGAACACTTCCAGCGGGAAGCGCATGCGGTTCTGAAGGGAGCCGCCATAGGCATCGGTTCGCTGGTTCGAGATCGGCGACAGAAACTGGTGCAGCAGGTAGCCGTGCGCGCCATGCAGTTCGACCAGATCGAAACCGATGCGCAAGGCCCGCTTCGCGGCGTCGACGAACTGCCGCTTCACTTCTGCCATGCCGTTGGCATCCAGCGCCTGCGGCACATGCCAGTCGGGGCCGTAGGGCAGCGCGGAAGGCGCCAGGGTGGTCCATGCGCCTTCGGCGGCGCCCAGCGGCTTACCGCCCTGGAAGGGCGAATGCGTGGAACCTTTGCGCCCGGCATGCGCGAGCTGGATGCCGAGCTTGGCCACACCATGCTTGCGGCAGAAATCGATGACGCGCTTGAGTGTCGCTTCGTTCTCGTCGCTGTACAGGCCGAGACACTTGTGCGTTATCCGTCCGACCGGCGAAACATGCGTGGCCTCGGTGATGACCAGGCCGGCAGCGCCCATGGCGAACTGGCCCAGATGCATCAGGTGCCAGTCGTTGGCAGACCCGTCGGTGGACATGTACTGGCACATCGGCGAGACGACGATGCGATTCGGCAGGGTCAGACCGCGCAGGGTAAATGGCGTAAAAAGCTGGGAGCTCATCGGAAATCGGGTCGGTTCTGGCGAAAGGGGAAGGGCGATTCTAACAGCAGCACGCGACCTGAGCCCGCTGTGGCGTGGCAGCGTGTCGAAACCGGTGTCATACTGCGTGCACAACTATAGATTCACCGGCACGCACAGGCCGGGCATTGATGAGCATGAAATCGCTTGCAGCGCTTTTGCTGCTGGCGGTATGCGTTTGCGACGCGTTCGCGGCCAGCATCCTGGGACGCGTGGTCGGCGTTGCGGACGGCGATACCGTTACGGTACTGACCGCGGAACACCGGCAATACAAGATCCGCCTGTCGGGCATCGATGCGCCCGAGAAGATGCAACCCTTCGGCCCTTTCTCGCGCGCCACGCTCGCGCGCCAGTTATTCGGCGAATTGGTGATCGTCGAATGGACCAAGACCGACCGCTATGGCCGCATCGTCGGCAAGATCGAGCGCGAAGGGGTGGACGTCAATCTGCGAGCAGATTCGCGAAGGTTCGGCCTGGGTGTACCGCGAATACCTGCGAGAACTGTCCGCCGAGGATCGCGAACGCTATCTGGAAGTCGAGCAGCAGGCCCGATCCCGCCGGGCGCGGGCTGTGGCGCGACGCCGATCCGGAACCGCCGTGGCAGTGGCGCCGCGATCTGCGCGAACAGCGACGCGGCGGCTAGGGATCTCTGCACCCAACGCAGGACGCAAAGGAAAGCGGGATCGAAGCCGGCACGCGCACTTGCCACCGCCGACACTTGATTGGCTCGGGTCACTTCAGCGCCACGCCAACAATCGCGTTTTCCTTTCTTTACTTCCTTTGCGACCTTTGCGCCTTTGCGATCGGGACGTAATCCTTAAACGCCGAACTGCAGTTCCGCCAGCCGCGCATACAACGGGTTCGAGACCAGCAGTTCTTCGTGCGTGCCCGCGCCGATCAGGCGCCCCTGATCGATCACCGCGATGCGATCGACGCTTTTGACCGTCGAGAGCCGGTGGGCGATGATCAAGGTCGTGCGCGAGGCCATCAGGCGCTCGAGCGCGACCTGCACCATGCGTTCGGATTCGGAATCGAGCGCGGACGTCGCCTCGTCGAGCAGCAGGATCGGCCGATCGGACAACACCGCCCGCGCGATGGCGAGGCGCTGGCGCTGGCCGCCCGAGAGGCGCACGCCGCGCTCGCCCAGATAAGTGTCGAAGCCCTGCGGCAGGCGTTCGATGAATTCCGAGGCGAAGGCCGCATCGCACGCCTCGCGCACCTGCCCGTCGCTGGCGTCGGGTTTTCCATAGCGCACGTTCTCGGTAACGTTAGCCGCAAAAATCGCCGGCTCCTGGGGAACGAGTGCGATGCGCTGGCGCAGTTGCACCGGATCGACGCGGCGGATATCGATGCCGTCGATGCGAATGGCGCCGCGCTGGGCATCGTAGAAGCGCAACAGCAACTGGAACACTGTCGATTTCCCCGCGCCGGAGGGCCCCACCAGCGCCAGTTTCTCGCCGGGCGCGATCTTCAGCGAGAACTCTTCCAGCGCGGCCATGGCGGGGCGCGACGGATAGTGGAAAGTGACCGCGTCGAACTCGACCGATCCCGCCGCGGGCAGCGAAAACGCGACCGGGTTCTGCGGTGCGATGACGTCCGGTTGCGTATCCAGTATTTCGATGAGACGTTCGGCTGCGCCGGCGCCACGCTGCAAGTCGCCCATGACTTCGCTCAACGCCGCCGCGGCGCTCGCCACCATCGCCGCATAGAACACGAACGCGGACAATTCACCCGCGGTGAGCTTGCCGGTCAGCACATCGTGGCCGCCGATCCACAGAATGGTGCCGATGCCCGCGAACACCAGCACGATGACCGACGAGATGAGCGACGCGCGCACGCGGATGCGCTGCCGCGCTGTTTCGAACGCGGCTTCAATGCGCTTGCCGAACAGCGTGCGATCGACCTCTTCATGACCATAAGCCTGCACGGTACGAATCTCATGCAGGGCCTCATCCACATAGGCGCCGAGATCGGCCACGCGATCCTGGCTCGCGCGCGCCAACTTGCGCACCCGGCGGCCGAAGAACAGGATCGGCACGATCACGAGCGGCACCGTGAGCAAGACCAGCAAGGTCGAGCTTCCAGCTGGTCAGCATCAGCATGACCAGCGCGCCGCCGCCGAGCAGCCCATTGCGCAACGCCATCGACACGCTGGTGCCGACGATCTGTTCGAGCAAGGCGGTATCGGTTGTCAGCCGCGAAATCATCTCGCCCGTGCGCGTCTGCTCGAACCATGCCGGCGAGAGCGACAGCAGGTGCGAGAACACCTTACGGCGGATGTCGGCGATGACCCGCTCGCCCAACCAGGAGATCAGGTAAAAGCGCACCCAGGTCGCGCTCGCCATCACTACGATCACACCCAGCAGGAAGAACAGCCCATGGTTCAGCGCAGCGGGATCGCCCTGCGAAAAGCCCCGATCGACCACTTGCTTGAGCCCCTGGCCGATGACCAGAAAGCTGCCGGCGGAAACCATCAGCGCCAGGCCGAAGAACACCATGCGCTGCCGGTAGGGCCGCGCGAACTGCAGCAGGATCCGCAACGCGCGCAAGCGCTCGATGCCGCGCGCTGAAGGCGGCAGGGACAGCGAAACAGGGATTTCGGCGTCGGATTTCATGGCGACATGGTAGGGCCAAACATTGACCGTGCGTTCCACATGTTGGTTTCAAGGCGGCGAATGCTGCGCCAGAGGGAATTTCACCGGAACTCTGCGCGCCGTGCAGTCGTCAAAGTGGGTAACGACTTCCTGTCCAGCGTTACGGCGATGGGACCCTCGGTCTCCTTTCAACCTCTCCCGGGAAAGTTGTTGGTTGGAAGGGAACAAGTCTTCGGTCCCGACGACCTCGCTGCCGGAGCAAAAAGGGCGCGCCATAAACTTTATGGCAGCGCCCTTTTCTTTGGCGGCGCGCGTTTTAGCTTACTGCGTTCCGGCTTCTTTCAACACGAACTGGACCAGTTCGAGCTCCGTATCGCCGGCATTGGTGAAGGTCGCCGTGGCGGCGTACGGCTGGAACACGAACTGCGCCGGCGCGAGGCGCATTTGCGTGCGTGTTTCCTCGACGTCGTAGAGCAATATTCCATCGCCCATGGCGACGCGAATGCTCGGGCCGGGAATGGTCAGTGGGCCGACCGATGCGCCCGGCGCCACCCGGATGCGATAGGCGCCCACGCGCGCATTGTCGAGCGCGATCTCGACGCCCGGCAACGGGGGCAGCGCGGCGGCCGTTGCGCGCGATGTGGCGGGCTGCATCAGTTCGATGCCGATCGCACGAAAATCACCGGGCCCGCGGTTGATGAAACGATGCGTATAGGCACCTTTGGTGGCGGCATCGTAATAACCGATGAAGCCCGCCTGCATTTTCGCGTCGGCCGGCTCCTGGCCCTGGATCTGGTTGTAAAGCGTGACGCTCGTCACCAGCACGTACGGATAGTCGAGTGAATGGGTGTGGTAAAGCGTCTGCTCGCCCTCGGGAATCTCGACATCGATGATGCGCACCCATTCGTTTTCCAGCTTGACCACATGGCGCGGCTCTTCATTGGCCGGCACCGCCCGCTCGTCGGCCGCGCTGCAAGGCGCGCAGACGGCGAGCAGCAATGCCGCGAAACCGAGCAGTTGCAAGCGCGCGATCATGCGAGCACGTAGCTGGTTTTGACGGTGGTGAAAAACTCCGCAGCGTAACGGCCCTGCTCGCGCGGGCCGTAGCTCGAGCCCTTGCGGCCGCCGAACGGCACGTGATAATCCACGCCGGCGGTGGGCAGGTTCACCATGACCATGCCGGCCTGCGCGTTCTTGCGGAAATGCGAGGCCTGTTTCAGCGACGTGGTGACGATGCCGGAAGACAATCCGAACGGCGTGTCGTTGGCTACGGCGAGGGCTTCGTCGTAGTCCTTGACCGCCACCACCGAGGCCACCGGCCCGAATACTTCCTCGCGGTTGATGCGCATCGTGTTCGCCGTCTCGGTGAACAGCGCGGGCTCCAGATAGAAGCCGTCGGTTTCGCGTTTGATGAGATTGCCGCCGAACGCGAGCTTGCCGCCTTCCTTCTTGGCTTCCTCGATATAGTGCATATCCTGGTTGAGCTGGCTCTTGTCCACCACCGGGCCGATGTCGGTGCCCTGCTTGAGCGCGTTGTCGACCTTGAGGCCCTTGAGGCGCTCGACCAGGGCCGCAACGAATTTGTCGTGAATGCCCTTGGTGACGATCAGCCGCGAGGACGCCGTGCAGCGCTGGCCCGTGGAAAAAAATGCACCGTTGACCGCACACTCGACCGCGGTCTTCAGGTCGGCGTCATCCAGAATCACCAGCGGATTCTTGCCGCCCATTTCGAGCTGGAATTTGGCCATGCGCGCGATGGCCTTGGCGGCCACCTGCTTGCCGGTTTCGACCGAGCCGGTAAACGTAATGGCATCGACGCGCTTGTCGTTGACCAGCACTTCGCCGACCACGCTGCCGCGGCCCATGACGAAATTGAACACGCCCTTCGGCACGCCCGCGTCGACCAGAATCTTGGCGATTGCATGCGCCATGCCAGGCACCAGATCGGCCGGCTTGAACACCACGCAATTGCCATAGGCCAGCGCGGGGGCAATCTTCCAGGCCGGGATCGCCGCCGGAAAATTCCACGGCGCGATGATGCCCACCACACCCACGGGTTCGCGCGTGAGTTCCACGTCGATGCCGGGACGCACGGAAGGGAGCAGTTCGCCGGCACGGCGCAGCACTTCGCCGCCGAAGAACTTGAACACGTTGCCCGCGCGCACCACTTCGCCGATGCCTTCAGGCAGGGTCTTGCCTTCCTCGCGCGAGAGCAGGCGGCCGAGTTCGTCCTTGCGCGCGATGATCTCGTTGCCGACCTTGTCGAGCAGATCGGCGCGCGCCTGCACATTGAACGTGGCCCAGGCCGGGAACGCGGCGCGGGCGGCCTCGACGGCGCGCTCGGTCTGCGCCTTGTCCGCCTGCGCGTATTCGGCGATCACATCGCTGGTATCCGAGGGATTGACGTCCTTGGACGTGTTGGCGCCGGCAATCCATTCGCCGGCGATGTAGTTTTGCAGTTGTACGGTGGCCATATGTCCTCGTTTTACTCGGTCGGGTGGATAGTGGTTAGTGGCTAGTGGTTAGTGGCTAGTGGTGAGCGGGCTCGCGCTCGTTTGAGTTGTTGGGTGGCAGGGATAGGAAAGTGCAAGCACAAGAAGTCTCTAACACTTATCACTGACCACTAGCCACTAGCCCTGACAAGCACTGCGATGCCCGATGCTAGCACGCCCGCCACACCGGGGTCACCCCGCGCTGCGCGCCTTGCGCTTGCGGCGCAGCTTGTAGAAATCGTCCAGCTCCCAGGGCCGCAATGCCAGCACCACGCTCGCGGGCCGGCGCGCGCCGATCGGCAAATGCCGGTCGTCGTTATGCAGTTCCGCGAACTCCCTGGCCAGCTTGCGCAGCTTGGCCACGAATTGCGCGCTCGATGCCGGCGAGAGCATGGCGTTGACCACGGTGATGAACTCGTTGGGGCCGTCGAAGCGCGAGCGAAAATACTCCTGCTGTGCGCGCGTCATGAAGTATTGCAAGATGGGTCCGTTCGGCAACCACGAAAAATTCGGCGCCACCTTCAGCCGGATGCGGTTGTTGGGCATCAGCTCCAGGAACTTGATCTTGTCCAGCCGCAACAGCAGCTGGATGCATTCGGCCTTCTGAATCTCGTAGGCCGCCAGGATCTGTTCCAGGGTCATGTTGTTGAGCGTGCACACCGCGACCAGGAACAGCTTGGCATTGCCCACGACCTCGCGCTCCTGTTCGAGCGTCAGGTGCGAGATGAGGTTGCCTTCGCTGTCCACCTGGCGCGCCAGTTCCGTCAGGCCCAGCCCGGCGATCTGGCATACCTGCTCGAAACGCTCGAGCGTGAAGTGGCGCGAAGCGAACATGCGCTTGACGCTGGCCTCGCTCATTTTCAGGCCGTGCGCCACTTGCGCATAGGTGAGCTTCCTGGCTTTGAGCGAACGCTTCAGCGCCTCCACTACCGCGTCGGTCTGCGACATGGCCCCTCCCCCGGAAAGCCCAAAAGTCTAACCGGATGATACCGCGAGACGCCGAAGTAGCAACCTTTGCCGCGGACCTTTCATGACGACGTACTGCTGCGCACTATGCGCCCCAGATCGACGCAGGTATCGCCAACCGACGAAAGGCAGGGGAGAAAAAAATGAAAACCAGCAATCTGTCCACCGTTTTTGCCGCCGCTCAAACCCGTATCGCCCGTCCCGCGGACCCGCTCGAACCGGCCGCGCTACTGGCGCCACCTGCACCCGATGTCCCAACGCACGAGTCGATGCTGCTCAAGGCCCTGCGCAACAGCGCGACCGGCTGCGACCAGATCATGCAGCGCCGGATCGGCCTGCTCTGCGATCTGGAGAACGACGCCCCCTGAAGGTCTGTGCGGGCGGGACCGCAAGGTCCCGCCGCTTCGGCCGGCTCCCGTCCAGGGGCCGGCCTTTTTTTATCTCGATTGCGGCCGCAATAAAAAACGATGCGCCGATTGCTCGGCGCATCGTTTGCGATACGGGTCAGGCAGACATTGCAAGCGCCCCGGATCGCTCCGCGCTTCGGAAAACTGTACCGCTCAGCTCCTGCCGAAGGCCTTCTTCGCCTTGGTCATGTTCTCGTCGTAGTTTGACATGAACTTGACGGCGGCCTGCTCGCTGCTGAAGCACAGCTTGGTGCCACGGCCGTTCGAGTAATTGACCGAGCAATCCGTCATGACTGTCTTGCCTTGGGACAGGCCATAGGCACACTGCTCGCCGAATTCACCGCGACCGCCTTCAGCAGCCATTGCGGCCGTCGAACCGAGCAACAGGGCGCCCGTCAAAAGAGATGTCAATGTACGCATGGTGTTCCTCCTAAAAGTAACTGCGAATAAAAAAGAGAACGTGCAGGCCTGATACGCGCCGGGTCTGGCTTCGGATGCATGACAGGGAGTGCGGGCTTGCATGATTCAGGAAAGGAATCGCCCGGTGAGCGGTGCGTTGGAACAAGCCCAGCGCCGCCAACTCCTTGTTTGACCACATAACAGCGAACCGGTTCAGATTAATTTAGCGCGTTGCGAAAGCAGCGTATTGATCTGGCGCAAAGCAAACTCTCTGCAGTACTTTTTCAGTCCAGGGTTCTGCGGTACACGCCCAGCCCCGCGGCAAGCACGATGGCCGTGAACAGCAGGATCGGCCACAAGTTCGGCCACAATTCGACCATGCCGTTGCCCTTGAGCATCAGCCCGCGCACCAGCGCCAGGAAATGCGTGAGCGGCAGAACATTACCGATCATCTGCGCCCATCCCGGCATGCCGCGGAACGGAAACATGAACCCCGACAGCAGCATCGAGGGCAGGAAGAAGAAGAAGGTCATCTGCATGGCCTGCAGCTGATTCCGCGCAAGCGAACTGAAGGTGATGCCGAGCGTGAGATTGGCTGCGATGAACAGGAGCACCACGCCATAGAGCAAGGCCAGATTGCCCTGCATCGGCACCGCGAAAATGAAGCGCGCGGCCAGCAGCACCAGGGTGACCTGCAGCAGGCCGATCAGGATGTAAGGCACGATCTTGCCGGTCATCACCTCGATCGGCAGCGCCGGTGTCGCAAGCAGATTCTCGAACGTGCCGCGCTCCCGTTCGCGGGTCATCGCCAGCCCGGTCATGAGCACCATGGTCATGGTCAGGATCACGCCGATCAGGCCCGGCACGATGTTGTAGGCGGTAATGCCCTCCGCGTTGTAGCGGCGATGCACGCGCACATCCACTGGAGAGGGCTGCGGCATCGAATCGGCCAGCGGACCCGTGAGATCGTGCGCCAGCGCGGTATCGACTGCACGGCTCAGCGCGGCGATGGCGTTGCCGGTGGCTGCGGGATCGGTGGCGTCGGCCTCGATCAGCAACACCGGGCGCTCGCCGCGCACCAGACCGCGCTCGAAACCGGCGGGAATGGTCACGACGAACTGCACTTCCCCGCGCGCCAGCAGCTCGTCGGCTTCGCTTTCCGAGGCGATCTGGCGCACGATCCTGAAATAGCCGCTGGTCTGCAATGCCGCGGTGACCGTGCGCGCGTACTGGCTGTTGTCCTGGCGACAGTACGGCGGTCGGCAGCGATTTCGGATCGGAATTGATGGCGAACCCGAACAGCAGCAACTGCATGACCGGAATGCCGACGATCATGCCGAAGGTGAGCCGGTCGCGCTTGAGCTGGATGAACTCCTTGACCACGATGCCGATCCAGCGCGACAGTGAAAAGCCGACCAGCTTCATTGGTAATTGTCCGGGGCCGCTTCCATGAGGTGGATGAAGACATCCTCGAGCGTGGCACTCCCCGGCTGCCAGTGATAACGCTCGTCGCGGCGGTAAGGTTCGATCGCGGCTTCCAGCGCCGCGCTATCCGGGCCGACGACATGCAGGGTGGCCCCGAAAGGGGTGACCTGGTCGACGCCGGGACGTCCGCGCAGTTGCTGCTCCAGCGCCGCGAGGTCCGGACCCGACACCACCCAGGTCGCCAGATGCTGCGCAGCCACGACTTCTTCGACCGTGCCGGTGGACAGCACTGCGCCATAGGCGATATAGGCCAGGCGGTGGCAGCGTTCGGCCTCGTCCATGTAGTGGGTGGAGACCAGCACCGAGATGCCCGGTGCGGCCAGCGCGATGGATCTGCTCCCAGAACTCGCGCCGCGCCTTGGGATCGACGCCGGCGGTGGGCTCGTCGAGCAGCAGCAGCTTCGGGTTGTGCAGCATGCAAGCGGCGAGCGACAGGCGCTGCTTCCAGCCGCCGGACAGCGAGCCGGCGAGCTGATTCTGGCGCGCGGTCGAGGCCGAGTTGCGCGAGCGCGCGGTCGACCGCCTGCGCGCGCTCGCGCATGCTGTACATGCGCGCCACGAAATCGAGGTTCTCGCGGATGGTCAGGTCTTCCCAGAAGCGAGAAGCGCTGGGTCATGTAGCCGACTTCGCGCTTGATGGCAGCGGTCTCGCGGATCACGTCGTAACCCAGGCAGGTGCCGCTGCCGCTATCCGGCGTCAGCAGGCCGCAGAGCATGCGGATCGAGGTGGTCTTGCCGCTGCCGTTGGGCCCGAGAAAGCCGAAGATCTCGCCGCGCTTGACCTGCATGCGAAAAATCGCGCACCACATGCTTGGCGCCGAAGTGCTTGTTCAGGTCATGCACGTCGATGACGAGGTCGGCATTCACAACGTGACATCCACGGGCAGGCCGGGCTTGAGCTTCAGCGCATCGGCGGGCGCCGGGATGGCCTCGATCAGGAACACCAGCTTGGCGCGCGATTCCTTGCTGTAGATCACCGGCGGGGTGAATTCCGCCTGCGGCGAGATGTAGCTGATGTTCGCGCTGAGCGGCGCCGCGCAGCCATCGCAGTGCGCCTTGACGGCCTGGCCGGGGCGCAATTGCGAGACCACCGTTTCCGGCACGAAGAACCGCAACTTGATGTTGCCGGGCGGCAGCAGGCTGATCACCGGCTTGCCGGCCGGCACCCACTCGCCTTGCACATAGAACGTGTCCTGCACCAGGCCGGCTTGAGGTGCTCGTTGCGCTTTCTGCGCGAGTTTCCACTCGGCCTGCACGACGACGGACTTGGCTGCGTCGATCTGCGCCTGCGCGGTGGCGAGCTCGCCCGCCCGGCCAACGCTTTGCCTGGCTACGCGGATCTGGGCGTGCGCCTGCGCGGCGCGCGCGCGGTCGCGCGCGAGATTTGCCCGGGCCTCGTCGAGACCCGCAGAGGAAATGAAGCCGCTGTCGAACAGCTCCTTGTTACGCTTGTACTGTTCCTCGGACAGTTTGCGCGCGGCTTCGGCTTGCTGGGCCTCGGCCTGCAGCGCCTCGAGTTCCGGCGCGCGTTGCCCCTTGCGCAGATTTTCAAGCGTCGCCTGCGCGGCACGCAGCCGGTCTTCGGCTTCGTGCTTCTGCGCGGACTCGTTGCCCTGTTCCAGGATAAACAGCTCGGCATCGCGCTCGACCGTCTGCCCGCGCGCGACTTTCAATGATTGTAGCGAGCCGGCATAGGGCGAGGCGATCAGCACGTAGTCGCCTTCCACGTAGCCTTGGTACCCCGCCACTTTGGTTTCGGAGCAAGCAGCCGCGAGTGCGATCAGACAGGCCAGCCCGACGAGTTGCCACCGGTGCAGGATCAGCTTCATTTTTTGCTCCGCGTGCGCCGGCGATCCGGCGCGGGTTTGCCGGTGGGCAAGAACAGATCCACCGCCAGGCGCGCGATCTCCGCGCATTCGCGCCGGGAATTGGCGTCGTCGCGCGCGACATTCAGGATCGTGGCGCCGACCATCAGCATGTGCAGCGCGACGATGTTGATCTGCGGCGCCGGCCGGCCCAGCAACTGCGCGAGCTCGGCCAGCACGCCGCGCACGCGCACGACGAAGTCGCGCAGGAACTGCTTGATCGCTCGGTCTTCCTCCGAACTGACGATGAGCCCCAGCATGACGCGCGCGCGGCGCTTGTCCGCCAGCGCTTCGCCGGCCACTTGCGCGAACAGGTCCGGCGTGAGCTTGCCCGCGGAGGCCCCGGCCGCCAGCGTGCCCAGCATGGTTTCGATGGAATGCACCGCGAGCGCTTGCAGCAGCTCGCTGCGCGTCGGGAAGTAATACGTGAGGTGGCTCTGGCGCACGCCCGCCGCCTTGGCGATCTTGGGCTGCGTGACCTCCATGAACCCGTGCTCGGCCAAGCAGACCGAGGGCGGTATCGAGGATCTTACGCTTGACGCCGGTTGCGCTGTCCTGGGGCATGGGGTTTCCTTGGTAACTCTACCAATTATATTGGTACTATTACCAAATCCTGTCAAGTGAATCGTGATTACACCCCAACGCAAAGCGCAAAGGGCGCAAATGTAGGGAAGAATGCCGCGGGACTGTGGTGCCGATAGAGATGTGCCGAACCGCGCGCTGATTGGCTCGTTGCTCCCGATGCTCCCTTGTATTTTCCTCTGCGACCTTCGCGTCCTCCGCGCCTCTGCGTTGGGTTTAGTCCTTAGCGGTTTAGGTTTTAATGCGAGAATGCCGGCCTTGCCGAGAACCCCGCTCATGACCACCAACCGCCCCTCCGCCCGCCCCGCCGTCAGCGCCCTGCGTTCCTCGAAGATTCGCGAGGTCGCCAATGCCGGCATGGGCAACAAAGACGTCATCGCCTTCTGGTTCGGCGAACCGGACGAAGTCACGCCCGAGTTCATCCGCCGGGCCGGCATGGAAGCGCTCGAACGCGGGGATACGTTCTATACCCAGAACCTCGGCATCCCGCCGCTGCGCGAAGCGCTGGCGACGTATGTGACGGGGTTGCACCGCGCGCAACGGCGCGGCGCCGATTGCGGCCGAACAACATCGCCGTCACCAGTTCCGGCATGTCCGCGCTGATGCTGACCACGCAGGCGCTGGTCGGTGCCGGGCGACCGCGTGGTCATCGTCACGCCGGTGTGGCCGAACCTGGTGGAGATCCCGCGCATCATGGGCGCGGAGGCCGTGACCTTCCCGCTGACGTATTCGCCGCACGGGATGGACGCTCGACCTGCAACGCCTGCTGGACACCCTCACGCCGGGCACGCGCGCGGTCTACATCAATTCGCCGAACAATCCGACCGGCTGGACCATCTCGCGCGACGAGCAGCGCGCGATCCTCGACCATTGCCGGCGCCACGGCATCTGGATCGTCGGCGACGACGCCTACGAGCGCCTGCACTACGGCGACGGCATCGCGCCTTCGTTTCTGGCGATCACCGACGCGCAGGACCGCATCGTCAGCACCAACACGTTCTCCAAATCCTGGCTCATGACCGGCTGGCGCCTGGGCTGGATCGTGGCGCCGAAGGAACTGACGCCGGATCTGGGCACCCTGCTCGAATACAACACCTCCTGCTCGCCGCCCTTCGTGCAAAGCGCCGGCGTGGTCGCGGTGAACAGGGCGAACCGGTCATCGAGCACACCCTCGCGCGCTTTCAGAAGGCGCGGGATTTTCTGGTGAGCGAGTTGAATGCGATTCCCGGCGTCGAAGCGCCGCTGCCGCCGGGCGCGATGTACGTGTTCTTCAAAGTGGACGGCGCGGCCGACAGCCTGGCGTTCTGCAAGCGGCTGGTGTACGAGGTGGGTCTGGGCCTCGCGCCCGGGCATCGCCTTCGGCCCGGAGAACGAAGGCTTCGTGCGCTGGTGCTTCGCCGCCAGCGAACGATCGTCTGGCGCAAGGCATCGAACGACTGAAGAAGCTGCTCGAGCATCGCTAAACCCAAGTCTCACCAAGTCTGAATCTCACCACGAAGTCACGAAGAACACGAAGAAACACGAAGAAAAGCTGGGGATATATTCTGGAGGATGGCGATGATCATCGAACCCTGGTCTACCCGGCTGCCGTTGATAGCAGCAATCTGCCGCCTACAATCCTCTTCTCATTCTCTTTCCTCATTTTATCGTTAGCCCTTCTTCGTGCCCCCTTCGTGTTCTTCGTGACCTTCGTGGTGAGAAGTAGAATTCTGAAGTGATTTCAGCTTTCACTTGGCAGAAGCAGACATGAGCAAACTACATAAATACGAAACAGCGGTGCGCTGGACCGGCAACAAGGGTACCGGCACCAGCGCCTATCGCGCCTACAGTCGAGATCACGAAATCAGCGCGCCCGGCAAGCCTGCGATCCTCGCATCGTCGGACCCCGCATTCCATGGCGACGCGTCGCGCTACAACCCCGAAGAACTGCTGGTCGCATCACTCTCGACCTGCCACATGCTGTGGTATCTGCACCTGTGCGCAGTCGCCAAGATCATCGTGCTCGATTATGAAGATCACGCCGAAGGGACGATGGAAGAATCAGCGGACGGAGGCGGACGGTTTCTGAGTGTGACCTTAAAACCGCAGATCACAATAACCAGGGAATCGGATCTGGAGACTGCGAAGAAACTGCATCACGACGCGCATGAGAAATGTTTCATCGCGAACTCGGTGAATTTCCCGGTTGGGTGTGAGCCGGTGATTCGGCAGCGGTCGAGCGGAAGCTGTAGGCGCCTGCGGATAGGCCGGGGCAGCCCGGCAGCTGGTCACTTTTCTTGCGCGGCCAAGAAAAGTAACCAAAAGAAGGCCGCCCCAGGTGGCGCGCCCCGTATTCACGGGGTAACCCTGCGCTGCCTGACTCGATGAGGCGACTGCGCAACTCGACCTGGCGAGGCACACAAAACGTGCCTCACTGCGGGACTCGAACAGTCCTCGTCGACTGCCCCTCATCGAGTCGAGCTGCTCGGCGCGCCAATGGGGGACAAGGGCGTTCTAAACCTTAGTGTATGCTGCCCCCGGCCTGGCCGCAGGCGCTAGAAATATTGCTCTAACATTCCTGCCAAACTTTACGCTACGGCGTAACTCCCTCCAGCGGAGTCAACGACACAACCTGCGCCGTCGTCCCGCGGATCACGCGATCGTGGATCACCGAAGTGCTTTGTCCGAAAGGCGAATGGTAATTGGCGAGCTTGAGATACACACCGCTTCCGCGGTAGAGCGTCGGACCCGTATGCTGGAACACGCGCTTGCCATTGAGCCACACCCGATAGAATCCATCGGCCTCTGAACTCCAGTGAACATGAATCACAAAGTCGTACCAGACCCCGCGCGTGATCGGCCCGACCGGGTATTCGCCCAGGCTCGGGTTCGCCGGATCCCCGCCGTAAATCTGGTAGTGAAGTCCTGTCGGGTAGAACAGTAGTTGTGCAGGTCCCTTCGTCGGCCCACCCGCGTTGTCGTGGAAGTTCATCACGGAGCCATAATTCCAGGCACCGCCTTCATTTGGGGGCAGATTTACGAAGTCGTCGGGGAACAGGATCGAGTGCGCCCACCACTGCTCCCGGCCTTGAACGCCATCTGTGAGCTGTGTGAGTGCGACATCATTACGTTCATTAGTGCCACTCCCGGCGACGTCGTTATCCCCAGGCTCCGTGTGCAAGCGAAGCGCGGTACCTCCATCGCGCCCGACGTTTACCACGACCGCGCGGCCCGCGGCTTTTTGTTCGACGACCCACTTGCCGTTGTCGGAGAGTCCGTTCACCGGATCTGGATCACTGCGCAGCGGGCCGGGATTCGGAAACGTCTCGGAGAAAGTCACCGTGCCGGAAACGGGTGCGCCGCCCGAAGGGGAACCGCCGGAAGGGGATCCGCCCGAAGGAGAATTCGGCGTCCCGCCGCTTAATCCAGCGCTCATCACCGCCGCCGCTGCCGCATCCAGCGAGCATTGCAAGAGACCAGCAGGATCGCAATACTCGTCAGCTTCAGTTTGTTATTCAGGATTTTTTCTTTCAGAAATCGGGCTGGCTGCGGATGTTCGAGGTGGTTCGCCCCTCACCGCTTGCATTCTTCGTTTGGGCCGAAAACATCGCCCCTCGTTCCTCGTCCCTTAACCCTGCCGAAGCAGCGGAGTGTCGGGGTATGGCGACTATGACCTTTCACTACTAGGGCGTCTGATGTACGACCGCGGCGGCAGCATTTCGGTTCCGCCTCGTGTCGAGCCTCGGGAGTCATGGAAGAAAGCTCAAAGGAAGTACAAGGAACTTCCGCGCGCACACGCGGTGTTAATTCGTACTCGCGACCTTACCAACGCGGGACGGTTTTCAACAACTATCAGCGCAAGGATTTCATCGGCGTCGGCGCGCAAGCGGACATCGTCATCTGGGATCTGGAAGCCACCCGCAAGATAATTCTTGAAGACGCCTCACCAGAAAAGTGGATTAAAACGTCTCGAAGGCATCAACGGCGTGTCGAGTAATTGATTCTTCATAGTACACACACATAACGTGGTCCGACCAATAAAAACCGGACACTGGAAAACGCCACGGAATGCTTGGCAGTTAACGCAGTTGCTCTGTGGTTACACCCGATCTTGAGCAGTATCTACCGCGAAGCCCGAGCCTTGGACTGCAGCGGGTCGATCAGGAACAGGAAGCTCTCCTTATCCAGCGGCTTGTGGCAGGCGAGGCATTCGGCCTGGTTGACGCCGGCGCGCACGGTCTTGTCGGTATTGAAAATGGCGTAGTTCCAGTCGGCGTTGCGGATCATTTCGGGGAAGTCTTCGCCCCAGCCCGGCCGGGTTTCCATCGCGGTGTAGAGCAGCAGCTTCTCCTGCTCGTAGAGCCCGTCGGCGCCGACGATCGGCTTCTTGTCCGCGTCCATCTTCGCGGCATAGACCTCGACGAAGAAATACGAGCCCTGCGGCATCGGCTGGCCCCGGCCCGCCGCCTCGAAGGCGGCCTTGTTGACAAAGTACTTGCGCACCTGGCCGCGCTCCGGGAAGTTGATCGAGTGGTAGTGGATGAAATCGCGCTGGTAATTTTCCGGGAACTGCAGTCGGGTGCGCTCGATGTGCGCCGGTATCTTCGAGGCCGCGGTGGTGGTCGCCCCGGGCAGGCTGCTCCAGAATGCCGCCAGGTTGTCAATGTCGGCATCGTTGAGCTGCGCCGCCATGGCATTCATCAGCGGATCCTTACGGGCGCCCCCCTTGAATGCCTTGAGCTGCTTGGTGAGATAAGCGGTCTTCTGCCCGGCGAGGTTCGGGATCGCGGCACTGACGCTGATGCCGTCCGCACCGTGGCAGGACGTACAGGCGAAGGCCTTGGCCTTCCCGGCTTCGATGTCGGCGGCGTAGGCCGGAATGACGAATCCGGCGGCAAGGGCTGCGTGGGACAGCAATAACGCAAGTTTCACTTCGATTCTCCCTTCGATGGTTATCGGGCGGTCCGCACTCGGGGGGGCACGCGGTCCGCGCAGATTACCCCTGATCCCCAGGCTCCGCCAGATCGCCGGCTCGACGCTCCGCCCCACCGGACCGGGGCTCCCAGACCTGCACTCGCTCAGCCCTTGTCTTCCAGCCCGGACGGCGCCAGACGCGCCAGCGCCCGGTCGAGCAAGGACACTGTCCCGCCGGCAATTTCTTTCCGATCCTTGCGCGCCATCGCGGCGCGGACGATGGCGCCGCCGAGAAAACGCAATGGCTCGGGCGGGAAGCGCCGTGCGGCGCGATTGACCAGACCGTTCTGCGCCCAGCGGTCGCGTTTGTCGAGCGCCAGGCTCGCGAGAATCCGACCGCCGACACGGCTCGGGTTGACGCCGTTTCCGCTCCAGCCGATGCCATAGCAAACGTGCGGCGCGCCGGGCAAGGTGCCGAGCAGCGGCAGGCTGTCGTACGTACGGTCGATCGGCCCCGACCAACTGCGCTCGATCGCCACATCGGCCAGCATCGGATAGACCCTGCGGAAATCTGCAGCGGCTTCCGCGATGCCGACCGGATCGTTGAATGCCGTCGCGCCCGGCTCGCCGGTGAAGTACAGCCGCCCACCGCCCTTGCCGAATACGATGCGCCCGTCGCGAGTGGTCCGGTAGTAATCCACCGTGGCCTGCGAGTCGGTGATGCTCTCGCCGCCGGTCCAGCCGATGTCAGCGAGGCGCCCGGGAATCGGCGGCGTGGCAACGATGGCGCTGCCGACGCAGACGAAGCGCCGCTTCAGTTCCGGCATCGCTGCACCCCAGGCGTTGGTGGCGATCACCACGCGGTCTGCAGTGACCGTTCCGAAATGCGTGACCAGCTTCGCCGGCGTCGAGCGGATCAGGGTTTCGACGCGGGAATGCTCGTAGACCGGAATGCCCGCTTCGGCGGCGATGCGCGCCAGGCCGCGGCCGAGCTTGCCGGGATGGATGGTCCCGTTGACCGGTTCGCAGATGCCGGCGAGGTGGGCGGCGGAGCCGGTCCTGCGCGCGAGGTCGTCCGGGCTGAGTGCCCGGAACACTTCGCCGCGGCCGAGGCGCTGCGCGGTTTCCACCACGCTGTCCCAGGCACCGAGATGCGCGGCGGCGGTTGCGGTCCACAGCCAGCCCGACTGCCGGTATTCCGCGTCGATGCCGTGGCTGTCGAGAAACGGGCCGAGTGCGGCCACCGACCGCGTGGTCTCGTCCGCCAGCCACAGCGCATCGTCAACACCGCAGATGCCGACAAGGCTGGCGATCTTCGGCCACCAGGACATCACGAAGCCGCCGTTCAGGCCGGAAGCCCCCTCGCCGCAGTGGCCCGCTTCCAGCACCACGACGCGCAGTCCCGGTTCCAATTCCTTCAGCGCAAGCGCCGTCCACAGCCCGACGAAGCCGCCGCCGATGATCGCAACGTCTGCGCTGATGTCGCGATCGAGCCGCTGCACCGGCGCCCGCGTAGCGGACACATCGGCCAGCCATAGGGAATGGGAATTCATCTGTCTGGTGTCGCCTGGAAACGTGCGTACGGCTCAGATACCGACTTGCATTTTGGCATCCAGTCTACCCTTCCGCGCCGGCGTGATAGGCTGCCTCCTGTAACTCCGCGGGACGGCCCCGTATAAATTCACATGCGAATGCAGTCGCACGACCCCGCGCACAGGACCGGCTTCGATCGGAATTGAACAGCACCTGGAAGAACTCAACCCGGAGAACACAGCAATGAACGTAGATGGCAAAAAAGCAATCGTCTTTGGCGGCACATCGGGCATCGGGCTCGCCACGACCAAACAACTGGCCGCGCTGGGCGCCAAGGTCGTAGCAGTAAGCCGTGATCCGGGCAAGGCTGGCGCTCCGCCCGCAGGCGTCACGCTGGCCAAGTGCGACGTGCTGGATCGCGCCGCCCTGGAAACGTTGTTCAAGCAGCATGCCCCGTTCGATATCCTCATCAGTGCGGCGACCGGTGGGAAGCGCGCGATGGGCCCGTTTCTGGACATGGACATGGACGGCTATCAGGCTTCGTTCGACAAACTGTGGGGCTACGCGAATGTAGTGCGCTATGGCGCGAGTCACCTGGCCAAGGACGGCACGATCGTTCTGGTCAGCGGCGCACCGGCGCGCAAATCCAGGCCGGGCCAGGTTTCGCTGTCTTCGGTCGGGGCGTCGGTGGAAGCCCTGGTGCGCGCGGTGGCACCCGAAATCGCTCCACGGCGCATCAATGTGGTGTCGCCAGGTTCCATCGACACGCCGATCCTGGCACTCAAGGGCGCGGAACGCGAAACGCTGTACAAGAACATCACGGCCAAGAACCTGATCCCTCGCGCAGGCAAGGCCGAGGAAGTCGCGCAGGCCATCGTGTTCCTGGTGCAGAACGATTTCGTCACCGGCACCACGATCGATGTCGACGGCGGCTGGTTGCTTTCGTAGCAGCCGGTTCCCCGCGCGTGACGATCGTGACGGTCGTAACGTCGTAACGTCGTAACGTCGTAACGTCGTAACGTCGTAACGTCGTAACGTCGTAACGAGGACCTAGGCTCTTGACTTTGGGTTCCCCTTGAGGCGCGCCGAGCAGCTCGACTCGATGCGGGGAAGTCGACGAGCACTGTGCACCTGTGACCCGTTAAGCGCAGCTCCGTTTGCGGGAACAAGCGCGAAGACTCGGATTGACGTCGTCGATACAGGCGCCCATGACTCGGATTCCGCCCCAAGCTACGCCCGCCGGGAACCGAGTCAGTCCCGCAGTGAGGCACGTATTGTGTGCCTCGCCAGGTCGAGTTGCGCAGTCGCCACATCGAGGCAGGCAGCGCAGGGGCACCCCGTGACAACGGGGCGCGAATCCAGGGGCGGCCTTCTTTCTCGAGGATTTTAGTTCCGGCATAACCTGCCTAACAGGCTGCCTTCACTTAGAAGGGCTTTTAGTTACGGCAACCTATCAGTCAGGTTAGCCTGCACTGAAATCTTCGATTTTCTTGGCCGCGCAAGAAAAGTAACCAGCTGCCGGGCTGCCCCCGGCCTCTGGAAAATCAGAAAAGAATACCAGGCAGCATGGCCGGTGCGTCGTGGTTTGACACTCTCCAATCGGCTCGACTACATTGCCCCGCATGATTCTCGACGTTTTCTTCACCATCGCGCTTTCCCTGACAGGTGTTCGACCCGTGACTACGCAGGTGTTGGAGCGACGGGCACGGGCGACTCCGGCACCGGCACCGGCACCGGCAGCAGGAATATAGCGGTTCCGGCTTGGCATATTGCATAACCAAATCCACATGCCAAGCCTGATCCGACCGCCGCGCCCTCTCTCTTGGTCCGACGCGCCGAGCTATGACAGCCACAGAAACTAATACCACCCTACGGGAATCGGCCTTGCGAAGTATCGGACGAAACGTAGTCAATTTCCAGAAACTCGAACACTTACTGAAGTTTATTTCCCTGTTACAGGGGTTCGAGGGTTCCTTATCTAAAGTTGCCAATGAGCACGAGAAAAGAATCGAAAAAGCAGCGCGTCACACGTTGGGTCAAGCCATTCAGGAATGGCAGAAGGTTGTATGGGGAGGACAATCGTCTGGCATGGCAACCGCCGATCTTTTCGAACCTTGGCTATCGTGGCAATTCGATATTGGGATGGATCGAGAAAGAGCCGCGGTTCAAGGCAATCTACTTTTTGACCTGGCGACTGAACGCAATTACCTGATTCACCATGATCTCGCGTCAATGGATTTTGAATCTGCAAGTCAATGCCAGGCTCTGATTCATAAGCTGGACGACCAAAACGGCCGGATATTGGAGCAGCTACGAATGCTTGGGCCAATTAAGGCGGCAATTAGAGAACTCCTGTCAGCTTTACAGAACGCTCTTGAGTCGGACGAATTCTTGAGTCAATTAAATAGCATTGCCGCAGAAGACGAGCTCTAGCGTATTACAATATTTGCGTGCACAAACAGGACAAATAGATAACCTCATTCAACATCAAAGGCAATGCTGAGTAGGTAGAGCTTGGACATGAACGCAGCCCAAATACTTTACAACGCGGCTCGCCATTACTGCATCGACAAACGCGTTCGCTGGTCGTCGCAGTACGATGCTCTTGAAAACCAGCTCGACGCCTTAAGAGACAATGCTGGTGCCATCTTCCCTCGCGCGCTTGTGAACACAATCCATGCCACTGTTCCACGCTTCCACGCGTTAGGTGCCATTCTCATGGACATCGAATCGATTGATTCCGATGCCCTTCCAGAATATTCCGAATTGGAAGAACTTCTGATGCTTGCAGCCTCTACTGCTGAAAACGAATTCACGAAGGATCGACATACGTCCACTTACAAGGCGGCCATCGAAGACGAGCGCAAGAAGTTCGCTGAGTCGCTTCGTACACTGACTGCAGATGCCGCTGCGAATATTCCTCCCTTGCCCTATCGGCGGCTACTCTCTGGCAAAGAACTGTCCACCTTATGGGGACGACTGAAAGCAAGTTGGGGAGCAGAGCCACAAAAGAGTTACTTCTACCCGCTGCTGGGCGAACGTTCCAACCCTACGCTTTGCGCTTTCGACTCGCACGCATTTACTCAGGAGTTTCCCCCGCCGAGACTCAGGACGATTCTTGACGGATGGGGTGTCAGCCGCATATACGAGCTCCGGGAACTATGGCGACAAGAACTTCCTGATGTCGATCGATTTCTGGGATCCAGCCTACGAGGATGGAACCGAAGGATACTGGTGTGACGATTCGCTGGACTGGATCATGTATGCCTCACATCACGCCTCAATCACAACCGGTGGCACCTTGACGCAAGCCATCCAATCTAAATGGCAAGAAGCCGGAAAGTTTCAGTGGGAGTCGTAAGCAATCGATTGCATTTCGACTACCAGGTGCCGCTTCAACCAATTCAAAATCTCTGCAAACGCCAGCCGCGACCCCCGCGCGCAGAAACTCGACGGGCCTCTTATAGCCCCTTCGCGATCGAAACGAAGACTACCTCCGCTTATACGCCTCCCCTTCCACGCTTATGAGCGCAACGGGCTCGCCCTTTCCCGCGACGAACAACGTGCGACGCGATTCGGAACCATCTGCAAACGTGAGAACCAAGGTCAATCCCTGTATCCGGTAGCGCCCTGGGGCGCCGGGCTTTTGGGTTGTGCCAAACGTGAAGACGCCGCCGCGCTCGAACTTGTAGATGTTGGAAAACGGATTCCCGGAATCGCCGGCGCCGGCCCACTCGCCGATCAGTGACGCATCGGTCATTGGACGGGCGGGCCTGAACAGTTTTCCGTCGAGGTTGATGCCTTCGGGCGTGGCAGCGTAGGGCCACCGATCAACCTGGCCATTGTCCCAGCGAACCGTCATGGCACCTGCTTCCATCTGGTAGCTGCCACATGTATCCGGAAGGCAGCGCGATGCATCGAACTTGTCGCCCCCGCCATGAGGGAAAGTGCGGGTGATCCGATTGCCGGGGAGGAAGAAACGGGTTTTGGCCTCGAGGCGCGCGCCGCCTTGCATCGAGACCTCCATGCGATAGAACAGTCCGACCAGCCGATTGGTGTCGACGCCCGCCGTCGGGATCGGGATGTGTCTTGAAGTTGAAGTGCGGGGCGCTGCACCGGGTTCCGGGGTTGGTTTCGGCAGGTCGCCGGCCGCCGCGGCAGGCGGCTTCTCGGTCGCGCGCACCCGAAACTCAAGCTGCCTGAAGAACTGGTCGATCTCGGCAACATGCTCCTGCCCGACAAGATGCACGACCACGCTCATCATGCGATCGAATCGCGACGCAGTGACCAGCAGTACCCCGACGTTCGCACCCTGGTGCACGACAGAGCTGGCGCCGCTCACCGCCGTCCAGCCGTCGGGCGTTTGTTCGGTATTGAGTTTCGGCGTGGGAACGGGTCCCAACGCAGCGGTGACCAGCCGCGCCCATTCGGCATCGAAGTTTGCCTGCGGACTTCCCGCGCTGGCCAGGCTGGGAAAAAGATAAATCTGTGCAGCCCCTTTCTGGCCCGACGCCGTGCGGAAAGACAGCAATTGCGGCAACGCCACCCGCTCCCAGCCCGGCGGCGCGGTGAACGTCGCGATGTCGAACGTCTCTTTCGCGGCCGCCGCGGACTGGACCCACAAACACCCCAGGACCGAAAGCAACAGGGCATTCAGGAAGCGCTTGAGTAATGTTTCTGCCGCGAGAAGGGACATCTCGAGCTCCATCAATGGAGATGACGAATCAATTATACGATTGCCCGATCGAATGAGGGCCTTGCGGCCCCCGCCGTCACCGCAATCCCTCGCCCGACGTTAATCGATTATCTGACCTTGATGACCACCTTGCCTTTTGCACGCCCTTTTTCGACATAGGCAAGCGCCTCGTTGGTCGATTCGAAGGGAAAGACCCGGTCCACCACCGGTCGGATGACGCCGTACCAGACCTGCTTCATGTCGACCCACAAGCTAAGCGACGAGCTGCGGTGTCGCCGGATGTAAATGAATCTCGCGCTTGCATTGACGAGGCGTCTCGGAGCCGAGGGCAGCGATCGGGCAGCCAGTCTCGACGGCGTCGATATGCTCCTTCGATAGCGTCAACCCTTACTCCGGGCGAAGTGCATAGGATTCAACCTGGATCGGCGTCAGATCACCCCGAGGCATTGATTCGCATGATCAAACCCAGGAGGAGCGCAGGCCCGGCCTGCCACAGTGATTGGATGCGAAATTCTGCCGCCAGTGCGCCATTGCTGATTAAAGTCAGGTCGTTGGTCGAGGACAATACGGCGTATAGTTCGGCAAGCCTCGCAGTTTGTCTTCTTTAGTCCAAACGTTCCCACTGTCAATCCACTGGCCGCCAGTTTGAATCTGGCACTGCCTGCCGCAACTCAACGGCTTAACGTCACTCAAGGGCTTGACGTCTTGGTGGCGCTTTTCTATTTCGCTGGGATGGCGTTGGAGATTGCAAAAATCTGCCTGAAGGCTGGATTCCAGCGTCTGATCCCTGCTGTCGTATCCGGATTATTCATGTTCAGCCCAAAGCTGTGGGCGAAGATTTAACTTCCGCACTAACCGGGGCGCGCGCCAATGAAACTGTCCGTATTCATCAAAACCCACTTGGAAGAGATCCTCGAAGAGTGGGAATCTTTCGCCCGCACACAACTGCCCGCAGCCTCTGGCATGTCCGCGTTGGCGCTGCGTGATCATGCAAAGCAGATATTGCAGGCCCTCGCTGCAGACATAGACACCGACCAAAGCGCCAGTGAACAGTATGAAAAGTCCAAGGGTAACGCGCCGCCATTGCCGGGGAAGGAAAGCGCTGCCTCGACTCATGGCACATTACGGCAAACGAGTGGCTTTTCACTGCCGCAGCTAATCGCAGAATTCCGTGCATTGAGGGCAACGGTACTGCGGCTGTGGTTGCCGCACGTCGCGGAGGTCACCGAGCTCACCTCGGAAGACATGATGCGCTTTAACGAAACCATCGATCAGGCACTCGCGGAGTCTGCGGTCACCTTTTCAGACCAGGCTCTGCGTGCCCGGGAAACCTTCCTGGCCGTTCTGGGACACGATTTGAGAAGTCCGTTGGCCGCTATTGCAACTGCGGGAGAAATTCTTACGCACCCGGATATCGATCGAGAGCGCACTTTTCAAGTTGGGGCGCGGGTCAAACGAAGCGCCGCAACGATGATCACCATGGTTAATGACTTGCTGGAATATTCTCGCACTCAACTTGCCGGAACGATGCCGATTGCGCCGCGCCAAACGGAGATGAGACATATTTGCGAGGCTTCGCTTCACGATGCGACCGCCGCGCATCCTGATTGTCCATTCGAGACTGAAACGTCCGGGGATCTCACTGGCGTTTTCGATGAGGTGCGCATGCAGCAAGTGATCACCAATCTATTGAACAATGCCGCCCAGTACCGCGGGAAAGAACACCCGGTGACGCTGAGTGTCGACGGGGATCCGGACGAGGTCGTCGTTCAGGTCAAGAACCGGGGACCTTTGATTCCTTCCGAATTTCTACAGGCTATATTCAATCCATTGGTGCAATTGTCGGTCGGTGCGCAGCAGGAAGGACGGCCTTCCACCAGTCTGGGCCTTGGCCTTTTCATCGCTCGCGAGATCACGACGGCGCATGGGGGAACAATCGAGGCCGAATCCGATACGGGGACAGGCACGGTATTTACCGTCCGGCTCCCGCGTACTTCCCTCACGGCGGGGGAAGGGCCGCGATGAAGCGCGAGGTTTTCTCCTTGGCAGATGATCGGGGGCCGAGAAGAATTATTTGCAGCGGGCCATTGAAAATCGACGCAGGCCCCCTTTATTCTCTGATCTCGACAAGCGGGTAGGTCAACATGAACCACAATTTTGTCGCACTGCACGTCAACTTTCGGCTGCTCGTGGCCGGCATTCTCGTCGCGAGCGGTCTCTGGGCCGCGCCGGTTATCGCCGAGCAGGATGCTTTCGTCTGCATGGAGGAGACACAGGAGAAGTGCGACCGGGAGAACCGGAACATCCAGTTGTTCGTCCAGGGACGAGATGCCTACGATCGGGGCCGCGAGGCCGGCGACCTCGGCGAGGCGCGCAGGTTGGCGCTGGAACTCATCGAGCGCAAGGACACCCGCCACGGCAAGGCGCTGATGAAGTACATCTACATGCAGGTGGCTCAAGGCGTCCACCAGGATCTGGTGGAGGCCTATCGCTGGGTCGCGGCGGATATTGCCGCGGACGCGCGCTATGAGCGCCTGAACCTCCCGCGCGTGCTCGAGCAACTGGCCGCGAAAATGACGCCGGAGCAACTCGCCGAAGCGCGCAAGTAAAAACCGCAAGTAAAAACCGGGGACATCGCGCGACCCGCGATGTCCCCGGTCGAAGTTCCCTTGCTGTGACTGCGTTACTTCAGGCGCAGGTCTTCCTTGACGAATGTCGTCAGCATCTGCAGCGTCTCGTCGTTGATCATTCCCTTGAAGCCGGGCATGCCCTTCCCCGCGCGCCCGTTGCTGATCACTTCCATGACTTCCTGCTCGGTCAGCTTGGTGACGCGAAGATCCGCGCCATAGCCGCCTTCATTCTGACCCCCACGCCCATCGCTCATGTGGCAGGTGCTGCAGCCGAACTGCTCGTAGGCTGCGCGGCCGCCTGCACGGGGTACCTTGATCTCGGGCCGATCGCCGGTGACCGTCTCTGCGAAGGCGGGTTCCGGCTGCACTATCCACAGGCCCAGGATGCAGAGCGCGACGCCCTGCAGCGTTGATTTGCGAACGCGATTCATTGATTTGTACCTTACTGTCTGAATTTTTGATTTGTCTGCCGTGCATGGGCGCGGGACCCATGGTCGTGTCAGGAACCGCAGGGCCGCATCGAGCCGGCCCTGCGATTTGTACACGAGGCTTACTCGTCGAGCGAGAACACGTACAGCATGTTGCTCGGCACCTGGGACTTCAGCTCCGGCGTGGCGCTGACGAACCACTGGGGCCAGGCACCACCGAGGCCCACTTCGATGGCGATGTACTGCTTGCCATCGGCCATGAAGCTCATGGGGGGCGCATTGATGGCGGACCCGGTCTCGAACTTCCACAGCTCTTGCAGGGAATCGGCATCCAGCGCCACGAACTCGCCTTCCGCGTAGCCCGCGAATACCAGGCCGCCGGCGGTGGACATCAGGCCGCCCAGTTGCGGGTGCTTGGTGGTGTGCTTCTTGACGACCTTGCCGGTCCCCACATCGATCGCGGTGATCGAGCCCCAGATGCGGCCGCAATCCGCGTCCTCGTACGTCGTGAACGGCGCGCCGCCCAGGAACAGCTGGCGATGCTTGAAGCCCGGCTCGGTGACTTCCGCGAAGGCCTTGTTGCAGCCGTCGATGGTCGGAATGTAATAGCGGTTGGTCTGCGGGCTATAGGTCGTTGGCGGCCAGTTCTTCCCGCCCATGTGCCCCGGACGCAGCACGCCCTCGACAGTGCCCCGGCCCTTGGTCGCCGTGCCGCGGGCCGCCGCGGTACCCGGCATGTAGGTCTGGACATCCTTTTTCGGATCGTAGGACTTCGGCTTGCACTTGGCGTCGAGTCCGCCGGACCAGTTCAGGTCTGCCACGAACTGCGTGCACCACAGCGGCTCACCGGTCTTGCGGTCCAGCGCGTAGGCATAACCATTGCGGTTGGCGTGCAGCGTGGCGCGCGTGAACTTGCCGTTGATCTGCGTATCGACGAAGGTGTTTTCGTTGATCGAGTCATAGTCGTAAGGATCGTTCGGCGTGTGCTGGAAACCCCACTTGATCTTGCCGGTGTTCGCGTCGAGCGCAATGGTCGAGTCGGTCCAGAGATTGTCGCCGGGACGATAGGCGTTGTCCCAGTCCGGACCGGGGTTCGCAGTGCCCCAGATGATCAGGTTCAGTTCGGGGTCGTAGGAGCCGGTCACCCAGGTGGTGCCGCCGCCCGTCTTCCACGCTTCGTTCTTGTCCTTCCAGGTATCGTGGCCAGGCTCGCCGGGACCGGGAATGGTGTACGTCCTCCAGCGGCGCTTGCCGGTCTTGATATCCATGGCTTCGATCCAGCCGCGCACGCCGAATTCGGCGCCCGCCATGCCGGTGACGACCATGTCCTTCACGATCAGGGGCGCACCGGTGATGGTCTCGCTCTTGCCGGGATCGGCAACCTGTGCTTCCCAGATCTTCGAGCCGTCGGTCTTGTTCAGCGCGACGATGCGGCCATCGATGACAGGCGAGATCACCATGTTGCCGGCGAGCACGGCGCCGCGGTTGTTGATGCCGCAACAGGCGACGGTGGTCGCGTAGTCGGGATCCGGAGCCGGGTTGTACTGCCAGACCATGCGCGGCGTTGCGCCACGGGTATCGAGCTTGGTCACGACACCCCAGCCGGTGGTCAAGTACAGAAAGCCGTCCTCGGCAACGGGGGTGCCTTCCAGGCCGGCAAATGCGTACTTGACGATTTCCTTGCCGCCGCCCTGCGTGCCGCCCATGGCCCAGGTGTATGCGACCTTCAACTTCTTGACGTTTTTGGTATTGATCTGGTCAAGGCCCGAGAAGCGATGCGCTTTCAGGTTGCCGTGGTGATTGAGCCAGTTCTGCGGCTCCTTGTCGCTGTTGACCAGCCGGTCCCAGGTGACATCGCCCGCAAACGCGGAGGCCGCGAGCATTGCTCCGGCCAGGACCGCTGCGACCTTCGCAAGCGGCCTTCTGTGTTTCATCTTCATATGCTTCTCCCTGATTTTACGTTTTTGTGATTCGTCGCTGGCCACCGCTTCTGCCAGATGGCCTCGGCGAATTTACACCACCCGGAGGTGGTGTCAACCTGATTGGCTCGCGGTTCCGAGTGATGAAAATCCGCCGCATCGCAATATCGATCTGGCTTCTCGCCCGCGACTGCGGGTAGTTCGAACCTTTTTCGCGATGCTCCGGCCCGTAGGGTTGCTGCCGCTTGCCCGTCGTGCAAACGAATGAGCCAGCGAACACTCCAGCAATGGAATTTGAGTCCATTCGAGGACGCATCGCCCGGCCCCACCGTTTCCCGGTATTCTTGTCCCAACAAGGGGTAGCCCATGCCGAACAGATCGGCCTGCACGTTCATTTTTCTGATCCTGCTCGGCAGCGTCCAGGGCTGCACGACATTTCTGATCGAAGGTTCCGGCGATCGGGACAAGACGCCGGACGCGCAGAAAGTGGAGGAGACCGTCCACGGTTCGTTCTGGGGAATTCAATGGGGTCGTCGTAGCGCATCCAAATGCGAGAAGCAGAACGAGCTTTTCCGGATCAAGGTCCACCAGAATGCGTTGTTCGTGCTTGCGTCGGTCGCGACCCTCGGGCTGTATGTTCCGCAGTCCATAGAGTGGTGGTGCGTGGCGCGCGAGGAGTCGAGCGAAGATGAAGGCCCGTCGTTGAACCTCAGGAAACGAAACGACTGACCAGGAGGAACAATGGCTGGCGCAGCCGTGCGAAACCTCGTCGTCGGTCTGGACGGCACCTGGAATGACCCGAGCCAGATCGAAGAGAACAAGGTCGCGCCGACCAACGTCGCCAAATTCATTTCACTGCTCAAGCGCGGACAGCGAATTCACTACGAAGAAGGCGTGGGCACGGGCATGTGGGAGGCGGTCCGCGGCGGCATTTACGGATTCGGGCTCGACGAGAAAATCCTGGGGGCTTATCGCTTTCTCTGCGAGCGCTTTGCCGACGCCTACTGGAAGCGCGAGGAAAACAAGGTGTTCCTGCTGGGCTTCAGTCGCGGCGCTTACGCGGCGCGGCGCCTCAGCGGGCTGATCGCGCACAGCGGCATTCCCGCCCAGGTCGAGGATACCGAGCTCGGCTTCGAGCTGTACAAGACGCGCGATTTCGCCAGCCCGCCCATTCTCAAGAACAGCAAACGCTTTTTCGACATAACGGTCGAGATGGTGGGCGTGTGGGATACGGTCAAAGCCACCAACGATGCCGACTACCATGACCATGATGCTCAGCCACAACGTGGTCGCGGGCTATCACGCCATGGCGATCGACGAGAAGCGCAAGGTGTTTCCGGTCCTGCGATGGGACACCGACCCGCGGGTGACCCAGGTCTGGTTCAGCGGCGTCCACGCCGATGTCGGCGGCGGCTACGCGCAGACCGGGCTCTCAGACATCGCCCTGCAGTGGATGGTCCTGCGCGGCCTCGACCATGGGCTGGATTTCAGGCAGAGGGATTTTTACAAACTCGAACCCCGGCCCGGCGGAACCCTGCATCAGTCCTACGAGGGGATCTGGAAAGTTTTCGGTGAGGAAGTTCGCGACGTGGCGGATGCCGATCTGATCCACCCGTCCGTGGCGCGGCGCATGGACGAGGTGGCCCGCTACGAGCCGGCCCTCCCGCGCAACCCCCGGTACTGGGACGAGCCTTATCAGGTTTGAGGTGCGAGGGGTCGCCACGCACTTTGCGTGGCGGGCCTGCCTAGTCGTCGCTTTCGAGTCCCTCGCAACTCTCGCCGAGCCACGCCCCCTTCACATCGATATCGACTTTGCCTTTGCCGTCGCCGCGTACCCTGACGATGCTGGCCGACAGGGTCTCGGGCGTCCTGGCTTCGACTGTCATCTTCGAAGTCGAGGCGTCGGGTTCCGGGCAGGTCTGCTCCAGCACCAGTTGCGTTGCGGTTCGGGAAACGACTTGGCGCGTGCATTGGTTTTCTGCTTTGAGGGCGCGCAGGATGCGGTCCTGGTCAAGGTTCTCCTGCGTGATGCAGGTCTTCTGCGTGATGGTGAGGGGTCTGCCGGCCCGCGCCTTCATGCCCTCCTCGACTTTGGCACGCTGTTCCGGCGGCATGCTTTCCAGTGTCTCTTTCGAGAGCGGCGCGCCGGCAATCAGCGTGGTCAGGCTGATCTTCCAGGCGCCGGGTTTGACGTTGAAGGATTCGGCGAGCGTGGGCGAACGAAATGGTTACGCCCAGCGCGATGGCGATGGTGAACAGCGTTCTACGAATCATGTCGTCTCCAGGGGATGAATCCCCGATTGTCCGATAGGACATCGTGGCCGCCGAAAGGTTACGCGCGAGCCAATCGCGACAGCGTGAGCAAAGGTTCCGTTCGCCGCGATGACCGCCCAGCCGCGCACGGTCGGCGCCACAAGCCCCTCGCCGGCAATCCCACGCATGAACGGCGAGGGCCTTGCGGCCCCCGCCCTTCACTGCAACGCCTGATACACCTCCGCCAGCGAACGTCCGCGATTTTCCTTCTCGTTGAACGCCCGGGCCACGCGGCCGGCTTTCTCCGCATCCCCGGCGGCAATCTGCATCGCCAGCGCCTGCGCTTCCGCAGCCGTCAGCCTGCGCACGAACAACCGCGCGAAGCAGCGGCCCGGCCGCACCAGCGCCTCGTCCAAGTCGCCCACGTTCGGCAAGTTCGTCGAGAAGATGATCTTGCGCCCCTGCGAGCGAACCACGCCGTCGGCGATCGTGAGGAAGCGGTGCAGGTGGTCGTTGCCGTCCGCCCGCGGCTTCATCACGTGGTCCGCGTCTTCCATCACGAACGCGTCGTCGGGTGCCCGTGATGAACTTCACGAACAACGCATCGCCTTGCAGCGCCTTCGTATCGCCCGTGTACATCGCGCGGGCCGGCTCATCCTTGCGGCGCGACATCTCCGCCAGGATCGCGCGGATCAGGCGCGTCTTGCCCGTGCCCGGCGGCCCCTGCAGCACCAGCACCGTCTCCTTCGCATCGAGGTAGCGCGCGATGAACGCGTGCACGCCGCCCACGATTTCGGGATACGCGCCGTCATGCACCACATCGGTCGCCAGCTCTTCGATCTCGGCGTTGTCGAACCCGTCCGAGGTCACGAAGTTCCAGTCGATCGTGAACATCGGCTCCGTGATGCGCGTCGAGCCCGCCTTGGCGAGGATGCGCTCCTTCGCCGCCTCGGCCTTCGCCACGTCCGCAGCCCAGATCAAAAACACGCACGAGCAGTACTCCGCCTTGCGGCTCCCGTACGCCACCACGAAAATCCCCTCGCAGTCGACGAAGAGGCTCTCGCCGTTCAGGCGCTCTGCCCGCCACGAAGGCTCCAGCGCGATCGCATCCAGCAGTACTTCCAGCTCGATGCGTGCCGCAAATTGCAGCTTGCGGTAGATCGGGTAGCACGACAGGCCCTGTTCCACCGCCCGCGCAACGCGATTCGCCCACGCCACCTGCGACATTTCGTGCGCGCGGTAGGTGATTCCAGTCGATACCATCGTTTGCTTGCGTTCCATATCGTTTTCCTGTCTGGCAAAGTTAAAAACCCGGAGCTCTCTCGAGTCTCCGGGTTCGTGGTTTGCCACGCGGATGAATGGCATCAAGCCATCGTCATCCTTCCGGAGAACGAGCGCTCATCGAACGTGCCACCCGCACACGGCTGCAAGCCGCGCACGAGGGACTGCGCCCGCGTTGCGTTTCGTTGGTACTGCGAATGGCGACTCATTTCCGTCTCCTGTAGTGCGATTGGTTCATTCAAGGGCGCGCATCCTGCTCCACATGAAAGAGCATGTCAATGGGATAGACGGGGTCAGGACAAATTATTTTTTTGCCGTGATTCAGCGCGCCTGCTTCCGCATGCAGGCCTCACCTTCCCCGCTGATGGGGCCGACAGGCTCGATACAGAGAATCGCCAGGACGGGAAGCAATACCATTTTCAGTACGGTTCTTCAGGATTGCCTCCGTATGGGTGGTTGACCGGCGTTACGTCAACCACAGCGTGGCAACTTCAGGCATCAATTTCCCGGCGCAAAAGGCGCCCGGTCGCCGGGGCAGCGATGGATCACGGCGTATTCGACGCACAGGCCTTTGAGCCGGAAGTTCTCCGCGGCGCCCGGGGCTTCATAGAGATTCAGGAATATCCTGTGCACGGGATACCAGCAGGCGAGGATCTCGTGGATTTTCTGCTCGCCCACGGCCTGCCCGTACACCGGAAAGCGCCACAGCAACTTCGCGCCGGCGCCCTCCAGAAACCTCCCCAGACCGGCGATGTACTGCTTATAGATGCCCGCGTCGGGATAACCCGAATCCGCGCGATAGCGATTCATGTTCAGCATCAGCACCGGACCGTCGCCCCCGCTGTCGGCAATCTGCCGGACGATGGATCATCCTCGTTGCGCTGAAGATGCGACGGTTCCAGTTTGCTTTTCACCAATGCCATGCCGTGCTCCTTGTTATTCGCGCTGGCCGCCTGGAGTCCGCCGGACGCGCCACGGCATGCCGGGCGGATTCCGCCGTGCCCCGCGCCAGGATGGCAACCGCCCTCCCGACGCAAGATACTTTGTATAGACTAGCAAGAAACCATCAGGTGTCCCTTCCCCATGAGCAAAACCCGGCTTCGAATGTTTGCCATCGCCGCACTCACCATCGTGCATGGCCTCGGCGTGCTGGGTGCGCCATTCGCCGCAATGATCCATTTCGGCCAGGCGGATGCCACGGCGCACCAGAATTTTCATGTGGTCTGGGAGGCGTTCAAATACTTTGCCGCTTCGTCGGTGTGCGTCGCCATCGCACTCGGGCCGCTGCGCCGGGGCGAGCGCTGGGCGTGGTGGATCATGCTGGTCGCCTGCCTGGCCTTGTTCGGCGGCGTATTCGTGGCCCACGCACTCTCCGGTGGCGGACCGGCGATCGACCACTGGTCTTACGGGTCGTTCCTCGTCATTTCGCTCGCCGCGCTCGCGGTACTGGCTCGCGTGCCCGTGAACGCCGCGCGGAGAATGTGAATCGAGCGGACTTCGGCTCGCGGGCGCCACAAGCGGATGAAAGCGTCGAGCCCGTACGCAAACGCAGGCGGGCTGATATCGAAACAGAAACCAGGTCACGCACATGAGCATCAACGGCGCCCACTGGGGCATCTTTCATCCCGAGGTCAGCGACAAGCGGCTGACCGGCGTCAAGCCGTTCGGCCGCGACCCGAATCCCTCCGACCTGATCCAGGGCATTCCGGCGGCCGTGCACGCGCCGAACCGTGTGGCGCAGCCCGCTGTGCGCCGGGGCTGGCTGGAGGGCCGCCGCGAGGGGCGCGGGTCGGATGCATATGTCAGCGTGCCGTGGGAAACGGCCTTCGACCTGGTCGAGCAGGAGCTGCGCCGGGTGCGCGGCAAACACGGCAATGAAGCGATCTTTGCCGGCTCGTACGGCTGGGGCTCGGCCGGACGCTTCCATCACGCCTCGACGCAACTCAAGCGTTTCCTCAACACCATCGGCGGCTTTGTCGATCAGGTGCAGACGTACTCCTACGCCGCCGGCCAGATCATCTGTCCGCATGCGACCGGCGACAATCGCATACTGTTCGGCGGCGCCTCGACGACCTGGCCCGCGATTCTGGCGAATGCCAATCTCGTCGTGTTCTTCGGCGGCCTGAATCTGACCAATGCAAAAATCGCCGCGGGCGGTCTGGGCACGCACGCCACCGCGGGCTGGATCACGCAAGCCGGGCGCAAAGGCATCGAGCTGATCGCCATCGGCCCGACACGCGAGCGCATGGAAGGCCTGGCGAAGTGCGAGTGGTTACCGGTGCGGCCTTGCACCGACACGGCGTTGATGCTCGGCCTCGCGCATACGCTGCTCGAGGAGGGCCTGCACGATCGTGCGTTCCTCGCGCAATACACACACGGCTACGAGCACTTCGAGCGCTATCTGCTGGGCAAGACGGACGGCACCGTGAAATCGGCGCGCTGGGCGCAAGACATCACCGGCGTGCCTGCGGAGAACATCCGCGCGCTCGCACGCAAGATGGCCGCATCGCGCACCTTCCTGACGGCAAGCTGGTCGCTGCAGCGGCAGGACGCCGGCGAGCAACCGCTGTGGACCTTGATTGCGCTGGCGGCCATGCTGGGCCAGATCGGACTGGAGGGTCGCGGCGTCGCCTTCGGCTACGGCTCGATGGGCAACCGCGGCGAACCACGCCCGCACCTGTCGTCGCCTCACATGCTGGCCGGTCCGAACCCGGTCAAACTCAAAATTCCGGTCGCACGCGTGGCCGACATGCTGCTCGCCCCCGGCACGCAGATTCCCTTCAACGGCAGCACCGTGACCTATCCCGATACCAAAATAGTCTGGTGGGCCGGCGGCAATCCGTTTCATCACCACCAGGACCTCAACCGCCTGATCGACGCTTTCCAGAAACCCGATACGCTCATCGTCAACGAACTGTGGTGGACCGCGATGGCGAAGCACGCCGACATCGTGCTGCCGGCCTGCACCACGCTCGAACGCAACGACTTGAGCGGCAGCCCGACCGACCGCTTCGTGGTGGCGCTGAAGAAGCAGATCGAGCCCGTCGGCGAATCAAGATCCGAGTACGACATTTTCAGCGGGTTGGCCGCGCGCTTCGGTACGACGGACGCGTTCACGCAGGGCCGCGACGAGATGGGCTGGATCCGCGCGCTCTACGAGGACTATCGCGCACGCGCCTCGGATCAGAACATCGACCTGCCCGGCTTCGATGAATTCTGGGAGCAAGGCTACGCGGAACTGCCGCAGCAGCCGATGCAGCACACCCTGTTCGCGGACTTTCGCGCGGACCCGGCCGCCTCGCCGCTGAAAACGCCATCGGGAAAAATCGAGATCTACTCGGATGCCATCGCTGCGTTCAACTACGCGGATTTTCCGGCGCATCCGGTCTGGATCGAGCCCGTCGAATGGCTGGGCAATGCCGCGCCGGGCATGCTGCATCTGGTGTCCTCACAGCCGGCCACGCGCCTGCATGGCCAGTTGGACGGCGTGGGTGTGAGCCTGCAATCCAAGCGTAATGGCCGCGAGCCGGTATTCATGCATCCCGCCGATGCCGCAACGCGAGGCATCGACGACGGCGCATTGGTCGAACTGCACAACGAACGCGGCAGCTGTCTCGCCAGCGCGACGTTGACCGAAGACGTAATGTCCGGCGTAGTGCAGCTTCCTACCGGTGCATGGTACGACTCCGCGGTGCCGGGGTCTGCGGGCGCGCTCGAAGTCCACGGCAACCCGAATGTGCTCACGCCTAACCGGCCGACGAGTTCACTGTCCCAGGCTCCCGCGCATCACAGCACACTCGTTTACGTCAGGGTCTATACGGGCGCTGACTATGCCGTGCGCGCGCACCAGCTGCCCCGCATGGAAACCGGCACACTGCCCGCCGGCAAAGTAACCAGAAAAGTAGATTGACCGAGCGCCGTGCTAACGGCCGGTTCGGGAGCGGACCGCGGCAGTATATTGATCCGTTGGCACGCGGGCCTTAAAGCCCGCGCGCGCCTCCGCGTGCACTTTTTTTTCGTCTTCAGCGTATTGTCACCCGTTCGGGTGATCGACCGCCGGCACTCTTCCTTTACCGCTTCCCTGCCTGCGAATTTTCTGCAGCGCTGCAAAGCGGCCGCGTTCTTCGGCGGCCTTCTTACAACGTCATGCTTGACCCGACGCTTCTGCAATGCAGCGGCGCCGATACGCCGGGGTATGTTCTGTTCTCGTGATCCCGCGCGCCGGGACGCGGCCTCCGCAATAGGGGATTGAATGCTGTAGAGTCCCGAAGCTCGTGAGGGCTCAGCGCAGGCGCACCGCCCTTGGGTTCACTCATCACAGTGGAGACAATCTTGGATCTGGATTGCAGGGACTTGCGGGTATTGGTGACGGCAGGCGCGGGCGGCATCGGGCTGAAGGTGGCCGAAGCCTTCGTCGACGAGGGCGCGCGCGTATACGTGTGCGATGTCGACAAGGCCGCGCTGGCGGCGATGGCGAAGACGCATCCGCAGATCGTCACCTCGGAATGCGACGTGACGGATCGCGCAGCCGTTGCCGCGATGTTCGCGGACGCGGTGAAGAAGTTGGGCGGACTGGACTGCCTGGTCAACAACGCCGGCATCGCCGGGCCGACCGGACCGGTCCACGAGATCGATCCGGTGGATTGGGACCGCTGCCTGGACGTGTGCATCACCAGCCAGTTCAACTGCACGCGCCTTGCCGTCGAGCACCTGAAAAAATCGGGCAATCCTTCGATCGTCAATCTGTCCTCGGCCGCGGGCAAGTTCGGATTCCCGAATCGCTCGCCCTACTCCACCGCCAAGTGGGGCGTCGTCGGCTTCACCAAGACGATCGCCATGGAACTGGGCCAGTTCGGCATTCGCTGCAACGCCATTCTCCCGGGGATCGTCGAAGGCGAACGCATCCGCAAGGTCATCGAGGCCAAGGCGCAGGTCGCCGGCAAATCGGCAGGAGAGATTCAGGAGGCGTGGCTCGCGCTCGCGTCCATCAAGGAATTGATCCAGCCCACACAGCTCGCCGACATGATCGTTCTGCTCGCATCGCCGCGCGGACGCACCATTTCCGGCCAGGCCATCAGCATCGACGGCAACCTGCAGGCGCTGGTATGAGCACGAAAGGAGACACCATGCATTATCCAGGACCTGTCGTCAGCGCGCAGTGGCTGCGCGCTCACCTTCACGACCCGAACGTTCGTGTCGTCGATGCGTCGGTTCACCTGCCGGACACCGGGCGCAATGCGCAGGCGGAGTTCGTCGCGGAACACATTCCAGGCGCCGTCTTTTTTGACCTGGAACGCATCGCCGACCCGGACAATCCCCTGCCGCGCAAGCTTCCGCCGCGCGAACGCTTCGCTCAGGAAGTCGGCGCCCTGGGCATCGGCAATTCCACGCACGTCGTCGCCTACGACACACCGGGGTTGTACAGCGCTGCACGCGTGTGGTGGCTGTTTCGCCACTACGGCTACGACAACGTCTCCATCCTCGACGGCGGCCTGAAGGCGTGGAAGGCGGCAGGCGGCGCGCTCGAGGCCGGCACGCCGACGCTGAAGCCGGTGAAATTCACGGCCGGCAAGGAGCGCGACCTGTTCGCCTCGTGGCGCGACATCCAGCGCGCGTCCGGCGAAGCGACGGCACAGATCCTCGACGCGCGCACGGCTGGCCGCTTTGCCGGCACCGAGACGGATCGCTATCCGGGCGCGCGCGCCGGCCACATTCCCGGTAGCCGCAACCTGTACTGGGCGGATCTGCTCGATCCGCAGTCGCGCACACTGCTGCCCGTCGAAGTCCTGCGCGAACGCTTCACGGCTGCCGGCATCTCGGATGGGAAGCCGGTCGTGCTGACCTGCGGCTCGGGTTTGACCGCCTGCATCCTGGCCCTCGGCATGCATCTCGCGGGGCGGGACGACTGGCAAGTCTATGACGGTTCCTGGGATGAGTGGGGTCGGCGGCAGGAACTCCCGGTCGAGCTCGGCGCACCGCCGCCGGTGAACGACGGCAGCTCCTAGCCGAAGATCGGAAGAAGCGGCGAAAATGGGCATCTAAACCAAAAAATAAAGACCTTCTTTCGATACGATCCTTCATAGTACAAATACATAACGTGGTTCGACCAAACAACAAGTAGGTTTTACTTTGGGCTTCGGTGTCGACACCGAAGCCCGACTCCGATCACTGCCGCGCAGTTGCTGCCAGGCTCATTGCGGCTCCAGCAGTTTGCGGATCGAATCGGGTACATCTTTCATACAATCTTCGAACGTTTCGGCTTCCCAGTCCGCGATATCGATCGCGTCCTTGCCATGCTCGCTCGCCCACTTGTCCATGCGGTCGTAGCCCGCGAGCAATGACTCCTCGAGGTAACGATTCTCGGCGGGCGATCGTTCTCCCTTTAGCAGGTAGAGGTTGTCGCCCGAGGCCTGGTGTTTAAGCATGTAGCGCAGTTGATTTTCGTCGATATACGTAATCTCGCGGCGCCCGCCGCGACGTTGAACGTTCGCCCCCATCATGGCGTTGCGCGCCCAGCTACGGCAGTACTGCTCCAGCGTCGTGGCCGACATCGCGCTATCCTCGGCCCGCACGCGCTGCACCATGTCAACGTCGGCGAGGCCCGTTACCCATCCCGCCGTCCATGCGCCCATCATTCCAATGACTACCGCCAGGTGCCGGATCCTTCTCGCCATGACAGTTCCTCGATGGATTAGATCTAGATCCTAGATCGGGGTCGGACCACCGCAGCACATTGATCCGCGCGAACGAGCCTTCCAGCGCGCTTAGAACCCACTTGTCGGTAGCAAAAGTGGCTCTAAGGAAATGACGCAGTATGTCCTTTAAGCGTCTGCCAATCCTTATTGATATCTTTCCGATGGCAGAAAGGCGGCTCCAAGTCTAAAAATGCCCCGCTTAGTGGATACTATCCTCGATAGTACAAATACATTCTTGGCCGCGCAAGAAAAGTGACCAGCTACCGGGCTGCCCCCGGTCGCCAGAACTGAGGTTGTAACCGATGTCTTTGAACTCGGGTGTTACTCATGTCCTTGGCTTTTTTTCCTGGCGGCGCAAGAAAGTTACCAGCCGCCGGGCTGCCCCGGTCACCAGCGCTGTAGGCAATTAGCGGTTCAGGCTTGGCAAATTTGGATCCGGAAGCCACCCGCAAGATTCCCGTGACGACGCATCACCAGACTACAACATCTTTGAAGGCATAACGGATAGGCGTTAACCGCAGCGCCGTTTGCGGGAACAGGCGTCACAGGTGCACAGTGCTCGTCGACTTCCCCAAACGAGTCGAGCTGCGCGCCGCCTCAAGCGCGAAAACACAAGAAGTATAAGATACGGCAAACTGTCAGCTCCCGGAGCCTGGCAAGCGCCGTCGGCTCACGGCGCATGGATGGTCACTAAAACAACGGGCCGGAGGGAGGGGGATGAAACGTCGCACGTTCATCACGTTACTGGCAGCGGGCTCTGTAGCAGCCTGCGCCCGGCCGGCTCACGCAACGATTCGCGGCCTGACCATGGGCACGAGCTACGCCGTGGAGTTGGCGGCGCCGGTCGGCGATGCTGTGCGGACACGGCTCGCGGAGCTGATCGAGATCGAGCTGGCCGCGATCAATCGGGCGATGTCCACCTACGACCCTCGGTCGGAGCTGTCGGAATTCAACAGGCGACAGGATCTGCGTTGGGCGCCTGCGTCACGGGGCCTGCTCGATGTGCTCGATAGCGCATCGCGGATCAGCACCGCGACCCAGGGTGCGTTCGATGTCACCGTCGGACCGTTGGTCGATCTCTGGGGATTCGGTCCGCAATTCCAGTACCCGACGCGTTCCGGATGACGCAGCCATCGAGCGGGTGCGCGAAAGTGTCGGCTACCAGCACGTGCAAACCGACCCATCCGCCGGTGCGATCCGCAAGAAACACAGTCGCATCCAGGTCGACTTGAGCGCAATTGCCAAAGGGTACGGCGTCGATCGCGTGGCCATGGTGCTGGATCGCCAGGGGGTTGGCGACTACCTGGTGGAAATCGGTGGCGAGTTCCGGGCCCGGGGCACCACGGCGGCGGGAAGACCCTGGCGGGTCGGCATCGAGCGCCCGGTGGAAGGTCGACACGTCGTTGGAGAGATCGTCGTCCTCGACAACCGGGCGATTGCCACCTCCGGCACCACCCGGGACTTCTTCGATCAGGATGGACGGCACTATTCGCACATCATCGATCCCAGGACGGCGCGACCGGTCGAACATCCGCCCATCGCGGTGAGCGTGGTCGCGGATACGGCCATGGAAGCCGACGCATGGGCGACGGCGCTGACAGTCCTCGGACCGGAGCGCGGGTACGCGTTGGCGCAGGCGCGCGGTCTCGCGGCGCTGCTCGTGACGGCCGCCGGGACCACATTCGATGTCCGTGTCACCGACGCGCTGCGTGCGCACCTCGTTGGCTAACATTCAGGTGAATCCGTGACTATCGTGAATGCCGTGAATGCCGTGAATGTCGTGAATGCCGTGAATGTCGTGAATGCCGTGAATGCCGTGAATGTCGTGAATGTCGTGAATGCCGTGTCTCAGTCCTCACGCCTCAGTCCTCACTCCTGGATTTCCATGCTGCTGCGATATGTGGTCGGACCACGTTCAATATTGCATTGCTTAAGCAACTCATCTCAACCTGGCGAGCGCCATGGCTGGGCGGCGCTTTCCCGCTTCCGTGCCGTCGCGGCGCTCGTCTTCCTGGCATGTCTCGCGCTCCTCGGTGTCCCCGAGTCCGTGTGCGCCGCCGGGGAGCAGCCTCACTGGTTGAAGAAAGACACGATCGATAGCCTGTTCCCACAGGCGGCCGCCTATACCGGCCCACTGTCCGGAAAGCCGCCCGCCATGCCTGTTTACAGCGCCGGGCGCGCCATCGGCTTTCTGTTCTCCACCGATGAATTGACCGATGTCGTCGGCTTCTCCGGTGCGCCGTTCAACTTCGTGGTCGGGCTGGATCTGCAGGGGAAGATCACTGGCGTCGTCCTCGTGGAGCACACCGAGCCGATCATCGATTACAACTCCATGGGTGCGCAGCTCACCCGCTTCATCGGGCAGTACGCCGGTCTTGGCCTGGGCGGCTCGTTTTCGTTCTCCAGCCAGGGCTCGCCGGGCGGCATCAACGGCATCAGCGGGGCAACCGTGAGTGCACGGGCGTTCAATCATGCCATTGTCCAGAGCGCCCGCCTGGTGGCCCGCTCTCGTGGACTTACGAGTGGCGCCGCGTCGGCCGCCATGATCGATACGGCGAGCTTCGAACCCTTGACCTGGTCGGAGCTCATCGCGGCGGGTGCCGTCGAGCGAATCCGCATTCCCCAAGGCGGCGAGACGGGCACAGGTAACCAGGAAGTCGCACTCGAGCTCCATGCGGCCATGGCCAATCCCACCTCGATCGGCCGCAATCTTCTCGGCGCCATGCGCTACGGCGAGCACGTGGCGCCGTATGGCCCGCAGGACCTGATCGTGCTGCTCATGGGCAAGGGACCCTACTCCTTCGTCGGCACCAGGGTGTTCGAGACGGGCACGTTCGATCGGGTACGCATCGAGCAGGGTGCACGCACATTCGAGCTGAAGCGCGAACTCAAGCACTATCAGTATCTGCCGTTCGTCTCGGCCAAAGGGGCACCGAAGTTCGACGAGATCGGCCTGTTCCGGATACCGGCCGAGAAGGGGATCGATGTTCTCGCACCGTGGCAAGTGGTAATCGTCATGGGCGACGGTTCCGGTCGCGCAAACGCAAGAGTTCAAGCTCAGCTACACCCTGCCCTCGCGATTCGTCCTGCCACCGGCCGAGCCGTCTGCCGGGGAGGTGCTCGAGGCGCCCTGGCGGGAGAGTTGGCGCGCACAGGCGGGCAACATTGTCGTGCTTGGCCTTGCCCTGCTGGTGCTCACCGTGATGCTCATCGCGCTGGACAGGCTGACGCGCCACGCGCGTCTCTATCAGGCGCTGCGCATCGGTTTTCTACTGTTCACGCTGGTGTGGATAGGCTGGATCGCGGGGGCCCAGCTGAGCATCATCAACGTTTTTGCCTGGTTAGCCGGGTTCATCAATGGCAACGGCCTGGCCGTGCTCCTCGGTGACCCGTTGCTGCTCGTGTTGCTGGGGTTCGTGATCGTAAGCTTCGTCATCTGGGGCCGTGGCGTGTTCTGCGGCTGGCTGTGTCCGTTCGGCGCGCTACAGGAACTTCTGGCCAAGCTCGCCCGCGTCGTCAGGTTGCCCCAGTGGTCGCCGTCGTACCGGGCGCATCGCATGTTGTGGCCCTTGAAGTACGTGTCGCTCGCAGCGCTGGCCGTCGCCACCCTGTACGGACTGGAGACCATGGCGGTCGCGGCTGAGATCGAGCCGTTCAAGACCGTCATCTCGCTGAGAATGGATCGCGCCTGGCCCTTCGTGGTGTACGCATTGGTGCTTCTCGCCGCCGGCTTGTTCGTCGAACGGGCGTTTTGCCGGTTTCTCTGCCCGCTCGGCGCGGCGATGGCGATTGGCGGCCGGCTGCGACGGTTCACGCCGTTGAAGCGCCAGTTCACGCCGTTGAAGCGTCGCACGGAATGCGGCAGCCCCTGCCAGCTGTGCGCAAAGCGCTGCCCGATCCAGGCCATCGAGCCTAGCGGGGCCATCAACATGGACGAATGCTTCTATTGCCTCGACTGCCAGGTCATCCACAACGATGCGAAAGTGTGTCCGCCGCTGGTCAATGCGGCAAAGCGCAATCGCAAGCCCGCCGTTGCAACGCTGACTCCGACCGAACGCTTTTTATAATCGGACTTTCTTTTTTTCCGACAGAAGTTTCGAGATTGCCGGCGTATCAACATCCAACGCGTACTCGTAGCTGCTTTTCCCGTTGAAAGTTACAGACGGATCGGCGCCTCTGTCCAATAGGTAGCGAATGGTCGGTAGATCCCGGCTGATAATCGCCGAGATAAGCGGGGGAGGTGATCTCTCCTCCTTGCTGTTTACTTCGCCCCCCATATCCACAAGCATTTGCACCATCGAAAGGTTGCCGCTGAATGCGGCCCGAGTAAGGAGTTCCGCAAGATTGGCCTTGGCGCCGCGTTGAAGCAAAAGTTTTGCAGTCCCACTGTGAGACCCCGCGATGGCCAGGCTCAGCGGCGAATTACCCTTCCCGTCAACGTAATTGATCTCTGCTCCTTTTTTCAGCAGCAGCTTTACGATCTCCATGTTCCCGCGGGCCGCGAAGAGCCCGATTGCACGTTCGCCACTCGCGTTCGGCGTGTTCACGCGTGCGCCGCGGATAACCAGTTCCTTTGCGACCTCGCCTGCATTTCCATTCGCCGCAACCAGCAGCGCTGTATTGCTGTGACCATCTACGGCATCCACGTTTTGCAGAATCCCCGCGGCAAGCAGATCGACGATCAACTGCTTACCGGTATTGAACTGGGCGGCCGTCAAAACAATCTCATCGACACTCACTTCGGATTGTTGCAAAAGGCTTCGTAACTTTTCGTTCTTGACGGCTTGCGAGACGGACTCTTGCGAGCATTCGAAGAAATTGATGACTTCAAGGAGCCTTGCGTTTGCGATTCTGGCCCGGGTTGAATCGAGGCCGGTCAGAACGCCCTTTGCCGCACTTGGCAAGTTTTTTCCAAACACCAACAACGCCGCCAGGCGGCGTTCCGGCGCCTTAGTGCAGGATTGCAACGACGCCGCTGAACGGTACTGGTGCTCCGCATCATCCAGGTTTCCCTCGTTTTGCAGGATATCTCCCAGTTCGATTCCCGCGATTGCTTTCAATTCTGTCGCGGAACTGACGTCTATCACTTTTGCTAATGCAGTCTTGGCCTCGATTGTGTTGTTAACCTGTTTCGATATCAAAGCCCTGACAAAGAAAACTTCGTCCTTCGGTGCGCCCAGATTAATTGCCTCTAATAGATGCCGGGCCGAATTAAACAGGTCACCAACGGCAATTTCCGCCTTTGCGAGCACGATATAAGCTTGGCCAGTCGGGGGGTTAAGCGCTACGGCGCGTTGTGCCAGGCGAACAGCGTCCATGCCCATCCACTGCGCATTTACATCCACATGCACTAACTTCAATCTGAACGCAGCGGCAGCAGTCCAAGCGTAGGGGTTGAGGGGCTCGCTCGCGGTTTTTGAATCAACAATGAGTTGCAATTGCCGCTTTGCTGCAAGGGATAAAGTACAGTCGCACTCAAGATCCATTACAAACTGGCGCGCCTCGGCTTCGGAGAACCTGAAGCGCCCTTCTTTTTTGGGAATTTCCCGCACTACATCGGCAGGAGAATAATAATCAAAGCAATTGTGCTTTACCCGGACCGGCTCTGCAGCGCGGGCCGGTAATACCGAACAAACGCAAAGGACCACCGATGCGATGAGCCAGCCCGGCCAGTAACTAGCGGATTTAATTCGCCGGGCCCCTGGTTCGGGCGTCTCTAATAAGTTTGAGGCTCTGTTCAAGTTGATTGATCTTGAAATCTCGAAATCCAGATGAAAGTTGTGGGGCGTAAAAATCCAGGATATCGACGCCCTGGATCTTGACCCATGGGCTGGCGCCCCGCTCGAGCAAATATCGCACTTGTTCCGAATTGAAGACTGCAACAGCTAAAAATGTAAGACCGTCACTATCCTTCATATTGACATCGAGATGCCCCCCGACGAGGAATGCCTTGAGCAGCTCAACACCGTTCTGGCCCATGAGGCCCAGCTTTTCAGAGGTCATTCCAATTGCGTAAAGAGCAACGGCAGGCCCTTGGGCAGTGGGAATTAATGGATTCGCCTTGTACTTTAAAAGAGTGCTGACCAGTTGAGTATGGTTTCGTTGTGCAGCGAAAACGCTTATGTACAGTGGCGTTTCACCATTCTTGTCGCGGATATTGGGTCTGGCGCCCTTCTGGAGAAAATATTCAACCATCTCGCCATCCGCTGAATAAATCGCGTAGTACAAAGGCGTGCGACCACCGATATCTTCCGCATGGATATTTGCGCCCGCCTCCACTAATTTCTTTACAAGTTGCAGATTGTCTCCGAATGCGGCGTTAGCCAAAGCGGTGGCATTAGACAGGCGATTGCGACTGACTCCGTTGCCGATCGTATTCAGATTGGCAATGACCCTGGTTCGAAGCATCGCCTCCGGGATCGACTCCAGCGCGGGGTGAGCAGCGGCTTCCACGAAAGCATTCTCGACTGACATGCCCGTCCTGGCGGCAATGGCGTTCACTACCGACTTGGCGTCATCTTTTGAGGGTGACAGCGCCCACTCGAGATAGTCGGCTAAATTGCGGCAATGCAAGGAGTTCCGGGGATATTTTGAGGTCTTAAGCGCGAATTCCAATACCTTTCGGCCTTGCTGCAGGTCAGCTTTTCTCTCTATCAGAAAACACCCGTAGTACATATTTTTTGACGAGTCGCCGGGATCAAGCCGGATGGCCTGTTCCAATGCCGCTTGCATCTTCGCCAAATCCGCGCGCTGATCCATCGGCAGTCGCTCCGGGTCCGAGAGCGCATGATAAACCCACATGTACATGTTCGATTTTCTTATGGGGTTCGTAAAGGCGTTCGCCGCTCTTTCATACCAGTGCGCAGCAAGCCCAAATTCGCGATTCTGCTGACTTGCCTGGGCCATCGCAGAGAAGGCTTCAGGCCGGCTCTGAGCAAGCGACAACGCGCGGTTGGCCATTCTCTTGGCGTTGAAAGCGTCTTGCCTTTGGACGTAAATCTGAGTCAAAAGGATGTAGGTATCGGCAATACCGTCATTCATTTTCAGCGCTTGTTGCGCCAAAGCCATTGCCTCGTCCAGCGCGCCAGGCGTAGAAAATCTCGCCGCCTCCTGCGCCTTCATTGCGCCCATCAAAATAAGCAGGTACGGACTTTTCGGAAATGCCCTTTTGAAGTCTCCCAACAGCTCATCAGCCCTCTTGCTGAACTCCCTGTCTGATTGCATGAGGTCGTAAATCGAGTTGAATCGGGAAACTTCGTCTGCATTTTCCTTGCCTTCCTGAGAATACGCGCCGGCGGATACGGCCCATATCAGCAAACAAACACAGGCTCTCGCGGCAACACGATGAATGAGGTTAGGTGCGATAAGGCGCATGGGCGACATGGTAAAGGAGGACCAATTGGTGAAGAAATTAAACATTCCATCATCGAGCGGCTAAATAGTACGCCGGCATTGCGCAAGCCACAAATTCACATAGCGACTTTAGCGAGTCATATTGCAATATGCAGAGTGATTCAACCTGCCAACCGCGTCACCTCAGCCGCGTCATCGAGAACTCAGGCGTGCTTGAACCTAGCGAAACAGCAGCAACGTTACGCCGGTGAGTGCCAGCGCCGCAGTCCAGGCCCGCCGCTGCGCGGTCGCGTTCATCAATCGAGGATTCATCACGACGCCGCGGCACACGCCGGTGGCGACGGCACCGGTCGTGACCAGCATCGAAGCCGTGTGCACGCCGACTGCCGCCAATGCCAGGACCATCGAGCCTGACGCGGTGATCTCCCGCGCCGGACTGTTGGCCATGCACATCGATGCGAGCGCCGGCACCAGCATCAGCCCTGCCCCGTGTGCGGTCGCCATCAGGAAAGACCAAAGCGCGAGGCCTGCATGACTGGTGCTTTTGCCAATGGACGCGCCGTCGCTCGCGCCGCGCAGCCAGCGCAACGACGCTGCGCCGAGTAGCAGCGCACCGGCCAGACCCTGCACCAGCGCGCGGTCCATCGACAGGCCAAGCGCAAAGACGCAGGCCACGAGCGCGACCGAGGCGACGTGCCCGACGCCGATCGGCAGCAGCGCCCGCCGCGCCTGCGCCTCGTCGCCCGCCCGCACGCCCCAGGCGGCCGCGAACATCCAACCGTTCGCCGGGTTCAATCCATGCAAGGCGCCGAGACCGGCGACGGCCAGCCACGGCCACAGAGTTGCCATCGGTCGGTTAAGCCCGCGTGAATGCGTTAGACATGATCGGTAATCCAGCTTGAGTACGCCGTTTCCCCCATTGGGCGCGCCGAGCAGCTCGACTCGATGAGGGGAAGTCGACGAGGACTGTGCGAGTCCCATGGCAAGGCACGTTGTGTGTGCCTTGCCAGGTCGAGTTCCGCAGTCGCCTCATCGAGTCAGGCAGCGCAGGGTTACCCCGTGAATACGGGGCGCACCACCTGGGGCGGCCTTCCTTTCGGTTACCTTTCTTGGCCGATCAAGAAAGGTAACCAGCCGCCGGGCTGCCCCGGCCCCGCGAAGCCTCTTCTACACCATGCCGGCAACGCCTAGCGCTTCGATCCATCAGGTATGCGCGCAGCACCCCGCCGCCTTCGCAGCCGGCGCCGGCTCGTAGCGATCGTGGTGACGCACCCACTCCATGCCGTAGCTGAGCTTGTCTTCGTCACGGCCTTTGGGCGCGAGGTCCAGCATGGCGTACGTGCCCATCATGACTTCCACTCCTCGCCCGTAAGTCGAATAGGTGTGAAAGATTTCGCCCGCCTCATTCTTGGTAGAACAGGCTGATGCCCGGCGCTTCGTCCGCCGGGAAACTGGTCATGCCGTAGTTGTAATAGACCTCACCGTTCCCTCGCGCCCGTTCTTCCGGCGTGAAGCTGACATGGAAGTCGTAGTTGAAATCATTGCCGTTCGACGAGACCCAGTTGAACTGCCAGCCCATGCGGCTGCGAAAGCGCGCGATCTCGGCCAGCGGTGCGCGCGAGACGGCCACCAAGGTGACGTCGCGATGCTCCAGATGAATCTTCATGCCGTCGCTGTGATCGGCCATGAAGGAGCAGCTTTTGCAGCCCTCCTCCCAGCCCGGCCCGAACATGAAGTGCTGCACCAGCAGTTGGCTGCGGCCTTCGAACAGGTCGGCCAGCGTGCGCCGTCCCTCTGAAGCTTCGAAGACATAATTCTTCTCGACCCGCTCCCACGGCAACGCCCGCCGCTCGCGCGCGATCTGGTCCCGCAGACGCGTCAGTTCTTTTTCCCGCGCCAGCAGCTTCTTGCGCTGGGCAATCCATTGATCCGCAGATACGACGGCATGGTTCGCTGTGTTTGCTTCGGCAACAACGTTATTCATGGTGCGCTCCTTCTTTAGGGGTGAGGGGCGAGTCGCAGCGTACGATCACGTCGCTCACGTTCCGGTCACGACATTCACGGCCTTCACGCACGATGTCACGTCGTCACGTCGTCACGACATTCACGACATTCACGATCGTCACGACATTCACGGTCACGTCGTCACGATCGTCACGGCTTTCTCCCCGGCCTTCTCACGGCGCGCACCTTCCCGCTTCCACCGCCGCCGCAATAGAACAAATCCGCGCCATCGGACTCGAGCCCGCTGACGCCGACGCCGCGCGGCATCTCCAGACGCTCGAGCACCGCGCCGCTCTGCGGGTTGATGCGGCGAAGTTCGCTCTCGTCGCCTTCCCACGTGCCGTGCCATAACTCGCCGTCGACCCAGGTGACGCCGGTCACGAAACGATTGGATTCGATGGTGCGCAGGATTGCGCCGCTCTCGGGATCGATCTGGTGGATCTTGCGGTCGCGGTACTGCCCGACCCACAGGCTGCCCTCGGCCCAGGTGAGCCCGGAGTCGCCGCCCTTGCCGGGCGCGGGGATCGATGCCACCACGCCGCCGGTGGCGGGGTCGATCTTGTCGATGCGCGCTTCGGCGATCTGGTAGAAATACTTGCCGTCGAACGCGGTGCCGGCATCGCAGGCGCAATCGAGCGTATCAACGGGTTCACCGCCGCCGGGTTCGAATGCCACCAGCTTCGCGCCGGTGGCGGCCCAGACACGGCGGCCGTCATGGGTGACGCCGTGAATGTTCTTGGCACCGTCGAAGGGTCCGTACTCGCGCACGATCTCGGCTGCGCGCGTCTGTGCTTTCGTTTTGTCTTTGCCAGTCGTGGTAGTCATTACATTGGCTCCTTAGTGTGCGCCTGGATCGATTGGCTGCGCCTTGATCGACGCAGCATAAGATCGGCGCTGCAAAGCCACTTTATTCGAACGGCAGCGAAGTGGGGAGTAACAAGATCGTCGTGAATCCGGACAGCGGCGGCGCCAGCCAGCGCTGCGCCCGCGCCCGGCCAATCGAGCGCACCCGTCCCGCGGCTTCGAGTTCCACGAGCGCGCGCTGGACCGTGCGCTGGCTGGCTCCCACGGCCAGCGCCAGGGCCGAAGTCGACCAGGCCGCGCCGTCGGCGAGCAGCGCGACCAATGAGGCCTGGTCGCCATCGATGGGCGGCGCGAGTACAACGACATCGCGCGCGCCGCGCGGTTCAAGCACGAAGCCTCGGGGCGTTGCCTCGATGCGCGCCAGGTCAGCGACGAGCGCTCGCAGACGGCCGATCTCGACGCGCAGGCGCGCCCGATGCGTTTCATTGGGGCGGCGGGTTCCGAATGCGCGCGCAATCAAGGTTTCGCGATCGACATCGCCAGGCCATGCGTCGGCGAGCGCGAGCGCCAGCGCAAACAGCACCGGCCGGCGCGCCAGCGGCCGCCACGCGGACCCGGCACGCAAGCCTCGCCGGCAGGCATCGACCACCAGCGCGCCGGAATCCAGCAGTGCCGCCACTTCGTCGAGGCGCAGCGCCTGCTCGCCGCCGGCCAAGCGGCGCCGCGCCGCAGGACGCTCGAGCGCCGCCCGCACTTCCGCTACCTCGGCAATTAGCGCCGGTACCCCTGCACGCTCGGCCGCCTCGTATGCGCGAGCGAGCGCTTCGCGCGCCGGGCCGATACGCAGCGAACGTAATGAGAGCTCGGCCGCAGCCAGTTCCGCGACCGCCCTCAGCGACGGCGCCTTGCCCTGCGCATCGAGGCGGGCCAGCGCGTCCGCGGCCTCGTCGAGCCGGCCGATCAGCAGCAGCCGGCGCAGCGCGATCAGCCGCGCCTGCAGCGCGTTGGGCCGATCACCCTGCGCGTCGAGCGCGTCCGCCGCTGACGCCAGCGCGCGCGGCGACCCGGCGAAATCGCGCATCGCCAGCGCCACCTCTGCTTCGGCAACGACGCAGCGCGCACGCGCCAGTGCCTCGTGCGAGCCGAAGCCGCGCACGGCGCGCCGCAGAAGCTCGCGGGCGCGCGGGTACTCACCGAGCTGAGCCATGGCGATGCCGCGCAGGGCCAGCGCCGGCGGGTCGTCGCGCAACGCCACCCGCTTGAGGGCGCCGAGCGCGTCACCGGCGGCGAGCGCGCGCGCGGCGGCAGCAATCAGGGAATCCATACCGACAGGCTACCTTACCGGCGATGCGTTGATCGACATGACGATAAGCAAGCTAGAACAGGTCCGTATGAACGCACCGATTGCAATGAATAAGCCGTTGGCATAAATTGAGTCGCTTCCTGCAATATGCTCGCAGCACCACCGATTGATCCGCTACGCCGTTCCCAATTAACCCAAGGGACTCGTTCAATGAAAGCTTCCACCTGTGCGTTGATCTCCACTTTACTCATCCTATCCGGTTGCTCGACAACACAAGAGGTCCTGCTCGCCAAGAACAATCCCACCAAAATGGTCCAGACCATCGCCCGTTCCACCGGCGACAGCGACGCCGCCGACATGAATAAAAATGTCGATGACGCATTCGCCGCCCAAGGTATCGAGGTAAAGTCTGTCTTTCCTCCGGAAACACGAAAGTCGCCTGAGGTAGATGCCATCTACGTCTATTCCGACCAATGGCGATGGGATCTCGTGATGTACCTCCGGGCACTTTCCATAAATATCTTTGATGCCGAATCGGGGGATCTGTTGATTACTGGAAAATGGCACGATTCGACACTGCATGGCTTTCGGGACGCGCGTGAAGTGAGCCGCAATCTGGTTGCTGACATGATCGCCAAACTCAGAGCAGCGACCAACAAGAAATAATGAATGCCGGAAAGGCTACCCTCCTGCCTCGCTCCTCGACGGCGAGCGTGATGGACATGCCGCCGGTTAAAGCTTCGCGGGACATGCTACGCGCAGGCCAGGCAGGACATGGCCGAATGTTATATTGCAGATCCGACACCGATGCGTGTGCACGTTTTATAAATCTGGAGGAGCGTTCCGTGGATTTGGGTCTGACAAGACATACCGCCGTCGTAACCGGCGCTTCAAAAGGCATCGGCCTCGCCATTGCGCACGGCCTGGCGGCGGAAGGTTGCGCCGTGCACATCGTGTCGCGAGATCGACAGGCCATCGACAACGCGGCGCAGGGCATTCGCAAGCAATACGCCGTCGAAGTAAAAGCCCACGCACTGGATCTGTCTAAAAGCGAAAGCGTCGCCGCCTTGCTCGATGCCACCGGTACGCCCGACATCCTGGTCAACAACGCCGGCGCGATACCGGGCGGCGATCTGCAGGCGGTGGACGAGGCGCGCTGGCGCGCCGCCTGGGAGCTGAAAGTGTTCGGCTACATCAATCTGTCGCGCGCCTACTATGCCGCCATGCGGCGCCAGCGCAAGGGCGTGATCGTCAATGTCACCGGGCTCGCCGCGGACCGGCTCGACGCCGGCTACATCGCCGGTTCGACCGGCAACTCGGCACTCAATGCATTCACGCGCACCCTGGGCAGCCAGAGCATCGATGAGGGCATTCGCGTGCTGGCGGTCAGCCCCGGTGCGGTGGAAACGCAGCGCCTGGTCACGCTCATGAAGACGCGCGCGGCCGACAAGCTCGGCGATCCGGAACGCTGGCGCGAATTCGTCAAAGGCCTGCCGCTGGGCCGGCCCGCGAGTGTCGAGGAAGTGGCCAATGTCGTGGTGTTCGCCGCTTCGGCAAGGGCTTCGTATTTGAGCGGCATCGTGATCACCGTGGATGGCGGGCACAACGCGCGCAACAGCGCCTTTACCTGAGCCGGAATGATCGCGGGCCGGCGGCAATTAACGCCCGCGCAGCGCGTTAAAATTCTGCCCGGCAACCCCGCAACAGCCCGGGGCTACTGCAGTAGCCTTTGCCGCAGGTCATCATCAGAAGGAGGTCTTTGTGAGCAGCGAAGCCAGGTCAAACCTGATCGACAACAAGGAAGGCGCTTTCCGGATCGCGCCGGGCGGCCCCGTGTTCTGCGCAGGCGTGGTGCCGCATGAGGGATACGAAATCGTCCGCGTGCTGTTGCGCCCGTGGATCCCGCTCGACCAGGCTTACGCGTTCATCGAAAAATATATGAAGCGCGTGGGCCGCCCGGTTCAGGCGTTCTGCGGCATCGAATTGCGCGTACCCGCGCCGCTGACGTTCGATCAGTGGTCCACGTTCAATGTTCCTTACCTGAAGACACTGCGCGAATGGGGATTGCTCTTTGGCGATCAAAGCGGCGTGTGCCGGTCCAACATCGCCCTGGCGATCGGGGCCCCGGCGTCCACTTCAGTTTGCGCGTTTTCCTATACGGTGCCGACGTCGGAACGGATCCCGACGTTCTTCCTGTCCGGCCAGGCCGACATCGACTCGGGCGGCAAGATCATCGCCGCCGGCGACACGGGGCCCGAAGCCATGCAAAAGCGCGCGCGGTTCACGATCGACACGGTGGGCGCGACCCTGGCAAAGCTCGGTGCAGGCTGGGAGGACACCACGCAGATCGCACTTTTCCACGTGCACCCCATTGCGGATCTCTGGGGAGCGAAACTGTTCGGCCAGTTTGGCAAGGCCGCGCGCCGCGGCGTGCTGGTCTATCCTGCGCGCCCGCCCCTCGTCGGGGCCGAAGTGGAACTCGAGGCGCGTGCCGTGCGCCAGGAATTCATCATCGCAACGGACTAGCTGCGTTTCCCGTCAGCGCGCGCGGCGGCGAACGCGCGCGCGCTCTGATCGATTGTCCGCTCGTTTCAGGCGGCCGCCGCCTCCAGCGGCATCAGATGATCGATCTGGTCCTGCGCGCCGGCGAGGGCCTTGACGTTTGGCCGCGTCGCTGACCGCGAGCCCTTCCGCATAGACAAACTCCACGTCGTTCATGCCGAGGAACGCCAGGAAATCCCGCACGTACTGCGTCTGCGTGTCGCGCGGCGTGCCCACATACAGCCCGCCGCGCGCGGCGAACACGTACGTCTTCTTGCCGCCGATGAGGCCGACAGGTCCGTTTTCGGTATAGCGGAACGTGACCCCCGCGCGCGCGATGTGATCGAAATACGCCTTGAGCGTCGAGGGCACGCCGAAGTTGTACATGGGCAGGCCGAGCACCACGACATCCGCGCTTTTCAATTCATCGATCAGGACATCGGAATGCTCCACCACCGCCACCTGCGCCGGCGTGCGCTCGGCAGGTTTCGCGATAAAGGCGCCGAAGCGCGCCGCGTCGATATGCGGAACGGGATCCTTCGCAAGATCGCGCACACGCACGGTTCCATCCGGATTCGATGCGCGCCAGGCGGCCACGAACCGGTCGGCCATCAGGCTGGACTGGCCGCCGTCGGAAAAAATACTGGTCTTGATCAAAAGCAGCGTCTTCATGGTTTCATTCCTCAAGTCGTCAATGCAGGGACTTTTCCAAGCTGGCCCGTGCGCATGTCGCGGATGGCCTGCTGGATCTGTTGCGGCGTATTCATGACGAACGGCCCGTAGCCGGCGATCGGCTCATCGATCGGCTGGCCGTTCATGACGAAGATCGTCGCGTCGGTGCGGGCCTCGATGGTTACTTCATCGCCGTTGCGCTCGAACACCACCAGTTCGCCCTGGTTCGCGTCCTCGTTGCCATTGACGATGACCCGGCCCTTCTGGATGAACAGCCCCGCCGTATAACCGTCGCGCAGATCGAGCTGCAGGCGGTGTCCGGCGCGCAAACGCACGTCGAGCAGATTGATCGGCGTGAAGCTGCGCGCGGGACCTTTGGCCTGCGCAAATTCACCGGCGATTACCCGCACCGAGCCGCCTTCATCCGGCAGGCGCACGACCGGCACGTCGCTCGCGAGCAGCGTCTGGTAACCGGGCTCGGTCATTTTCGATTTCGCCGGCAGGTTCACCCACAGTTGCAGCACCTCGAACGTGCCGCCGCGCCGGGCGAAATCGCGCCCATGCAGTTCCTTGTGCAGCACGCCCGCGCCGGCCGTCATCCATTGGACGTCGCCCGGGCCGACAGTGCCCCGATTGCCCGCGCTATCCTCGTGATCGACTTCACCGGCGTAGAGCACGGTGACGGTCTCGAAGCCGCGGTGCGGATGCCAGCCCACGCCGCGCTCCTTGTCGGTCGGCGAAAACTCGACCGGGCCCGCGTGATCGAGCAGCAGGAACGGGGTCAACTGCGCGCCGAGGTCCTGATAGCCGAAGATGGTGCTGACGGGAAAGCCGTCGCCGACCCAGTGGGTTTCGCTGCCGCGGTGAACGCTCGCTACTTTTTTCATGGCGCCTCCTGTTTTCAATTACACCTTAGATGGGGATCATTGGAACATTGGACAAGTAGATAAAAAAGCGCAAAATACTGTGCATTCCAATCTATTTATTCGATATATAACGCATGGCAGCCCCGCGCATTACGCTGGAGCAATGGCGCGCCCTGGTAGCCGTCGTGGACGAAGGCGGCTATGCCAAAGCCGCGCAGGCCCTGCACAAGAGCCAGTCGTCGGTGACTTACGCCGTGCAGCAGCTCGAATCGCAACTCGGTGTGGCGGCGTTCAGGATCGAAGGGCGCAAGGCGAACCTCACGCCCACGGGCGATCTGCTCTATCGCCGCGCCCGTTACCTGCTCGACGAAGCGGCGGGACTGGAGCAGTCCGCGCAAAGATTGTCCGCGGGGTGGGAGGCGCAAATCCGGGTCGCGGTCGAAGTAATTTTTCCGACGTGGCTGTTACTGGAGTGCCTCGACCGGCTCGGCAAGGAGAGCCCGCACACGCGCGTGGAGCTGACCGAGGCGGTGCTGGGCCATCGCACCGATGCGCTGGCACAGGGACTGGCGGACCTGGCGATATTCGGCACCGCGCCGCCCGGATTTCTGGGCGAGCCGCTGATGCGCGTGCGCTTCGTGCTCGCCGCGCACCCGAAGCACCCACTGCACCGGCTCAAGCGCAAGCTCACGATGCGCGACCTGCGCGCGCACCGCCATCTGGTGGTGCGCGAGTCGAGTCCCGATCGGCTCAGCGCGACATCGATGGAAGCGGCGCAGCGCTGGACCGTCAGCCATCTGGCCACCTCGATCGAAGCGGCACGCGCGGGCTACGGCTTTGCGTGGCTGCCCGAAGAACGCATCCGCGAGGAGCTCAAGGCGGGCACGCTCAAACCGTTGCCGCTACGCGACGGCGCCGAGCGCTTTGCCGAGCTGTATCTGATTTTCGCCGACCGCGAACACGCGGGCCCCGCCACCTTGCGACTGGCGGAAATCATCCGCGAAGCCGTGGCCAGTGAATGCAAACGCTCGGCCGTGGCATAGGCCACTCGCAGCCGCTTGACTTGCGGCTTGCCGCCAGCCGAATCACCGTACTTGAAATCCGGCAATCCCAGGCATGCACGGCATGCCGCCGGGATTGCAGCAATCACCCGCCACGCCAGGTTCCGTGCGAAAACCAGTTTTTGCGCCGCTAGTCAGCCGCAGCGACGGATTCGCGCGTCGCGATCGAAGGCATTGAATCCATCAGTTTCGTCAGGACGTCGAGATCCACCGGTTTGACCAGGTGCGCATCGAATCCGGCTTCCCGGGACTTTCGGTGGTCCTCGTCCTGGCCCCAGCCGGTCAGCGCTATGAGCGTCATGCTCCTGCCCCACGGTTGGTCACGAATTCGTCTGGCGGCGTCACGGCCATTCATCCGGGGCATTCCGATGTCGAGCAGCACCAGGTCGGGTTGGAATCGCTCTGCGGCTTCCACCGCTTCAACGCCGTCGTGGGCGAGGCAGATTTCATGGCCGGAAATCTGCAATAGCATTGCCAGGGACTCTGCGCTGTCGCGATTGTCGTCGACGACCAGAACGCGGCGGTGGGTCGTAACCGGCTGCTCGCGAGCGGTGCTCCCGGACGGTTGCTGCGCCTGCGGCTGGTCGATCAGGATCGGGAGTCGCACGGTAAACTCGCTGCCGCGGCCTGCTCCAGCGCTGAACGCGTTGATCGATCCACCGTGCATCTCGACCAGGCGCTTGGCCAGCGTCAGGCCGATACCGAGTCCGCCTTGCGCGCGCTCCAGCGACCGATCGACCTGGATGAACATCCCGAAGATGCTGTCCAGTTTGTCGGGCGGGATACCTACGCCGGAATCCTTGATCCTGACCACGACTTCAGGACGCGGCTCACTGGCCACTTCCGCGCTCAACTCGATGCGGCCGCCCGACTCGGTGTATTTGCAGGCGTTGTTGAGGAGGTTGGCGAACACCTGCGCCAGGCGCACCACGTCGGCATCGAGATGGAGGGGCTCGGAAGGCAGTGCAACGATGACTTCATGCCCCGCGCTTTCGGCCAGCGGCCGGCACGCTTCCACCGCCTGATAGATCACGGAAGCCAGTTCAGTGCGTTTCCGCTGGAGTTCGATCCGGCCGCGGCTGATGCGGCTGACGTCGAGCAGATCATTGATCAGCCGGGTCATGTGGCTTAACTGCCGGTCCATGGTGGCGTGGGCCTGCTGGATCGGCCCGACACGGTCATTCGAGCGCTTGATGATTTCCAGCATGTTGCGAAGCGGGGCGAGCGGTCCACGCAGTTCGTGGGACAACGTTGCCAGAAATTCGTCCTTGATCCGGTCGGCGTCGCGCAACTCCTGCTCGATGCGCCGTCGGTTGGTGATGTCGTTGAACAGAATGGCGACCTGCCGTTTTTCCGCAGGTCCGACCCGGAAGGCGTACACGTCGTACCATCGGTGCAACGCGTGGGCGAAGCTCTCGAAGCGCGCGGGTTCGCCGGTCAATGCGATTTTGCCGTAGATGTCGAACCAATGCTGTTCGTGGCCGGGGGCGATCTCACGCATCAGCCGTCCCTGGCCGTCCTTGATGCCCGTCTTTTTCTCGAAGGCGGCATTGACTTCCAGAAAGCGGTAGTCAATCGGGTACTGGTGTTCATCGAACAGCACTTCGACCGTACAGAATCCCTCGTCCATCGAACTGAACAACATGCGGAACCGTTCTTCCGAAGCGCGCAGCGCCGCGTCCGCTTTGTTGCGCTCGGAAATATCCTGGAACGCAAGGAGTAACAGATTTCCGGAATCACCTTCGCGGGTTAATTTTCGCGCGTCGATCAGCAACGTCCGACTTCCAATCGCCGGGAAGGCATGCTCGATTTCGAGGGTCTGGAACGCCTTGTCGTCGAGCAAAGCGTCCTTCAACAGCGGCCACAACCGGGGCGACTCCCAGGCGTGCTTCGGCAAGGCGTCCAGCCGGATACCATGCGCTTCTTCGCGCGATACCTGAAACATGGCATAGAAGGCCCGATTGGCGGTCTGTACCCGCAGGTCGCCATCGAGAACCACCAGGGGCTGGATCACCGTATTGAGGATCGCCTTGGTGAACTCCCGCTCGTAAATGGCCTGCTCGACACTGGCACGAAACGCGGTCACGTTGGTCAACGTGAGCACCGTGCCTCCAATCGAATCCTCCCCTGCGGAATACGGGGCGATCCGCAGCAGAAACCATCGGTCTGCGAGTCTGACTTCGCGCCGGTAGGGCGCCCCATCGGCATTCACCTTGGTACAGAGTTTCTCGAGATCAACGACGTCGCTGAATACGCCGATGTCGCGCGGGGATCGACCGATATGGGAAGGCTCGAGGCCAAGCGCGTGAGCAGCCGGCAGGTTGAAGCGGGCGACCGTGAAATCGCGCCCAAGCACGATGATGGGGAGGTCGATCGTCTCGAGAATGCCGATCAGGTCGGCGCTCGTGCGCGCATCGAGGTGTCTGGGACCGCTGAACCAGCCATCCTCTGCCGACGCGCGCATTGTCATCCGCGGTGTTAGCCGGCGGTCGTTATACAAAGCGCGGGTCCTGTTGCGCACTGCATCGGCTACGCCCGGCAGGACCTGGCCCAGGGCCAGCAACAGTGCCTGGGATCGCGGCATATGGAAACGGGAGGGATAGTTCTGCAGGAGCCGCTCTTCGAGAACCCGGGCCTCGTCGGCGCCCACGGTATCGCGCAGCGCGTCGGCCACTGCGATCTCGAGGCGCGCGTAGTCTTCCACCGGGATCAGGTGCGAGTGATTCTCCCCGAGCCTGGGCAGCATCCGGGCATGCACCTCGCCATCGAAGTTATCCATCAGGAACGAGCAGAAAATTGCGATGTCCTCCTGGTGCGCGAGCTGGTCGAACAGATCCTCGAGGTTCATGCTGGCGGCCACGTCGCCGCGCTCCCACAGGATGTTGACCATCTCGCCCCACCAGCGCACCTTCGGGTAGCGGTCCTTGGCGCGGCTGCTGGCGACCACATCCGCGGCCAGACCCAGGAACACGGGCGCGTCCGGCATGCCATCCCGCATGAATTGCGGCAGGAGGTGATCCGCGTCGACGACGGTGAGTTGCCCGTTGCGCTGGACGGCCTTTAAATCCACGCCTTCGGCCTCCAGTCGCGGGCAAAAGGCCTTCCAGTGTTCTTGCGTGGGCACCAGGATGACGCCCTCGCCGTTGGCGAGCGCGGCGGCGGCGAAGCGACAGACGGCGCGATTGAGAAAGTTCTGATCCTGATAGAGCTGCACGATGTGATCGCGCGGGGCCGCCTCGGCCAGAACGCGCTGCCAGGGCTCGCGCTCGTTAGAGAAGCCTCCCCGTCTGGCGCCTGGCCGTGCGCACAGGGCTGTCCAAAGCGTTCGTAGGCCATTGCGATGCTCCATAAAAGTCGTTTGCGTGCCCGTGATCGCCTTGAAGCGCCGCATGCGTCACGACGCCAAAGGACGGATCCAACGGGAAACCGGCAATGCAGGCGCTTTGCCCGGCTTTCGCCTCGCTCTCCCACATTCTTCAACATCAGGGTAAACCTATCTCACTGCCCGCGCAGCAGCAATTCGGGCGGCGGGCGCAAAATATCGGCTTCTTTGGGAGTTGGCCCGGCGGGGAGCTTGCAGGCATCAAAGTGACGCACCCTCCCCTTCTAGCTCCCGCGATTGGCTTTATGGCGTTGTTCAGGTTGGCAATTTATTCAGGTCCACCGGCTGCGACGAAGGACTGACTTGACCGCCTCTTCGACCCCTGCGTCATACGCCACGGGCCCCCGTAAGACTGGCGGAAATCATCCGCTAGGCCGTGGCCAGCGAAGGCTATCGCTTTAACCGGGGCGCAGCCAGCACGCAGCCGCGTTGCTGGCGGCGTGAGCCCCGCGCGGTTACTCCCTGACGAGCGCGTAAGCCTCGATCTCGATCAGCGCTTCGCGGTCGACGAAGCCTGTGACGCCGACCATGGTGCTCACCGGCCGGGGCTCCTGGGTCAGCACCTGCAGGCGCACCTGCGAAATCGTCTTCCACTTCTGGGAATCCAGGTCCTTCACGAAAACACCGTACTTGATTACATCGCCGAACGTCGCGCCGGCAGCGGCCAGCGCGATGCGCATGTTCTCGTAGGCGAGGCGGGTCTGCGCTTGCAGGTCGCCGGGAAACTGGATCTTCCCTTTCTCGTCCCAGGCGAGCTGCCCGCTCACGAAGACAAGCTTTCCGCCGGTAGCGGTGCCGACCTGCGAGAACGATGCGGAACGAACCAGACCGTCTGGACTCATGAACTCGATGCGTTGCGCGGCTGCCAACGCAGAAAAAACAAACAGCGCCGTGGCAAACACGGCCGAAGTAATGCGCTTCATGGAAAACCTCCTGTCATTGGCACGGGAATGTCGTGGCGTACGCGCAGCACCCTGACAATATCGAGTCTATGCCCTGGGCCGAAGGTCAACAAGTCGCAGTCCATGCGAGTCTCACCGCAGCGATTCGGCTCGGCCGCGAGCGCCGGAAGCCGGTTCAAACGTCTGCGCCGCGCAGCGCAGCACTGCAACGGTTTCCCCCTTACAGCGCGATGTGCTGAGCCCGCGTCGCGAACTGTTCGAACTCGTCGATCGGCACCGGGCGGCTGAACAGATAGCCCTGGTAGCCGTGGCAGTCGTGCAGCGCCAGAAATTCCCGTTGTTGCTCGGTCTCCACGCCCTCCGCGACGACTTCCAGCCCGAGCGAATGGCTCATGGCGAGGATGGCGCGCACGATCGCGGCATCGTTGGCATCACCCGGAATATCGCGGACGAAGGACTGGTCGATCTTGACCTGATCGAGCGGCAGCCGCTTCAGGTAGGACAGCGAGGAATAACCGATGCCGAAATCATCCAGTGCAAAGCCCACGCCCAGGGCATTCATCTGCCGCATGCGGCTCACGACGGTGTCCACATTGTCGAGCACTACGCTCTCGGTCAGTTCGAGTTTCAGCCGTGCCGGGTCGGCGCCGCTCGCGAGCAGGCTTTGGCGCACCGCCTTGACGAACTCGGGTTGATGGAACTGGCGGGCGCTGACGTTGACCGACAGGCGCAAGTCGCGCGTGTGAATGCTGCGCGCCCAGGTCTTGAGCTGCGCACACGCGGTATCCAGCACCCATTGGCCCATCGCCAGGATCAACCCCGATTCTTCCGCCAGCGGAATGAACTGGGCGGGCGAGATCAGTCCCTGTTCCGCCGACACCCAGCGGATCAGCGCCTCGGCGCCGATCAAGCGGCCGTTGCGATCGACCTGCGGCTGGTAATGCAGCAGGAATTCGCCTTTCTCCAGTCCGCGTCGCAGCGCCCCCGTGAGGCTGGTGCGGGTTTCGATCGCCTGTTGCATGGCGGGGTTGAAAAAACGGATCGCGTTGCGGCCCGCGCCCTTGGCCTGGTAGAGGGCGAGGTCGGCCTGTTTGAGCAAAGTCTCCGCGACCTCGCCCTGGCCGCAGAACAAGGTCACGCCGATGCTGGTGGTATTGAAGTACTCGGCCTCGTTGCCCCCGAGCACATACGGCAGATTGATCGCCAGGCGAATTTTCTCCGCCACGTTCTCCGCGTACGTCGCCGCGACCTGCTCCGTGTCGCCCAACCCCTCCAGCACGATCACGTACTCGTCGCCGCCCAGCCGGGCCACGGTGTCGCCCTGCCGCAGGCAAGCGCTCAGCCGCTGTGCCACTTCGAGCAGCAGACGATCGCCGACATCATGGCCCTGGGTGTCGTTGATGCTCTTGAAATGATCCAGGTCCAGGATCATCAGCGCGCCGAATTCCCGGCTGCGATTGCTGGCCGTCATCGCGTGCCCGAGGCGATCGAGCATCAGGCGCCGGTTGGGCAGGCGGGTCAGCGGGTCGTAGTAAGCCAGGTTGCGGATCTCATCCTCGGAGCGCCGGCGCTCGGTGATGTCTTCGATGAACGCGATGCCGCCCTCGTCCAGGCCCCGGTCGCTGTGAAAAGGTATGCAGGACATCGCCACCCAGACGCGCGTGTCGTTACGGCTCACGATGAGTTCGCCCTCGTAGGAGCCCTGCCTGCCCTCGATGGCGGCCCGCAGCGCGGGAAGCACGCGCGGATCCGCAATCGCCACCATGTCGCAGCCCAGCAGATCCTCTCGGGAAAGCCGCAGGATGTGCACGATGCGATCGTTGCAGTAGGTGACGACGAGGTCGTTGTCGTAATGCAGGATGCCGGTGGGCGAATGCTGCAGGATGATGCGCGAGCGCTGCTCGCTTGCCTGCAACGTCGCTTGCGCGCGCTTGCGTTCCGCCAGGGCCGCTTCCGCGGTATCCCGCGCCTGCTCGACCTGCGCAACCAGACGGCCCTGCGTCAAGCCCAGCCGAATCGAAACCTCGAGCACTTCGTGCAGGTAGCGTGCGCTCAACATCATCCCGCCCAGAAAAATCAGGATCATCAATCCGAATGCCCAGCCCAGCACCGAATCCGCCTGCAGGAGGACCGCAGCCGCCGCCGGCACCAGCACCAGCAGCTTGAACGTCCGGAACGCGGCGGGTACAGGCGCCAGCGTGGGCACCGCACCGGCCACCATGCCGGCCACGACCAGTCCGGTGAATAAACTTGCGCCGACCGGTGCATCCCACACGAACAAGACCGTCCCCGCCGCCCACGTGGTCGCAGCCATGGCAGTGCCGGTGATATAGCGGCGGCGCCACAGGGGCGCCGCGCCGGCATCGGGGCGCGCCGCCAGGAAACGGCGGGTCAGCAGGAAACGCGCCGCGGTGATGCACACCAGAGCGCTCCACCACAAAAGGGCGTATCCGGCTGACGCGTGCAACGTGGTGTTGACGTAGGCGAGCAACGAAGCGTTGACGATCGTTACGCCCAGGACGATTTTCGAGTTCCGGTAGAGCAGCGCGGTCTTCTGCCGTTGCAATTCGGCCTCGACATCGGAAGCCGGCTCGAAATCGGGGACTGCTGGTTCTTCTTTTTGAGTCATGCAATCGCTATCTGAACACGTAATGCGGTTCGACGGCAAAGGGTAGCCTCGATCAGGCCGCCGACCCTGGCTTCGGCCGAATGTCTGCGCAGCCGCGAAGGACCCGCCACGGGCCGCAACCGGCGGGCTGATCTATGATGACGTCCTCAGCAAAGTTACGGCGGCCTCCCAATGCATAAACTCCATGGCAAACGCGCCCTCGTCACCGCGGGCGCCCAGGGCATCGGTCTTGCGATCAGCCGCCAGTTGCTCGCAGCCGGCTGCGACGTAGTCGTTCACTACCGCAGCAGCGCAGAAGCGGCGCGCGACCTGGAGGCGCACGCGCAGAAACTGGGCCGTCGCTATGCACACGCTGCCGCGGATCTCACGCAAGCGGCCGAATGCGACCGCCTCGTCGCCGAGGCCGTGAAGTTTCTGGGCGGGCTGGACGTGCTGATCAACAATGCGGGGTCGCTGATCGCGCGCAGAACCCTGGCGGAAGCCGACGACGCATTCTGGGCGGAGGTCTTGTCGCTCAATGTGGACAGCGCGCGGCGCATCACGCGTGCTGCCGCACCGCACCTGATCGCGGCTGCGAAGACGGGCGGCGGCGCCAGCATCGTCAATCTTTCCTCGCTCGCCGGCCGCAAGGGCGGCCATCCGGGGTCGCTGGTTTACTCGACCGCCAAAGGCGCCATTCTCACGTTCACGCGGGCCCTGGCCAACGAGCTCGGCCCACAAGGCGTGCGCGTCAACGCTATCGCCCCCGGCATGATTCTCGGCACCAGTTTCCACAACACGCACACGACGCCGGAATCCGCCCGGGCCACGGTCGCCGGCATCCCGCTCGGGCGCGGCGGAAACGCCGACGATGTGGCGCGCGCCGCGGTATTTTTCGCCAGCGAGTTCGACGGCTTCATCACCGGCGCCACGCTCGATATCAACGGCGGCGTGTACGGCGCCTGAACGAGAACAAGAAAGCAAAGCGCGCCGCGCTGTGCATTGGGTCTTCATGTAACCCGCGTCAGGGGGAGCTCTACAGGTGCAATCAAGACGATTCCAACCAGACGTCGGCGCCCCGCTGCGCAGAATGAATCGCGCAGGGACCCCATGACGTCCTGGCCAGCGCTGCGAGCCTACCGCGGTAGCGTGCTGCATTTTCTCGGCGACCCGGGCGATGGCGATGCCGCACCCGCGGTGCAGTATTTCGATGACGGCCTGTTGCTGGTCGAGAACGGTCACGTCAAGGCGGCCGATGAGGCACGTCTGCTGCTTCCCGCCCTGCCTGCGGGCACGCAGATCGTCGATTATTCCAACCGGCTGTTGTTGCCCGGCTTCATCGATACCCACATTCATTACCCGCAGACCGACATGATCGCGGCCTGTGCCGCGCAGTTGCTCGACTGGCTCGACGACCACGTTTATCCGGCGGAGCATCGTTTTGCCGACCCGGCGCATGCGAAGGAGTGCTCGCGCTTTTTCCTCGACGAACTGTTGCGCAACGGCACGACCACGGCCTTGGTGTTCGGCACGGTGCATGCCGTCTCGGTCGAGGCTTTCTTCGCGGAGGCCGCTGCGCGCAACCTGCGCATGGTCGCCGGCAAGGTGTTGATGGACCGCAACTGCCCGGAACACCTGCGCGACACCGCGCAGAGCGGCTACCGGGATTCCGCATCCCTGATCGAGAAATGGCATGGACAGGGCCGGCTGCATTACGCCATTACGCCGCGCTTCGCGGTCACGTCCTCGGAAGCCCAACTCGAAGCGGCCGGCCGGCTCGCGGCCGAACATCCCGATGTATTCATCCATAGCCACCTGGCCGAGAATCTGGCGGAAGTGAAATGGGTGCGCGAGCTGTTTCCGCAGGCGCGCAGCTATCTGGACGTCTATGAACGCTTTGGCTTGTTGCGAGAGCGCGCGGTTTACGCGCATTGTATTCATCTCGACGACGAGGATCGACAGCGCATGGCGCATACCGGCGCTGCCGCAGCGGTGTGCGCCACCTCGAACCTGTTCCTCGGCAGCGGCCTGTTCGATTTCGCAGCAGCGCGGCACCATGGCATGCGAACCGGACTGGGCACCGACGTCGGCGGCGGCACCAGTTTCAGCATGCTGCGCACCCTGGCCGAAACCTACAAAGTCGCGCAACTGCGCGGCCACCGGCTCACGCCGTGGCGCAGTTTCTATCTCGCAACACTCGGCGGCGCCAGGGCCCTCGGGCTCGACGATCGCATCGGCAGCTTCGCGCCGGGGCGCGAGGCCGATTTCGTGGTGTTGCGCATGGATTCCACGCCGCTGATCGCCCGGCGCATGCAAACCGCGCGCACGCCCGCCGAGCGCCTGTTCGCACTGATGATGCTGGGGGACGACCGGGAAGTCGGCGCCACTTATGTCATGGGCGAGCGTGTCTGGAATACCCTTTCATAGTGCAACACCCAACGCGGAGGCGCAAAGAACGCGGAGGACGCAGAGGAAAAGAAGACCGGATGAAGAATGAGATGTCCGCGCAAATGGGACTGTGGCAAAAAATGCGGCGCCTCGACACACATTGATTGCTGTGCTTTCTCTGCGTTCTCCGCGCCTCTGCGTTGAGAAGTTGTCTTAGGTTGGTGAAACCGCCTAGCGCAACACCCAACGCGGAGGCAGAGAACGCGGAGGACAAGGAAGAAAAAGGGGAGAAAGAATGAGATGTCCTGAAATATTGCGGGAAATGTGTCCGTGGCAGAGTGTGCGGCGCCTCTACTCACGTCAGTTCCAGTTTTTTCTCTGCGTTCTCTGCGCCTCTGCGTTGAGAAGTTGTCTGTCGAAACAGCGTCGCATACCTCCGAGCGCAACACCCAACGCGGAGGCGCAGAGAACGCGGAGGACGCAGAGGAAAAGAAGACTGGATGAAGAATGAGATGCGGCAGACGTCAACCGCCTCGACAATCATTCTGCTTTCTCCGCGTTCTCCGCGTTCTCCGCGCCTCTGCGTTAGAAGTGTCTTAGGTTGGTGAAACCGCCGTCGCATACAATGCCGACATGAAAGAATTCCTGCCCTCACTGAAGACCCTGCAAACGGCCGCGGCGATCGTCTACGAGAGCATGCCGCCGACACCGCAGTACGCCTGGCCATTGCTCAAGCCGGCGCTCGGCGCCGAGATCTGGGTCAAGCACGAGAACCACACGCCGATCGGGGCGTTCAAGCTGCGCGGCGGCCTGGTCTATTTCCGCGATTTCGCGCAGCGCAAAGGCCGACCCGCCGGCGTCATCAGCGCAACACGCGGCAATCACGGCCAGTCGGTCGGCTATGCCGCGCGCCAGTACGGCATCCCCGCCACCATCGTCGTGCCGCACGGCAACAGCGTGGAAAAGAACGCCTCGATGCGCGCACTCGGCGTCGAGCTGATCGAACACGGCGAGGATTTCCAGGCGGCCAGGGAACGCGCGGCGTGGATTGCGCAGCAACGCGGCCTGCACATGGTGCCCTCGTTTCATCCGCTGCTGGTTCACGGCGTGGCCTCCTATTCGCTGGAGCTGCTGCAGACGGTGCCGGATCTGGACGTCGTGTACGTGCCGATCGGGCTCGGCTCGGGCGTCTGCGGCATGATTGCCGCGCGCAAGGCGCTCGGACATCGCGCGGAAATCGTCGGCGTCGTTTCGGAGCACGCACCGGCCTACGCACTTTCGTTCGAACAGCGTCGCGCGGTCGAGCATGCGGTTACAACCCGCGTGGCCGATGGCATGGCCTGCCGCACGCCGGAGCCGCAGGCACTCGAAATCCTGTGGCAGCATCTGGCGAGGATCGTGCAGGTGAGCGACGATGAAATCGAGGACGCCATGCGGCTCATGTATTCGGCCACGCACAACGTGGCCGAGGGCGCGGGCGCGGCGCCGCTCGCCGCCGCCATCAAGGAGCGCGGCCTGCTGGCGGGCAAAAAAGCCGCCGTCGTGCTCAGCGGTTCAAACCTGGACCGCGCGGTCTTCGCGCGCGAGCTTGCCAAGGCATGACCGCACGCTTGCCATGTACGCGCCGTGGCGGGAAGATGCGCCTGAAGCGGCGCCCAAGGAAACTGCAACGGTGCCACGCGGTGACCTGGCCGCGAACAGTCCGGTCATGCGTTTTCGCAGGGATTTTTTTACAATGAGAGTTGCTCCACGCAATTGCAATCATGATGTTTGAACACGCGCATCTCGTGCGCCTGACCCTCGTGGCAATCGTGGCCGCCATGGTGTTGGTGCTGTTTCCGCGCAGCGCCGCGTATGCCGCGACGGCGATGGCCACTTATCGCGGCGAACTGGCCGTGGCAACCGGGGCGCCGCGCAAAATCGAATTGCGCCTCAAAACCGATGGCACCCTGAGCATGATGACCGACCACCGCAACAACCGGGCGCCCGTCGTCGAAGAAGGCCGCTGGAACGCGGTGTCGGTCGAGCAGATCGACGTCGTCATCGAACGCAGGGACGGCGCGCCGGTGGAGCCGCGCACGCTGCGTTTCGTCAAGCAGGGCGACGCGCTGCAACTCATGGCGGAGTCCGCTGCACAGCTTGGCGCCACTAGCCTGCAACTGCAGCGGCAGGCAACCCGGCAGGCGGCGTCTGCCGCGGCCACCATGCCCGTGCTGGGTGCAGTCAACGCGAGTGGCCTCTGGCGCTGGGAAAGCCTCGTCTCCGAGACTGAGAAAATTTCGGTGGACCAACCGGAACGCTACACGCTGGAATTGCAGGGCGATGGCAAGGCAGCGGTGCGCGCCGACTGCAATCGCGGCCAGGCTGCCTACAAGCTGGAAGGCCGCGCCATTGCCATCAAGCTCGCGCGCATGCCCAAGGCCGCCTGTGCCGCGGGTTCGATGGCCGATCGCTATCTGAAGGGCCTGGCGGCTGCCGTGGGCCAGCGCATCCGGGGCGATATCCTGTTTCTGGACCTTCCCGGAGACGGCGGCAGCATGAAATTCGCCCGCGCCCGATAACATGCCTTTCGACCCTGAAATTCCCGGTGGAGGCGTCGCACGCAACGTGCTCGGCGGTCCGCTTGCCGAATGCAGCAGCAAACCCCTGACGGGTTTTTATCGCGACGGGTGCTGCAACAGCGGCGCCGACGACCACGGTGCGCATACCGTGTGCACGCTGATGACCCGGGAATTCCTGGAGTTCTCGCGGGCACGCGGCAACGATCTGAGCACGCCGATGCCCGATTTCGGTTTTCCCGGACTGATGCCCGGCGATCGCTGGTGCCTGTGCGCGGCGCGCTGGCGGGAGGCCTTCGAGGCCGGTTGCGCACCGCGCGTGGTGCTCGCTTCCACGCACGAGCGCACGCTGGATTTTGTCAGCCTGGAAGAGTTGAAGAAACACGCGATAGACTTGCAGTGAGTCACGCAACAGTGCGTTCAAGAGGCACGCCACGATTGAAAGCGACGGCGATTTTTCGGACCTGCCCCCGACGCGTTCGATGTCATTTGCATCCGGCGCGCCGAACTTTGCACGCCATGACGGTCAAACTTGCACGGAGCACGCATCCGCGGGCGCGCACAACGGCAGACCGTGGTATTGTCATCGGGCCGGAACAGCCTGAGCGGTCCGGATCTGGTCAAACGAGGAGGCTATGAGTATCAAATTTCGCAGCAAGGAGCTGACTCCCGCGGAAGCGTCTTTCCTGAAGTGGCAGTACGGTTTCGACGAGCAGGATGAACCGTTCCAGCGCGCGTTGTGGCATGCGATCATGCGCGCATGGGAAGCCGATGCCGAGGCTTCCGATGCGCAGCATCTCGACCGTCTCGGCAGCCCCCAGGCTTATCCCGAGGAAGTCGCGCTGTACGCAAAGTTCCGCTCCGGGGACAGTGACAACGTCTGGAACGAACTGATCCGGCGCGCCGGCCTGGCCGATCGCCGCACGACCAAGGTCGAGCCCCCGATCGATCGCCGCCGCCGCAGTGGCGGCGCCCGCGCCTGAAAGCAGGCCGTCGTTCAAGGGCCCGGGGCATGCGCCCGCAGAGCCGGGCCGCTGTTTCTTTGTTTTTGTCCCCCGCGTTAGCCTTGCATTGCCTCGCGTTTTGCCATGGCACACACGCCTGCGCCCGGACCGCGCTTCCTCAGCGCGGGTGAGGCGCTCACCGATCTGATCCGGCAGCACGACGGTTACTGGCTGGCGCGCGCCGGGGGCGCACCCTGGAATGTGGCGCGGGTCATGGCCGCCCTGGGCATTCCGAGCGCGTTTGCGGGCAGCGTGAGCCAGGATACTTTCGGCGATGAGATCGCCGCACTGAGCCGCGAGGCCGGCATGCAGATGGATTTCCTGCAGCGCCATGACAAACCGCCTTTGCTGGCCGTGGTCCATGACATCTCGCCGCCGCGTTACTTTTTCATTGGTTCGGACAGCGCCGATCTGGCGTTCGATCCCGATTTGCTGCCCGGACAATGGGCGCGCGGGGTCGAATGGCTGCATTGCGGTGGCATCAGCCTGGCGCGCGAACCGCTGTGTGCCCGGCTGATCGGCTTGCTCGCGCACGCGAAAGCGGCCGGCTCGCGCATCAGCTTCGATCCCAACTTTCGCAACGTGATGGATGCTTCCTACGATGCGACGCTCGCGCGCGTCGCGGCCGTGGCCGATGTGATCAAGGTTTCCGACGAGGATCTGCGCGGCCTGTTTCGCACCCACGACGAGGCTGCCGGCCTGGCGCAACTCAAGAGGCTCAATCCGCAGGCGGTGGTTCTGCTGACGCGCGGCGGCGCGGGAGCGCAATTGCACGCTGGCGACCAATGTCTGCAGCAAGCCAGCCCTCAGGTTACGATCGCCGACAGCGTCGGCGCGGGCGACGCGAGCGTCGGCGGCCTGCTCTTCAGCCTGATGTCGCACCCCGCCGCGGACTGGGCGGCGCATCTGCGCTGGGCGGTCGCGGCGGGAACGGCCGCGTGTCTGCAACCCGGCGCAACGCCCCCTTCGCTGGCCACCGTCACGGCTGTGCTAGAGAAAATGGACTGAGGCGTGCCCGACTTTCGCGACCGGCACTTCCTGCTCGATCATATCCGCCACACGATGGCCTTCTATCATCCGCGCGCCATCGATCCGCGTGGCGGCTTCTTTCATTTCTTCCGGGACGATGGCAGCGTCTATGACCGGCATACCCGCCATCTGGTCAGCAGTACGCGCTTCGTCTTCAACTACGCCATGGCGAGCCGCCGGTTCGCGGATACCGACTATCTGCAGGCCACGCGGCATGGACTGGCGTTCCTGCGCGAACGCCACCGCAATGCCGCCACCGGCGGCTATGCGTGGCTGCTCGAAGGGGACCGGGTCGCGGATGCAACCAATCACTGCTACGGCCTCGCGTTCGTGCTGCTCGCCTACGCGCAGGCCGCGATGGCCGGCATCGAAGCGGCGAAGGCGTGGATCGACGAAACCTTCGAACTGATGGAGCGCACGTTCTGGTCGCCTGCGGCCGGACTGTATGCCGACGAAGCAGACGCGGACTGGCGCACGGTATCGCCCTACCGGGGACAGAACGCGAACATGCATGCCTGCGAAGCGCTGCTGGCGGCATTCGAAGCCACCGGCAAGACGCGCTATCTCGATCGCGCCGCGCTAGTCGCGCAAAACATTACGGTACGGCAGGCGGCACTGGCCGGCGGATTGATCTGGGAACACTATCACGCGGACTGGTCGATCGACTGGGACTACAACAGGCACGACCAGAGCAACCTCTTCCGGCCGTGGGGCTTTCAGCCCGGCCATCTGGCCGAATGGGCCAAGCTGCTGCTGATCATGGAGCGTCACGCCGGCCAGCTCGGCGACGTGCAATGGCTGGCGCCGCGCGCCATCGAATTGTTCAATGCCGCAATGAAGCACGCGTGGGATGACGAGCACGGCGGTCTCGTTTATGGTTTCGCGCCGGATAACAGCGTCTGCGACGGCGACAAGTACTTCTGGGTGCAGGCCGAAGCGCTTGCCGCTGCGGCGCTAGTGGCCAAACGCACGGGCGAAGCGCAGTACTGGCACTGGTACGAGCGCATCTGGGACTACAGCTGGACGCATTTCGTCGATCACGCGCACGGGGCCTGGTATCGCATCCTCACGCGCGAGAATCGCAAGATCAGCGACGAAAAATCCCCGGCTGGCAAAACGGATTACCACACCATGGGCGCGTGTTACGAAGTGCTCAACGTGATCGACTGAGTCTCAGCCGCGGGGCGGGTTCACACTGGCGCGTCGCGGCGAGGCGGCGAGCAGCGCCGCAGTGCCCAGAAGTGCTGCAGCCACGCCGAGCAATAACGCATCGACGCCGTGCCGCGCGCCGGCAACCGCGCTCACCAGCAAGGGCCCGACGATCTGGCCGATCGCAAAGGCCGTTGTCATCGCCGCGATCAGCCGGGGCGCCTGAAGCGGGGCGCGGATGCGCGCCTCCTGGAGGCCGGTCATCGTGCCCACCATGAAGGTGCCGCCTACGCAGACTGCGGCAATCAAAATGCCCGCCACCCCGGGCAACAGCACCGGCATCGCCACGCCCGCCGCCATGACGACATGCGACAGGGCCCACACCGAGCGGTTCGACCAGCGCGCCGACAGCCTCGCCACGAGCAGCGTCGAAACCAGCGCGGTCGCGCCAAAGACGGGCCACGCCCAACCGAAGACAGCCGGGTCGGGCAGGATCCGCTTCGCCATGGCCGGCAGGAACGTGCCGGGGATGATGTAACCGAGCCCCAGAATCCCGTAGCAAAAGATCACGAGCGCGTGCTCCCGTATTTGCAAGGCGGCGCCAGGCTTCGCCACTGCGCGCGTGTCAGTCGCGTCGCGATAACCGCCCCAGCAGAACAGTACGAGCAGCAGCGCCAGCGCGCTGAGCGCCAGCCATGCCCGGTCCGCGCCCCACGACAGGTGCAGGAACACCAGACAGGCCGCGCCGCTGAGCGCGATGCCGAATCCAACGCCGCTGAACACCACGCCTGCCAGGCGGCCAGCGTCGAGGGCCGCAAGCCGCTCGAGGATATAGGCCGAACCGAAGATCAGGATCCATGCGCTCGCGATACCGGCCAACGCCCGCAGCAGCAACCATGCGGCGGGCTGATGCACGAGCGCCATTGCGGCGGTCAGCACGATCACCGCGGCCAGCGAAAAACGCACTATTTTTACGGTTGCCGTGCGGATCCAGAGGGCGGACAGCGCGCCCAGAAAATAACCCACATAATTCGCCGAGGCCAGCAGGCCCGCCAGGCGCAGCGACAGGCCGTAATCCTTTTGCATCATCGGCAGGATCGGCGTGAAAGCGAACCGGCCGATGCCGATGGCCACGGCCAGCGCCAGCAGTCCGGAGATCGCAAGCGGCAGCGCGCGAGGTCGGCTCATCGGGTTGCGGGAAAAGGAAAAACGTTTGCGACGCATCTTACGCGAACGGTGGTGCGCCTGGTCGCGCACCCCGGCGGGTTGCACGCCAGGCAGCCTTGGACTATAAGAGCAAACCGGTTGCGCCAGTTTCGACGCGCCGCATCGCATGTCTTCCGGAGGCGCTTCATGCATGATCTGGTAATTCGCAATGGCTCGATCGTTGACGGCACCGGTGCGCCGCGCCGCCGGGTCGACATGGCGATCGACGGGGAACAAATCTCGGCCGTCGGCGGCGCGATCGGCCGCGGGCGGCGCGAAATCGATGCCGAAGGACTGCTGGTCACGCCCGGCTTCGTCGACATCCACACGCATTACGACGGCCAGGCCACCTGGGATCCCTATCTGACCCCGTCCACGTTCCACGGAGTGACGACGGTTGTGTTCGGCAACTGCGGCGTGGGGTTCGCGCCGGTGCGCAAAGGCGCCTCGCCCTACCTCATCAACCTGATGGAAGGCGTGGAGGATATTCCCGGCACCGTGCTGGCGGAGGGCGTGAAGTTCAACTGGGAATCGTTTCCGGATTACCTCGATGCCCTCGCGGCCGCGCCCAAAGTCATCGATGTCGGCGCGCAAGTGCCGCATGCGGCCCTGCGTTTTTATGTCATGGGCGAACGCGGCGCCGACCATGCCACCCCGCCGAACGACGCGGAGATCGCACAGATGGGTGAATTGCTCGAGCAGGCGCTGCGCGCCGGCGCGCTGGGCTTCACCACGTCACGCACCAGCAAGCACCGCGCCCACGACGGGCGGCTCACGCCGAGCCTGTCGGCGCGCGAACCAGAATTATTCGGGCTGGCGGCCGCGATGAAGCGCGCCGGTCGCGGCGTCATCGAAGTCAATTCGGATTTCGGACCGGGCGAGTTCGAGATCCTGCGCGCCGCAGCGGAAATTTCCGGTCGGCCGCTGTCGGTGCTGTTGCTGCAGGTCAACAACGCGCCCGATCTGTGGCGCGAGACCCGCGCGCAGATCCATGCGGCTCGCCGCGACGGCCTCGACGTCAATGGCCAGGTCGGTTGCCGGCCGATCGGCGTGATGATGGGCCTGGAAACGACCATCCATCCGTTTTCCTCGCACCCGGACTGGGTGGCGATGCAACACCTGACGCCCGCGCAGCGCATCGAGCAGTTGCAGCGCGATGCCGACTTGCGGCGCAGGCTGGTCGAAAACCGTCCGGCCGACGAGCACACCCGGCGCATTGCCGATGCCCTGCAGCGGATTTACGTCGTCGACGACAGCTACGACTATGAACCCGATCCGTCCCTGAGCATCGGCGCGCGGGCCGCAGCCACCGGCGCCAGTCCCTGGGCGCTGGCGCTCGACGCCATGATGGCGCACGGCGGCAAGCGCTTGCTGGTGGAGACTTTCGAAAATTACACCGAAGGCAATCTCGAGAACATTCGCGAAATGATCCAGGATGAAGCCACGGTCATGGGCATCTCCGATGGCGGCGCCCATGTGTGCACCGTGTGCGATGCCAGCGCGCCGACATTTCTGCTGACGCACTGGGCGCGCGACCGCAAGCGCGGCGCGCGCCTGCCGCTGGAGTTTCTGGTACGCAAGCAGACGCGCGACTGCGCGCTGGCTTACGGGTTGAAAGATCGCGGCGTGCTGGCCCCGGGCTACCGCGCCGATTTCAACATCATCGATTTCGACAAACTGGGTTTGCGGCTGCACGAGGTAATCTACGATCTGCCGGCGGGCGGCGCGCCGCCTCATGCAGCGGGCCAACGGTTACCGGCACACTTTCGTGGCCGGGGTCGAAACGCTGCGCGACGACCAGCATACCGGCGCGCTGCCGGGCCGGTTGCTGCGCTGAACCGCTCATGGGAAAAGTATTTCGCGTCGAGTATCCCATCCGTTTCTCGCACTGCGACCCGGCCGGCCAGGTTTACTTCCCGCGGTTTTTCGATCTGCTGCACGATGCGATCGAAGACTGGTTCAATACGGGCCTGCAGGAAAGATTTGCCGATTTGCTGATGAGCCGGGGACTCGGCACGCCAACCGTGGGCACGCAGTGCGATTTCATCAGCCCGGCGCGCTTCGGCGATACGCTCGCGATCGAGCTTTCCATCCTGCGGCTGGGCAACAGTTCCATCGAACTGGGATTTGCCGCCAGCATCGACGGGCGCGCCTGTTTCAAGTGCCGTCATACCATCTGCATGTTTTCCAAGGAAACGGCGAAAGCCGTCGCGATCCCGGAGGCGCTGCGCGAGCGCATGCAGGAGTACGTTACCGCGGCGAAATAGCGACGAGTTGGCGCGGCGGGCGGTACGTGGCTGGCGGGAACCAAGCTGGCGCGGCCTTGCCTATAAGCGATAGAGCCTTTTCAATCGGGGACCTGCAATGAATACGCGTAGCGCCAGAATGATCGCCGTGATCTGCCTGCTTGCTTTTCTGCCTGGCTGGGCGACGCTGTCGTTGGCCGAACCGGCCTCCGGCAAAGAGGTGGGGCAGAAGGTCGACGAAGCGGCCCGTGCCATCGGTAATTATTCAGCCGAACAGCGTGACGAAGCATTGAGGAGCGCTAAAAGCGTTCTGGACGATGCCGATACCCGGATCGAAAGCCTGGACAGCGAAATGCGCGAGAACTGGGACAGGATGAGCGCGGCCGCGCGCGAACAGGCGCTGGCTACGATGAAAACGATGCGCCGACAGCGCCTGGAATTGGCCGAGCGCTACGGCGAGCTCAAACGCAGCTCGGCCAATGCCTGGGAGGAAGTCAAACGCGGTTTTTCGAAGAGTTTCGAAGAGTTGCGCGCCTCCTTTTCCAAGGCCGCCAGGGAATTCTGACCGCCGCAGAATTCGGGCAGCGAGCGTGGCGGCAAAAACGAACCCGGGTAACCGGGTTTCTTTTTGCGCTGATCGCAGGCGGCCGGACGTGATACGAGCGCCGTTGCCAAAACCTGCCGGGGGCGGCTAATATACGTGCATATGCACGTTTTAGCTCCCCGCCCCCGATGACCCCCACCGCGAACACCGGCACCGATGCGCCCTGGCCGAAGAGCTGCACCGCTGCGCGGTTGCGCAAGCTGACCCGGCGCGTGACGGCGTTCTACGAGCATCACATGCGCTCGACCGGCCTCAAACTCTCGCAGTATTCGCTGCTCTGCCAACTGTCTGCCGAAGCGCAGACCCTGACGGCCCTGGCCGACCGCATGGAGATCGACCGCACTACGCTGACGCGCAATCTGCGGCCGCTGGTCGAACGCGGACTGGTCGGCGAGCCCTCGGGCACGGATGCCCGCCAGCGCCTGTTCGTCCTGACGCCCGCCGGGGCGCAGGTGCGCGCGCTGGCGCGCACGCATTGGCGCCAGGCCCAGCGCGCGCTCGAAACGAATCTGGGGCCCGAATTCGTTGCCAACCTGCACGCCCAACTCGAACAGGCGCTCACCCGCCTCAAACCTTCCCTCCCCGAGGAAAACTAGCCATGTCTTCGCGCAGCGAATCGCATTCCTACTGGTGGATCGTTCTGCTCGCCGCCGCACTGCTGATGATCACCATGGGTTCGCGGCAGTCGCAGGGTTTGTTCCTGTCGCCAATGAATACCTCGACCGGACTGGGCATCGCCACCATCAGCCTGGCCATGGCAATCGGGCAGTTCGTCTGGGGCGCCGTGCAGCCGATCGCAGGCGCGATCGCCGACCGCTATGGTCCGGGGCGCGTACTCGCCGGCGGCATTGTCTTGCTTGCCATCGGCTCCGCGGTCACGCCTTTCATGACCAGTTCCGCCGGACTGATTTTTTCGCTGGGCATTCTGGTTGCCGCGGGCTCCGGCGCGGGCAGTTTCTCGGTGCTGATCGGCTCGGCGGCACAACGCATGCCCGCGGAAAAGCGCGGCATGGCGGCCGGCATCATCAATGCCGGAGGCTCCTTCGGCCAGTTCGTGTTTGCGCCGATCACGCAAAAACTGATCAGCGGGTTCGGCTGGATGGGCGCGATGTGGTCGATTGCGGTCATCGCGCTGCTGGCGCTGCCCATCACCCGGTCGCTGCGCGGCCAACCCGCCACCGCGGCCCAACAGGCGCGTTCGCTGGCTGGCAATCCCGCGGACAAAGGCATGCGCGCCGCATTGCGCGATGCGCTGAAAAATCGCAGCTATCTACTGCTGCATGCGGGCTTTTTCACCTGCGGATTCCATATCGCCTTTCTGGTCACGCATCTGCCCGGCGAAGTGCAGTTGTGCGGGCTCTCGGCGCAGGTCGCCGGCTGGTCGCTGGCCATCATCGGGCTGGCAAACATCGTCGGCAGCCTGCTTGCCGGATGGGGAACGCAGCGCATGCGCAGCAAATACATCCTGTTCTGGATGTACGGCTCGCGCACGCTGCTGATTCTGGTTTATCTCGCGGCGCCCAAGACCGCCCTGACTTTTTACGTGTTCGCCGCGGGACTCGGACTGACCTGGCTGGCGACGGTGCCCCCGACGGCCACCATCGTGGGCAAACTGTTCGGTACGCGTTACCTGGCAACGCTGTTCGGCCTGACGTTGCTCTCCCATCAGATCGGCGCCTTCCTGGGTGCGTGGCTGGGCGGATTGGCCGTCGTGCACCTGGGCGACTACACGGTCATGTGGTATCTCGACGCCGGACTGGCCGCGCTGGCTGCACTGGTCAATCTGCCGATCAAGGAAGCACCCATCGCGCCCCGGTTGCAGCCGGCCTGAGCCTTTACCAACGCGGCGAATCGCGTAACATGCCCGGTTCGCGCTCGCACACGCGAGCGCCTCGCGGATTTTTTTAATGGAAGAACAAGGCGACTGGGCATTTCCGAAGGAATTGCAGCCGCAGCAGGAAGAATTGCGGTTCGATCTCGACCAGGCACTGAACGCGGTGGTGCTGCTGCGATCGGAGATCCCCGACGACGCCTTCACGGCGTCCATCCTCGGCACCGAGCGCGCGGGCAACGGCGTCGTCATCCGTGACGACGGCCTCGTACTGACCATCGGCTATCTCGTCACCGAAGCCCGCACGCTCTGGCTCACGACCAACAGCGGCATCGCCATTGCCGGCCATCCGCTCGCTTACGACCAGGTCACCGGATTCGGATTGGTGCAGCCTTTGGGTCGGTTCGACGTGCCCGCCCTTGCGCGCGGCAGTTCGGGTTCGTGCGAAGTCGGCGACGACGTCATCGTCATTGGACACGGCGGCAAGGCCCATTCGTTGAAAGCAAAAATTGTCGCGCGCCATGAATTCGCCGGGTATTGGGAATACGTGCTGGACGCGGCCCTGTTCACCGCGCCCGGACACCCGCAATGGGGAGGTGCGGCCGTCGTCGGCATGGACGGGCGCGTGATCGGCATCGGCTCACTGCTCGTGGAGGAGTTGAGCGAGGGCAAACAGACCCAATGCAACATGATCGTGCCCATCGATTTGCTCGATCCGATTTTCGACGACATGACCCGGCTGGGCCGCGCCAATCGCCCGCCGCGCCCATGGCTGGGCATGTATGCCACCCAGGCGGAAGGCCATATCGTGGTGGGCGGCCTCGCGCCGGGCGGTCCCGCTCATCGCGCGGGGATTCGCCAGGGCGATCTGGTGCTGGAAGTCGCGGGCCAGCGCGTGAATTCGCTTGCCGACCTGTTCCGCAAAGTGTGGGCACTCGGCCCGGCCGGAGTGGACATCGTGCTGACCCTCGCGCGTGAAGGCTCACAACTCACGGTGCATCTGCAATCCATCGATCGCAACGACCTGCTGAAAAAACCGCAAATGCATTAGCCGTTGTAAATGCCGTGAATGTCGTGAATGCTTCGTGAATGCCGTGAATGTCGTGAATGTCGTGAATGCCGTGAATGTCGTGAATGCCGTGAATGCCGTGAATGCCGTGAATGCCGTGAATGTCCGTCGACATGCCCGTGAATCGCCCGTGAACGCGACCGTCACGTCGCCGTCACGACGGGGCGTGAGCCCGGTATCCCCTTGTGGGACACGGTATTTACGTCGTCACGTCGTCACGACCGTCACGACCGTCACGACCGTCACGGTATTCACGACATTCACGGCCTTCCCGACATTACGCCCTTAACACCCCCCTGCGCCCGCGGCTTCGACTCAGCAGCAGCACCGCAATGGTCATGTTCACCAGGTTCCATGCAATGCCGTTCATGAACGCCATGCGGTAGGACCCGGTCAGGTCGAAAATCGCGCCGGACATCCAGCCGCCGAACGCCATGCCCAGCATCGTCGCAGTGAGCACGATGCCGATGCGCGTGCCGGCCTGCTTCGGCGGGAAATATTCACGAACGATGATGGCGTAGGACGGCACGAGCCCGCCCTGGAACAGCCCGAACAGGGCCGAGATGACATACAACGACACGAGTCCGTCGAAGGGCAGGAACAGAATCAACGCGACGCATTGCAAGCCGGAGCCGATCAGCAAGGTCCGTAATCCGCCCACGCGGTCGGAGATCAGGCCGAACAGGATGCGGCTGACGATGCCGCAGGCCAACATCAACGACAGCATCTGCGCACCGCGCGCCGCGCCGTAACCCAGGTCTCCACAATAGGCCACCAGGTGAACCTGCGGCATCGACATCGCCACACAGCAGCCGATGCCGGCAACGATCAGCAGGTTCTGCAAGGCGCGCGGCGACAGGCCCAGCGGACGCACCCGCTGCAGCATTTGCAGCGAAGTCGCATCAGGTTCGTCTTCTGCGGGCAGCCGCTTGCGCAGCAGCAGCACCAGCGGCGTCATGGTCACCGCGCAGAACGCGGCAATCCCCAGCAAGGTCTGGCGCCAGCCACTTGTTTCGATGAAATGCTGGATCACGGAAGGCCAGATGGTGCCGGCCAGATAGTTGCCGCTGGCGATGATGGCCACCGCGATCCCGCGCCGGCGCGCGAACCATTGTGAGGTGTCCGCGAGCAGCGGCGAGAATGTCGCCGAACTGCCGAAGCCGATGAGCAACCCATGGGCAATGGAATATTGGCCGAGCGAGGATGCCGATGCGGCCACGACGTAACCGAGGGTCAGGCACAGCATTCCGATGAGCAGGGGCGGCAGGATGCCGACACGATCCGACAAGCGGCCCAGCGCGATGCCGCCCACGCCGAAACCCAGCATGGTGAGCGTGTACGGCAGCGAAGCGTCCGCGCGGGCCACCCCGAACTCTGCCTGGACCGCCGGCAGCGCCACGACCACCGACCACATGCCCACGCCGCCGATCGTCGAGAGCGTCAGCGCGAGCCACAACCGCGTCCACGCATACGAGGAGTCCACCCCGGCAGGCACCAGGGGGCTGTTATTTTTATGGTCGTTCGTCACCGGGCGGAGATTGTGCCTGAAATGCCGGGAATATCCGTGAATGACGTGAATGTCGTGACGATCGTGACGACGTGACGACGTGACGGACGTGACTTGGACCCCGGCGCACTCGATCTGAGAAAAACCGCGATTCAAATACTTGACTTTGCTTTATCACGCCTGACACGATCACGCCGTCACGCCGTCACGCCGTCACGACCGTCACGACCGTCACGACCGTCACGTCAGTAACGGCCGCAGGCGTCCGTTACTGATTCACACTACGTTACAAATGCTGATCAACCGGCGGCATTTATCGGCGTTAAAGTACCCAGCACGACGCGTGCGTTACAGAGGAGGGGCCGTCCATGAGGAAAACTTCGCTTGTCGTGGCAACTGTGCTGACGGTTGCACAGATCAACGCGAATGCCTTCGAGGCAATCGCCACCGTCGTCGGTGTGGCGCCGATTACCGAACAGGTCAACCGCCCGACGCAGCAGTGCTGGACGGAAACGCAGCAAATCTCGCAGGCCGCGCCACCACCGCAGCGCAGTTATCTGGGCGCCCTCATTGGCGGCGTCGCCGGGGGCTTGCTGGGCGCCCAGGTCGGCCGTGGCAACGGGCGCGTCGCAGGTGCGGCCGTCGGCGCCGGCGTGGGCGCGCTCACGGGCGACGCGATCGCCAACCGCAACAACTACAGCAATCCTGTCGTTACAACGGTACCGGTGCAGCGCTGCCGCCAGGTGGATAGTTTTCAGTCCGTCACGTCGGGATACATGGTGACCTATGAATACGGCGGCCAGCGTTTTTCGACACGCCTGCCCTACGACCCGGGCAATCAGTTGCGCGTCAATGTGTCGGTAACACCGCGCTGAATTGCCGAGCGCCCTCGCGCGCTTGAAAAGGCCCGGGCGCTGCCGGGCCTTTGTCGTCCCCATGCGCAGCCGAATCTGCAAGCGGCTGCGGCGAGCCCGAAGTCTTCTGATAGCATCGGCGTCCCACAACGAAAGGACACGATCATGAAACTGGAAGGAGCGGTGGGCATCGTCACGGGCTCTGCCACCGGCACCGGTGCGGCTTGCGCGATTCAGCTCGCCAAAAAAGGCTGCCGCGTCGTCATCAATTACACACGCAGCGAAGACGACGCCAAGGCCACGGCAGACCAATGCAAGGCCGCGGGGGCAGACGCCATTCTGGTCCGGGCCGACGTGGCGAAGGATGCCGATTGCCGCGCGCTAGCGCAGGCGGCGCTCGACAAATGGGGACGCATCGACGCACTGATCAACAACGCCGGCATCACCAAGTTTGCCGCCGCGAGCGATCTCGACGGCCTCGACGCGGAAGACTTCCAGCGCATCTATGCGGTGAACGTGATTGGTCCTTATCAGATGATCCGCGCGTGCGCGCCGGCCATGAAGAAACAGGGCAAAGGCGCCATCGTGAACATCTCGTCGATCTCGGGCGTGCGTGGCATCGGTTCCTCCACGGCTTACATCGCCTCCAAAGGCGCCCTGAATGCGATGACGCTGGCGCTTGCGCGCTCGCTGGCACCCGAGATTCGCGTGAACGCGGTGTGCCCCGGGCTCATCGAAACACGCTGGCATTTGTCCCGCTACAGCAAGGAGGACTATGCCAAATTCAAATCGAACTACGAAAAAAACGTGCCGCTCGCAAAAGCAGCAACGCCCGATGACGTTGCCGAAGTCGCGATCTGGCTCGTGGAAGGCGCCGATCTGGTGACGGGCGAATCCATCCTGGTCGATTCAGGATTGCACCTCGGGAAATGACGGGAGCATAGGCCCGGCCCGTGCGCTCCCGGTGCAGCGGCTTATAACGAAAGTGATAGAACTGTCCCCAACGCGGAATGGCGGCCGCGGCTGCATGTTGCGAGCATGTCGGCCACGGAAGAGTGCCTGCTTCCTGACCTTGCGATCGACCGGTCGCAAGGATCGCATTCCGCCTCTGTCGGCAGGCAACGACAGAACATGACAAGGAGATATGCATGCGTATATTGATTCCCGCGCTGGCAGCTGCCAGCATCCTGATGCTCTCGCTGCCCAGTTATGCAGACGAGGTGAAATCGGGCGGCAACACCGCCAAACCCGCCCGCGCAATCGAAGACGGCGCAGTCAAATCGGGGGGCGATTCCAACAAACCGGGCCGTGCACTCGAAGATGGCGCAGTGAAGTCCGGCGCTAACACCAACAAGCCCGCGCGTGCCATTGAAGAAGGTGCGGTGAAATCGGGTGGTGATTCCAACAAACCGGGCCGCGCACTCGAAGACGGCGCAGTCAAGTCCGGCGCTAACACCAACAAGCCCGCGCGTGCCATTGAAGAAGGTTCGGTGAAATCGGGTGGCGATTCCAACAAACCGGGCCGTGCCCTTGAAGACGGCGCAGTCAAGTCCGGCGGCAGCAGCGACAAGCCCGCCCGTGCCATCGAGGAAGGGTCAGTAAAGTCGGGGGGCAACGCGGACAAACCGGGCCGGACAGTGGACGGCCAGAAAAAAGCGGCCAAGAAAAAGAAAAAGAAAGTGCAACCCCAGTAACTGCAATCCGCGAAACCGGATTCAGGATAGGCAAAGAAGGCAGGGCGACCTGCCTTCTTTTTTTGCTCAGCCCTGCAGCAGGCCGAGGCGCCGCGCCTGCCTGACGGCTTGCGTACGGTTCGCCGCGCCCAGACGCCTGAACAAATCCTTCAGGTGCTGTTTGATGGTTCCCTCCGTCACGCCCAGCGCGCCAGCGATGCGCTTGTTTGGCATGCCTTCCGCCAGGAGTGCAAGGATTTCCTGCTGGCGAGCAGTCAGGGGTGAGGGGTGGTCTGACGGCGTATCAGGTTTCGCACCGGGAACGAACAGTTCTTCGGGAAGGTAAATCTCTCCGCGCAGGATGCGCCGCAGCGCGTCCATCAAGCGTTCGCTGCTGGCAAGCTTGGGGATATACCCGCGTGCGCCGCTGTCGATCAGGCCGCGCACGAGACGCATGTCGCTGATTCCGGAGACAATTGCAATCGGCAATCCCGGATAGCGCTTGTGAATCGCATTGAAACCGTCGATTCCACTCATTCCCGGCATTTCCAGGTCGAGCAGCAGCAGATCGACGGGCCACTCCAGCGCCAGTTTGTCCAGGGTCGCCTGGAAATTACCGGCCTCCAGCGCCACGACCCGCGCATCGAGCAGCTTCAGAAAGAATCCGAGCCCTTCGCGAAACAGGGAATGGTCGTCGGCGTGCAGGATCTTCATGACAGCAGATCTCCCATCACACGGGCTTGGCTTGCGTCGCAGCCGGCAACTCGAAGAAAAACTCATTGCCGCCGGGATTGCCCGCGCTGACGCCAACATGACCACCCAGGCGCGTGACGATGCGCTGTACCGTGGCCAATCCCAGGCCATGGCCGGCGGCACGTTCGCGATGCAATCGCGTAAAGGGAATGAACACGCGCGTGCGCTCCTGTTCGGACAACGCTTGCCCATTGTCCCTGACCCAGAATCGCACATGCGCGTCCTGAAGCGTACCGCCCAGTTCGATGCGTGGCGGGGACCCCGCGTATTTCAGCGCATTGCTCACGAGATTGAGCCACACCTCCCCCACCCAGGGCGCGTAGCCAATCGCCGGCGGCCAGGCTTGGGGCAGTTGCAACGTGGCCCCGGTGCGCGCCTGCAAATCGGCAAGCTGGCTCAGAACCTGCCCGACCACAGTGTGCATCTGCAGCGGCTGCAACTCGACATTCTGTTGTGCCACGGTCGAAAGCAGCAGCAATGCATCAACGACATCGCCGGTCATGGCCAGCGCGCTGACCGCCTGCTGCACCAGATGGCGTTGTTCGCTGCCCAGATCGCCGGATTTGAATTTATGCAGAATCTCCAGAAATCGAATGGCGGCTGCCAACGGCGTCTTAAGGCTGTGCGCAATCGTGTGCGCATAAGCTTCGAGTTCGGCGTTTTTCTGGGCGAGGACTTCGCGCTGGGCAAACAGTTCCTTCTGCAAGGTGTGCAATTGCAAATGATGCTGGATGCGCGCCAGCAGTTCTTCGCGCTGGATGGGCTTGGTGATGTAATCCGCGGCGCCCAGGCGGAAGCCCTCGACCTTGTGCGCGGTGTCGTCCAGCGCCGTCATGAAAATCACCGGCAGATTTGCGGTCCGCGCATTGGCTTTGAGCCGGCGGCAGACTTCAAAGCCGTCCATTTTTGGCATGGTGACGTCGAGCAGCACGAGATCGGGCATCGCCAGTTCGATCTTGTCCAGCGCCTGCGCGCCGCTGCGCGTAAGCATCAGTTCAAAGCCCTGCTCCGCGAGAAAGTCGGAAATCAGCCGCAGGTTCTGGGGCTTGTCATCGACGATCAGCAGCGTGATGTCACGTTGTTCAGTGGCTGACGTCATCGCGACAGGCCTCAAGACTATCCTGCAAGTACTGGATCAGTTGCTCTTCCTCGAAACCGCGAGCAAGCAGGTACAAACGACGGCCGAATGCGCCGTAACCCGGATCCTGTTGCTCGAGATCGCGCGCGATCTGCTCTACGCGAACCAGCTTGCCCAGGCGCGCCAGATCGAGAAGTTCTTCCAGCGCCTGGCGCGCAGGCAGGATGCGCACGGCCGGCTGCGTCTCGCCAACCGGATCGCCGGCGGACAACTCAGCGGCTGCGGCGTAGCGCCAGGTCAAGGCGAGCGGACGCTGGATTGCGTCCAGCAGATCACGAATGCGAAACGGCTTTCGCAGGCAGGCCCCGAACGTGGCCGGGTCTGCCTCGGCCCGCTCGAGATCGGTGTTGCTCGCTGAGGCCGCCAGAATGAACACTTGCTCCAGTCCGGGCATTCGCCGGATCGCCCGCGCCGCCTCCGCCCCATCCATGCCCGGCATGCGCAAATCCATTACGATAAGATCCGGATGGCTTGCGCGCGCGACGGTGATTGCTTCGTTTGCGTCGCCGGCCAGCACCACCGTGAACCCGAGCGGTTCGAGCACCTGTTTCAGCAAACGGCGATTTTCTTCCTGATCGTCGACGACCAGAATCGATCGGCGCGCGCCGAGGTAGCCCACCACCGGATCGGCAGAGCGCACCGCGTGCTGGCGAACCGGAATCACCGGCAGTGCCACGGTGAAGCGAAAGTGGCTGCCGTGCCCGGGCTGACTTTGCACGTCCACATCGCCTCCCATCAGCCCTGCAAGCTCGCGGGTAATGGCCAGACCGAGTCCGACGCCCGACTCCTGCATCTGCCCCTCCTGCGCCTGCTCGAAGGGCGCGAAAATGCGGGTGGTATCGCGCGGCGAAATGCCCTTGCCGGTATCCTGCACCGAGACCTGCAGTGCAACCTTTCCGCCAGGTGCCGGGGTGCCCTCCACGTTGAGCGTGACGCTACCCGTGTCGGTAAACTTGATCGCGTTGCCCAGCAGATTGAGCAGTATCTGGCGCAGGCGTCTGCCGTCCGCCTCCACTGTTTCCGGCAGGCCTGAAACTTCGAGGAAAAAAAACAAACCTTTTTTCTGGGCTTCGACGCGCACCATGGCGGCGATTTCATCGAACAGGGCGGCCAGTTGAATGGGCGCCGGACTCAATTGCAGATGCCCGGAGCGGATGCGCGACAGATCGAGCAAGTCGTTGATCAGCGAAAGCAGATGCCGCCCGCTGCTGGCAATTGTGGCAAGCGCTTCCCGGCGCGAGGGTTCCGGCATCGCGCCGGCACGCACCAGGTCGGCGTAACCGAGAATCGCATGCAGCGGCGTGCGCAACTCATGGCTCATGTTGGCCAGAAACTGGTCCTTGGAGCGGTTTGCGGATTCCGCTTCTGCTCGCGCCGCCAGCAAGGCCTTCTTCTGCTTGCCCAACTGCCGGATATGAAACACGCCCGCAAGCAGAATGGCCGAGAACACCGCGAGCGAAGTCCAGATGGCCCGGTAGTCGATCTTGTCCTCATATCGCACCGAGAGCCACTTCTGCGATATTTCGCGCTGCTCCTCGTGCGTGATGGTCAGCAGCACCTTGTCCAGGATGCTCACGAGTTCGGGCCAGTCCTTGCGCACACCCACTGAGAAACCCTGGGGCTGCAATGCTTTTTCCACCGCGGTGGCAATCTTCAGATTGCTGATCTGGCGATACCGGATGGTGTAAACGATCGGAAAAATATCGTCAACCAGGCCATCTGTTTTTCCCGTCGACACCGCCATCAGGCCGTCGAGCAAATCCGGGTACGCGGTCACGTTGAAGTTCGGATAGACCTTGGCCGTGAGCTGTTTGGAGGAATGTCCCTCGACGACCGCGACGCGATTCTCCTGAAAATCCTTCAGTCCCGACACGAAGCTGTAGTCATCGCGGGTGACGATGACGTTGACGTAGTGCAGATAGGGATGCGTGAAATTCAGAAATTCTTCACGGTCGGCCGAACGGGCCACGGCGAGGATGACATCGAGTTCCTTGCGGCGCAGCTTGCTTTCCACGGCACCGAAGTCCGGTAATTGCGTAATCTGGAAACGCGTCCCCAGTTTGTAGCGAATGATCTCGAGATAATCCGCGACGACGCCAACGAAACGCTGCCGGCTGTCCTGAAACTCGTAGGGTGCGTAATTGGTTTCCGCGCCTACCCGTATCACCGGGTGCGCCGTGAGCCAGTTTTTTTCCTCCGGCGTGAGTTCCACCAGCGCGGGGGTACTCGTCGGCTCGGCCAGGGCGAAAACGCAGGCGACGAGGCCGCCCGCGGCCAGCCAAACCGCCGCAACGGTGACGCCCCATCCGCGTGTGTGCCCGCGCAACGCTCCCATCGACACCCTCTTTGGTCGAGACATCGTGTGCCTGGACGGGCAAAAGGCAACGAACCAGACATGTTGCCGGGTCCAGCTGCGAGTCAACAGTATGTCACGGTGGCCGGCAACCGGGAGCACGTTTGTTTGCGCTAGCCCTGCCGGCCGCTCGGGGGTGCGCCGGAAGTTCTAGAATGACTGGTGTCGTTCACGCTTCAGGCATCCGTTGAAACATGAAAATCCAGTTGCTATCCGACCTGCATCTCGAGCACTCCGATCGGCATCCGCCGTTCGAACTGCCGGCTAGCGGCGCCGACGTGGTGGTGCTCGCAGGAGACATCGACAACGGCACCCGCGCCATCGACTGGGCCGAACAGACTTTCCCCGATCAGCAGGTGCTCTATGTGCCGGGGAATCACGAATACTACGAGGCCGACCTGCCGGAGGCAGCCGCCGCGTTGACAGCGCGCGCCCGGCGCAGCACCAATGTGCATCTGCTGGACAACACGGAACTGGTCATCGATGGCATACGCTTTCTGGGCAGTACGTTATGGACAGACTTTGCGTTGCACGGACAGAGCAATATCGATCGCGGGTTCGCGCAGGCGCTGCAAACCGTGGTTGATTTCCGCAAGATTCGCATAGGAGATCGCATGCTTACGCCGCAACAAACCGTGGAGCTGCATCGCGAAGCGCTGGCGTTTCTGGAGCCGCGACTGCAACGATCGCTGGCCGACAGGACGGTCGTCATCACGCATCATGCGCCCCATCCGGGCAGCGTGCATCCGCGCTGGGCCGGTAATCCGAGCAATCCCGCGTTCGTTTCCGATCTGACCCGGCTGATGGGGAAGTCCGCATTATGGCTGCACGGACACACGCACGACAGTTTCGACTTCGACGTCCTCGGCACGCGCGTGCGCGCCAATCCGATGGGCTACCGGACCTCCAACTGGCGCGAACCGTGGCCTGCGGCTACGCGCCCGCAGGTCTCCCTCGAAAACAAGTTTTTCGATCCGGCGTTGATCCTGGAAATCTGAGTAGAATGGGCTCCCCCTCTAGAACGCCTGTTACGAGTTCAATCATGTATCGCCTGATCAATGCGCTCACGGTTGCCGTACTGCTCGGTTTCGGCGGTACCGCGAATGCATTGACGGCGGCCGAAGTGTTCACCCAGGCGCGCAACGCCGTATATCTGCTCATCGTCACCAGCGATGAGCCCGGTGTCGTGGATGTCGTGGCACAAGGCTCCGCGGTGCTCATCGCGCCGGGTCGCTTCGTAACCAATTGCCATGTCCTCGAGCGCGGCAGGCATTTTGTCGTGTCGCGGCGCGAGGACAAAATCGTCGAGCGCGTGCAACTGGTCAATTTCGAGCGCGGCAAGGATTTGTGCGAACTCGATCTCGCACAACCCAAACCCGGCTTCGATCACCCGGTGGCATTCGCGCCGCCGGACTCGCTGCACATCGGCGCCCCGGTCTTCGCCATCGGCTCACCGCGCGGCATGGAACTGAGTTTAAGCACCGGCATCATTTCCGGTTTGCGCGACGCCCGGGGCGGGATGAAGCTCATCCAGACGACCGCGCCATTCTCGGCGGGGTCGAGCGGCGGCGGCCTGTTCGACGAACAGGCCCGGCTCGTCGGTATCACCACGCTGATTGCGAAGGATTCGCAGAACCTGAACTTCGCCATCCCGGCGCAACACATTGCAAGCGCCGGCCTCTCGGCGGCTGAACTTTTCCGGCAACGCAGCGGGATCAAGCCCGGGACTACGCCGGAAATCGCCTTCGAACGCCAGGAACGCCTGCGGCGCGAGGAACAGGACACCATCGATGCGCGAAAGAAGCAACTCGCGCAGCCGCGCGCCCCGCTCCCGGAAACCACGACGGCGCCGCTGCCAGGCACCGCGGCGCCTGCCGTGGCGCCCAGAAAACCGCTCGCAAGCCGGCTCGCGCTTTACGAGCAGGTGGGCGATCCCTCACTTGCGGCACGGACCCACGACCAGCTTGCAAAGAAAGGCGCGCTTGCCGGCCTCGACGACGATGCGGCGATCCGCAGGGTTTATGAAACACTGATTCGCCAATACGTAACCGGACAACTCAGATGGAACGAAGGCGGCGACCACGTAGCGGAGTTCCAGGTTCAGTTGCGCCGGTCCGGAGAAATAATGTTCGTATTGCCACTGCGGCCTTCAGGCGACGAGCGCTTCGATCAGGAAGCAAGGCGGGCCATCGGCGCGGCTTCGCCACTGCCGGTGCCGCGGGACAACGAAGTATTCGCGCAAATGAGCACCTTTACGATTGCAGTGCAGGCGCCGGCCGCCAATCGACCTGCTTCGCTGGTGAAACCGGCGCCGAAACCCGCGCCGCCTGTGAAACCCGCGCAGAAGAAGAAACCGAAGTAGCCGCGCAGCACGCCGCGATGTATGACCGGTATCAGGTGAGTACTTTCTTGAGCGTGTGGCGCCGGGCTCGGATATGCGGCCGGACCTCCTTCGGCCAGCGGCCTTTGTCCACGGCGGTGGCCCAGGCCTCACTGAGCAGTACGTCAGCACTTTCGAGTTCGTAAATGGCGCTGTATTTCGGCTCACTTTCGGCAACAAGCGCCCTGCTTTGTCCGTCTATTCGCATCTGGGCACCTGGCACGGCGGTCACTCGCGTAACCGCCAGCACGCCGGGTACCTCTAGCAGAAACGGCACATGCTCGCGGTCGTAGAGTTCGTTGAACAATTGCTCGTGGGCGGGCTCAACATCGAGGCTTGCGGTAAAAACGTAACGGGTTTTCGGATGCATGCCGGTTCCTTTCATGAAGTGCTTGCGCCACGCCGGGGGCAACTATGACCTTGTGGAAAAACCGCTGCGCCGATGCCTTGGAAAAACCGCTGCGCCGATGCGCGGCAGCGAATCATGACACGCGCAAGTCGCGCGACCAAACGGCGAAGGCCGGTGCCGGGCGGCCTGTTCGAGCCCCGCGCGGCGTGTTCAGAACGTTCGTTCAGGTGCGTCTGGCGATCGTGGCCGGCATGGCGGTCGCGGCATTATCCGGCGGAGCGGCTGCCGCGGCCGAGCAGCGCTATCGGCTCGACCCCGATCACACTTTCGCGCATTTCGCCGTCCTGCACACGGGCGTTTCATCGGTGCACGGCCGCATGGGCATTCGTAACGGACGAGCGATGCTCGATCCTGCCAACGAACTTGCCACAATCGACGTGGAACTCGATCCGCGCTCGATCGACACCGGAGTGAAAAAACTCGACGCGGTCCTCGTGGACGAGATGTTTTTTCACGTCACCCGGTACAAGTCGGCCCATTTCACCGGTCGTGCCGTGGCCTTCAGGGAGGGGGTGCCGTGGGAATTCGACGGCCAACTGACCTTGCGCGGCATCACGCGCCCGGTGCATCTGACGGCGCGCCATTTCGTTTGCAAGCAAGTCAAGATCATGGTGCTCGAGCGCTATGTCTGCGGGGGCGATTTGCAGGCAGTGCTCAAACGGTCGGACTTCGGGCTGGACAAGTATTCGACGATGATCAGCGACGACGTGCGCCTGACGATCTCAGTCGAGGCAATCCGCGAAGACCGGTAGTCAACGCGCTAGCGCAGTTTGGCAATCTCACGCAACTGCCGATCGTAGTGATCGGAAAGCGCTTTGAGGCTCTGCCGCAGCGCGACTTTCGCCTGATCGTACTTGCCGATTTCGGCGGACATCGCGCGCGTACGCAGGTCCGAGGAGGAACTGCCCCGGTCGCCGCCGCTTGGGACAGGAAACCGGTTCACATCCAATGAAGGCGCCTTTTCCAGCTTGCGCTCGATCTCGGCCAGGCGCGTCCGCGATTGATTGAATTCACGCGTCAACGCCGAATAGCGCCGGTCCGTCGGGCGAACGCGGGCCTTGCGATACACCTTGAGTTGATTGGTGTTCGCCTCCAACTGCGCGGTCAGTTGCGCAACGCGATTATTGATCTGTGTCAGTTCCGGGTAGGCCTGCGCCGGCACAGCCAGGCGTTTGGACTGGGCCAGCAGATCGGGGGCAGCCAGCGCGTTGCATGGGGCCCCGTAAAGCGCGGCCGTGAACCCGACTGTTGCCACTATTTTCATTATCTTCAATAACATATATAAGCCTGTTGGAGGTGAAATGCCTCGGATGCGATGTCCTTCCGCTCTCCGGCCTGGCTTGACCTAAGCATTATTCAAACCACTTTTGCGCACGGCGGCCCACCCCATCGGGCCGCAACCAGGAAAATGCGGCATGCGCGCTGCGGGTGCCGGCTCAACCGGCAAGTGCTTAACCGCCAGATCGAACGATGCGTGCGCAATAGGCGAAGGCGTCCAGCGGGGCTGCGTGTAAAATTCGCGCATCCAAACTGCCGCCTCGTCGATTTGAACGCTCCTGGGTCCCTGCCCGTTTTGGCCAGCGTCGTTTTCATCCGCTTCACGGAGTTCGCACGGCGGCCGGTCGCGGAACAAGCGCGGCTGCGCGCCCAACTGGAAGCCGCACTGGCGGTGGCGTTGATCCGGATCCCGCCGCGAATGCGCATAGTTCTCGATGCGCCGGACGGCATGGCAATCGCCGTGCTGGGCAATCCGGTCGCCGCGCTCGATATCGCGCAACGTTGCATGAGTGCGGCGGCCGCCGGCGTGTCGATGGCGGTGGCCATCAATCACGGCGCCATCCGGCTCGCTGCGGACGCCAGCGGTCAGCAGGGACTCATTGGCGATGCGGTCGGCACCGCTGCGGCGATCGCGCATTTTGCAGGGCCAGCGCGATTGTTCGTTTCGCGCTCTTTTCGCGAAGCGCTCGCTGAGTCCGCTCCGGCGCGCGCGGTGTCCATTCGGCCAGCGGGCATCTTTACCGATGCCAACGTGCGCACGCACGAGTTGTTTGCGCCGGACAAGGCTGCTGCCTTGCGGCGTCGCAAGATTCTGGCGGTCATCGGTGCGCTGGTGGTGATCGGCATTTTTGCCACCGAGACGCGATACCACGATTCCATCCGGCTCGCGCTGCGAGCGGGGCAACCGGCCACCCTGGCGTTCGAACTGCATCCGGAGCGCGACGTCTTCGTCGACGGCGTGGCCCGAGGTAAAAGCCCACCGCTGGGCCACCTCACGCTTGAACCGGGCCTGCACATGGTGGAATTCCGGCGCAGGGGAGAGATTCCTTTTCGCACCACGGTCGATTTGCAGCCCGGCCGCACGACGACGCTCGCGTACGACTTCTCGCCCGAAGGCAACCGCAAGAGCGTTCTTCACCGCTTGCGCGACTGGGTGCTGCCGTGAACGAAGCGACACAACTCGGGCGTTACCGGATTATGGGTGAGCTCGGCCGCGGGGCCATGGGCGTGGTGTACCGCGCCCACGATCCGGTGCTCGACCGCCAGCTTGCGATCAAGACCGTGTTCGTGCCGGCCGACGATACGGACCGCAAGGAATACGAAGCGCGCTTCACGCAGGAAGCCCGGGCTGCGGGCAAGCTCGCGCATCCGGGCATCGTGACCATCTACGATGTAGGCCGCGAAGGCGGCATGGTGTACATGGCCATGGAGTTGCTCGAAGGCGTGGATCTGGGCACCCAGGCCGCATCGCGCCGGTTTTCCGTGGCGGAAGCCGTCGGCATCGCGGAGCGCGTTGCCGACGCATTGTCGTTCGCGCACGATCGCGGCGTGGTGCACCGGGATATCAAGCCGCCCAACATCATGCTGGTCGGCGGCGGGCGCGTGAAGATCATGGATTTCGGCATCGCGCGCATGCGCTCTTCGGATCTCAAGACGGAAACCGGCATGATGCTGGGAACACCGCGCTACATGTCGCCGGAACAAGTGGCGGGCCGCCCGGTCGATCAACGTTCGGATATCTTTTCGCTGGGCACGGTGCTCTACGAACTGCTCACCGGCACCAAGCTTTTTGCCGGCAACGACGCAACCGAGATCATGTACAACGTGTCCCAGGTGCGACCGGTGCCACCCAGCCGCATCAACCGCCAGGTTCCCGCCATGCTCGATCTGGTGGCGGCGCGAGCGCTCGAAAAGGATCCCGACGAGCGCTATCAGGATGCACACGAGTTCGCCGCCGACCTGCGTGCCTGCCTGAACGAACTCGGTATCGCACATGTCGAGACCGAGACCACACAGCGCCTGGAACGCCCGTCGGGCGGCACGGCCGGCAACGAAGATGCGACTGAAGTCATGCCGGCCGTCGACAGCGACGAAACGCTGCCGGCCGCTGACATGAGAGTCCGAGCGGGCAAACCGCAGAGCATCATCGTGGACGCCAACACGCGGCTCGCGGTGTCGCAGGTTTTCGATTCCGCCGAAGCGCTTCGGCGCCTGACCGATCCGGACAAGAAGGATCACGCCGCGCTTGTCGCATCGCCACGGCCCGCAAACTTCCTGGTGCGCATGTGGCGCGATCTGGAACTGCGCGTGCTCATCGCGCTGATGCTCGCAGCGGCGCTGGGCGGCGTTTACATCGCCGCGTACTGACGCACACTGGCTTGCGCGAGTTAGAGTGCGCGGCTGAACCATTCTGGCGAAGCGCGCCTCTAACGACGAATCTCGCCCGCCCCTTTTCTTTCCCGATGAACATCGATACCACTCGCCGCGCGTTCGTGCGCGCGCTGGGCGCCGCCTGGGTCCTGACGCTCACAGGTTTGCCGGCGCGCTCCCACGCGGCGTCTTTGCTGAAATTTGGCGCCCCCCGGCCGTTCTCGTTCGATTCGCTCCAGCAGCGCGCACAGACGATGTCGCGGGCGGCCTACGTGCCGCCGCCGCGACCGGCGCCGGAAGTCACTGCGAAAATCGATTACGCAGCGCATGGACAGATCAAGTTCCGCGCCGAATCGGCACTGGGCGCCGACGGGCCCGGCAAGTTTCCGCTCACGTTCTTCCATCTCGGCGCCTTTTTCCAGAAGGCCGTGAAAATGCATTCGCTGGAAAACGGGCGTGCGCGGGAAATCATTTATCGCGCTGAGTATTTCGACATGCCGCCCGATTCCGTGGCCCGCCAGTTGCCCGAAGGCGCCGGGTTTGCCGGCTTCCGGATCCAGGAAAGCCGCGAGGGAGAACTGGACTGGCAAAAAAACGACTGGGTCGCGTTTCTGGGCGCCTCTTATTTCCGGGCGATCGGCGAGCTGTATCAGTACGGCCTGTCGGCGCGCGGTCTCGCCGTCAACGTCGCGAATCCCGAAGCGCCCTTTACCGAGGAATTTCCGGATTTCACCGAGTTCTGGATCGAGTCGGATGCCGATTCAGACAGAATATTCGTCTACGCGCTGCTCGACGGGCCATCGGTAACGGGCGCCTACCGTTTTGCCCTGCGGCGCGAGCGTGCGGTGCAGATGGACATCGAGGCCGCCATTTTCCTGCGCCGGAATATCGCGCGCCTGGGCCTGGCACCCGTCACGTCGATGTACTGGTTCGGGGAGGGCGTGAAGCCCACCGCAGTGGACTGGCGCCCCGAGCTGCATGATTCGGATGGGCTGGCAATGTGGACGGGCAACGGCGAGCGCATCTGGCGCCCGCTCAACAATCCGCCAGCGATAACGGTGTCGTCGTTTGCCGACGTTCGACCGCGCGGCTTCGGCCTGTCGCAGCGCGACCGCGTGTTCGATCATTATCTGGATGGCGTGCGCTATGACTTGCGTCCGACACTGTGGGTCGAGCCGCTGTCGGGGTTTGAGCGCGGCGCGGTGCAACTTGTGGAGATGCCCACCGACGACGAGATCCACGACAACATCAATGCCATGTGGGTGCCGGCCGAAGCGGCCCGGGCAGGCGGGTCGTTCAGGTTCAGCTATCGATTGCACTGGAGCGCGGATGAGCCGGCCATCGATGCACGCCTGGCACGCTGTGTCGCGACACGCCTTGGTAACGGCGGAGTTCCGGGCCTGCCGCGGCCGCAGGGCGTGCGCAAGTTCATGGTCGAATTCCTGGGCGCATCGCTGGCAAAGTTGCCGTTCGGCACCAAGCCCGAGGCAGTGCTGTCGGCCTCGCGCGGGGAATTCTCGTACGTGTTCACCGAGGCCGTGCCGGACGACGTGCCGGGACACTGGCGCGCGCAATTCGATCTCACGGCCACGGGCGCCGCCCCCGTGGAGATCAGGCTTTACCTGAGAAACGCCGATGAAACACTGAGCGAAACCTGGGCGTACCAGTACCATCCTTTCCGTAACTGAAGCGCGGCGCACGGCGCGCCGCCCGTGAACTTCGCAGCGGGAACCAAAACCGCGCGCTACGCCTCACACCTGCATCGACCGGAGCGCACCGCCCCGGCGGTGAGCGATCCATGGCCGATCCCCTGACTTTCTTCCAAACGTACGCCCGCGCATTGCAACTGCTCTCGAAGGAGCGCAAGGCTGTCGTCCTGCTCGCGGTCGCGAACGTCGTCGTTGCGACGCTGTTTTTCTTCGAGCCGATCCTGTTCGGCCGCCTCATCGACGTGCTGGCCGGGGCGGCGACCCACACCAGCGCGCAACTCTGGCAGGCGAGCCTGATCACGCTGGGTGCGTGGGCGGGCGTCGGCCTGAGCGGGTTGCTCGCCAACTTCCTGCTTGCATTGAACGCCGACCGGCTCGCGCATCGCCGGCGCCTGGGCGTGACCGTCAGTTATTTCGAGCACGTGCTCGCGCTGTCATTCGAATTTCATTCGGACAAGCATTCGGCCCGCCTGCTGCGCACCATGCTGCGCGCGACGACGTATCTGTTCGGTTTCTGGCTGGCGTTTTTCCGCGAGCATTTCGGCACGCTCATCACGCTGGTGGTGCTGCTGCCGCTGTCGATGTTCCTGAACTGGCGGCTCGGGTTGCTGCTCATTTTGTTCATGGCCGCGTTTACCGCTTTCACGGCTTACGGCATCCGCCGCACCGAGGCCGCCCAGGTAGCCGTGGAAGTGGCAGACTCCGAGCTGGCTGCGCGGGTGGGGGACGCATTCGGCAACGTCAGACTGATCCAGAGTTACGTTCATCGTGCCGAGGAAACCTCGGCGCTGAAGCAACTCACCCGCCGCATTCTCGGCGCGCAGTATCCCATCCTGACTTACTGGGCCGGCATCAACGTGCTCACGCGCGCCGCCTCGACCATCACCATCATCGGCATTTTCGCACTGGGTACCTGGTTGGTATTCAAGCGCCAGAGCACAGTCGGGCAGATCGTCACGTTCATGGGCTTTGCGTCCCTGTTGATCGGACGCCTGGAACAAATGGGCCGGTTCATCAGCCAGATGTTCGTCGAAATGCCCAGCGTCGCCGCATTTTTCTCGGTCATGGATACCGTGCCCATGATTCGGGATCGTCCGGACGCGATCGAACTCGGCCGCTCGCGCGGCAATGTGCGATTCGAGAACGTCTCGTTCGCCTACCACACCGACACCGAACGCCCGGCGATCAGCAATATCAACTTCGAGGCGCCGGCGGGTTGCATGGTGGCACTGGTCGGGGCCACGGGTGCGGGGAAAACCACCACGGCGTCCCTGCTGACCCGGTTGCACGATCCGCAAACCGGGTCCATCCGCGTCGACGGCATCGACATCCGCGACCTCACCGTGGATTCCCTGCGCCACAACATCGGCATTGTGTTCCAGGAAAGCGCGCTGTTGCACCGGTCGATTGCCGAGAATATCCGCATCGGCCGGCCGCAGGCCACCGGGGAGGAAATGAAACAAGCCGCCCGCGCCGCCGAGGCGCACGAGTTCATCCTCAAACAACCGCTTGGCTACGATACGCTCGTTGGAGAGCGCGGCAGCACGTTGAGCGGTGGCGAGCGCCAGCGCATCGCCATCGCGCGCGCCTTGCTCAAGGACCCTCCCATCCTGATTCTCGACGAGGCGACCAGCGCGCTGGATTCGATTACCGAAGCCAGTGTGCAACGCGCGCTGCAGGCGCTCATGCGCGGGCGCACGACATTCGTGATCGCGCACCGTCTCTCTACGGTGCGGCGCGCGGACCTCATTCTGGTTTTCGACGGCGGCCGCATCGTCGAACGGGGAACCCATCAAAGCCTGGTCGGGCACAACGGACTTTATGCGCGCCTTGTTCGTTCGCAGACGGCCGCAGCGGAAGACGCGCCACTCGGCAGCATTGCCTAGGTGGCCACATTGGTGGCCGGACCGGAAAAAGAAAAAGCCCGGTTGTCCGGGCTTTTTTTGGCCTTCCCTTACTCGGCGATCATGCGGGCCGAATATTGGACGCCTGATCACCCTTGGGGCCGGTTGTCTTGTCGAACGTGACCTTCTGGTTCTCCTTGAGCGACTTGAAACCATTACCCTGGATAGCGGAGAAATGCGCGAACAGATCCTTGCCGCCATCATCGGGGGTGATAAAACCAAAACCTTTTGCGTCGTTGAACCACTTGACGGTACCTGAAGCCATCTTTATTCGTCCTTGAAAGAGAATTAGTAATAAGGGTTCTCGCCAGAAGGCGGCAGACCAAGAGGAGAAATTAAGGAGATCTGAGGAGTACCGTTAATACGGGGCTACGACCGACCAGCAATTCAGCGCTTGGAGATTCCTGCGGCTTCCTTATACCCTTTTGGCCGCCTGCGGTCAAAGGGCTGAAATGGCCCGGAAGGGCTGTTTTATATGCATAATCCGGAAAAATATATGACTATGGCGTACAGGCATAAGGCGTGATCGACGTATCGCCAGGCGCCATCAGAAGCGCGGGGTCCAGCGCCGTTTACAAGCGCTTTCAGGGCGGGAGCGAGGCGGTGTAAGCGGCCAGCGCCAACATGTCCTGTTCGCTCAAGCCCGCGACGACCGGCTTCATCAGCGCCGCCCAGGGGCCGTTGCGCATGCCATGCCGCAGGTCACGGAGTTGGCGCATGGTATAGCTTGGCGAGCGGCCGGCCAGCGCCGGAACCGGCCCAAGCCCTTTGAGTCCCGCACCATGGCAAATCGCGCAGGGCGTCGTTTTGCCGGCCCCGGTCGTGGCCAGGGCTTCGCCTTTTTGCAGGCTGCCCACCGGCACATAGGCGACGAAGCCGGAGGCCGAGTCGCGCAACTCGGTACGTTCAAGATCTTCCGGCATTTCGATAATGCGTTGGCCGATCGGCTCGGTGCCGCCGCTTTCGTCGGCCACCAGCATCCACCCGCCGACGCGGGTCTTGGGAACCGTGCCGGTTTCCACGACGCGGATCCAGGGTGCCGGCTTCAGCGCGGCGAAATAACCGGCTGCCACTTTCGTGTCTTCCTCGCTGACCTGTTGCGCTACGGCGATCATCAGATTGATCGGAAGGCTCGCAGGCTCGGAGCTCTTTCTCGTGCCGTTGCGGAAATCCGCAACCTGCTGTTCGATGTACGCGGCGGGCAATCCCGCAAGGCTCGAGTTTTCGGGGCGACCCAATCCGTTGGGCAAGTGGCAATAGCCGCACGCGAACTGGCCGGGCTTCTTGCCGCGCCCGACCACCTCGGGCATCGTCGGGTGGCTGGCGGGATGCCAGTCCGGCGGATCGAACAAGTCGCGGATCTGGGTCAGCGTGTAGACCGCGACGCTGTTGGGCACCTGCTTCAAGGCGCCGTTGTCAGGTTCGGGTTGTAGCCCCGGTGGATTTACCGGATAGGCCCACTGCGGCAAGGGGTCCGACGCGACCGCCGGCATCCCTGCCAGGCAGGCCCACGCCAGGGCTGCGATCACAAACCTCATGGACATTCCCCCATTCCTTATTGTTGTGCCGTTTGCCATTATAGGCAGACGCACCGCGATCGAACGCCATTACCAAGCGCCTATACTCGGTCAGGCGCCGCGCCCTTCGCTGCTCGACCCGGCGCACGGCGTTCTTGCCGAATCCCGCTGCGACGACCTTGTACCCCGCCAACGGCAGGGAAACGGGAAATCCCGGCCTTTTATGGAGGTGCCATGCGTTACCGTCTGCTCGGCCGTTCGGGCTTGCTCGTTTCGGAAATATGTCTTGGCACGATGACTTATGGCGGCAAGGGGCGCTGGGCGCCGATCGGTCAGCTCGGCCTGCAGGAGGTCGAAAGCCAGATCGGCGCGGCGGTTGATGCGGGCATCAATTTCATCGACACCGCCGACGTCTATTCCGAGGGAATGTCCGAAGAGCTCGTCGGGCAGGCCCTGAAGAATCTCAAGCTTGCGCGCGAAGATCTCGTCGTTGCTTCCAAAGTTCGCATTCGCATGGGGCCGGGGCCGAACAACGTGGGGCTTTCACGCGGCCACATCATGGATGGCGTCAATCACAGCCTGCGGCGGCTGCAACTCGAGCACATCGACCTCTACCAGATCCACGGCCAGGACGTCGCCACCCCGATGGAGGAAACGCTGCGCGCGCTCGAAGACCTGGTGCGCTCCGGCAAGGTGCGCTATCTCGGCGTCAGCAATCACGCGGCCTGGCAGATCATGAAAGCCCTCGGCATTTCGCAGCAACGCGGGTGGAACCGGTTCGAGAGCGTACAGGCCTACTACTCGCTGGCAGGGCGCGACCTGGAGCGCGAAATCGTTCCGATGGCCTCCGATCAGGGGCTTGGAATCCTGGTATGGAGTCCGCTCGCCGGGGGCCTGCTGTCCGGCAAATTCAGCGAAGACGCCAAGGGGCCCGAAGGCGCGCGACGCACGAATTTCGACTTTCCGCCAATCGACCGATCTCGCGCCTTCAAGTGCGTCGATGCGATGCGACCCATTGCGCAGGCCCATGACGTTTCCGTCGCGCGCGTAGCAGTCGCATGGCTCCTGCATCAAGCCGCCGTGGCGAGCGTCATCGTGGGTGCCCGGACGACGCAGCAGCTCGCCGACAATATTGCGGCAACCGATCTGCGGCTCACGCAGGCAGAACTGAAAACGCTCGATGAAACGAGCAGGCTGCCGCCCGAGTATCCCGGGTGGATGTTCGAACGTCAGAACATGGACCGCTTCCCCGGAGGCGCGATCAAGTAACGCGCGTCGTGTTCGCCTGACCTCATTCTGACGGCTCGCGCTTCACCGTTGTGCCCGCGGGGGCTTCCGGCTGATCGAGCGTCACCGGAAACACAGGCGGGCGACCCGGGCGCGCCTGCCCCGGATACAGCGTGATGTGCGGGAATGGAATTTCGATGCCGGCCTTGTCGAACGCGTATTTCAACCGGCGCAGATACTCACGCCTGACGTTCCATTGCTCCAGCGGCATGACCCGGAACCGGCCACGGATGACGATCGCCGAATCGTCCCAGCGCTCGACGCCGGCGAGTTCGAACTTGTCCAGGATGCGCGGGGCGAACTCCTTGTCGTTTCGCAGTTCTTCGGCCACTTCGCGCATGACGCCCGTCACATGATCGATGTCTTCCTTGTAGGCGACGCCGATGTTCACCACGGACTGGGCGAAACCGCGACTCATGTTGATGACCGTGGAGATGGTGCCGTTGGGCACGAAATGCACGTAGCCGTCGTAGTCGCGCAACTGCACGAAGCGCAATGTCACTTCCTCGACCAATCCGGCATGATCCCCGACTCGCACTACGTCGCCCTGCCGGATCTGATTCTCCAGCAGCAGAAAGAAGCCGGTGAAATAGTCTTTGACCAGACTCTGTGCGCCGAAGCCGATCGCCAGTCCCGCCACGCCGGCCGCCCCCAGGATGGGCGCCAGCGATATGCCGATCTCGGACAGCATCAGCATGCCGGCGATCAGCCAGATCACCACCGAGGTGATGTAACGGAAAACCCGGCTCAGCGTTTCGGCCCGCTTCAGCGTCTCGCGATCGTCGAGCCGACTCGTCACACGCGCCCTGAAAGCGCGGATGGCGCGCTTGACCACGCGCGTGGCGATCCATGCGATCAGAAGGATGATCACAATGCGCAGACTTGCATTCGCGAACTCGCCGAGTTCGTGCCACCACTGACTCGCATACACCAGAATGTTATTTTCCACTGGCAAGGTCCGTTTCAATGAGAAAGCGTTTCAATGAAAAAAGTCGCAATTTGCGCTCAGTCCCCCGGCGGCCCGGCGGGGCTGGTCGCGCGGCGTGACGAGCTACGGCGAAGCGGCGGATTGATTCGCGTGTAAAGCGAAGCCGCGATTTGAGCATCGCGCCGATGAGCGAATCGCGGTAAAGTTCGAATATACATGCTTCGCGCGCCTCGCTGAACCCACCGCGATCCGGTGAGGGAATGCACGACCATCCTGTTTGCCCTCCGTAACACTGATTTTGAACAGCGGTGGACTCATTTTTGCCGCACCGCCTGGCCCCGATCCTCGAATGAAGACATTTCGGCTGCAACTGCGTTTTCTGGTGCCCTTGATTCTGGCTCTCGTGGCAGCGGCGTACTTCGTCCTGCCGGTGATGGACGGGCTCACGCTGCGCTGGTTTTCGCGCGATCTCGATACGCGCGGCATGCTGGTTGCCAACACGCTGTCAGATTCGATCGCCGAAGGACTGCAGGATACGCAGAACAAGAAGAAGAACCGGCTGCAGAACCTGTTTGGACGCGTCGTGCAGGACGAGCGTCTGGTCGCGATCGGTTTGTGCACCCCCGACGGAACGCTGGCGCGCAAGACACCGGGATTTCCTCCGTCTCTTGATTGTCGCAGCGTGCGCGACATGTCGGATAAGCAACGTTCGCAGTTGCAGGTGGAAGGCGGACGCGTGCACGTTGGCGTGCATTCCGTCGTCTCGGAAACCGGCCCGATCGCAGACCTTCTGATCGTGCACGACTTGAGCTTCATCGAGCGGCGCAGCCAGGACACGCGGCGCCACCTGATCATATTCATCATCGTGCTCGGCGTGGTGATCGCCGCCATCACCGTCGTGGTGGCCCAGTTGAGCTGGCGCGGTTGGGTCTCGGGGGCGCGCGCGCTGCTTCGCGGCGAGGGATTGGTGCGGCCGATGCTGACCGCGCCCGAACTGGCCCCCTTCGCGGACGACTTGCGCGCGCGCATGCGCGATCTCGATGACGAATATCGCAGATCCATCGGGCCGGCCATCGAATGGAATCCGGAACGATTGCGCTGGCTGCTGCGCACCCAGTTGCGAGGCGATCAGGTCATCGTCGTGTCCAACCGCGAACCTTATATTCACGAAAACGACGGGGCCGGCGGCGTCGTCGTCCGCCGTCCTGCCAGCGGCCTCGTCACCGCCGTCGAGCCCGTGATGCGCGCCTGCTCCGGCACCTGGATCGCGCATGGCAGCGGCAGCGCCGACCGTAAAGTGGTCGACGCCTCGGATCGCGTGCCCGCCCCGCCGGAGCGCAATGACTACACGCTGCGCAGGATCTGGCTCACCGCCGAGGAAGAACGCGGGTACTACTACGGTTTTGCCAACGAGGGCATGTGGCCGCTATGCCACGTTGCCCATGTGCGGCCGGTTTTTCGGGAGAGCGACTGGCAGGCCTACCGTGAAATCAACCGGCGCTTCGCCGATGCCGTGGTGGCGGAGGCGCGCAGCGAAGACCCCGTAGTGCTGGTGCAGGATTATCACTTCGCGCTGTTGCCGGCGATGGTGCGCGAGAAATTGCCGCGCGCCACGATCATCACCTTCTGGCATATTCCCTGGCCGAATCCGGAAGCGTTCGGTATTTGTCCGTGGCATCGGGAGATCCTTCGAGGGATGCTCGGCAGCACCATCATCGGCTTCCATACCCGCTTTCATTGCCGGAATTTCATCGAAACGGTGGACCGTTATCTGGAAGCGCGCATCGAGCACGAGCACTCCACGATCACCTTCAACAACGACGACACGTTAATCGAAAGCTATCCGATCTCGATTGAATGGCCTGCGGATGCGCACGGGGATTCCGTCGCGCAATGCCGCAGCAATCTTCTTGCGGCGCTCGGCGTTTCGCCTGAACATCGTCTGGCGGTGGGGGTCGACCGGTTCGATTACACCAAAGGCATTCTCGAACGGCTGCACGCGGTCGAGCGCATGCTGGAGAAATATCCGCAGATGGTCGGCCGCTTCAGCCTGTTGCAGGTGGCCGCCCCCACGCGCGCCTCGCTCGAAGAGTACAACGCCTTTCAATTGCGCATCGCGCAAACGACCGAGCGCATCAACAAGCGCTTTGGCAGCGACGGCTACCAGCCGGTGCATTTGCGCGTGGAGCATCACGAGAAAGCGCAGATCACCGAAATCTATCGCGCCGCAGATGTGTGCATGGTCACCAGCCTGCATGACGGCATGAACCTTGTTTGCAAGGAGTTCATCGCGGCGCGCGACGATGAGCACGGCGTGCTGATGCTCAGCCGCTTTGCCGGCGCTGCGCGCGAGTTGCCTGAGGCGCTGATCGTTAATCCATATCATGTCGAGGAAACCGCCGATGCCCTGTTCCGCGGGCTGCAGATGCCCGAGGCGGAACAGCGTGAACGCATGGCCAGCCTGCGCATGACGGTTCGCGAGTACAACGTTTTCCGGTGGGCGGGCCGCATGCTTCTCGATGCGGCAAGGCTGCGCCTGCGTCAGCGCAGCGAGGCGCGAGTCCAGCTCCACCAGATAGAGTAGGCCATGAAACATCTGTTTTCCCCCGCGGGGGACCAGGCCCTGGAAGCGGCAATGCGCCATCGTCCCTTGCTGGCGTTCGATTTTGACGGCACCCTCGCGCCCATCGTGGCGCGCCACGAGCACGCGCGCGTGCCTAAATCCGTCTCGTTCTGGCTGGAACAACTGGCGGCCAGAACGCCGGTCGCGGTCGTGACCGGACGCTCGGTGGCCGACGTTACTCCGCGCCTGGGTTTCGAGCCCCGCTATATCATCGGTAACCACGGATGCGAAGATCCGGCGGGCGACGTGCGCCGTCCCGACAACGTCCCGCTCGATGCGCTGCGCCGCCGCCTGGCCGATCATGCCGCCACACTCAGCGCGGCCGGCGTGGAGATCGAGGACAAGCACTACTCGCTCGCGCTGCACTACCGCCTCGCGAGAAATCAGGCGCTGGCGAGCGCGCGCATCGACGATGTGCTGCGCAAACCCGGGCCGGGACTGAAGACGTTTGGCGGAAAGTGCGTCGTCAATGTGGCACCGGCCGATGCGCCGGACAAAGGCGATGCCATCGCATCGCTGGTACGCCGGGCCGGGACGGACACGGCACTATTCATCGGCGATGACCTGAACGACGAATCGGTGTTCGCGCGCGCAACGCTCGACTGGCTGACCGTGCGCATCGGTCGCGATTTCCCCGCCTCGGCTGCCCGTTTTTTTCTGGACAGCCGATCGGAAGTTACGCCTTTGCTGCAGAAGATTCTTGCTTTGTTGCGTTCGCCCTGACGCTTTCGCGCTCTGCGGATTCGGCAGCGCCGCCTTTCGCGCCGTCAGCCATCCCGATTCACGCCATCCGAAGTGCTTTTTCTTTTGCGTGTTGCGCGGGGTTTCCTGGCGCTGTCGGTGTCGGTACTTGACGGCTCACCGGGCTGGGCGGAATCTTCGAGGAACTGCTGGATATCCGGTACCCGGGAGCCCACGCGCTGGATCGCTTCGCGCAATCGTGTGGATGCAACGCCCAGCCGCTGGGCCCAGTCCTGCACGTGATCGGGCTCGATATGTTCTTCCTCGCTCGCGCGGGGCGACGAGGAAAGTCGGTTTATGGCTTTGTCGGAAATCGGATCGCTTTTGAGCGAAGCTTCCTCTTTTACACCGCTGCTGCGGCTCTCCTGGTCGATTTCGCGCTCAGCATTCAGCCAATCTTCGATCTGGCCATTGTCCCGGAAGCCGCGTCGTTGCGCATGGGAATAGGCGCGCTCTGCAATACGGGCCCGCCGGTCTTCGTCAGGGGCCGCTCGCGCAGGAACTACCGGATCAGCTTCGGTAGGGCGACGTTGCTGGTTCTCGTCCGGCGATGCTGGGTGCGATGGTATTTTTCGGGCAGTCATGGAGATCTCCTCGTCGTTACGCTTTGGGGCTGCAGCAGTACCTCGTTGCTGCGCCGTGGATTTGATGCGGCGCGAAGCAATTGGCCTTGCGCCCCGGCAGTCGGTCGCATTTGCGGCGAGACCGGCATTCAGTCGCGTGCAGCCGTTCTGAAATCGGCCGCTCTGAAATCGTCGGCTGCAAAAATAGTGCCGGACGATCGCGCGGGGCCTCGCGCGAGTTTACGCAGCGATACGCCCCCCTTGACGCAACGCATCGCGGATATGGCCGGCATTTCTTACAGCGCTGCCGGAAAAGAACACAGCCGGATTCGCGCGCCGGGCGCCAGTGCTAATCTGCATGATCTGCCACTGAAGGCGGTCCAGGGAGGGCGCGATGCGCATCGTGATTTTTGCGGCAAGCTGGATGCTCGTTTGCGTTTGCGAAGCCGCCGGGTTTCCGGGCGTTTACGCCCTCGACCAGGCGTACGGAAGAATCACTGCAAAACTCGACCAGAAGGGCGGGCGCCTGACGGGCACAGTCGATTTCATGGGCAAGGCGCGGATGTCACTGTCGGGCGAAGTCCACGGTAATCGCGCCAGCGGAACGCTCGCAGCGAAGGACGGAACTGGCGTGTTCGAAGCCGTCGTGCAGGGCGACGTGCTGACCCTGACGATTGCGCAATCCTCCGACCCGGACGGCCGATTGGCGGGCATACCGCTGCAGCTAAACCGTGTCGGCTCGGCGCCGGCCATTGCAGCGCCCGAGGCTGCGCCCAGCGCGGCAATAGGCGATTTACGGCTGGTAGGGGCCTGGACTTACGAGGAGATCCTGACAGCCGGCAATGCGTCGCAGGCTTCCGAGGAGCGTATGGAGTTCGGTGCGGACGGTTCCTATGCGTATGCGCGCACCGGCGCCGGCGCCGGACCCAGGAGCCGATCGTTCGGCACGCGCAACCGCGACACAACCGAGCGCACGGCCTGGCGCGCTGACGCGGGCGTGCTGTACCTGCTCAGGAACGATGGTTGGGTCCTCCTCGGCAGATACGTCCTCTCGAGCGATGGCCAGGCGTTGCGGATTACCTACCGGGCGGGCAACCGCAAGCTGTGGTCGAGGCGCTGAGCCGCGCAGGTTGGCACGAAACGTCGGGGTCTTTACGCGTAACATGGCGGTCCCTGAAACCGGATTGGAACCTTCATGTCAGCTCCCGCAACCATAAAGCCTGCAGACCCTGTAAGCGCTCTGGCATCGAGAATCTTTGTAGAGCTCGTCTGCCGCACCGTCGTGGTCTCGGATAGTGCCGTGCAGTCGCCCGCCAATCCGGAGAGCCTCGCAAGAATCAGCTTCGTGCTGGCTGAAACCTTTCAGCGCGTCGATGTGGAGCTCAAGGCGCCCTCGATGCCCAAGAATCAGGAATTCGACATGAAGTCCGCCAGCCTGCCGGGCTGGACGGCCGGCAGCTGAAATAAAAAAAGCCCGGCTTGCCGGGCTTTTTAAGCAGAACCGAGCACCCGTCAGGGCAGAAAAATCCTCGGCACTGAAGTTAGATCAATTACGCAGGCTGGATATTGGAAGCCTGATCGCCCTTGGGGCCGGTGGTCTTCTCGTAGGTCACTTTCTGATTTTCCTGCAACGACTTGAAGCCATTGCCCTGGATTGCAGAAAAGTGCGCGAACAAGTCCTTGCCGCCGTCGTCCGGGGTGATGAAGCCGAAGCCTTTTGCGTCGTTGAACCACTTAACGGTACCTGATGCCATTTGAAGCCTTCCTTAACTGTAGTGAATGGGCATATCGCCCGAATGCGAGAAAATCAAGTGGTGAAATTAAGGAGATCAGGGGCAGTACCGATGGACGGGGCTACGACGGACCAGCAAACTCAACGCTTGAGAATTCTGCATCGTCGTTATACGCGGGGGTTGGCACAAGGTCAAAGGTTTTTTGCGAAATCGCAATGCTGCTGTCCTGCCGGCGCCCTTCCCGCCCTGCCTATTTAGCCGCCGCCATGGCCTTTTTGAAGTTCGGGTTGCTGGCCATTTCATGCACCGCGCCGATCAGCGCATCGCTGAACACCTCATAGTAATTGGCAGCCTTGTAGCCGATGCCGTAGCGGCTGGACGTGCCGGCTGTCTCCACCTTCCACAGCACCTTGCCGGAAGGGTCGGTCAGCGTGACGCGCAGCGCCACCGTCGCGTTGTAGCGCCGGGCTTCTTCCGCGAAGAACTTCCTGACTTCACCCTTCATGACGACGGCGCCGTCGGATTCGACCACGTTGAGCCCCAGGCCGGAAAGCAGGGTCTTCACGCGATAAGTAACGAATCGCGGCACGTCGTCGCGCGTCGTGACCTTGCGGATCACCTCCTGGCTGGTATTGCGTCCGATCAAATCCGGATTCTCGCGGCTGTCGGTAAACGGCTCCACGAGCAGCTTGATGCCTTCGATTCCAGCGAGGTCGATGGAGGGCCTTTCCGCCATGGGTGAAGTCGGCGCCCACTCAAGGGGAATATTCTCCAACTTGTCGGCGGCCCGGGCGACGCCGAAAACGCCCAGCGCCAAACAGGCGGCCGCCAACGGCGCAATCGCGAAACGAAGCCATTTAGTCATGCGGTAATTCTCCTGGTAGATGGACTTGGATGGACAGCAGCGGCACCCGGGTGCCGTCGAAGAGCGGAAATGCCTAGTTCACTTTTGCGTTATCCAGTCTGCCCGTCACGCCATCGATCTCGACGACTGCCTTATGCTTGCCGGAAAGGATCATCTGATACTGATAAATCGGCCTGCCGCTGAAATTCACCGACAGCACCATCGACGTCAGCCGGACCGGCGGCGTGAAAAGCTCCTGTGCCGCAACGCGCGCGCGCGTTTCCGGCCAGGTCGCACGCTCGTACATCGAGTAGCGAACCAGGCCCACCTTGCTGGTAAATTTGAAATTCGACGCACTGGCCGGATCGCAGAAGGTCTCGGCGCTGCTCCCCTCCGCATTCAGGACATTGAGCACGTAAGGCGGCGATTCACCGCCCCCGCTTTGCTGCCATCCGGTCACGATGCCTGGCCGCTCCTTGAGCGTTGCGGCGATACACGCGTCCAGGGAGCCGCCGGGTTCCCACGGGTCGGCTGCAAGCACACTGGCTGCCGTAACGCACAGGCCCACCATGGGGAAAAGGATGAATTTTTCGATATATCGCATGGGTTTAAATAGAATCAATGACATTGAATTCGACCGCCTTCTCGCGCAAGCGTTCCATTGTTTACCCGATGGTCTTCTACAGTACGGGATGCGATCACTCATTGGGCCGTGGCTGGCGGACTCATTGCAAGGTCCGGTCGGCCACGGTGATCCGATGCAGCAGCCGTCTATGGCCTTCGTAGCCGCCGGTGGCGGCATGGATAACACTCCGGTTGTCCCACATCACAAGCATACCGGGCGACCATTTGTGCCGGTAGACGAATTCCGGCCTGGCCTGATGCGCGAATAGTTCACGAAGAATGGGCGTGGCTTCGTCATCGGGAATGCCGTCGATACCAATGGTATAACCCGGACTCACATACAGCGCCAGGCGCCCGGTCTCCGTATGCGGGCGCGCGATCGGATGAAGCTGGGTTTTCAATGCCGAGTCGCCGTACTTGATCGCCATCGAGCGCCCCTGGTCCTTCTCGCCGTACAGGCCATCTCGCGCGTAACCGCGGCGCGCCGAGTGAACGGCCCGCCGGTCATGCAGCAACGCTTTGAGCGGCCCGGGCAATGCTTCCCACGCCGCGCACTGGTTCGCGAACAAAGTATCGCCCCCGACAGGAGGAATGATGTTGCCATAAAGCACCGTCGCCGCCGGCGGCGCTTTTAGAAAACTCCAGTCGGAATGCCAGGTCTCCGCGAAAACGGGCGCTTGTTCGTCGGCTTCGCGCCGGACTTGCACCACGCGAGGATGCCCGGGAATTGCTTCGATATACGGATCTTCCCCCTCAGGCCCCAGGTACGCCGCGAAGCGCTCGATATCGCCAATGTCCAGCGCCTGATCCGGAAAGGCGACAACCTGATGTTTGAGCCAACCGGCGCGAATAGTGGCCACTTGCGCAGGTTCCAGTGGCTCGCGCAGATCCACGCCCTGGATCGCGGCGCCGCACGGCGTCTGATGCGGGATTACCTCGATAGTCATCTGTTGTCCGGTCATGGCTGACTTGCGAAGTTTAAACGTTATGCAGCAATCATGCGTCAGCCCACCGGGTAATGTGCCTGACGCCCGGATTCTGCGGCGCGGGTGGAACTCGGGCGCGCGTGCGGCTGTCTAGATAGATTGGCCAGTCAACGGGTCGCGAACATACCCGCTCGCAAGATCGCGCTGCGGCTTATCGGTTCAGGATATCTACGGAGGAAAACATGAATTCAGTCGTTCGTAAGACCGGCATCGCATTTGCCGGCGTGACTCTTCTCGCAGCTTCGCTTTTGGCCGGCGCCGGTGTGGCGCTTGCCGCAAAGGTGACATTGAGCGGTTCGCAAGAGGCCCCGGCTGTCGAAACTTCGGCCTCGGGCACCGGCAACATTACGGTCAAGGACGACAAGACCGTCAGCGGCAGCATCAAAACAAAAGGCGTAAAAGCAACGATGGCGCATATTCACGAGGCGGCGCCCGGGCAGAACGGCGGCGTGGTCATTCCGCTGACCAAGAAAGGCGACAACGAATGGGTCGTGCCGCCCGGCGCGAAACTCAACGATGCGCAGTATCAGGCCTACAAGGCCGGCAATCTTTACGTCAACGTGCATAGCGACGCACATAGAGCAGGGGAGATACGCGGCCAACTGAAGCCTTGATGCATCACTGTCGCCCAGCTTGTCTCAAGCGCAGCGGCCCACGGCTATCACCGTGGGCCGTTTTTCCAGCGCCGCCAACCTTATCCAGCCGAGGTCCGCTCGACCGGAAGGCAGCGCGCAAATATAACTGCGCGCATACGCTCGACAGGTCCATACTAGGGCCTGCCGCTCTGCAAATGCTCGCAGGCGCGACGACTTCCCCGGCCGTATGAATCAACACTCTCCTGGCCCGATCAAAAGTAATCCGCGATTCCCGTCGCGCAGGGTAATTCGATCATGACTGAAATCAATGTATCGTCCTCGACAACCGCCTACGATTCGGTGGGATATCAGCAGGCGCTTTCACAGGCCCTTGCCAGCATCAAGACCGTGATTCAGCGTCGCCAGCTCGACCCATTGCGCTATATCGTCGAGATCGATGCCGGCTTGCCCGTTTTTGCGACGCGCGACACGCATCAGCTTCGCGTCGCCTATAACCGGTTCCAGACTCTATGCATGGAGATCGCCGTTCCGCACCGGTGGTTGGTGGAGCAGACCGGCAAGAGTCATGAAGATTTTCTCATCGCAATTGATGACATGATTCTGGAACTGAAAGGTAAAATTCAGGCAGCCGGAAGGCCGATATAAAGGTAGCGCCCTGGCATGCAATGCGTCCCGCCGAAGGCCGCGTTTACCGGCGCGCGGAATATCCTGCACCTATCACGCAAAGGCGCCGGCTCCATCGCCTGCGTGGCGTGCACATCCGTCGCTGCCGCAACCCACCTGCCGCGGCCCGCGCAGAGTCCGGGCCCGACCCCGGACAAAGCATGGCAACCAAGCCGCCTGTTACGGCTCTAAAACTTGCATTCCAGGCAGATCGATCTCATTGCATTTCCCAGGCAAACGGATATACCGCATACAAGGAGACCAACATGGCGCCTTGGATCGCTTACGCGTGGCAACGGCACGACACTGCGGCGCTCGAACACGCGGACCGAATCGGTCGCAGGCAGCGCGCGCACCGTTCTGCCGCCAGCCTCTGTGGATTTTTGGCGTGCGTGTGTCTGACGTGCCTGCTTGGCTTGCCGCTGCGCGCCGCGGCAACCCTGGGGGAAGACTCGACGTCCACGGCCAGTGATCGCGCAGCCATGGACGCTTCGCTGCAAATTTCGCAGACCGCCCGCTACCACGTTCACGAATTGCAAACGCCTGCGGGAACGATCGTCAGGCAATATGTCTTGCCCACCGGCACGGTATTCGCAATAACCTGGACAGGTCCCGTTCTGCCCGATCTTCGCCAAACGCTGGGCCGCTACTTCGATCGCTACGCGGCCGCGGTCGTTGCGATGTCTCCCGGCTCTCGGCAGGTATCGGTTCAGGAATCCGACTTTGTCGTGCAGTCGACCGGGCAGATGCGCGCGTTCCGGGGGAAGGCCTACCTTCCGCAAGCACTGCCGCAAGACGTCCGCGCCGAGGAACTGCAATGACCGGTGCATGCGATTGCCCATTACCCAACGTCAGCGTCGCTGCGGCACTGGCCATCGTTGTTCTATTGACCAGCGCCTGCGGGGGCGGCAATGACGCGACGTTCACGGCCGTCAATGTGCAACCCGTGTCGGTCGGTCCCGGACCGTCCAACAACGTCAATCTGCTGTTTACCACGATCGAACTGTGCACGCCGGGCAATACCACGGACTGCCAATCGATCGACCGCGTGCTGGTCGATACCGGATCCACCGGCCTGCGCGTGCTGTCCTCCGTTCTCGCCCCGTCGCTTTTTCTGCGGCAGCAAACGGATACGGCCGGCAATCCGGTCGTCGAGTGCGCGCAGTTCGTCAGCGGATTCACCTGGGGTCCGGTAAAGGCAGCCGACATCCGCATTGCCGGCGAACTCGCCCGCGCGGCGCCCATGCAGGTGATAGCCGATCCGGATTTCGCCAGCGTGCCTGCCAGTTGCTCCAACACCGGTCCTGCGCGCAACACCGCGCAGGCCCTGGGGGCCAACGGGATACTGGGTATCGGCGTATTTCTGCAGGACTGTGGTGCGGCTTGCGCGCAAAGCGCCATTCCCGGCACTTATTACGTGTGTCCCGCGACGGGGTGCCGATCGGTTGCGGTGAGCCTGGGACGGCAGGTGCAAAATCCAGTGGCCCTGTTTTCCCGCGACAACAATGGCGTCATCATCGATCTGCCCTCCATTGCCAGCGCCGGCGCGCCCACCGTGAACGGGTCCATGATTTTCGGCATCGGCACGCTGGGCAACAATATGCCGGTCAACCCGCAAGTCATCCGCGTGAACCAGAGCACTGGCGCCTTCAGCACCCAGTTGAACGCGGTCAATTACAGCAACAGCTTTCTGGATTCGGGCTCGAATGCGCACTACTTTGCCTCGGGCGACCTGCCGGCGTGCCCGGGCAATCCGGATTTTTACTGCCCCGCATCGACGCAGAATCTTTCCGCCACGATGCGCAGTACAACCGGCGCTGGTGCAGTGGTCAGTTTCCGCGTTGCCAGTGCCGATACGCTGTTCGCGGCCAACCCGGCATTTTTCGCCTTCAATAATCTCGCGGGACCCAATTCGGATCCCACCCGGTTCGATTGGGGACTGCCTTTCTTTTTTGGCCGCAAGGTTTTCATCGCCATCGAAGGGCAAAGCACGCCAGCCGGCATAGGCCCCTATGTCGCTTTCCAGTGAGGTACAGACCGCCCCTGTCGCGCTGCGATCGAAAACTGGCCTCGCCGGGCGCGAATCTGCATTAAGCTGGCGCATGCCTTGAACCTAAGGAGACGACCATGAAACAATTTCTGATCGCACTGGCGCTCATGTGCTTCACAGCGACGACTGCCCAGGCCCACGGCAGCCGCTGGCATGGACATGGTCATCATCGGGCCGGGCCTTTCCTGTTCTTCGGTGCCCTGGCGGCGCTCTCGATCCCTCTTCTTTACGCACAGCGCGCGCAACCGGGCCCTGTCTATTATGGCGACGGCGTTCCTCCATCGAGGGTCTACGTGCCGACCACGCAGCAGGAGAATGCGGTTGCCGGGGCACCTTACGCAGCGTCCAGTGAGGTCATGGAATTGGGTCCCGTCGAGGCGTTGCCTCCCATGGCGTTGGATCGCCCGGCGGGATCGGAACGCAGCGCGCAGCATCCGCTCGTCGCTGCGCGCTACGGTCAAAGCCCGCAGCAGCTCGCGCAGGATCGTTACGACTGCAGTCGTTGGGCAACCCATGAGTCCGGCTACGATCCGGACTTGCGCAAACACCGCAATCCGGAAACGGGCCCTGTGGCTTACGGTCGAGCACTGAGTACATGTCTGGAACGGCGCGGCTACGCCGTAAGGTGAAAGCGCGGCACGCGCTCGCTTTCAACACCGCCATGCATGACAAACGGCCGTTAAATGCCTTACCGGATTCATGCCTGGCCACTCGTTTCTGCGCGCCCCTGCGCTGACCGCAAGATTAGCAACTGTTTGTAAACCATCGGCGAATTGCTCCTTTGGGGCGCACTTGTCCGGCGCCTGCAGGGTTTTGTTTTTGCTGCCTTCGTAATATTTCCGCGAACCCTCGTGTCCCGGCCCGGTCTATGAGCCCACAAGCCAACTCAACAGCCGAGGTGAACAACCATGCCGACCGTACTGGACAAGACGCTGAAGCGCGAAATAACCATCGACGGAAAACAGTTTGTCGTGAGCCTTTCTCCGCAAGGATTCAAGATCGTTCCGAAGGGCAAGCGAAAGGGACAGGAGATTCTCTGGAGCGCAGTGGTCAACGGGGATGCGGCGCTTGCAACGGCATTGAACGCATCGCTGGATGATCAACCGGATGACGACGACATCGAGTCCGGCACGGGCGGCGATGGCGAACACGTTCATCGTCCCATCGAATAATCCTCAGGGCCTTTCACTGCGCCCGGAGTCACTCTAGCCGGCAAATTGTCGGCACCGTGATGCGGACAGGGCCGCTTGCCGCCTCACCGGCTATGCCCTCTCCCGCGCGCTGCGTCCCCTCGCATCCGGCCTGACGCAATCGCCATGTTCGGATCCGCAAAGTTCGGATCACTGTCGGGATCATGGCAGGCGGATCACTGCCTGCCTGATCCCGACTTCGTCTTTTCGTCGTTGGCGCTCATCGACGTGATCGCCGCCTGGCAATTATTATCCTTGCCCAACCCCAGTTCGATCGTTGGCAACAATGCCGCGAGCGGCGTCAGCAGCACGCCCAGGGCAACGGCTGCGGCGCCGCGCGCGACGAGTTGTTTGACTTGCGGCCTGACAGCGGGCTTTTTGAACTGACCGCGCACCAGCACCGGCGCGTGCAGAGAAATGATGCCAGGGCTTTTCGGTTCAGTGTGGATAGTCAAGTCCAGTGTTTCGTTCTGAAGGTTGATCAGGCCCTCGCCGATAATGTTCGCCTCCTCCGTATCGACAAGGAGAATCTTCGGGCGAAGGACGCCCTGCTTCATTTCGAAATCCGTGACCGCGCAGCGGATGTCCGTGCGCGAGGGCAATCCCAGGGCGGACAGCAGCGCCTTGCCGAATTCCAGGCCTGCCAGATTGACCAGCACGGCACTGAGTTCGCCATCGCTCATGAACAACTGCAGTTCGCCGTTGCCATTCGCCAGTATCTGGGCGGTGGAGTTTCCGGTCGAATCGATGCGCGCGCTGCCGCCGATCAGCCCCGTTCCCTTTGCCAGTTTGCTCTCCCGCAACAGGCGCTTCAGATCGATCCGGCGAAAATCCACGTCGGCGGCCGCATGCACCTTGTCCTCGCGCCCGTCCAGCTTCACATTGGCTACGATGCGGCCTTGCGCGATCCCGAAGCTCAGTGGCGAAATGCGGAGCAGTCCATCCTGGATGACGATGTGCGCAGCGAGATTATCGAGCGGCAGTTTCTTGTTGGTGAAATTCGCCACCTTGTAGTTCACATCCAGATCGGCTGCACGGATGCGCGGCAGGTTGATCGGCGTATCCGGCAATATGCGCCACCGATCCTTCGCTGCCGGCTTCCTCGGCTTGGCCCCGGTGAACCCTGCCAGGTCGACCATGTCGACGTTCTCGGAATGCAATTTGGCGGTGATCAGCCGTTTTTCACGCGTGAGGTCGATATCGAGATCGCCCCGCAGATCGCTTTTGCCCACCACGCCCTTGAAATCCATGAAGCGCACGCGCTCGCCGCTGTACTCGAGCTTTCCCTGCAGCGTATAGGGCGCCGACGGCGGAAGTGGGACACCGGTCAGTGGAAATAACGCCGCGAGGTCGTTGCCTCGCAGATTCAGCTCAAGGTTCGCTCCGCCCAATTGCAAAGGCCGGGCTATGGTGCCCTTCAGCGAGATGACGGTCGGCCCGTTTTTCGCCTCGAGATCCACTGGATACGGGTGTCCGGGCTCGCGCAGGCTCAGCACTGAGCCGCCAATGAAACGCGCTGTGATGGGTTGTTCGGCATACGTGCCTTCCGCGTCGATCAGCAGCCGGGACTCTTCCCCATGGCGGGCGGTTTCGGTGCGCACCAACAGCGTTACATCCGTTTTATACTGCGGCTCGAAGAACCGAATGTGACCGTCCGCAATAGTGAGACTGCCGATCTCAACCGGCCTGCCCGATCCGGCCCGCCCCGCGAAATCGAACTTCCAGTTGGCTGTCCCACCGGGACCGGGGCGCAGATCGCCGTGTGGCCGGTCCGCAATGATCTCGAGCAAATGGATCTCGCGTTTAATGAGTCGCCACAGGTCCAGGCGCACACTGAGGCTGGCAATCGAACCGAGCTGGCTGTCAGCCGGAAAATCGGGTGGATTGGCCACCACAATGCCCTCGGCCACCAGCAGGGGTCGCCATCCTGCTTTTACGTCAAAATTCTTCAATGTCACCTCGCGCCCCAACGCGGCCGTGGCGCGGCGCTCGACCAGCGGGCGAAACCAGTTCCAGTCCCAGACCAGGGCCAGCACGATCACAACGGCCACGATCAATATCGGGATCATGAACAGCAGCCGGCGTGTAGAGGTCATGACGATTTACGGAAAGTTGGCGCTCCGCCCGATGGGGTCGGCCTCCGGAAGCGCAGATGGTCGTTCTCGGACTCTGGATCGGGCCCGCCCGTTCCCGCCATGTGCCGATCGGCCTGCGCGTGGCCGGGTTACCTGCCTGTCGACGTCGCCGACCTCATGCCTTTGCGAGATCCATGACTTTCGGCATAGACTTTGGTGAACTCTGCGCCCAGGAAAAAAATCTGCGCGGAGTAGTAGACCCAGAGCAGCAGTACCACCAGCGCGCCGGCCGCCCCATAGCTCGATTCGACGCCGCTCTTGCCGATGTAAAGTCCGATCAGGAATTTCCCCAGAGAAAACAGTACCGACGTCGCAAATGCGCCGACCCAGACATCGCGCCAGCGAATGTCGACGCGTGGCATGAGTTTGTAGATCATGGCGAACAAAACGGTGATGATCGCAACCGAAACCAGAAAATTGGCCACGTGCAGCAAAGCCTCCATGCCGCCGAACCAGCTGCTCCAGTACTTGCCCCAGAGGGAGATCGCCGCGCTTACCACAAGCGATACGATGAGCAGGAAACCGATTGCGAGGATGAGACCGAAAGAAAGCAGGCGCGTGTGGATGAAATGCCACCAACCCGATCGCGTATCGGGCTCGGCTTTCCAGATGCGATTCAGATCGCTCTCGATCTCGGAAAAAACCGTAGTGGCGCCGACGATCAAGGCGACGACACCCAGCACGCTTGCCACCAGACCCTGTTTCGGTTTCTGCGCACTGGCCAGCATGCCTTCGAGGGCCCGGGCGCCGTTTTCGCCAATGAGCCCGCGCGCTTCGTCCATGAGGGCGGCCTGCGCGATGTCCTGCCCGTAAATCAGTGCGGCGACGGCGATCACGATGAGCAGCAGCGGAGCGATCGAGAACACCGTGTAATACGACAACGCGGCCCCCATGCTGGGCGCGTGATCGGCTTGCCAGTTTGCAATTGCTGTTTTGAACAGCCGGAACAGCGATTTGAAATGCATGATCCCCCCTCTTTGCTGATGAGAGGTTAGGCATCGCGATCGCGGGAAGTTCAGGCCGTGCGCGGAGCGCCGGCGAGCGGGGGCAGCGGGCTAAGCTGGATGGACTATTGCCGTGCGCAGGCGGGACGATGGTGCAGACGCCCGATGCAACTGTTTGCGCAGCTTACGGCTTGTCGGCCGGCACGTGTCTCATCATCTTCGCCAGTTCCTCGGCCTGCGCCTTCAGGTTCGCGTCGAGTTGCGCAAGGCTTTTTCGCTGCGCAACCAGATCGGTCGTATCAGCTCCGTCGCTGCCGAACATGCCGACGATACCGGCCTGCGCTCGCGCTGCGAGGGCATGACGTTGCCGTGTGACTTCATGCAGACGCGCGCAATGCGCGGATTCCTGTTCGGCAAACGCGGCGCTGCCGGTTTGATCGAGGCCGGGCGGCACCGATAAAGGCGCGCCACAGACGCTGCAAGCGGGCGGGGTGTTGCCGGCGCTCGGGCCTGGTGCGTGCGGACTGCGGGAAAAAGGATCGGTCATCGAACTGTCCTCCGGGCTCTGCAACGTCCGACGGGGCGAGCATCGCCTGGCGGGGCGGTCCCCCATTTGCGATGGCTTCCGACGCGGTATTGTTCACGGGCCCCAGCGCGCGTCAGAACGACGATACGCCGCCCGACGGAGACGGTAAAGCGCCTGAAGTTAGTAACACACCACACGGGCGTTTTCGCGCGCGGCCGCCGCATGAAATTCATTCATGCCCGCCATGGCAACACGTTTGTCGAGGTTCGCTTCGGTAATGCACCGCACGTTCGCACACGGCTTGCAGACCAAAACTTTGGCATTGGCGTGGGCAACGACTTCCGCGAAACGGGGCGCCGGGCCGAAGGGCACAATCTTTTCGGCAGTACCGGACGTGGCCATGTGGACGGAATCGTGAAACAACATCAGGGTGACCGTGTCCCCGGCCTGCAGCGCCGAGGCAGCGAAAATGAACGGCAGCGCCGCACGCGTGGGATCGGTCGGTCCCCATGTTGCCGAGATTGCGAAGTGCATGATGGTCTCCTTGTTGAAAACACCGGACATCGAAAAGTTTGATGAGGCCTGGGCGTGGGCACCCAGGCCGACAAGGTCAGTGGGCAGAGCGGGGCTTTAGGACGCGCCCTCGACCACGATGAGGCTGCCGGTCGAGGCCCGCAGGCGCAGTTGCTTGGGCATGCGATACTCCTCCGAGTCGTACCATGCGCGGGCGAGCGTGGCGCTTGGAAATTCGAGGATCACGATGCGCTTCGGCTGCCAGTTGCCTTCCAGAACGTCGATCGGACCGCCGCGAACCAGAAAGCGTCCTTCGTAGCGGGCTACCGATGCGCCGACAAGCTTGCGATAGTCATCATAGGCGGTTGCATCATGCACGTCGATGTCGACGATCACGTAAGCGGACATGGGACGGCTCCCTGGTGTGTGGCCTGCAACAATGGGCCGGTGACGCGCGGCAACGTTTGACTTGAATCCAGCTTAAAGCGACATAATCTTAGCGGTTAAACTGCAACCCCGGCCGTTCTCGGACCACAATCGATGAAATACAAGGACTACTACGAAATTCTGGGCTTGAAACGGGACGCCAGCGTGGACGAGATCAAGAAAGCGTACCGCAAACTCGCGCACAAGTATCATCCGGATGTATCGAAGGATCCAAAGGGTGAAGAGCAGTTCAAGGATGTGGCCGAGGCTTACCAGACGCTGAAGGATCCGGAAAAGCGCGCCGCTTACGATAATCTGGGCAGACATCGGCCTGGCGAGGAGTTTCGTCCACCACCAGACTGGGGCAGCCGGTTCGGCGAGGGCAACTTTTCGTTCGAGGACGTCGACCTGTCGGATTTGTTTGCCGGCCTGGGCGGTGGAAGGTTCCGCAGCGGCGGGCGGCGCAATAATTTTCCGATTGCCGGCCAGGATTTCGAAGTCACAGCCCCGATCACGGTGGAAGACGCCTATCGCGGCACAGAGCTCGACCTGAACCTGAGTTTGCCGGAGTACGACGCGCAGGGCCGGATGCATCGCGTACCCCAGGTGCTCAAGGCGCGCATTCCCAAAGGCGTAACGAGCGGCGAGCGGCTGCGGTTGCCGGGCAAAGGCGGCAAAGGCGTCAATGGCGGGCCTAATGGGAATCTTTACCTGACCATCGAATTGCAACCGCATGCGCTGTATCGGGTATCAGGCCATGATCTTTCTCTCGATCTGCCGCTGGCGCCCTGGGAAGCCGCGCTCGGCGCCAGCGTCGAGGTACCGACCCTGGGCGGGGCGGTCCGGCTCAGGATTCCGGCTGGCACCAACAGCGGTCAGAAATTGCGGCTGGCCAAACGCGGGCTGCCTAAGCGGCGCGAGGGTGAAGGCGATTTGTTCGCCGTCGTGCAGATTGTCGTGCCACCGGCGCTCGGGGAGCGAGAGAAATCCCTGTTCAAGGACTTGGCCGACGCATCGAGCTTCAATCCCCGCGCGTCATTCCCGTCCGGGCAGGGAACATGAGGGACGAAGTCGCGGGAATGCAACGCGCCTTGCCTCGCGCTCGGCGTGGTGTTCGCTTTCCGCCGCGCCTGCAGATTTCGGCGATAATCTGGCGCATGCTCTGGTCTCCCCTATTCGCTCAATGCCCCCAATTCCGATAGACGAGTTCGGCGTACGCGATCTGCCCGGCCTCGACATCCCTCCGGAGCTCATTACAGCGTTATACGAAATCCTGGATGCCACCATCCTCCTGATGGAAGGCGATCTGGGCAACATCCAACTGTATGACCCGGTCACCAAAACACTGCAAATCGTCGCGCAGCGCGGCTTTCCGGCGGGGTTCCTGCAAGTTCTGGGCAAAGTCACCATCGATGACGAAACGGCGGGCGCGCGCTCGCTGCGGGCGCGCCAGCGGGTCGTCATTCAGGACGTGACAATCGATGCTGCCTATGCGCCTTATCGCAAGGCCGCAGCGCTAGCCGGATTTCGGGCCGTGCAATCGACCCCGATCATTGGCCGTGATGGCCAGTTTCTGGGCGCATTGATGACGCATCTGCGCGAACCCCGGGATTTCTCCACTCGCGAACTACGCGTGCTCGACCTGTACTCGCGCCAGGCGGCCGATGAGATCGTGCGCACGCGCGTCGAACGCGATCTCGCAGCGGCCCGGCGCCGCCTCGATGCCGCATTGATTGCGGCGGAAGTCGGTGTTTTCGAGTGGGACATGCTCACGGACGAGGTGTATGGCGACGCCAATTACATGAGGTTGTTTGGATTTGTCGCCGGACAGCCATCAACGCCCATGGCGGCGCTGATCGAGCGCATCCATCCGGAGGATCGCACGGCGCGGCTGGATCGGTTGCAACAAACGATCGAAACCGGCATCCCGTACGAAAGCGAGTATCGCATCGTGCTTGGGGCTAAGACGAGATGGGTCGTCGCGCGCGGCATGATCGAGCGCGACGCCAAAGGCAACGCGTTTCGGTTGCCCGGCGTGCTGCTCGATATCACTACGCGAAAACAGGCCGAACTGGAACGCAAAAACCTGGCTGACGACTTCGGGCGCCTGTCGCGCATTCACGAAACCATCCTGTCGACGACGGACGATTTCGCCTCGGTCGTGGACCGGAACGGGCGCTATCTCTACGCCAATCGCTCCCTGCTTGAAGTCTGGGGCAAAACGTTACCCGAGATCCTGGGCAAGACGCGGCTCGAACTCGGCTTCGAACGCTCGCACCACGATATGCATATGCGTGAGATCGCGCAGATTATTGAATCCGGGCAGCCCGTCCGCGGCGAGATTCACTACACCAGCCCTTTCGGCGTAACCGGCATTTATGACTACACGTTTACGCCGGTGTTCGGGCTCAATGGCGAGGTCGAAGCGATCGTGGGCACGAGTCGCAACGTGACTGAGCGCAAACGCAACGAGGAAGCCTTGCGCGAAATGGATCAGCAAAAGAACGCGTTCCTCGCGCAGCTCGCCCACGAACTGCGCAATCCGCTCGCCCCGATTCGCAATGCGACACGCGTGTTCCGGCAATCCCACGGCACGCACCCGGATGCCGTGTGGGCCAGCGGAGTCATCGACCGCCAGGTCGATCACCTGACACGGCTCATCGATGACTTGCTGGACGTTTCGCGCATCACCCGCAACAAACTCGAGCTGCGCGTGCAGCGCGTCGAGCTGCAGGAGGTGGTGCGCAGCGCCGTCGAAATATGCCGCCCGCTGATCGACCAGAATGGGCACGAAGTCATGTTGCGCATGGCGCCTGATCCCGTCTGGGTGCTTGGAGATCTTGCACGCCTGTCGCAGGTGACGATGAACCTGCTGACCAACGCGGCCAAATACATGGATCCGGGCGGGCGTATCGAGATTTCCGCGCGCCTGGAGCAGGAGATGGCCGTACTGCGCATCAAGGACACCGGCATCGGCATGGACGCCGAAACGCTCGCGCGGGTGTTCGACATGTTTTTCCAGGCCGACTCGTCGCTGGAACGTTCGCAAAGCGGGCTCGGAATCGGGCTCTCGCTGGTGCGCTCGGTGGTGCAACTGCATAACGGTAGCGTCGAAGGCTTGAGCGCAGGGACCGGCAAAGGGTCCGAATTCGTCGTGCGTCTGCCTGCGCAATCGCAGGGTACCGTAGCCGTGCCGTTGGAAACGCCTGCGGAGGATATCGTGGAGGCGGGCGAGTCGAAACGCGTACTCGTCGCCGATGACAACCGCGACGCGGCGGAATCGCTTGCCATGTTTCTGAAATTATCCGGCCATGTCGTGCATACGGCTTATGACGGTGCAGAGGCCATCGACGCGGCCGAAACATTCCGCCCACAGGTGGTGCTGCTCGACATTGGCATGCCGAAACTGAACGGCTACGAAGTGTGCCGGCGCATTCGCAACCGGGAATGGGGCAAGGCGGTATTGATCGTTGCGCAAACCGGATGGGGACAGGAAGAAGACAAGATTCGCACACGCGAAGCCGGTTTCGACGACCATCTGGTCAAACCGGTCAATCCGACGAGCGTGCTCAAACTGCTCGCGCAAGCGAGAAACCCCGGCCTGAAATCTTGACTGCCACCGCGTCAGTGATTCAATAGTCGCAACGCAGACTTTCCCGAAGACAGATTCCGTGCAAAAGAACCAGAAACCCCGGGTCGCAGTCCTTGACGACTGGCAAGGCGCGGCCCGAGCCAGTGCGGACTGGTCGGCGCTTCTCAGCCGTGCCGAGGTGGGGTTCTTCGACACCCCGTTTGCACACGCCGATGAACTCGCCAGCGCGCTGCGCGACTTCGACATCATCATCGCCATGCGCGAGCGCACCCGATTTTCCAGGGAGCTGCTCGAGCGCTTGCCGGGACTGCGCATGATCGCGCTGACCGGTGGTCGCACGTGGACCATGGACTTCGACACGTTGAACGCGCGCGGCATCCCCGTTTGCCATACCGGCGGGGATAAATCCGTTGCCGCCACCGCGGAGCTCGCGCTGGGACTGCTGCTGGCCGCGGCGCGGTTCATCGCCCGCGGCGATGCCTCGATCCGTGCCGGCGGCTTCCAGGACGGCGTGCCAGCAGGTGATGTTCTCGACGGCAAAACGCTTGGCATCGTCGGGCTGGGCAAGATCGGCGCACGCATGGCGCGCTACGGCCACGCGCTTGGCATGGAGGTGCAGGCCTGGAGCGAAAACCTGACGCCAGACAGGGCCGAGGCGGCCGGCGCGAGGCTCGTGGACAAGGCGACCCTGTTCGCGCGATGCGACGCCATTTCCCTGCATCTGGTGCTCTCGGAGCGCACACGCGGCATCGTCGGCGCACCGGAACTCGCGGCCATGAAAGCCGGTGCGATTCTCGTCAATACGTCGCGCGGCCCGTTGGTGGACGAAGCCGCCCTGCTGGCGCGCCTCGAGACCGGAAAACTGATCGCCGGACTGGATGTGTACGCGCAGGAGCCGCTGCCGCCAGACCATCCTTTGCGCCGCTCACCCAACACCGTGCTGACACCGCATCTTGGCTATTGTGCCCGCGAGGTCTACAGCCAGTTTTATGCTGAGTCCATCGAGAACGTACTGGCCTTCCTCGATGGCGCGCCGAGGCGCGTGCTCAATGCCGAGGCGCTGCAAAAGAACCGGTGAAAGGCGAAAAGTAAAAGAGGAAACAATGTCGGGCTATCGAACAACGTATCGCTGATGGACAAGTACCCTTTACCTCATACTTCATGTCCAGCCAGCGGTATCCGACACTCGCTTGCGGATCGACGCTTCCAGTAAGAGGCACTATTCTGCAGACGGCGTCGCGACTCGCCCGGACAAAGGTTTGTCGACCAGAAAGTAGTACCGGTTCAGGCTGAAGAAATAGTCGCCGTTTTTTCCCAATTCCCTCAGGTCATCCGCCCACGCTTTGGCATCGGCGCGGGTCAAGCCTTGCCGCTCGGGAACAAATGATTCGATCAAGGAAATTAGAGAATGACTGTAGGTGTTCGGGTCGAACACGGGATTGAGCAACGCAATCACGCCCTGCCCGCGTACGGCGAAGCCTGCATTTCTCAGGCGTGGCACCAGGCTGCGAGGCAGGCGCGGATCGAAAAGGTGTTCTTCCCAGGCATGCAGGACGCGTTCCATGCGTGGGCGGTCCGACGAGTGCCAGACAATCGAATCCCAGTCGGTATCGAGGATCAGGGCCCGCCCGCCGGGGCGCAGCACGCGATACAGCTCCGAGAGTGCGGCATTCATGTCCGCCACGTATTCATAAACCTGGGTCGACACCGCCGCGTCGAAACAGCCGTCATCGAAAGGCAGCGCGGCGGCATCGGCCTTGCGGAACTCAATCCAGCCCATTTCAGCACATCGTCGTTGCGACAGCGTCAACATGGCTTCGCTGGGATCGATGCCATGGACTTTGCCGGACGCGCCGACCGCCGCGCCCATTTCGGCGGCCAGCAATCCCGGGCCCGCACCGATGTCGAGTACGCCTTCGCCCGGCTGCAGGGCCAGAATGCGCAGCACTTCTGCGCGTTGGGCGATCACGTCGGGAACCTGGTAAACAGCGTCCACGCGCCGCGCCGCCTCTTCGCCGAAATTGAATTCCTTTTTTTGGTTCATCCGTTTATTGGTACAAAGGGGGTTTGCTGAGGATGAGGACTGAGTGAAAAGCAGGTCTCTCTTACTCAGTCCTGTTTCTCGCCCTTACTCAGTCCTCAGTCCTGTTTCTCGCCCTTACTCAGTCCTATGGTTAGTCAGGCCAGTCGCGCTTCAATCAAACTCCACGGCGTGGAGGTCGGAATGACCCGGTCCAGTTGGAAGCCGGCCGTTGCAAGCAAAACCCGGTATTCCAGTTGCGTTCGCTCCCTGCCGCCGTGGTTGGTCATCATCATGTGCAGATCGATCAGCTTCGCTGACGAGGGCTCGTTGCCTTGCGGCACGATGCGCTCGCAGATCAGCAACTTCGAGGTCCGGCCCATGGCCGCACGGCACACACCCAGTATTTGCCCGCATTCTTCATCGCCCCAGTCATGAAGGATATGCTTCATGAAATAGGCGTCCGCACCGGCAGGGACTGATTCGAAGAAACTGCCTGCGGCGAACTCGCACCGCTGTGCCAGTCCCTGTTCCGCGATGTATGCCCGCGCGCGCTCGCCGACATGCGGCAGGTCGAACACGATGCCGCGCAGGCCGGCGTTTGCATGAAGAATGCTGCACAGCGCAGATCCGACCCCGCCTGCCACGTCCACCAGCACGCCGAGTCCGGAAAAATCGCAGGCCTCCACGACGGCCGCATTGGTGGTCGACGAGGCACTGGCCATGGCGCGATCGAACATCGCCGCGGTATCCGGATGGTGTTGCAGATAGTCGAAAAATTTTTCGCCGTAAACGTGCTCGAACGGCGCTTCCCCGGTGCGCACGCCATGCACGATGTGCTGCCACGATCGCCACGAAGTCTCATCGCCCATCAAGAGCACCAGATCGCGCAGCGAGCCGGGCGCATCGGCGCGCAACAGGTCCGATAGCGGCGTATTGGCGATGCGCCCATCGGCCTGTTCCGTGAAAATACCCGCCGATGCCAGCACACGCAGCACGCGATACAGCGATGGCGCATGGGCATCCGTCAGGGCAGCGAGTTCCTCGATGGGTTTCGCTGCATCGGCCAATGCCCCGGCAACGTCGAGCACGGCAGCGGCATATAGGGCGCGCGAAGAAAAATACTGCGTGATGACGCCACGCATTCTTGCAATGTCTTCAGCCGGCACTTCGCGCGAACCGGGCGTCATCGTGTTACGCCAGCGACTGGTAGACGGCCGTTTCGAAATCGAGGTACAGCGGCAGGGATTTCGCGTCGGCGAACGGCAGGATCTGCGTCATGTAAACGCCCCCGATGCCCGCAGCCGGATCGATCCAGAAATAGCAATTCGACAATCCTGCCCAGGCCAGACTGCCGGCGCCGCGCCCGGTCGGCGCGCGCTCATGATTGATCATGAAGCCCAAGCCCCAGCTTTTCGGGATACCGGGGAAAAACTCGACATCATTCGAGCGCTGCGCATTGACCGTACGCAATGCGCCGACGCGCAGGGTCCCCGTGTGGCTGCTTGCCATCAGGTCCACCGTCGCGGCCTGCAGCACGCGATGGCCGTTACCGACTCCCTTGTTCAGGATCATGCGCACGAACGCGAGGTAATCGCCTGCAGTCGAGTACAGGCCACCGCCCCCCATTTCAAACTCCGGCGCCTGCGGTACCTCGAAGTCCCCGGCCGTGAGCACGCCCTGGGCATCGCGCTCATGCAGCCGCACCATGCGTTTGCGCATCGACGGGGTGATGCGGAATCCGGTGCTGTCCATGCCGAGCGGGTCCAGCAGGTTTTCCTTCAGATAGGTCCCAAGCTTGTGGCCGCTGACCGCCTCGATAACCTTGCCGACGAGTTCCAGATTGATACCGTAGTTCCAGCGCTCGCCGGGTTCGAACAGCAATGGCGCACCAAGCGCCGCGTTGAGGCAACTCTGTGTGCTCGGCAGACCGGTGATGTCCATGTAGCGCGCCAGCGGCTCGTTCCACATTCCATAGCCATAGCCCGACGTGTGCGTCAGCAACTGACGCAGCGTGAGCGGCCGTTTGCGCGTGCGCAATTGCGGCATGCCGCCAGCGTCGAATCCCTCGAGCACTTGCGCCTTCGCCAGCTCCGGCACCCAGCGGCCCATGTCATCGTCCAGGCCCAGCTTGCCTCGCTCGACCAGTTGCATGACGGCTGCCGTGGTGATCGGCTTCGTCATCGAGGCGATCCAGCCTACAGCGTCAAGCGTCATCGGCTTGTTTGCACCGAGCCTGCGTGTGCCAAACGCGCCTTGATAGATCGTCGCGTCGCGCGTGCAGGCCATCGCCGCAACCCCCGGAACTGCGCCAGCGTCGATGGCCCGGCTCAGGATGGCATCAGTTCGGCATTGCAGCGCTGGGGGCGCATTCACCGGCTAGCGGCCTTTGAACGCCGGCGATCGCTTTTCCATGAACGCGCGCCGGCCTTCCACATAGTCCGCGCTTTGCATGCAGCGCGCGACGGCCGCTTCAGCCGCGGAAAAATCGCCCGCCGGTTCACTCAGCGCATTGATGACGGCCTTGGCCGCCGCAATGGTCATCGGCGCGTTGCCGCCAGTTCCTCGGCAATCTTGCCCACGAACGCGTCGAGCGCGTCGTCGGGCAGCACGCGGTTGACCAACCCCATGGCCAGCGCCTCCTCGGCGCTGTAACGGCGCGCACTGAACATGATTTCGCGCGCATGGGCGTGGCCCACCGTCGCCACCAGCCGGCCGGTGCCGTGCACGCCGTAGCCCAACCCGAGTCGCGCGGCGGGAATCGCGAAACGGCTCGACGCGTCCGCATAACGCAGGTCGCACGACAGCGCGACTGCCAGCCCGCCGCCGACGCAGAACCCGTGAATCAGCGCGATGACCGGTTTGGACGACGTCTCGATGGCGTGATGCGCGGCCGCGGTCGAGTCTTCATACGCCTTCACGTCGCTCTCGCTGGCGCGGTTGTTTTCGAATTCGGAAATGTCGGCGCCGGCCGCAAACGCCTGCGTGCCTTCACCGCGTATCACGATGCAGCGAATCGCCGGGTCGGCCTCGAAGCCGGCCATCGCCGGTGCGATCGAGCGCCACATGTCGGCGCCAATGGCGTTGCGCCGCGCCGGATTATCCAGCACCAGTCGACCCACCGGGCCGTCGCGTTCAATGCGCAGTCTGCCTTTGCTCATGCGTTTTCTCCGAAATGCGCCGCGGCCATGTTTGTCAGATGACCCTGGCGGTCCGCAAGCCGGCGATGTCGGCTTCGCGATAGCCGAGATCGCGCAGGATCTCGTCGTTGTTTGCGCCGGCGTCACCCACCGTGTGTTTCATGCGCGCCGGGGTACGCGACAGATTGATGGCCGGACCGACCAGCGGCATGGCGCCCCCGTCCGGACGGGGCACCGTCACGGCCATGCCGAGATGGCGCACCTGCTCGTCCGCGAAGACTTCGTCGAGCTTGTAGATCGGTCCGCAGGGAACGCCGGCCTTGGCCAGCAGCGCGATCAGCGCGCTGGAAGTAAAACGCCGCGTATGCGCCGCAATCGCGTCGTTCAGTGCAACACGATTCGTAGAACGCAAGGTGGCATTGGCATAGTCCGGATGTTTGGCCAGGCCGGGATCGCCGAACGCTTCGGCCAGGCGGGCAAAAATAGGATTGCCCGAAGCCGCCACATTGACGTAACCATCGGCGGTGGGATAGACACTCGTTGGCATCGAGGTCGGATGGTCATTGCCCGCCTGAGGGGCCACTTCGCCCTCGACCAGCCAGCGCGCGGCCTGGAAGTCCATCATGGCGATCATTGAGGACAACAGCGAACTCTGCACCCACTGCCCCTTGCCCGAATGACTGCGTTCCTGCAGTGCAATCATTATTCCCAGGGCCGCAAACAATCCGGCACTCAAATCCGCCACCGGGATGCCGGCACGCACCGGACCCTGCCCCGGCAGGCCAGTGACCCACATCAGGCCGCCCATGCCCTGCGCCACCTGGTCGAAGCCCGCGCGATCCCGGTAAGGGCCGTCCTGGCCGAAGCCCGAAATGCTGGCGTAGATCAGTTTCGGATTCTCTCGCTCGAGCGAGGCGTAGTCGATGCCCAGTTTGTGCTTCACGTCGGGACGATAATTTTCCACCAGCACGTCGGCCGTTCGCGCCAGCCGCTTGAGCACTTCCACGCCACGCGGATCTTTCAGATTCAGGGTCAGCGAGCGCTTGTTGCGATGCAGGTTCTGGAAATCGGAACCCTGGCGCGGCCCGAGCATATCCTCGGCGTCTGGCCCCGGCATCTCGATCTTGATGACATCCGCGCCCCAGTCGGCGAACTGCTTCACGCAGGTCGGCCCGGCCCGCACCCGGGTCAGGTCGATTACGCGCAAGTGAGAGAGGGCTTCCATGTCTTTCTGGTGAACGGTGATCGGTGAACGGTGATCGGTGAACGGTGATCGGTGATCGGTGATCAGTGATCAGTGAACGGCAATCGGTGAACGGTAATTGTGGTTGGTAATGGTAAACCTTAAACGGTGAACAGGAGTTGCAGCGTGCGCCTGACGCGAGGTCTCGAATGATCTGGGCGGTTACGGTTCACTGTTCACCGATCACTGATCATTCGCCGTTCACCGTTCACTGATCACCGTTCGCTGATCACTGATCACTGCTCTGCGTTAACTGCTCGCCGTCTTTCCACTTGATGAAAGAAATCCTCCAGCACACGGTTGAACAGCGCGGGCTCCTCGAGATTGGTCATATGCCCGCTATGCGGCAACACTACGAGCCCGGCCCCCGGAATGGTGCGCTTCATCATGAGCGAGGGTTCCAGCACCGCATCGTCTTCGTCGCCCGCAACGATCAGCGCCGGCGCCGTGATGTTCGCGATCTCTGCGCTCAGGTCGTAAAGCGACGGCCGGCGCGCCTGGTAGCCAAGCATGGTGTTGGCGGATCCCTCGGCGGAATGTTCCGAAAACTGGCGCACGAACTCGTCAAACCCGCGCGGGTCTTTCGCTTTGAGCTGCACGCGGGACGGACCGTGGCCGTACGTGGCGGCGACATGGGCCATGCCGCGCTCGCGCATGGATTTGGCCAACTCGCGCGACTGCGCCTGGAATTGCGCGTATTGCGAGGGATGCGCGCCATACCCGCATCCGGCGATGACGAGCGACAGCGCACGGTTCGAATGGGCAATACCGAAATGCAGGGTCGCGAAGCCCCCCATGGAATTTCCGACGATGTGCGCTCTCTCGATGCCGAGCGCATCCAGGACGCTGAGAATGTCGTCGCGCGCTCGCTGCTGCGAATAGCGTTCGACGTCCGCCGGCACTTCCGACGGCGGATAGCCGCGCGCGTTGTAAGCGATACATCGATAGCGGCGCGAGAAATGCCGAACCTGCGGCTCCCAGGTACGGCTATCGCCGGCGAACTCGTGCACGAATACTATCGGCGGTCCGGTGCCGGTTTGTTCGTAATACAGCTTGATGCCATCGTCCGTGGCAAGGGTTGGCATGCGGGTTGCTCGCGCTATTGTTGGCACCGGATAACTGCCGGGGATCACCAGCGGCCGGTTTGGCGGAACATTAGCAGATAACCGCGCCAGGCAACCAACCGGGATGGCACCATGGCGGTTGAGCAGTCGACATTCTGAAAAAAACAGGAGCGGCAGTGACCAAGGTAGACCGCAGGGTCCTCGAACAGGACGGTGTGCGCCAGGCAGTGCGGGAATCCGGTCACGGACATCTGCTGATGTCCGACGAAGATGTCGCACGGTCGCTTGCGCAGGTTCTGGCCGGGCATCGTGCCGGCGAACCCGTATGGGTATTCGGTTACGGATCGCTGATCTGGAATCCCCTGATGGAGTTCGCGCATCGGCAACCGGCGCGCATCCACGGCTATCATCGGGGCTTTTATCTATGGTCCCGCGTCAATCGCGGTTCTCCGGAGGTGCCGGGACTGGTGCTGGGCCTGGATCGAGGCGGCTCATGCCAGGGCATGGCTTACCAATTGCACGACGACAAACGCGATGCCGAACTCGCCCTGCTGTGGCGCAGGGAGATGGTCAGCGGCACCTACATGCCGCGCTGGGTCAATGCCGATGTCGGAGGCAGCCCGATCCGCGCCATTGCCTTCGTGGTAGACCGCAGGAAACCCGGCTACACAGGCCGCCTCGAAGACGATCAGATCGTATCGATCGCGCTGAAGGCTTGCGGCCACTACGGCACCTGCGCGGATTACCTGGTGCAGACGGCCCAGAGTCTGGAAGCGGCAGGTATTGCCGATCCGCGCATGTCACGGCTGGCAAAACGTATTATGCAGGCGAGTGCTTCGGCGCGAGCGTAGAATCCCGGTAGACGACGCGGATGCTGCATAGCGTCCCGTACTGGTGTATTCAGTAATGCCGTGAAGTTCGTGGAACGCGGGCCCAGGGAGGAAGTTCATGAATGCTCAGTTACCCGGCTACACCCTCAGTTTCGTGCAGAGCATGCTCTCGGTACAGGCGGGCACGGCATCGGGGTGGTTCAAGAGCATTCAGATCAGCACGATATTCCAGCCCGCGTTCAGTCTTCCGTACAAGAAAGCGGTAGGTTTCGAGGCGAACCTGCGCGGAGCCAGCGAAGATGGCAGTGTCGTCGGACCTCGCACGATGTTCGGGCCGGTCGAGAATTTTGCGGAAACCTGCCTGCTCGATTTGCTCGGCACTACGGTGCATGTCCACAATTTCGCCGCCAGCCACGGGTCGCATGGCCTGTTATTCCTGAACCTGCATCCCGAGGTTTTTCTCGAGTACGGGCATACCGCTCCTTTCCTGGCCTCGTTATTCGAGCACTACGGCATTGCCGGGCGGCGGGTCGTGTTGGACATTCCGGCCAGTGCGCTCGATCTCGAAGGTCTCGCCGCGGCTATCGACGCGTACCGGTCATTGCAATGTCTGATTTCGATCGACGATGTCGGAGTGGAGCCAGCCGATCTCGATAACGTGATGCGCACGCGGCCGGATATCGTGAAAATGGACCACGCCGTTGCCGTACGCGCAGGCTCAGACGATTCGATGCGCGACACGCTGACGCACGCCATATCGCTGTTGCACGAAATGGGCGCGCTGGTGATGCTGGAGGGACTGGAATCGGAAGCGGAAGCATTGCTGGCCATCGAGACCGATGCGGATTTCGCCACCGGCTTTTATTTCGGACCGCTGCTCGACGACCTTGGGGCATTCAACGAGCCCAAGCGCCTGCTGGAGAATCTGTGGAATCTTTACAAGAAGAAGCGCCGTCCGGCGCAACAACTCGCCGCCCAGTCCCGATCATCGCTCGATGAATCCAGTCTTTACTTCTCTTCGCATGTCAAAAAGCTGCGCGCTGCCTCGTCGGCGGAAATCAATCGCTACCGGGACGAGCGGCGTCCCTTCGTCGGCGCCATCCGCCAAGCCGGCGCATCCATGCAAGCCGGCGACAGCCTCAGGGTGAGCGCCCAGGAGTTTCTGAAACTCGATGGCGCCATCCGCTGCTACCTGCTGGGCAGTGACGGCGCGCAGGTCGGTCTCGAAACAGCCAGCGCGCTCGCCCCGCCAGCCCGCGGCGCCAATTACCTGGAACAGCTCCATGGGGCAGTCGGCGACTGGTCGCGGCGGGATTTTTTCCGGCGCGCGATGACTGATCCTGGAGTGGTCCAGGTGTCGCGCCAATACAGTTCGCTCAATGGCTACCGGCAGTGCGTCACGTTCTCCATCGCCATACACGCCAATAACCAGCCCATGGTGGTATGCGGGGACGTCGACTGGTCAATGCACGCGCGCAAACTCTAAACGCTGCGCTCTTGACTTTCAGCCCTCAGCGCTTGCGCGCGCGGGCCTTTTTGACCAGATTCGCCAGCAGGCTGGTCATCAGTTCCCGGGTTTTCTGATCGGTCAGGTTGCCCTGGTCGTCGAAGCTTTTCGACGCATTGATCATCACTTCCGGCTGGTTCACCGCATCCATGTCCAGGAACACGAACACCTGGCGCAAATGGTATTGCGCGCGCGCGGTGCCGATTACCCCGACTGAAGCGCCCATGATGGCGACGGGTTTGCCCGTCCAGGCGCTGTCGCCGTACGGGCGCGAAGCCCAATCGATGGCGTTTTTGAGGACCCCGGGAATCGAATAATTGTATTCCGGCGTGACCAGCACAATCGCATCGGCCGCGCGAATTCTTGCCTTCATTTCGGTGACCTTGGCCGGCGGATTTTTTTCCTCATCCTGATTGAATCCCGGCAGGCCATCGATCTCGAAAATATCCAGAGTCGCGCCGTCGGGCACCAGTTTTTGCGCCTCGCGCAAAGCGGCCTTGTTGAACGAGGTCTTTCGTACACTGCCCGCGATGCCGAGGATCTTGATGCCGTCCGCCATTGTTTTCTCCTGCGCTTGTTGATCGAAGCGCGTCGCCCAGGCGGCGCGCCGCCCGGTGCCGCGTTACCGGCTTGCGCCGGCAGACGAGCCGGCGCTGCGGCTTCTGGATTGCGTCGTGCGGCGTTTACCGTGGGCAGCCTTGCGTGCCGGCGGCACCTTGCCCCCGGCGCGGCGGGCTTCGGACAGCCCGATCGCAATCGCCTGCTTACGGCTGGTGACCTTCTTGCCGGACCCCCCGCTCTTGAGCGTACCGGCCTTGCGCTCCTTCATCGCCTTGCCGACCTTCTCCGCTGCCTTTTTTCCGTATTTGCTGGCCATGATCACGCTCCATAGTCTGATGGGCACAAACAGTCCCGTGGAAAGCGTATGACCGATGCGCCAGGCGTTAGTGCCCGGGGCTATAACCCCGCGAGGACCAACTGGCTGCCCACTGCTGCAGCGTCTTCCGGCTGGCCGCCGCAAAATGCCGCCTCGTGCTGGAGCAGCAAGCGCTTTCGATCCAGTCCACCGGCATACCCGGTCAGCGAATTGTCCGCTCCGATCACCCGATGGCAGGGAATGACGATGGAAATCGGATTGCGTGCATTCGAATGACCGACAGCGCGCGCAGCGGTCGGCCGCCCGATCCGGCGCGCCAGTTCCGCATAAGAGATGGTTTCGCCGTACGCAATCCTGCGCAACTCGCGCCATACGATCATCTGGAATGCGGTGCCTCGCGGCGCAAGCGGCAGATCGAACTCAACCAGGCGGCCTGCGAAGTAGGCCTGCAACTGCGTGCAGGTCCGCCCAAAAGGCTCGATCGCCGCGTCGCGAACCCAGTCGCCCCGCGGCATGGGGCGATGCTTGTCGCGATCGGTATGCAATCCAGTCAAAGCTGTCCCGTCGGACATCAGCAGCAGCGGTCCGACGGGACTGTCGAATGTCGTAATCCATGTGTTCATGCCAGCGATCTCCATAAATGCATGGCGGCATAGCCGCGCCACGGGCGCCAGATCTGCGCATGCGCGATGACGCTTGCGCTCATCGTCCATCCCCAGCGCCTTGCGAATGCCGAGGTCGCCCGCAGGAAACGCATCCGGCCAGGCAAACGCGCGCATCGCCAGATACTGTGCGGTCCACTCGCCGATCCCCGGCAAGGTCTTGAGCCGCGCAATGGCTGCGTTCGACATCCGCGCCCGGTTCGAGCAGATTGGGGTCACTCGCCATCGCGCGCGATACTCCGAGAACGGTGCGCGCGCGCGCCGCTGTCACGCCGAGCTTCATGATCGTGTCCGGCGATGCAGCGGCGACCCGTTCCGCCGTGAGGCATCAGCAGACGTATTTCCGCAAACGGCATTTCGACCGGATCGCCGAATGCCGCCGCGAACCGCCCGGCGATGGTCGTTGCCGCCTTGACGCTGATCTGCTGGCCAAGCACGGCGCGGATCGCAATTTCGTAGCCGTCGAATGCGCCGGGCAGCCGCAATGCCGGGACACTAACACCGCGAGCGTGCCCGAGGCGCTCGGCGATGCGCGCGGGCTCGGCACCCAGATCGAACAGCTTGCGCACGCGCATGCAGCACCGCCGGAACGGCGCGTGCCAGTTCCGGCGAAAGCTTCGACCGACAGGGCATGGCCGCGCGTGCCGGGCTGCACGCGTATCCAGCCGGTGCGACCGCGCAAGCGTACCGTGCGCAGATAACTCGTCGCCGTGATCGCCTCGACGCCGGCGTAAAGACGCCTGCCCAGAAAATGCAGCAACGCTTCCCAATCGAGCGGCGGCCGATAAGCGAGGTCGAATACGAAGTGACCGCACGCCTTGGCCGCGCCCGCCTGCGCCGGAAGCGGCTCGGGATTCAGGCGGTAATTGCTCTTGAAAGCATCATTGAAGCGCCGCAGGCTGCCAAAGCCGCTGGCAAACGCGACGTCGGTAACCGGCATGGCGGTATCGGTCAGCAACATTTTCGCGGTCAGCAGGCGCTGGGTCTCCAGCAGCTTGTTCGGCGACACGCCGTACTCGTCCTGGATCACGCGCCGCAGGTGGCGATCGCTGATCCCCATTTGCGCCGCCAGCGCGGGCACGCTGATCTCATTCAGCGCGCCGTCCTCGATGCGGCGTCCGACATGCCACCGCAAGTCGATTGCGTGAATCGACCAGCGCATTACCCGGCGCGATCTCGGGCCGGCAGCGCAGACAAGGCCGGAAACCGGCCTGTTCGGCCTCCGCGGCGATGCCGGTAGAAGGTGCAGTTGCGCTGCAACGGCCGACGCGAATTGCAGATCGAGCCGGCAGTAGATGCCGGTGGACGACACGCCGACATACATCAGCCCGTCGAAACGGGCATCGCGGCTGCACCAGCGCCTGGTAACAGCTGTCAGGGTCGAGTTGCATGCGTGCATGATGCCCCCGGCCGGAGCAACGCGCTAGCCATATTCGGACATGCAGTTCGAGGGACTGAGCGAGGGACGAGGACTGAGGAAAGGCAGGACTGAGTGGACGAGGACTGAGGACTGAGTAAAAACAGATCAACGGCTGGACTCCCTGTGGGGATGCTTTTTGCTCTTACTCAGTCCTCTTCCTAGTCCTCAGTTTCTTCCTCAGTCCTGTCTTTCCTCACTCAGTCCTGTCTTCTCCCCCTACGCCGCTTCCACCGCCACGATCCGCGGTTCGGTTGCATGGTGGTGCACGACCAGGCGCCGCGCGTTCTGCCACACCGGAAACTCCGAGGTCTCCATCATGAACATTTTCTCGACCTGCATATCCACGTGCCGCTCGCGCAAGCGCCTGCGGTCGCGCTTGCCGCTGAACCGCGCCCAGTTGATCGAGGCCCAGGCGATCTGCACGATGCCCATGACGAGCACGATCAGCGCATAGAAGCCGAGCATGTCGACCAGCGATTCCCAACCGCGGCGCATGACCATTTCCTCGAATACCGCGCTGAAGCCCGCGTACCAGGCCAGCAGCGTCGCCACGGGCAGCAGCAGATAGACATAAGCGCTCCACAGCGCCATGGTCACCATGCCGCAAAAGGCGCGCATGGCGATGGGTTGCAGGTGGGGCCGGTCGATGACGTATTCGTTCATATCGTGTGGATTCCTCGGTCGGGGCTGCGCCAGGTCGCGCGCTGGCCGGTCCGGCGCATCAGGACCCGGGGCGTTGCGACGACGGTGGTGAATACGTTGATCAGCCAGAACGCCATCGGGTACCAGATCATCCAGAAGTAATAACGGAACAGGCCTTTTTCGTAACGCGAATCCATCCACAGCGCCAGCGCCACTTGCAGCATGCAGGTGATGCCGATCAGCACGCCCGAAAATCCCGGCAGCATGGTCGGCACCTGCAGCGCGGCCGGCAAGTCCAGAAACTTACCGGCGGCCCACAAAACGAATGTGGCCATCATCGTGTAGGCCCACATCATGCTGACGAAGTACTCCAGAAAGATCGGCCACATGCGCCGCTCGCGCCAACTGGTCAGTTCGCCGAACCGGCGGAACAGCACCTGGGCGCCGCCCATGGCCCAGCGCAGCCGCTGGCGCCACAGGCCTTCGAGCGTTTCAGGCATCAGGATCCAGCACAAGGCGCGTGGCTCGAAGCGAACGTCCCATTTCGCGAAGCCTGCTTTACCATTAGTGCACAACCCCTGGTAACCTTTGAAAAAGTTATAGCTTCGGGATTAAGCAGACCGGTGGACATAGTAAACGCGAAGGATGGGTCTAAAAGGTTATTTATTGTTGAGCAAACAGGTACGATTAAAATTTGGACGGGTACAAGTCTGATCCCATCGCCTTTTTTAGATGTTACCGATCGAATTGTTGCAGGTGGAGAACGTGGTTTATTAAGTTTGGTCTTCCATCCCGATTATTCGAACAACCGTTACTTCTTTGTGTATTTTAATGATAAAAGCGGTTCAATTACGATCCGCCGTTATCAAACAAAAATAACGGATGCTAACCAGGCTGACACAGCCACCGGTGTTACATTGTTTACCATCCCGAAAAGATTTGGTAATCACAATGGCGGTAAACTGCTGTTTGGACCAGATGGTTACCTTTATTTTGGTACCGGCGATGGCGGCTCTCGTGACGATCCGGATAATAATGCCCAAAACGGGACTTCGCTTTTAGGTAAAATGATCCGGGTGGATGTAAATAATTCTAGCGCTGCCTCGCCGTACTATGCTATACCTCCTAATAACCCTTATATTAACAATAGCGCCTTCCGACCCGAGATTGTAGCTGTTGGTTTAAGAAATCCATGGCGATATAGTTTTGACAGGCAGACAGGAAATACATGGCTAGCTGATGTTGGCCAAGACAACTGGGAAGAAGTTAATGTACTTGCCACAACTAAGTTGCTGGGAGCAAATTATGGATGGAGTTGTTTTGAAGGAATGCACGCTTATAAAACGAATTGTAATGCACAACCAGATATAAATAATTCGGTTGTTCCGATTTTTGAGTACCCACACAATAATACCACCGGTGGTCTTTCAATTACCGGAGGCCTGGTGTATAGGGGTTTAGAGTTTCCTATTTTACAAGGATACTATTTATGCACTGATTTTGTTACAGGCAATGGATGGCTTATTAAGCAAAATAGCGCAGGTACAGGATATGACGTTACAATGCAGAGCTGGGAGACTAGTATTTCGTCATTCGGTGAGTTGGAAGACAGTGTTTTATATGCTACCGGTCTGAATGGAATTTTATATAAAGTAAAAGCTGAAGTTGCTTTGCCCCTTCATATTGCGTCATTCAATGGAGCAGTGGAAAATAATTTTCATACATTGAAATGGAGCGTAACGGCTGAGAAGCAGGAGGATATTTACATTATTGAAAAACGAACATCCGCGAATGAACCTTTTACCGAAGTGCACAGGGTAGTTTCCGGTACCAACAGGCAAAGTAGTAGTTACAATATTCGTCTTAACAGTTTAAGCTCTGCTTTTTACAGAATAAAGAAGGTTTCCAACACCGGCGAGGTTAACTACACAGCAATTATTTATTTAAATAATAGTAATTCATTTCCATTTCAGGCTTATGTTTCAGGGAAGAGCCTGTTTACAAGTGTTCCTGCCAACGCAGTAAGTATCTCTTTATTTAGTGCAGAAGGAAAGTTGTTGGTAAAACAATCTCTAACAGGAAGGACTAATGTTGCACCTATTGCGTTAGAAAATATCCCACGAGGGTTAATCGTTGTAAAGGTTCAGTTGAAAGATGGAATCATGATAAAAAAAATATTATATTAATAACGAGAAGGAGAAAAAAACTAATAGTAGTTTAAATACTGTTGCGGGTTTTACAGGAGATAAAAGGAGCGTCGCAACGATGAAGCCATAGAATACAAATGTCGGAAACAAAAAATCCGGCATTTGTATTAATGCAAGATTGATAAATCAAGGTTGTAACAGGGAAATGCACCTTTGCAAGCTATCTTTCCAGTCCTTTAATTTAATGCCGAATGTAGCCTGAATTTTTTCTTTGTTTAATACGGAGTAACCAGGACGTTTAGCGGGAGTAGGATAACCTGAGGTTTCTATTGGTTTTATTTCGCATTGTAAATCAGCAAATTGCTTTATTGCCATTGCAAAATCAAACCAACTGATTACTCCATCATTCGAAAAGTTATAAATTCCTGCCTGTGGATTATTAGCGGTAACAATTTGCATGATAGCTTCTGCCAAATCGCCTGCATAGGTCGGTGAACCCAACTGATCATAAATAACACTGATACTCTCCCGCTCTTTCATTAAACGGAGCATTGTTTTTACAAAGTTGTTTCCGAAATAACTATACACCCAGGAAGTGCGCAAAATAATTACTGAAGGGTAATGTTCTATGGCAATTTGTTCACCTCTTAATTTACTTTCACCATAGTAATTTACGGGGTTGACAGGATAATTTTCTTCATAAGGTATTGTTGCGGTACCATCAAAAACATAGTCGGTGGAAATGTGAATGAATATTGTGTTGAGGGCAGCACAATTGTCTGCTAGATAACCAACGGCCTCTCCGTTAATTTTTAGTGCCAGTTCCCGATCTGTTTCAGCTTTATCAACAGCAGTGTAAGCAGCAGCATTGATACATACTACAGGTTTATATTGCCTGAAAAATTCTTCAACTTTTTTTGCATTTGTAATGTCAAGTTCAGCTACGTCGGTCAAAACCCAGTCAAACTGACTGTACTCTTTTGACAGCACTCTTAATTCATTTCCTAACTGCCCGTTGTTTCCTGTTACAAGAATGAGAGGTTTAGACATAAGCTTTTTTTATAAACTCCAAAATTTTTTGTAGTGATTTTGTCTCGCTGGTTGAAGAATGATTAAATCGATTGCTGATCGTGTAACGCCTGACTTTAATTGTAGCAACAGTTAATTTAACAATCTTGCATTACACTCATCCGGCTCTAAATACGGCCGTTTTAAAAGTTATTTACAAACTTAAGCAGATGATCAGAGATGTATTTCAATTGTTCTTCTTCGAGTTCTGTGTGTATAGGTAAGGAGATAACCCGCTGAGTTAACC
>CAWJWT010000011.1:0-27034 GCA_963846655.1 uncultured beta proteobacterium | reverse complement strand
TCGGGGCGTACGTCGAGGAGCGCGCGGGAAAGTTCGAACCCCGACATGCCGGGCATGGATGGTGATCACGCCCTGTCCCTCGCCGATTGCGTAGGCGGCGTTCGTGCCCAGGTTAAGCAGGATTTGGTGAACCTGACTTGCATCCGCTGCCACGGGTGGCAGATCGGCTGCGAACCGGGTTTCGATGCGGATCCTGGCGGGCAGGGTCGAGCGCAGCAGCCGGACTGCTTCCTCGACCACGGGCATCATCTGTACCGCGGCGTGCCTGATTTCCTGCTGGCGCGCGAACGCCAAAATGCGCCGCACCAGGTCGCTGGCCCGCAGGCTCGCCTTGTCGATCTCGTTCAGGCTTGCGCGGGCGTTATGGTCCGCGGGCAAATCGTCCATGGCGAGCTTTGCATTGCCGGTAATGGCGAGCAGGATATTGTTGAAATCGTGCGCAATGCCGCCGGCGAGCGTGCCGAGCGCCTCCATCTTCTGTGATCGCTGCTGGGCTTCTTCCGCCCGTTTGCGTTCGGTAATGTCGCGGCTGATGCCGAGCAAGCCGACGATCTCGTCTTTTCGGTTGCGCAGCGGCACCTTGATCGTCAGAAACCACAAGCGGTTGCCGGCGGCGTCGAGGCTGGGCTCTTCGCGATTGAGAACCGGCGTCCCGCCGATGACCTGCAGATCGTCCGCGTGATAGCTTCGCGCCAATTCCTCGGGGTAAAGATCGAATACGTTTTTTCCGATCAGTTGTACTTCATGCGCCAGGCCGGTGTGCCGGAGTTCGGCGGCGTTGCACAGGGTGAATTTGCCACTCGTGTCCTTGGTAAAGACAATATCGGGCAGCGAGTCGATCAGCGTGCGAAGCAACGTGCGCTCTGCGGCCAGGGTGTCTTCGTCGAGTTTGCGCTCGCTGATGTCGGTGGACATGCCGCATAACCCATAAACCTCACCGGACTCGTCGACCAGCGGACACTTCACGGAAAGCAGGTAGGAAAAAGGCTCGCCATCGCGCAGCATGGTTTCTTCCGACTGGTACGACTGTCCGGCCGCCAGGGCCTGCCTGTCCATGCGGTTGAAAATTTCCGCCTGTTCGCGCGGGAAAAGATCGAAGTCGGTCTTGCCGAGGATCTCCTCCCGGCGCCGGTCGAACTGCTTCACGAAGCCGTCATTGATGAACTGATAACGCCCTTCGAGGTCCTTGACCCAGATGATGGCATTGAGATTCTCCGAGACCGTCCGCAGCAGGTGCTCTGTCCGGCGCATGGCATCTTTCTCCTCCGCCAGCCTTTGCTGCTCCGCGCCGATCCCTTCCGCACTCCGCCGCGCGCGGTGAAGGGCTTCGCACAGCACGCTTACGAGCGCGCCCGCGATGAGCAGGCTGATCCAGCGCAGGTTATCCGCGGCGCCCAGGACGCTCCATTGGTGCAGGGGCGGCAACATGAAGTAGCTGATGCCGATTACGCCGGTGAAGGTCGAAAGCAGTCCGGGACCAGCGCCCCCGAGATAAGCGCTCACGATGATGGGAATCATGACAACGATGACGAGCGGCTGCGCGCCGAGCCATCGAAAGAGCGAGACGTCAATCCAGACGGTTGCCACCGTGATGGCGAAGGCGAATGCGTAGAGCCGTATCCTCGGCCAGCGCAAGTTGGCAGGCGCCGCCGGAATGCCCACCGCTGTCGCTGCAGCATCGCCCGTTAAATCATTCATCGAAGCTCCGAAGGCATAGATGCGCGGTCGGTCGGCGGGAACGCGCCGGAATCGGCGCCAGCATAACGGAAGGTTCAGATTCTGTCAGATGCCCGCGAACGATAGTGCGCCGTGATCAGGCCGCGGCTTTGCTATCCTTGCGCCTTGACTCATCCAGCGTGAAAGCGAGCATGTCATGGCGTCCGACCCTCCTGCGCTGCGTAGCGACAACACGGTGCCGTGGCAGCCGAGCCAGCGCTACCCGGACCCGGCGATCCAGATTCTCGACCAGAGTTTTGCCAGATACCGCGTGAACTCCGCTTCCGTGGAACGCATCGCCCACGGTTTTCGCTGGTGCGAAGGCCCCGTCTGGTTCGGCGACAGCCGCCACTTGTTATGGAGCGATCTGCCGAACAACAGGGTGCTGAAGTGGGACGAGGAAACCGGTGCGGTCAGCCTGTTTCGCAAACCTTCCGGCTTCGCCAATGGCAATACCCGCGACCGGCAGGGCCGGCTGGTGACTTGCGAGCACGGCGGCCGGCGCGTGACCCGCACCGAATACGACGGCAGCATCACGGTCATCGCCGACCGCTTCGAGGGCAAGCGCTTCAATTCGCCGAACGACGTGGTGGTGAAATCGGACGGGTCGATCTGGTTCACCGATCCGCCGTTTGGCCTGCTCGGCAATTACGAAGGCCACGTCGCCAAACAGGAACTGCCGATGAACGTCTATCGGGTCGATGGCGCGAGCGGCGAGATTGCGGTGGTCGAGAGCGAAGTCAGCCGACCGAACGGTTTGTGTTTCTCCCCCGATGAATCGATCCTGTATCTGGTCGAGTCCGGCAGCACGCCGCGCAACATTTACGCCTATGACGTCACCGCCGGCGGCAAGGGCCTCACGCGTCAAGCGCAAGTTCCTCGATGCTGGCGCGGGCACGCCCGACGGAATGCGCTGCGACATGGACGGAAACATCTGGTTTGGTTGGGGCATGGGCAGCGCGGAATTAGACGGCGTCGTGATCTACAATCCGGATGGTCATTTGATCGGGCGCATCGCGCTGCCCGAACGCTGCGCCAATCTGTGTTTCGGCGGCCTCGCCCGCAACCGGTTGTTCATGGCCGCGAGCAAAAGCGTGTATGCGTTGTATGTGAATACGCAGGGCGCACCCGGAGGCTGACAGATACACCATTCGGCAATCGATCTCGATGCCGCTTTCCATCCATCGCCCCTCGTCCCTCTCCCCTCGTCCACTTGCCTTAAAACAATGAACAACTTCAGCGCATCGATGCGGTTAACGAAGCCAGCCGTACAAAGCCAGGCAGGCATCGTCGCGGCTCAGCATCGGCGCGCGGCGGAAGCAGGCGCGCGTATCCTGCGCGACGGCGGCGATGCGGTCGATGCCGTGATCGCCACGTCTTTCGCGCTCGGCGTACTGGAACCGTGGATGAGCGGCGTTGGCGGCGGGGGTGCCATGGTGCTGTACCGGGCGAAGGAAAATGGCTACCGCGTAATCGACTTCGGCATGCGGTCGCCGGATTCCCTCGATGCCGCCGACTATCCGCTGACCGGCGAGGGCGTGGCGTCCGATCTTTTCCCCTGGGCGCGCGTGCGGGACGATCGCAACCTCCACGGCCCGCTCTCTATTGCCGTGCCCGGTGTGGTGGATGGCATGCGCGAGGCGCATGAGCGATTTGCGACACGGCCGTGGCGGGAATTGCTCGAACCCGCCATCGCGTTGGCCGAGGAAGGTCTGCTGATCGACTGGTTCGCCACCCAGAACATCGCGAGTGCCGCCCTCGACCTCAACCGCTACCCCGCCAGCCGCGAAGCCTGGCTCCCGAACGGATTGCCACCGGTTGCAGCGTGGTCGGCTCGCGGCGAAGTGCGGCTGCCACAGAAAAAACTCGCCGCTACGCTGCGCAGGCTGGCAGAGGCCGGCGCGCGCGATTTCTACGATGGGGATCTCGCGCGAACTATTGCCCGCGAAGTGCAAGCCCTGGGCGGACGACTCAGTGCAAGGGATCTCGGCGCGTATCGCGCACGCGAAATCGAACCGCTGTTCATCAATTACCGAAACGCGCGCGTTGCCGCCACGCCGGAACTGACGGCCGGCCCCACGCTGGCGCAGACCCTTGAGTTGCTCGCCTCGCGCCTGACGCCTGGTACCTCACCCGACGCGGCCGCCTATGCCGCCTACGCACAATCGCTGCAGGAGGCCTACGAATTCCGGCTCACCCGCATGGGCGACGTGGACGGCGGGCGCGCACCGGGATGCACGACGCATTTCTGCGTGGTGGACAGGCAAGGCAACATGGCCGCAGTCACCCAAACCCTGCTGTCCGTCTTCGGCTCACGGGTCCATCTGCCCGAGTCGGGCGTGCTGATGAATAACGGCATCATGTGGTTCGATCCGGAAGCGGGCCGCCCCAATTCCCTTGCGCCGGGCAAGCGCTGCCTGACCAACTACTGTCCCATCATCGCCGAGCACGCAGACCGGCGCTTTGCGCTCGGTGCCTCGGGTGGCCGGCGCATTCTTCCGGCCGTGACGCAGCTGTTTTCGTTCCTTGCCGACTACGGCGACACCCTGGAATCCGCATTCCATCGGCCGCGCATCGACGCAAGCGAAGGCGCCCTGGTCATTGGCGATACGGCGCTCGATGAGGAAATACATCAGGCGTTGCAGGCGCGTTTCGACTACGTTCAGCAACATCGTCTGACGCTGCCATTCAAGTACGCCTGCCCCAGCGGCGTCCTCAGGAGTGGAAATACGAACTGGGGTGCGACCGAAATCAGCTCCCCTTGGGCCGATGCTGTTGGCGAGTGAAGCGACTCGATTCCGAGCGACGAAGCCGCCATGCTCTGCGCTATCTTGCGAGAGACCGCGGTCCTAATCGTCCAGCAAAACGCATTTCACGAAGGTGAGTTTTCTTTCCACTGCCGCGGCGTCCTCGAGAAAGCGGGCAAGAGACGCGCCGTTGCGATGAACCTGGAACGCCTCCTCATTCTCATAGACCTCGTACAGCATGAGGTTGTGCTCGGGCTGGAGGATGTCGAAGCGCAGCGTGCCCGGCTCTTCCCGGAGACAGCGGTCCCGGTGCGCCTTGAGCAACGGAATGAAAGCGCCGATTCGTTCCGGCGCGACATCGTAGGTGGCCACCACCGCAATCTTGCTCACTCAGCAACTCCCGTCGTTTTGCCACAGAGGACACCGCAGCTTCGGCCGTAAGTGCTGCGCCTAAAGTTCATCGAGGAAAATCAAGAACGCATTTCATTTCAAACCTCGCTCGTCGCGTGCGCGCAGTTCGCCGGCACAGCCCCGTGGATCTCTCTGTGTTCTCTGTGAACTCTGTGGCTGAATTGCTTTTTACCCGGTTATGACAGGCGGAAAGTTTAATCAGTGCGGGCTTGCGCGGTATGTGCGTTCACGCCATGACCAGTTCGATGAGATAGGGACCCTGCACGGCCAGGGCACGCCTGAATTCGCGCGCCAGTTCTCCCAGGTCGTTTGCGCGCCCCGCTTCGATGCCGTGGCCCTTTGCCAATGCCACCCAATCCAGGTTCGGCCGGTCGAGGCTCATCATGTCCGTGGCTTTTTGTCCCGGCTTGCCGGCGCCGACATTGGCGAATTCGCCCTTGAGGATTGCGTAGGAGCGGTTGGCGAGCACCACGACGGTTACGTTCAGTCCCTCGCGCGCCATGGTCCAGAGAGATTGCACGGTGTACATGCCGCTGCCATCGCCTTCCAGCGCAATCACCTTGCGATCCGGACAGGCGATGGCAGCGCCGACGGCCGCGGGCAGGCCGAAGCCGATGGAGCCGCCCATGTTGTTGAGCCAGTCGTGCGGCGGCGCGCCCGCGGTGAGGGGAAACAGCCCGCGGCCGACGCTGACGGATTCGTCCACCACGATGGCATTCTCGGGCAGCAGCGCGCCGAGCACGGCGCCGAGGCCTTCCGGCGTGACGCGGCCGGCCGGCAATCGCGGCCGCCGCGGACGCGCAGTCAGGAACAGCGGCGGCGTGGCGGTCGCGCCCAATTCTGCCGCCAGTCTTCGAGGGCTTGTTCGATGTCGTTTTCCACGCCTGCAAGCCGCGTGCTGAGGCAACCCTCCGGCGCGAGCACGCTGGGCTTGCCGGGATAGGCGAAGAAGGACACCGGATATTTGGCGCCGGCCAGCACCACATGGCGCACGTCTTTGAGCGTGTCCAATGCAAGATCGCACCACATAAGGCACACGATCGATCTGCACGCGGCCGGCGCCGCGTTGTACGCGCGCGTTGAAGCCCGCGGCCATGACGCGGCAACCGGTCTTCGCCGCGATGCGGCCCGCCCACTGCAGCGAGCGTTCCATCAGGCCGTCACCGCCGAGCAGCAACAATGAGCCGGCTCCTTGCGCCAAAGCCCGCGCCGATTCGCCGACACTCTCATGCGGCACCCGTATGGGCGGCAGCGTGCGCGCCGTCGTGGCAATACCGTCGGCCTCGTTCCACGCGGTATCGGCAGGTAGGATCAGGGTGGCGATCTGGCCCGGCGCCTGCCGCGCCGCTGCGATGGCCGCGGCGCCATCCTGCGCAACGCTCCGCGAAGAACGGGAAGTCTTGATCCAGTGCGAAACGGGTCGCGCGAACCCTTCGATGTCGGAGGTGAGCGGCGCGTCGTGCTTGATGTGATGGGTGGCGTGCTCGCCCACAATGTTTAAAACGCCCGAGCCGGCCTTCTTCGCGTTATGCAAGTTGGCCAGGCCGTTGGCCAGGCCCGGCCCGAGGTGCAGCAGGGTGGAGGCTGGGCTGCGCGCCATGCGGTAATAGCCATCGGCGGCGCCGGTGACCACACCCTCGAACAGGCCCAGTACGCAGCGCATGCCGTCGACCTTGTCCAGCGCAGCGACGAAATGCATCTCGGAAGTGCCGGGGTTGGTGAAACACACCTTCACTCCACCCGCGACCAGGGTACGGACAAGACTTTCGGCGCCGTTCATTTGCGAAATTGCACTCGACACGAGGGAGCGCGAAGGGTAGCACGAAGCTAACGGCGCCCCCGGTTGCGAGGCGGGTGCGTCCAAAGAGCGGCGACAAGCGCCTGGAACGTCACCCAGCATTCGACACTCAGCACCCCAGGTCCTCAGCGATCGGTTGCCGACTCGATGGGTGCATAGTGGCTCAGCCAGATCCAAAGCCGCGCGTCGTCACCTGCCTTTTCGCGCACCACCGCCGGAAAGCCAAGCAGCTTGCGCTGCGCCGCCAGCGCGCGCGTGACGACTTTCAGGCGCTGCGTTTCTTCTTCCAGAATCCGTGCGGCGCGCGTGCACAGTTCATCGCGCACGAACGGCTGCGCGTTCGACCGGATTTCGGAACGCACGAACATCCACGGCTCGTAAGTGACGTCACCATGCCGTTGCAGAGCGACGTCAATGGGCAGAAAGTCGAGTTCCTCGCCAAAGGTGTCGCGCAGGATCTCCCTGGGCAAGTCGAGTGCGCTTTCACTGGCCGCGCGCATGCGCAGCCCTTCGCGCACCGGATCCAGCACATAATCCTCGGACGCGGGAACCACTTCGATCGCGCGCGTGGCGAAGAAGTACTGCATCGGTTCCCGGCGATGAATGACGATTTGCTCCAGAGGAAGTTGCTCGTGCATCGCAATCTCCTTTTTTCTTGGGGACTTAAAGCGTCCAATTACCTTCGGCTTCCGGTTGGTAGAGCACCTTGCGTACGCGCACGCAGCGCACGCCGGAACCGGGCGTTCCGAAATTCACGCGCTCGCCGGCGCGCAGCCCTATCAGCGTGCGCCCGAGCGGGGACAGGATGGAAACGCGTCCGCGCGTGGCATTGGCCTGTTCCGGATACACCAGCACCAGCGTTTCGCTTGGGCCTTGCGCGGCATCGTCATAGATGACAGTGGAGTTCATGGTCACCACATCCGGCGCAATGGTATCCGCCGGCACGATGTCGGCGTTGTCGACCAGGTCCATTAATTCTTCGGCGCGCTCTCTGGCTTCGCCGCGCTGCCCCCCGAGTTCACGGGCGATATTGCGCAGCCGAACGGCGTCGAGGTCCGTGAGAAAGATCTGTCTGTCTTGCATGGCGGGGCTCCTGTGATGAAGAAGGGTTCCGGTGGCGTGTGAGCTTTGCTCGAAACCGTTGACGATGAATCTCAAACCCTGGCGGGGCGTTGTGCCAGTTCGCCGCCGCAGGCGGAATCAAATGACTGCAATAACGCGGTATGCCGAGTCAGGCATTCGATGCGTGCGTTGTGCGGCATCGTTTCGGCGTAACGCATCGAGGCCAAGCCCGGATGCCTTGAACTACGTGTGAGACTGCGAATGGCCGGAATGCGGTGGCGCGTCTGGCATTCGGCCGGCTCCTTGCACTTTGGAGAACGGCTCGACGCATGGGTTTTTTCTGAGCGGCTGCGGACCAGAGCCCTTGCAACCGCGCCGTTACGCTGGCAAATCTCGCGCAACTGATCCGGCCGACTCGAAGGTCAGCCGGAACGCAGTGCGTCGCGAGTCTGGAAACGCAACAGTGTGTACACGGAAAATCGAATGACTTCAGGCCAGACCATAGCCCAGCACGTACATCAGGTCAAGCCAGGGCGCCTCTCGAGCCAATGCGAAGCAACATCACCATGGAGGGTTCGATTGTCCACGGCACTTACGGCGAATGCGGTGTGCGGGTTGGGACGGGTTCTGGATCCAGCGCACCTCGCGAAGTGTCGCCTGTCGGCGGCGCCACTCCTCCCGTTGCGTGCCTTGCGAAGAATGCAAGTAACGCCGACGTGAACGCGCAGGCGGCCAGAAAATATACCCCCATGGCGAAGCTGCCGGTACTTTGCCTGATCCAGCCAACGATGAATGGCCCGACATAGCCCCCGAGGTTGCCGATCGAATTGATCAATGCAATGCCGACGGCGGCAGCGGCACCCGTCAGGAACAGCGAAGGCATCGGCCAGAAACTGGGCCGCGATCCGTACAGACCGATGGCAGCCACGGACATGGTCACCAGCGCCCACGCCGAACCGGTCAGATAAGCCGTGCCCGCAAGTCCGACGGCAGCGGTCGTCGAAGCGGCAATCAGATGCCAGCGCCTTTCCTTGTGGCGGTCGGATGAGTGGCCCCAGAGGATCAATCCGATCACGCCCACGGTATAGGGAATTGCGGTCAGCAAGCCGGTCACGAAATTCGAATGTCCCAGGCCTTTCACGATCTGCGGCAGAAAGAACGTGATGCCATAGCTGGCAATGACGCTCGAAAAGTAGATGAGGGCCAACATCAGTACGCGCATGTCGGTCAATGCACGCATCAGGGACACGCGGCCCGTCGACTCGATGCGTACCTTCTCCGCCTGCAATTCCGATTGGAGCCATTCCTTTTCATCGGCGGTCAGCCAGTTCGCGGCCGCAGGACGATCAGTCATTCGCGCCAGCACAACGAACGCAAGCAGTACGGCCGGCAGCGCTTCGAGGATATATACCCATTGCCAGCCGTGCAGGCCCCAGATGCCGTCCATTTCCAGGATGGCCCCGGACAGCACCGATGCGAGCGCATTGCCCAGTGGAACGGCTATGAACAGCGTGGAAATGACCCGGCCGCGAAAATGCGCCGGATACCAGTAGGTGAAATAAAGAATCATGCCGGGAAAGAAGCCGGCTTCGGCCACGCCGAGCAGAAAACGCAGGATGATGAAACTGATCGGACCGGTGGCCGCGGCCATCAGGCCGGAGATGATGCCCCACGTCAGCATGATGCGGGCAATCCACAATCGCGCCCCGACTTTTTCCAGAACGATGTTGCTCGGCACCTCGAACAACGCATACCCCAGAAAGAAAATGCCCGCGCCAAGGCCGTACATGTACGGGGTGATGCCCAGGTCCTGGTTCATCGTCAGCGCCGCGAACGCGACATTGGTGCGATCGATATAGGCGACCAGATAGGCAACGACGACCAGCGGCAGCAGGCGCCAGGAGACCTTGATGATGGTGCGGCGCCTGAATTCCGGCGTGAAGCGTGAATCCATGAAGTGCCCCTCCCTCGCCCGGGCATTGTTGTTCCCCGGTGCGTGGGCGGCATTATGCATGAGCGCAGGACACCTGCGCGCGTTCGGCTTACCGCGCCAAACCCGTCATCAACGCCTAGCGGCGTCAGTGGAAGCGCGTTACATCAGGAGTCAGGTAAACGCCGGACGTACTCGAGGATGGCAGGGGCATCGAATTTCGAAAGATCTTTTGCAATTTCCCGCTTGAGCAGTTTATGTGATTCTTTTGCGAGATTGCCGCGCAGCAAGCCGAGAAATCGCGGCGGCGCGACCAGGCACAGCTGATCGTAGCGCACTTGCGCGCGGGCTTTGTCCACATAGGCGCCGAGGCGCTTCGCAAACATTTCTACTTCGTGGTCGGCCGGATGCTCCGCGCGTCCGATCGAATGGCTGCCGTTGGGCATGCCGGCGGCGCCCGCTGTCTGAAATCGGCCGTGGTTGTCGGTGTCGATGTCCTGCATCGCCTCGCGGCCTGCGAGATTCACCATGTCCATGATTTCCTCGATCTGGCGACCGCGATTCGGCGCTTCGAAAATACGGGCGCGGCTGGAATCGGCTACTACAATCCATGTCGTCATCGTTTCTCCTCGACTTATGGGGATCAGAAAGTGGACCACATGCGCAGGCTTAAAGTTGCACCAATCCGGCAGGCGCCCGGCACGGGGCATGAGGCCGGTGCGGAAGCGCGTTTTGTATCGAATTGTTCCGGACCAGTTCGCGCCGGCTTTACGCCATTCATGGGATCCCGGCCCGAAGTCGGCTCTCTGTGGAGCACGTTCGTCTCGACCGTTACGATTGTCACCGCTCTCTGGGTCGTCACGGCCACAGGCGTGGTCGAATTGCCAGTTGCCCCTTGAGTCCAGCAGCGGCATGATGGTCGTTGCCGCCCGAAGTCCGGGCCTTTCTTCGACATTCCTTCAGGAGCCTAGCGTGCAAACTCTGAATATCAATGGTAAGCGGGTCAGCGTCAATGTCGAGGACGACATGCCGCTGTTGTGGGTTTTGCGTGATGAACTGGGACTGACCGGTACCAAATACGCCTGTGGCGTTGCCATGTGCGGCGCCTGCACGGTGCACATCGATGGCAAGCCGGTGCGCTCCTGTGTGCTGCCGGTTTCCGCCGTGAAAGGCAAGGTCACGACCATCGAAGGTCTCTCCGCCGACGGTTCGACCGCGGTGCAGAAAGCCTGGGTGAAACTGCAGGTGCCGCAATGCGGTTATTGCCAGAGCGGCATGATCATGGCCGCGGCGGCGCTGCTCAAGGAAACACGCAATCCGACCGACGAGCAGATCGATCAGGCGATGAGCAACATCTGCCGCTGCGGGACCTATGCGCGCGTGCGCGAAGCCATCCATTTCGTAGCCAAGTCGGCTTGAGGAGATCATCATGAAACTGCAAAAATTCGAATCCTCGCGCCGCGATTTCCTGGTCAAGAGCGCAGCCGTATCCGGAAGCCTCGTGCTGGGCGTGAGCCTGTCCGGCGTGGTGCAGGCCGCAGAGGCCGGTGCGGCGACCGGCGCCGGCACGCCGGAGGTCACGCATTGGATCGTGATCCAGCCTGACGATCGGGTGATCATCCGCATTGCCCGCTCCGAACTCGGGCAAGGATCATTTACCGGGCTCGCTCAACTCGTTGCCGAGGAACTCGAATGCGACTGGAGTCGCGTGAGGCCCGAGTATGCGGATGTCAACGAGCATGTCCGGCGCAACCGGATATTCGGCTCGATGTCCACGGGCGGCAGCCGTGCGATCCGCGATTCGCAGGAATACCTGCGCAAGGCCGGCGCGAGCGCGCGCGAGATGCTGATTGCCGCCGCGGCGAAGGAGTGGGGTGTACCGGCGGCTGAATGCAAGGTCGCGAAAGGTATCATCACGCATCCTTCCGGCAAGCGCACGAGCTACGGCAAAGTCGCCGCGGCTGCCGCGAAACTGGAGATCCCGGCGGAGCCGAAACTCAAGGATCCCAAGGATTGGAAGCTGATCGGGACCTCCCCCGCGCGCTTCGACATCGTCGACAAGACAACCGGCAAGCAGATCTACGCGGCGGATGTGCGCCTGCCGGGCCTGCTGCACGCCTCGATCGTGCAATGTCCGGTGTTCGGGGGAAAACTCAAAAGCTACGACGAAGCGGCGATCAGGGATTCGATCGGCGTGAAGCGCGTCGTCGCCGGCGACGACTGGGTGGCCGTAGTGGCCAACAACTGGTGGCGCGCGAACGAAGCGCTCAAGCAGTTGCCGGTCGAATGGGACGTGGGCACGAACGGCGATGTGTCCAGCGAATCCATCATGGCGTTCCTGCGCACCGGCATCGATGCAAAGGACGTTCCGGTGGCGCGCAAGGACGGCGATGCCGAGGCCGCATTGGCCGGTGCCGCCAAAGTTCTCGAAGCGGAATACCATGCCCCCTACCTGAACCACGCCACCATGGAGCCGCAGACGGCGACTGCGCTCGTCACTGACGACAAGGTCGAAGTCTGGGTCGGCACGCAGAACGGCGAATCGACCATCGCGGCGGCTTCCGAAGCCGCGGGCATTCCGCTCGAGAATGTCATTGTGCACAAGATGCATGCGGGGGGTGGATTCGGGCGGCGCGGGCCGCACCAGGAATATACCAAGCAGGCGGTCTGGATCGCCCAGAAAATGCCGGGCACACCGGTGCGGTTGCAGTGGTCGCGCGAGGAAGACATGAAGCAGGGCCGTTATCGCCCGGTCGCGCTGGTGAAGCTGCGTGGGGCGCTCGACAAGGATGGAAACTGGACCGCATGGCACGTCAGGCAGGCCGACCAGTCCATATTCATCACCGTGCGCCCCGCGGATATCAAGAATGGCATCGACCCGGTCAATGTGCGCTGCTTCCAGGACAATCCTTACGCCGTGCCGAATTTCACCGACGAGTATGCGATGCGCAATCCGCATGTGCCGCCGGGCTTCTGGCGCGCCGTGGCGCACACGAACAACCCCTTCTTCCGCGAGTGCTTCATCGACGAACTCGTCCACGCGGCCGGCAAGGACCCGGTCGCGTTCCGCCGACCGCTGCTGCAAGGCAAGAAGGACCTTGGCGTGCTCGAGGCGGTGGTGAAAGCCGCGGCGTGGGACAAGCCCGCGCCCAAGGGTATTCATCGCGGCGTCGCCGTGGTCGATTCGTACGGCAGTTATTCCGCCGCAGTTGTGGAGATCGAAGTGACCGGCGGCACCGTCGTCACGGTCAAGCGCGTCGTGGTTGCCCTCGACAGCGGACACGTGGTTCATCCGGATGCGGTGATCGCCCAGATGGAAAGCGGCGTGATCTGGGGGCTGAGTTCGGCGATGTACGAGGAAATCACCATCAAGGACGGCCGCGTCGAGCAGGGTAATTTCACCGATTACCGGGTGCTGCGTCTGGGCGAAACGCCGAAGATCGAATCGATTCTCGTGCCCACCGGCGGTTTCTGGGGCGGGGTCGGCGAGCCGCCGATCGGCGCGGTCATTCCTGCGCTGGGCAACGCCATTTTTGCCGCGACCGGCAAGCGCATTCGTTCGCTGCCGTTCAAGAACAGCGGGTTTAGCTATAAGAACGCGTGAATGAGTGAAGGTGTGAATGAGTGAAGGTGTGAATGAGTGAATGAGTGAATGAGTGAAAATCGTAAAAGCGGAACGCGCACAACGTGCAGTCCGATCTCACGACCGTCACGACCGTCACGACCGTCACGACCGTCACGACCGTCACGAAGTGTACGTCCCGAGCCGGCGGCGCGCGCTTCATGCGCTCACCGCCGGCGCTTGCCTGCTGGTCGTCAGGCCAGCCAAGGCAACGCCCGACGCGCTGACCGCCGCACTGCGCGAGACGTTTGGCGAGCGTCAGATTGCGCGTGGCAAGGTCACGTTGACCATGCCACGGCTCGCCGAGAATGGCAGTGTCGTGCCGGTTACGGTCGAGGTCGAAAGTCCGATGACGCCGCAGGACTACGTGAAAGGCATTTATCTGTTCGCGGGCAAGAATCACCTGCCGCGGGTGTTCGAAGCACAGCTCGGACCGTATAACGGCAAGGCCGTCATCTCGTCGCGCGTGCGGGTGGCGACTTCCCAGCAGGTCATTGCCATCGCCCTGCTCAGCGACGGAACGTTGTGGTCGGCGGCAGCGGACGTGGAAGTCGTGACGTCGGAGTGCGGTCTGTGAGCCGCATGGGTACGGCACGGGTGCGCATGGCGGCGAGCGCAAAACGCGGCGAGACCGTCGAAATCCGCACCATGGTGCAACATCCGATGGAGTCGGGCTTCCGGCTCAATAACACCGGCAAGGAAATACCGCGTCACATCGTCGAATCCTTCCACTGCTCGTATAACGGACGCGAGATCTTCCGCGCGAAACTGCACCCGGCCGTATCGACAAATCCGTTTTTTACGTTTTACGTCGTGGCGGAAGCCAGTGGTGAGCTCGTTTTTACCTGGCAAGACGACCAGGGAGGGGTGGCGAGCGCCACGCAACGTCTCGACGTGGTGTGAAGAAAGAAAGGACTGTCACGCAACGGGATACCGGTCTTCGACCATAAGTGCTGAGGACTGAGGACTGCTCCGAAGGGGCAAAACAATAATGCCCTGAGCTTATCCTGGTTTCACTCAGTCCTCAGTCCTCAGTCCTTTTTTCTAATGCTTGCCGCTTCCACGTATTTGCGCGACGTACGCGGATCGAGTCCGGTGCGTTTGGCGACTTCCGCGTACGTGCCAAAGCGCTGATAGAGCAGGGCGCTATAGATACCCAATAGCTCCGCGGCGGTCAGCTCGCCCGCTCGCATGGAATCCAGCAGCGTCTGCTCCTCACGGTGGGTCCGGGACGATTCCTGGAAATAGATTCCCGTAAGCAAGATGCGCCTCACGGCCTGTTCCAGTTCGCGCACGTTACCGGGCCAAGGGTAGTCAGCAGGCAGACCGCGCGCAGTGCGCGCAATGCCTGGTCCACTATTTCCGGCGCCGGCGAGCCGGTGATCCGAGCGACGAGCAATTGCACGAGATGTTCGAGTTCGGCGGGCGATTCTGCGATGCGCTGCCGCAGGGTCGGCATTTCGATTACGTCCGAACACAGCCGGTAGAAGAAGTCATCGCGGAAGCGCGCATCCTGGCGCAGTTTTCCTAGGGGCTGGTTGGTTGCGGCGATGACGCGTCCTGCAAAGCGCTTCTTCTCATGTCCGCCCAACGGGGTGAAAGTACGTTCCTGCAAAACTTGCAGCAGTTTTATTTGTACGGGGATCGAGACTTCGCCGATTTCATCCAGGAACAATGCGCCATGCGCATTGCAGCGCGCGAACACACCCTCGTGGTTCTCGATGGCACCGGTAAAGGCGCCTTTGCGGTGGCCGAACAATTCCGACTCGATCAGCGCTTCCGGGAATTGCGAAAGATTGATAGCGATAAAGGTCTCCGCAAAATTGGCCGCGAAGCGCCGCTGCGCCGGGAGGTATGGGATGAACTCGGACCGGCCGATGGCCGCCGCCGCGGATCCTTTGCCCGTGCCGGTTTCGCCGAGCAGCAACGTCGAGAAGTCCTCCATGCGGTTCCATAGCGCGGCTTCGTAGCCGCGCATGTCGTGCGTGAAGATGTTATTCCACAATGCTTCGCGCAAGCGCTGCATGGACGCGCATTCACCGGTAAGTTCGCGGTGAATGAAATAAAACGCCCGCCGCAACTGAAAATAAAAGGCGAAGTACTGCACCGCGGAGACTTCCGACAAACCCCCACTTGTCAACTCGGCGACGGCTTCGTCGGCGAAGGTAACCGCGAGAGGGGTGCCGTATTGCGTTGCTTGCCTCTCAATGAGTGCATCGAGTTGCGGCACATACCGGTGAAAGCACAAATATAGAACTGCAGGCTTCAGCATCCTGCGGTCCTCAGCACCCAACTGCTGCACCGCCGGAATCCCCTCGCGCAGCCAGGGCGCCAGCCGCGGACCGACCACGCGCGCGAGTGCTTCCCGATCGTCGCTAAGTTGCCCAGGCTTCGCACGTGGCGCGAGTCGCACGATCAGTGCATTGCGCTGCGGGCTGAAGGGATTGCCGAATACGACGTCCGCCAGAGCGGTGAAGAACTCGCGATCGGCGCTGCTGAGGTGGGTCGATGCCATGCATTCAATGTAGTCCACGTATGCAGCATTTGCTACCGCCGTCTCAGGATCCTTCCTTGCTCCGTATATAAAACAGTCGGTTAAAGACTGGCACGATCGCTGCAATAGTGGTCGTCATGAAATGACAGGCGCATGGGAGAGATTCCGTTCCCTGGGCAATTTCAGGCAAGCGGGGGGTTCCTTTACAGACCAGAGGATTTTTTCTTTGTTACGGAGACAGACCATGAAAACGAACGTGTTACGAACAATGATCGCGCTGTTGACGAGTGTCATGCTGGGGCTGGGTGGCTGCGCAACGCCGGGCGAGCACGACGGGCGGGTGGCGGCCAACACTTTTGGCCACGGCCTGAAGAACCTGTTTTTGTCCCCCTTCATGATCGTCGCGGGCATCGCGCAGGGCCTGGCGTTTCTGCCCTACACGATCGGCACCGGACTCAACGATCTGAACAAGGGGCTGCTCGAGGCCAATGCGGTACCGCTGGATGATTCCTACAAGTCCACTTTCGGCGTCTCCATCGACGACAAGCGCGTGGACCCGCAGACCGGAAAGATCGAAGGCCAGCCGGGCCTGTACGGGCGCTACCGCTCACAGGCGATCTTCGAGGCCAACAGCGCGCTGCAACGGCTGCTCGTCTCCCAAGGCATGCCCGAGCAAACGGCGAAGAACTATGTGCTCGCGGGCAATTACAAATACGCGTTCACGCGCGGCCAGATCCTGCTTGCCGTGGTGTATCGCCATCCGGGCGAGCAGCCTTTTCGCGTGACCGCGAAACAAACCGGTATCGCCACCACCTTCCGGCCGGGGCAGCGGGGCTGGCATGAGCCTTATGCGCGTGACGTCGACGGGCAGCCGATCGACGAAGTGATCGATTGGGCAGCGATTGAATACAAGCTGCTGCGCCAGGAGAAAGTCGTCGCGACCCTGATGGTGCTCGCCGTGGAAGCGATCAAGTCGGGCAAGCGCTCGCCGGAGTACTGGGACACCGAGCGGCTGTGGATGACGGGGGAGACCGGCAAGGTCATCGCCCAGTCGCAGGGACGTGTGTCGATTCCTTCGAGCTGACGAGTTGTGCTTTCGCATCAGAACGCCTCTCACATTTTGCCAGGGAGACTTCATGAACATCCTATGGGGGACGGTGACAGTTGTCGCAGGTATGGCCCTGTTGTGCGCCTGTGGGAGCGGCGGCGGCTTTCTGGACGTAGAGGTGCAGACCGGACCGCCGCCGCCACAGCCAGAGGTTGGCTATAGCCCCTGCGGCACGTACAACGGGCAGCCGGTCGTGTGCAGACCGCTGCGTCCGGAGTTCTCGTACGAAGAGCCAGCTTTTATTGGAGTCGGCCATGAATAGCGAAGCGCAGGCTATGCAAACACCGTCGGTTGCCGTACGGGAGGTTGCGCAGGGCGATGTCCGGTCGGTACATGCAACGCCAAAGCGCCGGCTCGCAACCATCCTGTTGGCCGATGTCGTGGGCTATGCACGCCTCATGCAGCAGGATGATTGCGCCACTCTCGAGATCCTCAAGCGGCATAGAGCCAGGATCGGAGAAATATCCGCTACTCACGACGGGCGCATCGTGAACATGCCCGGTGACTCCATCATGGTGGAATTCGCGAGTGCACTGGAGGCCGTCGCTGCGGCTGTGGAAATACAGGACAGTATCGAAGGCAGCAATCAAGCTGCGCAGCCGCACCAGCGCATGCATTTTCGCATTGGCATGGATCTGGGAGACATTCTCGTCGACGCCGATGGCAGCGTTTATGGCAACGGCGTCAATATTGCGGCGCGCATGGAAGCTGTAGCCCCGCAGGGCGGGATCGTCATGTCCGGAAAGGTTTTTGACGAAGTGCCGCCTCGCTTGCGACACAGGTTCCATGCGTTAGGGAGTCTGCAGATCAAGAATATCCGGGATCGTGTGCGCGCATACCAAGTGCTGCGTCAGACCGCAGTCAAGCAACGTTCCGACCGCAGTCGGTCGTTTGAGTTGGCTGCGTCAGATCGGTATATAAACGAGCGTGGTGGGTTAATCGCGATCTTGCATGGCCTTCTGTCGGCCGTCGGGGCTAATGGCGTTTCCATCCCGGTGCGGACCAATGAACACTGAGCGACCAGTCATGAGATACCGGCTGATGTCAGGACTTGCCCATGCTTGCCATCGTCATAAATTTCTGTCGCATTGCGCACATGGAAGCGATATCTTCGGCGTACTGGGAAGCTCGGCGAGGGCGAGAAAGGCCGGCGTGCCCGACGCCGGGGAAGGGAGTGCTATGCAGTGTGGCAACAGCCTTCGAGTCGCGCTGGCGTCAGGAACGCTGTGCTTGTTCGTTCTCGCCCCCGGTGCGCAGGGGGCGAGCAGTGACGACGCCCACAGTCAAAAATTGCATGCAAAGTTTACGCAGGAGTTTTCCGCAGGAGGTATCAGCCGCCTTGGCAGTCGCGATTACGGATTGATCGGCGGCGGCAATGGCGGCACCGGAACATCGGTGAATTTTGACGACGGCAACCTCAACTATGGCCGCGGGCTGGCAACTTTTGCTGTCCAGGGCCGATCGACTGTGACGGGCAGTTCCGAACGCCTGGACCTCAGCATGGAGGCGGTGTACTTCTACGATTTTCTGAACGCCGGCGGCGACACCGATTTTCGCGATCTTAGCGGGGAGGCGCGCACCCGCGTCGGGCGTAACGTTTATCTGAACGACGCATTCATCGGGGGGAAACACCGCTTCGAGGCGGGCATGCTGCGCGTTCGAGCCGGCAACCAAAGATTGCAGTGGAGCGACAGCGCGGCCTTCGGCCAGAGCGTCGCGCCGGTGAATCCAGTCGCGGCCTCGCGGCGTTACCAACCGGGCAATACGGCCAAAGACACGGTGGTCGCGGTCCCCATGCTTTTCGCCGATGTCGTGACGCCCGGCCACTGGACCTGGGCTGGGTTCTATCAGTTCGGCTTCACGCCTTCGGAGCCCGAAGCCGCTGGCACGTTCCTCAGCGGGAATGATTATTACTCGCCCGGATCACGTTTTCTACAACTGGGGCAAGGGTCGCCTCTGGTTCCGGATCAGGATGCTTCCTCCACGACGGCGGCGACACCGTTCGGTTCGCGCGTACCGCGCGGAGCGGATCGATTACCGCCTGGCACCGGTCAGTTTGGCCTGCGGGTTGAATCACCGGAAATCGGGGCGAAGCAATTGGCGCTCGCGGCCTATGCGATGCGCGTGCATTCGCGCGAACCGGTCGTAAGCGTCCATACCGGTACGCTCGGGGGACTGCTCGCGATGACGGCACAGGACTACACGTCGAGCGGCAATTATTTTATTGAGTATCCGAAAGAGGTGACGGTCGTGGGCGCATCTGCCCGGATGAAGGCGGCCGAGTATACGCAATGCAGCCTCAATTACTCGATGCGCCTTGGCCAGCCGTTGCAGATCGACGACGAACTGCTCATCACCGCGGGCCTTGCCCCAGCCGCCGCAACGGCCACCTGCTCGCCAGATCCCTCAAGCCTTGCTTGCACCGGTACGCTCGCTGCGCTGAATCGCAATCCGCTGGTTGACGCACGAGGCGGGATCACTGCCGGCAATGCGGGCGCCTTCTTCGACTCAGAGGTGTCCGGCTATGAACGATTCGATGTGTCGCAATGGGCGTTCTCGGCGACCCAGGGACTACCGCCAATGCTCGGTTCGAGCCAATGGTATGCAAGGGCCGAAGCGGGGGGCGTTTACGTGCACGGTTTCAAACCTTATTTCCTCGATGCCAACATCACACCGCGGCCCGGCCCGGATGGTGCACGTCGAAACGGAATGGCGAGCCGCTCGGCATGGGGTTATCGGCTCTTCTCACGGATCGAGTTTGGCGATGTGGCCGGACTGCGCAGCGTGGCCCCATCGCTGGCCTGGATTCACGACGTACAGGGCAATGCGCCGATTACACTGGGCACGCTGCTGGAAGGCACCCGCTCTTACGTCGTGGCGGTGGATGCCGAAATCCGCAAAGATCTGAGCTCGCGCATTGCCTACCGCGCGTGGCTGGGTCGGGGTAATGACGCAGACCGTTTTACTGACCGTGCCTTCATTGCCTTTTCTCTGACGCAAAAATTATAGTCCCCGACCGCGGACATGACAGACGCCGTGACAGAAGGGGTAGAACCGGGTCGCAAGGCCGTGATCGCCTGGGCGCTCTATGACTGGGCGAATTCGGCATTTGCGCTCGTCGTCGTTTCGGCATTTTTCCCCCTCCTGCTGAAGCAGTACTGGAGCGCGGGTATCGATGCCACAGTCAGTTCGCTCAGACTCGGCCTGGCCAATTCGGCCGCAAGCCTCGTTGTGGCAGTTCTTGCTCCGTTGCTAGGGGCGGTTGCCGATCGCGGGAGTGCGAAAAAAAGATATCTGGCGACTTTCAGCGCCGTTGCGATTGTGATGACGGCGGCGTTGGCGCTGGTGCCGCGCGGGGGCTGGACGACGGCGATCGCACTGTTCGTAGTCGCCTCGGTGGGATTTTCCACAGCCAATGTTTTTTACGATGCCCTGCTCGTGACTGTCGCGCATGGCAAGCGGGTGCATTACGTTTCGGCCCTCGGGTTCGCATTGGGCTACCTCGGCGGCGGCCTGCTGTTCGCACTGAATGTGGTCATGACGCTTTGGCCCTCGCGATTTGGTCTTGGCTCCAGCGAGGCTGCCGTACGCATATCGTTTGTTCTGGTCGCCGTATGGTGGGCCGTATTTGCCATTCCGCTCTTGCTCTGGGTCCGGGAAACTCACGCAACGCCTCCGATCAGCGTGGGCAACGCCGTGCGGGAGGGTTTGCGTCAGTTTGCAGCGACGTTCCGGCAGTTACGCCTTCGTCGTGACGTCTGGCTATTCCTGCTGGCCTACTGGTTGTATATCGATGGGGTGTACACGATTGCGCGCATGGCCCTCGACTATGGGCTCGCTCTTGGCTTTGATCCGAAAAGTTTGATCTTTGCGTTGCTCATTACCCAGTTCGTGGGATTTCCCGCGGCGATCGTGTTCGGGCATGTGGGACAACGTTTTGGCGCAAAGCCGGCGATCCTCGTCGCCATTGCAGCTTATATCGTTGCCACGTTATGGAGTTATGCCATGACCGCGGTAGGAGAGTTCTACGTGCTGGCCACGCTCATCGGGCTGGTCCAGGGCGGAGTGCAATCGCTTTCGCGATCGTTTTACGCGCGCATCATTCCGTCGGCGCAATCGGCAGAGTACTTCGGCTTCTATAACATGGCCGGTAAGGTTGCCACGGTGCTGGGGCCATTGTTAATTGGCGTTACCGGCGCTTTGGCGGGCAGTTCGCGGTTGGGAATTCTTTCGGTACTGTTGCTTCTCGTCTCAGGCGCCGCTGTCTTGATGTTCGTTCGCAGCGGCGACGACGCGCACTGACTTCAACATGTCAGCGCACGATCTCCTCCTGTGCGATGCCATCGGTCTGGCTGAGATGGTGCGCAACAAGCAAGTTTCCGCGCTCGAACTGGTGGACACGGCGATCACCCGCATCGAACGCTTGAACCCGCAGATCAATGCGGTGATCGCGACGATGTACGAGCAGGCGAGGCAGGCGGCTCGGGGTGCATTGCCTGACGGACCGTTGCGCGGCATACCGTTCCTGCTCAAGGACAGTCTTGCGACCTATGCCGGTGTGCCCACGACTTCGGCTTGCCGGCTGCTGCAGGGCCGGGTTGCAGACCGCGATAGCGAACTGGTTGCAAGGATCAAGCGCGCGGGATTGATCGTGCTCGGAAAAACCAACTGCGCCGAATTTGGGCTTCTGCCGACTTGCGAGCCGCTCCTGTTCGGCGCCACCCGCAACCCCTGGGACCTGCGGCGCACGCCGGGCGGATCCAGTGGCGGTTCGGCGGCTGCTGTGGCCGCCGGCATGGTCGTCATGGCGCATGGGAGCGATGGGGGCGGCTCGATCCGGATCCCTGCGTCGTGTTGCGGCGTGTTCGGTTTGAAACCTACCCGAGCGCGCAATCCTGCCGGCCCCGGTCACGGCGATGTGCGCAGCGGATTGGTCGTCGAGCATGCTGTAACGCGGTCAGTGCGCGACAGTGCCGCCCTGCTCGATGCCACCGCAGGCCCGGACTTGGGCGATCCGTATTGCGCGCCGGCCACTCGACGGCCTTTCTTGCAGGAAGTCGGCATCGACCCCGGGCAATTGCGCATAGCGTTCAGTGGCTACAGCTTCAATCCTCTTCACCGGGATTGCGCGCTCGCCTTGCGCGACGCGGCGCAGCTTTGTCAGGAGCTCGGCCACGTAGTCATCGAAGCCAGACCCCAGGTCGATTATCTTAGAGCCGCACAGTTGTTTACGACTTTGTGGACCGCGGGCATTTCCGCGACCCTGGATGGAATCGAGCGCAGCAGTGGCAAAAGTGTCGGCGTCGAAGACGTCGAGCCCGTCACTTGGGAGCTCTACCGAATGGGCCGCCGGGTAAGCGCAGCCGAATACCAGCTGGCCATCTGCGAGTTACAACTGCTGGCTCGCGACATTGCGCGTTTTTTCGTCGATTACGACATATGGCTCACGCCGGTGGTCACCGAGCCGCCTCCGCTTCTCGGCAGTTTCGATGCGCCGCCCTCAGACCGCTTTGCTGCATTTCGCCGCGCGTGGGCGTTTGCGCCGATGCCCGGCCTGTGCAATGTCACGGGACAACCGGCCATGACGGTTCCACTTTACTGGACCGCAGACGGGCTTCCAATTGGTTCACATTTCGCCGGTCGCTTCGGCGACGAAGCCACGCTGTTTCGCCTCGCCGCGCAATTGGAACAAAGCCGACCCTGGAACACCCGCCGCCCGCCGCTGACCTGATCACCGTCCGCGACACATTCACGATGTTCACGACATTCACGATATTCACGACATTCACGACATTCACGTTATTTATGGGCGGCAGCCCGGCACCCCTGTGGGGCACGGCATTTCTCACTTCTTCTGCGCCGTCATGGTCCGCAGCCGGTCCGCGACGGTCTTCAACAGTGAGATGGCGAAACCCGGCTTGGTCTTGACCAGTGTGAGGAAGTCGCTGCGGCTGATGCTCAGCAGCAGGCTTTCGATGTCGGCGGTTGCAGTCGCCGATCGCGACGCCTGATCGACCAGTGCCATTTCACCGAAGATGCCGCCGGGGCCCACGCGTTCGACCATAACGCCCTTGATCGACACGTTCACGCGGCCGCGCATGACGATATACATCGCAACGCCGGCATCGCCTTCCTTCATGATGACGCGGCCAGCCGGAAAGGTCTGCGGGGGCTTCGCGCGAAATGCCGCGACCAGTTCGTCCAGCCGCTGCTTGTCGAATACCCGCAGGTCTTCTCGGTCCCCAAAAGCCGGCAGGCTTGCGGTCTGCTTCATGAGCGCGATGGTCAGGCGCAAGCGGTTGTTCATGATGTTCATGAGCATCAGCGCAAACTCCGGCGTCTGCTGAAGGGCCTGCTGCAACTGCGCGGCATCGAGCACCAGTACCTGGCAGGCCTTGCGCGCCATCGCGGTCGCGGCGCGCGGTTGCTGCGTAATGACGGCGATTTCCCCGAAAATTTCACCGGCTTTGACGATATCCAGCGTTTTGCGCGCGCGCGACAGGCTGACTTCCCCTTCGACCAGCAGATACATCTTGTCGCTGGCCTGGCCTTCGGTGAAGAAGCTTTGCATCTCGGCGACACTTTCCGGTCTGCCGAATGCTTCGAAACAGGTTCGGGCGACGGCGGGGTCGTAGGCTTCGTCTTGCGCGGCGGGCTGGGTGAAATCGAGTTCCATAAAGATCAGGGGCGAGGGACGAGGGGTGAGGGGCGCGGCAATCGGGACGAGGCCATCCGGTCAGGGTTCAAGTAGCGTCGTGAACTCAAACAGAGGCCGATTCTAGACGAACTCCGCGGCAGCAAAAAGCGACGCTCCATGTTGCTCCGGCGTATCAGCCGACGATGATCCTGCGCGGGGTCTGGTTGGCGCCTTTGTAGATCGGGGTCACCTGGGCGTCGAGAAAATCCTGAGCGTCGCGAAAATCCTGGCGTCGCGAAAATCCTGGCGTCGCGAAACACCTGCATCAGGGTGTGGCGGCGAAGCGCGACGAATGGTGATTGACGATGACCCAGCGCTCACCTTCGCGGCGGTAGGTGAAGGTAAAACGCATCGGCACCACGACATCCTGCCCGTCGAGGGGTTCGTGCGAGGCGTAGTAGCCCGAGTTGCTGGCGATGTCGCCATAGACACGAACATGGTATTCGCCGAGCACCATGCGCAGCCGGGGGCGTCTGCTCGAAGACGCCTGGAAATACTCGAGAATTTCCGCAGGGGTGGTGCGAATGGTTTTGGAGACGGTGCCCCACAGGATCGCATCGGGCGCATAAAGCGCCGAGATTCTCGCCGCATCGCGCGTATTGAATGTCGCGATCCATTCAGCGGTGGCAGCCGCAACCTGCGCGTTGGCCTGATCGGCGCTTTCCTGCGCGCCGGCGTTGTGCGCCAGCGCCATGAGCAAGCCAAGCGCCCCCCATAAAATGGGCCGCATCATTCGTATCCTTTCGGCGCCACAAAGGGCTGGAATTCGCGCTCCAGAAAGCGCGCGGCGGCGATGGTCGCGAGATCGCCGAACTGCGGCCCAATGATCTGTACGCCAACCGGCAGTCCTTCCTTTGTCAAGCCGGCCGGGGCGACGGTCGAAGGCAGGTAGGCCATCCCGGGGAAGCCGGCCCAGAACATCTGCGTCGTGGAGGGCTGCGGCTTGCCGTTGACCATGACCATTCTTTCCCAGCGCTCGCCTTGCTGATTGTGCGGGAATGCCGCGGTTGCTGCGGCCGGGCACAGCAGCAAGTCCCACTCGCGGAAGAATTCCATCCAGGCCTGGCGAATCTGCTCGCGCTTTTCGTTCCAGGCGTGCCATTCACGCATCGGCATGGTATTGGCGTGCATCATCAAGGCGGCGTAGCTGTCGTCGCCTCGCGTGGCCCGCGCGTCGAGTTCCTTCTGGCGTGCGAACTGCTCGTCGCTGAGCGCTGAGCAGGTCGCGCCGCGCAGCAAGTGAACGAAAGTGCGGTGGGCCTCACCGAGGTCGAAATCAGGACGCGCCGTCTCGCTGAGTTTTCGCGCCGCGTTTCGCGAACGCCTGCGCGGCGGCGAGTACGGCAGCCTGCACGGTCGCATCGACCTCGGCGGTCGCGGCGGACTTCAGGACGGCGATCTTGAGTTTCCGCACCTCGGGTTTGGCAGGAGCCAGGGCGATCCTGATTCCCCGAGCGTGCATCTCGTCGGGCTGGGCGATGAGCCTCAGTGCGATCTCCAGATCATCCGCGCTGCGCGCCAGCGGGCCGATCACCGCCATGTCCTTCACTCCAAGATTTGGCGGCAGATTATGGCCGCTGCTTGGACACAGGCCGAACGTGGGCTTGTGTCCGAATACCCCGCAGTAATGCGCCGGATTGCGGATCGAAGCGCCGATGTCGCTCCCCAGTTCGAGACCGGTCAACCCTGCCGCCAGCGCTGCAGCTGCGCCGCCGGAGGAGCCACCAGGGATGCGCGTCACGTCCCAGGGATTGTTGGTCGTGCCATAGACCGGATTGAAGGATTGCCAGTCCGAAAGCATGACCGGCACATTGGTCTTGCCGAAAACAACGGCGCCGGCATCGATCAGGCGCTGCACCGCCAGCGCGTTACGCTTTGCGATATTGCCCACCATGTCCTGACGACCCCAGGTGGTCGGATGGCCTTCGAGATCGAACGATTCCTTCACGGTCATCGGCACGCCGTGCAGCGGCCCGCTCCAGTCACCCTTGGCAGCTGCGCGGTCGGCCCGGCGCGCCTGGGCCCGGGCGCGCCGCTCGTCCAGCAGGATCACGGCATTAATTTTCGGATTGAGGCGCTTGACCCGTTCGAGGTACAGATCGAGCAACGCCTCACTAGTGACTTTTTTGCGACGGATCAGGGCGGCCAGTTTTTTTGCTGAAAGGAAAGGGATCATGGGGGTAAAAAGCGTAACGCGATGAGCCGAAGCATACCCGAGCCGGAGGCGGCGGGCCCAGGATAAAGGTCGGTCTGTCGTCGCGCCCCCGCAAGTCCATTAGAATGCCGCGCCAGCATCACCCAATAACGACGTGCGTTCCGGATTGAACGTCAACCCGCAATGAAGCAAGCTCCGCGGTCTTATCGCGTCGGATTGATCGGCGCCGGCATCCAGGCCTCCCGCACACCGGCCATGCACGAGCGCGAAGCCGCCGAACAGGGCTTGCATTGCGACTACCGGCTCATCGATCTCGACTTGCTCAATGTCGGCCCGAATGCGCTTGCGGATCTGCTGCAGGATGTCGAACGCGAGGGCTTTGCCGGCGTCAACATCACCTATCCGTGCAAGCAAGCTGTAATGCCGCTGCTGCACGAACTTTCAGACGACGCGCGCGCTATCGGCGCGGTCAATACCGTCGTGCTGGGTGCGGGGAGGCGGACGGGTCACAACACCGACTGGTGGGGCTTCGCCGAAAGCTTTCGTCGTGAACTATGCGACGTGCCGACGACAAGCGTGGTGCAGCTCGGCGCAGGCGGCGCGGGTGCGGCGGTCGCGCATGCAATGCTCACGCTTGGTGCAGCGCAACTGGCGATTGTCGATGTGGACGTTTCCCGTGCGCAGCGCCTGTCTGCCGATCTTTGCAACCGCTTCGGTGCCGGCCGCGCCACAGCGGATTGCAACCTGCCTGAGGCGATGGCTGAAGCCGACGGGCTGATCCACGCAACGCCGACCGGCATGGCGAAACATCCCGGTCTGCCATTGGCGCCGGAGTTGCTGCACCCAGACCTGTGGGTTGCCGAGATCGTTTACTTTCCGCTTGAAACCGAATTGCTCCGCGCAGCCCGGCGCATCGGTTGCCGCACCATGAATGGCAGTGGAATGGCCGTATTCCAGGCCGTGGAGGCATTTCGCCTGTTCACCGGCATAGTTCCGGATGCGCCGCGAATGCGGCGGCACTTCGACTCGATGGGAAGGTGAGCGCCATGTCCCTGCACGCACAGGCCGCGCCGCAGGCTGACCTTATTTTCTGTCGCTGATGTTCTGGTCGCGAAAGGCGCGTGACGACGTGACGATGGCGAAAGGCGCGTGACGACGTGAACACGGAAGAATATCAATGCGGTTTTTCACGGACAGTCACGTCTGTCACGTCGTCACGACCGTCACGCCGCCTCACGACCGTCACGCGCTTTCACGATCGTCACGCGACGTCATCATCGCGAAACGGCAGTGT
>CAWJWT010000010.1:0-476499 GCA_963846655.1 uncultured beta proteobacterium | reverse complement strand
CTCTGGGAAATTTCATGGCGACTTTTTTTAGCGATGCCTTTCTGGGATTATCCAGCGAGCGAGGCCGGACCATTACTGTCAAGCGTGACGGCGATGTCGTGCTGCTGGAACTGAACTGGAGTCGTTGACCGGCACAGCACGTGCAAGCCCGCCGGCCAAACCATCTTGTGAAAACGCGCCAAGGCGGTCGCAGCAAAACAAAAAACCACCGGAAGGTGGTTTTTTTATTGCCGTTTTCGCGGGCCTGTTCGCCAGCGCTCCCCGGGGTTGGGACGGGTCACATTTGCGATTGAATATAATTTTCCTGACCGACTTTCTGGATCAGTTCGAGCTGGGTTTCCAGCCAGTCGATATGTTCTTCCTCGCCTTCAAGGATATCCTCGAACAGTTCGCGGCTGACATAATCGCCGCTTGTTTCACAATAGGCGATCGCTTCTTTCAATAAAGGGTGACCTTCCAACTCCAGGCGCAAATCGCACTTCAGGCACTCCGGGACATTCTCGCCGATGAGTACCTTGCCGATATCCTGCACGTTGGGTAAGCCTTCCAGAAAAAGAATGCGCTCGATCAATTTATCCGCATGCTTCATTTCGTCGATCGACTCTTTGAATACATGTTCGTCGAGCTTGCCGAGGCCCCAGCTCTTGAACATTCGGGCGTGAAGGAAATACTGGTTGATCGCCGTGAGCTCGTTGGTCAACACCCTGTTGAGGTAGGTTATGGTTTTCTTGTCGCCCTTCATGAAAGCTCCTTCGATTACGTATCGAACAGGAAGGGAATTATAAGGTCACTCGGCACGCGGCCGAAGCACAAACTTCAGCTCTAAACTTCGCGATGCAAGCGAATCAGGCGGCGATCCGGTTCAGGCAGGACGCTGAGGTGGAAAGCATTTCGTGCACCACTTGCTGGGCGCAATCGGCGCACTTGCCGCAGCAACTGGCCACACCCAGGCATTGTTGAAGTTCACGCAGCGAACGCGCGCCTTCGTCCACGGCATCGCGAATTTGGCTTTCGGTAATTCCGTTGCAGAGACAAACGTACATGTGTCACCTTACGTGAAGAGCCTAAATACTAAATGACAATGAGAATGATTGTCAATATGTTCAGTTCGCCGGCCTTGTCTGATATTTCGGGCAATCTTTGCACGCGATTAACGGGTCCATATAACGCTGGACGGACTCGACCAGGCAACTTGCCGAGCGGCGGCAGGCAATCACCGGTATGCCCTGACTAAGTGCTTGATGTCTATAATTCTTCATGGCGTTGTGGTTCAGGAAATCGGTGAAGAGGATCAGCAGATCTATCCCGCGCGGCAGTAACGGCACCCGCTGATGCGCCGGCTGCCGGCCGGTGACGTGACGCCTGACCGTGATTCCCAAGCGGGCCAACGTCTCAGGAATGTTGCCTAACCGGTCTGCCCCCACTAACACTGCATTCATCCGTGCCTCCCGCGATTTAACGATACGTAATGATAATCATTCTTATTTGATCCGGTCAACGAATATAAGGCACAGGTCGCGCTTTTATTGGCTAAGGGTAAAAAAAAGCCCCCAGTCAGGGAGCTTCGGAGACAACTGCTCTCAACTTCAACGCCACATGCGCTGAAACACCCTGTCGCGATTGATCAGCAGATGTTTGAACGCCGCAAGAACATGGATCACGATCAGCGTGATCAGAATCACGGCGGTGACGCCATGAACGCCTTGCAGCAGGTCGTAGGCAAACTTGTTCTCCGAGCCCAGGGGAGGGATCTTGAATAGCCCGAAATAAGTGACGCCATATTTAGTGAACTGGCTCGCAGCAAACCCGGATAACGGCATTACAACCAGACACATGTAGAGCAAGGCATGGCTGATGTTGGCGGCCTGCACTTCCCAGGCCGGCATCGAGACTGGCAGGGCGGGAGCCGGATTCCTTGCACGCCACCACAAGCGGACTATCACCAGCAGCGCGGTCGTTACGCCAATCGATTTGTGCAGATTATAAAAAAAAGCACGCTCCGGTGTGCCCTTGGGAATGTCGGTCATATACAGCCCCAGCCCGATCATGGTGAAGGCCAGGGCAGCCACCACCCAGTGCAGGACGATCGCAGTGGTGGTGTAACGTGATGCGTCGTTGTTGTTGGTATTCAAAGTATCTCCCCGCTCTTGCTGGTCATTATTACGCCGTCATTTGATCCGCATGTGATCGGTCGCTCGGAAATCCACACTGCGGCGCCATTCCAACCGGTTTGACTCATTCAAAATGCGTAGCTGGCGCTCATGCCCACTGTGTAATTTCGGTCGGCAGCCGGTGCGTAATAACGCCCGTTACCATCATTGACATACACGGCGCCGGCGTATTGCTTGTCGAACAAATTATCTATGCGCGCGAATTCGGTAAACCGCCAGTCGCCGCTGCGCTGCTCGAATCCAGCACGCAGCGCCGTGACCACATAGCTGTCGGCATATTCAGTATTGCGGTCATCCACGGGCACATCGCCCTGATAGCGAACCTCCACCCCCGTTGAAAAACCCCATTCTGCGTGGCGCCAGCCGAGATCCGCGTACGCGTTGTAGCGTGGAACTGCCGGAATCCGGTTGCCGGAGGGAACCGTGAAGGTTGCGCAGGGAACCCCGGAGCAACTGGTGAAGCTGTCCTTGAACTTCGCATCCAGATAAGTCGCCGAAAAATAGCCGGTGAAGCCCGACCCGAAAAATGAACTCACGGAAAACTCGAGCCCGCGACGCTGGGTATCGCCGGCATTTTTGAATGCCTGCCGCCCGCCGACGTTGGATGCCACGACGATCTCTTTCTGGCTGTCGATCTGGAAAACCGCCACCTCCAGAAGCGTCGCGGTTCCCGCGAACATCTTGGCGCCAAGTTCGTAATGCATGCTCGTACTGGGCTCCACGTCAAAGTTAAGACCCGGCAAACCGTCGGGACGATACGCCATCTCGATCAGAGTGGGCGTTTCAAAACTTCTTCCGGCATTGGCGTAGAAGTTCAGAGTCGGGGTGGCCTTGAACACCACACCGGCAACAGGCGTTACCGCATCATGGTCCACGCTGCCGCTGTCGTCGGGATTGATACCGGATCCCGTCGTGATTCCGGGGCAAGTCGCCAAGCCTGACGTGTTTGCCGGTCCGCCGCAGATATAGTGATCCGAAGATTCGAACTTGACCCGGGTGTATCGCAATCCCGCGCTCGCCGTCCAGGCCTCCTGGACCTGCCATTCCGTCTGAACGTAAACTCCGCTGCTCTGCGCCATGTTGTCTTCATCACGCTTCTTGAACGTCGCAACGCCATTGTTATTCACGTAGCCTTTGCGCGCATCGGTCGCATAGTCATGATCGATGCCCACGGTCAGGGCTAGGGGACGCGCAGCCAGATCCATCTTGCGCGTCCACCTGGCACCAACCCCGTAAAACTTACGATCGAGCTCCGATACGCCGCCCGAAGTCGTAACCGTATTCGTACCCACTGCCAGAAAACCTTCGTTGCTCCGTTGTCCGACATACGCAAGAAATCGAAGAACGTCCGAGTCGGAAATGGCCAGTTGGTACACCGCGCCAGCTTGAAGATTGCTGAGGTCCCTGCCCGTGTCATAGCGATCCGCCAGCGACACGCCGGGTGTGGCGCCCGTTGTGGAATCGGGTGCTGCCTGCCGTGGATTGTCCCGCATTTGCTGTGCCGTCAGACCTAGCGGATCCTGATTGCCGGGCTGATTGATGTAATTGACGAGGAACGTTAACGTTGAATCGTCGTTCAGCTTGACGCCGAGCTTTGAATTGAACTGGTCCTTGCGCGCAGCGCTGTGGTCACGATACCCGTCCGTCTCCAGATGGGAGAAATTCGCGATGTAATTCAATTCATCGGCTTGCCCGCCAAACTTGGTTCCGACTCTCCAGGTGTCGTAACTGCCCACCGAAAAATAGGGCGTCAAGGTCGGGCGCTCGGGCCCGTCTTCCGTGAACACCTGCACGACTCCCCCGGAATGGTTGCCGTACAACGCAGAAAACGGACCGCGCAGGACCTCGATGCTCTTGGCCGACCCGAGGTCGAACAAGCCGGTCCCACCCTGGCCGTCGGGCGTACTCGCTGGAATTCCATCCGCAAGCAGCTTGATCCCCCGGACGCCGAAACCGGCCCGCGCACCGAATCCGCGAACGATGATCTGCTGTTCCTGTGCGAAGGTCTCCCGATTCTGCACAACGGTTCCGGGCACGCGCACCAACGTCTCCGAAATGTTGACCGCTTGCCGACTCTCCTGAATGGTTTCTGCATCGATCACGTTGACCGCCGTGGGCAAGTCGAAGCTCGATTGCTCGACTCTGGTTGGCGTGACGACGATGGGTGCGATCCTGACCGGGTCGTCCTGCCCAGTCACTGCCCCAGAATGTAATGCCAGCGCGGCGATGCATGCCGGCTGCAATGCCAGTGCAAAAAAGCGATTGAGATTGCGGCGCATCTCCCTACCTCCCCGAGTATTGAATTTGTTCTAGCTGTTGTTGAATTTATGTTTGCCGAATTTTATCGTCTGGGCATGCGTGCGGTATCCGATTTGCGAGAAAAACCCAAAAAAAAGGGCTGCTCGAAAGCAGCCCTTTGGGTCTCGCGGGGGGTCTTAGCGGTTGAACACGTACATCGTGACTTCAAAGCCAAAACGCATATCGGTGTATTCGGGTTTGGTCCACATAGTAGAGCTCCTTGGGAGAGAGTTATTAAAGTGAAGCTGTTCGGGCATCGAGGCCGTTCATCACGTCCATGGCAACCATTATGGCCAAAACCTCGGCTGCGCCCCACGGGAAAACCCTGAAAAGCGGCTCATGATTTTCATTAGAACCGCCTCTGGCTGCGGAAGAATTTATTATATCAATCATGGATCTATCAAGCCAGCCCGAATGGCGATGATGGCGAGCTCGGCAGAGTTCGATGCTCCGAGCTTCTGTTTGATGTTGTACAGATGCGTGCCGATCGTGCGCGGGCTGAGCGACATCACTTCAGCAATGTCCGCTACCGATTGACCTTTGGCCAGCGATAGAAAAACCTTGAATTCCTTTTCGCTGAGCATATCGAGCGGATTGCGCTCCCCGCTGAGTTGCTGCATCGCGAGTTGTTGCGCGATTTCTGGCTCAAGGAATGTCTTGCCTTGATGCACCTGCCGAATGGCTTGCATGAGCGCTTCGGCCGCGCTGCGCTTGGTGAGATAGCCGGCTGCACCAGCTTTCAGCACCCGGCGTGCATGCATCGCATCTTCGTGGGCCGAAAGCACCAGAATACGCGCAGAAGGTTCGCGAGCCAGTATGCGATCGATTGCCTCCAAACCGCCGATACCCGGCATGGAAATGTCCATCACCACCACGTCAGGCCGGATTTCCTGATACCTCCGGCAGGCATCTTCGCCGCTATCCGACTCGGCGACGACCCGGATGTCCGAGGAGCCTTCGAGGAGCAAGCGAAAACCCATGCGCACGACAGCGTGATCATCCACGAGCATCACTTTGATAGTGCCTACCGTCAGTTTGCCTTCCACTTTGTCGTTTCCTTCCACTAGGAGACTTCAGCGCCGCGAGCAACCGCTGTCTGCATTCTGACCGGAATAATCGCTGTTACCGTGACGCCTGTGCCCGGATGGCTGTCGAGGCGAAATTCGCCACCCAGCGCCTGTACACGCTCACGCATGCCAATCACGCCAAAATGGGTGGTGTTGAGTTCGAGTTCCTTCTCATACCCCCTGCCATTGTCACGAACGCTCACCTTGAGCACGCCCACACCCGCCTGGTCGTTGCATCGCGCGACCTCGATCTCGGTACGCGTCGCTGCGGCATGCCGGGCGACGTTGGTCAGACACTCCTGAACGATTCGATACACCGTTATGTTGATTGTCTCGGTCATCCCGTCCAGCGCGCCGTCGAGTCGCAACTCGCAGGCAACCCCCGGATGCCGTTCACGCCACGCCGCAACGGTATCCCGCAATGTTTCGCTTAGTCCCAGATGATCGAGCGCCGTCGGACGGAGTTGGCGAATGATCCCGTGCACGACATCGTAAATGTGTGAGGCCACTGATACGATCGTCAGTGCGTTGGCGTGAATCTCGGGCACGGTTTCTTTTGTTCGATTGGAGATGGCCATGCCGATGGTCTTGATCGCCGTGACGCATTGTCCCAGTTCGTCGTGAAGTTCGCGCGCGATGCTGCGCCGCTCCTCCTCCAGACGACTTTGTATGGCGCGCGTCAACTGGCGAGTTTGCTCCAGCTCACGCTCGGCCAGCTGGATGAGCTTGTGCTCCGTGATGTCGCGCATGCTGCAGATCTCGCCAATGACTTCGTCATTGGCCGGATCCACCAGCGGGGCCGCTGACAGCGCGACATCGACCACTCGACCGTCCTTGGTCAGGCGCTTGGTCTCTATCATCTCGATGACCGCGCGGCGCTTGACGGTGTCGAGATTCTCCTGCACTTCGGCGCTACGCTCCGGCGTTGTCAGCAGGGTCGCAGAGCGCCCGACGATGTCCTCCATGCGGTATCCGAACATGCGCTCCGCGGCCGGATTCCAGAAGGAAATCTTGCCCTCCAGATCGTGAATGATGATCGCATCGCTGGACTGCTTCGCCACGAGCGCCAGCCGTCTGTTCTCCGCAAGGCTCTCTTCGAGTGTCTGCGCCATCCGGTTGAACACTTTTCCGATCGAATCGAACTCCGGCGACCCGGACAGCGACAGACGCGTCTCGAAGCGCCCTCGTTCCATCAAGGACAAGCCGTCGAGAATTTGGCCGACGGGCCGAAGCGAGCGCCCCAGCAGCCAGAATACGACTCCGTTGACCAGCACAAAGAAACCGACTACCAGCCAGAAGAACTGTTTCAGGTCATCCCAGGCATCGAGTATTGAACGCGAGGGATCCGGCGAGATGACGACGCTGCCGGTCGGAAGGTTCAGACGGTAATCGCTCAGCTTGGGACTCACCAACCGCGTAAACCATTCCGGCGCCCAGCGGCCTAGTTTGTAGACTGGAGGCGGCGAGGTATACAGGAGACGGTCGCTTTCATCGTAGAGCCTGATTTCATTCGCCCGAACCCGCCCTACCCTCTGCAGAAAAGACAGCAGTACCTGGTTATGCATCTCCTGTTGAAGGGCCGGACGGGTATTGCCAATCACCGTTTCAAGCAATTGCGCCGTAATGCGCGTGCCCGCTTCCATTTCTTCGCGGATCGAACGCCGGGTTTCCTCCAGCAGCAGATTGGTCGTAGCAAGCGTGAATACCACCACGACTAGCGTAATCACCAGATTGATTCGAAAACGAAGGCTCAACCGGCGCATGTTTATGATCCCAGCAGTTCCCGTATGTCACGGGTGGCGGTGCACAGTTCGGCAGCAATTTCTCGTTGCAATGCCGAGTGCCCGCCTTGCGCCACCAGGTTGAGTCGTGAACCGGCGATACCGCGCGCAACATTGATTGCCGTCACAGGCGGGCACACCAGATCCATTCTGCCCTGCACGATGAACACAGGCATCGCGGGCAGACGCCACAGATTGTCGATCAACTCGTCGGGCTTCAGGAAGAACTCATGGGCGAGGAAATGCAACTGGACCTGCACCGCTGCTAGCTGCTCCTTCGACGAGGCGGCGCTCGTGACTCCCATTTTCCCCGGCTCCATGACGCGGGCCTCATAATCCGACCAGCTTTTGGCGGCAGCAACAGCAACTTCAGACCGCGGATCGCTGACCAGTCGGCGATAGTGTTCGACCAGCCCGCCGCGGCTGCCCTCGGCGAACGCGAACCAGGCTTCGGGAACGATACGACGCACGCCGTGCAGGAACCAGTTTACCTCCGGTCGGCTGCCCAGGAATACACCGCGCAATATCATTCCGGCGGCGTGCTGGGGGTGTGTCAGCGCGTAGGCGATACTCAATGTGCTGCCCCACGAGCCGCCGAAGAGCACCCAGCGCTCGATATTCAAGTGCCTTCGCAACTGATCCATGTCGGCAACGAGGTGAGCCGTTGAATTGTCAGCCAACGACCCCTGCGGACTGCTCTGGCCGCAGCCCCGTTGGTCGAACAGGACGATACGATAAAAGGCTGGGTCGAAAAACCGCCGATGCACGGGCCGGGACTGACTGCCAGGGCCACCGTGTATGAAAAGAACGGGAAATCCGCCCGGATTGCCGCTTTCCTCGAAATAGACGCTGTGGCCCGCGCCGACTTCCAGGAAGCCATGGCGATACGGCTCCCGGGGCGGGTAAAGAACGTCCCCGACGGCCTGATGCTGGTCTTCGGCCATGACCGGAAAAGAGGGACTGCTCAGGAGTCCAATCGGAACTTGATCGGAATGAGGACGGTGCGCAAGCCCTCGGGGGGTATCGGCAACGGGACCGCCTTGCGGATCATTTTCACAGCTGCATCATCAAGGACCTCATGGCCGCTTTTTTCCACGACCGAGATAGCCTCGATTTTTCCGTCCGGGGAAATACTCAGCTGTACTACCGTCGTGCCTTCCCACTGGCGTCTTTTGGCCACCACGGGATAGTCCTCATAGCGCTTGATCTTGGCCGAAATGATCTGCCGGTATTGATCGGTCAGCAGTCTCTCGCGGCCTTCATCCACTGCTTTGGGTTGCTGGGCGACAATGGCCTTGGGCTCGGGGGCCAGCACAGGCGGAGGTACCGCCGCTTGCGCCTGCGGTGCCGGACGCTCGATCGTCGGGGCCGCCACAGACGGTGGCGGCGCGACCGGCAGCTGGGAGACGGGCGGCGGAATTTCGCGTGGCAGTGGCTTGATGTCGACACGGGCCTCCTGCCGTGGCGCAACGATCGGCTCGGGGCGGGGTTCCGGCCGTGGTTCCACCCTCGGGGCCGGGCGTGGCTCCGGACGCGGTTCTACTCGTGCGACGGGCGGCGGCTCAGGACGTGGCTCGACCTTAGGCTCGGGACTCGCCGCGAGCTTTGGTTCCACCCGCAACTCAGCATGCGGGGGCGGCGCGGGCACCACGAACTCCGGCTTAGGCTCCGCACGCGGGGTCTGCATGACCTCGGCACGCTGCGGGGGGGGAAGCTCGGGTTGGGGCTGACGCAGCACCGGCTCCGGTGCTCGCTCCGGCTCGGGCTGGCGCATCACCGGTTCGGGCACGCGCTCGGGCTCCAGCTCTCGCCTGGGGGGCGGCAGCTCGGGCGCAGCGGGTTGCACGGCGGGCAGCGGCTCGGGCGCCTCCAGCTTTTTCTGTGTTACCGGTTTATCCGCAACCACGCGCGGTTCGGTCGGAATGATCTGTACATCGAGAACCTGAGGCGCATCGATGGCCACCGTGCGCAAACCCGGGATAAAGGCAATCAATCCGGCGTGAACCACGACCGACACCGCAAAGGCGATCTTGAACGCACGATCGCGGTACCAGTCGATCATCGGCGAAGTGAAAGCAAAGGATCTGTCGAAAACAAGTTCTGACATAGGTCCAAGATTAGTGCAAGGCGTTACGACAAGTAAAGTTGCTGCGGCAAACTAATGAAAATCATGACGGTCGATTGAGGATTTTCGAGGGGCGGACATGGGAAAAATTCCGCAGAATGGCCGTGACTCACCGGATTACTACGCCGCATCGCAATATCCGCGGCAATCAAGTCCGGATGAATCGGCAGTTGAGGCATTCTAATTTAAACTTCAGGAGAAAATTATGTGGAGCAAGCCCCAGTACACCGAAATGCGTTTCGGCTTTGAAGTCACGATGTACATTGCCAATCGCTAATTCATCAGCGTAGGGCTTGGACAAAAGCCCCGCATGGGGCTTTTGTCTTTCTGGCGACGCGTTTCAGCACAATAGAAACTCAGCGAACACATGACTATCAGAATCAGAGTTCTGGGTGCAGCCGCAGGCGGCGGATTCCCGCAGTGGAACTGCAACTGCCGCAACTGCGACGGCGTGCGCAAGGGAACCGTGCGCGCGACGCCGCGCACGCAATCGTCCATCGCGCTCAGCGCTGATGGCATCGACTGGGTGCTCTTTAACGCCTCGCCCGATTTGCTGGCCCAGTACAAGAGCTTTGCGCCACTGCAGCCCGCGCGCGCGATTCGCGACACCGGGATCCGCTCGGTTGTGCTGATGGATGCGCAAATCGACCACACCACGGGTCTGCTCATGTTGCGCGAAGGGCGCCCGCTCGAAATCTATTGCACAGACATGGTGCGCGAAGACCTGAGCACCGGTAATCCGCTGTTCAAGATCCTCGGCCATTATTGCAGCGTCAACTGGCACGAGGTCTCCGTCCGCGGGGACAGTTTTCCGATCCTGGGGGCCGAAGGGCTGAGCTTTACGGCGGTGCCATTGAAAAGCAACGCGCCGCCTTATTCGCCGCATCGCGACAATCCACGCGACGGGGACAACATCGGCATGCGCATCGCCGACCCGAGCTCAGGCAAAGTGCTCTTTTATGCGCCCGGACTGGGCGAGATCGAACCGCACCTGAAGCCATTCCTGGAAGAAGCCGATGTCTTGATGGTCGACGGTACTTTTTGGACCAATAACGAAATGATCGCCCTGGGCTTGTCGAAGAAACACGCGCGCGATATCGGTCACCTGCCCCAATCGGGGCCCGGCGGCATGCTGGAAGTGTTGAAGCCTTTGAAAGCGCAGCGCAAGATACTCATTCACATCAACAATACCAATCCCATCCTCGATGAAGATTCAGATGAACGGCGCCAACTCACGAGCGCCGGCATCGAAGTCGCGTACGACGGCATGGAAGTGGAACTCTGAGCGGGAGACTACGATGGGCGCTGCCGACAATCTGCCGTGGAGCAAGCAGGAATTCGAAGCCGAATTACGCGCGAAGGGCAAGCGCTATCACATCTTTCATCCGTTCCACATTGCCATGAACAGCGGCAAGTGCACAAAGGAACAGGTCCAAGGCTGGGTCTATAACCGCTTCTATTATCAGATCAGCATTCCGATCAAGGATGCGGCCGTGCTTTCCAACATGCCGGATCGCGAGCAACGCCGCAAATGGATTCAGCGCATCATCGATCACGACGGGATCGAGGGTCAAGAAGGCGGCATCGAAGCCTGGCTGCGTCTGGCCGAATCGTGCGGGCTCAAGCGCGAGGAAGTCACCTCGTTGCGCCATGTCCTTCCGGGCGTGCGCTTTGCGGTCGATGCCTACGTCAATTTCGCGCGGCGCTCACCCTGGCAGGAAGCAGCGTGCTCTTCCCTGACTGAGCTGTTCGCACCGGAGATCCACCAGAAGCGGCTGGAGAACTGGCCGCAGCATTATCCGTGGATCGAACCGGAAGGCTATGCCTACTTCCGCAAGCGATTGTCCGAGGCGCGCAGGGACGTCGAGCACGGCCTGCAAATTACGCTCGACTATTTCAACACCCGCACGGAGCAGGAACGCGCGCTGGGCATCCTGCAATTCAAGCTCGACGTGCTTTGGAGCATGCTCGATTCGATGCAGATTAATTATGGAATCGGTGAGACGCGTTATGTCTGAGGCCGCGTTCACGGACGACTCGGTGTTCGAACTGCAGCGCCATTTCCGCTTTCAATGGGAACCCGCGCAACAAGGTTACGTCCTGCTTTACCCGGAAGGCATGGTGCAATTACCCGGCAGTTCCGGCGAGATCATGAAACGCATCGACGGCAAACTGACCGTTCAAGGCATTGTCGAAGATCTGCAAACTGCATTTCCCGGGTCGGACCTGCGAGGGGACGTCACCGGTTTTCTGGAGCATATCTATGGAAAAGGCTGGATCCGTCTCAAGCACTCCGGGTAACCCCCTCTGGCTGCTGGCCGAGATCACGTACAAGTGCCCGCTGCATTGCGTGTTCTGCTACAACCCGGTCGACTACACGCGCTACGGCGAGGAACTCTCTACCGACGAATGGTTGCGGGTGCTGCGGCAAGGCCGTGAACTCGGTGCAACCCAGTTGGGTTTTTCGGGCGGCGAGCCCCTGGTGCGCGACGATCTGGAGATCCTGGTCGCCGAATCACGCAAGCTCGGGTACTACTCGAACCTGATCACTTCGGGCGTCGGCCTGAACGAAAAGCGCCTCGCTGCGTTCAAGGAAGGCGGGCTCGATCACATCCAGCTTTCCTTCCAGGATTCGACGCGCGAAATGAACGACTTTCTGTCGAGCACGAAAACCTTCGATCTGAAGCAAAAAGTAGCCAAGCTGATCAAAAAGCATGACTACCCGATGGTGCTGAATTGCGTGCTGCACCGTCACAATATCGACCACGTGCAGCAGATCCTGGAGATGGCCGAAGCCATGGACGCCGAGTACGTGGAGCTGGCCAACACCCAGTATTACGGTTGGGCCTACATAAATCGCGATCAGCTTTTACCGACCCGCGAACAGCTCAAACGCGCCGAGGAAGTGACCAACAAGTTCCGCGAGCGCGTCGGCAACAAGATGCGCATATTCTTCGTGGTCCCGGATTATTACGAGGAACGCCCGAAAGCCTGCATGAACGGCTGGGGTGCCTTGTTCCTCACCGTGACGGCCGACGGGCTCGCGCTGCCCTGCCACGAGGCGCGCATGTTGCCGGGGCTGACCTTCCCCAATGTGCGCGAGCACGACCTGCGCTGGATCTGGTACGACTCCCCGGGGTTCAACGCCTATCGTGGCGATTCGTGGATGCAAGAGCCCTGCCGCTCCTGCCCGGAAAAAGTCAAAGACTTCGGCGGCTGCCGCTGCCAGGCCTATATGTTGACGGGAGATGCGACCAACACCGACCCGGTGTGCGGACTGTCGCCCTTGCATCACCTGGTCACGGACGTCGTCGACAAGGCACAGCTGCCCTTGGCGCCTAAAGTCGAAGTCAAGCCGATCCTGTTTCGGGATGACAAGAACTCACGCGCCTTGAGCAAGACGCCGGCCTAGTTCACACTCTCGCGCCATGAACCCGGCGCCCGCCCCTGCGCTGGCAGTCGATGCCAGCGGCCTCATCAAACGTTACGGCGACGTGGTCGCCGTGGACGGGCTCGACCTCCAGATTCCCGCCGGGCAATTCTTCGGGTTGCTCGGCCCGAATGGCTCCGGCAAGACGTCGACCATACATATGCTTGCCACGCTGGTTCGGCCAACCGGCGGGAGTGCCCGCGTTCATGGACACGATGTGGTGCGCGACGCAGTCAAGACGCGCGCAGCCATCGGGCTCGTGTTCCAGGAATCCGCCTTGGACCGGACAATGTCGATCGCGCAAAATCTGCGCTTTGCCGGACTGCTCTATAACCTGCCCGTCAAGGTCATCGAAGAACGCAGCACGGAATTGCTCGAGTTGTTCGGACTTGCGGACAAACGCAACCGGCCGGTCGGCTCGCTCTCGGGCGGCATGCGCCGGGCGCTGGACATTGTGCGCGGCGTCATCCATTACCCGAAAATCCTGTTTCTCGACGAGCCCACCATCGGTCTCGATTTGCCCAATCGCCGCAAGATCTGGCGCTTCATCGCCAATCTGCGCGCGAAAACGGGGATGACCGTTTTGCTCACGACGCATTATCTGGAAGAAGCCGACAGCTGCGATCGGGTTGCTTTCATCAAGCGCGGCAAACTCGTCAAAAGCGGCTCCCCCGCGGAAATGGTGGAGAGCCTCGGCCGCTACATCGTTGAAATCGAGAGTCCCGAAGTTCAGGCGCTGGCGCAACGACTTGCCCCGACGCTGGGGTCCTGTCTCGTTGAGGGCGATGTGGCCCAATTCCGCTATGCGGATGAAGACGTCGCACGGCTGGCGGCCCTGCAGTCCCAGAGTGGAATTGTCGTGCGGGCCCTGCGCTGGCGACACCCGAATCTCAACGATGTGTTTCTGTGGGTTGCGGAAGGCAAAGCATGATCGCGCACTGGCGGCCGGTGTACGCTGTTCTCGAACGCGAAGTCGTGCGCATGTTCCGCCAGCGCACGCGGCTTGTCTCCGCCATGGTGCGCCCGCTGATCTGGCTGTTTGTCATCGGCGCCGGCTTTGGCGCAGTGTTGCAACAGGCAGGTGGAGTGAGCTACCAGCAGTTCCTCGTGCCCGGCGTGCTGGGCATGACCATGTTGTTCGGGGCCATGCTTGCGGCGCTCACCATGGTGTACGACAAGGAATCAGGCGTAATGCGCATGTTGATCGTGGCGCCTTTCGCCCACTACTGGATCGTCCTGGCCAAGACGCTCGCCGCGGCGCTTGCCGCAATTCTTCAGGCCGCCCTGTTGCTGATCCTGCTGGCGATTCTGGGCTACCTGGATTCACAGACCCGGTTCGGCTTGCTCGCGGTGGGGCTACTCGCAACCTCCGCGACGTGCGCGGGCATAGGCATGCTGGTCGCGGCGTTTACCCGTTCCCTGGACAATTTCGCGGCGATCATGAATTTCGTGATCTTCCCGGTTTTCTTCCTGTCCGGGTCGCTCTATCCCGTGAGCCAGTTGCCCGCCGCACTCAAGGCCGTGGCACTGATGAATCCCTACACCTACGGCGTCGACCTGCTCAAGCATGCTGTGCTCGGCGTATTGCCATCGGGTATGGGCGCGGACTTTGCCGCCTCGACCGATATTGCCGTGTTGGCGGGATTTACCACGGCGGCGGTATTGATCGCCAGTTGGCGCTTCTCTCGCGAGAGCGCCTATGAACCGATGATCCGCATTCTGACCGGCAAGCGCGAAGGCTAAAAACGGCAATAAACAGGCGCCCGTGCCGACCGTGTGCAATCCTAATGGTGATGTCCCTCGGGACCATGCACATGGCCGTGATGCAGCTCTTCGTGGGTCGCGGCACGCACTTCGGTCACGGTACCCGCGAACACGAGCGTCTTTCCGGCCAGCGGATGATTGCCATCGACGACGACCTTATCGTCCGCGATATCGGTGACGGTGTAGAGCGTGTAGTCGTCGGAGCCTTCGATAGCACCCTCGAACTGCATGCCGACGGATATGTTCTCCGGAAACAGGTTTTTCGGCTCCGTGCGCACCATGTCCGCTTCGTATTCACCGAATGCGTCATCGGGCGTGAGCGTCACCTTGCACTGGTCGCCCACTTTCTTGCCCTGAAGCGCGGACTCCACCAGCGGAAATATGCCGTCGTACCCGCCATGCAAGTAGGTAATGGGCGACTGGGTTTTTTCGATCACCTTGCCGGTGGTATCCGACAACTCGTAACTCAGGGACACTACGGTATCCTTTCCAATCTGCATGTTCAGTTCAACTCCTTGACCAGGTTTAAAACATCGGCGGCATGGCCGCGCGCATTGACTCCATAGAGCACATGGCGCACTGCGCCGTTCTTATCGATGACAAAAGTCGAGCGCACGATACAGCGCCGTTTTCTCGCCCCGTCCATCTGCTTGTCCTGCAGGACGCCGTACTGCGCGCAGATCTCCCCTTCCGTATCCGCCAGCAACTGCACGGCAAGACCGTGTTTGTCGCGGAATGCGCCGTGGCTCATGCAATCATCCATGCTGATGCCCAGAACGACCGTGTCGCGCGCGAGAAACGCATCCTGCAACTCGCTGAAGTCGATGGCTTCGAGCGTGCAGCCCGGCGTATCGTCCTTTGGATAGAAATACAGCACGACATTGTTGACGCCGCGATAGCTGCCCAGACTTATTACATTCAGATCGCCGTCGGGCAGATCAAAGGCAGGGGCAAATTGACCGACTTTCAACATGAACGACTCCCGGCGCATTCGCCAAAGATTCTAACCGATTTCAAAAGAACGAAATTGCAGCCTCCCGCAGATTCGCGGCGATAGAATGTCCCGCGTGAACCAACATCTCCTGGGTGGACTATCGACCGCTGCATTTTTGCAGCGGCATTGGCAAAAGCAACCGCTGCTGGTGCGCGAAGCGCTTCGCGGTTTCGACGGCGTGCTCGATTTCGACACCATGATGGAGCTCGCCGGGCGCAGTGACTGCGAAGCGCGGCTGGTCATGCGCAACGGCGAGCGCTGGAGCGTCGAGCACGGCCCATTCGAGCGCCGCCGCCTGGCGCGGCTGCCGGCGCGCAACTGGACGCTGCTGCTGCAAGGAATCGAGCGCGCGATGCCGGCGGCACGACGCCTGTTATCGCGGTTTGACTTCATTCCTTATAGCCGGCTTGACGACGTGATGGTCAGTTATGCTCCTGCCGGAGGCGGCGTCGGCGCGCATTTCGATTCTTATGACGTGTTCCTCGTCCAGGGACCGGGCCGGCGGCGCTGGCAAGTCAGCCGGCAGCGCGACCTATCGCTCGTTGAGAATGCACCGCTCAAAATCCTCCGGCACTTCCGCCCCGAGGGAGAATGTCTGCTCTCGGCAGGCGACATGCTCTATCTGCCTCCACAATGTGCGCACGATGGCGTCGCCGTCGATGCCTGCTTCACCTATTCGATCGGTTTCCGCGCACCGTCGCACCAGGAACTCGCCTCCGAGTTTCTGATCTTTCTCGACGAGCGATTGGATGGCAGCGGTCGCTATAGCGATCCGGACCTTTCGGTGCAGACCCATCCGGCCCACATCAGTGCAACCATGCTGTCCAAGGTAACGCACATCCTGGACAACATAAGGTGGACCCGGGCGGATATAGCGGAATTTCTCGGTATCTACCTGACCGAACCCAAGCCGAACGTAGTGTTCAATCCACCGCGAAAACCGTTGTCGCGCCTCGCGTTCTTGCGCCAGGCACAGCGCCACGGCGTGGAACTGGATCCAGCGTCCCGCATGCTCTATGGCCGCGGCAAGCTTTTTGTAAATGGCGACACGCAGAAAACTAGCGTCGGCGTGCCCTCTGAACTGCGCCGATTGGCGGATAAGCGCCGATTACGCAGGGGGCAGATTCCCTTGCACAGTCTGGTCGCAGACCTGCTTTACGCCTGGTACCGCGCCGGTTATATTCAAACGTCCCGATCAGGCTGACGCTGATGACAGACACATCGAATCCCCTGCACTCGCCGGTCTTTGGCAATGCCGAATTCGACACCGCCATCGACAAGGTTCTGGCGAACGCTTCGAACACGATCCGAATTTTCGACCACACGCTGGGAAGCGGCTACAACACCGTCGCGCGTTGCGGCTTGTTGCGCAAATTTCTGCTCTCAAGCCGGCGCAACAGCCTGCAAATCGTGCTGCACGATACGCAATCCCTGGACCGCAATTGCCCGCGCATCCTGCAGATGTTGCGCACCCACAGCCATGCGATCGCCATCCACGAGACGCACCTTAGCGCAAAGTCGGTTTACGATCCGTTCGTGGTCGTTGACAGCTGCTGCTTCGTGCACCGTTTTCATTTCGACGAGAAGCGCGGCCTGTGCGCCATCGACGACCCGCTTGGAGCGCAGACATTCATTGAACGCTTCGGCGAAATATGGGAAGCGTCCTCGCCTGCCGTATTTGCCACGACGCTAGGGCTTTAGCGACATTCTTGCCCGCCGTTACATTTTGTAGCAATTCCATGCGATTCTGATAGAATCGCGCGCCGGATTCGCAGAGCGCTCTTGTTCCCGAACTCCGTCACGCCATTTAAATCACCTACAAGGACCACGCACCATGAATCGCACCCTCCTCGCCTCCGCCCTGCTCGCCCTCGCGCTGACCGCTTGCGGCAAGAAAGAAGAAGCCCCCGCTCCGGTGTCGACCCCGGAACCCGCCGTAACCACCCCGGCACCTTCGGCCCCGGCGGCCGATGCGGCCAAACCGGCCGATGGCACGACCGCGGCACCCGCGCCTATCGCGCCGGCCGATCCGCAGAAACCCGAAGAAAAGAAGTAAGCCCCGGGCGCTTGCCGGAATGCAAAAAGCCGGTCGTCGACCGGCTTTTTCATTTTGGCCATCCGCAACGCATCGTCAGGCCATCTGGCGCCAGCCGAGTCCGTTTTCCTGATCCGCTATCGCTATCCAATCGGGCGCGCAGTTCAATACCTGCGATAACGCGGCCTGCGCCAGCTGGGGCCGATTGTTTTCCTGGCTCAGATGGGCCGCCACCAGGTGCCTGAGTTTCGCGTTATCCAGGCTTCGCAGCAGTTCGGCTGCCGCATCGTTGTCGAGATGACCAAAGCGCCCGCCAATGCGATTACGCAATTTCTGCGGATAACTGCTGGCACGCAGCATCTCGACATCATGATTGCATTCCAACACCAGCGCATCGCAGCCACTGAGCATGGTTTCGATATGCCGGGTCGAACAACCTGCATCGGTGATCACGCCCAGGCGGCTTGCGCCGTCGCTGAATACATACTGCGCCGGTTCGCGCGCATCGTGGGGCACCGGAAACGGCTGGACCTGCAAGCCACCGATCTCAAATATTCCATAGTTGTCGATCATGCTGACGCAGGCAACGTCGGCGAACAACGTCTCGAATCCGGCAAGCGTTCCGGGCGTAAGCCAAACCGGGATATCGTAGCGGCGCGCAAGGCGCGCAACACCCCCGATGTGATCGTCGTGTTCGTGCGTAACGACCAGTGCGGTGATGTCCTCGGGAACCAGTCCGAGGCGGGCCAGCCGGGCCACGGTTGCGGCAAGGCCGAAGCCGCAATCCAGAAGAATCCGCGTCCCCTGCGCTTCGACCACAAGCGAGTTACCCTGGCTGCCGCTGCCCAGAGACGCAAATCGCATCAGGATGCCGACATCGTCAGGTTCGCAATCGTTACTTCAACTCCTGTTGCAGCAACGTGAGGATGCGGCCAGCCGTTGGGGATTTCGATTTTTCTCCCCTGGCATCGAGGACCTCGACAGCGCTGCCCTGCGACGCGCTGGCGACGCTGATGCGATACTGTTCGTCCTTCTTGGCTGCGTCGTCACGCCAGAATGCGAGCGTCGACCAGAAGCCTTCCTTCTTGTCCTGGTCCGTCGCATCGACGTCGACGTAGCGGACGAAATAAGTGCCGTTCGAACGGTCACGATCCTCAACCGTAAAGCCCACGCGATCCAGCGCCAGGCCCACGCGTCGCCAGGCACGATCGAAACTGTCCACCAGCAACAACGCGTCCGGGCGCTCATCAGTCTTCGAGAGCGTCGCTTTGGGCTGCTCGGGTGCCTTGACATCCGCCCGGATCTGCTCGTCGCGGGCACCGAGGCGAATCGCCAGCCGCGAAAGCATCTCCGCCTCCAGGTCGGGTTCGACCGGCCTGACCTGCCATTTAGTCGTCTCGCGATAGCGATCCCTGGAAATATTGATCTGCGCCATGCCGCGATGACTGATATATATTTCGGTTGATTCGGGATTCTGGCCGCGCTCCAGCCGGGTACGGAATTTGTCGCGCTCTGGATAGGAATAGGCACTATCCAGAACCTTGCCGAGCAAATTGCGCAGCACGCTGTCCGGAATTTTGGCCCGATTCTCGGCCCAGTCCGTTTCCATGATCCCGGTCGGTCGCGATTCGACATTGATCAGAAAACCGTTGTCCAGCCAGAACTCCTTGATCACCGGCCACACTGCTTCGGGTTCGGCGTCAACCACAAGCCAGCGCTGGCTGCCGGCTCGACCCAGCCGCACTTTTTCCTGCGCCGGCAGAATCGGTGTTGGGCCTGCGGCCGCGCGCGTGCCCTGGCCTTCCGCATAATCGGAAGCCGTAGCGGACCCTGCACTGGGTTCGGGGATGTTATAGCGATCGCTGGTGGGCGGCGTCGAGAGATCGGCCGGCACGTCCAGCTTTTTGGCCTTGCCCGCCGATTTGTAATCGATTTTCTTGCCTTCGATCAATGCGCCGGAGCAACCGGCAAGCACAAGCACCGCGCCGGCGGCACCGGCCCAAATCAGTAATGATTTCATACGTGCGGATCTTTCAGTTTGGGCAACGGCCATTGAACGAATCACTTTGCCAGTGCCGCCGCCTGGGGCGCGGCGATCGCTACTTCGGCCTGCTCCATCGCGCTGCGCAACAAAGCATGAACGGACGACGATAGCGGTGTCAGGGGCAAGCGGATACCGGCTTTCATGAGACCCATCTGCTGCAGCACCCATTTGACGGGAATCGGGTTGGCCTCGACGAACAGATGCCGGTGCAAGCCCAGCAGCTTGTTGTTGTGGGACCTTGCCCTCGCGAAATCGCCTGCAAAAACCGCGGAGCACATTTCCCGCATCAGCCGCGGGGCGACATTGGCAGTGACAGAGATCACGCCGTGCGCGCCCAGCATCATCAGCGCCAGGCCAGTACCATCGTCTCCGCTGTAGACGGCAAAGTTCTGGGGCACGCGGCGCAACAACTCCGCACCTCGCTGCAAGTCGCCGGTGGCGTCCTTAATGCCCACGATGTTGGCAACCTGCGCAAGCCGCAGCGCGGTGTCGTTGTGCATGTCCGCGACGGTGCGCCCCGGCACGTTGTACAAGATTTGCGGCAGATCGACGGCTTCCGCTATGGCGCGGAAATGCCGGTAAAGGCCCTCCTGGGTCGGCTTGTTGTAGTAGGGCACGACCGACAGGCTCATGGCCGCGCCGGCCTGCTTGGCGTAGGCCGAAAGCTCGATCGCTTCGCGCGTCGAATTCGCGCCGGTGCCGGCGATGATGGGCACTCGCCCCGCGGCATGCTCGATGGCCGTGCGAATGAGCAGGCAGTGCTCATCATAATCCACCGTCGGCGACTCGCCGGTGGTGCCGACGACCACGATGCCGTTCGTGCCTTCACGAATATGAAAATCGATCAGGGCGCGCAGTCCCGGCAGATCCAGGCTGCCGTCTTCGGACATGGGGGTGACAATAGCAACGAGGCTGCCCTTGAGCATGGCGGCGTTCCTCTACAAGAAAGGCGCGATTTTAACCGATTCCGGTGACGGCACCTCACCCGACCAGGCTGCTCGCACAGATACGCTGGATTTTCGCGGGTTTCGGCGTAGTGACTTCGATATCTTCGTAGGCGATCACGCGCAAACGCCCGCGCACGACCTCCAGCAACTCACCGGGGCGTAACAGAAAATCCGGATTGGATGGCTTGCCGAAGCGCTCGTTTCCGGCGGCGAAAGTTTCGTAAATAAGCACGCCTGCCGGCGCGAGCGCTTCGATGATGCGGGGAAACAGCGGCCGGTGAAGATAGCGCGTCACGATAACGCCATCGAACTGGCGATCACCCAAAGGCCACGGCGCGTTCTCGAGATCCGCGACCAGGGTTTTGACACCGTCGACTTCACCCAGTGTCCGGATTGATTGCACATCGCGGTCGACCGCGCAGACTTTAAATCCCTGTTCAGCCAGCAAGCGGCTATGGCGGCCAGTGCCGCAAGCGAGATCCAGCACGTCGCCGCGCGGCGCAATGCAATGCATCCATCTGGCCACCCAATCCGAGGCACGTTCCGCGCCTGGGGCTGCGGCAGGCTCCAAACCGGTGATTGCGCTGGCGAAGGGATTCATTCTTTGCCTATTTTACGGCAGCGCGCGCCATTGCCACCGGCCGCTTGGCATCGATTGACACCTCGGGGGGCGAGTGCTAAAAATCGCCCTTTCGTCGGCGCACCAACCGGCCCAACCGCAATGCTTGGGAGAATTCAATGAAATCCGTATGGATCGTGATCTGCGGCTGTGTATTGCTGGCAAGCTGCAGCGCCACCAGCGAACTCTTCAGCAAGAAGCAGTCCGCCACAGCGGTCCTTGCGCCGACCAAAGGAAACTCGGTCAGCGGCACCGTCAATCTCACCCAGAAGGGGTCCGTGGTTATGGTTGTCGCCAAGGTCAATGGCCTCAAACCCAATGCGACGCACGGAATTCATATCCACGAAAAAGGCAATTGCAGTGCCGCAGACGCCTCGTCAGCCGGGGGCCACTTCAATCCTTCTGCGTCACCGCACGGCGGACCAACCGGCGATAAGCGTCACGGCGGCGACCTGGGCAATTTGAAAGCCGACGCCAACGGTTCGGCGCAAATGTCGATAGAAGTCGTCGGCATCACGCTGGGTACGGAACCCAACAGCGTCATCGGCCGCGCCGTGATCGTGCATGCCGGCCAGGACGACCTGAAAACGCAGCCTTCGGGGAATTCCGGGGCGCGCGTGGCCTGTGGGCTGATCAGCAAGAATCCCGACAAATTCTTCTGATCGCATGAGAAATCGGCACGTGTCCGGTCCAAGTTGATCCCCTGGCTCGGCCCCGACGAGCCCTTCCCGTCTGTCGATCATGCAGTAGCTCACCCCAATGGCTTGCTCGCCGCCGGCGGGGATTTGTCCACGTCAAGGCTGATCGATGCCTACAGCCACGGCATTTTCCCGTGGTTCAGTGCAGATCAGCCGATCTTGTGGTGGAGTCCCGATCCGCGGATGGTACTGTTCCCTGCCGAACTCAACATATCGCGCTCCCTCGGTAAAACGCTTCGCAAGACACGTTTCGAGGTGCGTGCCGACACGGCATTTCGCGACGTCATTCTGAATTGCGGCATGCCGCGCTACGGCCAGGATGGCACCTGGATTTCCGGACCCATGGTGGAAGCCTATTGCGCCATGCATAGACAGGGCTTCGCGCACAGCATTGAGACCTGGCTGGACGACACACTGGTGGGCGGATTGTACGGCGTGGCAATCGGGCGGGCATTCTTCGGCGAATCAATGTTCACTCGCACCACCGATGCCTCCAAGGTCGCATTGGTGACCCTGGTGCGCCAGCTCGAACTCTGGCGCTTCGGATTGGTCGATTGTCAGATGACGACTCCTCACCTGGCGTCTTTGGGGGCGCGCGAAATACCGCGGGCCGAATTCACGCGCCGCCTGCGGGAATTGATACACTATCCATCTGTCCGCGCACCGTGGCGACTGGCTCCAATGCGCTAAACGAACCGGCGATGACACAACTTAACGACCTGCCCTTCTCGGTACTGCAGTTTTACGCAACCGCGCCCTACCCGTGCAGCTATCTCCCCGATAAGCTTGCGCGCTCGCAGGTCGCGACCCCCAGCCACGCCATCGACAGCCAGGTTTACAGTGAACTCGTCAAAGTCGGGTTCCGCCGCAGCGGCGCGTTTACTTATCGTCCCTACTGCGATCATTGCCGCGCCTGCGTGCCCGTGCGCATCGTCGCCGAGGACTTCTCCACCAACCGCTCACAGCGTCGCGCCTACGCGCGCCATGCCAGGCTGGAAGCCCGTATGCTCGAGCTCAAATATCACCCCGAGCACTATGCGCTGTACCTGCGTTACCAGTCGCACCGCCATAGCGGCGGCGGCATGGATCACGATAGCCGCGAGCAGTATCGTCATTTTTTGCTGCAAAGTAATGTGCGCTCGAGCCTGGTCGAATTTCGTGACGAGGGTAAATTGCGCATGGTCAGCATCGTCGATCGGCTCGAAGACGGTTTGTCGTCGGTCTACACTTTTTTCGAACCGGAGATCGCCGGCGCCAGCCTGGGCACCTTCAATGTCATCTGGCAGATCGACCTTTGCCGCCGGCTGCGCCTTCCGTATCTGTATCTGGGTTACTGGATCAGCACAAAGCCGCAAGATGGCCTACAAGATCAACTTCCAGCCGCTGGAAGGACTGATTGACGGCCAGTGGCGGCCGCTGCTGCGCGACGCCTCGCCTCCCGAGGCGATTTGACCACGCCTGCTCGTGCGGTTGCGCGGCGGACCAACCCGCTCGCGCCAATGGATGCTCTATAGCCTCGCACGCCCTGCCCTGTTCCGGCTCGACCCGGAACGCGCGCACCTCGGGACTTTGCGCGCACTGGATCTGGCTCACCGCGCAGGCTTGTCCGCGCCTGTTCGGACGCCGCGCAGCTGCCTCCCCGCGTCAGGTCATGGGATTGCAATTTCCCAACCCGGTGGGCCTCGCCGCAGGGCTGGACAAGAACGGCGAGCACATCGATGCGCTCGGCGCGCTGGGCTTCGGCTTCATCGAAATCGGCACGGTCACGCCGCGGCCCCAGCCGGGCAACCCGAAACCGCGAATGTTCCGCCTTGCGCATGCGCGACGCAATCATCAACCGCATGGGCTTCAACAACGACGGCGTGGAGCGCCTGCTGTCGAATCGTCAGCGCGTCGCGCTATCGCGGCATTCTGGGCATCAACATCGGCAAGAATTTCGACACGCCGCTGGAGCGCGCTGCGGAGGATTATGTTTTCTGCATGCGAAAGGTGTACACCGCGGCGAGTTACATCACCGTCAACATTTCATCGCCCAACACCGCGAATCTGCGCCAACTCCAGCGGGTTGATGAACTCGACCGCCTGCTGGGCGTGCTCGCAGGCGAACGGCGCAAGCTGGCCGCCCTACACGGCAGGTGCGTACCGCTTGCCGTCAAGATCGCACCGGACCTGGCACCGGCCGATATCGAGGGCATGGCAGCACAATTTATCGCCCACGGCATCGATGCCGTAATCGCCACCAATACCACGCTTTCGCGCGAGGGTGTCGACGGCTTGCCGGATGCAGACCAGGCGGGCGGATTGAGCGGCGCCCCGCTCAGGGCGCGCGCCACGCAAGTCGTCCGCCAGCTTGCCACCGCGCTGCGCGGCCAGGTTCCGATCATCGCCGCAGGCGGCATTCTTTGCCCAGCCGATGCGCGCGAAAAAATGGCTGCAGGCGCCAGCCTGGTGCAGCTGTACAGCGGTTTGATTTACGAAGGTCCCGCGCTGGTCGCCCGCATCGCAGCCGCTCTGGCCGCCGACGACGCCGAAGTCTGACAGCGTTTATTTTCTTAGCGCCAGCTTGCATAAGAGCGCGGCGACGCCGCGTTATAATTCACTGTTTGGTTCAGGCCTTTGCGGTTTAGCGCCGTTAGAAAATAGCTGCATGAATATCAGCGTCGAATTTCCCAGCACACCGCAGTTGACCCTCGAATTCGATCTGCAGTTCGAGGATCTTTATCGTCGCCCCGGCTTGTTGCGCATCGATGCCGCCTTTCTGGAATTCCTGGGCAGTGCCGATACCGCCCTGCGCGAGCGCCTAGAATCCGTGCGCGCAGCCCATGCGAGCAACACGCCGCCACCTTGGCCCGCCACAGAAGAATCCGAATTCTTGATCGCGATCGCCGCCCATCTCGACGATTTCATCGCGCGCCTGTTTGGCATCGAAGACGCGGTCGACGCCCTGTCGGCGCGTCATTTCGAACTGGCGCCGCTGTACTCGTGCAAACGCCTGTTCGTGCAACGCAAGGCCGTCAATGCCCACAAAGCCGACAGGGCGGCCGGATTCGACGGCGCGCAACTTGAAGCCCGGTTGCGCGCCTGGTTCGATACTGAATTCAGCGAGCTGGCGTTTGCGCGTCATGTCAGTGCCTGGCTGAAGGATGAAACAGCCCACGCGGAACAGCTCGATACCGCGCTGCGCTACGCGGCCTGGGCGGTTCATACGCCGGAAGGCCAGCGCAAACACCACGCGGGCGTGTTGTTCAAGGTGCCGAGGAAACTCGACTTCCAGCGGCTGGTGCCCGTGGAAACGCAGGTCGAGAACGCCGTCACCGTGCATACCCTGTCGCATATCAGGCGCCGTCACGGATTCGCGCTGACGGATCCAGGCACCGATCTGGTCGGCGCGCTCAATGAGACCAACTATTGCATCTGGTGCCACGAGCAGGAAAGGGATTCGTGTTCGCATGGCCTGAAGCACAAGCCTGCGTCGCCGGGCGCGCGGCCCGCGTTCAAGACCACCGTGTTTGGCGTGCCGCTTGCCGGGTGCCCTTTGGAAGAGCGCATTTCCGAATTTCAGAAGCTCAAAAGCGAAGGCGTCGCCGTGGGCGCGCTGGCGATGATTGCCCTGGACAATCCCATGGTCGCCGCGACCGGCCATCGCATCTGCAATGACTGCATGAAGTCCTGCATCTATCAGAAGCAGGAACCCGTGAACATCCCGCAAGCTGAGACCCGCACGCTCAAGGATGTGCTGGAACTACCCTGGGGATTCGAGATTTATTCGCTGCTCACGCGCTGGAATCCGCTTGACCTGCGGCGCCCGGTCCCGCACGCCGCCAGCGGCCGGCGCGTGCTGATCGCCGGTCTGGGGCCTGCCGGATTCACCGTGGCCCATCATTTGATGAACGATGGCCACACCGTTGTCGCCGTGGACGGCCTCAAGATCGAGCCGCTGCCGCCCCACATCGGCGGAGTCGATGCCAGCGGCAAGCGCGAGGCATTCGAACCGATCCATGATGTCGAGACGCTGTACGAATCCCTCGATGACCGCGTCATGGCCGGCTTCGGCGGCGTGGCCGAATATGGGATTACGGTGCGCTGGGACAAGAATTTCCTCAAGCTCATCCGCCTGCTGCTGCAGCGCCGGGAAGAATTCGCGCTGTTCGGCGGTGTGCGCTTCGGCGGCACGCTCGATGTGGACGGCGCCTTTTCGCTGGGTTTCGATCACATCGTGCTGGCGGCCGGCGCAGGGCGCCCCACCGTCCTTGATATCCCGAACGGCCTGGCGCCCGGTGTGCGCACCGCATCGGATTTCCTGATGGCCCTGCAATTGACGGGTGCGGCGAAAAACGATTCGATTGCCAACATGCAGTTGCGCCTGCCGGTCGTGGTGATCGGTGGCGGCCTGACCGCCGTCGATACGTCAACCGAATCGCTCGCCTATTATCCGCTGCAAGTCGAGAAATTTTTGCGCCGCTACGAAACGCTGTGCACTGAAGGCGCGGAAGAAAAAATTCGCGCTGCGTGGACCTTGCCCGAACGCCAGATCGCGGACGAATTCCTGGCGCACGCGCGCGCGATCCGCGCCGAACGCGCGAGCGCCGCCGACGCCGGCCGCGAACCCCATGTGCTCGAACTGCTGAAATCCTGGGGCGGCGTCACGCTGGCGTATCGCAAACGCCTGGTCGACAGCCCGTCTTACACGCTCAATCACGAGGAGGTCGAGAAAGCTTTGGAGGAAGGCATTCGCTTTGCCGAGAATCTGACGCCGGTTGCCGTCGTCACCGACGAGTTCGGCTATGCGAGCGGCCTGACGGTCAGCGGGCACCGCACACTGGCCGATGGCAGCACCGAACAATTCGAAACGACCTTGCCGGCACGCACCGTGCTGGTCGCCGCCGGCACGCAGCCCAACACCGTGCTTGCGCGCGAGGATGCGCGCAATTTTACACTCGACGGGCGCTACTTCCAGGCGTGCGACGCATCCGGCCATCCGGTGCGGCCGGAGAAGAGCGCCAAGCCTGCCACTGCGCAGGTGTTGCTATCGCGACGCGACGACGGCCGCTTCGTGAGTTTTTTTGGCGACTTGCATCCCTCGTTCTTCGGCAACGTGGTCAAGGCCATGGGCAGCGCCAAGCAAGGCTATCCCGTGATCAGCAGCGTGCTCTCCAAGGTGAAAGCGGCTTCGACGGCCAGTGATCGCGAGTTTTTCGCGCGGCTGAACGGCGAATTGCGCGCCACCGTGCACGAAGTCATCCGGCTCACGCCCACCATCGTCGAAGTCGTCGTGCGCGCGCCCCAGGCTGCCCGCAAGTTCCAGCCCGGCCAGTTCTACCGCCTGCAGAATTTCGAAACGCTGGCGAGAACGGTGGACGGCACCCGCCTCGCCATGGAAGGTCTGGCCCTGACCGGCGCCTGGGTGGACAGGGACCAGGGCCTGGTGTCCACCATCGTGCTGGAAATGGGCGGGTCGTCCGACTTGTGCGCGCTGCTCAAACCCGGCGAACCCGTTATCCTCATGGGGCCGACCGGTTCGCCGACCGAGATCCATGCAAACGAAACGGTCGCGCTGATCGGCGGGGGGCTGGGCAACGCCGTACTGTTTTCGATCGGGCAGGCGCTTCGCGCGGCGGACTCGCGCGTGCTCTACTTTGCGGGCTACAAGAAAATCATCGACCGCTACAAGACCGAAGAGATCGAAGCAGCCGCGGACGTGGTCGTCTGGTGCTGCGACGAGGCCCCTGGATTTGCGCCCGGTCGCCCCGGCGACCGCAGTTTCGTGGGCAATATCGTGCAGGCGATGGCGGCGTATGCCAGTGGCAAACTGGGCGAGCAGGCCATTGCGCTGGAAAGCGCCGATCGCATCATCGCGATCGGGTCAGATCGCATGATGGCTGCGGTAGCCGCGGCGCGACATGGAGTGCTGGCAGCACACCTCAAACCGCATCATTTCGCCATTGGCTCCATCAATTCGCCGATGCAATGCATGATGAAAGAGATTTGCGCGCAATGCCTGCAGCCGCAGGTAGATCCCGCGACCGGAGAGCGTTCGTACGTGTTCTCCTGTTTCAATCAGGACCAACCGCTCGATCGCGTCGACTTTGCCGGACTGGCCGCGCGCCTGACGCAGAATTCGGTACAAGAGAAACTGACCTCGCATTGGATCGACCGATGTCTGACCCATATCGACGCGCGCTCCGTCTGAGCGTTTAGTACGGCGTGAGCGCCACTCTCGTCGAAGCAATCGATGCGTTGCTGCCGCAAACCCAATGCACCAAATGCGGCTACGACGGCTGTCGTCCTTATGCCGAAGCCCTGGCAAGGGGCGAGGCAGGCATCAACCAGTGTCCGCCTGGCGGCGCGGCCGGCATGCGCAAACTTGCGCGCCTGCTCGAACGTCCCGAGTTACCCCTGGACCCAGCTAACGGCGCAGAAACGCCGCGCGCAGCCGCGCTGATCGACGAATCACGCTGCATTGGCTGCATGCTGTGCATCAGGGCCTGTCCGGTGGATGCCATCATGGGCACCGCCAAACGCATGCACACCGTGCTGACCGAGTCGTGTACGGGTTGCGAATTATGTGTCGCGCCCTGCCCGGTTGACTGTATAGAGATGCTCGAACTGACCGCACTTGCGCAGCGCGGCAATCTCCACGCCGCAGCATTGACCCGGCAATCAGTCGAGGAGATGGCCGCGATTGCCCGTGAGCGCGTCAGCTTTCACCGCTATCGCAGCGCGCGAGAACACGACGAGCGTGCTCGACCGACTGGCACGCAAAGCAAGAGACAAGCTTGCCAAACTGGAGCGCCTGCCGGCAGACCACGATCTGGACCGCAAGAAAGCCGCCATACGCGCCGCCATCGAACGCGCCAGGGCACGCGCAAGCGGCACGGACAAATCATGAATGCGCTCAAGCGCGCCGAAATCTTCCGGCGCCTGCGCGAGGCCAATCCGCATCCGACGACCGAACTGTCCTATCGCACGCCGTTCGAATTGCTGATCGCGGTCATATTATCGGCGCAAGCCACCGACAAGAGCGTCAACGTGGCCACCTCGCAACTGTTCAAGCAAGCCGATACGCCGCCGAAACTTCTATGCTCTCGGTGAAACCGGTCTGATCCCTTATATTCAGCGCATCGGCTTGTACCGCACCAAAGCGAGGAACATCATCGCCACGTGCGCCATACTCGTCGAGCGCTTCGAGGGGAACGTTCCGCCGAATAGAGAGGCTTTGGAAAGCCTGCCAGGTGTAGGCCGCAAGACCGCCAACGTGATCCTGAATACTGCTTTCGGCCAACCGACCGTTGCCGTGGACACCCATATTTTCCGGGTCGCCAACAGGACCGGCATCGCGCCGGGAACAAACGTGGCAGACGTGGAGGTGCGCTTGCTGAAGGTGGTCCCGGCCGAATTCCTGCAGGACGCGCACCACTGGTTGATCCTGCATGGACGTTACGTGTGCAAGGCTCGCCGCCCCGACTGCCCGACCTGCCTGATTCGCGACCTGTGCGAATTCAAGGCCAAGACCAAAGCCGATGTTCAATCCGTCGCGCACTGATACTCGAAGATTCTTCTTCGAGACCTGGCGCAAGTATCGCGTGCAGGCACCGCTTGAAGGCCTCGAACGCATCGCGCTCGAAATCATCCTGCTGCACCCTGAGCACCAGGTACTGCTCGATGACGAGCAGAGAAATCTTGACCGGGACTTTCTCCCAGAGGACGGTGCGGTCAACCCCTTCCTGCACCTGTCGCTACATCTGGCCGTTGCGGAGCAACTGTCCATCGACCAGCCGCGCGGCATCGAAGCCGCCTACCGGAAACTGGTGGCCCGCCATGCCTCGGCACACGATGCCCTGCATGTCGTACTGGAATGCTTGGGAGAAATCGTCTGGCGGGCGCAGCGGGAACATTCGGCCCCCGACGAATCTGCCTATCTCGAATGCTTGCGCCGTAGCAATACCTGAACCGTCCCGTGCGCAAACAAAAAAAGGAGCCACCGGCTCCTTTTCTCGTTTATTCAGTCAAGGATTTAGTACTTGACTGCGAGATCCCCTTTGAGGCCGGCGTAATACGCCGCCAGGTCGTTGATATCCTCCTTGGAGAGGTTCTGCGCCATGGGATTCATGACGGGGTTCTTGCGCTTGCCGGATTTGTAATCCCGCAGGGCCTTTACCAGATAGTCACCGGGCTGGCCCGCCAGTTTCGGGTATTCCGGCATGATCGGCGTGTTGCCGTCCGGGCCATGACAACTGGCGCAAAGCGCGGCTTTCTCCTTACCCTTAGAGGCGTCCCCCCCTGCTTGCGCAGGGCCTGTCGCCACAAAGCCGGCCAAGGCGATCATCGCAATCCACAACTTGTTCATAGCATCCCTTTATTCCACAGTCTTGCAGATTACTTTGCCGAATAGTAGGCCGCCAGATCAGCCATATCCTGTTCGGTCAGGCTTGCTGCAATTGCCTTCATGGTCGGGTGCTGGCGATCGCCCGCCTTGTAGGCTTTTAGCGCGCTGACGATGTACCCGGCATTCTGGCCGCCGATTTTGGGCACATGATAGGTTTCCGGATACGCCGTACGGAATCCGGCTATGCCGTGACAGCCGGCACACATGGCATTCTTGGTTTTGCCCGCCGCAGCGTCGCCCTCGGCATGCAGCGGTGCGGCCAGCAATGACAGGACAGCGGACAGGCCGGCAATCGAGACAGTGCGGATCTTCATAGCGTGAAACATCCCCGGTGAACTTTACCCACCCGCAAGATCGGGCAGGATCCAAAAAACCGCGCAACTTTAGCCGAAGCGCGTTAACCGGTCAACGCTCGCGACGGGGCGCCGCTCAGCCGCCCGGCAACGGCTCGCCTTCACGAATGTTTACCGAATGGCTGAATTTGCGATCGTGGGTATCCTCGATCTCGATCTTCAGTTCGCCTTTTTCCTCGGGGGTGAAGAAAAAGCGGAAATTCGGATTGTCCGACAACGAGAAATTCACCTCCGCATCCATTACCGTCTTGCCGCCATAGGTGACTTTGACGTTGCGCACGAACTGCGCAACGTCGCCTTCCTGGAAGTTGGCCGCCAGCGGCGATTCGTTTGGATGGCGCACGAGCAACTGCACCAGATTGGGCTTGTGATAGGTAATCATTTCGTCGTCGAAGCGCAGTTTCATTTTGCCCAGCAGGGATTCGGACAGTTTCTTGCCATTGGGCGCAGAACAGCCACCCGCGGCCTTGACCCAGCGCTGCGCCATGTAAAGTCTGCCGTCATTCATTTCGGCGACCGCCCGGACGAAGCTGTAATCCTCGAAACGCAGCCGCGTCTCGACCTGGGCGCGGCCGCTTTCCGGCGTAAAGTTAAAAACACCCGCCGCGGGTGTTGGATTGCGCTCGACGATCAGATAAATCGACTTGATGTATTCCTTGGCCGTCTGGTCGATCTGTGCCTTCACGACCACTGGGACCGTGGACGCATCGTCGGCGCGTTTGTTCAGGTAAACGCGAATGATCTCGCGATTGTCGGGATTGATGACCCGGTCGGCGAACATGAGTTGCCTGATCGGTGTCCAGTACTGGCTCTGCGCCGGATCGGGTTCGGCAAATTCATTGGCCGCAACGGGCATGACTGCAAATAAAGCCAGCAGCCCGGCGACTGCACCCAGATAGTTTTTCATGTGCTTGTTCTCCTGCCGATCATCAAGATGCATCTAGTATACCCGGCATCGCTTGCCGAACCCTACACTTCATTCCCATTCGAGTTCCGTGTAGGCCGCCGTCACATTGCGCCGATGGAACAGATCGAACGCCGCCCACTTGCCGGCTTCGGCGCGTCCGACTTCATCGGTGGCTTGCTGGATGGTCTTGCGATTGCGCAAGGCCGCGCGCGTCTCATCCAGAATTACGTTGAAATAGCGTTGTTGCGCATCCAGGGGCCGTGGCCAGGGCAAATCGCTGCGTCCATGACCGGGCACGTAATGATCCGCGGCGACGCCGCGCAGAGACTGCATGACGCCGAGAAAGCCGGTGATGGTGGCGTCGATGACTGGTGTGTGCTCCACAAACAGCAGGTCACCCAACCATAACGTGCGCGTCCGGGCATCGAAGACCGTGAGGTCATCATCGGTGTGCCCGGGTGGCCAGGCCTGCACAGTGATCGTTCTGCCGCCGAGATCGATTTCGAGACGTTCGCTCACCAGCCGGGTCGGCGCGACCATGGTCGATGCTGCCGCAACCGCCGGTCCCAGATCGCGCTGCAGCGAATTGACATACGAGCGCGAACGCGCAGCCAATTGCGCCGGGTAGTTCACGTGGGCGATAAACTGCGGCTGGTCGTCCAGGAACGCGGCTGCACCGAAAAAATGATCGGGATGCACATGCGTCAGCACGACATAGCAGACCGGCAGCGCCGTGACGCGGCGAATCGCGCCGCGTAGTGCGCGGCCAACCGGCAGGGACCCGCCCGCATCGACCGCCATGACGCATTTTTCCCCGACGATGAAACCGATATTGGCGTTGTCGCCGAGGTTGTCGGGGGCGCGTTCATCGAAGCTGCCGAAGTGTACGTAGTTGCCGGGCGCAATCTCGCTGATTTCGAATTCCGGCACTTGCGGCAACTCGTCCGCACCGGCCGGGCAGACGATCGCTGCGGCAACCAACGCCACAATCAACGTGCTCGATGAATCCATAGACCGAATGTTAGCGTAAAAATGGAAATGGTTGACTTGCCGTCGCTGGCCGCGTCGTTTAGGGTACGCGACATGATTACGTTGGTACCGCGCGCACTGCGCTGCGTTTGCGTCGCCCTGACGCTATTGCCGCTCGGCCTCGACGCCGCGGACGTGCTCGAGCCGCATAAAGTCGCGAGCGGCGTCTACGCGTTCATCGGCGACACCGGCGAAATTTCCCCGGCGAATCGCGGATTCGTCGGCAACAGCGGTTTCATCGTCGGCCCGTCCGGCGTCGTCGTCATCGATACCGGAAGCTCGTATCGGCACGGGCGGCAGATGCTCGAGGCCATCGCCCGCGTCACCGACCAGCCGGTTGAACTGGTCATCATCACCCACGCCGTGCAGGAATTCCTGTTTGGCAGCGGCGCATTCGCCGAACGGGGCATTCCGGTCCTCGCCCATCGCGAGACGACCAAGTTGATGAAGGCGCGTTGTGAGCATTGCCTCCAGAATCTGAAGTCCGTGCTGGGGCCCGTCATGCAGGGCACTCGCCTTGTCCTGCCCACGCGCGATACGCAGACCACCCGTTCTGTGGTCGCCGGAGGCCGGCGTCTGGATCTTGTTTATCTGGGCTGGGCCAGCACGCCGGGCGACCTCGCCGTACTGGACCGGGAAACCGGCGTACTGTTTGCGGGCGGCATCGTTTCGATAGGCCGCATACCGGATATCCGCGACTGCGACTTCGAAGGCTGGCAACGCGCGCTCGGCAACCTCGAAACGCTCAAACCAACGCAGGTCGTCCCGGGCTACGGACCGGTTTCCGGACCGGATGCCATGACCGTAACGGCGGGCTATCTCGCGGCTCTCGACCGGGTCATCAAGGCCTTGTACGCCGAGAGCTCCAGTCTCATGGAATCGATCGAGAAGGCCGCCCTGCCCGCTTACGGCGAGTGGCCGCTGTATGCGACCACGCACCGGCAAAATGCCCTGCACCGCTATCTGCAGCTCGAGTTGCAGGACCTGGGCGGGGATCCGCGTTCGACGGCGCTGCCGCAACGCTAGCCAGCTGGCGCTTTCATCTGCAGTATTCTGCAACACTATGTTTATATTCCTCATAAAATGCACGCTCGCAAGAACTGAGCTTCCACCATGGCTAATCGCCTCAGCAAGATCTACACGCGTACCGGCGACACCGGCACCACCGGCCTCGGCGATGGCGCACGTGTCGCCAAGGACAGCCTGCGCATCGAGGCCATCGGCGCAGTGGATGAACTCAACAGCGTGCTCGGCGTACTACTGGCCGAATCGCTCTCCGACACCACCCGAACGGAACTGCATGACATTCAGCATGATCTGTTCGATCTCGGCGGAGAACTCAGCATCCCCGGCTATACCAGCCTCAGGGCCCAGCATGTGACGCGGCTCGAGCAGCAACTGGACCGCCACAACACCTCCCTGGCGCCCCTGAAGGAATTCATTCTTCCTGGCGGCGCACGCAGCGCTGCGCTGTGCCATGTCGCCCGCACCGTATGCCGGCGCGCTGAACGCCGCGTCGTCAGCCTGGCCGGCGCAGAACCGATATCTCCGTTATTGCAACGCTATTTGAACCGCCTGTCCGACCTGCTGTTTGTGCTCTGCCGCATATTGAACCAGGAGGCGGGCGTGAAGGACGTCTATTGGCAGAAAGGCAAAAACCGCAGTGATCCTGCCTGAATCCGCCGATCCGGATCAACTGTCAGACCTGCTGGCGCGCTGCGCACTGCACGACCAGGGCGCCTTTACGTCCCTCTATCGCTCGAGTTCGGCGAAACTGTTTGCCGTGGCCGTGCGTATAACTCGTCGCAGGGATTCGGCCGAAGAGGTCTTGCAGGAAGCGTACGTCAACATCTGGAACCATTCGGCGGGGTACAACGCCACGAAAAGCGCCCCGATGACCTGGATGACGGCAATCGTGCGCAATCGTGCGCTGGACTGGCTGCGACGCTCGCGCGAGGTCGAGATCGACGAAGCGGAACATGATGCATTGCTGGCCGCGACGCCTGACGAATCGCCCGGCCCCGAGGAATTGCTGCGCCAGTCGCTGGATGCAGGCGCCCTCGCCGAGTGCCTGAAGACGTTGACTGAAGAGCAGCAGCGCAGCATCTCGCTCGCGTTCTTCAAGGGCCTGTCCCATGCGGAACTGGCCCAGCAGATGCGCAAGCCGCTCGGGACGGTCAAGACCTGGATCCGACGCGGGCTTGATCGCCTGAAGATTTGCCTGGACGACCTGGGCCGATGACCGAAAACTGAAGGATGCACTGACCGGATTATCACGATGAGACTGGCCAACGAGACACTGCGCGACAAGCTTGCGGCCGAGTATGTCCTCGGCACGATGCCCGTGCGCTCGCGCCGGCGATTCGAGATCTACCTGCGCTTGAATCCGCCGTTGCGTCGCGCGGTCTCCGAATGGGAAACGCGCCTGGCGCCCCTTGCCGACAACGTGCCCGGCATCGAACCGCCGGCGCGCGTCTGGACGGCCATCCAGTCACGCCTCCATGGGGGCCGACGGGCCAGAGCGGGATTCTGGGAAAACCTGGCGTTCTGGCGCATATCCTCGTTTGCTTCGGCCGTGCTGGCATTGGCGCTGGTGGTCTTCGTGCTGGCGCCCAAACCCGAAGAAGCCATCATCACGGGTCGAATGGTCGTCGTCATGGAGGACGTCACCACCAAGAGACCGGCCATGACGGCAAGCTGGGAGCCGTCGCAGCGCGGCGCCCGCATGGTGCGACTCCATGTGGTCGGCCATGCCGAGATGGCACCGCAAACGGCCTGGGAATTATGGATGCTGCCCGGTGGCGAGCAACAGCCCGTGTCGCTCGGCTTGATCACCACGCATGAAACCCAGTTCGTCCGGATTCCTGATTCCCTGGCTGCGAAACTGGATGCCGCCTATGGCCTGGCCATGAGTGTCGAGCCTGCCGGGGGTTCGCCGACGGGGCTACCGACCGGTCCGGTGCTCTACGCAGGCGAATGCGTCAAGACGTGATGCGCGCCACGTTCACTTCCTGACCTGCTCCAGATCGCGGCAAAGCTTTTCGGCCGCATCGAGGAGTCGCGGCGTCTGCCGCGTGATCTCATCCGCAGCTACCCTAAAAACATGGCCTGCACGCACGGCCTTCAGGTAGGGAAACGCCAGCCAGTTGGCCACCCCGGCGTCGGCGGCTTCGGAGCCGACCACGATGGCATCGGGATCGCTGAGCAGCACCTGTTCGAGAGAAACTTCGCCGGCGAGCCTGGGCAGCCCGGCGAAAATATTCTGCGCCCCGCACAACTCGAGCACCTTGCTGATGATGTGGTCACCATTGACCGTCAGCAACGGCCGATGCCAGATCTCGAACAGCACACGCAGGCCGCCTCCGTTGGCATGGCGCTCCTGCAGCGCCGCCAGGCGTATCTCGAATTGCCGGACGACCGCATGGGCGGCTTCCTCGCGGCCGGTCAGTGCGCCAAGCAGGCGCAGGTGCCGCGGGATGTCGCTGAGCCGGCGCGGCTCAAGGAGCACTACGTGTTGCCCGAGTGCGCGCAGCCGCTCGATGTCGATGCGGCGATTGCCGCTGCCCCAAACCAGCACCGCGTCCGCCTGCGCGTGCACGATGCGCTCGAAATCGAGCCCGGCGGCATCTCCCATCTGAGGCAGCACGGCCGCTTCGGCGGGAAAATCGCTGCCCCGCACGACGCCTGCCAGCAGTTCGCCGGCGCCGATGGCATACACCAACTCCGTGAGATGCGGCGAGAGCGAAATGACCCGCTGCGCCGGCCGCTCGAACAGCAGCGTGACCCCGGCATCGTCGGTCAGGCGCAGTGCCGCCGCCGAGAGCGCCACAGGAAACAAACACAACATCCAGCCGAGGAGAAAAACCTTGCGCACTGCGGCGGACGTGGGAGAAGCGCGCGCTCAGCGCTCCATGTACTGGAGCAGGTTGGAACTGGTCTGGCGCAAACGCTGCGACAGCAGGGTCACGAGCTTGACCAGCACTTTGGCGCCGAGGCCCGGCTCCTCGAGGATGATTTGCACCATGCTGTCGCGCGAGAGCACCGCGAAGGTCGTGGACTCGAGCGCCATGCAGGTCGCGAATCGCGGCTCGCCGTCGATCATCGACATTTCGCCCAGCGTGGCGCCGGGGCCGACCGTAGTCATCGGCTGCAGCTGGCCATGGGAATCGATTTTGACGATCTCCACGCGGCCCTGGATGATCAGCAGCATGTAATCGTCGATGTCTCCCTCGCGGATCATCATCTGCGCGGTTTCAGCGCGATAGATTTGCATGAACGCGGTCAGGCGCTGAATGTCGTCACGCGTGAAATCGGCAAAAAACTTGGAGTGCCCGATCATGTCGAATATCTGTTGCGCGAGCGCGGTGCCCTCGCCCAGATGTTCCAGCGTGTTCAGCAGCGCGTTTTGCGGCGCCTGGAGATCGGAATTGCCCATTTGGGTCGCCAGTCTCAGATTGTGATCCATGCGCCGATTGCGAAACGATCAGGCCGCGACAAAGGTTGGAAAGGACAGGCCATTATGCTGGAGTGGCCCCTGCCGGTAAAGCGCCGCCGCGGGTTTCACACTCACCCCGCGGCGGTGACGCGCTCCTGACGGCGGACCAATTCACAGCGCTTCAGATAGGCATCGCGCGCAATGCCAATGTCGGCGATGAAGTGCGGCAACTCGTCCAGTCGCAGCGCCTGGGGTCCATCGACCAGCGCCTTGGCGGGATTGGGGTGGAAATCCACGAGCACCATGCTGGCGCCTGCCAGCACGCCCTGGGCCGCGGCATGCATGAGATCCAGAATGCCGTCGGGGCCCGCCAGGCGCGAGCCCACCGAATGGCTTGGATCGATGCACACAGGCATGCGCGTCAGGCGCCGGACCACGGGTACCTGCGCGAAATCCACGAAATTGCGATGCGGATCGCCCAGATTGGTCTTCATGCCGCGCAGGCCGAACACGACGCGATGGTTGCCCTCGCTGGCGAGATACTCGGCGGCATTGAGCGACTCGTCGAGCGTGATGCCGAATCCGCGTTTGATCAGGACCGGAAACTCCTTCTGCCGGCCGACGATTTTCAGCAGCTCGAAGTTTTGCGTGTTGCGCGTGCCGATCTGCAGCATGACGCCGGTCGGATTGCCGGTATCGCGCAGCGCCTGCCTGATTTCCTCGACGTGCGATTCGTGGGTCACCTCCATGGCGATGACGCGGATGCCGTACTTGCCGGCCAGCTCGAACACGTACGGCAGGCAGCTCTTGCCGTGCCCCTGGAAGGCGTAGGGACTGGTGCGCGGCTTGTATGCGCCCATGCGCGTGCATTGCTGGCCATTGTCCTTGAGCGCGCGCATCATGATATCGACATGCTCGCGGGTATCCACGGCGCACAGCCCGGCAAAGATATGCAACGTATCCTGTCCGAAGCGCAATCCCTGATAGTCGAAATGCGTCGGCCGGTCGTCGCCCCTGTGGCGGCCGAGCACGCGGAATTCCTCCGAGACGCGGATCACCCGCTCGACGCAAGGCAGGCTTCTCATGTCGTCGATGGACAAGGCCTTGGTATCGCCCAGCAGGTAAACCTCTGTCACCGCGCGCTCGGTTCCCTGGATGCGGTGGACCCGCGGCTTGATGTTGGGCAACCGCTCCAGCAGTGCCATCAACTGTTCGTATTCGGCGCTTTGCGGGTCGGTGGTATCGGAAAGAATGAGAATCATGATAGATGGGCGAGGGGCGAGGAGAGAGGGGCGATGGTGGAAAAGCAGGAGGAAGACAGCGCTTGGAACGCTCGTCCCTCGCCCCTCGTCCCGCGTCCCTCGGTCATGCCGTTCCCCCGACGGTAAGGCCATCGATGCGCAGCGTCGGCTGGCCGACTCCCACGGGAACACTCTGGCCTTCCTTGCCGCAGGTTCCCACGCCGGAATCGAGGCTCATGTCGTTGCCGATCAGCGCCACATGCGTCAGCGCATCGGGACCGTTACCGATGAGCGTGGCGCCCCTGACGGGGTAGGTTATTTTTCCATCTTCGATCATGTAGGCCTCGGCGGCCGAAAACACGAACTTGCCGCTGACGATATCGACCTGGCCGCCGCCGAAATTCGCCGCATACAAACCATGCTTGACTGAAGAGATGATTTCCGCGGGATCCTTGTCGCCGTTGAGCATGTAGGTATTGGTCATGCGGGGCATCGGCACGTGCGCATAGGATTCGCGCCGGCCGTTGCCGGTCGGCGCCATGCCCATCAGGCGCGCATTCAGCGTGTCCTGGATATAACCGCGCAGGATGCCATCTTCGATCAGGACGCTGCGCTGCGTGGCGTTGCCCTCGTCATCCACGTTCAGCGAGCCGCGGCGCCGCGGAAGCGTGCCGTCGTCAACGACCGTAACGCCCGGCGCGGCTACGCGCTGGCCGATACGGCCGGAAAATGCCGAACTGCCCTTGCGATTGAAATCGCCCTCGAGTCCATGGCCAATGGCTTCGTGCAACAGGATGCCGGGCCAGCCCGGCCCGAGCACTACGGTCATCGTGCCCGCCGGGGCCGGTCGCGCCGCCAGATTGGTGACCGCCTGGTGCACAGCCTTGGCTGCATAATCGCGCAGGATGTCGTCGGTGAAATAGGCGTAATCGAACCGCCCGCCGCCACCCGCGCTGCCTTGCTCGCGGCGCCCGTCCTGTTCGACGATGACCTGCAGCGACAAGCGCACCAGCGGACGCACGTCCGCGGCCATCATGCCGTCGGAGCGCGCGACCAGCACGACCTCGTACTCGCCCGCGAGCGATGCCATCACCTGCGAGACTCGCGTATCGATCTCACGCGCGTAGCCCTCGAGTTTTTCCAGCAGCTTGACCTTGTCGGCGTCGGCAAGGCTCGAAAGCGGATCCTGCGGCAAGTACAGTTCCCGGCCCCGAGTGCGGCTGGCGATCTGCGTTGCCCCCTGTTCGCCGCGCCGCGCGATCGCACGGGTGGCTTGAGCGGCGGATTCCAGCGCGGGCAGGCTGATATCGTCGGAATACGCGAATGCGGTTTTTTCACCGCTGACGGCGCGCACACCGACCCCCTGATCGATGTTGAAACTGCCGGACTTGACCATGCTCTCTTCCAGGCTCCATCCTTCGGAGCGCGAGTACTGGAAATACAGGTCCGCGTAATCGACGCTATGCGTCATGATCTGGCCGAATACGCGATCCAGGCCCCCGGCATCGAGCCCATAGGGCGCCAGCAATGTGCGATCCGCGGTTGCGAACAGCAGTTCATGAGTGTTGGTCGGATCGTTAGGCATGTCGCTCCTCGTTGATGTGCAGCGGGGTTCCCTCTGGCGGGATCCCGCGTTTAATCTTTTCCTGCCGCGGCCAGCACACCACACGGCGGACTGTTAACGTATCTTGGGGCGCACTCGTGCTAATACCAGACAGGGTGCGCGCCCATTGCCGGCCTGCGTTCGCAGGCGGCGCCTTGTCAGATCTTGTGAATCACCCGGTGGCTCAGCGCCGGCAGGCTTTTGCGCAAGTTTGCCTGATAAGCCGGATTGACCGAAGCCACCACGACGCCAGATCCGCGCGGCAGGCGATCGAGTACCGTGCCCCAGGGATCCACGACCATGGAATCGCCGTGCGTTTCCCGCCCGCTCAGATGATAACCGCCTTGTGCCGGCGCCAGTACATACGCAAGGTTCTCGATGGCGCGCGCGCGCACCAGCGATTCCCAATGGGCCCGGCCGGTCGTTTCGGTAAACGCGGAAGGCACGACGATAATGTCCACATCTTTCATTGCGCGGTACAACTCGGGAAACCGCAGGTCGTAGCACACCGATAATCCGATGCGTCCGAACGGCGATTCGACGACCTTGACCTGCTTGCCGGCCTCGAGAGTGCCTTCTTCGGCAAACCTTTCCTTGCCCAGGTCCAGATTGAAAAGGTGGATCTTGTCGTAGCGTGCCACCATCTTGCCGGTGTCATCGTAGAGCTGACACGAGTTATAGACCTTGCCCTCGGTCGGCGCGGTCATGGGAACCGAGCAGCCCACGAGCCAGACGCCGTGCTTGCGCGCGGTCTCGGCAAGAAAACGTTGAATCGGTCCGTCGCCATCGGCTTCCCGGACTTTGACTTTGTCGCCGGGCCGCATGCCCATGATCGCGAAGTATTCCGGCAGTGCGATCAATTTGGCGCCCTGCCGCGCCGCGATCTCGATAAGCCGTCCCGCCTCGTTCAAATTAGCCGCGACGTTGGGGCCGGAGGCCATCTGGACCCCGGCAATGCGAAAGGCGTGGGCCTTGGTCTGCCCTTTTACCAGGGCCGTTACCGGCGCGCTGTGCGGCTTGCCGCCGCGCTGCTTGGCGCGGCCGAAGCCCGATTTTGATGGAGTAGCCATGCCTGTAGCGATGCATCTTCCTTGTTCACGCGAGGCCGGATTGTAACCTCGCGTCCGGGGATTGACATCTAACGCCCCTTCTGCTTTTCCTTTGGCGGTGATTTGGTGAGTCGCACAATCACGGGATCGGCCCAGGTTCCGGTCACCGAGTAGTCGAACGAGGCGAACTGGCTGAACGGATCCTTGAGCGCCTTCTGGGCGATCAATGCGGCCACGCCGATGGCAGGATTGACGATCGCTCCCGCGATGGCGATACCCTCTGACAGCGATGGCGTGACCCGAACCACCAGGTTTTGCGTCTCCCGGTCGAGATCGACCTGCCCGCGCATGGCTACGCGCGCCGCCGATCCCTGCATCAGGAAATCGCGCGTGTCGGCCAGGCCCGTCGTGACAGACACGTTTGCACTGATCTGGTCGAAGCTGAATCCCTTGCTGAACACATCGCGGAAATCCAGAAATGCGCGCTTGGGCAATGCCTGCAAACTAAGGATGCCCAGCAGTTTGGCCACGCCCGGCTCGATTTCCTGGAAACGCCCGTCCTTGGCCTCGAGTTTAAGTTGGCCGGACAGGGAAGGAATATCGAAACGGGTCGGATTTCCCCGCCACTGGATCGGCCCTTCCAAGGTGGCACTGCCGCCCTTTACGGCGTTTGGCCATCCGAGGCGCGCAAAGAATTTGCCGAGGTCGGACACATCCAGCCTGACGTTCACATCGGTATGTGATTCCGCTCCGAACGCCCACTCGCCTTGCATGACGAATTTGCTTTCCGGATTGGTCAGCGCGAGACGACGCAGCTCCCAGCCCGAGAACTGCGGTTGCGCCTGAACCGTAAGACGTCCCAGCTCCTTGCCTTCGTAAGTGAAGCTCTCCGCGATCAAGTCCACCGAGGGCAGCGTGGTATCGCTGGGGCCGGACGCGGCGGTCCCCACCTGCGTCATGACGGGCGGCAGGACGAGTTTTGAGAATCGCGCGATCAGTTTACCACCGCCAGCCGAGGCCCACGACAACAGGCCAGCGACTTCGCGGCCGTCCAGCGTGGCCCGCCATTCGGAATCGATACGCGACGCATCGACGCGCAGATCATGGAAGCGCCGGCGATTCAAATCGAGAATGCCGATTTGCAAGTCCACGCCCGCGAGCAAGGGCGGCGCATCGGTCGAACTCTCCCCCAGCACGCGCTGCCAGATATCGACATCCACAATGCCCAGCTTGCCTTTGATCCATAAGCCGTCGGAAATCGGCAACACCGCGGGACTGCCCAGGCTGATGGTTCCGCGTCGCACTCCCCGCGCCGCACCGCGCTCAAGCAGCAATAGGGCGGAAGCGGCCCCGTCGAGATCCACAGACAGGACGCTTTGGCCGGCCGCTTGCTCGCGCATTTCCACTTTCAGCGGGAGATTGGCAGCCGCCGCCTTGCTGAAGGGGGCCGGCAGCATCGAGCGCAAGCCGACCAGATTCGACTCGATGCGAACGGTCGTGGCCTTGTTACGCACACCGATGGCCGCGCGCCACGGTGCGCGGCCATCCACGAATCCGAGCACAGGATGCTTCCACAGCAATCGCGCCTGATCCACGTCCAGGGTGCCGGCTACGTTGGCCGCGATGCCCCCGTCGGCTTGATTGGCCGCGTCGAACGACAGCGGCGCACCGAACACCAGCGCGCGACCTTCGGTGACGGTAAAATTTTTCTCGGTAAAACCGATGCGTGCACCGAAACGCTCGAGCGGCGGCAGACGCGAGTCCAAGGTGACCTGGTTGTTCTGCACGCGTAATTCCCCTTTGACCGCTGTTTCCCTGATCCGGTGAAACGGCAAATCGAGCGCCAGGGTCAGCGCGGCATCGCCTGCAGCCTTGAACTCTCCGGTGAACCGGCTTATGGCACTGGCGTTCGGCATGGCCGAGACATAACGCAAAAAGTCCTGTGTGGGGCCGTTGGCCATGCCCTCGACGATCAGATGTTCATCGCGCTTGCCCAACTCGGCGATCGACGCCCGCACGCCCGATAATTTCACGCCGAGGGTCTCGGCCGACTGGACCCGGATGTCCATGCGGCGGCCGCGAAAGGTAAGGTCGCCTTGCACACCGCTGATCGGCGGCCAGCCCTCGGCAAAATCCAGAATTACGCCGCTGGCACGGGTTTTCAGTTCGAAAATACCATTCTTGTTGTCGGCGAACGGAAAATCCTTCAGGGCGCCCTTGAGTCGAAACCGCGCGTCGCTCGCTTCACCGGCCAGTAAGGCACGCTTTAGCCAGGCCTGGGGTGCGGATAACGCTTTGGGCATGTAGCGCCAGATTTGTTGCGCGTCGGCGCGCACCAGCGTTCCGCTCAGATCCGCCGCTCCCCGCCCCTGTGACGCCGCCGTATACGACCCGGCCACCGTGCCAGCCAGATGCTCATTGGTAAAGCTCGCATTCCTTATGGCAAGTTCCACGAACCCCTGACGCACTGTCCATTTCGCGCTGGCTGTCAGAAAATCAAGCGGCAACGGTTCGGCAAACACGCCCGGCAATTCGAAGTCGCCCTGTGTCACATTGAGCGCGATGGTGCCGCCGCGCTCATTCGCATCGACCTGCGCGCTGGCGCCGCGCACCCCGGGCAGCACGCCGTCGGGTCGAACCGACAGCTGCACAAACTGCCCCTTGACCGAATAAGGTCCGGATCCCCAATCGCCTGTCCACGACACCACGGCATCCTGCACGGTGCCGGCCGGTTCAATCCGGTCCAGACGCGCCCGCAGTGCGGGCTCGAGTGGCAGATAATGCGCAAGATAAGCCGCCGGGCCAAGATCGAAATCAGACAGGCGCAATATGGAGCTGCGCGGGCCGCCCGCCGGGGTGGTATAGGCGTAACTGAATCGCATCGGCGCGAGCCGCGGTCCGCCCGCAACAGCGATGCCCAGCGAAGCGCCGCTGAACTCGGTTCGATCCCCGCGTTGCACCCATCCGAGTCGGCCCTGCAGCGCAGCTAACGCGAGCTCGGGAAGATCGGCGGCAAGGCGTGTTTTGACATCGACCAGCCGGACATCGGCGGTTGCCGCGCCCACGCGGGCGCCTTCGAGCTCCATCCACAGTCGCAGCGAGCCCGAACCACTCGCGAGTTCGAACGGCACGGGTATCCACTCCTGTGCCAGCGCAAGATTGACGGAGTCGATTTCGACGAACAGCTTTCCGTTCAAAGCCTGAAGCGAGCGCATATCCTGCCCGGCGAACTCGCCGCGCGCCGCAAGCGGCGAGGCGACCTGCGCGGGCGGCACCGCCGTCAAGCCGAATCGATGCACGCCGCCATCGCGCTCGAGCCGGAAGTTGACCTTGTGGAGCGTCAGCGCGGGCGCGGCGCGCTGTTCGTCGAGCCAGACGATTGCGGCATCGCGGACCAGAATCTGGCGTTGGGCAAGCACCCAGTCGCCGAAACCGCCGCCGCCATTGCCCGGCTTGATGGCAATACCGGCGATCCAGATCACCCCGTCCGCCGCACGCCTGACTTGCAGCGTCGGCGCATCGACCGCCAGAGAATCGAAGCGCCATTGCGCCGCCGGTACGGACTGCCACGACAACACGCCGCTAACACGGTCGAACGCCAGGGCCGGTTGACCCTGCGCATCCAGGACCTTGACGTCCATGAAACTCATTTCCGGCCAGTAGCCCCGCCAACTGCCACTGACGGACCCGATCGTCACGCGCTGCCCGACCGCCCGCGACAGGGCCTGGGCAATCGGCTCGCGGTAGTCGTCGATTTGCGGCAACACGACGTAGCGCAGTCCGATGACCAACGCAAGAAAACCCAGGCCGAGGACGACGACCGCGATGGTCGCAATACGATAAATCAGGAGCGAACCGCGCGCGAGGAAAGCGAAGCAATTTTTCAGAAGCACGGTTCCTGCGCTATTTTCGGGACGTTGGACACAGACGCTATTCGGTTAAGATACGCGGCACGCCGATAAGATTCCCGCAGCGTCCACCGAATGCGCAGAAGGCCGCTTGACGGCCTGGGTCTCCGGGGCCGCGCGGAAACGTCGGCGCCACGACTGGCGCAGCGACGCTGCATATCGAGGCTTACCTATTCTAATCCATCGTCGCATGCCGTCTGCCGCCCCCTTGTCGAATAATTTCTCCCCGGCTCTGATGCGCGCCGCGCAACTTTCGCGCTACGTGCGCGATGTGCTCGCCGCAGACCCGGATCTGGCGTCCCGCGTGCCGATGGCAGCACCGCTGGAACGCGCCTGGATGCGTTCGCAACTCTCGGGCATGCACGACAGCGACGAGGCCCTGAAAATCGCGCTGCGGCGGCTGCGCAAGGCGGTCATGCTCACGCTCATCACGCGCGATCTGAGTGGACAAGCCGATCTGGCTGAAGTGCTCGCCACGGTTACGGCGCTGGCCGAAGAAGCGGTAGGCATCGCCGTTGCCTGTCATGCGCAATGGCTCGCGCAGGACTTCGGCACTCCGGTTGGCTCGACGTCGGGAAAGAACCAGGCTTTGCAGGTCGTGGCCATGGGCAAGCTTGGCGGCGCGGAACTCAACGTATCGTCGGACATCGACATCGTGTTCGTTTACCCGGAGGACGGCGACACCAACGGGGCTCGCAGCATCTCCAACCATGAGTTCTTCACGCGCCTTTCGCGCAAAGTCATCAGCGCCATCGCGGAAGCCACTGCAGAGGGCTTTGTCTTTCGCGTCGACACACGGCTCAGGCCCTATGGGGACAGCGGGCCATTGGCAGTGAGCTTCGACATGCTCGAAGAGTACTTCACCAGCCAGGGGCGCGAATGGGAGCGCTATGCCTGGGTCAAGGCGCGTGTCATCACCGGCGACAACGCGGCAGGCCTCGACGCCGTCGTCTCGCCGTTCGTATACCGGCGTCATCTGGATTACAGCGCAATCGCCAGCCTTCGCAATTTGCACGCGCAAATACGCCAGGAGGTGCAGAAACGGGAAATCGCGGACAACATCAAGCTCGGACCGGGCGGGATCCGCGAGATCGAATTTCTGGTGCAGGTCTTTCAGATGATCCGCGGCGGGCGCGAACCGGCCTTGCGGTTGCGCCCCACGTTGCAGGCGTTGGCGCTGCTCGGGGAAAAAAACATCCTGCCAGCGCAAACCGTCCAGGAATTGCGCGCCGCCTATGTCTACCTGCGCAATCTCGAGCATCGTTTGCAGTACCTGGACGATCAGCAGACGCAAAAACTGCCCCGCCCGGACGAAGACCGCGCGCGCGTGGCGCAAATGATGAACTGCGCCGATTTCCACACGCTGCGCCAACAACTCGATACGCACCGCAGCACGGTATCGAAGCAATTCGATGCAATATTTGCCGGCGTCAGGGACAACGGCGCCGCCGAGCACCCTTCCGATCCCTGGCTGCAGTCGTTGTCCAGGGACGACGCCTGCGAGCGGCTCGCGCAAATGGGTTACGCCGATGCGCAGCGCATCCACGCGCGGCTCGCCGATATCAAGAGCAGCGCGCGTTACCGGCGCATGGGTGCTTCGAGCCAAAGGCTGCTCGACCAGCTCGTGCCGCAATTGCTCGACATCGCCCGCGCCCTGACTGACCCGGATGCGACCTTCGAGCGCATGCTCAACGTCGTGGACAGCATCGGCCGGCGCGAATCCTATCTTGCGCTGTTGCTTGAATATCCGAATGCGACCGCGAGTCTGGCCCGCCTCGCCAGCGCCAGTCCGTGGGCCGCGGACTATCTGGCGCAGCATCCGGTGCTGCTCGACGAACTGATCAATCCACAGGGCGGCAGTGAAGTTCCCGACTGGGCCGCGTTGCGCGTTTCCTTGCGCGCAAGCCTCGACGAGCAGGAGGGCAATACCGAGCGGCAGATGGATCTGCTGCGCCACTTCAAGCAGACGCAGACACTACGCCTGCTGGCGCTCGACCTGATCGGAACGCTGCCGCTGGAGACCCTGTCCGACCACCTGAGCGATCTCGCCTGCACCGTGCTGGAGGAAGTGCTGCGGCTGGCATGGCAGGCGCTGCGAACCCGGCATCGGGCACAACCGCAATTCGCGATAGTCAGTTACGGCAAGCTCGGCGGCAAGGAGCTGGGTTACGCGTCCGACCTCGATATCATTTTTCTCTACGACGACGACGATCCGCAAGCGCCCGAGACCTACGCCCGCCTTGCCCAGCGCATTAACACCTGGCTCAGCAGCGCTACCTCGGCCGGCATTCTCTACGAGACCGATCTGCGCTTGCGGCCGAACGGGGCGGCCGGACTTCTGGTCAGCGAGATTGCTGCGTTTCGCGATTATGAGTTCTCGAAAGCCTGGGTCTGGGAGCATCAGGCCCTCACCCGCGCGCGCTACGTCGCCGGCGATGCCGGCATCGGCAAGCGCTTCGAGGCGATTCGCACGGAAGTGCTATGCCGTGCGCGCAATGTCGACGAACTGGCAACCGAAATTCTGGACATGCGCGCAAAAAATGCGCGAAGCCCATCCCAACACCAGCGCGCTGTTCGACCTGAAGCACGACCGCGGCGGCCTGGTCGATGTGGAATTCGCGGTGCAGTACCTGGTGCTGGGTCATGCGCACCGGCACCCGGAACTCACGCGCAACATCGGCAATCTCGCACTGCTGATGATGGCCGCCGGATTGGGGCTGCTGCCAGAGGATATCGCCGCGGGCGCCCATGAGGCTTACCGGGAGTTGCGCCGCTTGCAGCATGCCATGCGGCTGCAGGGAGAACGCTACGCGCGCGTCGATCCGGAACTGGTGACGCAACACGTGCAGGCAGTGATCGAACTGTGGCAAAGGCTGTTCGGCAGTGCCCGGGCGAATGATGGATCAGCCTGAGTAGAGCTTGCCCGTAAGGCGGTAGATCGTGGTCGTGCCCTTGCCCTTGATTTCAAGATCCCTGCGGGGCTTCGCACGCATAACGGTGTCCCAGGCGCCGAAACGTCGTCTTGTCCACCAGCACCGCGCCGGCGTTCCGCCTCCGAGGTCAAGCGGTTGGCAAGATTGACCGTATCGCCCCACACGTCATAGATGAAGCGCGTCGTGCCGATGACGCCCGCAATGGCCGGTCCGGTCGCGATGCCGATGTGCAACTGCACGCCCAGGCGGCGCATGCGTCGGATCGGTGGTGGTCAGCTCGATCATCTGCAGCGCCATTTCGGCGATGTGATCGACGTAACTGGATTGCGCTGCCCGTCAAACCGCCTACAACCATATAGGCATCGCCGATGGTCTTGATCTTGTCCAGTCCGTGCTGATTGGTCAGCTGATCGAAGCGCGTGAAAACTTCATCCAGGAAGGACACGACCTGGTTGGGCGTGAGTTCCTCGGCGAGCTTCGTGAAATTCACCACATCGGCGAACATCACGGAAACATCTGCGTAGCCATCCGCGATATTGCCCGGTTGATGCTTCAACCGATCCGCGATGTGCGCCGGCAGAATGCTCAGCAGGAGCTTCTCCGATTTCTCACGCTCCACGCGTACCAGTTCGTGCTGCTCGGCAAGCCGGCTCTCGAAGCGGTCGCGCTGCTGGACGAAGTGCCGCAGCAGCAAGTAAACCATGGTCGAGATGATGGTGAAGTTCAGCACGAAGAAAACCGCCACGGTCTTCATCGGAATGCCATAGTCCTCGCCCCGCGCCAGGTAAGAAATCGAATATGCCCGACAAGACGGTCAGCGCGACGTAAGCGACGAACCAGGGCACGGATTCGCGCGGCCCGTAGCAGACAATCGCGCCGATGGGCGCCAGCAGCGCGAGCAACGCGATGCCCGACGAACTCACGAAGCTGCCGATCGACCACTGGATTACAAAGGGAAAAAACAGAAACAGCGAGAGTTGCGCCACGCGGAAGAAATCGAAATTGCGCGTGCGCAGGTATATGCACCAGAATCAAGGCCGAGAGTATCTGGAATCCGAGTGGAATCGGTGGTCGGCAACTTCAAGCCCATCCACCAGTAGATCAGCAGCCATAAAATGGCTGCCATGTTCATCAGCCCGCTGGCAAACATCAGCAACGACTTGCGCAGCTTGACGTCTTCGCTGTCGTGCTCGTCGATGGCGGCGCCGCCGAGACGGGCGAGCAGGTCACGGCCGGGTAGGATGGTGGATTGCTGATGAGACAGCCATGGATGCCGGATATCGTTTGGGCAGGTTGGCGGTTGAGGGCTTTGTTGTTCTTGGCGCATCCACCGGGACGCGCAAGGCAGCAAGAGTAATGCATGCGGTCGCGTTCCGGCAAGGCGGCGCGCCGCTTTACACGCTACGCACTCATCAAACTCAGCCGCCTGCGCTAGAATTACGGCTTTTTCCAGGGAGCAAAGCAACATGTCGATGGCGGACCGCGACGGCCTCATCTGGTACGACGGCAAGCTCGTGCCCTGGCGCGAGGCCGACCACCCACGTGCTCACCCACTCGCTGCACTACGGCCTGGCGGTGTTCGAGGGCGCTGCGCGCGTACAAGACCGTCGACGGCACCGCGATCTTCCGGCTGAAGGAGCACACCGAGCGCCTGTTCAACTCGGCGCACATCTACATGATGAAGATTCCCGTACGACCGGCAAACGCTGATGGAGGCGCAAAAGGAAGTGGTGCGCGCCAACAAGCTCGACTCCTGCTACATCCGCCCGATCGCCTTCTACGGCTCGGAGAAGATGGGCGTCTCGCCCAAGGGCGCCAAGGTGCACGTGGCCATCGCCGCCTGGCCGTGGGGCGCCTACCTCGGCGCCGACGGGCTGGAAAAGGGCATCCGCGTGAAGACCTCGTCGTTCGCGCGCCACCACGTCAACGTCTCGATGTGCCGCGCCAAGTATTCCGGCACCTATGCCAACTCGATCCTCGCCAACCTGGAAGCCACCGAGCACGGCTACGACGAGGGCCTGCTGCTCGACGTCGACGGCTTCGTCGCCGAAGGCGCGGGCGAGAACCTCTTCATGGTCAAGAACGACCGCATCGTCGAGCCGGAGCTCACCTCGGCGCTGATCGGCATCACCCGCGATTCGGTCATTCAGCTTGCCGCGGACCTGGGCTACACGGTCGATGCAAAGCGCATCACGCGCGACGACCTGTACATCGCCGACGAAGTGTTCTTCACCGGCACCGCGGCCGAAGTCACGCCGGTCCGCGAGGTCGACGGCCGCACCGTGGGCGCCGGCAAGCGCGGCCCGCTGACCGAAAAACTGCAAGCGATGTTCTTCGACGTGGTCAACGGCCGCTCCGAGAAATACCGCCACTGGCTGCACTACGTCTAGAGCAAACACAATGGAACCGGCGGGCCGCAATAGCAGCAGGCAAAAGCAGGTCGAGATCACTGCGGCGGACCTGCCGCTGCACTGTCCGCTGCCCTCGCAGGCGTTGTGGGACACGCATCCGCGCGTATTCCTTCCGATCGGCGGCGACGGCGAGGCCCTGTGTCCTTATTGCGGCACGCGCTACGCGCTCAAGGGTCGCGCGGGCAATGGCGGCCACTAGCCACTATGCGCGCCGGGCCGTGCCCTGCGGTGCGCGCGGCTGATCGAATCACCGTTGCAGGCCGATGACCAGAATCCTGGTCGTTGCGCCTTCCTGGGTCGGCGACGCGTTGTTGTCGCAACCCCTGCTGGCACTGCTCAAGCAGCGCGATCCCGCATCGGCCATCGACATCCTGGCGCCTGGCTGGGCGCTGCCGATCTACCGGCGCATGCCGCAGATCGACCAGACCTTCGATAGTCCGTTCGGGCACGGCGAACTGGCGCTACGCAAGCGCCTGCAGCTCGCACGGCAATTGCGCGCGCGACAATACGATCGCGCGTACGTGCTGCCCAATTCGTTCAAGTCCGCTTTGGTGCCGCTGTTTGCGCGCATTGCGCAGCGCGTCGGCTTTATCGGCGAGGCACGCTACGGGCTGCTCACCGATGCGCGCCGGCTCGACGAACGCACCCTGCCGCGCATGGTCGAGCGATTCGCGAGCCTCGCCTTTGCGCGCGGCACTGCCGTGCCCCAACTGCCTGACCCTCGATTACAGGTCGAGCAATCCGAACGCGACCAGCTTGTGGCGCAACTCTGGCTCGATCGGCCCGCGCGCCTCGTGTGTCTGCTGCCCGGGGGCTGAATACGGTCCCGCAAAACGCTGGCCGCCGCAGTATTTCGGCGAACTCGCCGCGGCATTGCATGCGCAAGGCCACGCGGTGTGGATCGTCGGTTCCTCGAAAGAACGCGACCTCGGCGAAGCCATCCGCAGCAGCAGCGGCGGGGTCGCGCTGAATTTATGCGGTCGCACCACGCTCGATCAGGCCGTCATTTTGCTGTCCGGCGCCGACATGGTCGTAACCAACGACTCCGGATTGATGCACGTGGCCGCCGCGCTGGACCGGCCGATGGTGGCGCTGTACGGGTCGAGCTCCCCGGCGTTCACGCCGCCGCTGTCAGCGCGCGCGCGCATCGTCAAACTCGACGATATTCCGTGCAGCCCGTGTTTCGAGCGCACGTGCCCGCTGGGACATTTCGACTGTATGATGAAACTTGCGCCGGGCCACGTCCTCGGCGTCATACTCGCCCAGTTCAGAACGTGATTACCAAAAACCACGCCACGCCGCAGGATGCGGAGCAGGCTTTCTATCGCGCCTTCGAGCATGCCGACCTGGCCGGGATGATGTCGGTTTGGGCCGAGGAGGAGGATATCGTCTGCGTGCATCCGGGAGGCGGGCGCCATAACGGCGTGATCGCCGTGCGCGAATCATGGCGCCAGATTTTCTCGCAAGGTCCGCGTCTGCGCTTCACGCTCGCGGGCAGCCGCGTTTTTTCCGGCCGCATGCTCTCGGTGCATAGCGTGTACGAGCGTATCACCGTGGCGGGCGACCCGCGCCCGGTCAGTCCGGTGCTATCGACGAATATCTACCTGCTGACCGAGCGCGGCTGGCGCATGCTGGTGCATCACGCGTCGCCCCTGGCCCCGGAAGCCGCGCCGCGCGAATCGCCGCCGTCCGTGTTGCACTGATGCGCGCTTACCGCGCGCCCTGGTGGCTGCCGGGCGGCCACTTGCAAACGATTTACCCGTTTCTCGTGCTCAAGCACCGCGCGCCGCCCTACCGGCGCGAACGCTGGGAAACACCCGATGACGATTTCATCGACCTGGACTGGGTCGAACCAAGCAATGCGGCTGCGCCGCTGGTCGTACTGTTCCACGGGCTCGAAGGCGGGTCGGCGAGCCATTATGCGAGCGCGCTGATGCGCGCCGTGGCACGCCGCGGGTGGCGCGGCGTGGTCGTGCATTTTCGCGGCTGCAGCGGCGAACCCAACCGGTTGCCGCGCGCCTACCACTCGGGCGATGCCGACGAGATCGGGTGGATTCTGCAGCGGCTGTGGTCGCGTCGATGGCCATGCGCCGCTGTTTGCGGCCGGCGTCTCGCTCGGCGGCAATGCGCTGCTCAAATGGCTCGCGCGCGAAGGCCCCCGCGCGCGTGCGCTGGTCGCAGCCGCCGCATCGGTCTCGGCGCCGGTCGATCTGATGACGGCCGGCGATCTGCTGGGCCAGGGATTCAATCGCTTCTATGGCCTGCATTTCCTGCGCACGCTCAAGACCAAGAGCCTGGCGAAGCTGGATCGTTTTCCGGACCTATACGATGCCGGCAGCGTGCGCCGTGCGCGCACCCTGCGCGAATTCGACAATGTCGTGACCGCGCCGCTGCACGGATTCAGGGACACCGACGATTATTGGCGGCGGGCGAGCAGCAAATCCGAACTGGGCCGCATTGCCGTGCCGACGCTGCTCGTGCACGCGCGCAATGACCCTTTCCTTCCCGGCCGCCATCTGCCCGCAGCCGCTGAGGTCTCCGAGCACGTCACGCTGGAGTGTCCGGATGGTGGCGGACATACCGGTTTCGCGTCCGGCCCCTTCCCCGGCCATATCGAATGGCTGCCGCAGCGGCTGCTGACATTTTTTGCGCAACAGGGAAATAGCCCAACCGGGGCTTGACCGGTTCGCATAAAAGACGCTCCGAAGCGCGTAACCTGCGTATGGGATAATCTCTGCTCAATCACACGCGACGCGCACATGGCCACTGTTCCTGCGGAAATTTTCAAAGCCTACGACATCCGCGGCATTGTCGGAAAGACACTGACACCGGACGTGACCGAAGCGATTGGTCGTGCATTGGGTGCTCTGGCACGCGACCTCGGGCAATCCACCATTTGCATCGGGCGCGACGGCCGGCTATCCGGGCCCTCCCTGTCGCAAGCGCTCGCCCGCGGCATTCAATCAACCGGTGTAAACGTCATCGACATCGGCGCCGTCACCACGCCAATGCTTTATTTCGCCACCCATGCGTTGCAGACGGGTTCCGGCGTCATGGTCACGGGCAGCCACAACCCGCCCGACTACAACGGGCTCAAGATGGTCATCGCTGGAGACACGCTCTCGGGCGAGGCCATCCAGGGGCTGCGCCAGCGCATTGAGTCCGGCGATGTCGTGAGGGGCCAGGGCAGCTACCGTCAAGCGGACATCGCGGATGCCTATTTGCAGCGCGTGACCGGCGACATCAAGCTCAAGCGCAAAATGCGCATCGCCGTGGATTGCGGCAACGGCGTGCCCGGCGCATTCGCGCCGGAGTTGTTCCGGCGCCTGGGTTGCGACGTGCAAGAGCTGTTTTGCGAAGTGGACGGCAACTTTCCCAATCACCATCCCGATCCCTCGCAGCCCGAGAATCTGAAGGATCTGATCGCCGCGCTGAAGCATGGCGATGCAGAAATCGGGCTGGCTTTCGACGGCGACGGCGACCGGCTGGGCGTGGTCACGAAGCAGGGTAAGGTCATTTTTCCGGATCGCCAGCTCATGCTGTTCGCAGCCGATGTGCTCAAACGCAATCCCGGCGCTCAGATCCTGTTCGATGTGAAGTGCACGCGCAATCTTGCTCCGTGGATTCGCCAGCACGATGGCAAGCCCACCATGTGGAAAACCGGGCATTCACTGATCAAGGCCAAGATGAAGGAAACGGGCGCGCTGCTGGCCGGAGAAATGAGCGGGCACGTGTTCTTCAAGGAGCGCTGGTATGGCTTCGACGACGGCGCCTATGCCGGCGCGCGGCTGTTGGAGATCCTGAGCGGGGTCGATGACATCCAGGCAATCTTCGAGGCGCTGCCGGATTCGATCAACACCCCGGAACTGCAGATCAAGCTTCGCGAAGGCGAGAACTACGCCTTGATCGACAAAATGCAGCGGGAAGCGCGCTTTCCGAATGCGCGCGAGATCATAAAAATAGACGGCTTGCGCGTGGAATATGCCGATGGCTTCGGTCTCGCGCGTTCATCGAATACCACGCCGGTGATCGTGCTGCGCTTCGAAGCCGACAATGCCGCGGCACTCGAACGCATTCAGGAGGATTTTCGCGTCGTGCTCAGCGCTGCAGCACCCACCGCGAAACTTCCGTTCTAGGTGCACAGGCTGTCGCGTCAGTGACTGGACCGGCGCTCCTGCGCGCGCCGGTCGGCAAACGCAATATTGGCCTGCGTCTGGCGGCGGTCTGACCGCGAAAGCCGGCACTGCGAACCCTCGGGAAACGCGATGACCCGCTCGAGGTTGGACGTAAGATCGTGCACGTGCACTTCGCAAGGCTGTTGCTGTTTTGCCAGAGCGATCGAAAACGTTATCGCCTGCGCTTTGGTCGGAAACACAAAAGGCTGTTCGCCGGAGCGGCGCTCGACGTGCCAGCCCGTTGAAGGCGAGCGGAAGACTTTCAGCATGATGCGGACCCTCCTTGGTTAAGCGAAGTCTCGGGCCACAACGACGCCATCATCCGACGTTGCGCATTGCCTCGCGCCCACCCCACTGCCCCCCAGCCTGGTCGGGCGCGCACTTCGCGGCTCGGCGTTGCTGATTGAAATCTGCCGTCGAGCATCGCTCGCGCCCGGCTGAAGAAGCCTTACGGTGCAGGCAGGATGGCTCCTGCAGGTTTCATACCAGCAGCCGGAAACGGGGTCCGCGGGGCGTATTTTGGGTAAACAGGCGCTGCAAGTCGGGCAGGATGACGAGGCGCTGACAGCCTCATGACGAAGGCCCGCCAGGGCGTCGTCAGGAACGATGCCGTCAAGCGGGGTCGGCGAAGGCGCGCAACTAACGGCCATTCGCGGCCGGCTGAGCCCGGGCGGGGCGTCAGACGCGCGGCAAGGGTGATCAGCGTTCAGGCCTCCCCCGGACGCTCATCCCGCAGGCAAGGTCAGGAACGAGTGGGGCGCGCGCACAAGTCCGGCGTTTTATGCGCGCCCCCACTTCTGGGCGCGGGCGCGTGCTGTTCAGACTCTCGAATCGGCCCTGGCCGGGGGCGCCGCTGATTCCACCCGCTGCCGGACCCAGGCCGGGACGCTGGCCAGCGCCTCGGGTAACTTGGCCGGATCGGTTCCCCCGGCTTGCGCCATGTCGGCCCGCCCGCCGCCTTTGCCGCCGACTTGCTGCGCTACGAAATTCACCAGTTCGCCGGCCTTTACCTTCATGGTGAGATCCGCTGTCACGCCCGCAATCAGCGTGACCTTGTCGCCCTCGACGGCACCGAGAACGATGGCCGCTGAGCCGAGTTTATCCTTGAGTTTATCCATGGCCTCGCGCAGGGTTCTGGCGTCGGCACCTTCGAGCTTGGCGGCCAGAACGCGCGAGGCGCCCACGCTCACAGCCAGGTCGGCCAGATCGTCGCCCTGGGAACTGGCGAGCCTGGACTTCATGCGCGACAGTTCTTTTTCGAGCGTTTTGACGTTGTCGAGCATTTGCGCGAGTTTCTGCGCCAGCTCTTGCGGCTGGGCCTTGAGCACCTGGGCGGCCTGGTTGAGTTTGGCTTCCTGATCCTGCACCCAGGTGAGCGCACCCTTGGCCGTCATGGCCTCGACCCGCCGGATGCCCGAGGCGACGCCCGACTCGGATACGATCTTGAAAAATCCGATATCGCCGGTGCGCCGCACGTGGGTGCCGCCGCACAACTCGGTCGAGAATCCGCCCATGCTGAGCACACGCACTTCATCGCCATATTTCTCGCCGAACAGGGCCATGGCGCCGGCCTTGATGGCATCGTCGTATTTCATGCGCTTCGCCTCGACCGCATGGTTCTCGCGGATCTCGGCATTGACGAGATCCTCGACGGCGCGGATCTCCTGCGTTGTCATCGGTGCGTGATGCGAGAAATCAAAGCGCGTACGGGTCGCATCGACCAGCGATCCGCGTTGCGCGACGTGTGTGCCCAGCACTTTTCGCAAGGCCGCATGCATCAGATGTGTCGCCGAATGGTTGTACGCCGCCAGTGCGCGGTTAGCCGCGTTGACTTCGGCAGTCACGGCGTCGCCAAGCGCCAGGCGGCCTGCGCGCACCTTGCCCTTGTGGCCGAATACTTCGGCCTGGATTTTCTGCGTATCGGAGACTTCGAAGCTGCCATTGCCCGACGTGATCTGGCCCCGGTCGCCCACCTGGCCGCCGGATTCGGCGTAAAACGGCGTGCGGTCGAGCACGACGACCGCCTCGTCCCCCGCGGCCACGGACCGCGCCTGCGCGCCGTCCTTGTACAGCGCCACGATCTTGGCGTCCAGGCGAAGATTTTCGTAGCCGTGGAACTCCGTTGCCAGGCCCGCATAGTCCACGCCCGCCTGCACCGAGAATTTCGAGGCGGCGCGCGCGCGTTCGCGTTGCCGCTGCATGGCCTCTTCGAAGCCCGCATGATCGATCATGATGCCGCGCTCGCGCGCGATGTCCGCCGTCAGGTCCACCGGAAAGCCGAAGGTATCGTACAGCTGGAACACGGTTTCGCCGTCGAGCATCTTGTCTTCGCGATGCAGCGCGTTCTCGAGCACCTTCATGCCGTGTTCGAGCGTTTCGGCGAAGCGTTCCTCTTCCTGCCTGAGCACGTCGGTCACGCGGTCCTGCGCGACGGGCAATTCGGGATACGCCTCGCCCATGACGCGCGCCAGGTCGGCCACGAGCTTGTGAAAGAACGGTTTCGTCTGTCCCAGCTTGTAGCCATGGCGAATGGCGCGGCGGATGATCCGGCGCAACACGTAACCGCGCCCTTCGTTGCCGGGAATCACGCCGTCGACGATCAAAAACGAACAGGCGCGGATGTGATCCGCGATCACGCGCAGCGAGCTCGACGACAGATCCTTTGCGCCGGTTGCTTTTGCCGCCGCCATGATGAGTTCCTGGAACAGATCGATCTCGTAGTTGCTGTGCACTCCCTGCAGGACCGCGGCGATGCGCTCGAGGCCCATGCCCGTGTCGACGGATGGTTTCGGCAGCGGATGCATCGTGCCGGCCTCGTCGCGATTGAACTGCATGAACACGAGGTTCCAGATTTCGATATAGCGGTCGCCGTCGGCGTCCTTCGTGCCGGGGGGGCCGCCTTCGATGCCTGGCCCGTGGTCGTAGAAGATTTCCGTGCAGGGGCCGCACGGGCCCGTATCGCCCATCTGCCAGAAGTTGTCGCTCTGGAACTTGCCGCCGCCGGGTTTATCGCCAATGCGCGCGATGCGTTCCGCAGGCACCTTGATATCGTCAGCCCAGATGTCGTAAGCCTCGTTGTCGGTCTCGTAGACCGTGATCCACAGGCGTTTGGGGTCGAGGCCGTACTCTCCGGTCAGCAATTCCCAGGCGAAGCGGATGGCGTCGCGCTTGAAATAGTCGCCGAAACTGAAGTTGCCCAGCATCTCGAAAAACGTGTGGTGGCGCGCCGTATAGCCGACGTTTTCCAGATCGTTATGCTTGCCCCCCGCGCGTACGCAGCGTTGCGAGGTCGTGGCACGCACGTAAGGTCGCTTGTCCTGGCCCAGAAACACGTCCTTGAACTGCACCATGCCGGCATTGGTAAACAACAGGGTCGGGTCGTTGCCCGGCACGAGCGGGCTGGAAGCCACGATCGTATGGCCCTGCTTCTTGAAGTATTCGAGGAAACGCGTGCGGATTTCGCTGCTTTTCATTGCCTGAATGACCAATGGAATCGAAAAATGGCCGCCGCCCACGGCCGCGACGCCTGCAATTGTTGAAACGGATTATTGCATTACCGGCGCAGCCGGGGCTACTGCTCTGTAGCGGCGCGCAGTACCGCGCGGATGACTTCGGCGGAAAATCCCCGGCTCGCGAGGAAGCGTGATTGGCGGGCACGCTCTTCCAGCGTTTCGGGCAGGCCAGCAAACTTCTTCTGCCATACGGCGCGTGCGGCCTCGACTTCGCTGTCCTTCAACTGCGACTGCGCGGCCGCCAGGGCACTTTCGGATACCCCTTTTTCGCGCAACTCATGCAGGATGCGCGCGGCGCCAAACCGGCGCCGGCGCACGTTCGTGAGTTGTTCGACAAAACGAGCCTCGGAAAGCCAGCCGCGCCGTTCCAGGTCATCGAGCAGCGCTTCAAGCTCGCCGGGGTCTTCGGCCAGCGGTTGCAGCTTGACCCTCAATTCCTGGCGGGAATGTTCGCGCCGCGCCAGGGCCTTGAGCGCTCGCGCGCGCAGATTCGCAGTCGCGGCCGCCAATTGCGGGTTTTACTCTGTGGTTTCGAGCACCGGCGCCAGCGGCTTCTCGGCCACGTGTTCGCGAATCCTCGTCTCGATTTCCTTGGCCATGTCCGGATGGTCCCGGAGAAATTCGCGGGTGTTGTCCTTGCCCTGGCCGATGCGGTCCTTGCCGTAGCTGTACCACGCACCGGATTTCTCGATGATCTTGTAGAGCACGCCGAGCTCGATGAGTTCACCCTCCAGCGAAATTCCCTCGCCGTAGAGGATGTCGAATTCAGCCTGGCGAAACGGTGGCGCGACCTTGTTCTTGACGACCTTCGCGCGGGTCTCGTTGCCGACCACTTCCTCGCCTTTCTTGATCGAACCGATGCGGCGGATATCGATGCGCACCGAGGCATAGAACTTGAGCGCATTGCCGCCCGTCGTGGTTTCCGGGTTACCGAACATCACGCCGATTTTCATGCGAATCTGGTTGATGAAAATCACCAGCGTATTGGAACGCTTGATGTTCGCGGTCAGTTTGCGCAGCGCCTGCGACATCAGGCGCGCCTGCAAGCCCATCTGCGGCTCACCCATCTCACCCTCGATTTCGGCCTTCGGCGTCAGCGCCGCAACCGAGTCGACCACGACCACATCCACCGAACCCGAACGCACGAGCATATCGGCGATTTCCAGCGCCTGCTCGCCGTTGTCCGGCTGGGAGATCAGTAATTCGGAGACGTTACAACCCAGCTTCTGCGCGTACTGCGGATCGAGCGCGTGCTCGGCATCGATGAATGCCGCCGTGCCGCCAATCTTCTGCATCTGCGCGATGACCGACAGGGTCAGCGTCGTCTTGCCCGAGGATTCCGGGCCATAGATTTCGACAATGCGCCCGCGCGGCAGGCCGCCGATGCCCAGCGCCAGGTCCAGACCCAGGGAGCCGGTGGACACGACCTCGATGTCCTTGGCGATATCCTTCTCGCCCAGCCGCATGATCGAGCCCTTGCCGAACTGTTTCTCGATCTGGGAAAGGGCGGCGGCGAGCGCCTTGCTTCGATTTTCGTCCATGCACTGGTCCTCTCTGGTCAACGCGGAATTATTGCATTAAAGGTCAGACAAAGCAGTCATGCCTGCGCCGACCCGCAAACGGGCTTGCAAAGCGGGGTCATACTACTGTCTTTATATACAGTACTGCAACCATTGCCGTGCGATGATTTTGGAAACCCATAAGATTCAGCGGTTTAAGCCGCTACAGCCAGCGGCTCGGCGTTACGATTCGCGGCCGAGGCGTGCCAGCAGGCCTTCGAGGGCGGCAATGACTGTCTGACGGCGCACCGTGTCGCGGTCGCCGGCGAAATGCGCGGCCTGGGTGTCGGCATCACGCCCCTTTGCGCCCCAGGCCATCAGCACGGTCCCCACCGGCTTATTCCGCGATCCGCCATCCGGGCCGGCAATCCCGCTGACCGCGACCGCCACCTGCGCGCGGCTGCGGCTGAGCGCGCCGGCCACCATTTCGCGCACGGCCTGCTCGGAGACGGCACCGAATTCACGCAAGGTTTCCGCGCTGACCCCTAGCATTTCCTGTTTGGCTTCGTTGGTATAGGTCACGAACCCGCGGTCGAACCATTTCGAACTGCCGGGCACCATGGTTACGGCCTGGCCGATCCATCCCCCCGTGCAGGATTCCGCGGCTGTCATCATCAGGCTGCGCGCCTTCAGCGCGTCGCCTACCCTGCCTGCCAATTCGTAGAGTTCCGCATCCATCGATAGTCACCCCCGGCAGTTAGCCGAACAGAAATTTCCAGCCGGCCAGGCACAGCAGCGTATAAAACGCAGCCAGCAGATCATCGAACATCACACCGAGTCCATTGCGGATGGTGCGATCGAAATGCCGGATGGGCATCGGCTTGAAGATGTCGAACAGCCGGAACAGCAAAAACGCGAATGCCTGCCACAGTGGGGTGGGCGGCGTGAAATACAGCACGATCAGGAACGCGACGGTCTCGTCCCAGACCATGCCACCGTGATCGTGCACACCGAGGGATTTGCCCGTCACGTGACAGGCCCACACCCCCACCATGAACAGCACCGGCAGCAGGGCCAGATAGACGTGCCCGCCGAGGCTGCCCAGCAGCCAGCCATGCATGGGCACGGCCAGCAAGGTGCCGAACGTACCCGGCGCGAACGGCATCATGCCGACGCCGAAGCTGAAAGCGATCACGTGCGCCGGGTGCGACAACATCCAGCGTGCGGACGGCCGCACTGCAGCGTCAGCGGAAATGGTCAAAGCCCTTGCCCTTCAGGGTTACAGGTTGGCCGGAGGCATCCAGGACGGCGACCGCATCGCCTTCGACAATGCGGCCGATACGCGTCAATGCGATGTCCAGGCGCGGCGCAAGCGCCGCGATGGCCGCGGCGTTCTGCGAAGCGGCGGTGAAACACAGTTCATAGTCGTCGCCGCCCGCAAGGATCGCGTGCATTACGTCCCCACGATCGCGCATGGAACGCAGATCCTCGGCACACGGCACCTCGGCATAACGAATCTGCGCACCGACCCTCGAGCGCTCGCAGATATGCCCCAGATCGCCCAGCAGGCCGTCCGACACATCGATGGCGCTGCGTGCAAGCCCGATAAGTTCGAGTCCCAGCGCAACGCGCGGAGTCGGCCAGTCGAGCCGGCGGCGGCAGCGTTCCAGCGCGGGCGGCGCCAGCGCCAGATCGCCGCGCGCGTGCGCAACGGCCGCGGCGGCAGCGCCAAGCTTACCGGACACCCAGATGTCATCGCCCGCCTTCGCGCCGTCGCGCCGCAACGCCGCGCCCTGCGGGACTTCGCCCATGATCTGCACGCAGATAGTGCGCGGCCCGCGCGTGGTATCGCCACCCACCAGATCTACACCGTGCTGATCGGCCAACGCGAAAAAGCCACGCGAGAACGCATCCAGCCACTGCGGATCTGCGTCGGGCAACGCCAGCGAAAGCATTGCCCAGCGCGGCGCGGCACCCATTGCCGCCATGTCCGACAGATTCACCGCCAGCGCCTTGTGGCCCAACGCGACCGGGTCCACTGCGGCCAGGAAATGAACGCCCTCGACCAGCATGTCCGTCGAAGCCGCCACGTCGCACCCCTGCCGCACAGCGAACAAAGCCGCGTCGTCGCCGACCGCCAGCGCCGCGTGCCGGGGTGCGCGCGTGAAATAGCGCGCGATCAGATCGAATTCCGACAGCATGTCTCGCCTTTGGTCTGTGCGCCCTGGGTGTCGTTCTAGCCGCGGTGTGATTCTGATTCAGCGTGTCAACTCTTGCCGAGTTTCTGCAGGAAAGCCTGGTACTCGTCTTCTTTCATGGTGAAACTATGCTCGGGCAGCGGGAACTGGCCCTTGTGCACGTCCTCCTGAAAATCCGCCAGCGCCTTGCCGATCACTTCCCAGCAGTTCGCGTAGCGCTTGACGAATTTCGGTGTGAAGCGGTCGAACAGCCCCACCATGTCATGCAACACCAGATTCTGCCCGTCGCAATGCGGCCCGGCGCCGATGCCGATCGTCGGGATGGTCAATTTCTCCGTGATGACTTGCGCAACACGATCCGGGATGGCTTCCAGCACGATGGCGAAACAGCCAGCCTTTTCCATGGCCATCGCATCTTTCAACAGCTGCACGCCGGTTTCCGCACTCTTGCCCTGTACTTTGAAGCCGCCCAGCTTGGACACGAGTTGCGGCGTCAGCCCGATGTGGGCCATGACCGGCACGCCGGCCCTGACGACCGCCTCCGCCACGGGCGCGAAATCCTCGCCGCCTTCGAGCTTGACGACATCGGTGCCGCCTTCCTTGAGCATGCGCATGGCACTGTTGATCGCGTCCGCCGTGCAGGCGTGATACGCGCCCAGCGGCAGGTCGCCAACCAGCAGTGCGCGCCTGGTCGCGCGCGAAATGGCTTTTGCGTGATGGATCATCTCGTCCATGGTCACCGGCACCGTCCCCGAATATCCCAGCGCAGTCATGCCCAAAGAATCGCCGATCAGAATGCAGTCGATGCCGGAGCGGTCAACGAGTTGCGCCGTCGGGAAATCCACCGCGGTGACCTGGAAAATCTTCTCTCCCCGGTCGACCTTGGCCTGCAGGTCGAAAATCGTGAGCTTTTTCGGTGCTGCTGATTCAGCCATTGTCTTCCTCCCCTTTTACATCATGAACGGAACATTCCCAATGACACTACCGTGCGCGCGCCACTTCTGAGTGCTTTTTTTCTTCCTGGATCTCGCTAGCGTACGCGGGCGCCGTTGCGAGCAGCAAGCTCATCGGGCCGCAGCTCGGCCGCGAGTTTGTCGAGTACGCCGTTGACGTACTTGTGTCCATCGGTGCCGCCGAAACTCTTCGCCAGTTCGATCGCTTCGTTAATCACGACCCGGTAAGGGGTTTGCATGTGATCGCGCAACTCGAACGCGGACAGCAGCAATAGCGCATGTTCTACCGGCGACAGCGATTTCATGTCGCGATCGAGATGTGGAGCCAGCAATTGCCGAAGCGCATCCGCATTGCTTGCCACACCCCGCACCAGGGCCTCCGCCAGCGCCTGGTCCGCCTTGGGAAAATCTTTCTGCTCATGCAATTGCGCGATGAGCGTCTGGGCGGCGGATTCGTTCACCAGCCACTGATAGAGCGCCTGCAGCGCGAACTCGCGGGCGCGCCGCCTATTGTTCTTCATCGATTGCCTTTAGCAGGTTGGCCATTTCGACTGCGGCGCGCGCGCAATCCGCGCCCTTCTCGTGCATGCGCGCGGCAGCCTGGTCGTCATTATCGGTAGTAAGGATGCCATTGGCGATGGGCACGCCGGTATCGAGTTGCACCTGCATGACGCCATCGGCCGATTGGTTCGATACGATTTCGAAATGATAAGTCTCGCCGCGGATGACGGCGCCGAGCGCCACCAGCGCATCAAAGCGGCCGCTGCCGGCCAGTTTCTGCAGCGCCAGCGGAATTTCGAGTGCACCGGGCACGGTAACGACCTCGATATCGGCATGTGTCACGCCCAGTTTGCCGAGTTCGGCCGTGCAGGCGGACAGCAGCCCGTCGCCGATGTCCTGATTGAATCGGCCGACCACGATGCCGATGCGCAGCGCAACGCCATCGAGGTCGGTTGGGTATTCGAAGATTTCGTCGTTGGTGGCCATTGGAATACCGTGTGGGAAGCCGTGAATGTCGTGAATGTCAGTGAATGGCAGTGAATGTCGTGAATGCCGTGAATATCGTGAATGTCGTGAATGTCGCAAACGTCTCAGGGTCGTGACGGCGTGACGGTCGTGACGATCGTGACGTCGTAAATAGCGTTTCCGGCAGTCACGACCGTCACGTCGTCACGTCGTCACGCGCCGTACGGCTTCTCTTCTGCCTGCATATACCCGGTCACTTCCAGATCCCAGCCGGTCATGCTCGGCATTTTTCTGGGGGCGCCCAGCACTTTCATTCGGGTCACGCCCAGATCGCGCAGGATCTGGGCGCCGATGCCATAGGTGCGCAAATCGACCTTTTGCAGCTGAGCATCCCGGTGATTCGACAGGCGCTCCAGCAGCTCTGCCCCGGTTTCGGTCCGGTGCAGCAGCACCACCACGCCGCATTCTGCGGCCGCGATGGCGCTTAGCGCATCGTTCAGATTCCACGAGTGACTGCGGCTGCCGGCATCCAGGAAATCGGCCACCGACAGCGGTTCATGCACCCGGACCAGCGTTTCCCGTCCCGGCACCACCTCGCCTTTGACCAGGGCGATGTGCGTATCGCGAGAACTCTTGTCCTGATAAGCCACCAGCCTGAACGGCCCGAACATCGTCGAGAGCGGCCGCTCAGTCATGCGCTCGACCAGCGATTCGGTGCGGCTGCGGTGGTGGATCAGATCGGCGATGGTCCCTATCCTGATCTGGTGTTTCGCCGCAAATTCCATCAAGTCAGGCAACCGCGCCATCTCGCCGTCGTCCTTCAGGATTTCGCAGATCAACGCGGCGGGCGTGAGCCCCGCGAGTTGCGCCAGATCGCACCCGGCTTCGGTATGGCCGGCCCGCACCAGCACGCCGCCCTTTTGCGCCATCAGCGGAAAAATGTGCCCCGGCTGCACGATGTCCTCCGGACTGGCATCCCGCTTGACGGCCGCCTGCACGGTGCGGGCACGGTCCGCCGCCGATATTCCGGTCGTGACCCCGGTAGCCGCTTCGATCGACATCGTAAAATTGGTGCCCATGCGCGAGCGGTTATCGCCCACCATCAGCCGCAGATCGAGCTGGCGGCAGCGCTCTTCGGTCAACGTCAGGCAAATCAGGCCGCGGCCGTGTTTGGCCATGAAATTAACCGCCTCGGGCGATACGAACTCCGCAGCCATCACCAGATCGCCTTCGTTTTCGCGCTCCTCCTCGTCCACGAGGATGACCATGCGGCCGGCGCGCAGGTCGCCAATAATCTCGTCAGTAGTGCTGATGTTCATCTCTCAAGGCTTACGGGGAACGGCCCGGCTGGGGCCAACGCGACAGGGTAATCGCTCGCGGCGCGCGCGGATTGGTCGGAAACCGTGCATTGTGCCAGATCGATCAGCTGCGAGGCATGGGTTTGCCATCGGCGCTTCGGAACGAACCGGCGCCATCAGCGCAAAGAAAGCCAAAACCCTAGGCATTGCCACCTTCTTGTGATGTACTGGGCGTATGCATCAGGCATCCTGAGTCGGTCAGTCAAGGAGGCTGGGAGTGCGAAGGATCTGGGTTGGATTTCGCTTCTTCAAGGTAGCGCATAGCCATCCGCGCGCCTAGTTTGCCTGCATGCTCACTCACCGCAAACTCGCCGCCATCTCTCTCCGCCGATGCGGCGGGCTACTCGCGGCTGATGGCGGATGACGAAGCGGCCACCCTGCGCTCGCTCAATGACGCACGCGCCGTGTTTCGGGAGCGCATCGAAGCCCACGGCGGGAGGCTCATCGACACCGCAGGCGACAGTGTTCTCGCCGAATTTTCCAGCGCCGTAGAAGCGGTGGACTGCGCCTCGCGAGATCCAGCACGAACTCGGCAAGCGCAACGCGCAGCTTGCCGAACACCGGCGCATGCCGTTCCGCATCGGCATCAACCTGGGCGACGTCATCGAGCAGGACGATGGGACGATCTATGGCGACGGAGTAAACGTAGCCGCTCGGCTTCAGGCGCTTGCCGACCCCGGCAGGCATCTGCATCTCCGGCACCGCGTTCGACCAGGTGGACGGGAAACTCCCGATCGCCTTCAAGTTCATTGGCGAGCAGCAGGTCAAGAACATTGCCAAACCGATACGGGTCTATCGCGTAGTCACGGGGGTGTCGGAAGGCAAGTCTCGTCCTTTCGGTCGAGGAAGAAGCCCAGGTCTCATCATCGGCGTTGCGGCAATCGTCGCGGTATTGGTAGCGGCAGGCATCGCATGGAAGATGCAGAAGCCTGCCATGGATCATGCCGCGCAGTCCGATCCCAGGATTCCGCGACTCGCCGTGCTCCCACTCGACAATATCAGCCCGAACTCCGAGGACGAATATTTCTCGGACGGCATGACCGAGGAACTGATTTCCCGGCTATCGCGGGTCAAAGGCCTCGATGTCATCGCCCGCACTTCGGTCATGCAGTACAAGGGAAAGACAAAAAACGTTAAAGACATCGGCCGCGAACTGAATGTCGATACCGTTCTGGAAGGCAGCGTTCGTCGAGCAGGCAACAAGGTTCGCATTACGGTTCAGCTGATCGATGTGGACAGCCAGGGACATCTCTGGTCCGAGGACTACGACCGCGAGATCAAGGACGTTCTGGCGACCCAAAGTGAAATATCCAGGACGGTGACGAACGCACTTCATGTTCGGCTTGCAGCCACTGCCGCCATGGGAGAACCAAAACGTCTCCTGGGCGACGCGGAAACCTATAACTTATACCTGAAGGGACGGTTCCACTGGAGCAAACTGACTCTCGACGGTCTGAAGAAGTCGATCGAGTACTTCGAGCAGGCGATTGCCAGATCTCCCAACGACGCGCGATCCTGGGCCGGGATAGCCGATGCATACGTTTGGCTTGGCTGGTTCTCGTTTCTTCCTCCGAACGAAACTTTCCCGAAAGCCAAAGCCGCCGCCGAGAGAGCGCTGGCACTGGACGAGAACCTTGCAGAGGCTCACGCGTCCCTCGGTCTTGTGCGTTTTCTGTTCGAGTGGGATTGGACCGGTGCGAAGCAAGCCTACGAGCGCGCGATCGAGTTGAGCCCCAGTTATGCTCTCGCGCATCTGTGGTATGGAATCTATTTCAAGGCGATGGGCGCGCAAGACAGCGCACTCGAGCAGATCATGCGGGCCAACGAACTCGACCCCCTGTTCTTGATTGCCAACGCGGAGATTGGCTGGGCAGCGTACTACCGGCGGGACTTTCCCGAAGCGGAGCGCGCATGCAGGAAAACGTTGGAACTGGATCCAAATTTTCTGTTTGCGCTATCGTGCCTGCAGTTTGCTCTGGGCCTGCAGAAAAATCCCGAGGTCGTCCGAATAGCCAGCCGTCTCGTTGAACTGAATCCGGGTGACCCTTATATGCTGGGCGGGCTGGGTTGGGCGCATGGCGTGCTCGGACAGACTGCGCAAGCACGCGACATCCTGGCAACGCTCAACCCTATCTCACTAAAAGTCGCACTCCCTCCCACGAGCACCTTTCCGGTTTACGTTGGGCTTGGCGATCGTGACCAGGCGCTCAAGGAACTTGAAAGGGCCCGAAGGGAACGCTGGGGGGACATGGTCTGGATCAAGACCGATCCGATGTTCGACCCCTTACGCCAAGATCCTCGCTTCATTACGCTCTTAAAGAAAATGGATTTCCCGGAATCGCCATGACACGAATGCCTGGCCAAGGCTGGCACTTTTCCGGAACATAATCGCGATTAGTCCATGGCCACGAAACGCAAACTTGCCGCCATCCTCGCCGCCGATGCCGTCGGTTATTCGCGGCTCATGGCCGATCGACGAAGCAGCGACCGTACGATCCCTCAACTACTCACGCAGGAGATCTTCCGCGCGCACATCGAGGCCATGGCGGACGCCTCATCGATACCGCGGGCGATAGCATTCTGGCCGAGTTCGCCGAGCCCCGTCGAGGCGTCGCGCTGCGGCCTCCGAAGTCCAGGCGCCTTGCGCAAGAAATGAATCGCCCCCTCCCCACCCATCGGCGCATGCAGTTCCGCATCGGCATCAATCTGGGCGATGTGATCGAGCAAGAAGACGGCACCATCTACGGTGACGGGGTGAACGTGGCCGCCCGGCTGCAAGAGTTCTCCGAGCCGGGCGGTATCTGCATCTCCGGCCCCGCCTATGATCACGTGGAGGGAAAGCTCCCCCTCGCCTTTAAGTCCATCGGCGAGCAACCGGTCAAGAACATCGCCAAACCGGTGCGGGCTTACCGCGTGATCGTGGGAGTGTCGGCCGGCAAGTCGCGTCGCTCGCTATCGAGACAAGCGACGAAGTCTCGCCATCGGCGTCGCCACGATTGTGGTCGTACTGGTGACGGCAGGGATCGTCTGGAAGATACAGCAGCCAGTCTGCGGATCAAGGCTTATCATCCAATGATTCTTCGCTAGCGATGCCCAGTGGTCCTTCCATCGCCGTGCTGCCATTTACCAATATGAGCGGTGATCCCAAGGAAGATTATTTCAGCGATGGACTCACCGAGGACATCATTACCGAGTTGGCGCGGTTCAAGGATCTATACGTCCTCGCACGCAATACGACCTTCCAGTACAAGGGCAAGGCGGTCGACATCGTACGCGCTGGGTAAGAAACTTGGGGCGCGATACGTCCTCGAGGGTAGCGTGCGAAGGTCCGGTGAGCAGCTGCGCATTACTGCGCAGCTCATCGATGTCAGCAACTGGCGCGCATATTTGGGCGGACAAGTACAACCGGTGCGTGGACATCTTTGCGATTCAGGATGAAATTACACAGAAAATTGTTACGGAGTTGGACGTAGATCTTGCCGGCGAACAAGATTGCGCGCGAAGATCGCCTCAACCTGGCGGCCTAGATCTCCAGCGCGGCTTGACCACCTCTCAGGCGAGCAGCAATCAGATCCTCTTTCCAGGCCAGCCCTAACGAACTGAAAGCGTACGATCATCTCCTGCGCGCAGCGGTCTTCGACGCTTCCTGGTCCAAGGAGAACTACGACCTGGCCTTGGTGCATTTGAAGAAGGCAATCAAAATCGCGCCCGACAACGCGCGCGCACGACAGCAATATGCCTATACCCTGCTTATCGGGTGGGTGTCAGGCCTGGACGAAGCCCCGGCTCCCGGAAAGGAGATAAGGGAAAATGCGATTCGGTCGTTACAGCTCGATCCTAATGACCCCCGGGCTCACCGGACTGCAGCCGCAGGCTATTTTTTCGACAAACAGCTCACTCGATTCGCGGAAGAGGCGCAGATCGCAATCGCACTTTCGCCAAATGATGCACAAATGCTTGCCGAGCTCGGCGCCTTGTTCGCTTTCAGTGGGGATTGGAAAAGAGGCATCGCGTGGTCGAAGAGCCGAGTTATCGAACGTGGTCGAAGAAGGCGAAGTCGCTCAACGCTCAGTACGCGGCCGGCTGGTATCACTCGGCCATCCACTACGACCTTTATCGACAGGGCAAATACAGGGAGTCTTTGGGAGCGGTGCTCGCGCATCCGGAACAGCACACCCTGCATACCCAATGGAAATACGTTCCTTTGTATGGCGAACTGGGCGATCGCGAAAAGGCAAGAGAGCACTGGAAAAAGTGCGTGGAGATCGATCCAGATTGGTCGGTTGCTCGTCTGATAGAGCACTTGCGATTGTGGAATGTCCCGGAATCTCTTATCGGGCGGTACGTCGACGGCTACGCAAAAGCAGGCTATAGCGTCGAAAAACCTTAAATGTCCGCCCATCGCAAACTCTCCGCCATCCTCTCCGCCGATGCCGCCGGCTACTCGCGGCTCATGGCCCAGAACGAAGACGCGACTGTCGGGACGCTCAATGCCGCGCGAGACATCTTCCGGCAAGGCATCCAGAGCCACGCCGGAAGGCTGATCGACACCGCCGGGGACAGCGTACTGGCGGAGTTCCCGAGCGTGGTTGAAGCCCTGCGCTGCGCCTCCGAAGTGCAGGAGGCCTTGCGCAAAACGAACGACTCCACCCCAGATGACCAGCGTCTGCAATTCCGCATCGGCATCAACCTGGGCGACGTGATCGAGCAGGAGGACGGAACCATCTACGGCGACGGCGTGAACGTCGCCGCGCGGCTTGCAGCACTGGCCGAGTCGGGCGGCATCTGTATCTCCGGCACTGCGTTTGACCATGTCGAAGGCAAGCTGCCGCTCCAGTTCAAGTTCATCGGCGAGCAGCAGGTCAAGAACATCGCCAAACCGATACGGGCATACCGCGCGAGCGCCACCGCGTCCGGATTAGCTCCCCAGCCCCGCGGCCGTAGTAGACGTCGATTTGCCATCGGCATCGCCGCCATCGTAGCCGTGTTAGTAGTGGCAGGTCTCGCGTGGAAACTTTTGGTTCAACCGACCTCGCAACGATCACCTGTCGACAGCCGGGCCACCGCTTTGCCCACTGGCCCAGCCATTGCAGTCCTGCCCTTTACCAATATGGGCGGCGATCCGACACAGGAATTCTTTGCCGATGGTTTGGCGGAAGACATCCTGACCCGTCTTTCACGTTTTTCCGCCATCAGGGTAATCGGGCGAAATTCCAGCTTCCGCTACAAAGGCCAAGCAGTGGACGTAAGACAAGTCGGTCGGGAACTCGGCGTAGGCTATATCCTGGAAGGCAGCGTTCGGAGATCGCCGGACACTATTCGCGTTACCGTTCAGTTGCTGGAGACCCTAAAAGGCACTCACCTCTGGGCAGAATCGTACGATCTTCCTGCGAAAGCGAAGGACCTCTTTACCGTTCAGGATTCAATTACCAATCGCATCGCCTCGACTCTCGCTGATTCCAGCGGCGTGATCTCCCGCGCCCAATTTGCCGCCGTGACCGGCAGGCCTGAAATGATCAATGTTGGCTCCCGCCGGACAACAACAGATCGATAAAAAAGGACCGCCAATGCCGAGGCCTATGGGTTGTATCTCAAAGGTCTCTATTAATCCAACAAACAGACCATCGGACAGATCTTCGCCATACGAGCAACGACAACTGCTGAACCGGCACTACCACTACCGTAGGAAAGATTATGAAAAGGCAACAGAGGCCTTGCACAAGGTAAATCAGCCCGACTTTTTATGGACCGAGATTTTTTTTGCCGCGGCATATTCTCAAATGCAGCGTCCGGAGGACGCGACGCGCGCTGTACGACACCTTCAGGAACTCAAGCCCGGATTCAGTCTCGCAACCCTGGCCGATGAATCCCATATCTGGAATCTCCCGCAATCAATGGTTCGCCAGCTCACCGAAGATCTTCGCAAGGCCGGCGTTCCAGAAGGTAAGCGCTAAATGAGGCCCCTCGTTGCACTCCGGGATTGCGACGGTTACTTAGTACCATCCCGGATGACGGGCTACAGAGTCTGGGTGATTCATAACACGTTCACATTTGAACGACATGTTGGAACTTAAAACCAGCCCGCACAGGCTCGCGGCCTTACTCCACGCGGACGCCGCCGGCTACTCACGCTTATGGCCGATGACGAAGCCGCCACCGTGGCTGCGCCAGCCCGTGCGGGTATATCGGGGGCTGATGGATGCCCCGGCCAAGAAGTTCCCACTGGGGCACAGGCTCGGGCGCCGTGCTCTACTACTCGGCACGGCAGCGGTCATTGCGCTAATGGTTGCAGCGGGTACCGTGTGGAAGGCGCAGAAGCCAGTTGCGGATCAAGCCACCGCGCCCAATGACCCCGCACTTGCGATGCCCACTGGACCGGCGATAGCGGTTTTACCCTTCAACAACCTGAGCGGCGATCCCAAGCAAGAGTTCTTTGCCGATGGCATCACCGAGCAACTCATCACCGAACTGAGCCGCTTCAGGAATCTTTACGTCATCGCACGCAACTCTACATTTGCCTACAAGGGCCGAGCCGTGGACATTCGGCAAGTCGGACGGGAGTTGAACGCGCGCTATGTGGTCGAAGGCAGCGTTCAACGCCGGGACGATGAGATACGGGTAAATGTGCAACTGCTTGATGCGACCACGGGGGCCCACCTGTGGGCAGAGTCTTATGAGCGACATTTGAAGAAAGCAAAAATCTTCGGCGTGCAAGACGACATCACTGGGAAGGTGGTCAGTGCGATCGGCGATACGCATGGTGCAATTTTTAGTTCTACCTTTGAACAATCCGCCGGAAAAGGAACGAGCAGCCTGGGTGCATACGAATGCGTGCTTCACAGTTATGCCTACTGGCGGGTTATCACGCCTGTGGAGCACCTCAAAGTGCGCGACTGTCTCGAGCGCGCGGTACGACTTGACCCGCGTTATGCAGAAGCGTGGGCTTCAATTGCGCACATGTATGTTGAGGAGTATTCCCAGGGCTTCAACGCCCGGCCGGACCCTCTTGGCCGCGCAATCGATGCGGCGCGGCGCGCCGTGGAACTTGACCCTCGCAGTCAGCTCGCCTACAGGGCACTTGCCGTGGCCCATTTCTTCCGGCACGAGATAGACGCGTTCAATGTGGACGCCGACAGGGCGATCGCGCTGAACCCCAACAGCGCTGACACGCTGGCGTGGGCTGGCATTTTTGTCACCTATGGTAACCAGCTTGATCCCGCCCAACGCGCGCGCGGGGTGGCCATGATGAGAAAAGCAATCGCAATGAGCCCGGCCTATCCGACTTGGTACCACTTCCCCATTGCATGGGATTACTACTATAACGGCCAGTACGAGCAGGCGTTATCAGAGAGCCGCAAAATCAATATGCCGAACTACTACTGGACCAGAGCTCTGCTCATTACGATCTATGGTGCGCTGGGCCGCCCTGATCAGGCAAAAGAAGATATTGCCACCCTGCTCGAATTGAAGCCGGACTTCCCTGCAACGATGCGGCAGGAAAGCTCTGAAGTGGAATACGCCCGAGCAATTCATAGACCGTAACGTCGCCAATTTGCGGCGTGCCGGACTGAGCATGACCGGACAACATCACTGAAGCTCCGCGTCCGCCAGCGTTTTTTGCGCATCGCAGCAGGCTCCGGCTTATCCTGATCCTGTAGGACAACCTCTGATTACGCCGACGACAAAAGCGCCTACTATCAGGCCCGAAACCGACGCACCGCGCGCGGCGAAGTAACCGGGAAGACCAGGCAGTCGATGTCGCAGGCAGAGCAGTTGTACGATCTGGTAATGCGCGATGCCAAGGAAAGCATTTTCCTGGTGGCAGTAAGGCATGCGATCGATACCCGGTTCCTGAACATCGAATTCGACGCCGGCCGCGGGTCCGGGCCACATCTGGAGCACACCCTGACCATTTCCGTGCGCGATGAACCCTACTCGGTCGCCACCAACGGCATCCCGCACGAGTGGCTTCCGGTCAACACCGGCTTTATCGACGTGCGCTTCTCGAGGTTGGTTGGGGGGCTCCTGGCGGATTTGACCAAGCAGGCCCAGAACGCCGGCCGGTTCTTGTAACGCTGGCGACCTCTCACAATCGAAAGGCCATCCATGGCGCAGAAACTGAATGGCGTGTTCGACAATCGCGATACGATGCAGCGCGAAGCCTGGATCGATGGCGAGATTGCCGCGCAATGGCCCTCGGCCATGTGCGCAACGTTCGTCGGCGCCGAAACCCTGATGCCGTGGGAACGCAAGGCGCTCGAAGAACCGTGGGGCAACTACCCGAATCCTCCCCGCACCACCTGAAGCTCCGTCGCCTGCCGGAACGTCCACGGCCGGTATTTCTTCGCCTCCACGAGTGCACCGCTATGACCGGGACGCGCCCAACAGGCGCTCGACGTAACGCGCGACCAGGTCGATTTCAAGATTGACCGCGGTCGCCTTGCTTCAGGTCCCTGAGATTGGTCACTTCAAGCGTATGCGGAATCAGATTCACGAGGAAGGTATCGCTCGTGACGTCGTTGACCGTCAGGCTCACGCCGTTGATCGTAATCGAACCCTTGCGCGCAATGTAGCGGCCCAGGTCCGGCGGGAAACCGGACAGCAAGTTCCCGGTTTCCATCCACCTCCTTGAGGGTCGTGACCGTGCCGATGCCATCCACGTGCCCGCTGACCAGATGACCGCCCAGCCGGTCTGACAGCCTCAACGATTTTTCCAGATTGATGGCTGCCCCCCGCTGGAAGCCCGCCGTGACGCGCAACGTTTCGTGCGAAACGTCCACCGAGAACTCCTTCGCCGTTAGGCGCGTGACCGTGAGGCATACGCCGTTGCAGGCGATGCTGTCGCCGATCGCGACGTCACCCAGTGTCGAGTCCTCCCGCGTCGATCGTCACGGCCGCGGTCTGCCCCGCGGATTTGAGCTCGGCGATCCGGCCCACGGCCTGCACGATGCCGGTAAACATTATGACGACCCGAGCCGGGCCAGCACCCGCAGGTCCGGGCCGAACTGGCGCGTTTCGCGGATCTGCAAATCCAGGCGTTGGTTCATTTGTGTCAATTCTCCCAGATCGATCATGCCGCGGCCGGCATCGCCGAGCAGATGCGGCGCGAGATACAGCAGCAACTCGTCCACCACCCCGGCGCGCAACAACGCGGAATCCAGATTCATGCCGGCCTCCACCAGTACCTCGTTGATGCCTTGATGCGCCAGATGCTTCGTCAACTGCATCAGATCGACTTTGCCGTGCGCATCCGGCAGCACCACGAGCGTGGCGCCTTTGGCCTCCAGCGCGCGCGCCTTCCCGGCGTCGTGCGTGGCCGTGGCGATCAGCACGGCGTTGCCGTCGAGCAGCTTCGCCTGCGGCGTGATGCGCAGCCAGCTATCCACGACGATGCGCAGCGGCTGGCGGCTGGTTTCAACGTCGCGCACGGTCAGCCGCGGATCGTCGTCCCGCAAGCGTGCCGATGCCCGTCATGACCGCGCACGAACGCGCGCGCCAATGATGGCCGTCGCGCCGCGCATCCGGGCCGGTGATCCATTGGCTGACGCCGTTCTTCAGCGCCGTCTTGCCATCCAGGCTGGCCGCGATTTTCACGCGTATCCACGGCCGCGCGCGCGTCATGCGCGAAACGAAACCGATGTTGAGTTCATCTGTGCCTCGGTTTCGAGAAGGCCGACTTCCGTGGCAATGCCCGCCGCACGGAGCTTCGCGACGCCGCCGCCCGCCACTTGCGGATTCGGATCCGGCATTGCTGCCACCACTTTGCCGACGTTTGCCGCGATCAATGCGTCGGTGCAGGGCGGCGTGCGGCCGTGATGGCTGCACGGCTCCAGGGTCACATAAGCCGTGGCGCCTGCCGCTTCGCGCCCGGCCGACTTCAGCGCGGCGATTTCGGCGTGTGCCTCGCCGGCACGTTCGTGCCAGCCCTCGCCGACCAGCCGGCCGTCTTTGACGAGCACGCAACCGACGCGCGGATTCGGCGTAGTGGTGTACAGGCCGCGTTCTGCCAGGCGCAGCGCGTGCGCCATCCACTGGAAATCGTCGGCACTGAAAGGCATGCGCCTATTTCGGCTTGCGGCGCGCAGCGGGCTTCTGCACTTCCTTCACCGCATCGCGGAAATCCTCGGCATCCTGGAAGTCGCGATACACCGACGCGAAGCGGATATAGGCCACCTTGTCGAGCTTGTAGAGCTCGCGCATGACCATCTCGCCCAGGCGGCGCGAATCGACTTCGCGCTCACCGAGCGACAGCAGTTTCTGCTTGACGCGTTCCATGGCGTCATCCACGAGGTCCGCGGACACCGGCCGCTTGTGCAGGGCGCGATTGAAGCCGACGCGCAGCTTGGCCTCGTCGAACAGTTCCCGGAAGCCGTTCGATTTCACGATCTGCGGCAGGCGCAACTCCGCGTTTTCGTAGGTCGTGAAGCGCTTGTCGCACGCCAGGCAGCGCCGGCGCCGGCGAATGCTGTCCCCTTCGTCATTGACCCGCGAGTCGACGACCTGCGTATCGGGATGCTTGCAGAAGGGGCATTTCATGAGGGACGAGGGGCGAGGAACGAGGGACGAGGGCAAGGCCACAGGGGCGAGGGGCGAGGAACGAGGGGCGAGAAAAGTACACGACCAAGGTGAAGCCCAGAGGCTCTACTCCCTCCCCGGCCCTCGCCCCTCGTCCTTCACCCCTGGTTTTCACTTCCCGTACACCGGAAACTTCGCGCACATCGCCTTGACCTCGGTGGCCACGCGCTTGATGTTCGCTTCGTCGTTCGGCGCTTCCAGCACATCGGCAATCAGGTTGGCGAGTTGCTCGGCTTGCGCATCCTTGAAGCCGCGCGTGGTCATGGCCGGCGAGCCGATGCGCACGCCGCTGGTTACGAACGGCTTCTCGGGGTCATTGGGGATGGCGTTCTTGTTCACGGTGATATGCGCGCGCCCCAGCGCGGCTTCGGCGTCCTTGCCGGTGATTTTCTTGGCGCGCAGGTCCAGCAGGAACATGTGGCAATCGGTCCGGCCGGAGACGATGCGCAAGCCGCGCGTCTGCAAGGTCGTGGCCATCTTGCGGGCGCCGGAGAGCACCTGCGCCTGATAATCGCGAAACGACCGGCTCCATGGCTTCTTTCAACGCCACCGCCTTGGCCGCGATGACGTGCATCAAGGGTCCGCCCTGGATGCCGGGGAAGATCGCCGAATTGAGGATTTTCTCGTGCTGCGCCTGCGCCAGGATGATGCCGCCGCGCGGCCCGCGCAGCGTCTTGTGCGTCGTCGTGGTGACGAAATCGGCAATACCGATCGGGCTCGGATAGATGCCGGCGGCGATGAGGCCGGCGTAATGCGCCATGTCCACGAACAGGTATGCCCCGACGGAATCCGCGATGTCGCGGAAGCGCTTCCAGTCGAAAGTCAGCGCATAGGCCGATGCACCGGCCACGATCATTTTCGGTTTGTGCTCCCTGCGCCAGACTGGCGACCTGGTCATAGTCAATCGCCTCCTCGGCGTTCAGGCCATAGGCCACGGCGTTGTAGAGCTTGCCCGACAGATTGACCGGCGAGCCGTGCGTCAGGTGACCGCCGGAAGCAAGCGCGAGTCCGAGAATGGTATCGCCTGCTTTCAGTGCGGCCGCATAGACCGCCTGGTTGGCCTGCGAGCCGGAATGCGGCTGCACGTTGGCGTATTCGGCCTTGAACAAAGCCTTGGCGCGGTCGATGGCCAGTTGCTCGGCAATATCGACGTATTCGCAGCCGCCGTAATAGCGCTTGCCCGGATAGCCTTCGGCGTACTTGTTGGTCAGCACCGAGCCCTGCGCCTGCAGCACACGCGGGCTGGTGTAGTTCTCGGACGCGATGAGTTCGATGTGGTCTTCCTGGCGCTGATTCTCCGACTGCATGGCCTGCCACAGTTCGGCGTCGAATTGCTGGATGTTCTGGCTCGAAGAAAACATGGTTTATGGATGAATTGGAAAGAATTGAGAGGGCGCGCAAAGCCGCGAATTGTACCATTGCGCCCTCTGTATCCGGGGGTGGAAAGCGCGGGGAATCTGGCGCGCCGGGCGGTGTTCTGCGGCAGCCTTGCTGCTATGATTGCGCCGGCTGAATCCACTGCGCGGCGATTGCAGGGCGGCCATGCCAAGGCAGGCATAAACACCGGGAGGAAACATGCCGAAAACCATTCTGAGCAAGCTGACCTGGCTCGTCATTGCCCTGGTCGGCGCGTCCGCCATTGGCGGCATTGCCATCCATCGCGGCGAGTCGATCAATGCCATCTGGTTCGTGGCGGCGGCGATCTGCACCTATCTGGTGGCCTATCGCTTCTACAGCGCCTGGATTTGCGCCAAGGTGCTGGTGCTCGACGAAACCCGCGCCACGCCCGGCGGAGCGGTTCAACAACGGCCGCGACTTCGTCCCGACCAACAGATGGGTCGACATTCGGCCACCACTTCGCCGCGATCGCCGGCCCCGGCCCGCTGATCGGACCGACCCTGGCCATGCAGTTCGGCTACCTGCCCGGCACCATCTGGATCCTGGCCGGTGCGGTGCTCGGCGGCTGCGTGCAGGACATGGTGATCATGTTCTGCTCGACCCGGCGCGACGGCCGCAGCCTGGGCCAGATGGCGCGCGACGAGCTCGGTCCCGTCGGCGGCTGGGCCGCCATGATCGGCACCATGATGATCATGCTGATCCTGATCGCGGTGCTGGGCCTCGTGATCGTCAACGCCATGAAGCACAGTCCCTGGGCCACGGCCACGGTGCTCGGCACGATTCCGGTGGCCATGCTGATCGGCATCTACATGCGCGGCATCCGTCCGGGCCGCGTGCTCGAAGGCTCGATCATCGGCATCGCGCTGCTGCTCGTGTGCGTAGTCGGCGGCGGCTGGGTGGACCACAACGAAGCCCTGCGCGGCATGTTCGACTGGAGCGGCGAATCGGTCGCCTGGTTCGTCATGATCTACGGCTTTGCCGCCGCCACGCTGCCGGTCTGGCTGCTGCTGGCCCCGCGCGATTACCTGTCGACGTTCCTGAAACTCGGCGTCGTATTCCTGCTGGCCATTTCCATTCTCGTCATGGCGCCGGAAATGAAAATGCCCGCGTTGACGCAATTCATCGACGGAACGGGCCCGATCTTCAAGGGCACGCTGTTTCCGTTCGTGTTCATTACCATCGCCTGCGGTGCGATCTCGGGTTTTCACTCGCTGGTCTCTTCGGGCACCACGCCGAAACTGCTGCCCAACGAACGCGACATCCGCATGATCGGTTATGGCTCGATGGCGCTGGAATCCTTCGTCGCCATCATGGCCGTGATCGCGGCCTGCGTGCTCGATCCCGGCGTGTTTTTCGCCATCAACAGCCCGGCCGGCGTGGTCGGCAAGGAAGCCGCCGCCGCGGTCGCGACCATCTCGTCGTGGGGCTTTCCCGTCACCGTGGAACAAATGGAAACGCTGTCGCGTGAAATGGGCGAAGCCACCCTGTTCGCACGCACCGGCGGCGCGCCGTCCCTGGCAGTGGGCATGGCCACGATCTTCAGCACCACCTTCGGCAACACGATGCTGTCGATGTGGTATCACTTCGCGATCATGTTCGAGGTGTTGTTCATCCTGACGACCCTCGATGCCGGCACGCGCGTCGGCCGCTTCATGCTGCAGGACATGCTGCGGCATGTCTGGAAGCCCATCGGCAACGTATCGTCCTACCCGGCCACGGTCATCTCCAGCCTGGTATTCGTGGCGGCGTGGGGTTACTTCCTGTGGCAAGGCGTCAAGGATCCGCTCGGCGGCGTCAACATCCTGTGGCCGCTGTTCGGCATCTCCAATCAATTGCTGGCGGGCATCGCACTGTCGGTCGCCACCGGCATCCTGATCAAGATGGGCAAGGCCCGCTACGCCTGGGTCACCGGCCATGCCGCTGACCTGGCTGGCGGTCGTCTGCACCAGTGCCGCCGTGGAGAAAGTATTCAGCCCGAATCCCGCGATCGGCTTTCTGTCCGGAGCGGCCACCATGGCCGAGAAACTCGCGGCGGGCACGCTGCCGCCCGATCGCGCGGCGGTGGCCCCGCAATTGATCATCGGCCAGCAGATCGATGCCGCGCTGGCCCTGTTCTTCGCGATCGTGCTCTGGATTGTGATTGTCGACATGCTGCGCATGTCGCTGCGCATCCGCGCCGGCAAACCCGTGCTGCCGCTGTCCGAAGCCAAATACATCCGCACGCAGCTCGATCCATCGATGATCACGACGTCGCATTGACCGCCATGAACCTGATCAACCGTCTCAGAAGCCTGTGGCAGTACCTGCGGCAGGTCACCGGCGATGACGCCTACGAGCGCTACATCGCGCATCGGCACGTCGCGCACGCCGGCGAACCGCCCCTGACGCGACAGGCAGTTCTTCACGCGACGCCAGAACGAGAAATGGAGCAAGGTCAGCCGCTGTTGCTGATATAAGCCGCTGCTACTCAACAGGACGAAATGATCGTCGCCCAGCAAATGAGGAAAGCTCGATCCGGCAGCGATCAGCGACCGTTGTCGTCGACTCACCGTTCGCCGCATCTTTCCTCTTTCCTCTTCCCTCTTTCCTCTTTCCTCTTTCCTCTTTCCTCTTCTTCATGGTTGCGCGAACAGGTGCGGTCCTGGTCTGCGGATCGCCGCATCGAGGCGCGCATCGATTTCATCCAGGGTTGGGCCGTGCTGCGCGATCCACTGCAGCACAGGCTGAATCTGCGCCTGCGTGACCGCCGGCCGCCAGGCCAGCGATGCGGCTGCCGCATGGCAGGATCGATAACAGCTCGAACCGCGCGGCTCCCAGCGCCAGCCGCCTGCGTAGACCACGGCGTACAAAATATTGGCCTGGGCTTCGCTCACGCCCTCCACGGTGCTGGCCTGATGAAGCGTGCGATGCACCTGCCGCCACGGTTCGGTCCTGGCGCGGCAGAAATAGTCGTGAACGACGGCGGCCCTTCGATATTCCGAAGGGTACGGCAGCCCGTCTGTCGCATAGAGTTCGCGCGGGATGGATTCGCCATCCAGAATTGCGCCTTTGCGGGCACGCCATACCTTGCCGTCTGCGTCCGTGAACGCAATATCTTCCAGCAGCCTGAGCTTTTGCGCGAATTCGATTCCGTCCAGCACCTCGAGGACGACCTTGCCTGCAAACCCCGCCGTATCGGCGCCGTGCGCGAGCGAGCTCAGGCTTGCGGCTCCCATCGCGAGCAGCACTGTTCCCGTTTGCAAAGTTCGCCGACCCATGCAAAGCATCGCGTCATTCTGTGCCATTCGGCCTTCGCCGTCACCGTAAGCGTCAGCGGCGCGAATCGGGCTGCTGGCCCGGCTAACTCGCCAGGGTCTGGGCGACCACCCGCCAGGCGGCGAGCTTCTGCGCCAGCGACCGCGACGCGTGGGCGGGGCTGGTCGAGGGCAAGCGCATGAAGCTCAGCCCCCGGCCGGCAAGGCGCACGTGGCGATGAAAGCAGCTTTCGGCTTTTGCGCCGTTGAAAAATACGTGACTTATGCGCGAATGGGATGCAAAGAACGCCTGAAAATCGTTCGGTACGATCGAGCTCTCGTCGATGTCCGCATCCAGGCTGCCCGCGCGCACGCAGGAGGCCATGACATCCCACACCGCGACGCCGGCGCGCCGCAGGATCTGGATGCGCTTCACATAGGCAAGGGCCGGGACCGGCGCCGAAGAGCTCGCCCATGATCGGCCAGAACGCATTGTGCGCATGCGCGTAGTAACGGCCTGCCAGCAGCGACGCGGCACCAGGCATGCTGCCCAGTACGAGCACGCGCGAGGCGCGCGAGGCGATCGGCGCAAAACTGCAGACGGCCACGGGGCGCCCTGCCCTGCCGGAGCAATGGCTACGGTACGCTTCATGGTGAGTTATCGATTGCAAAAAAGGCCCTGCGGCATCATAGGGCACGGCACACGACGGCCCGCCGCCACTTTCAGACCCGTTGGCCTGACAACAGTTCTCTGTCCCTTGGAGTTCTCGTCGCCCTGGCGCCCGCTGGCGCCATTGCCTGCACTTACCCCATCCATGAAACGCTTCCACGCGGCACCATTTTGGCTTGCAATATGGAGGCAGCGGGATAGACTTTGCTCACGCATGAATGCCCCGGTCCTCCAGAACGAAGTGCACGATTCGTTGCAGCGCATGCTGCAGCGGACCGCGCACATTGCCACGCGGCTTTTGCGCGCGCCCCTGGCGCTCGCGTGCGCGACACCCGGCGAACACCTCGATGTCCTCGGCACGGCCGGCCTTCCGGAGCCGTGTCCACCGCAATTTCTGGAGCTCACGCACCCGCCGCAGAGCAGCAGCACATCAGCCGAGCGCTCACCCGACACCTCGGTTCCCGCTGCGGCTGCCGCGCTGGGCATCAAAGCCTGCATTGCGGTTCCCGTGAGCAATCGAAATCGTGATCCGGTGGCGTGGCTGTGGGTGATGGATCGGGCGGAACGTTCGTGGAACAAGGAAGACCTGCACGCCCTCGAGGCGTTATGCGAAGCCATGGCCGATGCGATTGAATCGGCTTGCCTGACAACCGCCAAAGCAGGCGAATCGCGACGCCCGAATGCAGGACCCGTCCGCCCGCGCGGGGGAATTACCCTTTGTCCTGGTGTTCCAGGCGCATCCGCTGCCCTTGACGATTCATGATTACCCGCAAGGGCGTTACCTGGATGTCAACAATGCATGGCTGGCGCAGACCGGCTTCACCCGCGAGGAGGTGATCGGCAAGACCTCCAGTGAATTGAACGTTTTCGTGGATCTGTCCTTGCGCGTGAAACTGTTCCAGCAACTCATCGAGCAGGGCTATGTGCGCGACCTCGAAGGCGACCTGCGCATGAAAAACGGTGAAGTGCGCAGTTTTCTGCTCACGTCACAGCAGGTCACGATGGGTGGCCGCGTACGGCTGCTCAGCGGGATCCAGGACGTCACCGATCTCAAGCGCATCGAAGCGGAATTGCGCGCGAGCGAAGAGCAGATGCGGCTCATCACGCACGCGCTGCCGATCTACATCCTGCATTGCGATACGCAGTTTCGATACAAATTCGTGAATACCGCTTATGCGGCCCGTCTCGGGCTCGTGCCTGAACAGTTGATAGGCAAGCGCATCCGGGACGTGCTCGGCGACCAGGTATGGGATGCGGTCAAGGATAAAGTCGAGCGCGTCATCCAAGGTGAGCGCGTCGAGTACGAGGCGCTGCTGCCCTATCCCCGCCTTGGCATGCGCTACGTGCGTTCCGTCAGCGTTCCCGAACTCGACAAGGATGGGACCGTGCGCGGCTTGATCGGCGTGCTGGTCGACATCACCGAGCAGAAGCTCGTGGAAGAGGAGCGCGCGAAGCTGTTGCAGCAGTCGCTTGAACAGTCGGCGCGTTTACGCGCGGCGGACCGGCACAAGGATGAATTCCTGGCAATGCTGGCGCACGAGCTACGCAACCCGCTGGCGCCGATCAACACCGCGGCGCAATTGCTGCCCGGCCTGGTGCGTGAAGGACCTCAGGCGCAGCAGGTCGTTGATATCGTCCAGCGCCAGGTCAAGCACATGACCCGCCTGGTGGAAGATCTGCTCGACATTTCCCGGCTTACCCTGGGAAAGATCACACTGCGCAAACAAGTCGTCGATCTCGCGCAAGTCGTGCATGCCGGCGTCGAACTGACCCGACCGCTGATCAACGAGCGCCATCACGCGGTCAGCATCACGATCCCCGCTGATCGCCTGGTGGTGTCCGGCGACCCTGCGCGCCTCGCGCAGGTCGTCAGCAATCTGCTCAATAACGCTGCAAAGTACACCGAAGAACACGGCAAGATCGCCATCAGCATCGAGCAGCACGCGGGCGAAGCTGTCATCCGGGTCGCCGACAACGGCATCGGCATTGCGCCTGACCTGCTGCCGCATGTTTTCGAGCTGTTCACGCAGGCCGAGCGCACGCTCGACCGGTCTCAGGGCGGACTGGGCATCGGGTTGGCGCTGGTGAAGAGTCTCATCACCATGCACGGGGGAACGGTTGAAGCGCACAGCCGGGGATTGCGTACGGGCACCGAGTTTGTCGTGCGCTTGCCGCTGCATATCGAGCCGCTGCCGGAGCAATCGCAGAGCAACAGGCGCTCTGGCCGCGGGGCCTGCGCGGCGCATGCTGGTCGTGGATGACAACGTGGATGCCGCGGACAGCCTCGCCATGCTGCTGCGCGCGCATGGTCATGAGGTATTGGTTGCTTACGACGCGGCGGCGGCGCTCGACGTCACGCGCGACAAGCAGCCCGATATCCTGTTGCTGGATATCGGCCTGCCCGGAACCGACGGCTATACGCTGGCACCGAAGTTACGCCAGCTCGACAGCTCTCGGACCCTCACACTGATAGCCGTAACCGGCTACGGACTCGCAGAGGATCGCGAGCGCAGTAAAGCGGCCGGTTTCAATCACCACCTGGTGAAGCCGATCGATATCGACGTCTTGCGTGATTTGCTCGCAAGACATTAGCCTTGGCGTGCATCGGCCTTACGACGATTCGTTCGTCCAGCCGCGGGGCCCTAAACGCCGAAGGCAAGCCACAGCGCGAGGCCAACCGCGGCGATGGACAGCGCCAACGCCAGCGTAACACAGCCCCTGCAGGCGCCGCTGCTTTGCTTCCGCGAGTGCCATCTGCTGCAGCGTCTCGACAGTCGCCTTGATCTGCTCGGCCAGTTCCCGGATGTGGGCATCATTCGCGGAGGCAGCCGCCTGCAACTCCGTAATCTGCTGTTGCAGCGTTGTCGCGTCGGCCGCGCCGGACTTGCGCGTGAATACCGGCTTGGCCGCTGAGACGATCGTGCCGACATGCGGGAGTACCGCTTTGAGTGCAGGAATAAGCCAGGCGGGCATGTAAATCTCCTTTGCAATGGTCTATGGCTGGCTTCCCGCGCACGCGGGAGCACTCACGCATTTATTTCCCAGGCAGAGTGGCAGCATACTCCACGGCGCGACGAATCCAGTGGCCCAGAACTTTCTCTTCGCCAAGCGCCGCGCGGTCCACCAGCAGCCAACCCCTCATCGGGCGGCCGCTCAAATCGAACGGGCGGGCTCCGGGTTGCGTCAGCGCCTGTTCTGCTGCCGCATGACCCATGCGCACGATGAGATCGGTACCATATACGCCGCAACTCATATTTCCATCCAGCAGAAACGCGAGCCCGCCGAACATTCTCTTTTCGAGGATATCCCGGCCGCTGACCGAGGTGTTGCCGCACGCGCTGCGCGAGTTGATCATCGAACGGCATGGGAATTCATGCGGCCGACGCCGTGCCCCAATAGTGGTAGGTCAGCGCACGCGGACCGGGCAAGTACGTGGCCTGCATGTCGTGCGAGCTGAATCCTGCGGTGTGCAGCAACGCCGGAATATCCCGGTTCAGATGGCACCCGCCCGCCAGCTTCGACCAAACCGGCGTCAGGCGGTTCTGCCAACGACGAACTGCTGCATCCGGCGCCAGCCCATGCTCGCAAAACACGAGTTTGCCGCCCGGGTTGAGCACGCGGCGCATTTCCCGAAGCGCGCCGCTGACGTCGGCAATGCTGCAAAGCGAGTAAGTCACCAGCACTGTATCGAACGCGCCATCCGCATACGAGATGCGTTCGGCCGACAAGGCGACGAGTTCCACGGCAAGCCCCGCGCGCTGGATGCGCTTGCGCATTCGCCTTTGCAACGCCAGACCAGGATCGAGGCCGACGATGCTGCCGACGCGGGCGCGATCGTAGTACTCCAGATTCAGGCCAGTGCCGATCCCGATTTCGAGCACGCGTCCCTGTGCCAGCGGCACAACTTGCTGCCGCATGTGTCGCACGGGCCCGATGCTGCACGCGACATCCATGACCCGGGGCAGGAGGTGCCGCTCGTACCAGTTGGGGCGCGGCAACGCATGGATCGAAGCGTCAGACATGCCTCAAATCCTTGCCGGCGGAGGATTCAGGCGAACGCGCCCGGAATTTCGGCGGAAAAATGACCCAGGCCGCCACAACCAGCACCGCAAACAGCGTGTAGCCGAGCGCGAATACCCACTCGGGCAGATCGTAGTACAGCAACCATTGCAGCCAGTGCGCAATGAAGCTGCCGCTGTAAACGGCTTCGTGAGCGTTCGTGCGCAGCCACATCTCCAGGACGGTCAGCGGACAGGCGTAATGCAGCCACGTTTCGATGACGATAATGCCGATCGCGCCGACATGCGCAAGCCTGAACCACGGCGCGTTTGCGCCCGGCCATTTGCGAACATTGCCCACGATGATGTAGAACAGGCCGCCAACAACGAAGGCCGCAATAGCCACATGCAGAGCCAGGACCGTGTCGGCTAGTACCGCATAAAGCGATTCGTGCATGGGACGATGCTCGGTCGCTCAGCGTCCGCGGCGCCGGCGTCGCAGGGTCTCGACAGGTGTGGCCACTGCAAGTCGCGGGATGCGCATGCAGATTACGACGGCTTGTCGAGCTTGTTGCACTCGGCCTCGAAATCCGTGACGACAGTGTCCAGCGAATCGTGAAAAGCATTCTGGTGCGTGAGCAATGCCTCGAACTTCTTTGCCAGTTTCTTCTGCTTCATTTCGCCTTCGAGCACCAGCCAGAACTCCGTGAGCTTTTCGATGTTGGTCCGGGAGTAGTGACTCATGTCCTTAAGCTGCGTGATCATGTCCCGCGATTTTTCCAGAGGGGTTTTTTCATGTGTCGGTTCTGTCATGTCCGTCTCCTCGCGTGTGGACTGCGTATTCGACTGGAACTGAAAGGGGCCGGCTGGCGCGCGCGCCCGTACGTCTTGCGTGTGACGTGCACGGCGCACAGCCTTCCCACTTGACGAGTACTCGCTGTGTGACCGCGTATTCGATGCGAAGTTTTAGCCTCGTCAGCTAGACCATGCTTTCGTCGGCCTCCGCGGCCCGGACGATGTACCCGCCGGATTTTTCGTCATGCTCGAGCCTGAGCAGCCCTCGCACCGCGGCTTCCTCAAGCAGGCTGTTGAAACTGCGAAAGCCGTGATAGGTCTCGTTGAATCCGGGATTGCGGCGCTTGAGCGCCTGCTTGATCATCGAGCCCCAGATCTTTTCCTCGCCACCTCGCTCGACATTCAACGCGTCGAAGGTCGTCACCACCAGATCGAGCGCCTTTTGCGACTTGTCGTCCGGCGCTGCGGCATCCCGGTCACCCGGCTCTGCCGGCTCGGGCGCGGAAGCCGCCTTCCCCGACGCGGGCTTGGCGGACTTCTTGCGCGGCTGGCGCTTGGCCAGTGGCGCTTTGCGAACCAGATCGTCATAAAAAATGAACTCGTCGCAGTTCGCGATCAGCAGATCGGAGGTCGAATGCTTCACGCCGACGCCGATGACTTCCTTGTTGTTCTCGCGCAGCTTGGACACCAGTGGAGAGAAATCGGAATCGCCGCTGACAATGACGAATGTATCGACGTGCAGCTTTGTGTAGCACAGATCGAGTGCATCCACGACCAACCGGATATCCGCGGAATTCTTGCCGGACTGGCGCACGTGCGGAATCTCGATCATCTCGAACGCCGCTTCATGCATGGGTGCCTTGAATTCCTTGTAGCGATCCCAGTCGCAATAGGCCTTTTTGACGACGATGCTGCCTTTGACGAGCAAGCGCTCAAGCACTTTCTTCATGTCGAAGCGCTCGTACTTGGCCTCGCGCACGCCTAATGCGAGGTTCTCGAAATCGCAGAACACCGCCATATTGCGGGTGTCGCTTTGGTTGATCATTGGTTGGTCTGAGCTGGACTGCTGGTTAGTGTTAGGGCCAATAGTGGCCCACGCATGGGGAGTACTGAATCATCAGGTTCGAACCACCTGCCGGACGGCTAGCCGATCCCGGCGAGTAGACAACCAGAATCATCGGACGGCATGTGGGAAACGGCCGGTATTTCTTCTGGCCCTTCACGCCTGCTTAGGCAGCTTTGGCATCGGCGGCCAGCGCTTGCCGTACCGCGGCGGCGAAACGATCGATATCCGTCCGATCGATATCGAGGTGGGTGACCAGCCGAATCGTGCCCTGGCCGCTGATCAACATGCCTTGCTTTTTCAACTGCTCGCGCAGCCGTACCGAGCGCTGCGGCTCGACCTGGATGTAGACCATGTTGGTCTGTGCGCCTGCCGGCGCCACCACCACGCCTTCGATGGACGATAGCGCCTGCGCCAGGGCGCGCGCGTTATCGTGGTCTTGCGCCAGGCGATCAACGTGATGCTCGAGTGCATAACTACCGGCTGCCGCAATAATGCCCGCCTGGCGCATGCCACCGCCGACGACCTTGCGCCAGCGCCGCGCCTTGGCAACGAGCGCTTTGGATCCGCACAGCACCGAGCCGACCGGCGCACCCAGTCCCTTGGACAGGCACACCGAAACCGAGTCGAAATAACGGCTGATCTCGGTAACCGGCACCTTCAGATGCACGGCCGCATTGAACACGCGCGCGCCGTCCAGGTGCAGCCCAAGCCCGTGCGCTCGCGTAAATTCCTGGGCGCGCCTCAGATAATCGAGCGGCAGAACTTTGCCACCCTGGGTATTCTCCAGGCACAGCAGCCGCGATCTCGCAAAATGCGGGTCGTCGGGCTTGATGGCAGCCTCGACGCGCGCCAGATCCAGCGAACCATCGGGCTCGTAATCGAGCGGTTGCGGCTGGATGCTGCCCAGCACTGCAGCCCCGCCGCCTTCGTATTTGTACGTATGCCCCTGTTGGCCGACGATGTACTCGTCTCCGCGTTCGCAGTGCGCCAGCAGCGCCAGCAAATTGCTCTGCGTCCCGCTGCACACGAAAATCGCGGCTTCCTTGCCAAGTTTGGCGGCGGCCAGTTCCTCCAGCCGGTTTACCGTCGGATCTTCACCGTACACATCATCGCCGACCTCGGCGGCCTGCATGACGGCACGCATCGCAGCCGTGGGCTTGGTGACGGTATCGCTACGCAGGTCGATGACTTTCATGGGAGGGCTCCGCTGGCACGCCGGGCGGCATGTTTGGTATTCTTCGGAGCGAGTTTACCGCGTTTGCGGGGTCCGCTCCAATGTGCCCCGATCGCGGTGAATCCCGGACATTGGAAGGATCGCGATTGAATGGTCGACTGTTTTGCGCCATGGGTCTTGCCGCCGCCTTGCTTGGCACGCCACTGGCGGGCGCCGAAGACAACGTCACGCAGGGAACGCTGATCTGGCGTGACGACAGTTGCTTCTTTTTCGTCCTGAAAACGCCCGAAGGGTTCGGTCTGTACGAATTTCTGGGCGGCCCCAGCCCCATGGTGGGCAATGTTTTCGAGGGCAAACTGACCGGCTTTGGCGGTCGCAAACTGACCAATGTAACGGCCGGAAAACCGACCATGGCCTATTCCGAGACCTTCACCGACACCAAGAGCCAGATGGTAAAAAAGATCCCTCGGCAGTGCCGCAAGAAAAAATCGTTTGAAGACCTCGACGTACAGTGACGCGCGCGTCGGCGCGTGGCCGCCAGCGACCTGCGCGGCGCCCGTTTGCAGGGACTCCTGCGCAGGGTTATCATGAATTCGTGGCCAGGTGGCACACGGCCCGCAAGACTCCCATTCGAGCTTTCTTGCGCCGCGAGGCGCGCCGGCTCTGATCTCAATCCGCAAGTTCCCATCGTAAGGACGTCCATGTTTCGCAAAATTATCCAGGTGGTTTCCTTGAGTGTGCTGTTCTTTGTCCCCCTCGCCGCGCAGTCGCAAGATGAAAATCAGGTCGCGGTGCAGACCGGGGAGTTGATCTGGCGCGATCCGAGCTGCTTTTTTTTCGTGCTCAGAATGGGCGAGAGCTACGCGCTGTTCGAATTCCTCGGCGGCCCCAGCCCCATGGTCGGGAATGTTTTCGAAGGCAAGCTTGCCGCCTTCGGCACGCGCAAGATCGACAACAAGACCGAAGGCAAGCCCACCATGGTTTATTCGGAAACATTCGATCTGACGAAATCGCTGATGGACAAGAAAATTCCGCGGCAATGCAAGCGCAAGAAAGATTTCGAGGCGCTGCCCGGATGAGCCCCGGCGCCGTCGTCTGCCGCATGACGGTGCTGCTGGCACTCATGACGGCAACGCACGGCGCACACGCGGCCGAAGGCGTCGTCATCTGGCGAAACTATGACTGCGGCTTTTTTATCCTGCAAACAAAGGCCGGATATGGGTTGTATGAGTGGGTGGCCGGCCCCTATCCCAATGAAAGCGACGTCATTGAGGGCGAGCTTCAAGAGCCGGGAGAACACCGGGTCAACAACAAGACCGCCGATGTGCCGACAACCATTTTCCTCGACACTTTCTCGTCGAAACGCGGCGATATCTCCGCGCGCATTCCCGCAAAATGTAAAGCGCGCCCAGGCTACGTTCCTTTTGAGGGGCAGTAACGCGTTCTAGCCGGGCAGTTCCGCGGAAACCAGCAAGGTCTTGAGGGTGGGCGTGCGCAGGCTGTCGGGATACGCCGAGGCGAATTGCGCCACCAGGGCGCGCGCCTTGGCCAGATAACCGGCGCGCGCCGCGGTTTGGCCCGCGAGCCGTGCCGATTGCATGTAGTGAATTGCGAGGATGAACGTCACCTCTTCACGTTGGGCTGATTGCGCGAAGTCACGCAGCAGCGCCTCACCCAGCCGGATTTGAGCCGCAAGCTGCGCGGGGGGGCGCCACACGGGCCGCAGAGGATCGGCTCCCACAGCCTCGTAAAACTGTTTCCTCAACAACTCGAATGACGCTTGCGCAGCAACGGGCCCAGTCGCTACCCACTGTAATGCCTGCCGGTAATAGCGCAAATTCGCGAGAAAGCGATTGTCGGACTGGGAGTAGGCAAGCGGCGCGCCGCGCGCGGCCAACTCGCTCATCAGCACGCTCGAGGCAAGCCCTTGCACCTTGCCATGGGCCTCGATATCGCTGTTGAACAACTCGCCGATCTCATCCAGTGTCTGCCCGAGCCGCACGCTGGCTTGGGCCCGCGCTGCGTTGTCCTGGGCCGATGCGAGCGCTTCTTGCAGCTCTGCCACGTGGGAGAGATAACGCTGGACGGACTCCCCGGTTACGGCCTCGTGCGCACCCGCGCGCAGGCACAGGCCGGCAAGCACAGACACGATGAAAAAACGAATCACCCGGTCACCCATCACGGTGGCATTCAATCCCGGCGTGCGGCCCGCTAGCGCAGCCTCTGCGATTCGTCCAGCGGCTGCGCCTCCGCGAACGCCAGCGCCCCGGCGTGCGCCGGGATCTGGCCGGGGTTGCTCGCATCACGGGCGGGAACGGACAGGCCCAGTTCAAAGCCCTCTGTCGTGACCGCGTAGGCCATCAATGCTTCGGCCAGCAAATAGCCGTGCTGCGGCAGAAAATCCTCGCGACAAACGAGACAGTACGCGTGATTCTGCACCAGTACGCGTAGCGCAATGGGGCCATATTGGCGAAACGGCGGCTCGCCCCGATACATCGCCAGTGCGTTGGCGCGCGAAACCACACCGACCTCGGCCTGCCGCGTCGCGATGAGACTGGCGATACGCTGCACTTGCGGGCCGCGTCCCACTCTGGCATTGCTGTCGGGCAAGGCTGCGCGCACGACGGCGGCGAAGGTTTCGCCCAGTTCGTCGGCTGCAGGATCGTCACGGCTCGTCAGGATGATCAGATGGGTTGCGCGGTAAACCACCCACTGTCGATAAGGCGAGTGCCCGCACAGCAGCAGCCATGCGGCCGAGGCCGAAGCCAGCGACAGGAATCTGCGGCGATTCATCAGCGCTGTCGCGCGACGGTTCCTAGTCTGCGTGTCTCGCGTCATGCCCTCCGCCCATGAAACCGAGGTGTCGCGGGAAGGGTGATTCTCGCTGTCCTTCCCGCCCTCACCCGCTTGCCTGCTTACTTGCGAATGTGCTCGAGCGGGCAGATCGTCGAGACGGCATAGTTGGGAACGTCAACAACGTTGCCGATGCGCAGGTCGCACGCAACACTGGCATAGACGTAGGCCTGCACCGCACTCCAGCCGTAGGCCCTGGTTAGCCAATCGATCATCTCGTTCAGCGAGGCGCGCGCAGCGACCGTAAGATCTTCGGACAGATTGGTGAGGGGGCCGATCTTATCGCCACCGAGGTATTTATGCTGCGGCGGAATCTCGCCAGCTTTCTTGATGGGGTAACCCACGGTCGCATGGAAGCGATCCGGCTCGAGTTTCTTCAATTGCGAGCCGCCTTCGAAATGCGGCCCCGATTTCATCAGCGACGCCAGGCCCTTTCGAATCTCGGTTCGGACCGTCACCTTGGCGCCCATTTCAATTGCGGTTCCCGCCACCTCTCCGTCGCCTTGTGCATAGTGCACGTCGCCGATAAAAAGCCCGCAACCGTCGACATAGCAGGGCAACAACAGCGTCGTGCCGGCCACCATTTGCTTGACGTCCATATTACCGCCATTTTCCCGCGGCGGAATTGTGCGCAGGCACTTGTCCTTATGACTGCCCTCGGGCCCGCACACGGCCGCCGGCAGCGCACCAGTCGGTTGCGGCGGCAGTGCAACGCCGCCGGCCTTTCCCAGCTGGGCCTCGCGCGCCTCCCACGCATCCACCTCCGGAAAGCCCGGCAGCACGCCGACAGTGCCCATAAAGCCGTTGAACGGAATGCGCACCCCAGGCAATTGATCCGACACGGCTTCGAGGCTGTTCAGCTTCCAGTTGGCAATGAAAGGCTCGGTGAAGCGGTCGCGCAGAAAGCCAAAGCCCGGCACCACCGTCGTATAGCCGTACTCGTCCGGTTCGATGCCGACCAGCGTGACGGCGAGCACGTCGCCGCGTTTAGCGCCCTCGATATGCACCGGGCCGGTCAGCGGATGCACCAGATTCAGGTCTATCGCGCCAAGGTCCTTGGGCTGCGAGTTGACGTTCAGATCGGAGTCGAGCGCATCGCGCGTCTCGAACGTAAGGTTGTAACCCGGCTTGGCCGTCATGATGGGCTTGATGGCGGGGTGATAGCGATTGAAACAGTGCTTGTCGTCGACGCAGTGCGCGCCCATTTTTTTGACGAGCACGGACGGTTGCGTCTTCACATCGGTGGTATCCGCGACGGCGGCACCGGTCAACAATCCTGTCAGCGCCAGCGACAGACATATCCGTTTCATGGCAATCCTCCCTTGGGGTTAGGCACGCTGCGGCGGGAGGAAACTATGCGACTGGAATGCAGCCGGTGTCAATGTCTTGTAACGCTAGCGAACGATGCCCAGGGCGCCGAGCATGAAGGCATAGGTAAAAGCGATCTCTTTCAGATAGTCGTATCGGCCCGACGCTCCGCCATGCCCCGCCTCCAGGTTGACCCGCAGCAACAACGGGTTGGCATCGCTTTTCAGGCTGCGCAGTTTCGCTACGTACTTTGCCGGCTCCCAATACATGACCTGACTGTCATTAAGCGACGTTTCCACCAGCATCGCCGGATACTCTCGCTTTGTCAGATTGTCATACGGCGAATACGCGGACATGGCGTCGTAGTAGGCCTTGTCATTGGGATTCCCCCACTCCTCGTATTCGCCCGTGGTCAATGGCAGGCTGGCATCGAGCATGGTGTTGATCACGTCCACGAAAGGCACCTCTGCGACCACGGCGCGAAACAATTCTGGCCGAAGATTGGTCACCGCGCCCATCAACAGTCCGCCAGCGCTGCCGCCCTGGATCGCAAGGCATGAGGGCTGCGTGTAGCGCTCGCGGATCAGGTGTTCGGCGCAGGCAATGAAATCGGTGAAACTGTTACTCTTTTTCAGCATGCGCCCTTCGTCATGCCAGCGCTTCCCCATTTCGCCGCCGCCGCGCACATGCGCACACGCGAAGATCACGCCGCGATCCAGCAAACTCAGCCGCGTTGAGCTGAAATCGACATCCAGTGGATAGCCGTACGCGCCATACCCGTACAGCAGCAATGGCTGCGCCGAGTCACGGCGCAGATCGATGCGGTACACCAACGAAATCGGAATGCGCGTGCCATCGCGCGCAACCGCATAATGCAGTTCGGAGCGGTATTTCGCAGGGTCGTAACGTTTGACCTCGCGCTGCTTCAGCAGCGTCCTTTGCCGAGAATCAAGCTGGTAGTCATATTCCGAATCCGGCGTGACGTATGAACCGTAGTGGAAGCGGTATACGTCGGAATCGAACTCCATGTTCGCGCTGCCGCCCACCGAATACACCGGTTCGGGCATCTCGATGACGTGCTCGTCCTGGTCCGCAAGGCGAATCACGCGCAGCCGCGGGAAGCCGCCCTCGCGCTCATGCGCAATCAAATGTCGCGCGAACACTTCGACGCCTTCGAGCATGACGTCGTCGCGATGCGCAATGACCTGTTTCCACTGCGGAGGCGACGCATCATGCACCGGCGCGGTCACCAGGCGGAAATTGCGGCCTTTGTCATTGGTCACGATATAGAACAGGCCATGACCGTGATCCACGTAATACTCGTGTTCCGGTTGGCGCGCGAGCAGCAATGCCGGGGTTGCATGCGGCTCATTGGCGCGCAGCGTGCGCACTTCGGAAGTGGTGGCGCTGTGCGAAGTCAGGAACAGGTACTCGTTACTGAGGCTGCGCGTGACGGATACGGAGAAGCGCGTGTCGGTCTCCTCGTAAATCAACGTGTCTTCACGTCCACCGAGTGCGTGGCGGTACACGCGGTACGCGCGTTTGGCATCGTCTTCGGTCACATAGAACAACGTGCGGTTGTCCGAAGCCCAGGCCACCGAGCGCGCTTTCTCGATGCGCTCTGGCAGCATGCGCCCCGTGCGCAAATCCTTGCATTGCAATGTGTACTGGCGAAATCCTGTGGTGTCCGATGAATACGCCAGCAGATGACCATCCGGACTGACTTCGAAAGCGCCCAGCGAAAAATACTTGTGGCCTTTGGCTTCCTGGTTGGCGTCGAGGATGATTTGCTCGGGTGCCTTCACGCTGCCTTGCCGGCGGCAGAAAAAACGGTACTGCCGGCCTTTGCGGGTACGCGAGTAATAATAATAGTTGCCTTCCCGATAAGGCACCTCCACGTCGGTTTCCTTGATTCGCGCCAGCATTTCCCCGTATAGCGTATGCTGCAGGCGCTGCGAGGGCTTCATCATCGCAGCCGTGTAAGCGTTTTCCGCCTTGAGATAAGCCGTTACGGCGCGACTGCCCTTGTCGCGCAACCAATGATAGTCATCGACGCGAGGCGCACCATGCACCACGGTGGAAACCGGCACGCGCGGGGCAACGGGTGGGGCGGGATTCGTGGACACAGGCGAAACTCCTGATCGGTAACGGAAAATGCGGACGGGCGCAAACTGCCCCCGGCCTTAACAGATGGGGACGAAGAGCCGGATTTCCAGCGCCGGGGCCGCACAACTACGCAAGGCAGCGGATTGTCTTACGAGCCTGCAGTTCGCAAGCTGTTACAGCAATAACGGAACTACCATGAAAAATTACGAATCCGAGACAACGCAGTTCATCCGCGACTTTCTGAAGAAGCATCCCGAAGTCGTCGACAAACAAAGACAGGCGCGCACCACCTGGTGGGATCGCCCCCAGGACTTCAAGGAGCGCGAGCGCCTCAAAGCCGCCGGGGTCCCGAAAAAAAGCTACGAGTATTACTGAGCGCAAACGCGCGCGACTACCAGGAATATCCCAGCGTCAGCAGCAGCGCCCGGTCGGTCTTGTCCCGCCCCGCTGAAGGCTGACTGTCCCAATCGACGTTGTACTGCGCGGTGGCATTCAGATTGTCCACCAGGGGGACGCGCAATCCGGTCTGTGACCGCACAAAGACTTTATCTGCATCGTCCAGGCTGAAGTAGGCTTCATTGTTGTGGAAGAACTTGAGCTTGTCGAATAGCAGGCGGTCAAATTTCACCGCCAGGCGGGCGGCCGGGTAGCCATCATCCTCGCCCTCGAAGGCATCGGTATTGACATAAGTGATACCGCCTTCGAGCGCCAGATTGGTCTTGTCGGTTTCGTAAAACTGGTAACCACTACCGAGACCGAGCGTGGTGCGCAGACGGATATCCTTGAATCGGTCGTTCTCGAAGTTTCCGTTGGCATACGCGTACCACTTCTTCGAGATGAAATGGTCGTACTTTCCGTACCCGAGCCAGCTCGACTCGGTTTGCGAGCCTTCGTCTTCAGCCTGTGCGCCGCGCGCGCCCAGTGTGAACCGGTTGTCACGCGTGCGGAAAACACCCTCGGAGTCGAGATAGAACTTCGTGGTCTCGGAATTGCCTGCCGTGGATGAATACCCCGCGTTGACGTGTCCGCTCACCTTGATTCCATCTCCTGAGATCTCGGGAGATGGATTGATGTATTGAAGCTTCTCCAGCGGAATCGGCCCGCTGCTTACCGCTTCCCCGGTGACGATGACACTGCCGTCTTCCTCGGAGCGCATAGTGCCGATCAGTCTGCTGCCACCCTCGAAATACAACGAAATCGGCTCATCTGTCGAGATGCGCCGGATGTCGGACCATTTGATGTTCAGATTTCCCGCATACGGCGTCTTGAATACCAGCGAGCTCGATTCCTTGCGCACCACCTTGCCACTGATCCGATCGCCATTGGCGAGCACGACTTCGTCTGCCCGCGCCCCACTCGCTGCAAGCGACAGGCAAAGCGTCGACATTACAGAGCAGGCTGTGATGATTTTCTTTTTGAGCGTCATGGTTTCTCCGAAGAATTGTGGCCGCATAAGCCTATGCGAGCACAGGTTTTTAAGGAACACGAATGCCGCAAAGAGTTCCCCAACAATTTTTCGCATAGCACGGCGCAGACAGCTAGGCGCATGCTCCGGTGCACGGCGGTATTCGCATTTCTGGCAGAATGGAATGCTTGCCGAACAAACGAAGTTCCGAACGCGGAGGACACCGGAGTGATAGCGCGCCTGCTTGCCTGTACCGCCTGCCTCATGGGCCTGAATCTACTGCCGTCTCCCGCACGCGCGACCGAAGAACCCGTGGCCATCGAACACGAGCCGCGTCACCGGCTGGTATTCGCCAATGACCATGTGCGCTTCTTCGACGTGCAACTCGAGCCGGGTTATGAATCGCGCTATCACTGGCATCGCAACGACGGGGTATTCGTAAACATCGCTTCAGCGCCGACCATTGCGCAGGATCTTGGCAAGGACCCGGTTCGGCGCGGCGAGCGGGCAATCGGAGAAACCTATTTCATCGACTACGGGGCCCGGCCCAAGGCGCACCGCGTCACCAATCCCGGCAGTAGCGTTTATCACGTCACGGACACCGAGATCCTGCGCGGCTGTAGTACCGCCGGATCGCTCGCCGAGGGGCCGAATCAAAACCTGGTCCTCGACAATGCGCGTGTGCTCGTGACCCGAATCATACTGCATCCGGGCGAATACACTGAACTGGCCGCGCCCTGCGGCATGCTGGTGGCGGTCTCTGCGGGTGACATCGCGCTGCAATCAGCCGCTGAAAGCGAACAAATAACCCTACAACCCGCCGGGTTCAGATGGCGCCAGAAGTCCGAGTCCATACGACTGCTCAATACCGGCAAGTTCGTGTTCCACGCGATCGATATACGGCTCAAGTAGCGCCGGTCCGCTGACGAATGGAACGCAATCGCAGGAATGTGATCTCGCTGGCCGCGTGTCAGGCGCTGTTGGTCATGAACAACGCGACCATGATCTCCATCGGCACGCTGGCCGCCGATGCATTGGCGACCAACAAGATGCTCGTCACGGTGCCCGCGACGGCCTATATCATCGGCGGCGGTCTGACCACATTGCCGATCTCACTGCTGATGAAGCGCAAGGGCCGCCGCGCCGGGTTCATGGTCGGTTGCGCATTCGGCATGCTAGGCGGCGGCCTGGCGGCCGCGGCCATGCTGGCGCACAACTTCTGGATGCTTGCCCTGGCCGCGCTGGTGTCCGGCGTCTACACCGGATCGGGGGGCTTTTATCGCTTCGCGGCGGCTGACAGCCTGGCGTTGAATGCGCGCAGCAAGGCGATCTCGCTGGTACTGGCCGGCGGTATCATTGGCGGGATCTTCGGACCCGAAGGCAGCAAGTTCACCAAAGGTCTGCTCGACACCGTTTTCGCCGGCACGTTTCTGTCGCTGGTGCTGCTGGCCGCGATTTCGATGCTGATCCTGCGCCGGCTGGATCTGCCGCTGCCTTCGCACGAAGAGCAACACGGCGCCACGCGCGCGCTTTCCACGATCATGCGCCAGCCGGTATTCATGGTTGCCGCACTCGGCGGCATTACGGCCTACGGCGTCATGAATCTGCTGATGGCGGCCACGCCGCTTGCCATGCAGATGTGCTCGCATTCCTATGGCGCTGCGATGCTGGTGATCGAATGGCACATCATCGCGATGTTCGCACCGGCCTTCGGCACGGGCTGGTTGATCGTTCGCGTCGGCACGCTGCCGGTCATGTTCGCCGGCGTGCTGCTCAACGTGTGCGCCGTCATGATTGCGATCTCCAGCATCACGGTGCTGGCGTTCTGGTCGTCGATGGTACTCGTGGGCGTGGGCTGGTGCTTCCTGTTTGTCGGCGGCACGACTTTGCTGACCGAAGCCTACGCGCCGGCCGAGAAAGCCAAAACCCAGGGCATGAACGACTTGCTGATCTATTTCACGATGGCATCGACGTCGCTGACTTCGGGCGCCGTGTTGTACGGATACGGCTGGAATGCATTGAATCTCACTGCTCTACCGCTGCTTGCCATAACGGCTATCGCCATCCTCTGGCTCGCGACAATCCGGCGCAGCCGGCGCCCCGCTATCGCGTCCGGCGCAGCCTGAGCATCACATGCCGGTCACCTTGAGCGTACTGGACCAGTCCCCCATCCTCAGCGGAGGTTCGGCGGCCGGCGCGCTGCGCGCCACAGTTGCACTGGCACAACGCGCGGACGAACTTGGCTACCACCGGTACTGGCTCGCAGAACACCACAACATGCGCGGGCTCGCCGATCCGTGTCCGGAAATTCTCGTAGGCCATGTCGCGGCCGCGACCCGGCATATCCGCGTTGGCACCGGCGGCGTGATGCTGCCCTACTACAGCCCGCTCAAGGTTGCGGAGATATTCCGCATGCATGAAGCGCTGCATCCGCAGCGCATCGACCTGGGCATCGGGCGCGCGCCCGGCGGCGACCGGCTGACCGCGAACGCCATGAACGCGCAGGCGTTCGATGACATCGAGGGCTTCCCGCGCCAGGTCGTCGAAGTCGTCGGCTGGCTCGATCGCACGCTGCCGCCGGAGCATCCTTACGCCAGCGTGCAGGCCATGCCGTCTGGGTTGAGCTCGCCCGAGGTGTGGTTGCTGGGCTCGTCGGATTACAGTGGCGCGCTGGCCGCGTATCTGGGCCTGCGCTTTGCGTTTGCGCATTTCATCAATGCCCAGGGCGGCGACACGGTTGCGCGCGCCTATCGCGACGATTTCCGTCCATCGCTGCGCGAATCAACGCCCCATTCGATGGTTTGCGTCTTCGCGCTGTGCGCGCAAAGCTGACGCCGAAGCGAAACGCCTGGCGCTGAGCATCGATCACCGCCGCTTGCTGATGGCAATGGGCCGCGAAGCGCCAATCGCCACCGTGTCGGAAGCGCAAGCCTATCCGTACACGGAGCGTGACCGCGCCATCATCGAACGCGAGCGCGAGCGCGCCATCATCGGCACGCCGGACAAGGTCAAGGCGCGGCTTCTGCAAATCGCGGAAGCTTATGCCGCGGACGAGCTCATGGTCGTGACGATCACGGGCGACTATGCGAGCCGGCTGCGTTCGTATGAATTGCTGGCTGAGGAATTCGGTCTCGATCCCGCCGCGCGGAAAGCCGCATGAAAGACGCGGCGGCCGGCGAACGTTCGCTGGTGCTGATTCTGGCCGCCATCCAGTTCACGCACATCATGGACTTCATGATCATGATGCCGCTGGGTCCGCAATTGATGCGCGTGATGCATATCTCGCCTTATCAGTTCGGTCTGCTGGTTTCGGCCTACACGATCACGGCGGCCGCGGCCGCGCTGGCCGTGGCTTTTTATACCGACCGGTTCGACCGCCGGCAAACGTTGCTGTTTCTGTATGTGGGATTCGTGATCTCCACGCTCCTATGCGCAATTGCGCCCGGCTACGGCACGCTGCTGGCTGCGCGAGCTTTCGCGGGCGCGTTCGGCGGTGTCGCCGGAGCCATAGTGCACTCGATCATCGGCGACGCCGTTCCCGAGCAGCGGCGCGGCGCAGCCACCGGCATGATCATGTCCGCGTTCGCACTTTCCTCGATTCTCGGCGTTCCAACCGGATTGGTGCTTGCGGCACATTTCTCCTGGCGCGCCCCCTTCCTGTTTCTGGCTGCCGTGTCCGCGCTGGTGCTGATACTGACCTGGAAAATTCTGCCCGCGATGCGCGGGCATATCGTCGAAGGCGTCGCGCACCGCCCGCTGCAAGCCATGAAATCCGTGTTCGGGAACGCCAATCACCGGCGCGCCTTTGTGTTCATGTTCGCGCTGATGTTTGCGGGCTTCTCGGTAATTCCGTTCATCAGCCCGTATATGGTGGCCAATGTGGGCCTCAAGGAAACGGACCTGCCGTATCTCTATTTCTTTGGCGGGCTGGCGACGGTGTTCACGTCGCGTTACATCGGCAAGCTGGCGGACCGCCATGGCAAGAAACAGATGTTCACCGTTATCGGCCTGATCTCCATCGCGCCACTGCTCATTACCACCAATCTGCCGCCCGTGCCGGTGTGGATTGCGATCTGCGCATCGGTGATCTTCATGGTGTTCGTTTCGGGACGCTTCGTGCCGGCGATGGCGCTGGTGATCTCCAGCGTAGAGCCGCGGCTGCGCGGCGGCTTCATGAGCATCAACTCCGCGATCCAGCAGTTCGGCCTGGGCGCGGCGTCGTTTCTCGCGGGAACCATTATCGGCCACGGGGCGGACGGCACGCTGACCCATTACTGGCTCGTGGGGATGATTGCCGTCGCAGCGACGCTGCTGGCAATTGCGCTGGCGTGGCGGGTCAAGCCTGTCGCGTAGCGACAGGAGGGGAGAGGGGCGAGGGCTGAGGGGGGAGGGAGTAAATATTAGGACCCAACCCCTAATCCCTAGCCCCTGGTCCGTCATCTTGTCTCTCGCCCTTGACCCCCCATCTTTTCCCTCGTCCCTCGTCCCTAATTCTCACTGTCCGGTTCGAAGAAGCACCATCGCACGGCGGGAAATGCAGCGCGCAGGTCCGATTCGACACGGTTGATGGAGGCGATCAGCGCGGCCGCGCTGTCGGTCTGGCGCATGCGTGCCTTGATCGCAAGCATGATGCCATCGCCTATCTGCAGGCTGATCAGGTTGTAGAGTCCGGCGATTTCCGGCCGCGCATTCAGAAACTCGCGAATGGCGTTCTCGGTCGCCGCCTCGGCACTCTCACCGGTAATCATGGCCTTGATTTCCACGGCCAGCATCACAGCGACCACCACCAGCAGAACACCTACCGCCATACTGCCAATCGCGTCATAAACCGGATTGCCCGTCAGCAGCGCAATACCGATGGCAATCAGTGCGAACACCAGACCCGCCAACGCGGCGATATCCTCGCCCAGCACGACAATCAACTCGCTATTGCGCGAAGTCCGGAAGAATTGCCATAAAGTCCTGTTGCCGGACACTTTGCGAATCTCGCGAATACAACCCAGCAGCGAGAAGATCTCGAGAATGATTGCAACGATCAGCACGCCGATGGCAATCCCCGGGCTTGACATCGGCTCCGCCTGATGCAGCTTGTGCCACCCCTCGTAAATTGAAAACATGCCACCCAGGGTGAACAACAACACAGCAACCAGGAATGCCCAGAAGTAGACGGCGCGGCCATAACCAAGCGGATGCTTCGCGTCGGGCGCTCGCTTGGCGTCTTTCAGTCCCAGCAGCAACAGCACCTGGTTGCCGGCGTCGGCTGCCGAATGAATCGCTTCGGCCAGCATCGCACTCGATCCGGTATACGCCGCGGCAGACCCTTTGGCGACCAGAATGCCGCTGTTGGCGGCCAGGGCATACAGAATTGCACGACGGGAGGAAGCTTCAGACATGTTGTAAGTCACCTGTTATGCAGATCGAGCGCGGCGAAATCGAGCGCGGCAATCATAACCGAAGCGCGGTTCTGGAGAACGAACGCCGGTTACTGCTCGCGGAATCAGGCGCTGGCGGCGCCGGTCAGCCGCTCGGAAATCGCGAGTATCCGGTACATCGAGCGTACGACCGGCAACTCGATCAATTCCCCATCGACGACAACCAGCCCGGTACTGTCCTGCTCGAATGCCGCGCAGACTTTGCGCGCCTTGTCGATCGTCTTCGCGTCCGGTGTAAAGGCCTCGTGGATGGTCGGGAGCTGGTTGGGATGAATCGATGCCTTGCCGGTGAAGCCGAGCCGCGCGCAGGATGTGGCTTCGCGGCGCAGACCCTCGGTATCGTCGAGATTCAGAAACGGCACATCCAGCAAATCGATGCCGGCCGAGGCGGCGGCGTGCACCAGGCGCGATCGGGCGTAGAGCAGCGGTTCCCAGGATTTTTCGCAACGCAGGTCCGCCGACATATCGACAGCGCCAAGAATCAGCGAATCGATGCGCGCGGACGACTTTGCGATCTCAATGGCCCGCTCCAGTCCCTGGTTGGTTTCGATGATGACGCAGAACCGGATTTCGCGCGCCGCGCCCGAGGACAACAGCGATTCAATCAGCTGCACCTCTTCGGCCGACCGGATCTTGGGAATCATGATCGCAGGCGGCGGCGCGTCGGATTCGATGATCGCGCTCAGGTCCTTTAGGCCGTCCGGTGTGGACAAGCCGTTGATGCGCACCATGCGTTCGACCTGCGGATGAGTATTGTCCTTGAACAGCGGCAACGTCAGCGCGCGGCCTTCGTCCTTGCGGCTGCGTGCAACGGCGTCTTCCATGTCGATGCAGACGATGTCGGCGCCGGAATCCAGCGCCTTCGCGTAACGGTCCGGCCGCAGTGCCGGTACGAACAGCAGGCTTCTTCGGGGGCGAATGACTTGATTTGATTGCAGCATGGCGCGCAGACCGATTCGGATGAAAGACGGCATGCTAGCCTCCAGTTGCCACTTCGCCAAGCCTCCAGGTTCGGTACACCAGCATGGCAACGCACGGTCATCTTCGCGCGCAAGGCGGTTCGACGACGCGCTTCGCGACGACCACATAGCGCAGCGCGCCCCCCGGCACGGCGCTGTCGAATGGATAACAGGTCACCAGCGTGAGGCGGTCGTCGCCCGCGTCGAGCAGCACCCGGATATTTCGGTAGCGCACGACTTCGATGCCCGAGACAACATAGCGCGTGCGGGCCCCGCCCGCCGAATGTACGATCAGCGTGTCGCCGGAGCGCAGATCGCGCAGAAAAGCGAAATGGGTCCGGCGATGACCGCTGATGACGGCGTTGCCGGAAGTCCCCGGCAAGGGCGTACCTTCGACATGCCCCGGGCCAAAGGCGAGCGTGCGGCCCCGCGCACCGGCGAGCACCATTAGCGCCGCACCGTGACACGGGGCTTCGAGCCGCGCGACCGGAAAAGTTTCGGCCCCCGGCCAGGGCCTGACCGGGGTGGCGGCCGAGAGCGTGCGTTGCCACGCCCGGTCGATCAACCGTTGCGCCAGATAATCCCGGGCCCGCATGCAGACCGTTTTCGCGGCTTGCCACACAGGTGCAGAAGGCGCGGTCGGAAGGCGCAATGCTCCTGCGCGCGCGTTCACGCCTTGCTCCGCGCCCGAATCACCAAAGCCAGCGCACCGGCCAGTAACGCGAGAATCACCGCCCAGGCCGCAGCCTTGGGTATGCCCAGCAGGGTATCGCCGGGTGCTTTTTCGCTTTTGGCGAGTGCTATCTCGGGCGACAGTGGTTGCGGTTGCGCCGCGACAGCTTCGCTGATGAAGCCGCCCGCGGCGGGTTCGGCGGGTTTGTCGCCAGTGGTGCGCGCGATCGGGTCGGACTCGGACGATGCCACCGACGGCATGCCAGAAGAGTGTACCGGCGGCGAAATAACAGTCAGCGACAGCACCGTCAACGCCAGCAGGACAGCGAATCCGGTTCCCGCAAGCACCGCGCCGATGACAATGCGGGCGACATCGCGCGCCATCGACAGCGGGGCCACCCCCGCAACACTGCGACTCGAAGTACTGTTCATGTTTGCCTCCAGGCAGAAATTTCGTGCGATCTGCACGCGAGGCCATTCAATCGCGGCTGCAAGGCGCCAACCGGTCCGGGAAAGGGAAAGTTGCGGGCAAATAGTGTCAACAAAATGGCATTTCACGCGGCAGCGCAACAAGCTGGCAAGCCCGGGTTATAGTGCTGCGCCATAGCCAACGACGCTTCAGGAACCCGCTTCACGAACCCCATGGCCAGACGCATCGCCGTTGTCGAGGACGACTCCGCCATCCGCGAGAACTACGCGGATGCGCTGCGCCGCCAGGGATACGAGGTCACGGCCTACGCCGAGCGTCCAGGCGCGCTGAAGGCCATGCGCACGCGCCTGCCGGATCTCGCCTTGATCGACATCGGGCTCGGCGATGAGATCGAAGGCGGCTTCGCGCTCTGCCGGGAGTTGCGCGCCCTGTCCCCCACCCTGCCGATCATGTTCCTGACCGCGCGTGACGGCGATCTGGACACCGTTTCCGGCCTGCGCATGGGCGCCGACGACTACCTGACCAAGGACATCAGCCTGCCGCATCTGCTTGCGCGCATCGCGGCATTGTTCCGCCGCATCGAGGTCATGAGCGCGCCGCCCGCGGCCGAGGACGTGCTGGAGCGCGGTCGCCTGAGGCTCAATCTAAAGCGCATGGAAGCGCATTGGGCCGAGCACCCCGTCGAGCTGACGCTGACCGAATTCTGGATCGTGCATGCGCTCGCCAAGTTCCCCGGTCACGTCAAAGACCGCGACGCACTGATGCGCGAGGCGAGCCTGACAGTGGACGACAGCACGATCACGTCGCACATCAAGCGCATCCGCCGCAAGTTCGCCACGCTCGACGCCAGGTTCGACGCCATAGAAAGCGTGTACGGCATGGGTTACCGCTGGCATGCCGACAGCTGAGCTCAAAGGCCCGGCGTTTCGTCCCGGCCTGGGCTTGAAGCTGTTTTTCGCGGCCAGCATCCTGTTGCTGATTCCGCTGCTGGGATTCCTGTATGTGCGCGAGCTGGAGCATCTGCTGCTGAAAGTGCAGGAGCAAGGCGTCGTCGCCACGGCGCGTGCCGTGGGCACGGCGCTCAATGACCGGCCGAGCCTGTTTCTGAGCGGCGAGGTATATCCGTTCGCGCTGGCCCAGGGCAACGATCTGAGGATCGACAATCTGCCCGCGCCGATTGTCGTCGATGGCCAGACCGAAGACTGGGCACGTCAGGCGGTCACGCCGTACTGGGTGGGCGCCGCAGCGGGCAATCCCGAATCGCGTGCTTTTTCCGCGCGCTATCGCTTCGGCCGTCATGGCAACGCCTTATTCGCGCTGTTCGAGGTCACCGACGCGCGGGTGGTCCTGCGCGACCCGGACCGCGAGCCGCTGCAAGCGGCCGATCACCTGGAGATTGCCGTGGTGACGCCGGACGAGGAGTTCCTGCGTTTTGCGGTCGATGCACGGGGCACCGGCAAGGCCACGGTCTATCTGCTGGATCCGGACGGCGAGCAGATCACGGATCCGCGCATCCAGGCCGTTTTCCGGCTGGTGCCGGGCGGCTATCTCGTGGAACTGCGCCTGCCGCGCTCGCTGGTCGGTCCGCGCCTGGGCTTCACGGTCGTCGATGCCGACGATCCGGCGAGCGAAACTGCGCCGCGCTCGATCAGCACGTCCGACACATTGAGCCCGAGCGGCCTCGGCGCTGTCATCGTGCCTTCGCCCGAAGTCAGCGAACTGGTGCGCAGGCTCGGACGCGCGCGTTCGCGCATCTGGGTGCTCGATGTGAATCGCCGCGTCATTGCGCAGGCCGGCTCGTTGCGCGCGCCTCCGCCGGAGCCCCCCTCGTCTGCCCAGGATCCATTCACGCGCTTCTGGGAAACCGCGGCAGACCTGCTGGTGCGACCGATTCTGCGACTTGCGATGTCGGAGCCGAACGAGGATTTCCAGGACATTGCGCCGGGAACTTATCGCCTGGAAGGCCGTGAAATCGACCAGGCGCTGTCGGGAACAACCGGAACGCGGCGACGCCTCACGCCGGATTCGCGCGCCGTAGTGCTGTCGGCTTCCGAGCCGGTCTGGCTGGAAGACAAGGTCGTCGGCGCCGTGCTGATCGAGGAAACCACGAACGACGTGCTGGCGCTGCGCAACCGGGCGTTCGAAAAACTGTTCGCGGCGCTGCTGGTCGTCTATGTCGGCGGCACGGGCGCGTTGTTGATCTTTGCGACGCGTCTGTCGCTGCGGATCCGCCGGCTGCGCGACGAGGCCGAGAATTCCATCGACGCGCACGGGCGCGTGCTCGGCAGCGTCAGCGGCTCACACGCGGGCGATGAACTCGGCGACCTTTCGCGCAGTTTCGCCGACATCCTGCGCCGGCTGCAGCAATACACGGGTTATCTCGAATCGCTCGGCGGGCGTCTGTCGCACGAACTGCGCACGCCCGTCGCGGTCGTGCGCTCGTCCCTGGACAACATGAAACATAGCGAGCTGCCCGAAGATGCGCGCGTCTATCTGCAGCGCGCGGAAGAAGGACTCGCGCGGCTCAGCACGATATTCACGCGCATGAGTGAAGCGACCCGGCTGGAACAATCGCTCGCCTCCGTAGAGCGCGAACAATTCGATCTGGCCGTCGTGGTTCGAGGTTGTGTCGAGGGCTACCGCCTCGCGCACCGCGACCGCACGTTCGTGTTCGACGCCGAGCCCGGTATGTATCCCACTTCGGGTTCGCCCGATCTGATCGCCCAGATGCTCGACAAACTCGCTGCCAACGCAGTGGAGTTCAGCGTGCCTGGCAGTACCATCGTTGTTTCGCTGCAGAGCGAAACGGCAGGTGCGCGTTTGTCGGTCCTGAACGAAGGCCCGCCGCTGCCTGCAGATATGCAGGACCGCCTGTTCGAATCGATGATCTCGGTGCGCGCCCAGCCGACCCCGGCTGAACCGCATCTCGGGCTGGGCTTGTACATCGTGCGCCTGATTGCGGAATTTCATGGCGCCAGGGCCAGCGCACGCAATCGGCCGGATACAACGGGGGTGGAGATCCGCATCGAGTTCCCGCTCGTGCGGGCCGTATGATCTGCCGCTTGAAGCGCAGGTCGCAACGACACAGGTATCGCGCTGGATTATAATTTCCGGTTCCAAGACGTTCAGTTAAGGCCCTCGGGCATTGGCGGAAAGCGCCCTGCCCAGCTGGCTGCTGGTACATCCATTTACCCTATTCAACTGGAGGCCGACCATGACCATACGCATAGGCGACGAAGCACCGGATTTCACTGCCGAGACCACGGAAGGCAAAATCCGCTTTCATGAGTGGATCGGCGACAAATGGGCCATTCTGTTTTCGCATCCCAAGGATTTCACGCCGGTCTGCACCACCGAACTGGGCTACATGGCCCGCCTGAAGCCGCAATTCGACCAGCGCAACACCAAGATCATCGGGCTGAGCATCGATCCGGTCAGCGACCATAACAAATGGTTGGGAGACATCAAGGAAACCCAAGGTCACGCGGTCAACTATCCGATGATCGGCGATGACAATCTCGAGGTCGCGAAACTCTACGACATGATTCACCCCAACGCCTCGGGCGGCAAACGCACGGCCGTGGATAATGCCACCATCCGCTCGGTTTTCATCATCGGGCCGGATAAAAAGGTCAAGGCGATGCTGATCTATCCGATGAGCGCGGGCCGTAACTTCGACGAAGTATTACGTTTGCTGGATTCGCTGCAGTTGAACGCGAAACACTCGGTGGCCACGCCGGTGAACTGGAAGCCTGGCGAGGACGTCATTATCCCGACTTCGGTTTCCGACGAAGATGCGAAGAAAAAGTATCCGCAGGGGTTCAAGACGCTGAAGCCCTATCTGCGGGTCGTGTCGCAACCGAAATAACCCCCAGTTCATGATCATCAAAAAAGGGCGCCGTGCGGCGCCCTTTTTCGCGTACTGCGCGTCCGGCTTTTTTACTCCGCGATGACGACTTCGGCGCGCTCGCCCGGTTTTGCCAGCTTGGGCTTGCCGATGAATAACAGAAGCGGCAGCGACGCGAGCGCGATCAGTGCGAATATCAGGAAATCGCCCGTAAAGCCGATGACGGCGGATTGCAGGCTGATCTCGCGTTCCAGCCTGGCCAGCTCCTGCAACGTCTCAATGCCCCAGCCACCGTGTCCCTGCGCCTGAAGCGCGCGATTGAACGGCGTGACGTGCTCCGACATTTGCGCATGCATGACACTGCGGGTGCGCACGAACAGGGCCAGTGCGCCCGATATGCCTATGCTCGCGCCGATACTGCGCACCAGGTTGAACACGGCCGTGGCTTCCGTACGTCGATGCGGCTCCAGCGAAGGAAATGCCACGGCCTGAATGGGCACCAGGATGATCCCGCCACCAATGCCTTGAAGGAAATTCGTCCACACCAGCGACCAGACTCCCACATCGGCCGTCCAGTTCGACATCTCCCAGCTCGAGTAGGCCAGGCACAACAGTCCGAATGCAATCAGCTTGCGCGGATCGATGTGCCCGCTGGTGCGTCCACCGATCAGCATCGCTGCCAACAGCCCCAGCCCGCGGGGCGCCTGCAGCAGGCCGATCGCATCGATCGAGTAGCCGCGCACCTGATCCAGGAATGCCGGCATCAGCACCATCGGCGGCGTGGTCACGAAACCGTAGATGAATGCGAACACCACGCCGATGAAGAAGCTGCGTTTGCCCAGCAGGCGCGGATCGAGGAAAGGCTGTTTCGCCGTCAGGCAATGCACGTTGAACATGTAGAGGCCCAGAACCGCGAGGCAAGCCTCCGTAATGATTTCCCAGGACTCGAACCAGTCCAGTTGTCCGCCGCGATCGAGCATCAGCTGCAACGATCCGATACCTAGCGACAGGCTCAGGAAGCCGAACCAGTCGAGTTTGCGATCAGGATCGCGCTGCGTTTCGGGCAGAAAGGCCGCTGCGCCCGCCAGCGCAATCAACCCGAACGGCACGTTGATGTAGAAAATGTAGCGCCAGCTCAGGTACTCGGTGACATATCCGCCGAGCGTCGGGCCGACAAATGAGCCCATGACCGCGCCCACGCCCCAAAGCGCCATGGCCTTGCCTTGCTCTTCGGGCGGATACGTATCCAGAATGATCGCGTGGGAGAGCGGGATCAGGAAGGCCCCGCCCATGCCTTGCACGATGCGCGCAACGACTTCCACGGCCAGCGTATCGGCCGCGCCGCAGGCAACCGAGGCAAGCAGAAACACGGTGACGGCCCACAAGAACACGCGTTTGCGGCCGAAGCGCAGGCTCAGCCAGCCGGCCGAAGGAATCGACAGCGCGGATGCAACGATATACGAGGTAATGACCCACGCGATCTGGTCCTGCGTCGCCGAGAAGGTGCCCTGCATATGGGGCAGCGCCACGGCGGCGATGGTCCAATCCACCGAATACAGGAAGCTCGCCAGCCCGACCGACGCGGTGATCAGGGCCGGATGTCGGGAGGCACCGGCCACGTTATCGACGCGTGGTATCGGCCACGGCTGAAGCCGGAACGAGGAACCGCGGCAGCCAGCCGTCATCGACCAGCTTCCTGACCGTGCGCGGCAAGCCGCGCGGCCGCCCGGTATCCACGGCCACCGTGACCGTCATGCCTGCCCGAAGCAGCGGTTTGCCCAGCGGTTGCTCGACCTTGATGCGCACCGGCACGCGCTGTACGACCTTGACCCAGTTGCCGGTTGCATTCTGCGGCGGCAGCACCGCGAACTGCGCTCCTGTGGCCGGCGCGATGGCCTCGACCTTGGCCGGCCATTCCTGGTCCGGATAGGCATCAGCCAGCACGGTCGCGGGTTGCCCGACCGTCATATAGGTCAGCTGGGTTTCCTTGAAGTTTGCTTCGATCCACAGCGGACCGCTTTCGATCAGGCTGAACATCGGTACGCCTTTCTCGACAAACTCGCCGGGCCGCAGTTTCACGTTGCTGACCACGCCGCCAAAGGGCGCCTTGATCTCGACTCGCGCCAGATCGAGCATCGCCGCATCGTAAGCCGCGCGGGCTTCCGCATAGCGCGGCATGCGTTCCACGGACGTGGCGGGATCGCCCGATAATTCCGCCACCACGCGGTTGGTTTTCTCGCGAATGCTGTCCAGCCTGCGCTTTGCCGCCTCGACGTTATGGCGCGCTTCGTCGTAGGTGTCGCCGCGCGTCATGCCTTTTTCCTTGAGGTATTCCTGGCGGGCGAGCTGCTTTTCCAGAAAATCGATGCGGCTGCGCGCCTCGGCGGCTTCCTGCAACGTGGAACGGTATTCGGCGCGCAGCGACTGCACGTCCGTGCGCACGACATCGAGTTGCGCTCGCGCGGCCGCCACGGCGATCTGGTAGGGCTCGGGGTCGAGCTTGAACAATATGGCGCCGGCCTCCACGGGCTGGTTATCGCGCGCCAGCACTTCGACGACGCGCCCGGTCACCTCCGAACTGATCGGCACGATGTTGGCCTTTACGTACGCATTGTCGGTCTCGACTTGCTGGCCCCCGGAGGCATAGATATAAAACCCGACGGCGATCGCCACCAGCGGCACGATCACGAGCAAGATCAGGCGAACTGCGCCATGCATCAATAGAACGGCTTTACCGGTGGATTCGGCCATTTCAGCGCTTCGTCCGTCGAACGCCATTGCCGGCACTTCCGTTTTCCGCCCGCGACGAGATTGACCTTGATCGCGAGCAGCGCGTCCACGAATTGCTCCTGCTGCGCAGTGGAGAGGCCGGATAGCGCGTCGCGGCGCAACTCCGCTGCAGCCGAACGCATGGTCTTGATGGCCGGTTCGACTTCTTCAGTCAGGAACACGCGCTTGGCGCGCCGGTCACCGGCGTGGCCTTCACGCCGGACCCAGCCCTTCTGTTCCATGCGGTCGAGCAGGCGACCCAAGGTGGCTTTCTCGACTTCGAGGATGTCGGCCAGTTCCGACTGCGTTGCGCCGTCGTTGCGGAACAGATGGTTGAGCACCCACCACTGCGAACGCGTCAGCCCGAGCGCCTTGACGCGCCGGTCGAAGGTCGTACGCATCAGGCGCGCGACATCGTTGAGGATGAACCCGAAATTGCGGGACAGGTCTTCGCGAAGCATGGGGGAATTGTACCCTGATTGGTTGCCTAGCTTACTATATGCCAGGCTATTATATGGTCCCCGGCGGCCTCAAGTGGCGACTGCTAGAATCATTGGCTCAGGGGAGGAAGGGTACAAATGAAAATAACAGCGGTCGAAACCATCAATCTCGCAGAATTCCCGAACGTGCTGTGGGTGCAGATCCACACCGACGAAGGCGTCGTCGGGCTGGGAGAAACCTTCTACGCGGTCGCGCCGGTGGCCGAACACATCCACCAGACCTGCGCAGCCTATCTGCTGGGCAAGGATCCGCTGCAGATCGACAAGCACAGCCGGCAGTTCCTGAACACTTATCTGGGATTCAACAGCGTCGGCGTGGAAATGCGCGCGGCATCCGCGATCGATATCGCGCTCTGGGATCTGTTCGGCCAGGTAACCGGCCAGCCGATCTATCAATTGCTCGGCGGCGCCTCGCGCGAGCGGGTGCGCGTCTACAACACCTGCGCCGGCTACCAGTACGTACGCGCCAAGCCGATGCAGGGCACCGAGAACTTCGGCCTGCCCGCCAAAGCGGACAAGAAGAACCGGCCGTACGAAGACCTGATGGCCTTCAAAACCGACGCCGGCGAGCTCGCGAAGTCGTTGCTCGACATGGGCATCACCGGCATGAAGATCTGGCCGTTCGACGAAGCCGCCGAAGCTTCCAACGGCAGCTACATCTCCAACGCGGACCTCAAGAAGGCTTTGCGGCCGTTCGAACAGATCCGCAAAGCAGTCGGCGACAAGATGGACATCCACGTCGAGTTCCATTCGATGTGGAACCTGCCCACCGCGATTCGCATTGCGGAAGCGTTGGAGCAGTTCGACCCGTTCTGGTACGAAGACCCGATCAAGATGAACAACATCGACGCGGTCGCCGACTACGCGCACCGCACCAACGTCTGGGTCACCGCATCCGAAACGCTCGGCACGCGCTGGGGGTTCCGCGAGCTGTTCGAGAAACAGGCCGTGTCGGTGTGCATGCTGGACGTCGGCTGGACCGGCGGTTTGTCCGAAGCCAAGAAAATCGCCACCATGGCCGAAGCGTATCAACTGCCGGTGGCTCCGCACGACTGCACCGGCCCGATCCTGCTGACCGCGTCGGTGCATCTGTCGATGAACTGCCCGAACACGCTGGTGCAGGAAATGGTCCGGGCGTTCTATTACGATTGGTACGGCAAGCTAGTCACGCAACTGCCGCCGGTGAAGAACGGCTACATCACGGCGCCCGAGGGACCGGGCCTGGGCACTTCGCTTCAGCCCGACCTGGTCAAGCGCAAGGATGCAACGCGCAGGATCAGCAAGCTGGGAAAATAGCAGGGCTGAGTCAACGAGGACTGAGTAAAAGAATTCATCGTCGAAGCATATTGGAATCATCATGACAGACACAAAAACCGATTCAAGAGTCCTCGTGCTGGCGCCCGACGACAACGTCGCGATTGCGAAGTCGGACATTCCCGCCGGAACGTCGCTGCAGGTCCTGGGCGAGAGCGTGACCGTCAAGGCCGCGATGGAAGTCGGTCATAAGTTCGCGTTCAGGAAAGTCGCCAAAGGCGCGGGCATTACCAAGTACGGCGCGCCAATCGGGGTTGCGACGCAGGACATCGAACCGGGCGACTCGATGCACATTCACAATATCACCAGTGATTACATTCCGACCTACACCCTGGACGAGGGTCACCAGTTCTTCAAGGAGCACTGATCATGATCAATGCCTATCTTCGAGCCGATGGCCGCAAAGGCATCCGTAACACCGTCGTCGTCGCCTATCTGGTTGAGTGCGCGCACCACGTCTCGCGCGAAATCTATTATCCGTTTCGCGACCAGGGCGCGCACTTGATCGGTTTTCCGGGCTGCTTCCCGAACCCGTATTCGCACAAGATGATGGAGCGGCTGTGCACGCATCCGAATGTCGGCGGCGTCCTGCTCGTCTCACTGGGCTGCGAAGGTTTCAACAAGGGCAAGCTTCAGGAGACCGTGCGCAAGTCGGGCCGACCGGTGAAACTCATCGAAATCCAGAGCACTGGCGGCACGCGCAAGACCATCGCCGAGGGCAAGGCCTGGATCGAGCAGACCCTGAAACAGCTCGAGAGCACGCCGCGCGCAAACATGACGCTCGATGAACTCATCGTCGGCACCATTTGCGGCGGTTCGGATGCGACCAGCGGGCTGACCGCGAATCCGGCCATGGGTCGCGCCTTCGATTTCCTGGTCGAACAAAACGCCACCTGCATTTTCGAGGAGACCGGCGAACTCATCGGCATGGAGCACTGGATGGCCAAGCGCGCGGACAATCCCGTGCTGGGCGAAGAGATCGTCAAGACGGTTGCCAAGGCCGCGAAATACTACGCGACCTACGGCCATGCCAGCATCGGACCCGGCAATGCCGATGGCGGTCTGACCACGATCGAGGAAAAATCGCTCGGCGCCTATGCAAAGTCCGGCCAGTCGGTGATCTCCGGCATTATCAAGCCGGGCGACGTGCCGATCCGCGGCGGGCTGTATCTGCTCGATGTCGTCCCCGACGGCGAGCCGCTATTCGGTTTTCCGAACATCAGCGACAACGCCGAGATTGCCGAACTCATGGCCTGCGGCAGTCATCTGAGCCTGTTCTCTACCGGTCGCGGCTCGGTCGTGGGCTCGGCGATTGCGCCGGTCATCAAGGTCTGTGCGAATCCGCACACCTTCAAGCGCATGTCCGACGACATGGACGTCGATGCCGGGCGCATCCTCGAAGGCCGCGCCACGCTCGACGAAGTCGGCCGCGAGATCTACGACCTGATCATCCGCGTGGCCAACGGCGAACAGACCAAGTCGGAGTCGCTGGGGCATCAGGAATTCATCTTGACGTACAAGAGCTTCGAGCCCATCGGCCCGGCCTGTTTCCCGTCGGCGGCTTGAAGCATTGCGTTTCGGCGCAGCCTATTTCCGATCCAATCGCCGGCAACTTTGGGGAGGCACGAATATGCGCAAGCGGCTCATTGCTCCTGTTCAACCACCGCCCACACCTGGTGGCCAGGACTGGTTGAATGTCGAGGCACTCGCGGAGGTGGAAATCACCTCAGAGGATCCCGCCCATCCGATCGAGGCCGCGTTGCTGCCCGGTGGCGCCACGGGCTGGCGTGCCGCAGGGCCCGGAGCGCAGACGATCCGACTGTTTTTTACCCGTCCGCAAAGACTCGGAAGGATCTGGATGAACTTCGTGGAAACCCGCTCTGAGCGCACGCAAGAGTACGTCTTGCGTTGGTCGGCCGATGGCGGCCAGTCGTTCCGGGAGATCGTGCGGCAGCAATGGAACTTCAGTCCCGACGGCGCTACGCACGAAACGGAAGACCATCATGTCGATCTGCCGGCGGTTACCGTGCTGGAGTTGAACATCATTCCGGACACGAGTGGGGGAACGGCGATCGCCTGCTTGGAGCAGTTGCGGCTTGCATGACAGGCGGGATCCTGGGCAGCAAAACTTTCTTGCAACGGCCAATGCGAGGCGGAGCGTTGCGGATAAAGTAACGGGTAGTCACACTGCGGGTCACCGCGCGCAGAAGGTCAAAACATGCTCGATCCACAAATCATCGGAACCTGGCGCCTCAAAAGCACGAGAGGCGTCGACGACAACGGCAAGGTCATGCCACCGCCCTATGGGCCGGCGCCCAATGGTGTGCTTTGCGTGCAGGCCGATGGACGCATGTATTGCGTGCTGTGCGACGGCCGCGCCGAACTGCCGGCGGGCGAGCCGCGCCAGTTCATGTCCTACGCCGGCAACTGCACGTTCGACGGCACCACGCTTTCGACACGCGTGGACGCCTCATCGGATGCAAGCCGCATTGGTGGCGACCAGTTGCGCACGGTACGCTTCGAGAACGGCGGCGTCGTGCTTGCGCCGCCCCGCCGGCTTTATGCGGGCGTAATGCAGCGCCAGGAGTTGTTCTGGGAGCGCGTGGGTTAAGCGTTACCGACAGGCTGAAGAACATCAAGCCTGCAATGTGCAGCCCGTACACGGGCGTCGCCATGCGCAAGAATCTGCCCGCAGACCCGTGCCTTTTCCTTGGGCGACACGCAGACCGGTCGACCGGCTGCTTTCGCGACCGCGCGGCAGCGTTACCACCTTGGAAAAATTCAATGATGCAAGTCCCCCTGAGAGACGGTTTTTCTGCATCTTCTAGATTCACATTAAATGTTAAATTTCAGTTATTTGTAATATTTACCTATTAAATTGCTTTAAGGGGCTTGCAAACCTTTCTCGACGCCGTAATATCGCGCTATACAAGTCTTCATTCGCGGGCAAGACCGGGCAGCACGCTCGCGAAGCCAGAGCGCTCAGCGCCGGCGATTTTGCATTCGATTAGGGGGTCACCATGCGGGCTTTACGGCTGCTCGGGGTTTGTCTGATTTCGATCTGTTTGTGGGGGTGCGCGGGAATTGGAACAAAAGCCTCTTCAGATACGTCCGCCGATAAACTTCGCAACGCGGAGGATCTGTACGAACGCCAGAACCGTCCGCTGATCGCGGAGAGGCAGATTTACGCAGTGCTCGACGCGGTTCGCCACAATAACGATCAACTCGGCATGGCCGAGGCTTATCGGGCGTACGCGTTTTTTTTGCGGTCGGACACCCTTGCCAAATGGCGGCAGCACTATCGGCAGGAAGGCTTCCTGGACCCGGTCGTAAGTTTCGAAACACGCTACGAAAAATCCATCGATTACCTCGAAAAAGCGCGGGTAATTTTCCAGCAACACCGCCGCTATGACGCGCTGACAATCGTCAATCTGAACATCGGCTTTACCTTCGAGGTGCTCGGCAATCTCGACGCCGCCTGCCATGCGTTTAACCGAAGCCTCGGCAACAACCGCGACAGTCTCGAAGAAGACGCGATGAAAGTCGCCCTGCCTAAAGGATATGCCACCTACGAGGCCTTCCTGGCGCAGCATTGGAATCGTGCCCAATGCGGAACATCGCGCAAACAACCTGCCAGACCCCGCCGGTTCATGTCCGCCTGAAGGCATATGACCCCGGCTAACGCGGTGGGCAGCCCACGAGGCGCCACCGCGTAATTCTTTCCAGACTCTTGCAAATTCTACCGGGGCGCGCCCCCTTACGCGGCTCTACGCTATTCGACTGCGCGTACCTGTAGTCGAGTGAGCGGGCGCGATCTTTGCGACACTCCCGTGACTTAGTCCCCTTGAATCTTTAACCGGGAGGTATTTTCCTATGGCAACAATCGTACATGAAGGACTAGGCAATGAGCGGCGCGTCCTGCCGCGTCGCACGGCGGATCATCTAACTACTCGCCGCTCTACAGCGAACCTGGTCGATGTTCAGGGCATGAGCGTTTCCTGGGGCGGCATCTGGGGCGGCGTGCTGATCGGCATGGGGACCTTGCTTTTGCTGACAGCACTCGGACTCGCGTTAGGCGTTACCGCCGTCGATGCAGATTCCGACGCTCAGGCGCTGGGCATGGGCGCCGCCATATGGGCGGGCATTTCGCTGTTACTCGCGATTTATATCGGCGGCATGGTGTCCACGCGCATCGGCGCGATCTTCGATACCACTACGGGCATTTTCGAAGGCGCACTGGTCTGGGTGCTGAGTCTTCTGCTGATCGTCTATCTGGCTGGCAGCGGCATCGGTATCGTGGCAGGGGGCGCCTTCAAACTCGTCGGCGGCGCGACCCAGACGCTTGGCTCGATAGTCAGCGGCACGACGCCGGATATTTCCCAAGGCACCATCGATCAGGTGATCTCGCGCCTGCGCGACCCGCAGACATCCCGGGTCATCGCCGCCGCGACCGGACTGCCGCAAGAACGCGTCCGTAATAATCTGGGGCAAATCGCAGATCAGGCCGACTCGGCCAGGGACGATCCCGCGCAAGCGGCCTCGGAAGTGCGCCAGAGCGTGGAAAACATGATCCAGACCGCTCGCGCGGATGGAACGTTCGCCGCAGCCGCAGAACAGGCCCAGTCCGCGGCCGCCAAGACGGCCTGGATCACATTCGGCGCGCTTGTGCTATCTCTGCTGGCGGCGATACTCGGCGCCATGACGGGGCGCCGATCGGCAGCTCATAACGCCGGACGCCCCTAACGCCGGACGCCCTGAGGCATCACGCATCAGCGATGTCGTTTGACTCGCACCGCGCTACGCTCGCACACCGGGCGTAGCGCTTTTTATTTCTCTGCCGGACCGCGATTTACCGGCAATGGTAGACTCCTGCGCAGTCCCCTTCCGACCCGTTATTTTCACGGCACAGTGTCAGTTTCTGCCCTGAGCGCATCGCCCTCGTGAAGGATCAAGAAACTCACGTCCGCGGAGGAGCCATGAAAGCCAATCGCTGCGCCGCAGCTCTGGTCCTGCTGGGCAGCCTCGGCGCCATGCCTGTCGTTGCGGCCGACGTACCCGAGTACCGCATCGATCCTTACTGGCCCAAACCGCTGCCCAACAATTGGATCTTCGGGCAGATCGGCGGCATCGCCGTGGATCGACACGACCATGTCTGGGTTTATCAGCGCCCCCGAACCTTGACCGATGACGAGAAAGGTGCCGCGACCGATCCGCCGACCTCCAAATGCTGCAAGCCCGCCCCCCCGGTAATGGAGTTCGACGCCGAGGGCAATCTCCTGCAGGCGTGGGGCGGCGAAGGCCAAGGCTATGACTGGCCGCGCAGTGAGCACGGCATCTACGTCGATGCCAACGACCATGTCTGGCTGGCCGGGAACGACAAGGATAACGACGCGCAGGTTCTCGAATTCACGCGCGAAGGCAAGTTCATCAAGCAGATTGGCAAAGCGCGACATACCGACGGCAGCAACAGCCCGCGTTATCTGGGCCGCCCCGCCCTGGCCGTGGTCGACGATGCCGAACAAGAGCTCTATATAGCCGACGGTTACGGGAACAAACGCATCGTGGTATTCGACGCGCGCACTGGTGAGTACCGGCGTCATTGGGGCGCCTACGGCACGAAACCGGACGATGAGGATGCCGGCAAGTATGAACCGGGCGCGCCGCTCGCCAAGCAGTTTCGCAATCCCGTGCATTGCGTGCGCATCTCGCACGATGGCCTGGTTTACGTTTGCGATCGGGTCAATAATCGCTATCAGGTGTTCCGCAGAAACGGCCGCTTCGTGGCTGAATACATGCTCGAACCCGACACGCGTTTTGTCGGATCGGTCTGGGATATCGCCTTCTCGCCTGATCCGGAACAGAAATACCTGTTGGTGGCCGATGGCACCAACAACGAGATCCATATCCTGCTGCGCGAGAGCGGCAAACGGGTCAGCGGCTTCGGGCGCCAGGGCCGTGCCGCGGGGGAGTTTCATTGGGTACACGCCATAGCTATCGATTCGAACGCAAACATCTACACCGGCGAAGTCGATACGGGCAAACGTGTGCAGCGCTTCGAGCGCGTCAAATGAAATCCCGAGAACCGTGACAATGCGCAGCCAGGCGCCCTTCCGCGCCGACCATGTCGGCAGCTTCCTGCGCCCACAGGTTTTGCTTGATGCCCGGGAGCAATACCAGAATGGCAGTTTGTCGCGTGCGGCCTTACGCGAGGTTGAGGACAGCGCGATCCGCGACATCGTGCGCCTGCAGGAAGATTTGGGGCTGAAGGGCATCACAGACGGCGAGTACAGGCGCACTTACTTCCATGTCGATTTTCTCGAGCAATTGCACGGGGTGGAAACCAAAGGCGGCATCGCGGTCAGTTTTCGCAGCGCCGGCGGCAAGGTCGATTTCGCCCCACCGGTCATGCATATCACCGGCCCGCTGCGGCACGTGCGTCCGATCCAGCTTGCGGATTTCGAATTCCTGAAAGCCGTGACCGCGCAAACGCCGAAGGTCACCATCCCGTCGCCAACCATGCTGCATTTTCGCGGGGGCCGCGGCGCCATCAGCCGGCAAGCCTATCCGGAGCTGGAACCGGCTTTCTACGACGACGTTGCGCGCTGCTACCGCACTGAGATCAAATTGCTCGCACAAGCGGGCTGCCGCTATCTGCAGATGGACGACACCAATCTTGCGTACCTGTGCGATCCGAAGATGCGCGAAGGCGCGCGCCAGCGCGGAGACGACCCGGACGAGCTGCCGCGGCGCTACGCCAGGTTGATCAACGCAGCGATTGCCGAGCGTCCCGATGACATGACCGTGTGCGTGCACTTATGCCGCGGAAATTTCCGCAGCGCCTGGGCGGCCGAAGGTGGTTACGAACCGGTGGCTGAAGTGCTGTTCAACGAACTGGCCGTCGACGGCTACTTCCTGGAATACGACGATGCGCGCTCCGGCAGTTTCGCGCCGCTGCGCTTCGTGCCCAAAGGCAAGATCGTCGTACTCGGACTGGTCAGCACGAAGCTAAGCGAGCTTGAATCAAAGGATCAGCTCAAGCGGCGCATCGATGAAGCCGCGCGCCATGTGCCCATCGAACAACTGTGCCTGTCGCCGCAATGCGGTTTTTCCAGCACGGTACATGGCAATGAAATCGCACGCACCAGCCAGGCCGCCAAACTGCGGCTGGTTGTGGAGACCGCCCGCGAAGTCTGGGGCGACGGTTAACCTTTACTGCCTCACTCTCACCGCGGAGCCCTACGCGCGAAGCACGTCGGAGTACCTCTGCCAGGATGCACAGGACGCGGAGGAAGAGCAAGAGAGGAGTGTTCAGTTTGGCAACGTCACTTTGGCTGATGACCCAGTTCGGTGCCAGTCATATCGAGTCCCGTTTTCATATTCCGAATGATATTCCTTGCTATTTTTTTTCCTCCGCGGTGAGAGCGAGTATTCAGGGATTAGGCGGTACTTTGCAATCAGGTCGTGAGCCGCTTTGATCATGGCCTTGCCATCCACGCCCCGGCCGTTCGCGTCTTCAATCCAGTTGTCGGTCACCGGTTGCACGATTTTCTTCCACTCCTCGATTTCTGCGTTCGAAATGACGTTGACGACGCCGCCCGTCTTTTTCTTGTTGATGACTTCGACCTCGTCGAACAGGCGGCCGAGCTGGGCGGACAGTTCGACGCCGCGGTTCGCGTCAACGATTTTCTTCAGATCCGCCGGCAAGGAATCATAGCGGGCCTTGTTCATGGCGAGGATGAAGACCGATGTGTAGATCATCGGTTGCGAAGCATCGGGGCCGCTGTGGTAGCGGGTCAGCTCGTCGACCTTGAGGGCCGGCATGACCTCGTAGGGCAGAAGCGTGCCGTCGATGACACCCTTGGACAATGCTTCGGGCACCTGCGGAACCGGCATGCCGACCGGGGTCGCACCAAGCGCTGCAAGCATTTTGGTCGTCTGCCGCGTGGGCGCGCGCACCTTCATGCCGCGCAGATCCGAGCGCTTCGCGATGGGCTTCTTGATCATGCTCAAAACGCCACCGCCGTGCACATGAAACGCGATCGGGTAAACATCCCTGAATTCCGCTGTATCGTGCAGCCTTACGTAATCCCATAGCGCCTGGCTGGTCGCTTCGGCATTGTTCGCGAAGAATGGTAGCTCGAAGACTTCTACCAGCGGAAAACGTCCCGCGGAGTAACCGGCGACGGTCCAGATGACATCGACAACGCCATCCTTGACCTGATCGTAAAGTTGCGGCACCGAGCCGCCCAATTGCATGGAGGGGTAGATCTGGCACTTGATGCGGTTCTTCGATTCCAGCGAGAGTTTCGCGCACCAGGGTTCCAGCACCTGCTGGTGAGCCGTCGACGATGGCGGCAGCGGATGGTGAACCTTCAGCACGACATCCTGTGCCGGCACGGCGCCCGCGCATACCAACGCCATGGAACCTGCGATGACTTGCAACCACTTCATTGTTCTGTCCCTCCGACTTGAGCGCGCCCATACCCGGTGCCTCGCGGCGCCAATGCGAGCGGCAATGGTAGACTGCCGCGACTTGACCCCCTTACAACGATAGCAAGAGGAGTAGCGCGTGGCAAAGACCATCGATTATTACTTTTCACCGATGTCCCCGTGGAGTTACCTGGGCCATGCGCGATTCGCGGACATTGCGCGCAGACTGGGCGCAACGATCGCGGTCAAGCCGGTCGACTATGGACGCATCTTCCCGCAGTCAGGCGGACTTCCTGTTTCCAAACGCCCGCCGCAGCGCCAGGCGTACCGCCTGCTCGAGCTGGAGCGCTGGCGGGATCATCTGGGCGTGCCCATGAACATCCAGCCCAAATACTTTCCCTACGACGTTTCACTGGCCTCGTTTGCCATCATTGCCGCAGGAGAAGCGGACCAGGCCATGAAGCTCACCCAGGCATTGATGCGCGCGTGCTGGGCGGACGAAAAGAATATGGCAGATGAAACCGCAGTCGCCGCGGTGATCGATGCAGTGGGACTGGACAGCATCGCCGTGCTCAAGCAGGCGCGCGCTCCGCAATCCGCATCCCGCTACGACAGCTTTACCCAGGAAGCCATCACGCGACAGGTCTTCGGCGCGCCGACCTACATTTATAAGGACGAACTATTCTGGGGCCAGGACCGGCTGGATTTTCTGGATCGCGCGCTCGCGCGCGGCTGAAGCAGCTTCGCGGCGAGGGACGAGGGACGACGGCTGAGGAACGAGAAGAGATTGGCAAGGTAAAAAGCGTTCACCTGATCCCTCTCCCCTCGCCCCTCGCCCCTTCACTTTCCCTCTTCCGCCGCTAATCGGTATTGTGCAGCCGTGTTTTGAAGCCAGCGGCTTCCAGCGCTGCAATGATATCGCGGACATGATCATGTCCCCGGGTCTGCAGTACGAAATCCACGACTGCGGATTGCACGGGCAATTGCGTAAAAGCGCGTTCGTGATGGACTTCCTCGATATTGGCGTTCGCTTCGGCCAGGGCTGCCGTGACTCGCGCCAGCGAGCCAGGAAGATCGCGCAACTGAACCTGCAGGCGCGTCAGGCGACCGGCGCGCACCATGCCGCGCTGGATGATGTCGGCCAGCACGAGCGGGTCGATATTCGCGCCACACAACACCACACCGACCTTTTGCCCGGCAAACCGCTCGCGATGGCTTAGCACGCCCGCGAGACCGGCAGCACCGGCGCCTTCAGCGACGGTTTTTTCGATTTCGAGCAACAGCAGCATGGCCTGCTCGATATCGCCCTCATCGACCAGCACGATGTCGTCGACCAGTCTGCGGATGATCTCGAGCGTGAGCTTGCCGGGTTCCTTGACAGCGATGCCGTCCGCAATGGTATTGCTGCCGAACTTCGGTTTCGTGCCCTTCAGCGCCGCGTACATGGACGCAAAGCGCACGGTCTCCACGCCGATCATCTGGATGCCGGGCTTGATCGCCTTGGCAGCGAGCGCCATGCCTGCAATCATGCCGCCACCGCCGATCGGCACGATCAGCGCATCCAGATCCGGCTGCGCCTTGAGCATTTCCAGCGCGATGGTACCCTGGCCGGCGATGATTTTTTCGTCATCGTAAGGATGCACCAGGGTCAACCGGCGGGCGTGCATGAGTTCGAGCGCGCGGGCCTTCGCCTCGTCGAAATTTTCGCCATGCAGAATGATTTCCGCGCCGAAAGCGCGGGTTTGCTCGACTTTCACATGCGGCGTAAAGCGTGGCATCACGATGACCGCAGGAATACCCAAGCGCTTCGCATGGTAAGCCACGCCCTGCGCGTGATTGCCCGCCGAGACGGCGATCACGCCCTGCGCGCCGCTGCGCGTCGTCGAGCGACAACAGCTTGTTCAGCGCGCCTCGCTCCTTGAACGACGCCGTGAACTGGTGAACTTCGAACTTGAGATAGATCTCGGCGCCCGACAGATCGGACAGGGTGCGCGAATGCAGGCAGGCCGTTTCGATCACAGATCCGGCAATGGCGGTGGCGGCGTTGCGAACGTCCTGGACGGAGAGGGTCATCAATGCAACAAGAAAGTCGGAAATGTCAGGACTCTAATTCACGCAGCCCTGAAAGGGCAACAAAAAACGGGCTGATGCGGCATCCAGTCATGCCGGAAGCGTTGAGGATGACTACAATGCGCAAGTCCATGAGCTTCGCCACCCCCGCGTTACAGCGCCTGATGCCGGTCCGCCGTGAGGAAATCCCGGCGACATTATGGTCGTTCGCCTATTTCTTTTGCCTGCTGTGCAGTTACTACGTGATGCGGCCGGTGCGCGACGAGATGGGCATCCAGGGCGGCGTTGACAAGCTGCCGCATCTGTTCACCGGAACGTTTCTGGTCATGCTGGCCGCTGTGCCGCTCTTCGGCTGGGCGTCGTCGCGCTATCCCCGGCGCACGCTGATGCCGATGGTTTACCTGTTCTTCATTGCCAATCTGGGCGTGTTCTACGTGCTCATGCAATCCGGCATCGCGCCGGCGATTGTCGCCCAGGCGTTCTTTATCTGGATCAGCGTTTTCAATCTGTTCGTTGTGTCGGTGTTCTGGAGTTTCATGGCCGATATATTTCGCAATGAACAGGCACGCCGGCTGTTCGGATTCATTGCCGCGGGAGGCAGCATCGGGGCGCTGGCCGGGCCACTGCTTACCGCAATGCTCGCGCCCTCGATAGGGCCCGCGGGGCTTTTGCCGATTTCCGCGGTCATGCTGTTCGGCGCGGTGCTGTGCATTTACCGGCTTGCAGCCTGGAGCAAACGCAACCCCGCAGAACGCCGGTCGCCTCCCGAAGCGGTCGACGAGCCTCTTGGGCGGAAGCATTATCGCCGGCATCGGCCTCGTGCTGAAATCGCCGTACCTGCTGGGCATTTGCATCTACGTCATGATGGGCACATTGCTCGGCACGTTCCTGTATTTTCACCAGGCGCACATCATCGCGGCGCAGATCCCCTCTTCGGGCGAGCGTACGGCGCTGTTTGCGAAAATCGATCTGGCGGTCAACGTGCTGACGTTCGCCTGCCAGGTGTTTCTGGTTCACCGCGTGATCGGCCGGTTTGGCGTCGGCACCACATTAATGATTCTGCCGGTCATGGGTGCAATCGGGTTCTTCGTTCTCGGGCTGGCTCCGACCCTTGCGGTGCTGATCGTGTTCCAGGTCATAAGACGCGCCGGCGAATACGCCATCGCGCGGCCGGCTCGCGAAATACTGTTCACGGTGCTGAACCGCGAGGAGAAATACAAATCGAAGAATTTCATCGATACCGTGGTCTTTCGCGGCGGCGATGCGGCGAGCGGATGGTTGTTCGAAGGCCTGAGGTTACTGGGCCTCGGATTCGCCGGCATCGCCTTCGTGAGCGTACCGGTCGCCTTGCTGTGGGCGGGCACGGGTTGGATGCTGGGCCGCGGTCAGGATGAGATGCGCGCCAGGAACGAGGCAATAAGGAGACCAGATGTACTATCCAGCAAATCCGGGCCGGCGGCTGGCCCTGAAGGCACTGATGGCGACCGGCCTGTCGGCGATGACGATACCCGCATCCGCTGACGCTGCGGCGCTGATCAAACGGCCAATTCCCGCCAGCGGCGAGCTGCTGCCGGTCGCCGGACTGGGCACTTATCAGAGTTTTGACGTGGGCCGGGGCGCGGCAGAGCGCGATCCGCTGCGCGAGGTGCTGCGCCTATTCGTCGAGCACGGTGGAAAACTGGTCGACAGTTCGCCCATGTACGGGCCATCGGAATCCGTGGTGGGGGACCTCGCTGCGCAGCTCGGGCTCTCCGAGCGGCTTTTCATGGCTACCAAAGTGTGGACCAGCGGCCGCGACGCCGGCATTGCTCAGATGGAGGAATCCTTGCGCCGCATGAAAGTCAAGCGCATGGATCTGATGCAAATTCACAATCTGCTCGACTGGAAAACGCATTTGGGAACGCTCAAGCAATGGCTGGATGCCGGCCGCATCCGTTACGCCGGCGTCACGCATTACCATTCCGGCTCCTACGACGAACTGGAGCGCGCCATCCGGACGAAGGACTTCCAGTTCGTGCAGTTCAATTACTCGATTGTCGAGCGCGAAGCCGAGCAACGTTTGCTGCCGCTCGCGCGCGAACTCGGCGTTGCCGTCATCGTCAACCGGCCGTTCGCGCAAGCAAGCCTGTTTTCCCGGGTGCGTGGCAAGGAGGTACCGGACTGGGCCGCGGAGTTCGATTGCCGGAGCTGGGCTCAGTTTTTTCTCAAGTACATACTCGCCAATGCCGCGGTGACCTGCGTCATACCCGCGACCAGCAAACCAAAACACCTGCTGGACAATATGATGGCAGGAGTGGGCAAATTGCCCGACGAGGCCACGCGCCGGAAGATGGTGGCGTTCATGGACAAGCTGTGATCCGACATTACATGCGCAGAGGGATTCATGTCGCGTTGGCATAGTCGCCGCGAGCGTTTTCGCTCGATCCTTTCCGGCAGCACCTGCGTTTATCCCGGTTCCGTTTTTGATCCGATCTCGGCGCGCATCGCCGAGGATCTGGGTTTCGAGGTCGGCATGTTCGCCGGCTCCGTGGCGTCGATGACCGTACTGGGTGCCCCGGACCTGATCGTGCTGACGCTGACCGAATTCGCCGAGCAGGCACATCGCATTTGCCGCGCGGGCACCCTGCCCTTGCTGTGCGACGCGGACCACGGTTATGGCAACGCCCTGAACGTCATGCGCACGGTCGAGGAACTCGAAGCAGCCGGCGTGGCCGCGCTGTCGATCGAAGACACTGACCTGCCTTCGCCATTTGGTGCCGCCAAGCCGCGTTTGCTCTCCATCGAGGAAGGTGTCGGCAAACTTCGCGCAGCCGTAGCGGCGAGGCAGGACGCGGCTCTTGCGATTGCCGGGCGCACCAGTGCGCCGTCGTTGACGTCCATCGCCGACACGATTGCGCGCGCCAAAGCTTACGAAGCGTGCGGGGTGGACGCTATATTCCTCGTGGGGATCAAGACAATGGCGGAACTGGACGCGATTGCCGCGCACGTGAGATTGCCGATGATCCTCGGCGGCGCGGGCAAGGAACTCATGGACCGCGAGTATCTCGCGCTGCGCGGCGTGCGCATCTGCCTGCAGGGACATCAACCGTTCGCAGCCGCCGTTCGCGCGGTACACGATACCCTGCGCGCGCTGCGCGAGGGCATGCTCCCGGAGAAGATTGATTCGATTGCCGGCGACCAGATGATGAAGCGCGTTACGCGCAACGACGATTACGCCCGCTGGATGAAGGACTGGCTCTAGCTACATCAGAAGCAGCTCATCTCCGGAACGACGCACCGCGGCGGATGCTTGACGGTTAGAGTAATCCCCGGGCAGCCAGGTTGCGCATCAGGTCGGTCAACCCGTACGTCCACGGCAAGACTTTGTGGCAATAATTGACGCGGTTCACCAGCATTCCCAGCGTGTCAGCCCGAATCGACACGATGTCGCCGGTCTTATGCGTGAAGCCCTTGCCGGGCTGGTCGCGATCCTGCACCGGCGCGAACTGTGTCCCCAGAAAAAGCATGGTTCCATCGGGATACTGGTGTGTGCGATTGACCGCCTGGGCCGCCAGATCGAGAGGATCACGGCTGATGTTTGCGAGGTGGCTTTCGCCCGACAGCTTGTATCCGCCCGGTCCGTCGATTTCGATGTGAATGTGCGTCTTGCGCAGTGCGTCGATGCCGTAATGCCGGTCGAACAGACGAATAAACGGACCGATCGCGCAACTGCCATTGTTGTCCTTTGCCTTGCCCAGGAGCAGCGCACTACGCCCTTCGAAATCCCGCAGATTGACGTCGTTACCCAAGGTTGCGCCAACGACGCGCCCGGCGCGATTGATCGCCAGTACGACTTCCGGCTCCGGATTGTTCCAGGACGAATCCGCGCGCACGCCGATCTCGGCGCCCAGACCCACCGCCGACATGGGTTGCGATTTGTTGAATACTTCCGCGTCGGGCCCGATGCCAACCTCCAGATACTGCGACCAGAGATCGCGCTTCATCAGGGACTCCTTGGCGCGCATCGCCTCCGGAGAGCCGGGTTTCACCGTCCTGATCTCGGCGCCGATCTCCTCACCGATGGAGCGGCGAATCTCGTCAGCCTTATCCACGTCACCCTGGGCATGCTCTTCGATTACACGCTCCAGCATGCTGGAAACGAAGGTCACACCACAGGCCCGCAGTGCCTGCAGATCGCACGGAGCAAGCAGATAGGGTTTGGCCGCATCGCGGCGATCCGCATGCGAATTGGCAATCAGGTCCGAAATTGCGCCGACCGGCCGCGCCCAGCCGCTCGACATCGCATCGAATGCGACTTTTGCGGGATCCTGCATATTCAGCAGTTCGCTCACGGTTGGCACGACCCTCGCCAGATCCCACGCCATATCCTGCGCTATCAGGACTGGACTCGGGCCGGCATCGCGTCCGGGAATCCATGCACGTCCGATCAGTGTGGCCCGGTTCGCATCGACGGGCAAAACGTTTGCAACGAAAAATTCCATGATCTGCCTTTGACTCAATGGAGGCGATTGATCAGAAAGAAAAACTCGGGCACGCATTGCGGAGCACAGAGCGCAACCCATCCCTCGGTTGCGGATCTGAAGCCGAAGTAGGCCTCCATTGCGTGCCCCTGGTCATTGTTGGCCACAAGCTTGACGATACGCTCAGGGGAGCGTTGTTCAGTGTAGGTTCCCAGTGTCTTCACGAACCGGTCATGCAGCTTCCTGATCTCGCCAGTCTCCAGTTCGCTGGCTTGGAAGCCCGTGAAGTAGCGTCCGCCGGCCTGTGACCGCGATTCAACGGGCGAGTACGCTGGAATGGAAGGCCGGTCGAAAAAACTGCCGGGAAAGCGCCAGACCCAATCAGGGCCTGGAAGGATCATCTGTGCACTCGGCGTGCACACGACGGTGGCAGCCTGCGCGAGCGCGTTCGGCAACGCGCGCACAAGGTCTTTCGGGGGATGGTCGCAATCGAGAATGCCTGCGGAGGGCGCCTCACCTTCGGAATGCGCGAACGCGTGAAACGCGATTGCGAACAACAGCCACGGCAAGCGGCGTAATGACATGCATCCTCCCCGTATAATTTTCCGCGATTATACAGATGGACATGTGCACCCCGTGTGCGAATGCGCGCGCCTGCAGCCGACGGCTGGAGGGCTTAGAATCGATCCGTGCACAAACCACTCCTTGCAGGCAATGCTTGACCGGCCGCTGGTCTTTCTGGACCTGGAGACGACAGGCGCCACGGCACACCTGGACCGCATCACCGAAATCGGGCTGGTGGCGGTCGATCGGGGGTGTCAGACCGGCGAATGGAGTTCGCTGGTCAATCCGGAACGTCCGATTCCGGCCCTGATCGAAGCCTTGACCGGCATTACGGACGCCATGGTGGCCGATGCACCGACGTTTGCGGAAATCGCAAGGGATTTGTACGAGCGGCTGGCGGGCAAAACGCTGGTGGCGCATAACGCGCGCTTCGATTTCAGCTTTCTGCGCAACGAGTTCCGCCGGGTAGGCTTGCACTACGCGCCGGATGTGCTGTGCACGGTGCGCCTTTCGCGCCGCCTGTACCCGCAGGAACGGCGGCACAATCTGGACAGCGTCATCGCCCGGCATGGTCTGACTTGCGCCAGCCGGCATCGGGCGCTGGCCGACGCACGTGTGCTGTGGGATTTCACGCAGCGCATTCATCAGGATCTTGCAACTGCACAGATAAATGATGCGATTGCGGACCAGTTGAGGAAGCCGCAATTGCCGCCCGGTCTGCCACCCGATCTGCCGGAGCACATTCCCGAAGCACCGGGGGTGTATGCGTTCTACGATCGGCACGATGTCGCCCTGCATGTCGGAAAAAGCGCGAATTTACGCGCGCGCGTCCTGTCGCATTTCATCGGCGACAAGCGGCCTGCCTGGCGGGCCGTCTGCGAAATTGCCCGGGTTCACTGGGAGGTGGCTGCAGGCGAACTGGGGACGCAGCTTCGCCACACCCGCTGGCTGCAGCACTTGCAGCCGGTGCATAACAGCAAGCCACGCGCCGATGAAGAGTTATGGACCCTGCAGTGGGATCCGGTCAATGGGCCATCGATTCCCGCTCCCGTGGAAGCAGCAGGCGTGGATTTGTCACGAGCCGCCACGTTGCACGGGATGTTCAGGTCGCGACGCGCGGCGCTCAATACCTTGCGCAAGATCGCCGACGAACACGGCTTGTGTCATATCGGCACCGGCGTGCAGATCGGGCCCGGACCCTGCTTGGGCCATCAACTCAAGCGCTGCCGCGGCCTTTGCGTCGGCGGGGAAACCCAGATCGCGCATTCGATGCGCATGATGCAGGCGCTGCTTGCGCTGCGCATGCAGGATTGGCCGCACGCTGGACCGATCGGCGTACGTGAACACGATGCCATTTCAGGCCGCACGGAGGTCCACGTGCTCGACCGCTGGCGCTGGCTCGGCACTGCCGCAAGCGACGCCGATCTGCAGGAAATTCTTGAATCCCACACGGACACGCGGTTCGACGCCGGGATCTATCGAATACTGTTGCAGTATTTCCGTTCACGCCCGCGCGATATCCGGATCATCGCGCTCGAAGGTGCCGCGCTCATGCACCGCGACGCTCAAGCCTAGTTGCGGTCGAGAAATCCGGCGATGGCCTGGTTGAATGCGGCGGGTTGTTCGAGATTGGACAAGTGCGAGGCCGACGCAATCACGACAAGCTCCGAGTCGGGAATCGCATCCTGGATGGCCCGCGACATGGCCACCGGCGTGCCGACGTCCTGCTCGCCGACCACGATCTGCACCGGGCACCGAATGGCGCCGAGGTGATCCGTGACATCGATCTTCGAAATGGCCTGGCAGCATCCGATGTAACCCGCGGGCGTCGTCTTGCGGATCATCTGCCCGACGCGGTCCATCATTGCCGTATTGGCTTTGTAGAACGGCTCCGTAAACCAGCGCTGCAAGGTCGGATCAACCAGCGGCTCCATGCCTTGTTCGGCGGCGATTTTCATGCGGCCTTCCCAGACTGGACCCGCCTCCGCCGGAATGCGGCTGGACGTATCGCACAACATCAGGCTGCGTAAGCGCTGCGGGTGTTTCAGCGCGAATGTCATGCCGATCATGCCGCCCATCGACAATCCGATGAAGTGCGCGGACTCCACGGACAGTTCATCGAGCAAGCCAAGCAAATCCTGGGCAAGCATATCCATGTTGTACGCGGTTTCGGGGGCATCGCTGCCGCCGTGACCACGGGTGTCGAAGCGCATGACCCGGTAGCGCGACTTCAACAACTGCGCCTGTTCGTCCCACATGGACAGATTGCAGGCAAGCGAATGACTCATCACGACCCACGGACCCTCGCCTTCGATCGTGAAATTGACATTGATGCCGTTGCATTTGGCCTTCATCGTTCCTCCATCATCCGCAGTGCAACGGGCCAGAGTATAGGACGGCGCGCGAGGCGTGTACAACCGCAGGAACCGCGCAGGTTGATTTTCTCGTAACATTCCTGTCTCCGGGGATGCGAACCGGAGACATAAAACCAGAATATGGGAGGCTGATCTTGAGGCTCGTTCAATTCATTGACCGCTCCGGCGCGCGCCGGGTAGCTGCTGCCGACGAAGCAGGGACCTTGCGCGTGCTCAAGGGCGCGGCGCGGACTTACGATCTTGCCCTGGCTGCCGCGCGCGAAAACCGTTCGCTCGAATCGGCAGCGAGCGCGCAATTGGGCCAGGAAACGCTCAATTACGATGAGCTCATCCAGGAACAGCGTGTGTTACCTCCGCTGGATCATCCCGATCCCTATCGGTGCCTGATCACCGGAACCGGTCTGTCGCATCTGGGCAGTGCTGCCGCGCGCGACTCCATGCACGTCAAACTGCAGAAAGAAGACGCGGAGCTCACGGATTCGATGAAGATGTTCAAGTGGGGCATGGAGGGCGGCAAACCCGTCGCCGGAACCATCGGCACGCCACCGGAGTGGTTCTACAAGGGTGACGGACGCTGTGTCGTCGCGCCCGAGAAAGAGCTCGAACTGCCAGCCTATGCACTTGATGGCGGCGAAGAAGTGGAAATCGTCGGCCTTTACATTATCGGCGACAACGCCGAAGTCCTGCGCGTGGGCTTTGCGCTGGGCAACGAGTATGCGGACCATGTCATGGAGCGCCAGAACTACCTTTACCTTGCGCACTCGAAACTGCGGCAATGCTCGTTCGGACCGGAACTGCTCGTGGGTGCGTTACCGGCGTCCATCCAGGGACGCGCTCGCCTGCTTCGCGATGGCAAGGAGATCTGGGCCGAGGACTGGCTCTCGGGCGAAACCAACATGTGTCATTCGATCGGCAATCTAGAACACCATCATTTCAAGTACCGTGACTTCCGCCAGCCGGGAGATGTGCATGTGCATTTCTTTGGAGCAGCCACCGGCAGCTTTACCAAGAAAGTCGAGACCAGGGTCGGGGATGTGTTCGAGATCCAGGCGGCGGAGTTCGGCCGTCCGCTTCGCAATACGCTCGGCGCCGCGCGCGAAGCCCAGCGCCTGATCGCCGTGCGCGCCCTGTGAGCGAGCTGCATGTCGTATTTGGCACCGGCCCGCTGGGCCTTTCGGTCATGCGCGAACTGCGCCGCCGCGAAAAGCACGTGCGCATGGTCAATCGTTCCGGCAGGGTCCGCTTTAACAAAGACCTGAAGACGGAACTTGGCGGCATCGATGCCGCTGATCCCGCACAGGCGCGCGAAGCGTGCGAAGGCGCCGCAGTCGTATATCACTGCATCGGCCTGCCCTATGCGCGCTGGCCGGAATTCCCTTCTCTGGCCCGTGGCATCCTCGAAGGCACGGCCTACGCTGGCGCAAAGCTCGTGTATGCCGACAACGTCTACGCTTACGGCCCGGTCGATGTGCCGATGACCGAGGATTTTCCGCCGCAAGCCAGCACCAAAAAAGGCCTCATTCGCGCGAGCGTTGCGCAGTCGCTGATGAGCGCGCACTCCGCCGGCAAGGTGCGTGTCGCGATCGGCCGCGGCTCGGATTTTTTCGGGCCCTTTGCCACCGACGCCGCGATCATGGGCAGCCGCGTGTTCGCCCGTGCGCTGGCGGACAAATCGGCGCAACTGATCGGCAACCCCGACCGTTTGCACACCTATACCTTCATCGACGATTTCGGCAAGGCGCTGGTGATCCTCGGCGAGCGCGACGATGCATTGGGGACAAGCTGGCATGTGCCCAGCGCGCCTGCCACGACCACACGCGCTTTCGTGGAAGGCGTTTACGCCGCGCTCGGCAAACGCCCGCGACTGCGCGTCGCGCCCAGATTCGCCGTGGTGCTGCTCGGGCGTTTTGACGACAACATCCGCGAACTGCGGGAAATGTTCTACCAGTTCGAGCGCGATTTTGTCGTGGATTCCAGCCGCTTCGAGGCTGCGTTCGGCGTACAACCAACCCCGTTGCCCGTCGCGATCAGGCAGACGCTGGAGTGGTTCCGGCAACACCCTGTCTGAGCGGTGCTATAAAACTGATAGGACCGCAATGCGATGCCGGGTTGGCCGCGGGCTTCGCGCGCCCGGCCGGTTATTTCCGCGGAATCTTCTCGATCAGCGCATAGGCAGAGTGATTGTGAATCGATTCGAAATTTTCCGATTCAACCACATAGCCCTCGATGCGCTGGTCGCGATTGAGCGCCGTCGCGACATCGCGCACCAGGTCCTCGACGAATTTCGGATTGTCGTAGGCGCGCTCGGTCACGAATTTTTCGTCGGGCCGCTTGAGCAATCCGTAAAGCTCGCTGGAAGCCTCCTGCTCGGCGATGCGCACCAGTTCCTCGATCCAGACATGCGCATTGGTGCGTGCCGTGATGGTCACGTGCGAGCGCTGGTTGTGCGCACCGTACTCTGAAATTTTCTTGGAGCAAGGGCACAGGCTGGTCACCGGCACGACCACTTTCATGGAAAACGAATAACCCTCGCGCGACACTTCACCGACGAACGTGACCTCGTAATCCATCAGGCTCTTCACGCCCGAAACCGGGGCCGCCTTGTTGATGAAGTACGGAAAAGTCATTTCGATGTGACCAAACTCCGCTTCCAGCCGCTTGACCATGTCGCGCAACATCGATTCGAACGATTCGACGGATATTTCGCGCTCGTGCGAATTGAGAATCTGCACGAAACGCGACATGTGCGTGCCCTTGAAATTGTGCGGCAGGCCGACATACATGTTGAACGTCGCGATGGTGTGCTGGATGCCTCCGTCGCGATCGCCAACGCGCACCGGATGGCGGATCGCCTTGATGCCAACCTTGTCGATGGCCAGACGACGCGTGTCGTGCGAGCCCTGCACGTCCGGAATGGCAAAACTATCTGGGGAATTCATGGCTATGCGGCTCCTGGGGGAGCTTGATCTGCAAGGCATGTAATTATAAACGTCGCCAATACCCGAGTAAACTAGTCAGCTAAATACCGGGTAATCGACTGCTGGATTCCCTCGGCATCCAGACCGCAGTCCTTCAGCAGCTTGACCGGATCGCCGTGATCGACAAATCGATCCGGCAAGCCCAATTGCAACGTCGGTCGCGGCACGCCCATTTTCTCGAGCGCTTCCAGCACGGCGCTGCCGGCGCCGCCGAGCACGGTATTTTCCTCCACTGTAACCAGGTATTCGTGATCCTCGGCAAGTTCCCGGATCAGCGCTTCATCGAGTGGCTTGACGAAGCGCATGTTGGCGACCGTGGCGTCGAGATTCTCACCGGCCTCGAGACAAGGTTTCAGCATGGCGCCGAAAGCCAGGATTGCGATCTTCGTGCCGCGTCGCCGGATTTCGCCTTTGCCCAATGGCAGCGCCGTCATCTCCTTCTGGATGGCGACACCGGGCCCGCTGCCGCGCGGGTAGCGCACGGCCACCGGGGCATCCATGCGGAACCCCGTGTAGAGCATCTGCCGGCATTCGTTCTCGTCCGAGGGCGCCATGACCACCATGTTCGGCAGGCAACGCAGATAACTCAGATCGAAGCTGCCCGCGTGCGTGGGACCATCCGCGCCAACCAGGCCGGCGCGGTCGATTCCAAAGAGCACCGGCAGATTCTGGATGCAGATATCGTGAATCAGCTGATCATAGGCACGCTGCAGAAAAGTCGAATAGATTGCGACCACCGGCTTTGCGCCTTCGCAAGCCAGCCCCGCAGCGAACGTCAGCGCATGCTGCTCGGCAATGCCGACGTCGAAGTAACGATCGGGATACTCCTGCGAGAAACGCACCATGCCCGAGCCTTCGCGCATGGCAGGCGTGATGCCGATCAGGCGCGAATCGCTGCGCTGCCATATCGCACAGCCAGTCCCCGAACACCTGCGTGTAAGTGGGCTTGCCGGCCGCTTTGGGCAACGATGCCCGCGCCGGGATCGAACTTCGTCACGCCGTGATACAGGATAGGGTCGCCTTCGGCGCGTTCATAGCCCTTGCCCTTGCGCGTAACCACGTGCAGGAACTGCGGACCGTCCAGTTTGCTGCAGATTGCTCAGCGTCGAGACCAGCACGTCGAGATTGTGACCGTCGATCGGTCCGATGTAGTTGAAGCCGAACTCCTCGAACAGCGTGCCAGGCGTGACCATGCCCTTGACGTGCTCCTCGGCGCGCTTGGCGAGTTCGAGCACCGGCGGCATCACGCTCAGCACCTTCTCGCCGGTCTTCCTTGCCGCTGCGTAGAAACGTCCCGACATGAGCCGCGCGAGATAATTGTTGAGCGCACCGACATTCTCCGAGATCGACATGTCGTTGTCGTTGAGCACCACGAGCAGATTGGCGTCCATCGCGCCGGCGTTGTTCAGCGCTTCGAAGGCCATGCCCGCGGTCATGGCGCCGTCGCCGATGATGGCAACCACGCGGCGCTCTTCGCCTTTCATGTGCGCCGCCACCGCCATGCCCAGCGCCGCGCTGATCGAAGTGCTCGAATGCGCGGTGCCGAACGTGTCGTAACGGGCTTTCCGACGCGACGGGGAAACCCGGCGATGCCGCCATATTGACGCAACGTCGACATGCTTTCGCGCCGGCCGGTCAGGATCTTGTGAGCGTAGGTCTGATGGCCGACATCCCACACCAGCCGGTCTTCGGGGGTATTGAACACATAATGCAGTGCAACGGTCAGTTCCACCGTGCCGAGATTCGACGAAAGATGTCCGCCGGTGTTGGCCACGGATTCGATGAGGTAATCACGCACTTGACGCGCGAGTTCCGGCAACTGCTTGCGCTCGAGCGCGCGCAGATCCGACGGGGAATGGATGGTGTTCAACAATTCATGCATGGGTGAAATTGTGCGTCGGGCGCAGCAGTCGGGGTTAAGTTCAGAACTTTCTCAGTACGATGAAATCGGCGAGCTGGCGCAAGCGCCCGCCGCCTTCGGGCAGTGCATCGAGCGCGCGTAAAGCGCTCGTCACGCAACTCCATGGCCAGTCGCGCGCGCGCGTTCCAGACCCAGTGCACTGACATACGTTGGTTTGTTGTTGCGGGCATCCTTGCCCGCGGTCTTGCCCAGCGTGGCCGTGCTCGAATCCGCATCGAGCACATCGTCCACCACCTGGAAGGCAAGGCCAACGAACTTTGCCGAAGTGATCCAGTGCGCGCGAGCTGCGCGTCAGTCAACGTGTTGCCGCACGCGCGCACCGAGTGTCACCGACGCGCGAATCAAGGCGCCGGTCTTGTGGATATGCATGAATTCCAGTTCGGGCACGGATAACGCCTTGGCCAGTCGATTGGAGGTCGATCGCCTGGCCTCCGGCCATGCCGCGCGAGCCGCTGGCGCGCGCCAGAACGGCCATCATTTCGAGCTTGCCGGCGTGCATCGTCCGCCAACGTGGACTCGGCCAATGTCTGGAATGCCAGACTCTGCAGACTGTCACCGACCAGCAGCGCCGTGGCCTCGTCGAATTCGACATGCACGGTGGGCTTGCCGCGGCGCAAGCACATCGTCGTCCATGGCTGGCATGTCGTCGTGGACCAGCGAATAGGCGTGAATCAGTTCGACCGCAGCAGCCACGCAATCGATGCGCTTCGCGTCTCTGCGCGCGGCCAGTTCGCCGGCGCCGTACGCCAGCAGCGGGCGCACGCGCTTGCCGCCGCCGAGCACCGCGTAACGCATGGCGACATGCAGCCTCGCAGGCGCGATCTCGGCCCCCGGCAGCGCATCGTGCAACCCTCGCTCGATACGATCCTGCCGGTCCAGCATCCAGGCCTGGAAATCAGTCGGTGCTGTCGTCACCGTCAAAGTTCTTGCAGTGTGCCGGCCTCGAGGATCTTGACCTGTTGCTGCGCCTCCTGGAGACGCGCCTGGCAGTACTGCAGCAGTTCGGCCCCGCGCTTGTAGGCGGTCAACGACTGCTCCAGCGGCAATTGCCCCGCTTCCATCGCCGAAACGATGGTTTCGATTTCGGCGAGGGCGGCCTCGAACGATTGGGGAGTCTGGGATTTGAGCTTGCTCACTGGCGGCAGTCGGGGGACGGCGCGGCGGTTAAGCCGCAAAGAATGTAAAAATAGCCCATCCGCGGAACCCGGGTCAACGAACGATAGTCGGATTAGGCTGTTATCGAACACACGCATTGCCCCGAAAACGTTGCGCGGGGTGGGGTTTTAAGGGACAATCGCCCCCGGATTCCGCCCCTTCGTTAACATTACGCCCGGGGCGGTTTTTTTTATGTCGTTTACGCAGCAGGGGACATCTGGTTATGACCGACCTGGCTAATGTTTCCGCATTGACTCGAACACCGGTGCAGCTGCCGATCGATTGGTACTTCGATCCGCGCATCGCCGAAATCGAGCGAAAAATGCTTTTCGAGCGTGGGCCGGGCTATGTCGGCCACGAACTCATGGTTCCGGATCAGGGCGACTATCGCGCGCTGGACTGGATGAATAACGCCAAGGCGCTGGTGCGCAACCCGCACGGCGTCGAGTTGCTGTCCAACGTCTGCCGCCACCGGCAGTCGATCATGCTCAAGGGCAGCGGCCATGCGCAGCAACATCGTGTGCCCGCTGCACCGCTGGACCTACGACATGTCGACGGCAAACTGCTCGGCGCGCCGCACTTCCCGGGCAATCCGTGCCTCGATCTCGGCAAGACGCGCTTGACGCAGTGGAACGGGCTGCTGTTTGCCGGACCGCGCAATCCCAAGTCCGATCTGGCGACCCTGGGCGTGCTTGCCGATCTGGACTTCTCCGGCTACATGCTCGACCGCGTCACGAGTCACGAGTACGCGTTCAACTGGAAAACATTCATCGAGGTCTATCTCGAGGACTACCACGTCGAACCGTTTCATCCGGGCCTGGGCAAGTTCGTCGATGCCGACGACCTGAAGTGGGAATTCGGCGACTGGTACAGCGTGCAGACCGTGGGGCTCAATCAGGCACTCGGCAAACCCGGCACGGTGGCCTACCAGAAATGGCATGAAGCAGTGCTGCGCTACAACAACGGCGAGATGCCCAAGCACGGCGCGATCTGGCTGACCTACTACCCGAACGTCATGGTCGAGTGGTATCCGCACGTGCTGGTGGTGAGCACCATCCTGCCCGAGGCCCCGAACACTGCACCAACGTCGTCGAGTTCTACTATCCCGAAGACATCGTGCTGTTCGAGCGCGAGTTCGTCGAAGCCGAACAGGCGGCTTATGCCGAAACGGCGAGGGAAGACGAAGAGATCTGCATGCGCATGACCGAAGGCCGCCGCGCGCTGTATCTGCAGCATCGCAATGAATTCGGCCCCTATCAGTCACCGATGGAAGACGGCATGATTCATTTCCACGAGTTCGTGCGGCGCGCCTGCAGCCGCATCTGTAGCGTGCAGAAGACGCCACGCGAGTTGCGTCATGAACTACACCACGCTGATTTCCGTCGCCGATCTCGCGGAGCATCTCGATGATCCCGGCTTCGTGATATTCGATTGCCGCCATGAGCTGACCCAACCGGAATTTGGCGCCAAGGCCTATGCGGAGTCGCATATTCCCGATGCGCGGTATGCCAATCTGGACCACGATCTCTCGGCGCCCAATAACGGCCGCAACGGGCGCCACCCGCTGCCGGATCCGGAAACATTCGCGTCGTGGCTCGGACGCATGGGCGTATCCAACGACAAGCAGGTCGTCGGCTACGACCAGGCCGCCGGGGTGTATGCCTCCCGGCTGTGGTGGATGCTGCGCTGGCTGGGTCATCGCACGTCGCGGTGCTCGACGGCGGCTGGCAGGCATGGAATGCCGCAGGACGGCGCGTCACAGCGGAACTGCCCGCAGCCGAAATCCACAACTTTCAATCGGTAAGGTCGACCAGATTCCCGTCGACGCGCATTACGTGCGAGAGCACATGCAGTCACCCGACATGGTGCTCATCGATGCGCGGGCCAATGATCGTTATCACGGTCAGAACGAGACCATCGATCCGGTCGGCGGCCATATTCCCGGCGCCCGCAATCGGTTCTTCAAGGAAAATCTGACCCCGCAGGGCTTTTTCAAGACTCCGCAGCAATTGCGCGATGAGTTCGGCGAGTTTGCCGGCGAAGGATCGCGCCGACAAGGTCGTGAACCAGTGCGGCTCCGGCGTCACCGCGTGCCACAATCTCCTGGCGATGGAGATCGCCGGCTTGCGCGGCGGCAGGCTCTATCCGGGTTCGTGGAGCGAGTGGATCACGGATCCGTCGAGACCGCGGGCCGTCTGAAACCGGCGCTCCACCGCTCGGTTCGAGTGAACAAAAAAAGCCGGACCCCGAAGGTCCGGCTTTTCGTTTGCGAAAACTCAGGCGACGCTTTCTTCCTTGTCCTTGGTTTCGCGCTTCTTGTTCGACTCGGTAAAAATCAACTGAGTCTTCCCGTCCGCATCGACGTCCACCGTCACCCTGCCACCATCGGCGAGCTTGCCGAACAGCAGCTCGTCGGCGAGCGCGCGGCGGATCGTGTCCTGGATCAGGCGCGCCATCGGGCGCGCGCCCATCAGCGGATCGAAGCCGTTCTTGGCGAGATGCTCCTTGAGCGCCTCGGTGAAGGTGATCTCGACCTTCTTCTCGTGCAACTGGTCCTCGAGCTGCATCAGGAACTTGTCGACGACGCGCAGGATGATCTCGTGCGACGAGCGCCGCGAACGAAATGATCGCATCGAGGCGGTTGCGGAATTCCGGCGTGAACAGGCGCTTGATCTCCCCCATCTCGTCGCCCGCCGCACGCTGCTGCGTGAAGCCCATCGAGGTCTTCGACAGCTCCGCCGCGCCCGCGTTGGTCGTCATGATGATCACGACGTTGCGGAAGTCCGCCTTGCGCCCGTTGTTGTCGGTCAGCGTGCCGTGGTCCATCACCTGCAGCAGGATGTTGAAGATATCCGGATGCGCTTTCTCGATCTCGTCGAGCAGCAGCACCGAATACGGGTGCTTGGTGATCTGCTCGGTGAGCAGACCGCCCTGGTCGAAACCGACGTATCCGGGCGGCGCGCCGATCAGTCGCGAAACCGCGTGGCGCTCCATGTACTCCGACATGTCGAAGCGGATCAGCTCGACGCCCATCGTGTAGGCGAGCTGGCGCGCGACTTCGGTCTTGCCGACGCCGGTGGGGCCGCTGAACAGGAAGCTGCCGATCGGCTTCTGCGGATTGCCCAGGCCGCTGCGCGCCATCTTGATCGCGGCGGCCAGCGCGTCGATCGCCTTGTCCTGGCCGAACACCACGGCCTTCAGATCGCGATCGAGGTTCTTCAGCGCGTTGCGATCGTCGGACGACACGGTCTGCGCCGGGATGCGCGTGATCTTGGCGATGATCTCTTCGATCTCGTGCTTGCTGATCACGCGCTTCTGCTTCGACTTCGGCAGGATCTTCTGCGCCGCGCCGGCCTCGTCGATCACGTCGATCGCCTTGTCGGGCAGGTGGCGGTCGTTGATGAAGCGCGCCGAAAGCTCCGCCGCGGAGGTCAGCGCGGAGGCGGTGTACTTGACGCCGTGATGCGCCTCGAAGCGCGACTTCAGCCCGTGCAGGATCTCCACGGTCTCGGCGACCGTCGGCTCGATCACGTCGATCTTCTGGAAGCGGCGCGACAGCGCGTGGTCTTTCTCGAAAACGCCGCGATATTCGGTATAGGTCGTCGCGCCGATGCACTTCAGACTGCCCGAGGAGAGCGCGGGCTTCAGCAGGTTGGACGCGTCGAGCGTGCCGCCCGAGGCGGCGCCTGCGCCGATCAGCGTGTGGATCTCGTCGATGAACAGGATCGCGTTCGGATTGTCGACGAGCTGCTTCAGCACCGCCTTCAGCCGCTGCTCGAAATCGCCGCGATACTTGGTGCCGGCGAGCAGCGCGCCCATGTCGAGCGCGTAGACCTTGCTCTTCGTCAGGATCTCCGGGACCGTCGCCTTCGACGATGCGGCGCGCGAGGCCTTCGGCGATCGCGGTCTTGCCCACGCCGGCCTCGCCGACCAGCAGCGGGTTGTTCTTGCGGCGGCGGCAGAGCGTCTGGATGACGCGCTCGAGTTCGTTCTCGCGGCCGATCAGCGGATCGATCTTGCCGGAGATGCGCGAGCGCGTTGAGATTCAGCGTGTAGTTCTCGAGCGCGCCGCCGGGCTCTGCTTCTGCTCGGTGTCGGCCTCGCTCTCGGGCTTCGGCTTGGCCGGTGCGCCTGCGGCACCTTGCTGATGCCGTGGGAGATGAAATTCACCACGTCGAGGCGCGTCACGCCCTTCTGGTGCAGGAAATAGACCGCGTGCGAATCCTTCTCGCCGAAGATCGCGACCAGCACGTTCGCGCCGGTGACTTCCTTCTTGCCGGACGACTGCACGTGCAGGATCGCGCGCTGGATCACGCGCTGGAAGCCGAGCGTCGGCTGCGTGTCGACGTCGTCGCCGCTGACCATCGGGGTGTGCTCGGTGACGAAGTCCGATGAGCAGCTTGCGCAGGTCGTCGATGTCGGCGGCGCACGCGCGCAGCACTTCGGCGGCCGACGGATTGTCCAGCAGCGCGAGCAGCAGATGCTCCACGGTGATGAATTCGTGGCGCTTCTGGCGTGCTTCCATGAAGGCCATGTGCAGGCTGACTTCGAGTTCCTGGGCAATCATCGTTTCCTCCATCACGCACTGAAGCGGATGCTGATGCTGTTTTGCAAACGCGATGACCTGCTCCACCTTGGTCGCGGCGACGTCTTTCGGATACACGCCGCAGACGCCCATGCCTTCCCGGTGCACTTTGAGCATGACCTGGGTCGCCTGCTCCCGGGTCATTGAGAAAAAAGTTCTGCAGAACCAGACACGACGAAATCCATGGGCGTGTAATCGTCGTTCAGCAGCATAACCTTGAACATCGGCGGCGGCTTGACCTTGCTTTTCTTGGCCTCCAGGACCGTGCTTCGCGATTTCCCGTTGCCATGCCGTTCGTCTCGCTTCGCTGCTTTCACTAGGATCTAATTTTGCGGATAAACGTGGAAAATACAAGTGCAGAATTCATGCCTGCATCCGGTCAGACCATGTCTTAAAACTGCTTTGTAACAAACGCTTGCGCGCATTTAGGTTCTTGACTTCCCGAAATAAATAACCTAGAAAGCGAATTGGGTGTTTGGCTTCAAGGTTTCTGCAGTACCGGTTTTGCCGATAACGCGGTCTTGAAACTCAAACAGATCGGCGGGCGTCCGGCCCGTGTTTTTGCAGAAGGGGAAGGGATGTATGGCAACTGGTACCGTGAAATGGTTCAACGATGCGAAGGGCTACGGCTTCATCACGCCCGACGACGGCAGCGAAGATCTGTTCGCGCATTTCTCCGCCATCCAGATGAATGGGTTCAAGACGCTGAAGGAAGGCCAGAAGGTGTGCTTCGAGGTCACGCAGGGTCCAAAGGGGAAGCAAGCCTCCAACATACAGGCTGCGTGATCCGAGCGGATCAAGATCCGCACAGATTTCTTGGAAATTCGAAGCCCGCGACATCGTCGCGGGCTTTTTGTTTGGCGACGCGCGTCAGCGCCCATGCGCTCAATCATGGCATCCCCGAAGCCGGAGCAGGAGACTTGCTGTGCGCCGCTCATCAGCCTCGCGAAGTCGTACGTAACCACCTTGTCGTTGATCGCCGCTTCCATGGATTTGACGATCAGGTCGGCCGCTTCCACCCAACCCATGTGGCGAAGCATCATTTCGGCCGACAGGATCAGCGAACCCGGATTGACGTAGTCCTTTCCGGCGTACTTGGGCGCCGTTCCGTGCGTCGCTTCGAACATTGCCACGGAATCGCTGGTATTTGCGCCCGGCGCAATGCCGATGCCCCCGACCTGTGCGGCCAGGGCGTCGGAGATGTAGTCCCCGTTCAGGTTCAGCGTCGCAATCACGTCGTATTCGTCGGGGCGCAGCAGGATTTGCTGCAGAAACGCATCCGCGATCACGTCCTTGATAACGATGCCGCCGGGCAACTTCATCCACGGGCCGCCGTCGATCAACTGGGCGCCGAATTCCCGCTTGGCGAGGTCGTAGCCCCAGTCTCGGAACCCGCCTTCGGTAAATTTCATGATGTTGCCCTTGTGCACCAGCGTTACGGAGCGGCGCTTGTTGTCGACCGCGTACTGGATAGCCTTGCGAACAAGGCGCTCCGTGCCCTCGCGCGAAACCGGCTTGATGCCGATGCCCGAAGTCTGCGGGAAACGGATTTTTTTGACACCCATCTCCTTTGTCAGGAAATTGATGAGTTTGCGCGCTTCGTCGGACTCCGCTGCCCATTCGATACCGGCGTAGATATCCTCCGAGTTCTCGCGGAAGATCACCATGTCCGTTTTCTCGGGCTGCTTGAGCGGACTGGGCACGCCCTTGAAATAACGCACCGGACGCAGGCACACGTACAGATCCAGTTGTTGGCGAAGAGCCACGTTGATGGAGCGGATGCCCCCGCCAACCGGTGTGGTGAGCGGGCCCTTGATGGACACGACGAACTCCTTGCTGGCTTGCAGCGTTTCCTCGGGAAGCCAGACATTTTCGCCGTATACCCTGCACGATTTCTCGCCGGCGAACATTTCCATCCAGACGATTTTTCGCTTGGTTCCATAGGCCGAAAGGACCGCCGCGTCAACAACCTTGCGCATCACCGGCGTAATGTCCACGCCCGTACCATCCCCTTCGATAAACGGGATGATCGGATTGGCGGGAACGTTCAGGGAATAATCCTTGTTGACGGTTATCTTCTCGCCGGTGGACGGGACATTGATGTGCTGGTACATGGGGTCGGCCTCAATCTTTGTGGAGGTGGCTGAATCGCAAGTGCTTATGCGGCGTGCGTAAAGCCGGAGATTGTAATTCAACGTTAAGGCGGTGCACAAAAACTCGGCAAGTTGCTAGCGCAACGCCTCGCCACATGGACCCTGCGGGCGCTGTCGGCGTGGGGCAGAAATGTGAAACGATTTTTCGCATTGCAAAAAAAAGGGTGCTCTAATTACACTACCAATTGATTAGTAATGAATATTTTTTTCACATTTCATTTGTTGCAATGCATGAATTAGCTGGAGTAACGTTTGGGCAAGTCGCAAAGCATCCCCATGCGGACAGAATCAATCAGGATGGCGTTATCCGCGCCCTCCCAGCGATTGAGCCAGGTCGATCTGGCATATGTGGTTCAAAGGGCAGCAGGTGCCCGGCAGGTCGTGAACGGGTGGCGCGCAGGCGCTACAGAGAATCACCGCCGGCCGATTCCTGCGATGTCCGCAATACACTTTAGTAGCTAACAGGGAGACCGCCATGAAGCGCGATCAGGCAATCGCAGAAATACGCAGGGAATGGACCACTAATCCGCGTTGGCAAGGCATAAAGCGGCCCTACTCGGCCGAGGATGTTTACCGGCTGCGCGGGACCATGCGGATCGAATACACACTCGCTCGCCGTGGCGCCGAGAAACTCTGGAAACTCGTCAACGAAGAAGCTTTCGTCAACGCGCTGGGGGCCCTGACGGGTAATCAGGCCATGCAGCAGGTCAGAGCCGGCTTAAAGGCGATCTACCTGTCCGGCTGGCAGGTCGCCGCCGATGCCAATCTCGCAGGCGAGATGTATCCCGACCAGTCCCTCTACCCGGCGGATAGCGTGCCCAAGGTCGTACGCCGCATCAACAACACGCTCATGCGTGCGGATCAGATTCACCATGCCGAGGGCAAGGACGAGATCGACTGGTTTGCGCCTATCGTTGCCGATGCGGAAGCAGGTTTCGGCGGCGTACTGAATGCCTTCGAACTTATGAAAGCCATGATCGATGCCGGCGCGGCGGGCGTTCATTTCGAAGATCAGCTCGCGGCCGCCAAGAAATGCGGCCACATGGGTGGCAAAGTGCTGGTCCCAACGCAGGAAGCTGTGCAGAAACTTGCGGCGGCGCGCCTCGCCTCCGACATCATGGGCGTGCCCACTGTGCTGTTCGCGCGCACCGATGCGGAAGCCGCCAATCTGATCACTTCGGATGTCGACGACAACGACAAGCCGTTTTGCACCGGCGAGCGCACACCGGAGGGCTACTATCGGGTCATCAATGGCATCCAGCAGGCGATTTCGCGCGGCTTGGCTTACGCGCCGTATGCCGACCTGATCTGGTGCGAAACCGGCAAGCCCGACCTCGCATTCGCCAAGCAATTTGCCGAAGCAATACACAAGCAATACCCGGGCAAACTGCTTTCCTACAATTGCTCGCCGTCCTTCAACTGGAAGAAGAATCTCGATGACAGCGCCATCGCAAAGTTCCAGCGCGAACTCGGGGCGATGGGCTACAAGTTCCAGTTCATCACGCTGGCGGGCTTCCACGCCTTGAATTACGGCATGTTCGAGCTTGCCCGGGGTTACGCGACCGAAAACATGACCGCCTACGTGAAGCTTCAGCAGGCGGAGTTTGCTGCCGAAGCCAGCGGCTATACGGCGACGAAACACCAGCGGGAAGTCGGAACCGGCTATTTCGACGAAGTCACCCAGGCCGTGCAAGGCGGAAAGTCATCGGTGACCGCGCTGACCGGTTCCACTGAAGAAGAGCAGTTCGTCTAAACTTTCGGCAGGGCCCTACACGCCGCATGAGGCAAGCTTTGCTTGTCCATGCGGCGTTTCCTATTTATCATGCAGCAGTTTTTTCGCCTCGTCTCATCATCCCCCGGAGATTACCGTGAAGCAGCAGATTATTCCCGCTGGCATGCAGGTGCTCGGCGCCATCACACCCGAGTACGCGCAAATTCTGTCCGGCGATGCGCTGACTTTCCTGGCAAAACTGCACCGCAACTTCGATGCGCGCCGGCTCGAACTTCTGCAGCGGCGCATTCAGCGTCAGCAAGCCATCGACCGCGGGGAATTGCCGGATTTCCTGCCGGAGACGAAGGCCATTCGCGATGCGCAGTGGCAAGTCGCGCCCGTGCCGGCCGATCTGCAGAACCGCCGCGTCGAAATTACCGGTCCTACCGATCGCAAAATGGTAATTAACGCGCTGAACTCAGGCGCGAACATGTTCATGGCGGACTTCGAAGATTCCTCGACGCCGACCTGGGACAACCAGCTCCAGGGCCAGATCAACGTGCGCGATGCGCACGCGCGGTCAATCACATTCACCAGCCCGGAGGGCAAACGCTATCAGCTTGCCGATAATACCGCGACATTGCTGGTACGCCCACGCGGGTGGCATCTCAGCGAAAAGCATGTTCTCATCGACGGTCAGCCAATGTCTGGTTCGCTGTTCGATTTTGGCCTCTATTTCTTTCACAACGCGAGCCAACGTGTGAAACAGAAATCCGGCATTTATCTTTATCTGCCGAAGATGGAGTCTCATCTCGAAGCGCGCCTGTGGAACGACGTGTTCGTTTTTGCCCAGAAGGAACTGGGCGTCGCCCAGGGCACGGTCAAGGCAACTGTGCTCATCGAGACCATTCTCGCCGCGTTCGAGATGGATGAAATTCTGTATGAGTTGCGAGAGCACTCGGCGGGACTCAATTGCGGACGCTGGGACTACATCTTCAGTTGCATTAAAAAATTCCGCAATCAGAAGGATTTCATCCTGGCAGACCGCGGACTGGTCACCATGACGAGCCCGTTCATGCGCGCTTACTCCCTGCTGCTCATCAAAACCTGTCACCGGCGAGGCGCCTTCGCCATGGGCGGAATGGCTGCACAAATCCCCATCAAGAACGATCCCGCCGCCAATGACGCCGCCATGGCGAAGGTGCGCGCCGACAAGGACCGGGAAGCCACCGATGGGCACGACGGCACCTGGGTCGCCCATCCGGGCTTGGTCGGGCTTGCCAGGGAAGCCTTCGATAAAGCTATGCAATCGCCCAACCAGATTGCCAAAAAGCGCGACGATATCGATGTCAGCGCAAAGGACTTGATCAATTTCCAACCCCGGACGCCGATCACGGAACAAGGCCTGCGCATCAACATCAACATCGGAATTCAGTATTTGGGCGCCTGGCTGGCCGGCACCGGCTGCGTGCCGATCTTCAATCTCATGGAAGACGCCGCTACGGCGGAAATATCGCGCGCGCAGATCTGGCACTGGATCCGCAGCCCGCATGGCGTTCTTGACGACGGGCGCAAGGTCAGCAAGGAACTGTTCCGTGAATTCGTTCCTCAGGAACTGGCGAAAGTCCGCGACATGCTCGGCGATAAAGGGTTCTCCGCTGGCAAATATCCGGAAGGGGCAAAGATGTTCCAGGAACTCACTCTGGCCGACGAATTCGTCGAGTTTCTCACCCTGCCGGCGTACGACCATCTCATCGCGCACGAACACCGCTGAGCCCGCGGCCGGCGACGCCCCAGCCCCATGCCGCGGGTTGCATTGTTCAACAAGCCTCACGGGGTGATTTGCCAGTTTAGTCCCTCGGAGGGCAAGCAAACGCTTAAGGACTTCGTGCCGCTATCTGGCGTTTATCCAGCGGGGCGCCTGGATACCGATAGCGAGGGCTTGCTGGTCCTGACCGACGACGGCGCGTTGCAGAATCGCATCAGCCATCCCGCGAACAAGTGGCCCAAGAGCTACTGGGTACAAGTGGAGAATATTCCCGACGCGCCCGCACTGGAGCGCCTGCGCACAGGCGTACGACTGGGTGATTTCGTTACGGCGCCGGCCACGGTTCGACCAATTGGCGAACCCGACGGATTGTGGGGGCGAACTCCGCCAATTCGTGCTCGCCGAAACATTCCGACGAGCTGGCTGGATATCACCATCGCCGAGGGCAAGAACCGTCAGATTCGGCGCATGACCGCCGCCGTAGGCTTACCGACCCTGAGGCTGATACGACATCGAATCGGTGAGTGGACATTAGCCGGGCTGGGGCCTGGCGACTACAGGGTTTTGCAGGCGGACGAATTGGCACGCACCGCCAAGATGTAACTATATATATCAACCTGTTTCCTGATCTCATTAACAAGATTATTGCCGCCCTGATCGCTGCCCTGTTTGCCGCTGTAACGTTCTCGGCCATTGCCGCCGACGAGGCCAAGCCGGTTGATACAAAGCCTGCCAAGACCATGAAGAAGCATCACAAAAAGATGGAACACAAGAATGAAGAAGGCGCTACCCCGGCCGCGCCCGCCAAGCGGTAAGGTTGCCAACCGGCAGGACGCAACATGTCAGGGTTTATCCCTGCCTTGTTTTTGGCGCTGCGGCAGCATTTGACGGTCTCTGGAAATATCCTTATTCTTGCCGACGATTTTCGGGTGGGGAGGGTCACGTTTTCGCAGGCCCATCGCGCGTACACCACGACGAAGACCAAACTTGTTTGCGCACCGACGCACACCTGAAGATTCCGCCAAGTAAGGGTGTCGTGAAACCCCGAAAAGGCAGGGCTCCAACCCTGCCTTTTTTAATTCGCTGGTCGGCCAACAGGGAGAGCGCTGTCAATGGGCGAGTGGACCGAACTCGTTAAGCTCACCGTCGCTTTGCTGGCGATCGTGGATCCTTTTGCCAGCATTCCGGTATTCCTGAGCGTGACAACCGGCTACACCGCACTCGAGCGTCGGCGGGTGACGCAGGTGGTCGCGGTGACCGTCTTTTGCGTTCTTGGGGTCGCCGCGCTGATCGGCACGCAGATTCTGCGTTTTTTCGGTATCAGTATTCCGTCGTTCCTCATCGCGGGAGGCATCCTGTTGCTGTTGATGGCCATCTCGATGTTGCAGGCACGCGAGACCGGAATTCGCCAGACACCCGATGAAGCCGCGGAAGCCAATGAACGCGACGCCGTTGCAGTTGTTCCGCTCGGCATTCCCCTGTTGGCGGGCCCTGGCGCCATCAGTACGATGATCATCGCAACATACGAATCCAGCAGTTTTTTTTACCATCTCCTGCTCTTGATCCCCGCCGCAATCATCGCCGTGACTGTCTGGCTGACGTTTGCCGCCGCTACGCGCATTTCCGAACGCCTGGGCACGACGGGCATGAACATCATCACTCGGGTAATGGGTTTGATCATCGCAGCGATCGGAATCGAGTACATTTATCGCGGGTTGATCGAGTTGTTTCCCAAGCTACTGTGAAATCCGCCCGCGCCTGGAAACCGCATGTGACCGTTGCGGCGATTGTGGAACGCGATGGCTGCTTCCTGCTCGTCGAAGAACATACGGAAAACGGTTTGCTGTTCAATCAGCCCGCCGGTCATCTGGAAGCCAATGAGTCGATTGCGCAAGCCGTCGCCCGGGAAACGCTTGAGGAAACGGCTTGGGAGTTCACGCCCGAACATTTAGTCGGCGTCTACCGCTGGAGGCGCGCCCATGATGACGTTACCTACATCCGGTTTGCGTTTTCGGGCCGGCTTGGCACGCACCACGCCCACCGCGCGCTCGATCGTGGCATCGTTCGCGCAGCGTGGCTTAGCACCGATGAGATTCGCGCAAATCGTGCGCGCCATCGCAGCCCACTCGTAGTACGCTGCATCGAGGATTATCTTTCCGGCAAGAGAGCCCCGCTCGAGCTGCTGGTCGACTTCAATTAAGGCGGGATGGCAGCGTGAGTACAAAGCACAGAATCGTCGTGGGCTTGTCGGGTGGCGTGGACTCCTCAATCGCAGCCTGGTTGCTCAAGCAGCAGGGCTACGAGGTTATTGGCTTGTTCATGAAGAACTGGGAGGACGACGACAACGATGAGTTCTGCACGTCGCGCCAGGACTTGATCGATGCAGTCTCGGTTGCCGATCTGATCGGCATCGACATCGAAGCGGTCAATTTTTCCGCGGAATACAAAGACCGCGTGTTCAATAACTTCCTGACCGAGTACAAATCAGGACGTACGCCCAATCCCGACGTACTTTGCAATGCCGAAATCAAATTCCGCGCGTTTCTGGATCATGCGCTGCAACTGGGCGCCGAGCGCATCGCAACCGGACATTACGCGCAAGTGCGGGAGGTCGACGGCCTGTTCCAGTTACTCAAGGCCGAGGATGGAACCAAGGACCAGAGTTATTTTCTTTACCGGCTGAACCAGGCGCAGTTGAGCCGGACATTGTTCCCGCTGGGCGCGATGTACAAGCGCGACGTGCGGGCACTAGCCGCCAAACTGCGGCTGCCCAACCACGACAAGAAAGACTCCACCGGCATCTGCTTCATCGGGGAACGGCCGTTTCGCGAATTCCTGAACCGATATTTGCCCACTGAACCCGGAAACATCGTGAGCCCCGACGGCAACATCGTCGGGCAACATATGGGGTTGATGTATTACACCCTGGGCCAACGCCAGGGTCTGGGGATAGGCGGACGCAGCGAAGGAGACGGCGAGCCGTGGTACGTCTGTGGCAAGGACATGCAAACAAACCGGCTGACCGTCGTCCAGGGTCACGACCATCCCGCGTTGCTGTCGGATGCACTCTCGGCCACGGACTTGACCTGGATAGGCGAAGCAAAGCCTCACTGCAATTGGGTCTATGGCGCGAAGACGCGTTACCGGCAAAAGGATGCGCCCTGCGAAGTTGAAAGGGTGGATGACGCATCGTGCGAAATCAGGTTTGCAGAACCGCAATGGGCTGTCACACCCGGTCAGTCGGTCGTCGTTTATGAATCGAAAGTCTGTCTTGGTGGCGGCATCATCCATAGCGCCCTGCCAATCGCGAATTGACGCGCAACCTGTTCAGTACGAACGCCGCGCTAGCGGCGCCGCGTGTTAACATTTATTCATATTGATTAATCAGTTAATGATGCCCCTGACCGCACTGACCGCTTTGTCGCCGCTCGACGGCCGTTATCGGGATAAAGTCTCGCAACTTTCCGACGCCTTCAGCGAGTTCGGCCTCATCCGCTACCGGATCCTGGTCGAGATCGAGTGGCTCAAAGCGCTGTGCGCCGAAAAGGCGCTGGCCGATATCCCGTCTCTTTCACCTGCCACGGTACGGCAGCTCGATTCGCTTGCGAGCGGCTTCTCCATCCGCGATGCGGAAGCCGTCAAACAGATCGAAGCCCGCACCAATCACGACGTCAAGGCAATCGAGTACTGGCTCAGGGATAAACTCGCCGGCAATACCGAGATCGCAGGCATCACGCGCTTCGTGCATTTCGCCTGCACGTCCGAGGACATCAACAACCTGTGTCATGCCCTGATGCTCAGGGATGCCCGGACGCGGACAATGCTGCCCGCGATCGACGCACTAACCGAAAGATTGGCCGCAATTGCCCATGCGACCGCGTCACTGCCGATGCTGTCGCGCACGCACGGGCAACCCGCCACCCCCACGACCCTCGGCAAGGAAATGGCGAACGTCGTCCATCGCCTGCGCCGGCAGCGCCAGCGTATTGAAAACGTCTCCCTGACAGCCAAAATCAACGGTGCGGTCGGCAACTACAACGCGCATCTGGCGGCGTTCCCGGGCTTTGACTGGGAGATGTTCTGCCAGGCCTTTGTCGAGAAGCTCGGTTTTGAGTTCAATGCCTATACCACGCAGATCGAGCCCCATGACAGCATCGCGGAGCTGTTCGATGCCTGCGCCGCGTTCAACACCGTTCTGCTCGATCTCGACCGTGACATATGGGGTTATATTTCGATCGGCTATTTCAAGCAGAAAGTCAAAGAAGGCGAAGTCGGGTCTTCCACCATGCCGCATAAAGTCAATCCCATCGACTTCGAGAACTCGGAGGGCAATCTCGGATTGGCTAACGCCCTGCTTTGCCACCTTTCATCGAAATTGCCGATCTCGCGCTGGCAGCGCGACCTCACCGATTCAACGGTGCTGCGCAACATGGGCGTGGCGATGGGGTACAGCCTGCTCGCTTACGATGCGTGCTTGCGGGGTTTGAACAAGCTCGAGCCTGATCCGCAATGCCTCGCCGATGATCTGAATGCCAATTGGGAAGTGCTGGCCGAACCGATCCAGACCCTGATGAAACGCTATGGCATCGACGACGCCTACGAGCAACTGAAGGCCCTGACGAGGGGCCAGGCCGGCATCAACCGCGAAACGCTGCAGGAGTTTATCCGCGGTCTTGCTGTGCCCGACGCCGAAAAGGAACGTTTGCTGGCGTTAACGCCGGCTGCCTATACGGGCAAGGCCGAGCAACTCGCAAAACGCATCTGAGAGCGTCAAGTCGCGCGCTTGGCGCGCCAGAATTCCACAACGGCCGGCAATATCGACAATACGATAATGCCCAGGATCACCAGGGTGAGGTTGTTCTTGACCAGCGGCAGCGCGCCGAAGAAGAACCCGGCATAGGTCAGCAACACCACCCAGAGTATCGCACCCGTCACGTTGAAGAGCAGAAAGCGCCGGTAATGCATGGCGCCGATCCCCGCGACGAATGGCGCATACGTGCGAATGATCGGCACGAAGCGCGCGATGATGATGGACTTTCCGCCGTGGCGTTCGAAGAACGCATGGGTCCGTTCGATATGCGCGCGCTTGAAAAAACGTGAATCATCGAAGCGGAACACGCGTGGGCCGAGATAACGGCCGATCGAGTAATTCAGCGAGTCGCCGGCGATTGCTGCGACGATAAGCAATAGCGCCAGAACATGAACGTTGAGACCGCCCGCCGCAGCGACCGTACCCGCCACGAACAGCAGCGAGTCTCCGGGAAGGAAGGGCGTGACGACAACGCCGGTTTCCAGAAATACGATCAGGAAAAGAATCCCGTAAACCCAGGCGCCATAGTTCTGCGCCAGCACCCGCAGGTGCTGGTCGAGGTGCAGGATCAGATCCAGGAAGCCCGATAAGACGTCCACGTCGATACGTCCAGGCCGGCCTTGCCGATTAAACGACCGCCTCTTCCTGCTTTTTCTCGGGCTTGATGAAATCCTCGCGGGTAACGCCCATCCACATGACGAGCGGACTTGCGACGAGCACCGAAGAATAGATGCCGAACAGAATGCCGATAGTCAGCGCCAGCGCGAAGTAGTGAAGCGCTTCGCCGCCGAAAATCAACATGGACGTGACCATCAATTGCGTGGAGCCATGCGTGATGATGGTGCGCGACATCGTGCGGGTAATGGCGTTGTTGATCACCTCGGGCGTGCTGGCCTTGCGCATTTTGCGGAAGTTCTCGCGAATCCGGTCGAACACGACCACCGACTCATTGACCGAATAACCCAGCACGGCCAGCACCGCAGCCAGCACGGGCAAGCGAAAACTCCCACTGGAAGAATGCGAAAAAGCCCAGAATGATCACGACGTCGTGCAGGTTGGCGATGATTGCCGCAACGCCAAACTTCCATTCGAAGCGCAGTGCGAGATAGACCACGATGCCGATGGAAACCAGCAACAGCGCCAACGCGCCATTTTCCACCAGCTCCTTGCCGACCTGAGACCCGACGAAATCCACGCGGCGCAATTCGACGGATGAATCGTCCTGGCGCAGCGCCCGGATCGCGGTTTCGGACAGTTGCGCGCCGGTTACACCCTGCTTGGCTGGCAGACGGATGAGCGCCGTTTGCGAGCTGCCGAAGCTTTGTACGGTCGCATCGGCAAGATTCACGCGGTTTAGCGTTTCGCGGATCTTGTCGACGTCCACCGCATGCCCGTAATTGATCTCCATGACCGTGCCGCCGGTGAACTCGACACCCAGATGCAGCCCGCGGGTAACCAGGAAGAACACCGCCAGCAGGAAAGTGATCAACGAAATGACGTTGAACACCAGCGCATGGCGCATGAACGGGAATGTCTTTACGGATGCGAAAAAATTCCATTTGTCTTCCTGTATTAGCGCTCGGTCATATGCCGGGCCATCACGCTGCGGTTTGGCGCTTGTACCAATCAGTGTTGCCGATCGGCAATTTCTCCAGTTTGCGACGCGCTCCGAATATCAGATTGACCATGCCGCGCGAAACCAGCACTGCGCTGAACATCGAGGTCAGAATGCCCAGCACGTGCACAACCGCGAAGCCGCGCACGGGGCCGCTGCCGAACATGAACAGCGCAATGCCGGCAATCAGCGTCGTGATGTTGGAATCGAGGATCGTCGCCCACGCGCGCTCATAACCGGCCGCGATCGCCGCCTGGGGCGTGGTGCCGTTGCGCAATTCCTCGCGGATGCGCTCGTTGATCAGCACGTTGGCGTCGATGGCCATACCCAGCGTCAGCGCAATGGCGGCGATGCCCGGCAAGCGTCAGGGTCGCCTGCAGCATGGACAGCAGCGCCATCAGCAGCATCAGGTTCACCGCCAGCGCAAGGACCGAGATCACGCCGAAGAACAGGTAGTAACGATCATGAATACTGCGATGGCCGCAAAGCCGATCATGGTCGAATCAAAGCCGCGCTTGATGTTATCCGCGCCCAGGCTCGGCCCGACCGTACGTTCCTCGACGATTTCCATCGGCGCTGCCAGCGCCCCGGCGCGGAGCAGCAACGCAACGTCGCTGGCTTCCGGTAGTGGTCATGCGGCCACTGATCTGTACCCGGCCGCCGGGAATCTCCGAACGGATCACCGGCGCGGTAACGACTTCGCCCTTGCCTTTTTCGACCAGCACCATGGCCATGCGCTTGCCGACGCTTCGCGGGTGATCTGCTGCAAAATGCGTCGCGCCGCGGCCGTCCAGATTGATGTGGACGCGGGCTCGCCCGTCTGGCTGTCGAAGCCCGGCTGCGGCGTCGGTAATGCGATCACCGGTCAGGATGACCTCGCGCTTGAGCAGGTGCGGCACGCCTTCACGGTCGTAAAGCAGCTCGTCGCCGAGCGGGATTTGCCGCCGCGACGGCGGACTGCAGGGCCGCCGCGTCGCTATTCTCCTCGTCCACCATGCGCACTTCCAAGGTCGCCGTACGGCCCAGAATGTCCTTAGCCTTGGCGGTGTCCTGCACGCCCGGAAGCTGCACCACGACGCGATCGAGTCCTGCTTGTTGCACGATGGGTTCGGCAACGCCTAGTTCATTGACCCGGTTACGCAAGGTGGTGATGTTCTGCTGGATGGCGAATTCCTGGATGCGCTTTTGCACTTCCGGCTTGAGCGTCGCGCTGATGGAGTACTCCGTGCCCGCGTCTACCGCGTTGAGCAAAAGGTCCGGGTTCTGTTTGCCGATTTCCTGCCAGCGCCTGGTCACGCGTCTCGCTATCGCGGAATTTGACCACCACCCGCTGCCCGTCGCGCGAGATCCCGCCGTAGCGGATTTGCTTGCTGCGCAATGCCGCGCGGATGTCCGCCACGTAGCGATCGGCGGCCTTGGTCAACGCGCCCTTCATGTCGACTTGCAGCAGGAAATGCACGCCGCCGCGCAAATCGAGGCCCAGATACATCGGCAGCGCATTGAGCTTCGTCAACCACTGCGGCGAACTCGACAACAAATTGAGCGCGACAACGTAATTCTCGCCCAGCGCACCCTGCAATACGTCCTTCGCCTTCAACTGCGTATCAGTATTGGCCAAACGCACCTTGATGCTGGAGGCATCCAGAAACATGCCATCTGGCGTGATGCCGGACTGTGTCAACACCGCTTCCACGCGGGTCAGCAAGGTTTCGTCGGTTTTTGCCGTGGCCTTGAGCGGCGAGATCTGCACTGCCGGCACTTCGCCGAAGAAATTGGGCAAGGTGTACAGCAGGCCGACCGTCAGGGCAACGGCGATGATGGCGTATTTCCAGAACGGGTAGCGATTCATGGTTGCCTTACTCGGCGGGGATGATCTGAAGGGATTTTTCGGGCGTCGATTGCTGCGTACTCGTCAACCCTTGTCCGAACCCTTGATGGTTCCCTTTGGCAGCAACGTGGAGATGGAGGGACGCTGCACCTGAATTTCGACGTTCGGCGAAATCTCCACCGACACGAAATTATCACCGACCTTGGTCACCCTGCCGAGCGTGCCGCCGGCGGTCACGACTTCGTCGCCTTTCTGCAATCCCGCGAGCATGGCCTTGTGTTCCTTGGCACGTTTCGATTGCGGGCGGATCATCAGGAAATACAACAGCACGAACATCAACACCAGGGGGAGCATCTGGAACAGGTCGAACCCGCCCCCGGCCGGTGCGGCCTGGGCGTACGCATTGCTGATTAGCACGGAAATTCCTCCAAAGTGATTAAGCGCTCAAGCCCGGCTGGCCAGGGGCTGCACGGAATCAGCAAGCCCGTTGAATCGCGCGCAGTCCTGCAAAAAAGTGGCGCATTTTAGCACGGCTGCTCTGCGGTAAACCTCACCGATGCGGCATATTCCGCCAGTTTTCCGGCTTCGATGGCCTTCCGCAGCTCGTTCATGAGTTGCTGATAGAAAAACAGGTTATGGACAGTATTCAGATGGGATCCGAGGATCTCGTTGGCTCGCTGCAGATGATGCAGGTAGGCGCGCGAGAAATGCCGGCAGGTATAGCAGGCGCAAGCCTCGTCGAGGGGGCGGATATCGTCGCGGTAACGGGCGTTGCGCAAGCGGATCGTTCCGTTGCGCGTAAAGAGCCAGCCATTGCGCGCGTTGCGCGTAGGCATCACACAATCGAGCATGTCGATGCCGCTGACCACCGCGTTGACTATGTCGGCCGGCGTGCCCACTCCCATCAGATAGCGCGGCGCCGCCGCAGGCAGCTGCGGCGCCGTATGGCGCAGAATGCGCTGCATGTCCGATTTGGGCTCTCCCACCGACAGCCCGCCGATTGCATAGCCGTCGAATCCTATGTCCTGCAGGCCGCGCAGGGATTCATCGCGCAGCGCTTCATGCATGCCGCCCTGCACGATACCGAACAAGGCATTGGCATTGCCGGCATGCGCGCGTTTGCTGCGATCGGCCCAGCGCAGCGACAGGCGCATCGAGGCGGCCGCCTCAGCCTCGTCCGCGGGGTAAGCCGTGCATTCGTCGAATATCATCACCACGTCAGAATTGAGCGTGCGCTGAATGCGCATCGACTCTTCGGGAGACAGGAAACACGCGTCGCCATTGACGGGCGAGCGGAATTTGACCCCTTCTTCGCTGATCTTGCGCATTGCGCCCAGGCTGAATACCTGGAATCCGCCGGAGTCGGTCAGAATCGGCCCGTCCCACGCCATGAAACGATGCAAGCCGCCGTGAGCCGCAATGACTTCCAGGCCCGGCCGCAACCAGAGATGAAAGGTGTTGCCAAGAACGATTTGCGCACCGACGGCAACCAGATCGGCGGGGCTCATCGCCTTGACCGAGCCGTAAGTCCCCACGGGCATGAATACCGGGGTTTCCACGATGCCGTGGGAAAATGTCAGGCGGCCGCGCCGGGCCAATCCATCGCGTGCGAGGACCTCGAACTGCATTTCAGGCCGGCTCGCGCAGACTTACCGCGCGATCGATCAGCATCGCATCGCCGTAACTGAAGAAGCGGTAGCCCTGGCCGATGGCGTGCTGGTAGGCGGCGCGCACATGGTCCAGTCCGGCGAAGGCGCTGACGAGCATCAGCAGCGTTGAGCGCGGCAAATGGAAGTTGGTCAGCAGCCGATCGACCAGCCTGAAGCGGTAACCGGGCGTGATGAACAGGCGCGTTTCCCCCGCGCCATACGCCAGGCGGCCGCTTTGCGCAGCCGATTCCAGGGCGCGCAGGCTGGTGGTCCCGACAGCCGTCACGCGGCCGCCTCGCGCCCTGGCGTCGTCCACGGCCTCGGTGGTTTCTTCCGGGACCGAGTAGCGCTCGCCATGCATGACATGCTCGTTTACCTCATCCACCCTGACCGGCTGGAATGTGCCGGCCCCGACATGCAGCGTTACATACGGCTACCGTCGCACCGCAGGCGGCAATGGAATCGAGCATGGCCTGGTCGAAATGCAGCCCTGCCGTCGGAGCGGCCACCGCGCCGGGATTGCGCGCATAAACCGTCTGGTAGCGCGCCAGATCATCGGTGCCTGCGACGCGTTCGATATACGGCGGCAACGGTACTTCGCCCGATCGCTCCAGCACCGACAATACGTCCTCGTCGAATTCGAGCAGAAAGAAGTTTTCCCTGCGCTCGATGACCACTGCCTTGTCCGCCGTACCGAATATCAGTACCTGGCCTTGCACGGGCGCATGGCTCGCGCGAAGCATGGCAAGCGCCCGGCGCGGCGTTACGACACGCTCGATCAGCGCCTCCACCTTGCCGCCGGTAACCTTGACGCCCAGCAGTCTGGCCTTGATCACGCGCGTATCGTTGAACACGAACAAATCCCCTTCCTGCACGAAGCTCGGCAAGTCTGCAAAGCGGTGATCGGTACACGTCCCGGAGTTGCCATCGAGATGCATCATCCGGCCGGCGGCGCGCTGTTCGGGTGGAAACTGGGCAATGAGCGCCGCGGGCAACTCGTAATCGAACTCTTCAATTCGCATCGCGCGCATTATATCGGCGATGCCATGCATCGGCGGTTGCTCGCCGCGACCGAATTGTCGATAATTGCGCTCCCATGCATTGACGCACCCAGCCGGGATGGCGGAACTGGTAGACGCACGGGACTCAAAATCCCGCGCCCTTAACAGGCGTGCCGGTTCGATTCCGGCTCCCGGCACCAGTCTCCTGCGGCCGCACTAACCGGGCAGCGCGGCCGTACGCCGGGCCTGTTCCTGCGGACATTTGTTTCACTTGCCCGCCGAGCCACTGCGAATTCGTGGTCTGCCCGGTGCATTGTACGAACTAAATCCCACCTGACTTTTCTTATCTTCGGCCCATCGGGCAGGTTATCCTATACGCATGCCGCAATGGGCTCATGCAGGAATGTCCATTTGGCGGGGCATTTCGCTTCGGGGGACATAATGAATTTGACGCGACTCAGTGCGCTTTGCGCGCTGCTGGCACTCGGCCAGACTGGCCTGGCGCAGCAGATGGAAGACTACACTCCGCTGCAACGGGAAAAATGGATTCAGCAGGAGCAGCCGCTCAAGCTGAAGGTCTACGGCGGACTGAGCTACGACAGCAATTTGTTTCGCCTCTCCGATGAGGTGGATGCGCAGGCAGTCATCGGTGAATCCGACAGATCGGACATCATCTATCAGCTGGGGGCCGGTGCGCGCTACGATCTGCAGGTCAGCCGCCAGAAATTCATCGCCGAAGCGAACGTTACCACCTACAAATTCCAGCGCTTCGACAACCTCGACCACACGGCCGATGACCTGCGCGGCGAGTGGCAATGGCAGGTTGGCAACGACTGGAACGGCGAACTCGCCGTCGGCCAGCGGCGCTATCTGGAGAGCTTTGCGAATTTTCAGCAGAACGTTCGCGACATCGTGAACGAGAACAGGCTCTTCGGCAGCGCCAATTATTCGCCCCACTCCCGCGTGAAACTGACCGTGGCAGGGGATTGGTACGACACCGAACACGGCGAGGAATCACGCAATGCGCTGGACTCTAAGATCAACAACACGACGTTCAGGATCAATTGGCTGACGCCTGCGCAGAATACAGTTGGGCTGCAGTACCGAACGACGGGCGCGAGTTTCCCCAATCCCGCCAGCTTTGGACCGACCCTGATCGATAACGACTACACCGAGAAGGAATTCGCGGTCTTCTTGCTGTGGACGCCCACCGGCCTCTCGGACATTTATGCGCGTATCGGCCGAACGGAGCGCAACTTCGATCAGGAAGCGAATCGCGATTACAGTTCCCCGACCTGGCGGCTGACTTACCGTTGGCGGCCAACCGGAAAATTGGATTGGGAGTTCGCCACTTGGCGGGAACTCGCCGATTTTCAGGATTTAACCGCGAATTATGTGCGGGTGACTGGGATCAGCGTGAGCCCGACCTGGTCGATTACGCAAAAAGTTGCGTTACGCGGCAGGATTTCCCGGCTGAATCGCGAGTATCTGGGCGCGCCCACAGCCGTTGATCAACGCGAAGACAAGGATCTGCTTTTTCAGGTCTCCGCATTATGGACGCCGCTGCGTTTGACGGAACTCATTTTCAACGTCGAAACCGGCCGTCGTACCTCCAATCAGACGTTTGCGGATTATGATTACCATGCGACGAGCCTCCTGCTGACACGCTACTTCTGAAGCGCGAGGCAAGCACGGCGTTTTGTGCGAAACCGGATCATCTCGCGCGCTGGCTCATTTGACCGAACACGAATTTTTTTGCCAGCGCCAGACGTCCGCGCACATGGCTTCCACCCCGCGTTGCGCGCGCCAGCCCATGAGCTGGAACGCGCGCGCGGGATCGGCGTAGCACTCTGCGACATCGCCAGGTCGCCGTCCCACGATGCGATAGTTGATCGGGCGTCCGCTAGCGTCGGCGAACGCCTTGATCATTTCAAGGACGCTGTAGCCCCGACCCGTTCCCAGGTTCAGCGCCAGCAAGTCAGGCGCGCCGGCTAGCGCCTGCAGCGCCGCGATGTGCCCCAGGGCCACATCCACCACATGGATGTAATCGCGCACCCCGGTACCGTCCGGCGTTGGATAATCGGCCCCATAAACTGAAAGTTGCGGCAGCATGCCCGCAGCCACCTTGGCAACGTAGGGCATCAAATTGTTTGGGGTGCCGCGCGGGTCCTCGCCGATCAGGCCGGACGGATGCGCCCCCACGGGATTGAAATAGCGCAGCAACGCAATGCGCCACTGCGGGTCCGCGCGCCGCATGTCTCGCAGGATATCTTCTACGATCAGCTTGGTACGACCATAGGGGTTGGTTGCCCCGAGCGGAAAATCTTCCGTAATCGGCACAGCGGAAGGGTCGCCGTAGACCGTGGCGGACGATGAAAAAACCAGGGTCTTCACGCCTGCCTCGGCCATCGATTCCAGTAGCGAGACGGTACCCGTGACATTGTTGTCGTAATACAGCAGCGGCTCTTCGACCGATTCACCGACCGCTTTCAACCCCGCGAAATGCAGTACGGCATCGAATGCATGGTCGGCGAACAATTTCTTCATGCCCGCCCGATCGCGCATATCGAGCTCGGCGAATCCCGGCCTGCGTCCGGCGATGGCGGCAATGCGGTCGATGACCTCGGGGTGGCTGTTGCTCAGGTTGTCGACGACGACCACCTCATGACCGGTCGCCATTAACTCAATGACCGAGTGCGAACCGATATAGCCCGTGCCGCCCGTGACAAGAATGGATGAGGCCGCACTCACTCGAACGGGCCCCGGTCCGGATCAAGAAATACAAAACTTTGGTGCACGCTCATTGGCTCCGAATGCTCTGTCGTTGCTCGGCTGACGCCTGATTTTACGCATAAACGACTCCCGGGCGGGCCAGGTAGCCAGCCGCGATATATTGCACACTACATCACCCTTGTGAAATGCTTCGCCCCTCAGATAGGGCATACGGACCGTGGTTCACCACATCTCCCAGCCCAGGCCCCGTCTTTTGTTTATTTTTGGCAGAGTCAGACAAATTGAAATTACTCATCAAGCAATCGGATAACGACGGCCGCCTGGCGCTTGTTCCCGAATTCATCGAGACCACCTGGACCATCGATGTGGCCGACCCTGCTGATCGCCCGGAATTCGCGGGCAGGCTCGCCGGGGCCGATGCCATGATTTCCATGAACTGGCCGGGCGACATGCCACCCGCGCCCAGGTTAAGGCTGCTGCATTTGCCTGGCGCGGGCACGGATGACATCGAATTCGGCTCCATTCCGCCGCACACGGCTGTGTGCAATGTTTTCGAGCATGAAACCGGCATCGCCGAATATGTGCTTTCCGCGATGCTGCAACGGGAGATCGGGATACCCCGCATGGACGCCGCGCTCAGGCGTGGCGAATGGTACGGCTCTCATCTGACGGGACCACGCCATGGCGAGTTGTATGGCCAGACACTCGGCATAATCGGTTACGGCCGCATCGGCCGGGAGGTCGCGGCGCGCGCTCGCGCTTTCGGCATGCGTGTGGTGGCGTGCAGTCGCACCCCCAAAGCGGGCGATGGCCTGGTCGAACAGGTGCAGTCGATGGACGGTGTTGATGCGTTGGTCGCAACATCGGATTACATTCTGCTTGCATTGCCGCTGGAGTCGTCCACGACCGGCTTGATCGGCCGCAAACAAATCGAAAAAATGAAACCCGACGGGTTTCTCATCAATGTGGCACGGGGTGCGCTGATTGACGAAGCGGCGTTATATGAAGCGTGCCGGGACCATCGCATCGGCGGCGCCGCGATCGACACCTGGTATCGTTACCCGGACGCGGGCCAAGCGCAATGTGAACCTTCGAATTTCCCGTTTCGCGATCTCGACAACGTCATCATGACACCGCATGGGTCCGGATGGACGCAGGCTCTGCTGCCCCGGCGCTGCCGGTTGATTGCCCAGAATCTCGATCGTCTCGCGCGCGGCGATCCGCTCGTGAACGTGGTTCGTCCCGCACACTGAATTTTATTTTCCGGGGAAAAAATGGAAAATCGCGCTATCGAAGAAGCTGCCAATACCATCTGGTCCACCTGGCGCGCCAATCGGCAAATTGACGCCCTGCCGGTTGCATGCCGGCCGGCGACACGCGCCGACGGATATCGCATCCAGGCGCAGGTGGCGCGCCTGTCCAACCAGAAGGTATTTGGCTGGAAGATCGCAGCAACCAGCAAAGCCGGGCAGCAGCACATCGGTGTGGATGGACCCCTGGCCGGACGATTGCTGGAAAAGCGCGTATTCGCATCGGGCGATAGCGTTTCGATGGCCCATAACAGTATGGGGGTGATCGAAGCTGAGTTTGCATTCCGCATGGCTCGCGATCTGCCGCCGCGCCAAGAGCCCTACTCGATCGATGAAGTCATTGCGGCAGTGTCGAGTATGCACCCCGCGATCGAGATTCCGGATTCTCGGTATCGCAACTTCGTGTCGGTCGGTGCCGCGCAACTCATTGCCGACAATGCCTGCGCAAGCTTTTTTGTTCTAGGCCCCGCTACCAAAACGGCTTGGCAAACACGCAATCTGCCGCGCCACCCGGTCACCGTCCAGGTAAACGGCAAAATTGCCCGGGAAGGCATGGGAGAGAACGTGCTCGGCGACCCGCGAATCGCCCTGACGTGGATCGTCAACGAGTTGTCGCTGATCGGCGACATGCTGCGGGCAGGCGAAACCGTGACGACCGGAACATGCATTGCCCCCGCAGAGGTCAAGGCTGGAGACGTCGTAGTGGCTGATTTTGGCGATTTCGGACGAGTGCAGACCCGTCTGTCGGACTGATCATCCTTGCGGCGTCGCTGTTTCCGGTTTCTTGGCGGAGTGACAGGTTACGTGCGATAGTGCGGGCTGCCCGTGGGAGCCTCCTGGCGGTTCCCGAGGCGCGGAGCCCGGTGTTTCGGGTGCTCTAGCGACGGCGCAGCATGAAGTGAGTTCCTTTTAAATGCAGCTCTACTATCCCCGCTCGTTTCTCAAGCTGATTCTTGCCGGCTTCTCGCTGGCGGTGCTGCCGCTCATCTTCGCGCTGATCAACAATGCTTATTCCATCCATCAACTGGCCACGCACAGCCAGCGGGCGGTCTACCAAGCGGTCCAGACCACGCAGAGCACACGATTCCTGATCGAGCAGATCACCAGCATGGAGCGCAGCATCCGGCAGTTCGCCATCATCGGCGACCCTTCCCTGCTGCAGGGTTATGGCCTTGCGCACGAGCGCTTCCTCGAGACTGCGCGCAAGATGGCGTCGCTGCCCCTGGACGCAAAGCAAAAACAGACCATGGAAGCACTGCGCATTCGCGAAACGGCCTTGTTCGAGCGAATCGGAAGATCGGGCGGAAAATCCGAAACCATCAATCTTGCGGCATCCGAACTCGCCGCGTTGGCGGAAACGGCACGAGGACTCGACGAGCAGGGCAATTCACTGGTGGACCGCGAAGTCGACACAATGCAGAAAATGGCCGGCGAGGTTCAACGGTTCATCTACTGGCAATTGCTGGCACTCGTTCCCATCGCCGTGCTTCTGGTCATTGGTGCGACAATGCTCATATCCAAGCCCATCGCACAACTTGAATCGGCGATCCAGCGATTGGGCGAAGGACGCTTCGATGCCCGCGTGACCGTCAGCGGGCCGGCGGACCTGGAATCGCTGGGACAGCAGCTTGACTGGCTGCGCTTGCGCTTGCTCGATCTCGAAGAACAGAAATCCAGATTCCTCCGACATGTCTCGCACGAATTGAAAACGCCGTTGACCGCGTTGCGAGAAGGTGTGGAACTGCTTGCGGATGAAGTCACCGGAAAAATGACCGCAGGACAGTTCGAGATTGCACGCATACTGAGGCACAACACACTGCGGCTGCAGAAACTCATCGAGGATCTGCTCAGCTACCATAGCGCGCAGTTCCATACCTCCGCGTTGTCGTTCTCGCAGTTCAACCTCAAAGCGCTGACCGCTCGAGTTGCGCAGCAACACTCATTGGCGATGCGCTCCAAGAATCTCAGCCTCAACCTTGCCGCATCCGAATTCAATATTGAAGCCGATGAGAATAAGATGGAGGCCATCGTGGATAATCTGCTTTCGAACGCCATCAAGTTCTCCCCTGCAGGCGGCACGATCAGCTTTCAGCTGCGCCGACGCGGTCTCGATGTCGTGATGGATGTCATGGACCAGGGACCGGGCATTCTTCCGGAGGATCGGGCTCGCGTGTTCGAGCCGTTCTATCAGGGCGGCTCGGAATATACTGGCCCGGTCAAAGGGACCGGGCTTGGACTCGCCATCGTGAAAGAGTATGTCAATGCGCATCAGGGCAGCGTGGAAATCATCGTGGATGGCAACCCCGGCGCCCACTTGCGCGTCATCATTCCGTCGCGCCAGGTCGGGATAGCCGCATGAAGTGGGGTCCAGGATGCCTTGTGCTGACCTGCTGTCTGCTCGCCGCATGCGCTCCCGTGGAAAAGAGGACGACACGCGCCGACGCGCCCTGGTATCAAACGCTCGCCGAATCCCGGCAAAGCGATGCAGAGCGTTCATTGCTATTTTACGAACGATTGCGCACGATGAAAGCCGGCGAGTTGAGCCGGGAGCTCGAGACGTCACGCCAAGCGTTCGAGAATGACAAATCTGACCTCAATCGATTGCAGCTCGCCCTGTTGCTTTCGTTTCCCGGCACAAGTTTCCGCGACGACAGCATTGCCATCGCGCTGCTCAATCCGGTCGTCAAGGACAAGACCGCGGGTGCCTCGACGCTGCGACCACTGGCGACATTGTTGCAAACCGAACTGATGGAATTGCGGCGCGCCGACGAAGCCTCGCAACAACAAGCGGGGAAGTTGAAGGACGAGCAGCGCCGTGGCGAGGCTTTGCAGCAGAAGCTCGATGCGATACTGGATATGGAGATGAAGATGATCGAACGAGAACAGAACAATCCCAAGAAGAAATGACCATGGCCAAAGCACGTGTCCTCATCGTTGACGACGATCCAGATCTGTTGCGCCTGCTTACTTTCAGGTTGGAAGGGGCAGACTACGCGGTGGAAAGCGCGGATAGCGCGGAGCGCGCGCTCGCACGCCTCTCGGTCGCAACACCTCAGCTGGTCATTACCGACTTGCGCATGAGCGGCATGGACGGCATGGCGCTGTTCGAGAACATTCATAAGAGCAACCCGACGCTTCCAGTCATTATTCTTACCGCGCACGGAACCATTCCTGATGCAGTGGCCGCGACCCAGCGCGGGGTGTTCGGCTATCTGACAAAACCTTTCGACAGCAAGGAACTGCTGCAACAGGTCGAAAAGGCGGTTGCAGTCAGTGGCGGTCCAACCGAAAAGGTGCAGGGCGAGACCGACTGGCGCGCAGGGATCATCTCGCGCAGTCTGGCTGTTGAGAGCATTCTGGGTAAAGCCAAACTGGTAGCGGCCAGTGACGCGAGCGTGCTGGTGCGCGGTGAGAGTGGAACGGGCAAGGAGCTATTGGCCCGGGCCATACATCGCGCGAGCCCGCGCGCAACCAAGCCGTTCGTGGCCATCAATTGCGGGGCTATCCCGGAACAGCTTCTCGAGTCGGAATTGTTTGGGCACATGAAAGGGTCTTTCACGGGGGCCGCGCGCGATTACAAAGGCCTGTTTCAGGCCGCGGAAGGCGGAACGGTCTTTCTCGACGAGATCGGTGACATGCCGCTGCCGCTCCAGGTCAAACTCCTGCGAGTGCTGCAGGATAAGGAGATACGACCCATCGGCACGACGCAGACCATTCCGGTCGACGCGCGCATCGTTTCAGCCACCCATCGCAATCTCGAAGATGCGATCAAGTCGGGCAATTTCCGCGAGGATCTTTATTATCGGCTGAACGTCGTTTCCTTCGCTTTACCCCCCTTGAGTGAGCGGCGTGAAGACATCCCGGTTCTGGCTACGCACTTCCTGCACCAACTCGGCGAACGCTACAAGAAGACGCTGAATGGATTTGCGTCCGAAGCCATGGAAATACTGGTGAAGGCGTCCTGGCCAGGAAACGTGCGCGAGCTGTACAACGTCGTTGAGCAGGCAGTGGCCCTGTCGACCACGTCCATCGTGACGCCGGCGCTGGTAGAAAGCGCCATGCGGGGGCAAAGTGCCGAACTGTCCTCATTTGAGTCTGCTCGAAGCGAGTTTGAGCGCGACTATCTCGCAAAACTGCTCAAGATCACCGGCGGTAACGTGACGCAGGCCGCCCGGCTGGCAAAGCGCAACCGCACGGAATTCTACAAATTGCTTCAGCGCCACCACCTGGACCCAAAGCTCTTCAAGGGCCTATAAAGCCGCGCGGCGACGATCCCGGCTGTTTGCTGCCAGCACTGGGTGAATTGACTGAGCTTGAGTAACCCCTGTCGTCCAATAGCGACGACTTACTCCGCGGAATGGGTCGATTTATTCTGTTAACAATCTGTTTTGTCGCATATTTTTTTTCTGGCACATCGCATGCTTTGTCGGGTAATGACAGTACATGTCATACATAAATGGCAGGCCCACCCGAATATTGCAGCACATAAGATTAAAGCCATGATAAAAAAGAAATATCGCGTGTTAACTCCGCTGGTTTTCGCAGCGACGGCGTCCGTCCTGGCGTTCAGTGGAATTGGCGTGGCGGCCATCACGGGTCACCTTGCCATCACCAACTCGAGCCTTAATCCCTTTTCCAATTTCAGTCAGACCGCGGTCAGCAGTGTTGTCGGCACGCCGGTGGCCGAAAGCGCGATGCATCAGGGCCTCACGCGGCATCGCGGGCAGAAGATCGCGGAAGGAAAACCCGTCAACTTCAAGTTCGGCGCACGCGTGCCGTCGCGTAAAGCCGAATGTCCGGAATGCGGTGTGGTCGACTCAATCGTTCCGCGCAAAGCCAAGGCGCTGCAAGCGGGAATCAGCCACTCCCTCCCGGCGGGCAACGATGGAGCGACCATTTTGAAAGCGTCCAGTCAGTCTGTAGGGGCGCAGTCCGAGCCGATCACAGCGGGCTTTATCGTAACGGTGCAAATGGAAAATGGCACCGTGCGAACCATTTATGAAGCGGAACGTCCTGAGTTCAGCATTGGCGAGCGCATCAAACTGGTGAACGGCCTGGTCATTCGCATGGGGTGATGTGACCGCCGGGAAATCCCGGCACGTGTCATTACGCCTCGTTCGTTTTTTGCGTGTTAACGCCCGATTTCCTCCCTTATCGGGCGTTTTTTTGTGTGACGCCGCCAGTCGGCACGTGAGGAGTGCCGACGAGGTAGAATTGCGATCGCCTCCTGCATCGGGCGGCACACACTTGAAATCCCTCTGCCATGAGAAAATTCTTGCTGCTGGTGACCATTGCGCTCGTTACGGCATGCGCACCAACGAAAAAAGAAACTGTCAATCTAGCGGGCTATCCGCCCGCGTTCCGCGCCGGTTACGCCGACGGTTGCGAAAGCAGCAAGCGAGCAACCGGCCGGACGCGGGACGAGGCGCGATTCAAGAACGAGGCGCAATATGCCTCCGGTTGGCGCGATGGTTTTGATATTTGCGCCAGAAAGAAAAAATAGCGACCTCCCGCCGGTGCGCCACCCGATCCCGGCGGTAAGTGCCTGGAAGCTCGTTTGCTGCCTCGGCGCGCACGCATAACCGGTCATTAGGAGAACTGCATGAACGCCCCCCCTGCCCGCCCCTCGTTTCGTTGGGAAGACCCGTTGCTGTTGGAAGAACAGCTCAGTAACGAGGAACGCCTGGTCATGGAATCCGCCCGCGCCTACTGCCAGGACAAGCTGATGCCGCGCGTGCTGCAGGCACACCGCCAGGAGCGATTCGATCGCGAAGTCTTCACCGAGATGGGCGCCCTGGGCTTTCTCGGCTCGACGCTGGAAGGTTATGAATGTGCTGGCGTCAATCATGTCTGCTATGGACTGATTGCCCGGGAGGTAGAACGCGTCGATTCAGGCTATCGGTCGATGATGAGCGTGCAGTCGAGCCTGACCATGTATCCCATCTACACGTACGGGACCGAGGCGCAGCGTCAGAAGTATCTGCCCAAGCTCGCGTCCGGCGAATACATAGGAGCCTTCGGCCTGACAGAACCAGATTTCGGTTCCGATGCCGGCAGCATGATCAGCCGCGCGCGTAAAGTTGATGGCGGCTATGTGCTCAAGGGCGCGAAGATGTGGATCACGAATTCGCCCGTCGCCGACGTGTTCGTGGTGTGGGCAAAAGATGAGCAAGACATCATTCGAGGGTTCATTCTCGAGCGCGGCATGAAAGGACTCAGTGCACCGAAGATCGAAGGTAAATTCAGCCTGCGCATTTCGATAACGGGTGAAATCGTGATGGACGACGTGTTTGTGCCGGACGAGAATCTTCTGCCCAATGTACACGGTCTGAAAGGTCCGTTCGGCTGCTTGAACAAGGCGCGCTACGGCATCGCCTGGGGCGCGCTCGGCGCCGCCGAATTCTGCTGGCACGCCGCGCGCACTTACACGCTGGAGCGAAAGCAGTTCGGCCGGCCACTCGCGGCAAACCAGCTCATCCAGAAAAAACTTGCGGACATGCAAACGGAAATTACGCTCGCACTGCAAACGGTACTGCGTGTCGGGCGGCTGATGGATGAGAATCGCGCATCGCCCGAAATGGTCTCATTGATCAAACGCAATTCATGTGGCAAGTCACTGGACATCGCCCGGGTCTCCCGGGACATGCACGGTGGAAACGGCGTTTCCGACGAATACCACGTCATACGCCATGTCATGAATCTGGAAGCGGTAAACACCTACGAAGGAACGCATGACGTGCACGCGTTGATCCTGGGGCGTGCGCAGACCGGCTTGCAGGCATTCACGGGGTAAACCATCTGCGCTGGACGAAAAAAAAGCCCGCGACGCGGGCTTTTTGATGGGCATAGGCTGTGGCTAGACGCAGCGGCCGCCATCGACTTCAATGCAGGCGCCGGTAATGAAATCCGCCTCGTCGGACGCCAGATAGAGGCAGGCATTCGCAATATCGATCGGTTTGCTAAAACGCCCCAGAGGGATGCTGGCTACAAACTTGGCGCGCAGTTCCGGCGTATCCGAGCCCATGAACTCGGCAAGCAGCGGCGTGTCGCCGGCCACCGGGTTGACCACGTTGACCCGGATCTTGTCGGGGGCCAACTCCACCGCCATGGCACGGCTGGTGACGATCGCCGCGCCTTTGCTGCCGTTGTACCAGACGAGCCCGGGGCGCGGCCGGACACCCGCAGTTGATGCAATCGTTATCAGCACGCCTCCCCCTTTCTTGCGAAAGTAAGGCACCACGGCACGCGCGCCATGGTACAAGCTCTTCACGTTGACCGCGTAGACGCGATCGAAATCCGCCTCTGTCACGTCCAGCAGCGGCTGGTTGCGATGAGTCGTGCCGGCGTTATTGATGACGATATCCAGGCTGCCGTAAGTATCCAGCGCCGACTTCAGTATCCTGTCCCAGTCCGCGGCTTTCGATACATCGCCTTGCACGAACGCGGCTTGGCCGCCCTCTGACGCAAGCGCCTTGGCGACGCGTTCGCCTCCCTCCGGTTTAAGGTCATTGATCATGACCTTGCAGCCCTCTTCCACGAAACGCCGGGCGATCCCCTCGCCGAAACCAGATCCCCCGCCGGTTACGATGGCGACCTTGTTTTTTAGCCTCATGCGCTTCTCCTTGCTGAATTGGCTGCCAGTCATTGCAAAAAAGATGGGAGCCGGACGGGCTCCCATCGCCAGAATTGTCCCTTCGCAGCAGGTCAGGCGCCCGGCGTGACCACGCAAATCTGTTGCGTACCCTGTGTTGCATCGCGCGTGTCGCGGATGCCAACCTTGTCGAGCGCCACGCCATGTCGTACCGCGGTCATCTCCGCGAGGATCGACACGGCAATCTCGGGAGGCGTCTTGCTACCAATGTTAAGCCCGATTGGACCGTGAAGGCGACTGAGCTCTGCTTCGGATAAATCGAACGTCAGCAAGCGCTCATGGCGCTTCTGCGAATTCAGCCGGGATCCCAGCGCTCCGACATAAAAGGCGGGTGATTTCAGCGCTTCCATGAGCGCCAAATCGTCGAGCTTTGGATCATGCGTCACGGCCACTACGGCACTATGGGAGTCGAGATTCATCGCCAGCACCAGATCGTCGGGCATGCCGCGATCGAGCACGGTGCCCTCCACGTCCCAGGTCTCGGCGTATTCTTCGCGCGGATCGCAGACAGTGATGCTGTAGTCGAGCGCCTGCGCCATTTGCGCCAGGTATTGCGAAAGCTGCCCTGCGCCGATGATCAGCATCCGCCAACGCGGCCCGTGCACGGTGATCAGCCGCTTGCGATCGAAGCTCAGGGTGTTGTCCCTGCGGCTGGCCGCCTTCAAGGTCACCTGTCCGCTCTGCATATCCAGCGTTCGGGCCGTCAACTCATGCCGATCGACGCGCTCGAGCAATTGCGCGAGGCTGCTCGGGTCGGCGACCGGTTCCAGCACCAGTTCAAGCTTGCCGCCGCAAGGCAGGCCATAGCGCGTAGCTTCGTCCTTGCTGATGCCATAGGAGGCAATCTCCGGCTTGTCGATCGCCAGCGATTTGTTGCGAATGCGCAGAATGAGGTCATCTTCGACACATCCCCCGGAAACGGACCCGGCGACCAGACCGTCATCGCGGACCGCGAGCATGGCCCCTGCGGGGCGCGGGGACGAACCCCAAGTCTCGACGATGGTCGCGAGAACGACGCGATGGCCCTCTTCGAGCCATGCCACACCCGTGCGCAATACCTGTAAGTCAACGCTATCCATGATTTGTCCGCTTGTTCGCTACCGTTCTGCACGACCGGGAACAACGATTTTAATCCAGCCCGCCTTCAGTGTGCCAATAAAAAACCCCCCGACGTAACTGCGTCAGGGGGTTGCTGAGCATTACATGCCCGGCCTTGCGGCCGGGCCCGTTGCTACATCTCAGGCGGCGCCTTTGATGTTTTCCGGCGAGAACGGCAAGGTACGGCAACGCTTGCCGCTGGCGGCAAAAATTGCATTGCCGATGGCCGGCTGAACGACCGCCGTGCCCGGCTCGCCCAAACCGCCGGGCGTGCTGTCGCTCTTGATGAAATGAATGTCCATCACTCGGGGATTTTCATTCATGCGGGCTACGCGATAGGTGTCGAAGTTGTTCTGCTCGACCCCGCCGTTTTTGATGGTGATTTCGCCCCACATGGCCGCCGACTGGCCGAAGTTGATCGTGCCCTGCATTTGCGCCAGCGCCTGATCCGGATGCACCAGAGTGCCGGCGTCGACCACGGCCGTGACTTTTTCAACTGTCACGTCGTAGTTCGGGGACACACTGACTTCCGCAACCATCGCAATCACGGTGTTATAGCCTTCCATCACCGCCACGCCCATGCCACGGCCGTCCGGCAATTTCTTGCCCCAGCCCGATTTGGCTCGTACTTCCTCCAGAGCCCGCTTCATGCGGGCCCCGACCGGTACGCCTGCGGACAGGCCCGACCACTGATGCTTGGTCGATCCCATGTCGAGCATATCGATACGGTACTGGATTGGATCCTTACCGGCTGCGTGCGCCATTTCGTCCACGAAACACTCGAGCGCAACCGCGTTCAGGTTGTGCGACACACCGCGCCAGTAACCCGGCGTCACACCAGCATCGTGCATCTGGTAGGTGAGCTTCATGTTCGGCGTTTCGTACGGATAGTTGTCGATCCCTTCTACTGCAAACGGGTCGATGCCATCCTTGACGATGCTCGGGAACAGGCGAGCGGAAATGGACGGGCTGGTTGCATGGAAGCGCATTGCCACCGGCTTGCCGCCTGCATCCAGGCCTGCGGCCAATTTCATCAAGCTGGCCGGACGGTAGGAGTCATGCGTCATGTCGTCTTCGCGGCTCCAGACCATCTTGACCGGCGCGCCGACTGCTTTGGAAATCTCCGCAGCGTCGATTGCGTAGTCGACTTCCACGCGACGGCCGAATCCACCGCCCAGGAAAGTCGTGTGCACTTCAACCTGCTCCGGCTTGAGGCCCGTTGCCCCACCCACGACGTGCGGGATGAGCTGCTGGAACTGGGTCGGCGTGATGATGATCGCCTTGTCGGCGCGTACATCGGCTGTCGTGTTCATCGGCTCCATGGGCGAATGGGACAGGAAAGGAAGCTGATATGTTGCTTCGACTTTCTTGGCCGCCTGGCCCATGCCGGCGTCGACGTCCCCATGCTCGCGGAACACTGCGCCGGGCTGTTCGCTGGCATCGCGAATGCCTTGCCAGATGGACTTCATGTCGTTGTTGCCGTTCGGGCCTGCATCCCACTGGATCTGCAACAGGTCCTTTGCCTTCTTTGCCTGCCAGTACGAGTCGGCCACCACGGCGACACCGCGGCTGTACTGTACGACTGCCTTGACGCCGGGCATCGATTTGGCACGCGAATCATCGTAACTTGCCACCTTGCCGCCAATGCTGGGCGGCATGGCAACTGCGGCGTACAGCATGCCGGGTACGCGCGTGTCGATACCGAATTGCGCCGTGCCCTTGACCTTCGCGGTCGTATCGAGACGTTTCTGCTTGGTGTTGCCAACGATCTTGAACTGGCTCGACGGCTTGAGCGGCACATCCTTGGGCACTTCCATTGTCGCGGCTTTCGCGGCGAGTTGGCCGTAGGTTGCTTTCTTGCCGCCGGGACCCGTCACCATGCCATTGGCTGCCTTGATCTGGCCTGCGTCCACATTCCACTCGTTGGCCGCTGCTGCCACCAGCATCATGCGGGCCGATGCGCCGGCCTTGCGCAGTTTTTCCCAGGCATCGCGCACTGAAGTCGAGCCGCCGGTGAGCTGGCCCCCGAGCAGCGCATTGATGTAAACCTCGGCGGGCGGAGCGAATTCGATCTTCACTTTATTCAGATCGACTTCGAGTTCCTCGGCCACCAGAATCGGCATGGAGGTGTAAACGTCCTGACCCATTTCCGAGCGCGCGACCATGATTGTGATCGTGTTGTCCGGAGCGATCTTCACCCATGCATTCGGACTTGCGGTCGCTTCAGCAGCCACGGCAACATTGTGTCGACCTGGCAGATAGAAACCGAGCGCGAGGCCGCCTGCTACGGTACCGCTGACTTTCAGGAAGTCACGGCGAGTTTCATTTTTGATCATGTTGTCCATTTGTCATCTCCTCCTTAGGCCATCTTCGCGGCTTGTTTGATAGCCGCGCGAATCCGAGGATACGTACCACAGCGGCAGATGTTGCCCGACATGAACGCATCGATATCTTCATCGGAGGGATTTTTGTTGGTCGCGAGCAGCGCGGACGCGGACATCATCTGCCCAGGCTGGCAGTAACCGCATTGCGGCACGTCGAGGGCGATCCAGGCTTTCTGCACCTTGTGGTTGCCGCCGAGGCCTTCAATAGTCGTTACTTTCTGGCCGGCGACTGAGCCGACCGCGGTCTGACAGGAACGAACGGCCTGACCATTCAGATGCACGGTACAGGCGCCGCACAACGCTTTGCCGCAACCGAACTTGGTGCCGGTCATGCCGAGCGTATCGCGGAGCACCCAGAGCAGCGGCGTGTCCGGCGCGACATCCACGCTCTGATTTTTTCCATTGACGTTGAACGAGATTTTCATTACGAAGCTCCCCCTTAGTGAGGAATGAATTTATAGGCTTGATACTTCGGATGGGTGTAACACTTGGATAGTTACGCCGGCCAAAATACACGAATAGAAACTGCGATACAACCCTTTGTCTTGCGTTTGATCAGACATTCCGGCGAAAACCCGCAGACGGCGGGCTTGTCACCCTAAACCGCGCCGTTCGCAACGCAGCTACGTGCGCGTGACGACAATTCCAAATGATGAAAAAGGAAATTATCGGCTGGGAACAATCCGCGTCGTAAAGCTTGTTTTATTGCACTGCAGCAAGCCAGCGTGGGAAGGGGATACGTCGGATACCGTATGCGCCTTCGAAGTTCCGCGCATCGGTTCAGCGATGAGGTTTTGTGTCCTCGAATTTTTTGAGTTCCAGCCGCGCAATCTGATTGCGGTGGACTTCGTCCGGTCCATCCGCCAGTCTTAAGGTGCGGTTGTGGGCGTACATCATCGCCAACGGAAAATCCTGGCACACGCCGCCCCCGCCATGCGCCTGAATGGCCCAGTCGATGACTTGCTGCGCCATGGTTGGCGCAATGACCTTGATCATGGCGATTTCCGCCTTCGCATTCTTGTTGCCTACCGTATCCATCATGTAGGCCGCTTTCAACGTGAGCAGCCGCGCCTGTTCGATCATGAGGCGCGATTCCGCGATCCGTTCATGCCACAGGTTATGCTCGACCACCGGCTTGCCGAAGGCCACGCGGCTTTTAAGCCGTTGACACATCAGTTCCAGCGCGCGCTCGGCCTGACCGATGATGCGCATGCAATGATGGATGCGTCCCGGCCCCAGCCGGCCCTGCGCGATTTCGAAGCCGCGGCCTTCACCCAGCAGCATGTTCGCGGCCGGGACGCGCACGTTGTCGAGCACGACTTCCATGTGACCATGCGGCGCGTCGTCGTAGCCGAATACGCTCAACGCCCTGACAACCTTCACGCCGCTGGCATTGGCTGGCACCAGAATCATGGATTGCTGTTTGTGGCGATCGGCGCCGTCCGGATCGGACTTGCCCATGACGATGAAGATCTTGCAACGCGGATCCCCCGCGCCTGACGACCACCACTTGCGGCCATTGATCACATACTCGTCGGCCTGACGCTCGATGCGGCACTGAATGTTAGTCGCGTCCGAGGAAGCCACTTCCGGCTCGGTCATCAGGAACGCGGAGCGAATTTCACCGTTTTGCAGCGGCGTGAGCCACTGTTTCTGCTGTTCCGGCGTGCCATAGCGCAGCAGCACTTCCATGTTGCCGGTATCGGGCGCGGAGCAGTTGAATATCTCGGGCGCCCAACTGCTGCGCCCCATGATCTCGCACAGCGGCGCATATTCGAGGTTGGTCAGCGCGCCGCCATGATCTTTCGGTTGCCAGAGGTTCCAGAGTCCGGCCGCACGGGCCTTGGGCTTGAGTTCCTCGACGATGCGCGTCGGAATCCAGGCATCGCCCTTGGCGCGGTTCTGTGCAATTTCCTCGAAGAATCGCCCCTCCTGCGGGATGACGTGCTGCTGCATGAATGCAGACACTTTCTTCTGCAGATCCTTGACCTTGTCCGAATACTCGAAGTTCATGATTGTTCCTTGCGTTAGTGGCCAGCCGCCGGGCAAACCTGGAATTGGAAAACAAAGGCCGCGCAACGCCAATGGCGCCTTGTTGCGCGCGACTGCAGTTTTCGGTGCCTATTTTAGTATGACATTGTCCATGCGCTTGCCTGTCACGCCGGCGCGGCGCTTGATACCAGCGGCGCGGTGGACTCGAAAGCCTGGATGGCGTCGCGCAGGAAATCCGGTAGCGGCGCAGCCTTGCGCGCGATCGGATCGGCGTTGACGTAAACGACCTTGCCGCTGACCAGCATCCGATCCGCACGGTGGATTTCAACGCGAAAATCGAAACTCGAACGCCCCAGCCGCTCCACACGCACGCAGATGTCGAGTTCGTCGTCATACTCCGCCGATGCGTGATATTCGACTTCGGCCTTGCGCACATACAGATCGGTACCATGCTGCGCGAGCCCATCCGGATAGGGGTAGCCCAGCTCACGATAGTACTCGGTGATGCCGACATCGAAATAGGTCAGGTAATGGCCGTTGAAGACGATGCCCTGCCGGTCAACTTCCGCCCAGCGCACCCGTAGCCGATAGATGAATCTGAATTCGTGTTTCGCCATGATTACGGAATTAATCGAAACGGTAGGCATCCATCGCCAGCACGCCGAACGTATGGCTGCGATGGATGCGGCGCCCGGCGACACCCTCGGTCCCCGCGCCCGCTGCGGCGAAGATCGGCAAAAAGTGCTCCTCGCTGGGATGGTTGCGCGCAGCGTGCGGACCGCGTTCGCGATAATGCAGAAAGTCATCCGTGCGGTCTGACTCGATGGTATCGCAGAGCCAGTCCTGAAATCCGGTGACCCAATCCGGCGCCGGCGCGTCGCGCCGCAGCCGGCCAAACTCGAATAGATTGTGGGTGGCGCCGCCCGAAGCCAGGATCAGCACACCTTCGTCGCGCAAGGGGCGCAACGCTTCACCCAGAAGATAGTGATGCGGGCTGCCCAGTTCGGGCTGCACGGAAAGCTGCGTGGTTGGAATGCCGGCGCCGGGGTACATCAGCAACAGCGGTACCCACGCGCCATGATCGAGCCCGCGGCTCGAATGCACGCTCGCGGGGATGCCCCCGGCGCGCAGCAGTACGCTGACACGCTCCGCCAGTTCGGGCGCGCCGGGCGCCGGATAGGTCAGGCGGTAGAGTTCTTCAGGGAACCCGAAAAAATCATGAATGGTGTCCGGCCGTGGCGCAGCACTAACTGTTGCTTCGGCGTTTTCCCAGTGTGCTGAAACAACGAGGATCGCCGCGGGTTCGCCCACCATCGTGCCGAGACCGGCAAGGAATTCGCGGGCAGGGCTTGCCTGGATGGGGAGCGTCGGCGCGCCGTGCGAGACGAAGAGGGCCGGAAAACGATCAGCCATAACGCCGGCCGACCCACTCCGCCACGAGTGCGGGCTTGGTTTCTCCTTCGCACTCCATGACGATGTCCCAGGTCATCTGCACGCCGCCTTCGATGCGCTGGAACGCTTTCAGTTTGAAGCGCGCTCGCAGTCGCGAGCCCACTTTGACCGGTGCCGTAAAGCGCAGGCGATTGAAGCCGTAGTTCACGCCCATGCGGGTTTTACCGAACACCAGCGATTCATTCAGAAAATGACTCAGCAATGACAGGGTCAGAAAGCCGTGCGCGATCGGTGCTCCAAACGGCGATTCCCGGCGGGCGCGTTCGGGGTCGACGTGAATCCATTGGTGGTCGCCGGTGGCTTCGGCAAACTGGTCGATGCGCTGTTGCGTAACCTCCAGCCAGTCGCTGACCACGATTTCCTGACCTGCCTTGTCGGCAAGGTCCTCTATATCGCCGAATTCCGCCCGCCCCATGCTATCCCCCCGTTCGCACCGCCGAAGCCCGGCAATGTACCGGAATCGCCGCATGCGCGCATTGCGCCTGGCGATCCGAGCCCGGACAATGGACAGCCGTTGCTTAACCCGGAGATGACGAATGCAAATCGGCATGTTGGGCCTGGGCCGCATGGGTGCGAATATGGCAAGACGCATGGCCCGTGCGGGCGTGCACGTATCCGCCTACGACATCAGCCCCGTCGCGCGCAGCGCGATGGCGCACGTAAATGGCATTACGCCTCATGGCGAACTCGAAGGCCTGGTAGCAAGCCTGGCCGCACCACGAGTCGTATGGGTCATGCTGCCTGCCGGAGAAATTACCGAGCAGGCGCTCCAGGCCGCGGCGAAGCTGCTCAGCCGGGGCGATGTGCTGGTCGACGGAGGCAATGCGAATTACAAGGATTCACGGCGACGCGCAGCCTGGCTTGCCGGACAGGGGGTCGGGTTCGTTGACGCCGGCGTGTCCGGCGGCGTTTGGGGACTCGAAAACGGCTATGCATTGATGCTGGGCGGGGAGCCGGACGTCATGGCAAACGTCGAGCCTTTTGCGCGTGTTCTCGCCCCGGCGCCGGATCGGGGCTGGCTGCATTGCGGGCCGGCCGGTTCGGGCCACTTCGTCAAGATGATCCACAACGGCATCGAGTACGCGATGATGCAGGCGTATGCCGAAGGCCTGTCCATGATGAAAGCCAAGAGGGAATTCGACCTGGACCTCGCGGCCGTCGCGGAAATGTGGCGCCACGGCAGCGTGGTGCGCTCCTGGCTGCTCGATCTGACGGCGGACTTCCTCAAGCATGGTCAGACGCTGGATGCGGTCAGCCCGATCGTCGCGGACTCCGGCGAAGGTCGCTGGACCGCCATTGAAGCCGTCGAACTGGGCGTGCCTGCGCCGACCATCAGTCTCGCCCTGATGGCCCGCTTCTCAAGCCAGGGACAAAGCGATTACGCATCGCGGCTGCTGGCCATGATGCGTGCGGGTTTCGGTGGCCACGCCGTGCAATCGGAAAAACCCTGATGGTCGTCATCCTGATGGGCGTATCGGGTTGCGGCAAGACCACCGTTGGCCGGCTACTCGCTGAACACCTGGGCTGGCCGTTGCTCGATGCCGACGAATTTCATTCTGCGCGAAGCATCGAAAAGATGCGCGCCGGCATTGCGCTCGACGATGACGACCGCTGGCCCTGGCTCGATCGAATGAATGCGGCGCTACGCGAACGCGACGCACAGGGCGAGAGCGTGCTGCTGGCCTGCTCCGCGCTCAAGCAGGCCTATCGCGACCGGCTGGGCCATACGCTCGCGCACCTGCGCTGGATCTACCTCAAAGGGGATTTCACTCTCATTCGCGCCCGATTGGAAGCGCGCAAAGGCCACTACATGAAGGCCGGCCTGCTGGAATCGCAATTTGCGGCCCTCGAAGAGCCCGTGGATGCACTCACCGTTGACATCGAAGCCACGCCGCAGGCAATCGCGGACTCGATCCTGCAACAGCTGCAAACTTCGGCGCCGCGCAAGGCGGCCCCTGCCCTATGATCCGGCGCGTCTGCCTGCTGGCATTCGCGGCATGGACTCTGACCGTTGCGGGAGGACTCGCTGCGCAAAATACGGCGAGACTCAAGTCCGCCGCGGTCATGGAATTCGAGCTCATCAACGAGATGCGCGACTACGAAACGCAACAGTCCAACGCGGAACAGCAACGCCGCCTCCGCATGATCTCGGATGCCTTGCGCGAAGCGTTGGATCAAGGCGGCCTATACCGGATCGTCGACAACCAGCCCGCGGCGGCACTGATCGCGGAGCAGACATCCCTTCAGGATCTGCGAAACTGCAACGGATGCGAACTGGACATCGGGCGCGCGCTCGATGCCGACGTGGTCGTCCTCGGCTGGGTTCAAAAAGTCAGCAATCTGATCCTCAACGTCAACATCGAGGTCAAGAATGTCGCTTCCGGCAACACGCTGTATACCAAATCGGTGGACCTGCGCGGCAATACGGACAAGTCCTGGCTGCGGGGGATTCAGCACATGGTGCAAAGCATCGTGGAGAAAAAGCAGCACTTGCGCTGAGCCGTTTGTCCGCTAGCGCTTGAACCGGGCCGCGACTGCAGCGGTTTCGCGCACCAGCAGGAACTGATCCGACGTGATCGCAACGAACCGCGCGCCGTGTTCGATCCAGCGCTTGGCATCGGCTTCGGCGAACGCCAGGATCCCCGGCACTTTTCCCGCCTTCTTGATCCGGGTCAACGCATCGGCCATCGCCTCCTGCACCTGGGGATGGCCCGGATTGCCGAGATGACCGAAATCGGCGGCAAGATCCTGCGGTCCGATGAAAATGCCATCGATGCCATCGATCGCGGCCATCTGTTCGATTTGCGCAACGGCCGCGCGAGTTTCGATCTGCACCATCAGGCAGATTTCGTCGTTGGCGTGCGCGAAATAATCCTTAACCCGGCCAAACCGGTTGGCGCGGGAATTGGCCGACACGCCTCGTATGCCGTGGGGCGGATAGCGAACGGCCGCCACGGCGCGCCTGGCCTCTTCCGCACTTTGCACATAAGGAAGCAGCAGGGACTGGACGCCGACGTCAAGCAGGCGCTTGATGAGCACGGTATCGTTCCAGTAGGCGCGCACCAGCGCCGCAACCGGGTAAGCGGCAATCGCATGCAGTTGATGGTGCACGTTCTGCAAATCAGACGGCGCATGCTCGGTGTCCACCAGCACCCAGTCGAATCCGGCCGAAGCGCAGATTTCCGCGGACACGTGACTCGCCAGGCTCAACCAGCATCCGGTTTGGGTGCGGCCCTCCCGCAATGCGCGCTTGAGTTGATTGATGGGCATGTCCATGGCCGTTCTCCCAAAGTTTCTTATTCTTGATGCGCGATTGTACGCGCTCTTTGACAGTCAACAGGGCGCGGCCGACAATGCGCGCTCGCGGAGGATCGGCATGGAAGAACTGAATTTTGAAGGCGTGTTTCCGATTCTGGCCACGCCGTTTGATGAGAGCGAAAATCTCGATCTGGAATCCTTCGAGCGTCTGGTGCGATTTATCGGCGGGCTGGGGGTCGACGGCATCACCATACTGGGCGTACTGGGTGAGGCCAATCGCCTGCTCGATCGCGAGCGCGAAACCCTGATTCGCGCGGCGGTCGCGGCGGCCGGATCCGTGCCGGTCATTGTCGGAACCAGCCACAGCGGCACGAGAGCGGCGCGCGAGCTGTCGCAAATGGCGCAAGAGCTCGGCGCCAAAGCCGTCATGGTCACGCCGCACGCGGAACCTGTGCCCAATGACGATCGCATCGTCGACTACTACCGGACCATTGCCGAGGGCGTGCGCATTCCGATCGTGGCACAGGATCATCCCGCGTCTACCCAGGTACATATGAGCGTCGCACTGCTGCTGCGAATCATCCGCGAAGTGCCGCGCGTGGCGAGTATCAAGCAGGAAGCGGTGCCTACCGCGCCGAAGATCCGTGCGCTCGCGGCGGGCATGAAAGAACGCAAGGTGCCCATGCTTACGGGACTTGGCGCCTTGTACGGGTTATTCGACCTCGAGGCGGGATCGAGCGGTTTCAATACGGGCTTCGCGTTCCCGGAAGCATTGGCGGCCATGGTGCGTGCGGCGCACGCTGCAGATTGGAAGAAAGTGCGCGAAATCTACGCACGCTTCCTGCCGCTGATCGTATTCGAGCAGCAGCCTGGCGTCGCCATTCGCAAGGAGATCTTGAGGCTGCGCGGGGCCCTGGGCTCGGCGAGCGTACGCCATCCGGGTGCGGCCCTGCAGCCCGCCACAGCCAACCAGTTGCGCAAACTGCTCGATAGCCTGTTTCCCGGCCAGGACCTGTCGCGCCCGGTGGCGGTTTAGGGCGCCGAGCTCTCGAACACCCGATCGTTCGAATCGACTACGCGGGCGTGCAAGGCGTCCGCGCGGCCCGGCTGCAGCGTAAAACGAAACGCCGGATTCTCGCTGATCGAGAAATCCACGTCCGCAGCGAAGACGAGTTCATCCGCGCTCGTAACGCGCACGCTGCGCACGTAATAAGGCGGATCGTAATGCCGCGTCAGCTGATCCATGGCCAGGCCGGAATTATTCGGATGCCGGATCATCAGCAGCACGGCCACCGGCGCGGCCGGATCCGCCGGCGCATCGATGCGCCATTTCATCTGGCCCATGCCGGCCAGGCGTTCGGCCAGGGACTTGCCAGCCGGCGCGGAGCAGCCTCCCGCGGCCTTGATAAAACGGTGGGTGGCCGCAAGCGAGCCATCCGCGCGCTCGGCGATCACGCGCACCCAGGTGTACTCTTCGATGCGCACCCGCGTTTCCAGATCGGCGCTGCCGCTGGCCCCGCCGAACTCGAAAATACCCGCGATGGGCGACGGATTGCGGTCGATCACGAGATACAGTTTTCGCGTAGGCGCTTGCCCCGGCAACTGGCGGATGCGGACGGTCAACGGCACGACGGACGCGTCCGCTGCCCGTGCCGGAATGTCCAAAGCAATGCTTCCGGCCTGCATCGGGCGATCGCCGAACAAATCGGCCCGCACCTTGCGCCAGATCTCGGTGTCCGGGTTTTCGGCACTATCGGCGGCAACAGAAGACAGTGCAATCGATGACAGCAGTACGATGGCAAGGATTCTATGCGTAATGCGCATAACGCTCATCGCAGGAAGCATGCACGCGCCGCATCGGCGACCGACCCTCGGAAGCGCTGTGCGGCAGTCTGGGCCTGCTCATTATCGCGCATGGTCGACCCGCGTTCGCCGGCGATCGTGACGGCTTTCGCCATGGTCTGTGCTTCGACGAAAGCGTCGTAGCGGAATTTTTGGGCCAGACGATCGATCGTGCACGAGCATTTGTTGAGCAATTCGAACTGCCCGCCGGTGTGATCGCGCATGCACTCCAGAACGAACTCGACGCGACCCGCGGTGGGAAAATCGTTGGCGCTGCAGGGCGTGCACACAATTGCGCCCAGGAGCAGAATCGAATGCGTGATTCTCATCGCAACACCTCCCCTCGTCATTGCAAGAACCCGGTCACGATGGCGACCGGCGGGTCGCTTTGCATCAGAGCCCGCGAACCCGCTCACTGGATCGGCTCGCCTTTATCGTCCACTAACGGAATGCCGTACTCCTTCAACAGTTGCAAGATATCTTCACGGCTTGCGTCGAGCGATTGCTGGATGGCAGAGCGCCAGGCCGGCTCGCCATGGCGCACGCCCATTGCCACGCCGAACGCCAGATGCACGCCGGGTTCCGGCTTCAGAGGCAATACGACCAATTCCTGCGACGTAACGCGCCTCGAGAAATAGCCGCCGATCGGTCCCCAGACGATCGCCGCATCGATTTTGCCGCTGACCAGATCGTCTTCGATGATCTTGCCGGGGTAGTGACTCGGGTCGGCATTGAGCAGCCGGTACGGCGCCGCCTGATCCAGCAGATCGTGTTTCTTCAGCCACGCGACGGCGGGCGTACGGTCGTAGACACCGATCCGCAGTCCCGAGCGCGCCGATCTGTCGAGTTTCAGAAAACTTTCCACGCTGCCCACGTCGAGTTTGCGCCCTTTGACATAGACCAGTACATAGGTCGAGCGGAAATACGGCTTGGTGGTGGCCACTGCCGAGAACTCCACCGGCACGCCGGTCAACACATCGCAGCGATATTCGGATTCATTGGGCAGCTTGTAGCGAATCGTATTGCGTACCACGTTGATTCGCTGGGGGTAATAAAAAACCTCCAACGGCAAGTCAAGGTCGTGCGCGAGCATCTGAGCGATCTTGTTCTCAAAACCTTCACCCTTGTCGTTGGAGAACGGGAGATTGTTCGGGTCCACGCATACCTTTAGTGCGCGCGGCTTGATGAATGCCTCATCCTCGGCCGCCACCGCGGCGCCAATCGTCAGACCCACTAGGCCAAGCAGTGCCGCGCGCGCGAGGAACCGCGCGTCAAGGGATCGGCTCGACCTTGGATTTCGTGATGGCACCATCGGAGCGCCCCTTGAGGTAAGCATAAAGTTGATCCATATTTGACATGACCATCTTGCTGGTCTTGAAGGCGGGCATGCCCTTTTCAAGTCTGCCTTCGGTCACGACCGTGACGAACTCTTCCTTGGTCAGCGTTTTCATGCGATCGAGCAGTGACGGTCCGACCAGCCCTTGCTGGTTGGCCCCATGGCAGCGGTCGCACGCCGCCGCACGCCATGCCTTGAAGCCTTTCAGCGTTTGCGCGTCGACTTTATTGCCATCCACGACGGTGTAGAGCGGCTCGCCAGCGATCGCAACCGAAACAAGCCCTAAAAACAGAAACATGACGAAGTGGCGCAACACCCTCATAGGACGCTCCTGAAGTGGCATCGTTCAGAAAAAAGCGCCCCGGCCTGTCGACCGGGACGCTTTCCATAACGCACAGCCCACCGATTGGTTTATTTTTGCGGTATCGCAAACACGGTCAGCGAACCGCCCAGTTCAGTGTAGTTGGCCAGTTCCTTGTAGCCACCCACCGCGCCCAGGCCGTCGGCATCCTTCTCGAGACCCGCAGCCAGCCCGATTCCGGCCCAGCCGCCAATACCCGAGAACACGCCGATGTACTGCTTGCCTTTGTGCTGATAGGTGAAGACGTTGCCGATGATGCCCGAGGGCGTTTTGAACTTGTACAGCTCCTTGTTGATGTTCTTCGCATCCACGCACTTCATGTACCCTTCGAGCGTGCCATAGCAGGCAATTCCACCCGCGGTCGTGAGCGCACCGCTCCAGACCGAGAACTTTTCGCCGTGGCTCTGGACGATCTTGCCTTTGCCGGCGTCCCAGGTGATGAAGTTACCCATGTTCTTGCCGCCCGGTGCCGGATACATGGCGAGGGTCGCCCCGACATAGGGTTGGCCAGCGACATATTCGACCGCGAACGGCTCGTAATCCATGCAAACGTGGTTGGTCGGCACATAGAACAGCCCCGTTTGCGGACTGAACGATGCAGGCTGCTGATCCTTGGTACCCAGTGCAGCCGGACAAACACCCTTGGTATTTACATCCGGCCCGTTCTGCGCGGTCGAATATTTCGATACCACCTGCGGACGGCCCGATTTCATGTCCACGTGAGTCGCCCAATTTACGCTCGGGTCGTACTTCTCTGCCACCAGCAGGGCGCCGTTGGTGCGATCCATCGTGTAGGCAAAACCGTTGCGGTCGAAATGCACCAGCGCCTTGGTCATTTTTCCCTTGACCTTGATATCGGCCAGGATCATTTCATTGACGCCATCGAAATCCCACTCGTCGAATGGCGTCATCTGATAGACCCACTTCACCTTGCCGGTGTCCACGTCGCGCGCCCAGATCGCCATCGTCCATTTATTGTCGCCGGGACGTTGCGCCGGATTCCAGGTGCTCGGATTACCGCTCCCGTAGTACATCAGGTTCAGCGCCTTGTCGTAGCTGAACCAGCCCCAGGTGGTGCCGCCCCCGATCTTCCACTGGTCTTCTTCCCAGGTGGAAACCGACGAATCGGCGCCGACCGGCTGGACCTTGCCGTCCTTCCAGGTCGTGGTCTCATCCGGATCGATCAGCATCTCGTCGTCGGGACCGACGCTGTAGCCGCGCCAGACCATGTCGCCGCTGTTGATGTCGTAGGCCGAGATATAGCCGCGCACCCCCCACTCGCCTCCCGAGATGCCGGTGATCACCTTGTCCTTGAACACGTGCGGCGCATTGGTGTTGACCGCACCGACCGTCGGATCGCCATTCTTGACCGACCAGAGCACTTTGCCGCTGGCGGCATCCAGCGCAACGAGCATGCTGTCCGCCTGCTGCAGAAACACCTTGCCCTCCGCATAAGCCAGTCCGCGGTTGACCGTGTCGCAGCACATTTGCGGAATGACGGCCGGATCCTGCTTCGGCTCGTACTTCCACTTGATGGTCTGGGTATTCAGGTTGATCGCAAATACTTTGTTCGGAAAAGCACTGTGCAGGTACATCATGTCGCCGATCACGAGCGGGGAACCTTCGTGCCCGCGCAGGACGCCGGTGGAGAAAGTCCATGCCACCTGCATCTTGCCGACGTTACTGGTATTGATCTGATTGAGCTTGCTGTAACGCTGGTTGTACATGTCGCCGGCCTGCATCGCCCAGTTCGAGGGATTGGCGATTTTCTTTTCGACATCGGAGTTGGCCTGGGCCATCCCCGTCACGGCAAGCAGGGCCAACGGCGCTGCAAGATAACGAAATTTAAGTCTCATCTCTCCTCCTGCTTATAGTGTTTGAGTGGAACGAGGACTTCATTGCCCCACGGCCAAACCAACGTGCTACCTCGTGCCGTAACGGCATACACATTTCAGGCGCACGCATTCCGCGAGGAAATCACACCGAACGTGTACTTCCTATACAAGCACAGTGCATTTGCAGGGTCAATGATTTTCCCGTATGAAATGCATACGCGCCCGAGTACGCGTTTGCGGGTGTTTCAGTTCTGAACAACTGTTGCAGGATGTGTCATCGGCCGCTGGCGCGCGAACGTGCGTGAACCGCCTTCGGGCTTCACGACGGCAAAGCCCCGGTCTGCTTGAGCTTGCGGTAGAGCGTCGTACGGCTGACACCGAGCTGGCGCGCCGCCGCAGAAATATTGCCGGCGTTGTGGCGGATGGTTAGCTGAATGGCGTGCAGTTCAATTTTCTCCAGGCTGTCCGGCAAACCGGACTCCGCCGCCGAAACAGCCCTGCCTCGCTCAGTCTGCGCGAAAAAATCCTCCGGCAGATGCCGCCGCTCCACCTGCCCGCCCTCATCGGCCATCGCCATGGCCGTCCGGATCACGGAACGCAACTGGCGCACGTTACCCGGCCACGGGTGCTGCACGAACAGATTCAGCACATCTTGCGAGATGTCGATACGGTGCGCACCGGCGCACTCCCTGCTGTCGAGCGCCTTCGCCAGTTCCACGATGTCCCGGCGCAGGCGCAGCGGGGGTATCTGCAACGTCAAACCGGCAATCCGGTAATACAGGTCTTCACGGAATTCGCCGCGCTTGACCAGGTCGGACAACCGGTGATGCGTGGCGCAAATGACGGCAATGTCGATTTCCACCGGGTCTCCGCCCGTGGGCGTCACCGCCCGATCCTGCAGAACGCGCAGAAGGCGCGCCTGCATGGCTATGGGCAGTTCCCCGATCTCATCCAGAAACAAGGTGCCACCGTGGGATCGCTGGATTCTGCCGGGCGCGGCGCGCCGGGCATTTTCGGGCTGACTCTCATCGTCCAGCCCGAACAATTCCGCTTCCATCAATGCCTCGGGAATTGCCGCGCAATTGAGCACGACGAACTCGCGCGACGCTCTCGGACCGCTGTTGTGGATGGCGCGCGCGAACCATTCCTTGCCCGTGCCGGTTTCCCCCTCGATCAGGATCGGAATATTGCGGCCGAGTGTGCGGCGCGCCTTGTCAACGGTAACCAGTAGCACAGGGTCGGCAATGCCCAGCGTGTCGAGCGTCAGGGCGGGTCGCGGCGGTTTGCCGAGTTGTTTCGGCGCATCCGCCGGTTCCAGGGCGGCGCTTGGGATGACCTGCCTGGGCGTCGCGCCGTGCGCGAGTTGCATGAACACTTGCACGCCGCTGCGTTGTAGTCGCAGCGAAACAGTCGAAGGCGAGGTGCGCAACCGGTCGAGTGCTTGTTCGAACGGGCAATCGAACAGCAATTCAAAGCGGCCGTGGAATTCGCCAGGCACCAGATCGAGCTCGCGGCAGGTGGCGGGCGTTGCCGCCAGAAATTCACCATCCGGCGAGAATGCGACCTGCACATCGAAAGGGCTGCCGAGGTAGCTCCGGTCGGGATGAACGTTGAACACCACGTCGCGGCTGAAGCGATGCTGGAACAGTTGCCGTTCGATGACGCGAACCGACATTTGCACCAGGGCCAGCGTATGACGCTGGTGGTAGCGGTAGTCGCACGTAATGTCCAGAACGCCCGCTACCGCGCCGAACGGGTCGAGGACCGGCGTTGCCGAACACGCCAGGAAATGATTCTGCTGGATGTAATGGTGCCCCGCATACACCACGATGGGCTGGCACTCGACAATGGCCGTCCCGATTGCATTCGTGCCCTTCTGATTCTCCGCCCAGGACACGCCGGGCTTGAGCGCAATATGCTGCGCCTTGGGCAGGAAATCCGGATCGCCCATCGAATGCAGGATGAAGCCTTCGTCGCTGCACAGCAAGACGACGCTTCCGGAACCGGTAAGCTGATGATGCAGATTCTCCATCACCGGCGTCGCAAGGTTGATGAGGCTGCCGTACTGATTCACGACCACCCGTAAACTCGTTTCATCGACGCGCCCGATTTCGCGGATGCGGTCATGCTCGACGCCGAAAGCCGCACTGCGCTGCCAGGAACGCTCGATGAAGTCGGGAACGATGCCGCGCGGGACCCGCCCATGACTCAGGAAATGTCCGTAGGCACGACGGATCGCCGCCACGTCGGTGGCTGGCTGAAGCTGTTTCATTCCCACTCCTCCGTGATCGGGATCGACCTGGGGCCAACGATTGCTGCCGTGGTCCGCCGGGCGCGCAACCACGCGCCAGACAAAGGCTTTGCGTTTTAGCAAACGCTTGCGACCATACAAGCACAGTGCACAAGCCCGGTCAACGGCCATGACCGTAGAGGCTTGCGTTATTGCAGTGCAAGGTTGCAGGCCTCACCGGCGTTGCGCGGGCGCGCGCAATTGCACGCGGGCGTGGGAACGGGCATTCTTTGCGCGATGCAATATTCCTCTTTCATCAACGCCCCGCGCACGCTTCGCCGCGCGCACCTGGCGCCCACCCATGTCGAATAGCTGTCTGATCCAGGATCGGCACGCTGGCGGCTGGTGGCAGTTCGGCGACGCGCGTCATGTCGTGGTCGTCACCCGCCTCGAAGAGGTGCTGCCCGCCTTGCAGGAAATCGAGCGGCGCGTTGAAAGCGATGGCCTGTGGGCGGCCGGTTTCATTTGCTACGAAGCCGGTCCGGCCTTCGATCTCGCGATCCGGTCGCGGGCGCCGGGACCAATGCCGCTGCTCTGGATGGGCCTTTATGCGCCGCCGCGGTTGCAACAGCTACCCGCCATGCCGGCCCATGCAACAGTGCCTCGTTACCGCTGGAATCCGTCGGTCACCCGCAGCGAATACGAAGAGGCGATCAGGAAGATCCGCGACCTCATTGCGGCGGGCGAAACCTATCAGGTGAATTACACCCTGCGCCTGCGCGCCGCACTCGAGGAAGATCCGTGGGCGCTCTTCCTGCGCATGGTCCATGCGAACCAGCCGCGCCACAGTGCCTATCTGGATTGCGGGCGCTTCGCCATCTGTTCCGCATCGCCGGAACTGTTTTTTCGTCTCGATGCCGGCGTGCTGACCAGCAAGCCGATGAAAGGCACCGCCGGGCGCGGGTTGAGCCCGCAATGGGATCGGCACAAAGGCATCGAACTGCGTGAGTCGCCGAAAAACCGCGCCGAGAATCTGATGATCGTGGACATGGTGCGTAACGATCTGGGCCGCATCGCACCGGTCGGCAGCGTGCGTGTGCCCGCGTTATTTGAACTGGAGCGTTATCCCACGCTCTGGCAATTGACCTCGACCGTGACGGCGCAATGCTCTGCCCCCGTTTCGCGGATCCTGCAGGCGCTGTTCCCCGCCGCCTCGATCACGGGCGCGCCCAAGGCGCACACCTCCCGGATCATCGCCGGCCTGGAATCCAGCCCGCGCGGCGTTTACACCGGTTGCATCGGCTATATCGCGCCGGGCGGGCGCGCGCAATTCAACGTGGCGATCAGAACGGCCACGGTGGACCGCATGGACGCCCGGGTCGAATACGGCGTGGGCGGGGGCATCGTGTGGGACTCCACCAGCCAGTCGGAGTATGAGGAATGCCTGCTCAAGGCACGCATCGTCATCGATACGCCCCCTGACTTTGCACTGCTCGAAACCTTGCTGTGGGAGCCGGCCAGCGGCTGGTTCCTGCTCGACGATCACCTCGAGCGCCTGTCGGCTTCTGCCGATTATCTGGATGTGGCGCTTGATCTCGCGCTGGTACGCAGCCGCCTGGGAGCACTCGCGGCCACATTCGATGCATCCGCGCAGCGCGTCAGGCTGGTGGTGGCACGTACGGGCGCCATTTCCTGCGAATCGGCGCCCTCGCCCCTTGCGCACGCGCCCGTACGACTGGCCGTGGCGGCTGCGCCGGTCGATCGCAACGACCCGTTTCTGTACAACAAAACCACGCGCAGAAAAGTCTATGACGATGCACGACGCGCACGGCCCGAGGGCGACGACGTCGTGCTATGGAACGACCGCGGCGAAGTCACCGAAACCACCATCGCCAACCTTGTCATCGAACGCGACGGGCGCCGGGTGACACCGCCGGTCGACTGCGGCCTGTTGCCCGGCGTGTTCCGCGGCCACTTGCTCGAACGCGGTGACATCGCCGAGGAAATCGTGACGCTGGACCAACTGCGCCTTGCCGATCGCCTCTGGATCATCAATTCCGTGCGCAAGTGGCAGGTGGCGCAACTGCTCGACTGAGCACGATCAGCGCGTGCGCTCGATGCGCACGCCCACGTCGCGCGCGTCCGGCACGACGTCGCTTTTCGACAACTCGATGCAGGCCCATTGCGCGCTGAATTTCTCCAGAACGTGCGTGACGATCGATTCCGCCAGGGGTTCGAGCAGATGATAGCGGTGGGTCGCGAAAATCGCGCGAACGACTTCGACGACGGCCGCATAGTCGATGGTGTCGGCCAGCTGGTCTGTCTCGCAGGCCGCAAGCGACGGACGTCCGATCTCGATATCGATGCGCAAGGTGCGCGGCTGGCGGCGCTCGAACTCGTAGGCTCCGATCAGGGTCTGGAGCCGGATGTCGCGGATGAATATGACGTCCATGCCCGCCATCGGGCTGCCCGGTGCGCGCGCGGCCATCTCAGTCGTACTTCAGATAACGAAAGCGCGGGTCGTCGTTCGGGGTGCCTTCCAGCGCGCCGCCCTGTTTGCCCGGCTGCCACTGCACCACGTCCTCTATTTTGTGCGCGAGCGCAAAGTCCTTGTCCGTAATGCCTTTGGCCGTATGCGTGACCAGCTTGACGATCACGAACGCGTACGACACGGTCAGATCCGGATGATGCCAGGCCGCTTCGGCAAGATGGCCCACCGTATTCACCACCATCAGGGTGCCTTTCCACCCGCCGGTCTTGAACTTGCGGCGAATCCACCCGTCCTCGTAATACCAGTGTGGCAATTCGGCCGACAGTTTCTGCTTGATGGCTTCTTCACTGTAAGCTTTATCGGTGGATTCGCTCATGGCGTGCTCCGGCGTGCTGAAGGATTTATGCCAACTCATTCTAGCGGGATATCTCCGGCGCGCCAGCAGGTTCCGTTTGACGGCGAACACGATTAACATCCTTCCAATCTCAGGCCGCCCGCCGCCGTTCCAATTTGGAACAGTCGGCGCCGGCCGCCACGGGTGCAATGCGTTAGCGATGAAACAAGGCGCTTTTCCAGCCGCTGCAGGCGGCCATGTCTAAGGCCGGCGCGCCGGGGGTCGCATGGGTGCTGACCGGCTCGGGACACTATCTCAACGAATGCATGGAGATCATCCGCGGCCTGAGCAACGTCGACCTTTTTCTGAGCGAGGCCGCCGCGGAAGTGTTGAAGATGTACGGCTACGATCTGGCCACCCTCAAGCAGGGCATGAAAGTGTTTCGCGACAACACGGCGAGCAGCGTGCCGGTGACTTTTCTCTACGGCGGTGACTACCATACCGTCGTGATCGGCCCGGCGAGTTCGAACACGGTGGCGAAGTGCGTCGCCGGCATTTCCGACACGCTCGCCACGAACATCTATGCGCAGGCCGGCAAGTGCCGTGTACCTTCGATCGTGTTCGCTTGCGACACGGCGCCCGCGCTGATTTCCGAAGCGCCGGGCGGCGACGTCTGGGTTTATCCGCGCACGATTGACCTGCAGAACGTGGACAGGCTGGCAAAGTTCGACCACACCACCGTCGTGCTTTCGATCGAGGAACTGAAAGCCGCGTTGAACCAGAGGCTGAGTTGTCCGAGCACATCCTCTTCCTGACCGGCCGGCTGGCCGAGAAGAATCTGCGTCGCGTGCTGGAAGCCATGCAACCCGCGCCCTTCAGGCATAGCGTGCTCACGCTGTCGCTGCAGGTGGCCGGCCTGATGACCTCCGACATGATCCGCCGGCGCCTGACCGATACCCAGGGTGTGGACCGCGTGCTGGTGCCGGGGCGCTGCCGCGGGGATCTGCCGGCGTTGAGTGCCCACTTCGGGGTCCCATTCGAGCGCGGGCCGGAAGACCTGAAAGACCTCGCTGCCTACTTCGGGCGCGAAGCGGCACCGCTCGATCTGACCCGTCACGACGTGCGCATCTTTGCGGAGATCGTTGACGCGCCCAATATGTCCGTGACCGCCATCCTGGATCAGGCTCAAGCGTATCGCCGTGCCGGGGCCGATGTCATCGATCTGGGCTGCCTTCCCGAAACGCCGTTCGCGCACCTGGAAGAATCCGTTGCGGCGCTGCGGGCGTCAGGCTTCGAAGTCAGCGTGGACTCCATGGACTCGCAGGAACTGCTGCGCGGAGGCCGCGCGGGTGCGCACTTCCTGCTGAGCCTGAAACAGCAGACGTTGTGGATCGCGGACGAAGTGGCTTCCACGCCGGTGCTCATCCCCTCCACGCCGAGCGACATGCAATCGCTCTATGGCGCCATCGATGCGATGGACAAGAAAGGCCGCGCCTACCTGGTCGATCCGATCGTCGAGCCAATCCATTTCGGCTTTACCGAATCGTTGCTGCGTTACCGGGATTTGCGCCAAAACCGACCCGACGCAAACATCCTGATGGGCACCGGCAATCTGACGGAACTGACCGAAACCGACACCCTGGGCGTGCAAACGTTGCTGATGGGCATCATTTCCGAGTTGCGCATCACCAACATCCTGACCACCCAGGTCAGCGCGCATGCCTGCAATGTCATTCGGGAAGCCGATCGGGCGCGCCGCGTCATGTATGCCGCGCGCGAAGCGGGCGACCTCCCGCAGGGCTTCGATGAAACGCTGCTCGCGCTGCATGCACTCGATCCGTTTCCCTGGAGCAGTGAGGAGATTGCCGCGACCGCGGCGCAGATCAAGGATCCCAGCTTTCGGGTGCAGATCAGTCCCGACGGCCTGCACGTCTATAACCGCGACGGACTGCGCACGGCGACCGACCCGTTCAAGCTGTTCGCGCACCTTGGCCTCGAGCACGACGGCTCGCATGCGTTCTATCTGGGCGTCGAACTGGCGCGCGCGCAAATCGCCTGGCAACTCGGCAAACGCTATGTGCAGGACAGCGAACTCGACTGGGGCATCGCCCAGGTACGCGAAAGCACCGATGCGGATGCGCAGTGGGCCCCGGGCGCCGATCCGGACCGATCGGAGGCCGAATCATGATCATGGAAACCATCGTCACCACGCGTGACGAATCGGGCGGCGATCACATCGCGCCCATGGGCATACGCCACGACGGACGATACATCGTGCTCAGCCCGTTCCGGCCCTCCGCCACGCTCGACCATGTGCTGCGCGAGCGCTGCGCCGTGGTGAATTACACCGACGACGTGCGAATTTTTGCGGGCTGCCTGACGGGTCGCTATGACTGGCCCACGTTGCCGGTGGAACACCAGGCCTGCCGCCGGCTGGCGGCCGCGCTCGCACACTCCGAAGTGCAACTCGAACGCGTGGAGGACGACGCAACGCGGCCGCGGCTTTATTGCCGGGAGGTTGCGCACGTCACGCATGGCGCATTCGGCGGCTTCAATCGCGCGCAGTCCGCGGTGATTGAAGCGGCCATCCTGGTAAGCCGCCTGAACATGCTGCCGCAGCAGAAGATCGATGCTGAAATGGCCTATCTCGCCATCGGCGTGGAAAAAACCGCGGGCCCGCGCGAGCTGGAAGCCTGGGGCTGGCTCAAAGCGCATATCGATAAATTTCGCAGCAACGCGGGTGCTGCATGACCATGATGCTGGCCAGCGTGCGCTCGATGGACGAAGCGCTGCTGGCGCTCGAGGCCGGCGCCGATCTGATCGATCTCAAGGAGCCTTCGCGCGGCGCGCTGGGTGCGCTCGACCATGCCATGGTGCGCATTTGCGTTCAAGCCATCCGCGGGCGCCGGCCCGTCAGCGCCACGATAGGCGATATTCCGGACATGGATCCCCAGGCGATGCTTGACGCCGTGGATCGCATGGCCGCAACCGGCGTGGACTACATAAAGATCGGGTTCTTTGCGCACGCAAAAGCCGGATTATGCGCAAAAGCCTTGTCCGCCAGCCAGGCGCGTCTGGTCGCAGTGCTGTTCGCCGATGAACGCTATGAACTCGCGATGCTGGACGAACTCGCCGACAACGGCTTCGCCGGCGCAATGCTGGATACTGCGCGCAAGACCGGCAAGACGCTGTGCGACTGGCGTACCGAAGCAGAACTGGATTTGTTCGTGAACCGCGCACGCGGACTCCGGCTGATGACGGGCCTGGCGGGCTCGCTGCGACAGGAACACGTTGCCGGGCTCGTCAGGATTGCGCCGGATTACCTGGGCTTTCGCGGCGCCCTGTGCAGAAACGGCCAGCGTGAACTGCTGCTCGATCCGGCGGCCTTCGCCCGCATTCGCACGTCGATTGCGCAGGCGCGTTCGTTTTAGTCTCCCTCAACCATTTAGTCTTCCTCAACTATGCGCGGTTGCAGGTTGCTTGCGCCGTTCGCCGACGCGGCGTTCCGCGAAGGGGATCGGCATCGCGAACATGCGGCGGTTGCCATCGCGAAATTCGACGTCTATCCCGCCCCGCACGGTCCGGCGCGGACGCAAGACCGCATGCACGTTCGTCGGACTGACCGCGAAGTTATAAATATCGTGCAAAGGTTGCGCGTCCTTCGGCCGCGTTACTTCGAAGTCCCGGCATAGCATGGCCATGACCATCTTGATCTGCACCATTGCAAGCTGCCGGCCCGGGCAAAAACGAGGCCCCACGCCAAACGGCATGAACGCTTTCATGTTGTGGGCGTCGGTGCTTTCTCCCGCTCCCTGCAGCCAGCGCTCGGGCCGGAATTCTGTTGCCTGCGTGAAGTTCTCTTCCTGCTTGCCCGGGTAGCCCGTGAGCGCAAGGATCGGGGTGCCCTTGGGCACGAATATGTCCTGAATCTGCACGTCCTCGTGCGGCTCCAGAAACATGACATGCCCCCCCACCGGTTTGCAGCGCATCGATTCGTTGGCAAACGCCTCGATATACTGTAACCGGTCGGGCGTGGCGGGATCCTGCCAGGCCTGCTCGGTCATTCCGAAGACCCGGTCTACTTCCTCCTGGACCGCGGCCTGTACGTGCGGATATTCCATCAGGAAGTGCATCATGTAAGCCAGCGAGTTTGCGGTCGTATCCTCGCCGGCCAGAAGCAGCGTCATGACGTTGGCCGATATTTCTTCGTCGGAAGGTCCATCCTCTTCCTTGTCCTGGGCGGCAACCAGCGCCTCCAGCAGATTGCTGGGCCGGGCGTGCAGCGCCGGGTTCGCGGCCAGGCGCGAACGTGTCTCGATGATCAATCCATCGATGATCTTGCCGATCTGCGTGACGGCATCGGCAACCTCGCGATCGGCCGGAAGCTTCAAATAACGCCAATAGGGAAAAAGCGCGGTCAATCGCCGCGCAATGGCCGGAAATATCTTGTCGAGATGATTCTGAATGGGATCGATCTTGTCTTCCAGCGAATTCAGATCCTTGCCAAAGGCCAGCCCGCTGGTTACATCCACGGTAAATCGCATGAGATCGGCGTGCGCGTCGAAGGACCTGCCCGCCAACGCCTCGCGCCACCAGCGGCGCCGCAGGCGACCGGTGACCTGTTCGAGCCGCGGGATGAATTCCCGCAGATGTGCCGAATTCAGCGCGTACATGACGAACTTGCGTTGACGTCGCCATTTCGCCCCCTCGGCCGAAAACAACCCGTCGGACTTAATATCCTCCGCAATGCCCTCGATCCTGCGCCAGCGGCGGAATCGCTCCGGCCGGTCCCGCAGCAACTGGTGAATCGTTTCGACATCCGTGATGGTAAGGATGCGCGTCGTCGCCACCCGGAATACGAACAAAGGGCCGAACTGGTCGGCCCAGCCGTCCACCAGGCGATGCAGTTCCTGGGGCTTGATATCGAGTGCGCTTCCCAGCAACGGCAGGCCGCGCGGACCGGGCAGCTCATCCAATGTGCGCAGCTTTCCAGTCGTCTGTGCTGCCATGAACACCGGTGTGGAAGGGTCGTCCAATTGTTATCTCCTGAATCGTGAAATGTCGACGTGCTGCGTGGACCTCACGCGGACCCGTGCGCAATGGTCGAGGTGTGGGCCGCTGGTGCAAGACCTGGCGGGACTGCTGGAAAGAGGCGGATTGCCGTCGCGCCAGGCCGCCTGACGACGGTGGCATTTGTGGAGGACGGGCCGGACCTGCCGGCCTGTCGTTGTTTCTGCGCTGGAGTACTCCAGGCTCATTGTTCTTATTTCAAGGTGTCGGAATCAAGAGGAACCGGAAAACGACTCCTGTGTTGGCTTGACAACAGCATAGCGCCCCGTGGCTTTCTTGCAAAGTTTTATCCGGAACTCGACACCGCCACCGGCCCGTCGGCAGCAAGCATGCGTTCTGCCGTGCGCTGGTCGCCCCGGCCCAGCACCACGATGCGCGCCGGTAAATCCGCGGCGTATTCCGCGAACGCTGAATCGACCCAACCCCGCTGCACGAGTTCTTCGGGACTTGGCGACGGCGCGTCAACCTGCAGCGACTTGACCAGAAGCAGCCCCGCCGCTTCGAGCCTTCCGGCCAGCCAGGCCGCGAGGCTGTCGGACGCCACGTCCCAACTCTCGCGGATCGCCGCTTCGGCCACGACCATGTCGTAAGGCATCCACACGGGAATCCGCCCTTCGCGCCGGAGCGCCAGCATTTGCGCGATATCCCTGGCAGGAACGAGCTGCGCTTGCATGCCCGCCAACACCGTTCCGAATTGCTCCATCGCGCGCAGCGCCTTGCGGTGCGCGACGCCATCGTCGAACGCTTCGCGTATTTGCGCTGCGCGGACTGCGTCGGCCCAGTGTCCTCCCCCGGGCACCAGCACGATTTTTCCGGCGCCGGCGCGGGTGAGAACATCCAGCCAGAGCGGCAACTCCGCGGAGCCCGCGAGGCTGCCGCCCAACTTGACCACCCAGGACGTCATCGGGGCAATCCGGCATGGGCCAGCAGCGCGACCGCGACGGCGGGCGCGCACCGGGACGCCCACGACGCCGCGTTGGGGCCGGCCTCGATCAGCGTATCGAAATCGCGGTAGCGCAGGCCCAGGCGCGCCGCGAGCTTTCTGGCGACGAACCGGCCGGTGCCGGCGCCCACCAGCGGACCGCGCCCGACCCCGCGGGCGCGCGCCAACACGCGTTCGCTCGCCTGGTGGATCTGCTGCAACTGCAGATCGGCCAGATCGCGCGCGCAGCGTTTCCAGCGGGCCAGCGGCGCTGAAGCGGCATCGCGTCCGACCATACGCGCAAGCCGGCGCGCACTGTCACGCACCGACTTGCCGCCGTTGTCGGCGGCGGGAAGCTGGTCCGCGCCTGCGGGGAGTTGGCCCGTCAACCGGTACACATCCGCGAGCGTCGCGAAATGTTCCGCCATGGCCGGGACCCACTGCCCGTCGAATGGAATCCGGTTCGCGAGCGCCATGACCGGCGTGCGCACGACCCCGGTATACACCAGTTCCCCGGCGGCCAGGCGCTGCGCATCGCTGAAGCCTTCCACCCTGAGCACGCCGGCGCGAATCGGCACCACATCGGTGGTAGTGCTGCCGACATCGACGAACAGCGCATCGGGCAGACAATGCGCGACCCATTGCGCGCTGGCGGCCCAGTTCGCCGACGCCACGGCGTTGATCCTGCGCGCGGCGTGGCGTGGTGTCAGAAATCCGGCCGCGCCCGCGTAGATCCAGGTTCGCTCCGGGGGAACCTGCGCAATGAAACGCGCGATGATCGATCTGACGCCGTGGGCCCGATCGCGGAACAAGTCGGTCAGTTCTCCGGTCATGGTGACGGCGTGCAGGCGCGCGCCCGGCATGCGGTCGAGCGCCGCGGCAATGGCGTGATCGAGATGCTCGAGACCGAGCCACAGCGGACAGGGTTGTTGCGCAGCCCTGATCACGCGGCCCCGCGCATCGATCGCCGCCACCTTCAAATGCGCGCCGCCGATATCCCAACCCAGAACGGCATCAGAACGCATGCGCGATTTCCACTTCGACCGCGCGCGCCGGATGCGATCCCTGACGCTCAGCCGTTAACGACGCAGGCAAATGCAGCACGAGTTGCGCCACGTTGAGGCCGGTGGCGCGACGCAGCCCGGCATAAGCGGTCGTCAGTCTGGGATTGACCTCGAGCACCACCGGCCCGCTGTGGCTTTCAATAAAATCCACGCCGCAATAGCCCCACAGCCCGGGCAACGCCCGCGCCACCGCATTGGCCAGCACCTCATAGCGTTGGTCTGCATCCACGACCGCTCCCACGCTCACGCCGCGAAACTCGAAGGCATCGCCGATCACGCGGATGTTCTGGCGGTTGCACGCCAGCAGGCGGGCGCGTCCCTCGCAGCACAATAGCGACAGGCTGCGCACATCGCCTTCGATGTAAGGCTGGAACACCTGGCCGGCGCGCTCGTGGGTGCGCAGCCAGGCCTGCAAACCGGCGCGGTCGGGGAACAGCCGCGTGTCCTGGCATCCCGCGCCATCATCCGGTTTGACCACGATACGGCCGGCATCGCGTGGAAGGTCATCGAGCTGCGCATACACGGGTACCGCGGCAACGCCGGCGCCGGCAAGGACATCGGCGGTTGCGCGCTTGCTCGCTGTAATCCTGACGGCCTCCGGCCGGCAACCCAGCAGGAGGCGCTGCGCCTGCAGGATCTCGTGCGTGATCTGTGCCAACACCCCGTCTTGTTCGGGCGCAATGGGCCAGACCGCATCGACGGCGTGCAGCGCGCGCTTAAATATCGGCCAGAACGTCTCGGCCGAGGTGACGCGATACACGCTCGCGGCCAGTGCACCGCCCAGACGCGCGTCGCGCAGCGCGGCGACTTCCACGCCGGGAATCGCCGTGAGATCATCCACCAGCGCGCGCAGCATCGCGTCGCCTTCGGGCGCGAGTGCAGCCATGCGCTCGTCCCCCAACATGCCGCCGCCGGTAATATGTTCGTACGCCAGAATTCTCATGCCAAAGGTTGCCTGTGACCGGCTTCGCGCTGATTCCCGTCATCGACCTGAAGGATGGCATGGTAGTGCATGCCCGCGAAGGCCGGCGTGAACAATACCGGCCGCTGCGCTCCCGGCTGGTCGATGGCGCGGACCCTGTGAACGTGGTGCAAGCCCTGCTCGCCCTGCATCCGTTTCAGACCCTGTACATTGCCGACCTGGATGCCATCGAGCGACGCGGCGACAACCTGCCCGGCATCCGGTCGTTGCGCGCGCAGTATCCGCAACTCGAATTGTGGGCTGACACCGGCATCCGGGACGAAGTGGGTCTGTCGGGCTGGCGCGACGCCGGGTTGGGCCGTCCGGTCATTGGCAGTGAATCGTTGCCGGATGCCACGGTCATGGCCGGCCTTCGGGCGCGCGACGAGCAGTGCTCCGCAGTTCTGTCGCTGGACTTTCGCGGCGCGCATTTCCAGGGCCCGCCAGCGCTGTTGAACCAACCCGAACGATACTGGCCGCTGCGCGTGCTGGCCATGAATCTGCACCGGGTCGGCAGCGACCACGGACCGGATCTGGCGTTGATCGTCGAGCTCGCCAAACGCATAAAAGGTTGCAACGTCTATGCGGCGGGCGGCGTGCGATCGGTCGACGACCTGGAACGCGTCGTCGCCGCAGGGGCCGCGGGGGCGCTGCTCGCCAGCGCCCTGCACGACGGACGCCTGGACTCCGCCGCGCTGGCGAAATTCGCAAACGATCGCCGCCCCGCAAAAAATCAGCCCGCTCCGTGAAAGCGAAGCGGGCCGGTTGAGGGACCAGCGGCGTTATTTATGCGCCTGGAACGGGTGATCCATGGATCCGCGCTTCGCGGTCACCTCGGAAGCCTTCGGTTCGCCCTTGATGGCGCGCGCGATCGACTCCTTCACCGCCTTGTAGTTGTAGTCCTGGATCTTCTTGTCGTCGGTGGCCTGCCAGTGGATGAACACGCCGACACAGATGAACAGGTTATCGGCCTCATCGGCCGGAATGACGCCCTCGGCCACGCTGTCGGCCACCGCCATGGCCACGGCGCGCTGCGCGGGCCCGAACATCTGCACGGCCTGCTTGGCCCCCTTGATGGTGACTTTGTTGAACATCACGGTGGCCGGCTTGCACAGCAGGTTGGGCGCAACGACCGCGAGCAGCGAAGTGAAGCCGTCCTTGTTATTGGTCAGCGCGTTGCAGAATGCCGATTCGACGGCGCTGCCCCGCGGACCGATCAACAGATCGATGTGCGCCACTTCGTTGCCGTCGCCGACCAGGGATTCGCCGACGCATACTCCGTTTATTTTCGCCATTTACTCCTCCTTCGGTTCTGATTGTTGATCGAACACGGGCTGCAACCCGCTTACTGACTGCGAACTCATCCGCTGACGCCGATTGCGGCCCGACTGTGCCGCGAGATTTGCGCCAGCGAATCCTCCAGAACCGTCACGACCAGGGCGGCCACGGTCAGATCGGCCGTGGTACCCGGATTGACGGCTCCTGCCTTCAGCTGGCGATCGAACGCTTCCAGTGACGGCATTAACTGCGCCGGGTCGCGCGCGCGCCCCAGCGACTGACTCAGAACGCGCGCCTGGCCACTGACCGACGCGGCTACTGCTGCCCCGTGTATGCGCACGATGTGCGTATCCGCAAAGCCTCCCAGCAAAATCAGATAGGCATGGACCGCGGCCCATTCGCGGCTGTCCCAGCGCACCATCGCGTCACGCACGGCCGGCACCCCGGTCTCGAACACATCGCGGTAATCGGTTACATACTGCAGGGCAATGCGGTCGCGGTCACGTGCTTCATGCATCGCCTCGCGCAGTGAAACGCGCGGCGGGTGCGCGATGTCATGGCGCTCCGACCGGCCGAGTCCACCGGGCTCGGCCAGCCGGATGGCCGCATAGGCCAGTTCGGCATCGTCCCGGTCGAGCCGCGCGAGTACCGCACGCAAGCGCGCACGCAGCACCAGGCTGTCGAAACCCTCCGTTGCCGCCTGCGCCAGCGGCGCACACAGCAGCGCGATGCCCAGGTTGGTGTTACAAGGCACGACAGCGCGCGTTGCCTCGATGGCGCACAGGATGCGCTGGCCGACTTTCAGGCCGGGCGCCGCAATCACCGCAGCCATCGCCTCCGCGCTCGCGATGAAATCCTGCGCCTGCATGCCGTGGCCCGGGGAAGCCATGCTGACGTTGCCCGGCTTGAACGCCTGCACATCCGTCATGCAGGCCTCCCGCATGGCGGCGGCCACCGTGGGCGGGTCGAGGCGCCAGGCTCCGGTTTTCATGCCACCGATTGCAGCGCGGGGCGCCGCACATACCGGTTGAGGAAATCTTCGGCCAGGCATTGCGCGATGCGGGCTGGCGTAACGCTTTGCAGCCCCTTCCACGCCGGGATGCCGTTGACCTCGATGACCTGGGCCTGGCCTGCGCGATCGCGAATCAGGTCAACGCCCGCATAGTCCATCTGCAATGCGTGGCAGGCCGTGCAGGCCAGTGCGATCACGTCATCGCAATCACCCGGTTCAATCGCCTCGCAGATGCCGCCCTGCGAGACGTTGGTGATCCAGCTCCTGCCCTGCCGCTTCATGGCCGCCACGGCCCGGCCACCGATCACGAATACGCGGTAGTCATGCCAGCCACTGGCAGCGGATTCGACATAGTGCTGCAGGTAATACACGCCGTCGTATTCCGCCGCCGGGGGCAGAGCGTCCGGCACCGATAGGCGCCTGAGGCCAACGCCCTGAGAACCGAACAGCGGCTTGAGCACCAGTTCATGCCCGGCAGCAATCTCCCGGCATACCAGATCCGCCGCCTCGTCCTGCGATTCCGTGACCCATGTCGGGGGCGTCGCAACGCCCGCGCGGGCCAGCACGAAACTGGTCATGGCCTTGTCCACCGTGCGCTCGATCGCGCGGCCATCGTTGTACACCGGCACACCGAGCAGCTTGAGCGCATGCAGAATATCCAGGCGCAGGACCACTTGTTCCAGCGTGCCGCCGGGCACCGCGCGCACGAACACGCCCTGCGGCAGGTGCTCTTCGAACCCCGGAATGACGACATGGCGGCCGGACCGGTGCAGGTCGAAACGGCAATCGCGCAGCGATGCAAAACACGCCTCAACGCCTTGCGCCCGGAACGCTTCGCGCAATTGCGCGCCATGCCAGCCCGGGTCGTCGGTCAGGATGGCGATCCGGGCATGCTCTGTGGGTCTTGCCGACATATCCAGGTCCTGTGCGTTGGCGATCAGGTGATGAAAGATTGTTCCAGCAACGCGTCGTCGACCGCGCCGGCGTGAAAAGTCCTGCCGCTGTCGAGCGCCGTGACCGCCACCGCGGCGGGCGCGAACAGATGGGCATCGATGCGATAAAAATCGTACTCGGCTTGCTTGAATACGCGCGCGAAAGGCTGGCCGTAGTGCCGGGACACGCTCGACGGCAGATTGGCCGCCAGGCGTTCGGCCGCGGCATCGTCGCCATCGACGAACAACTGCACGCGCCCGCCGAACAGGATCGCGTCATTGGTGCGCCCCATCGCGGTCAGAAAATCGGCCGCGGGCGGCGGCAGCGGCGCGCTGCCGGCGCCATCCACGATCCGATGCAATGCAAATCCCAAGGTGTGTGCCTTGTGCAACGCCACTTCGAGCACGCGCGCCACGATCTGCACCGTTCCCGCCAGACTGCGGGTCGGCGTCAGGATCAAGGTGACCTGCTCGGGCGCAACGCCGCAATCGCGCGCGATTTTCTCGCTGATCTCGACGGGCGGCAGTTTGTCGACTTCGAGCACGATGCAAACGGCGTTCGCGCGATCCCGGTACGCGAGCTCCGTAAACAACTCCTCGCGACCGGCGGCCGCACGGCCCGGCCCGGAACCCAGCGCCTGAAAACCTTTCTTGCCTTCACCAAACGAGAGGCTCCAGCCCGCGTACTGGCTCCCCAGACAGGCGAGCACCGGGTCCGCGCAGTGCACGCAAAGCTGCGACGGCCAGCGCGACGAACCGGACGATTGCAGCACCGCGCGGCCCAGGCCTCCCATGCAAATGGCGGCAACCTGCAACCCGGCTTCGATGCCGCCCCGGCAGGCAATGCCGCAATCCACGACCGTGCAGCCATTGTTGAGCCGTTGCACAAGCAGGCGCAGCGCCTTTGCATTCGCGATGAGTTCCTGCACCAGCGGTGCGGCCAGTGCATTCACGCTCGGCCAATTCGCAGCGATCGCCTGTTGCCGCGGATCGGCCGCAGTCGCCGCTTTGATCTCCGGAGTTTCCTTGGCGTTCATGCCGCCTCCCGCAGCAAAGCCCTGCCGATCGATGCATGCCGGACCATCACGAGGTCGCGCGCGGCTTCGCTCGTGTGCGCCTCGGCGTGCACGCTGCAGACCGGCGCGCCGGCCGGAATGAAGCTGCCGGATTCCGGCAGATCCGTGCACCACTGTGGCCAGCGCACTGACGCGGGCACGTGCAAGGCCGAGGCAGCGTAGACGATCGCATGCGCGCGTGCGCGCAAGGCCTGCGGCGCATCCGGCAATTCGCCCGCACAGGCGCGCAAGTGCAACGCCAGCAGGCCGGCGCCGGCATCGGCATCATAGAGTTCGAGGGTCGCCGGGGGCCGCGGATTGATCTCCAGCACGTGCGCGTCGCCGTGCGCGTCGAGGATGAAATCGAGCCCGTTCAATCCGGTCAGGCCCGTCGAGCGCACGAGCCGCGCGATGAAGCCATTGATGCGCGCCTGCAAGGCGTGCGTGACGGCGGCCCTGCTCACCGCGCCGCCATAGCAATACCGTCCGCCCTTCGCCGCATCGGCGGTCCATTGTTCGTTGCAACCGATCAGGCGCGCCTCACGCCCGTTGGCGATGAATAGCACCGACAGCGTTCGTCCTGCCTGCCACTTCTGAAAATAGCGCTGCGGCCGGGCGCGATGGCGCGGCCGCGCGGCCTTCACATGGCTTCCGCCTGCCCCTCCCGCGCGCTTGACCAGCCAGCCTTGCACCTCGGCCGGCGGCTGCAGGCGAACTTGCGGATGCGGGATTGCAAAAGAATCCAGCAACGCGAAAAAACGCAGCGGGTCCTTGATGCGCGCAACCGTCTCCGGCGCGTTGCCCAGCAGCCGGCGTCCGCGGGCCAGTTGCGTCAGCAACCCGGGGCGGCCTTCGAATCCCGAGCCGTAGACCAGCCCGGCGCACCGCTGCGGCGGGCAAAGCAGTTGTGCAGCAGCAAGCAGGCGTCGCGCATCGAATTTTCCGCTGACCGTCGCCACGCGGTGGCTCGCCACGCACAACGCGCGCAGATCGATATCGTTGAACAAGTCGAGCACCACCACTTTCAATCCCGCCCTCGCGGCCGATTGCGCGAGCGCACGACCGGAAGCAGACACGATCAGCAACGGGTGGCGTTCAGGCGATGCCGGCATGTTTGCGTGCTTCCGCGAGCGCGTCGCGTAAATCGAGATAAACAGCCTTGTCGGCCTTGAGCATGGTTTCGAGCAATCCGCGCTGGGTCTGGTACTTGATGTTGCCGATCGCCAGCGCGCCGATCCCCGTTGCCTTGCCTGAAGCCGCCGACAGGGGCTTGCCGACATCCATGGCGTCGATGCCCTCGATTCCCGAAGGCGGCACGGCGTTGATGTCAGCCGCGACGAGCAGCCGTGGGGCCGCGCCCAGCATGGCCTGGTCGATGACGCGATGCCCGGCCTTCGCCGTCGCCAATACCACGTCGGCCTTGCGCATGAAGTCAGCCTTGGACGCGCCGCTATTGGCTTCGATCGGTTCCATGGTCGTGGCATAGCGCCGGTTGCATGCCTCGGCCGCGGCGCGCACGCGTTTGATATCGCGACCGACCAGCCCGACGTCGGCGCCGGCCTGCGACGCAAGCACCGCCGCCGCGGCGCCTACCGGCCCGCTGCCGCCAACGATCATGACGGTTTTTCCTTTGAGTGCGGCGCCATGGCTGCCCTGCAACTGCTTCTCGACCGCCGCCACCATTGCGGCCGCCGTCGTGAACGCGCCGCTCGGATCGACGAACACCGACACTTCAAACGGCGGCACCATGGCTTTGCGCGCGGCGTCGAGCATGTCCGCGGCGAGCCCGATTTCCCGCCCGCCAATGAACAACGCGGTGCGGCGCACCCCTTTCGGTCCGCGCGAGAAAATTGCATCCTGCGTCAGCGAGGCGACCTGATCGAGGCTGACGTGGGTATAAGGAACGACCGCGTGGTAACCGGCGTCGTAGGCCATGTTGACGTCGAACGGGCTGGCTTGCGCGATCGGCGTGAACAGATGCAGCAGAGAAGGCTTTTCCACGTTGGCGAACCGTTCCAGGAATTTCGTGAAGGTTTATCAGGCCGAAGCCGCGCTGGAGCGCAGCAGTTCGACGTCGCCGCCGCGATTGCGCCCCTTGCACAGCATGAATTGCAACGGACCCGCCTCGCCCCAGCGTGACTGCGCCGCGCGCAACAGCGTGTTCGCGCGGTCCTCGTCGGCGACGATGGCGAATCCGGTCGGGCCCCACGAGCTCTGACCGACCCCGGCAATGCCTTGACGCTCGATCCAGGCGAGCGCTTCGGCGACGGCCGGGCTGGCAAAGCGGCCGCCCTGCGCCGGTGCGAAGTAATCGCCGGTGAGACGCTGCAGTTCGCCGATCGCGCTGCCGAAACTTTCGAAATCGCATTCGGCCAGGGCCGGCAGCGCCTGCATCATCATGAGCCGGCACAATCCGCTGGCCAGTGCTTCGGGAAATTCCGGCAGACTGCGGAACGCCGCCGTTTCGGCCTCGCCATGCAGGCCGCGCGAGGCGCGTTCCAGAACCAGCACAATGCGCCAGTCAGCCGGAAAATCGACGCGCGCAATAATTGGCGGCGGCTCGTCCCCCGCGCCTTTGCCGCCGTCCACCAGGAATCCGCCGGACTCGAACGCCCCTGCGCCGATGCCCGATCGCTGACCACGCTGCGTCACGGCCGCGATCTCGCGCACCGGCACATCGAGCCGGTAAAGCCGCGCGAGGGCGACCCCCACCGCAATGCCGAGCTGGGTGCCCGATCCAAGTCCGATGTGTTCCGGAATGTCCGCGGAAATATCGAGTTCGAACTCCTGTGGCAGGTGGTAGCGGTTGCACAGTGCGGCGGCAAACCCTGCGGCGCGCTCGGCTTGCGGCCCGGCAATCTTCAGGGACGCCGCGCGGCGCGCGGATAACGCAATGCGCGGCCGGTCGAGCGCCATGCCGACGCCGCCAAACCGCCTCCCCCTCGATCCGTTCAGGTCCAGAAAACCGAGGTGTAGTCTTGCAGGAGCGGTAACGGATACGATGGGCACGCGCTTCCTCATGGTCCGATGGCCGATTGCGCACGGGGTCCGGTTGCAAGCAACGCGTACCGGAGCGCGATTGAGTTAAAGTTTACATCGCAGCCACGAACGGTTCATCGAAAAGATTATCTGCGCGCGGTGTCCAGTTTCGGAGCATCGCGGGTCCATCTGTAGCGTAATGCGACACCTCGCCTGGCACTGGCAGGCACGCGATCAACGAATGACGGCGCGAAATGTCTGATTTGCAGGAATTCACCGACGTGCCTTGTCCGTTTTGCGGATTGCTTTGCGACGACCTGCGCATCGCAGTCCAGGCCGGCACGGCCACCGTGCAAGCCAATGGCTGCGCACGAAGCCGGCGCCTGTTCGCCGACGGCACGGCTGAGACGGCCAGCCCGGCCATCGCGGGCGAGCGCGCGACCTTTGATAAGGCGCTTGCGCATGCGGCCAAGCTTGTGCGCGGCGCCAGACGGCCGCTTTTCCTGTCGGCCGGCACGGACGTCGCCGGCATGCGTGCGCTGATCGAACTGGCGGAGCGCACGCGCGGCATCGTCGATCACGTCAATGGCGAAGCGATGTTTCGCAATCTGCGCGTGCTGCAGGACACCGGCTGGATGAGCACGACGCTGACCGAAGTGCGCAATCGTGCCGACCTGATGGTGGTCGCAGGAAGCGAGATCGGCAGCCGCTTCCCGCGCTTGTTCGAGCGCTGCTTCGGCGAGTTCGATACGCTGTTCGGCCCCCGCTCGCGCGAACTGATCGTTCTCGGCGATCTGCCGGAGAGCCTCCCCGAGCCCTTGCGACGCACGACCACATGCCTGCCGGTCAGGCCGCAGCAACTGGCCGAAGTTTTTGCGGCGCTGCGCGCATTGCTCGGCAACCGCCGTCTCGCGGCAAAGAACGTTGCCGGCGCGTCCATCGAGCAGCTCGCGGCGCTGGCCACGCGCATGCGCAATGCCCGCTACGGCGTGCTCGCCTGGGCCGCGGCGGAACTCGATTACGCGCATGCCGACCTTACGGTCCAGGCGATGTGCGAAGTCGTTCGCGAACTCAATGCCGGCACCCGATTCAGTGTTTTGCCGCTGGGGGGCAGCGACGGCGACGTGACCGCGCAGCAGGTCACGACCTGGCAAACCGGTTTCCCGGTCGGCGTGGATTTCGGCAGCGGCATGCCCGCCGCCGCGTCCTCCTCCCTGCGAGCACCCGACGTGCACGCGGACGTGGACGTGCTGGTGTTCGTTTGCGCCATCGATCCGGCGAAGCCGCCGCCGGTTACCAGGGTGCCCTCGATCGTGATTGGGCCGCGCGGGCATGCAACCCGGCCCGTGCGAAGTGTTCTTCCCGGTCGGCGTTCCGGGCCTGCATCACAGCGGACATCTGTTCCGCAGCGACAATGTGGTGGCCTTGCGCATGCGCGCGCTCGCGCCCGCGCGGCATCCGCCGGCCAGCACGGTCTTGCAGCGGTTACTCGACGCGCTGGAGGCCGATTGATCAAGCTCAGCGGCGCACGCCTCTACGACCCCGCGCACGGCCTGGACGGCGCGCGTCGCGATCTGTACGTCGAGCGCGGCCGCGTCGTGGCCGCGCCGATTGCCGGTGCGCCCCTCGATCATGAATACGAACTTCAGGACCGGGTCGTCATGGCCGGCGCGATCGACCTGCATACGCATATCGGCGGCGGCAAGGTCAATCTCGCGCGCGCCATGCTCCCGGAAGACCATCGCGACAGTGGTTTCGCCAGTACCCGCGTCAGCCGATCCGGCAGCGGTGTGATCGCTCCCTCGACGTTCGCCGCCGGCTACCGCTACGCCGAAATGGGTTACACCGCCTGTTTCGAACCCGCCATGCTGCCGGTGAACGCGCGCCAGGCGCACATGGAAATGGCCGATACGCCGATCGTCGACAAAGGCGCCTATGCGTTGCTGGGCAATGACGATTTTCTGCTGCGCATGCTGGCCGCGGGCGCAGAACAGAAGCTCATCAACGATTACGTCGCCTGGACGCTGCACGCCACCCAGGCCATCGCCATCAAGGTCGTGAATCCGGGCGGCATCAGCGCATTCAAGTTCAATGCACGCCAGCTGAACGTCGACGAGCCGCATCCGCATTACCGCATTTCGCCCCGCGCCATTCTCGCCGCGCTGACGCGCGCGCTGCACGAACTGCGCATCGCGCATCCCTTGCATGTGCATGCAAGCAATCTGGGCGTGCCGGGGAATGTAGCCTCGACGCTCGCGACCATTGATGCCGCGGAAGGCCTGCCCGTTCATTTGACGCACATCCAGTTCCACAGCTACGGCACCGAGGGCGAGCGCAAGTTCTCTTCCGCCGCCGCGCAGATTGCCGAGGCCCTGGAGCGTCACCCGAATGTCTCCGCCGATGTCGGCCAGATCATGTTCGGGCAGACCGTGACGGCCTCGGGTGACACCATGGCGCAGTACCGCAATGCCCCGCATGCGCATCCGCGCAAGTGGCTGTCCATGGACATCGAATGCGACGCCGGCTGTGGCGTCGTACCGTTTCGCTACCGCGACGGCAATTTCGTGAACGCGCTGCAGTGGACCATCGGCCTCGAACTGTTCCTGCGCGTAAAAGACCCGTGGCGCGTATTCCTGACCACGGACCATCCCAACGGCGCGCCTTTCACGAGTTATCCGCACCTGATCCGGCTGCTGATGGATCGCGACTTCCGCAACGAGAAACTCGCGCAAATCCATCCGGAGGCCGCGGCGCACAGCCAGCTCGCGGCACTCGAACGCGAATATTCCCTGTATGAGATCGCCATCATGACGCGCGCGGGCCCCGCCCGAAGCCTGGGACTGGCCGATCGCGGCCATCTCGGTCCCGGCGCGGCCGCCGATATCACGGTCTATCGCGACCTGCCGGATCGCGAGGCGATGTTCGCCAAACCCGAATATGTATTCAAGGACGGCGAACTGGTGGCGCAGAACGGCCGCATCGTGAAGGCCACGCGGGGCGCGACGCATGTCGTGCGGCCGGAGTTCGACCGCGGCATAGAGCGGAATCTGCGGGATTATTTCGAACGATTCCACACCATGCGTTTCGCTAACTTTCCCGATTGCCAGCGACGAGCTCACCGAGTTCGGCAGTCGCGAAACGCTCGTGCACGCCTGCAGGGGGCAGTCCCGATGATGCGCAACGGCGTGACCATCGACGACACGTTCGCGGAGGCGTTCGGCATGCGCGCGACGCGCCTGCTGATCACCGCGCTCAACCCGACGTGGGCGCGCCACGCGGCGGTGTCCCTGACCGGATTTGCCACTTCGGTCATCGGCTGCGGCTGCGAAGCCGGCATCGAGCGTGAGCTCGCACCCGACGAGACCCCGGATGGACGTCCCGGTATTTCGGTCCTGCTGTTTGCCGTATCCGGCAAGGAGCTGACGAAGCAGGTCGAACGGCGCGTGGCGCAATGCGTGCTCACGACACCGACCTCAGCAGTGTTCGGCGGGCTCGAGGGCGAGCCGATCAGCCTGAGCAGGAATCTGCGCTATTTCGGCGATGGCTTCCAGAACTCCAAGGTCATCGGCGGCAAACGTTACTGGCGCGTGCCGGTCATGGACGGCGAGTTCCTGGGCGAGGAGACGACCGGCATGATCAAGGCCGTAGGCGGCGGCAATTTCCTGGTGCTCGCGCGCGGCCAGGCCGAAGCCCTCGCGGCCTGCGAGGCGGCGATCGCAGCCATGTCGAAATTGCCGGGCGTCATCATGCCGTTTCCGGGCGGGGTCGTGCGTTCGGGTTCCAAGATCGGCAGCAAGTACAAGGCGCTGAGCGCGTCCACCAACGACGCCTTCTGCCCGACCTTGCGCGGCGCGGTCAACAGCGCCCTGGACCCGGACACCGGCGCGGTCCTGGAAATCGTGATCGACGGCTTGTCCGAAGCCGATGTGCGCAAGGCCATGCGCGCTGGCATCGATGCGGTGTGCGCGGCGGGCGCAGCCGCAGGCGTGCAGCGCGTCAGCGCAGGCAACTACGGCGGCAAGCTGGGCGCCTTCCAGTTCAGGTTGCACGAGCTCCTGCAATGACGCCGCTGACGCTCACCTTACGGGAAACGCGCGGCCGCGCGGTCGACGTGTCCGCGCTGTCGCCCGACCGGCTTGCCGGCCTTGACGACGCCACCATCGGCGCGATCTCCTTGCCGGGCGGGCAACGCACCGCGGACCTGTTCGACATCGAGGCAGGCGATCCCGGTCACGTCGTCCTGCGCAATGCGTCTGAGCGGCTGACCCATGTGGGTGCCGGCATGCGCGAGGGCAAGCTTACGGTGCAGGGCGACTGCGGTGCGCATGCCGGTCAGGCGATGCGCGGCGGCACGCTGCTCGTCACCGGCAATGCGGGCGATGGCGTGGGCGCCGCGCCGGCGGGTGCCCGGCAAGGCATGCGCGGCGGACTCATCGCGATCTACGGCAACGCCGGCGATCGGACCGGCGAACGCATGCGCCGCGGGCTGATCCTGATTGGCGGCAATGCCGGGGCCTGCTGCGGCGTGAACATGCTGGCAGGCACGATATTCGTGGCCGCAACGGTGGGGGCCCTGCCCGGCTTTTGCCTGAAACGCGGCACGCTGCTGTTGCGCCACGCGCCGCGCGAAATTCCCGCCACGTACCAGGACTGCGGCGAACATGCGTTGCTGTTTTTGCGCCTGCTCGAACGACAGCTCCAGCGCGAAGGACCCGAGTTTGCACGCTTCCTGCCATTGGCCCGGACGGGCTCGGGCCCGCAAGACGAAGCGCCGATCGTGCGCCGCTACTGTGGCGACCTCGCGTGCGGGGCGGCCGGCGAAATGCTCATTCTCGCCTGAGCCGGGGCCTGGTCAGGGATTATTGTCCAGCTCGGAGCGGCGTTGCTCATGGGCGCGCAGCATGCATTCGACGTCGATGCACACGTCGCGCACGTCGCGAATCCACACGCGCTGGCTTTCCATGAGTGCCTGGGGCTTGGCGCCGCGCTTGATCGCTTCGCGAAAAGCAAAAGCCATGTGCTCTTCGGCTTTCATCAGGCGCGAATTCGAGCACAGCAGCTTTTCACTGTTGGTTTTGGCGCGGCTGCAATCGATTGCGGCCGGTGCCTGCGCGGACAAGGCGGCAAAGCCGAGCGCGGCTAGCACCATGATCGCCTTGTTCATGCCACCAGCAGCCGGCCGTCGACGAGCTGCGGAACCGCGCCGAGCGTGCTGAGGCCGGCCGCGTAGTGCACTTCATGGACCAGGTTGCGCTCGATCATCATGCGCCCGACGCGCGCGCGCAGCAGGCAATCGGCCGCATCCTCGCTGCGGAACAGGCTGCGTGCAGCCATCGCCGCATCGGAAAAATCCGTGTTCTCGTCGAGCGCGCGCGACAACAGATCCACCAGGTATCCGGCGCCGTAAAGGTCCTCGAGATTGACCATGCCCATCGAGCCGGAGCACACGATCAGGATCGTCTTGCCCGGATGTTTGTCGAGTACGAGATTGACCACCGCTTCGCCGTTGAGCAGCGCGCCGGCATATACATGGTCTGCGCCGGCGGATTGGCGCAACGCCACGGTGCCGTTGGTCGTCGAGTAGATCAGCTTGCGCCCCGCGATGTCCTCCTCCATCAGGGCAAGCGGCGTGGGCGAGGCGAACCCGGGCAGCGTTTCGGCGTACAGCTCGCCGGCCAGGATGTAACTGTCCTGCGGATGCTTCTGCGCTTCCGCGCGCGCGCCGGCTTCGTCCAGCGTGGGAATCACTTCGCTCGCGCCACTGGACAGGGCGGCAATGATGGTTGAGGTGGCGAACAGCACGTCGAGCACGATAGCCACTTTGCCTTCCAGCCGTTCGTGATCGAGTTCCTCCTTGCGATAAAGCACATGCACCTTGTGCTTGAACAGCGTCGTCATGCGACCGGACTCCCTGGATGGCGGCGCCGGAACATGCCATAGCCTTGCATTGACATTACCAATTCGCCTTTCTGGTTGAAGACTTCCCACAGATTATTGACGATGCCCAGGTCGGGCTTGCTCTTGGAGGGGCGGGTTTCGAGCGTGGTGCGCCGCGCGCTGATGGCATCCCCCGGCCGCACTGGCTTGAGCCATTTGAGCTGGTCGATGCCGGGAGAACCGACACTGGCGGATTGCGCCAGGTAGGCGTCGCACATCATGCGCATGACCACGGCACAGGTGTGCCAGCCGCTGGCGATCAGGCCGCCGTACATCGATTGTTTCGCCGCAGCCTCATCGATGTGGAAGGGTTGCGGGTCGTACTGCCTCGCGAATTCGATCATCTCCTCTCGGCCTATCACCGTGTCGCCGATCTGCTCGACTTCGCCGACCTTGAAATCCTCCCAGTACCTTGTCATCGGCGTCCGATCCTCCACGCAAGACTTGAGCGCAGGGCGGCCTAGGCCCTAGATCTTTACCCACGACTTGCGCGGCGGCTGCATTTGCGCCGTCGCCTCGCCCTGCTTCATCGTGGCAAAGCGTGTGCGCTGGCTCGCGGCGTTGCCGAACAGCACGTCGATCGCCGTGAGCCGCTTGAAGTAGTGGCTGACGTTCAGTTCATCGGTCATGCCCATGCCTCCATGCAACTGGATCGCCTGCTGGCCGACGAAGCGACCGGCACGACCCGTCATTTCCTTTGCGGCGGCCACGCAGCGCCGGCGCTCGGCAACATCCGGCGCGTCGACTTTCGACGCGGCCAGCAGCGCCATCGAGCGCGCCTGCTCGATCTGCACCAGCATGTCGACCGCGCGATGCTGCAAGGCCTGGAAACGGCCGATGGGCTGGCCGAACTGCTGGCGTGTTTTCAGGTATTCCACCGTTGCCGCATGCAAGGCATCCATCACGCCCACCGCCTCCGCGCTCAAGGCCGCCATGGCGCGATCGAGCACCGCATCGATCAGCGGCATGGCCTGGTCGAGCGTGCCGATGACCGATTCCGGCCCGACCTTAACGCCGGCGAGCTGCAGGTCCAGTGCACGCGTGCCATCGAACAGCGGATACTCCTGCCCGCCGAGGTTCTCCTCGTCGGCTTCCACAATAAACAAGGTGACGCCGCGCGCGTCCGTCGCCTCGCCCGCGGTACGCGCCGAAACGATGAACTTGTCCGCCACGGAACCGTGCAGGACCAGCGACTTCTGGCCTTCCAGTACGAAATTGTTGCCATCGCGGGTCGCGCGCGTTTCGACGTGGCCCAGATCGAACCGGGCATTCGGCTCGCCATGCGCAAAAGCCAGGATCATCGAGCCGTCGATGATCCTGGGCAGCAGGATTTTCTTCTGCCATTCCGCGGCCCCCAGCGCCACGCAGCCGCCGGCGAGCACCACGGTCGCAAGATAGGGTTCGAGCGTGAGATGGCGGCCGAGCGCCTGCATGACCAGCAGCGTTTCCACGCCGCCGCCGCCGAATCCGCCGTCCTCGGGCGCAAAGGGCACGCCGAGCACGCCCAGTGCGGCCAGGCCCTGCCACAGTTGCGCATTCATGGGCTGGCGGTCGGCGAGCATCTGGCGGCGCTGCTCGAAACTGAAATTCTTCTCAAGGAAGCGGTTTACGCTGTCCTCGAGCATTGCCTGTTCTTCGGTCAGATTGAAGTCCATGCCGGCCTCACAGTCCCAGAACCATCTGCGCGATGATGTTGCGCTGGATCTCGTTCGATCCGCCGTAGATGGTGGTCTTGCGGTAATTGAAGTAACGCGATGCCAGCGGCGCTGCGTAATCCGGGCCCACATGCGCGCCGATCCAGTGATCGCCCCAGGCCATCGGCAGGTGTGGCAGCGCGTAAGGGCCGACGGCGTCCATCATGAGTTCGGTCAGTTCCTGCTGGATCTCGGTGCCCTTGATTTTCAGGATCGAGGCTTCCGGCCCCGGCGCCTTGCCGTCGCGGTCCGCACTGGCCACGCGCAGGCAGGTGATCTCGAGCGCCATGAGGTCGATCTCGACCCGGGCGACGCGATCGCGGAACAGCGGATCCTCGCATCAACGGCTTGCCGCCGTCCTGCTCCTGCGTGGCGATGTGCTTCAGGTACTGCAACTCGCGCTTCGATGCCCCCACGCCGGCGATGCCGGTGCGCTCGTGCGACAGCAGGAATTTGGCGTAGGTCCAGCCGCGGTTCTCCTCGCCCACCAGATTCTGGGCCGGCACCTGCACATCCTCGAACCAGATCTCATTGACTTCGTGTTCGCCATCGAGCGTGATGATCGGCCGCACCGTGACGCCCGGCGCGTGCATGTCGATCAGCAGGAAGGAGATGCCATCCTGTTTCTTGCCGTCGCTGGAGGTGCGCACCAGACAGAAACACAGATCGGCCCACTGGCCGTGGGTATTCCAGGTTTTCTGGCCGTTGACGACGTAATGGTCGCCTTGGCGCTCGGCGCGCGTCTTGAGCGACGCGAGGTCGGAACCCGAGCCCGGTTCCGAATAGCCCTGGCACCACCAGTCTTCGCTGGACAGGATGCGGGGCAGGTAGTGCTGCTTCTGCTGTTTCGGTGCCGAACGCGATGATCACCGGACCGACCATGTGCAGGCCGAACGGAGTCAGCCGGGGCGCGCCGGCCGCCGCGCTTTCGTCCTCGAAAATATAATCGCTGGATGGCAGACCAGCCGGTGCCGCCATGTTCGACCGGCCAGCCGGCGGCGATCCAGCCCTTCTCGAACAGGATCTTCTGCCAGCGCAGGTAATCTTCCTTGCCCAGCCGCTTGTGCTCGAGCACTTTGCGCGACATGTCGCCCGGCAAGTGAGTGCGAATGAATTCACGTACTTCCCCGCGAAATGCGGTTTCTTCCTGGTTGTAATTCAGATCCATCGCGCATTCCTGGTGGGATTGGGGCTGGCGGGCGGGCGCAGTCGGGCAAGTGGCGCAGCTTCAGGCCCGGGAGCGCAAGGATAAGCGATGCTCAAAGCTCAGGCAAATCCCCGGCTGGCTGGCCGAACTCGCGGCGGCACTATAATGACTACTCGAATCTTGCGCCGCCCCAGCCTGGGCTGGCCGCCCGAGGAGCCCTCATGAACATGCCAGACGAAAAAGCCCTGCGCCAGTTGAACGCCACGTTGAATCTCGAACCGCTGTGGATCCCCTTCACCGCCAACCGGCAGTTCAAGGCCGCGCCGCGGTTACTGGTGTCCGCCAAGGACATGCATTACCAGACCCACGATGGCCGCAAGGTGCTCGACGGCATTGCCGGACTGTGGGCGGTCAATGCCGGCCACTGCCGGCGGCCGATCGTCGACGCGATCAAGCAGCAGGCCGAGACCATCGATTACGCCACCGGCTTCCAGTTGCATCATCCCGCCGCATTCCAGGCCGCGGAAAAAGTGGTGGCGATCGCGCCGGAGAAGCTCAACCACGTGTTCTTTACCAACTCCGGCTCCGAAGCCGTCGACACCGCGCTGAAGATCGCGCTGGCTTACCATCGCCTGCGCGGCGAGGGCACCCGGCGCATGCTGATCGGACGCGAGCGCGGTTATCACGGCGTGGGCTTCGGCGGCATCTCGGTGGGCGGCATGGTCGGCAATCGCAAGACGTTCGGCAGCATGCTCGGGCTCGGTGGACCACCTGCGCCACACCCACGATCTGGCACGCAACGCCTACTCGCGCGGACAACCCGAGCATGGCGCGGAACTGGCCGACGATCTCGAGCGCCTGGTGCAACTGCACGACGCGTCGAATATTGCCGCCGTGATCGTCGAGCCCATCGCGGGCTCCACCGGCGTGCTGCTGCCGCCCAAGGGCTATCTGCAGCGACTGCGCAGTCTGTGCGACAAGTATGGAATTTTGTTGATATTCGACGAAGTCATCACCGGCTTCGGCCGCACCGGCAAGGCGTTCGCGGCGCAAACCTTCGGCGTGACGCCCGACCTGATGACGTGCGCCAAGGCGCTGACCAACGCCGCCGTGCCCATGGGCGCCGTCGTCGTCAAGCAAAGCATCTACGACACGTTCATGGAAAAAGGCGGTCCCGAGGCCGCGATCGAGTTCTACCACGGCTATACCTACTCGGGTCATCCGCTGGCCGCGGCGGCCGCGTGCGCGTCCCTCGATCTGTTTCGCCAGGAGAAGTTGTTCGAACGCGTCGCGGAACTCGCGCCGTATTGGGCCGACGCGGCCCACTCGCTCAAAGGGCTGCCGCACGTGATCGACATCCGCACCCTCGGACTCATCGTCGGCATCGAACTGCAACCCATGGCCGACAAGCCCGGTGTGCGGGCCTTCGAAGCGTTCCTGCGCGCGTACGAGAAAAACGTTCTGATCCGCACGACCGGCGATACCATCGCCATGTCGCCACCGTTCATCATCGAGAAAGCGCAGATCGACCAGTTGTTCGATACCGTGCGCGACGTGCTCAAGACGTTACCGTAGGATAAACCCGTCAGCCACAGAGGGCGCAGAGGAAAGAAGAACGAGATCCCGATCAGCGTTATATATGTATTGGACTGTTCTTTTCTATGACCTCTGTGTCCTCTGTGGCTAATCGCTTTTCAGGATCGTATAAATGAAACTCGTCATCGCCCAGATGCAGCACGAGACCAACACCTTCTCGCCGGTGCCCACGCCGTGGGAGGAATTCGGCCCCAACGGGCCATATCTGGGCCGCGACGCGCATGCGGCAATGAAGGGCAAGGGCATGGCGATGGCGGCGTTCCTGGATCTTGCCGCAAACCTGGGCGCTGAAGTGGTCACGCCCATCGCGGCCTGGGCGAACCCCAGCGGCCCGGTGGACGGCAACGCCTACGACCGCATCTGCGAAGCAATCTGCAACGAAGTGGCCAGGGGCTGCGATGCGATATTGCTCGATCTGCATGGCGCCATGGTGGTGGCGGAGCGCACCGATGACGGCGAAGGCACGCTGCTCGAGAAAATCCGCGCGCTGGCGCCGCGGACACCGATCGCCGTGTCATTGGACCTGCACGCCAACGTGACCGCCAGCATGGTGCGCAACTGCGACATCATCACCGGATACAAAACTTATCCGCACATCGATCAATACGAGTCCGGCCGACTCGCAGGCACGCTGCTGTTGCGCATGATGAAAGGTGAAATCAAGCCGGTCATGGCCTGGGGCAATGCGCCGATCCTTGCGCAAACGCTGCGCCAGAACACCGCCGAAGGCGCCATGAAGGATTTCGTGGCAGCCGCCCGCGCGGCGGAACGCAACGGCCTGCTGGCGGCCACCGCATTCGGCGGCTTCCAGATGGCAGACATCCGCGACGCCGGCCTGAGCGTCGTCACCGTGGCGGACGGCAACAAGGCGGCGGCTGCGAAAGCCTGCGATGCGATCCTCGACGTCGCCTGGGCGCAGAAGGAAGATTTCATCTACCGCGGACAACCGCTCGAGCAATCCATCGCGCAGGCCAAACGCCTGGGCGAACAGTCGGGCGGCCCGATCCTGCTGCTGGACCACGCCGACAATTGCGCCTCGGGCTCTACGCAGGACACGATGTACGTATTGCGTGAAGCCTTGCAACAGGGCCTGACGGGCATCGCGGTCGCGCCGATTCGCGATCCGGAAGCGGTGGCGAAAATGGTCGAGGCTGGCATCGGCGCACGGGTAACACTTTCCGTGGGCGGCAAGATGGACATGCCTTCGATCCGGCGCAAAGGCGAGCCGCTGACGTTGAGCGGCGTCATCCGCAACGTCACCGACGGCGAATACACCATCACCGGCCCCCAGTTCACCGGCATGCGCTGCTTCATGGGACGCACCGTGGTACTGGACACGGGCAAGCGCCCTGGTGGTCATTTCCGAACGCAATCAGGAACCGTGGGATCGCGGTGTGTACGAGAGCGTGGGCATCGATCCGGCACGCCAGCGCTACCTGCTGCTGAAATCGCGCATGTATTTCCGGCCGGTATTCATGCCGATCGCCAAGGGGATGGTGTACTGCGATGCGCCCGGCGTGTCCTCCTCGGACTGGACACAGTTCGAGTATCGCAAGCTGCGGCGGCCTATGTATCCGCTGGATAACGATTTTGCCAACGGCCGCAAGGCTCGCGGCCTGATTGTTTTTCACAGCAATTCAACCGGGCATCGGCGTTTCTCTTCAAGGAAAATTCATGAACAAGCCACTCAATCAAGCAGCCGTGCTGGAGGAACTTCACCACTTCATCGGCGGCAAAGAGGTTGTCGGCGCCAGCGGCCGCTGCCGGCGATGTCTTCAATCCCGCCCTCGGCAGCGTCAAGGCGCGCGTGCCTTTCGCTTCGGCCGACGAAGTCTCCGCGGCGGTCGAAGCCGCACAGAAAGCGTTTCCCGCCTGGGCCGCCACGCCGCCGCTGCGGCGCGCGCGCGTGATGTTCAAGTTCAAGGAACTGCTGGATGCCGCACGGCGACAAGCTCGCCGCCATCATCACCAGCGAGCATGGCAAGGTACTTGTCCGACGCCAAGGGCGAAGTCATCCGCGGCATCGAAGTCGTCGAGTTCGCCTGCGGCATCCCGCACCTGCTCAAGGGCGAATACACCGAACAGGTCGGCACCGGCGTGGACAGCTACTCGGTGCGCCAGCCGCTGGGCGTGTGCGCCGGCATCACGCCGTTCAATTTTCCGGTGATGGTGCCGATGTGGATGTTCCCGATCGCCATCGCCTGCGGCAACAGTTTCATTCTCAAACCGTCCGAGCGCGATCCGTCGGCCAGCCTGTACCTGGCCAAGCTGCTGAAGGAAGCCGGACTGCCCGACGGCGTGTTCAACGTCGTGCACGGCGACAAGGTCGCGGTCGATGCACTGCTGCACGACCCCCGCATTTCGTGCCATCAGTTTCGTGGGCTCGACCCCGATCGCGGAATACATTTACCGCACGGGCACGGCTTCGGGCAAACGCGTGCAGGCGCTGGGCGGCGCGAAGAACCATCTGGTGGTCATGCCGGATGCCGATCTCGATCAGGCCGTGGATGCGCTCATGGGCGCGGCCTACGGCTCGGCCGGCGAGCGCTGCATGGCAATTTCGGTGGCGGTGGCGGTGGGCAACATTGCCGACAAGCTCGTGGAGAAACTGGCCGAGCGCGCCAAAGCGCTGAAGATCGACACCGGCACCAATGACGCCGCGGAAATGGGACCGCTGGTGACACGCCAGCATCTGGACAAGGTTCGCGGCTATGTGGACCTGGGCGTCAAGGAAGGTGCGAAACTCGTGGTCGATGGCCGCGACCTCAAAGTCAAAGGCCACGAGAACGGTTTCTTCCTGGGCGGCTGCCTGTTCGATCAGGTCAAGGCCGACATGACCATCTATAAAGAAGAAGTCTTCGGCCCGGTGCTGGCCGTCACCCGCGTGCCCGATTTCGAAACGGCGGTCGAACTGGTCAACAAGCACGAGTTCGGCAACGGCGTGTCGCTGTTCACGCGCGATGGCGACTGCGCCCGTGAATTCGCGATGCGCGTGCAAATCGGCATGGTCGGCATCAATGTGCCGATTCCCGTGCCGATGGCCTTTCACAGCTTCGGCGGCTGGAAGCGCTCCCTGTTCGGCGATCATTACGCGTACGGGCCCGAAGGCGTGCGCTTCTATTCACATCTCAAAACCATCACGACGCGCTGGCCCACCGGCATCCGCAAGGGCGCGGAGTTCGTGATGCCGACAATGAAGTAAGGTCAGCGACTATGACGATGAAACCAGGCGCTCTCATGGCAATCCTTTGCGCGGCGTTGGCCCTGGCGGCTTGCGACACGAGCAAGCCGCCGAAGCCGAAGGCGGCCGTGGCGGCCGACACGCATCCGGTGAAGAACGTCGAGGCGTTGCCGTCCGGCACCATCCAGGAAGGTGCGCGCACCATGAACCGTGCGGCCGACATGTCCAACAATCTGGAGCAGCAGAAGCAGCAGCGTCAGGACGAAGCCGAGGCCCGGGACAAATGACGCCGGGACAATTAACACCGCGACAAAAGACACCGGGCTGCCATGGCGCGCATTGAAAACGCGGCCGCGTTGCGCAAACTCATCGGTTCGCCCAGCGAGATCGTGCAGCACAAGATCCATCGCGAACTGAATACCCGCGCCGTGGGCTTCATCGCAAAATCGCCGATGCTGATGCTGGCAACCGTCGATGCGCAGGGCCGCGTCAGCGTGTCACCGAAAGGCGACCCCGCCGGATTCGTGCACGTCGAAGACAGTCGTACCCTGTTGATCCCCGAGCGCAAAGGCAACAAGCTGATTTTTTCGCTGACCAACCTGTTCGACAATCCCGGTGTGGGTCTGATTTTTCTGGTGCCCGGCACCAGTGAAACCCTGCGGGTGCAGGGCACCGCGGAACTCCTCGATGACAAGGATTTGTGCGACAAGGTGCCCGCGCGCGGCGCCGCGGCCTTGCTGGTGATCCGTGTGCGCGTCACAGAATGTTATTTTCATTGCGCCAAGGCTTTCCTGCGCAGCGAGCTTTGGAACCAGGCCACCTGGCCGGAACGCCTGTCGATATCCTTCGGCGAAGAAATCGCCGAGAGCCTGGCCATGGGAGCGGAGTCGATCCGGGAACTCGATCAGGCCATTGCCGGGCGCTACAAGACCGACCTCTGAGCGCGACCGGCGCCCCGTTCAGGACCCGAGCGTCGTGCTCTCGCGGCCTTCGAGCGCGGCATCCAGCGTATGCCAGCCCAGCAAGGCGCAATTCACCCGCGACGGAAATTCGCGAATCAGTTCCAGCACGGGCATCTGGCCAGAATCGGCCTCCAGGCCGGCCGCGCCCGGATCGCGCAACAGTTTCTCCAGCTGGCGATACAGCGCCCTCGCCTCCGCCACCGATTTGCCCTTCACGGCCTCGGTCATGATCGACGCCGACGCCATCGAGATGCCGCAGCATTCGCACTGGAAGGCGGCTTGCACGACTTTGCCGTTCTCAACCCGCGCAAACACGTCGAACGTATCACCACACAGCGGATTGATGCCGTGCGCCTTGTGGCTCGCATCCGCCAGCTCCTGGAAGTTACGCGCGTTCTTGATGTGATCGAGGATTGCTTCGTTGTAAAGGCTTTTACTTTCCGCCACGGTGTTCCTTAAGGCCAACGACCGACCGCCGTTTCATGAGGCCGTATTGAACCACAGAGACAGACCGGGCAACCAGCACTTCGCCGTGGATCAGCGCGTACGACGCGCAGGTAATTTGGTCACGACCGCGGATTTAGTACCTGTAGCGCCATAGTCTTCCCTCCCGGCAGGGTCGCGTGCGCCATCCATCGACTGGCGTTGCAGCAGATCCTGAAACAGCCGTTGCGTCGCGTCCGAGGGCGGCACGCCGAGCAGCACCGACAACGTTTGCTTGAGGCGCCGGTAGACGCTGAAAGCTTCGCTGCGCTTGCCCAGGTGTTCGTAACACCTCATGAGACCCTGGTGGAACGATTCTACGATCGGGTCGGCGTCGATGCCGCGCAGGTAGCATTGAACCGCGCCCGCCAGTTCGCCTTGCGTTTCCAGAGTAGCGCCATGCCTCGAAAGCGCGTCGATGAACTTGCCGCGCAATCGCTCGCGCGGCGGCACGCTCCATGACTCGCCTTCGTCTTCGGGCAAAAAATTACCGCCATACAGGGCTAATACGGCATGAAGGTCGGATCCGGAATCGGCCAGTTGCCTCTCGAAGGCCCACGCGTCCACCCAGCACAATTCGGCATTGAGGGAGACCTTGCCGCCCTGGTAAACGATCGCTTCATTTGATCCGAGCAGCTTGCGCAGCCGAAGCACGGTAACGGACAGCGAGTTGCGCGCGGCGTCACCCTCTTCATCCCCCCAAAGCGCATCGCACAGTGCCTGGTCCGGCGCATCGCGTCCTCCGAAAGCAACAATGGCCTTGAGCAACAGCAGCGTCTTGCGCGGGAGCTTGCGAGAAAACTCAAGTTTTTCTCGCTTGATCTGCAATTCAAAGCGGCCCAGCGTCAAGATGCGAATCTGCCATGGCCAGCTTTCGGGTGGATTCTGCGTCGGTCTTAGATGAAACAGGCAGATCAATTCCTGCGCCAAACCCACATCAATGCCCTCGCTGAGGGCGAACTGCAAAAGCTCGCGCAAGGAGCAATCGAGAAATCTAAGGTAGTAACGGCGACGACCTGCTTGTGCCAATTCAAGTGCTTCGCGCAACTGAGCGCTGGCCGTCAAGCGGTCGCCGGTTATATACGCAAGCCATGCGGGCAAAACATGCCAGCGCCGCCTGCCAGCAATCGTAGGCTGGCGCTTGCTCAATCAATTTCTTTGACCGCGACATCAATGGCCCAGGGCGTGCGCAGTCTGTCCAGCATCAATAAGCAAATCAGCGACTGAAAGCCCGATGATCATTTCCTGCAGATCGCGATCCAGACGCCGCATGGCGGCGCGATAGCTGGCCAGTGCGCCAACGCGCTGCCTTCATCCCGTTCTGGTCGCGGAATGCCTAGCCCTTCGCGCTGGGCCTGAAATAGAGGAAGCATTGCTTGGCCTGGACGAATGCGGCATCGGCATCGTCTCCAGCTGTGCGAGCGTGGCGTTAGCCACCGCACAGCCAACCGATCGCCACTCCACTCAACCGTCATCATGACGCATTTGCCATAAACCCGGTACGAAGTCCATTTGCCTCCGCAATTCGCCTCCTACGGCGAGCGCATTCAGGGCTTCATATTCCGAGCTTCGACGAATCCAGCTATCCAACCTGGCAACGCACCATGCTGCCTCCGATGGACTGGCCGAATCGTGCAACGCAAGGTGCTTCGTCTTCTGCAAGACGATTTCCGCGCTCGAAGTCACCGCAAAGGCCGCTTACCACTAATGCACCCATCGCGGCTGCAAGGCTACCCCCGGGTCCGAGCATCGGGGAAGTAATTGCTCGACACGTCGATATGCCGCCACCAAGTAACAGATGCCACGGTCGTACATGAAATAGGGCCACGCAAAGTACACCCCAAGTTCGAAACTCGACGTCTTCTGAAACGAAATCAGGGAAACGTTCGACTAACGTCAACAGTTCGTCGATCCATGATCCATTGCCTCGAGAGCGTGCGAAACCTACAAACGCCCCCCCAGCAGGGCCGTAAGACACATCCATGTGACCTTGTCGATCATCGTCTTACGAAACAGATTCGAGCGCAGAATGAGCGTAGTGATGCCCTTGGTTGATCAACTTGTACTTGCGCGTGTCCTAGCCAATACGCAAGCCAGCCTTCGCTTTCGTTTCGAGCTTTCGGCATTGCCTGTATCCAACGGAAGAGCGTCTGCCTGCGGCCGCTACTAACCAGGCCATTCGCCTCTCGAAGAATCAACGGATCGCCTGTTGCCAGTTTTTCACGCTATCCAGTGGTCCATCGCCGCCGTAACATCCCCCGATGATTCCAGCAGACATGCGGACCGTAGCAGCAACTACCCGACTTCGTTGGCAGGAAGCACTGCCTGTGCCTTTACCTGAAGAAAATCGAGAAACAGTGCGTGAAACTGATACACGGGTCAATCCCAGAGTCGCGGTCGGTAAACATCCTGCGCGGAAAAGGTCCTCCAAGACGGAAAGCGCGTCCGGACTTCCGCTAATTTCTACCGCAAGCGAAGGCGTCACCTCGGCAGAAATGCAATCGACAGCAAAATACGGCGTACTTCTTCGGAACCTTGATCGAAAATCAAACTTGCGAAGTAATTGAAGACCGATTCGCGCGTTTCGGTGGGGAGTTGCCGAGCGCCTATCGCAAGTGGCCTAGACGTCTCCAGCATCAGCGTGATCCCGGCCGCCCAGCCCTCGGACTGCTGGTGCAATGCTCTGACCAACCAGTCGTCGCAGATATTTCGGAGAGCTGCGATGGCGCGTACCTCGTCGAGCGTAAGCTGAATCTTGTCCCACCCCATTTCCAGCCATCGCGCCGCTCGCCGCAAGCTGGACGAAAACAGGCGGTGCTGCCTCCCGGCTGATCCCGATAACCGAAATACTGGATGGCAACCTCCGCAATCGCCTGTCGGACGATATCGTGCAGGGCGGCTTCATGCGGCGTTTCCTGATAATTGTCCAGAACGAGTACTACGCCTTCGGGCAACTGCGCAAAGAACGCCCGAAAGAAGAGCCGCGCGAACGCCGTCACGTCGGCAAGCGTGCTCCGCGACAAAGCGCGGTAACGATGGCTCATCGCGCCCCGCAAACCCGTCGGCGCCCTTCAGCAAGATGATGAAAAAACCGGCAGGATCCGCATCGCCCTTGTCGACCTGATACCAGAGCGCCGGAAAAGCGCGGAGTGTCCAGATAACTTGCGACCAGCGCGGTTTTGCCCGCGCCGGGCGGACCGGAAATCCAGATCAGCGGTCGGCCACGGTTATCGTCCAGCAGGGCAAACAGCCGCTCCCGCGGCACCACGCCGAACAGGCGCGGCCGGCTGATTTTTGCAAGAGACGCTTTCCTGCGCATAGCGCTTGTCCTTCCCGACTCGCGCGTGCATTAATCCAAGAACACTCAGCAGTATGCGCTGATACTGGAGCGCGCCGGATCAAGAAGAACCCGTTATTTCAGTCTGTAGGTCCCCTTGTTCGGGTTGCACCCCAGGAACGCCACGTCTTTTCCAGGACTGCCCCAGTTATTGTCGATGCGATACTCACCCTTCATCACCATGCCGTCGTATTTGCCTGTCCCGCTCGCGGCGGTATAAGTGCCGCCGCCTCCGTCCGGATTGCCGCGATAATCCATCCACCATTTGTCGCCGTCCAGATCGGTCAACTCGCAGATACCAATTTCGGCTTGCTTGCCATTGATGTTGCTGTAGAGCCCCAGGCAGCGTGCGCCCATGCGATCGAACGCGCCCCCCGGCGAGCTGCTGCGCAGCAGAGCATTCAAGTCGTACTGCATGTGGAAGAGTTTGTCGCCGTTCGCGAATGTCTTGGCCTGTCCGATCGGACAGAAGTCAAACGCGTAGCTGCCTTCTTTGGCGATATTGACCTTGCCCGCCATCGCCCCGCCCGTTGCAAGTACGGCCCCCAACGTCAAGACAGAAACAAGAATACGCTTCATGTCGGACCCCCTTTGGTTGGTTCGCTGTCGAAGAAACCGCGCCGCGCAGAAGGCAGGTCGTACAAGGCGTGCCAAAGTTCTTCGGTGGAATGAAACGGCAACCGCTCGCCGCTTTTCACGGATTCCACGACGCCCGCCATGCCTGCAGCATCGCGCCGATACACCCGGACCACATAGAGACCAAGTTCGCCCAAGCCGCCCCCCTTCCCTGACGCATCGTCAGGCTAGCGAAGGGCCGGCTACGGATCGATTACAAATGGGGAAAAGAACCGGCGGCCGGGACAGCCGCCGGTTTACCACTGGATTGGACGGTGGTGCCGGTATCCAGCGAAGTCGGGCACGCCGTCACGACCGTCACGATCGTCACGTCGTCACGCGCTCTATCACACCGTCACGGGCGTCACGCCGTCACGATCGTCACGCGCCCTCTCACGCCGTCACGCCGTCACGATCGTCACGCCGTCACGACCGTCACGACCGTCACGACCGTCACGCCGTCACGCGCCCTTTTCACGCCGCCCGCAACCGCCCATAGCGCTTCACGCGCAGATCGGCCTGCGCCTTGTGGCCGGCGAAGCCTTCCACGGCGCACAACCGGGAACAATATTCGCCGATCATCGCCGAGGCTTCCGGCTTCACGCGCTGGTAGGTGCAGGTCTTGATGAATTTGCCGACCCACAGTCCGCCGGTGTAGCGCGCGGCCTTGCGCGTTGGAAGCGTGTGGTTGGTGCCGATGACCTTGTCGCCATAGGACACGTTGGTTTCGGGGCCGAGGAACAGCGCGCCGTAGTTGGTCATGTTGCGCAGGAAGTAGTCCGGTTCCTTGGTCATGACCTGCACGTGTTCGGAAGCGATACGGTCCGCTTCCCGGACCATTTCCGGATAATCCTTGCACAGGATCACCTGGCCATAGTCTTGCCAGGCCTGCCCCGCGATGGCGGCGGTCGGCAGGGTCTCCAGTTGCCGCGCGACTTCCTTGATGGTGTCTTCGGCGAGCTTGCGCGAATTCGTCAGCAGGATGGCGGGCGAATTGGGGCCGTGCTCGGCCTGGCCGAGCAGATCGGTCGCGCACATTTCGGCATCGCAGCTATCGTCGGCGATGATCAGCGTTTCGGTCGGGCCGGCGAACAGGTCGATGCCCACACGTCCCGACAATTGGCGCTTGGCTTCCGCGACGAATGCATTGCCGGGGCCCGCGATCATGTCGGTCGGTTTGATGGTGGCGGTGCCCAGCGCCATGGCGCCGATCGCCTGCACGCCGCCGATGGTGTAAATCTCGTCCGCGCCCCCCAGATGCATGGCGGCGACGATCGCGGGATGAGGCTTGCCCTGGTACGGCGGGGCGCATGCAATGATGCGTTTGACGCCCGCCACGCGCGCGGTCACGACACTCATGTGCGCGGACGCAACCAGCGGATATTTTCCACCGGGCACATAACAGCCGACGCTGTTGACCGGAATGTTCTTGTGACCCAGCACCACGCCGGGCAGCGTTTCGACTTCCACGTCGCGCAAGGCGTCGCGCTGGATCTGCGCGAAATTGCGGATCTGCACCTGCGCGAACTTGATGTCCTCGACGACCTGCTTGGGCAGCTGGCGTACGCAATCTTCGATCTCGCCTTTGCTCAAACGGAAGCTCTCCGGCGACCAGTTGTCGAATTTTTTCGACAACTCGCGCACGGCGGCGTCGCCGCGCGCCTCGATGTCGGCAAGAATGCTCTCGACGGTATTGCGCACCTTGGCAATGTCCGCGGCGTCCTGCTCGGCGGAGATGCCGGTCTTCAAAAATAGGGCCATGATGTGTTTTCCAGGGGCTGAGTGATCGGGGAATCGAACGACGCTCTGCCGGCCCGGCGACCGGCAGGCAAGACCGCTATTTTGCAAGTTGGGCGCGGCCAGCGTCAAACAATTCGCCGCGCCTAAACCCTTTCAGCGAAAAGGGAAATCCACTGCCGGCAGGCGCCCGCCCATGAGATCGGCCGCGGCCCGGCTGGACCCGCAGGCAAGCGTCCAGCCCAAGGTGCCGTGACCGGTATTGAGATACAGGTTCCGGTACCGGGTTCGCCCGATGAGGGGTACGTTACTGGGCGTGGCGGGCCGCAGGCCCGCCCAGCGCGTGGCGACCGGATAGTCGCCCACGCCCGGAAACAATTGCTCGATGCGGTTCAGGATGGCATTGCACCGGGCATGATTCAGGGACGTATCGTACCCGGCCAATTCAGCCGTGCCGGCTGCCCGCAACCGGTTGCCCAGCCTGGAAATGGCCACTTTGGCATTTTCGTCGCTCAGGCACATGACCGGGGCGGCTTCAGGATGGGTCAGCGGAATCGTGACCGAATAGCCCTTGACGGGATAAACGGGAATGTCGATGCCGACCGGCGAGAGCACAAAGGGACTGTAACTGCCCAGCGCGACCAGGAAGGCGTCGGCCTGGACGAGTTCGCGCCGGCCTTCGGGATCGCGCACCACCGCGCCTATGACCGTGTCGCCCTCCACATCCAGCGCTTCAATGGCGTGCTCGAAACCGAACTGCACCCCGCGTTGCCGGCACAATTCGGCCAGATTGCCGGTGAACTGGTGCGCATCCCCGGATTCGTCATCCGGCGCATAAGTGCCGCCGATCAGGCCGATACGCGATGCACGCAAGGCGGGCTCGAGTTCCAGGCACTCCTGCACGCTCTTGATGTGCATTTCGCAGCCGTGGCTGCGCAACAACTTGACGCGCGCATGCGCGCCCTCGAACTCGCGCGCATCGGTATGGATTTGCAGAATGCCGCGTTCCAGATGGTCGTATTGCACGCGCGTTTCGCTGCGCAGTGCTTGCAGCATGTCTCGGCTGTAAAGCGCGAGCCGCAGGATCGTCAGCGTATTGCGTCGCGTGCGCGCGGGCAGGCATTCGAGCAGGAAACGCATGCCCCAGGCCCACTGGTGCGGATCGGCGCGCAGGCGAAACAGCAAGGGCGCATCTTCCCGCCCCAGCCATTTGTAGATTTTTGCCGGAGCCCCCGGGATTGGCCCAGGGCTCGGCGTGGCTGACCGAGATCTGCCCGCCATTGCCGAAACTCGTCTCCAACCCCGCTTGCGGCTGCCGGTCGATGACCGTGACGGCGTGCCCGTCCTGCGCCAGGTACCACGCGCTGGTCACGCCGATTACGCCTGCGCCGAGGACGACGATCTTCACTTCCATCCTCCGATGAGGATGGAAGTGTCGTGAATGACGTGAATATCGTGAATGTCGTGAATATCGGGGTTCAGATCCCCCAACTCCACGCAGTGCTTTTACGACATTCACGACATTCACGACATTCACGGCATTCACGATATTCACGGCCCTACTGCGCCACCCAGCCGCCATCCATGAGGATGTCGGTGCCGGTCATGAACGAGGTGGCATCGGTGCAGATGTAACGCGCCAGCGAACCGATTTCCTGCGGCTTGCCCCAGCGGGCCGCGGGCGTGGCCCCCAGAAGCGCGGCGTTTTTTTGCGCGTCCGCCCGCAGCGGTGCCGTCAGGTCGGTTTCATAGAAGCCGGGGCTGATGGCCACGACCGTAATGCCGTCGCCAACGAGCTCCAGCGCGAGACATTTCGTGAGGCCGAGCAGCCCGGCCTTGGTGGCACAGTACGCGCCGCGGCCGGCACTGCCGATATGCGCCATGATGGAAGTAATGTTGATGATGCGGCCCCACTTCGCCTTCTTCATGTGCGGAATGAACGCGCGCGTCACCAGGAATACGCCGGTCAGGTTGGTGTCCACGACCAGCTTCCACTCATCCAGTGAAAAATCAGCCACTGGTTTGCGTACCGCGGTGCCCGCATTGTTGATGAGAATGTGCGCCGCGCCGAAGCGTGCGATCACGTCTTTCTCGAGTTTGGCGACCTGCGCCTCGTCGCGAACATCGGCGATGAACACTTCGCTTTCGGCGCCGATGTCGGCTGCAAGCTTGCGGGTTTCCTCGAGCTTGTCGCGGTTGCGTCCGACCAGCGCGAGACGCGCGCCCGACTCACCGAGCGCGAGGGCCATCGCGCGCCCAAGGCCCCGGCTGGCACCGGTGACGACCGCGACCTTGCCCTTCAGAAATTTACCTTCCATCATCGTCCTCCGATTTGTTCTTGGTTATCGATACGCAGTATAGCGTGCGCCCGAAGTGCGACGGTGGGCGCGGTCGCATTGCGCCTCGCCGTGCCCGCATCAAGGTGGTTTATTTTCCGAGGATCTTGCCGAAGCGGGCCCATTCCTTGCCGTCAAAGCGGGCGAGCTGGGCAGATTCGATCAAAAAGAAATCGTCCGGCCCGGTGTTCCATTTGATCCCCGGCAACATCATCGGGATCTGCAGGTCCTTGATGCTCGCCATCTGCTTCATGACGTTCTCGCGGCTGAGATCGTCGCCGCAAGCCTTGAGCACATGCACCACGCCCTCGGCAATCACATAACCGGAGACCACGAAGGCATCGCTGATGTCGCCTTCCGGATAATATTTCTTGAGCCAGGCCGCGTATTGCTTGAATTCGGCATCCTTCTGCCATTGCGGATCCACCGGGTCCTTGAAATAGGCCGCGCTGATCAGCCCCACCGACTTGTCCAGGCCGGCCGGTGTCAGCACTGAACCCACCGACGCCGACACCTGGTTGAGAATATGCAGCGGCTTCCAGCCCATGTCGTAGACCTTGCGGATCGCCTGCGCGGCAAACTTCGGCGTCGTGACGTTGTAAAACGTATCCGCGCCGGAAGCTTTCAGCGTCACGATCTGGGAATCAATCGTCGGATCGGTGACCTCGTAGCTCGCTTCCGCGACGATCATCGAACCCGCTTTTGCGCCCAACCCGTCCTTCAGGCCCTTGACGTAGTCTTTGCCGTAGTCATCGTTCTGATACAGGATGGCGATCTTGGCATTGGGCTTGTTATCCAGAACGTACTGCGCATAAATGTGGCCTTCGGCCTGATAGTTCAGGTTAAAGCCCATGGTCCACGGGAAATGTTTCGGATCGCCCCACTTGGTGGCGCCGGTGTTGACGAAAATATGCGGCACCCGCTTGGCGTTGATGTACTTATGGATGGCCGAATTCGGCGGCGTGCCGAGTGTGCCCGCCAGCAACAGCACCTGCTCCTGCTCGACCAGCTTGCGCACCTGCTCCACCGTGCGCGGCGGACTGTAGCCGTCATCGAGACTGATGAAATTGATCTTGCGGCCGTTGATCCCGCCCTGGTCGTTGATCATCCTGAAATACGCAGCCTCCGCCCGGCCAATGGTGCCGTAAGCCGATGCGGGCCCGCTGTAGGGCATGGTGTTGCCGATTCTGATTTCAGTATCGCTTGCGCCCGGCCCGTACTTTTTTTGCGCAAGGGCGCTGGAGGCAATAACGCACGCCAGCACACTCAGACTTACCAGCAGTTTCTTTTTCATGAGTTCCTCCTTCAGACAGGCATTCGAGGGGATCCGGTGGCTGCAGCGTTTCTGCGCAAGCCCCGCATTCGCCCCCAGACGAGCCGCACGAAGCCGGCCACGCCGGTGGGCATGAGGTAAACGAACACCAGCAAGAATACGCCGTAGATCGCCCAGGGCGCGGCCTTGGAAATCTCATCGGCGAAATTCGGCACGAACTGGATGAACAGCGCGCCATAGAAAGCGCCCGAGATGGACGCGACGCCGCCGATGACAATGCCGATCAGGAAGTTGATCGACAGGCCGGCCGTGAAACTGTCCGGTGCGACGAACTGGACCACGATCGCCCCAAGCGCGCCCGCCACGCCGGTGAACAGCGCGCTCACGCCGAAGGCGCTGGTCTTGTACAGCGCACTGTTAATCCCCATGGCCTCGGCCGCGACCGGATGATCGCGAATGGCCACCAGCGCGCGGCCGACGCGGCCGCGCAGCAGATTCCAGCCGATCGCGAACATCAGCACGAGAATCGCCAGGGTGAACAGATACAGCCATTGATCGGGCGTGATCTGCCAGCCGAAAGGCGCGGCCGGTTTCATGATGACAATGCCCTGCACGCCGCCCGTCCACTGCTCGATATGCTTGTACTTGAGGATCTGCGGCATGGCCACCGCCAGCGCGAACGTTGCCAGCGCCAGGTAATGGCCGCGCAGGCGCAGCGCCGGCAATCCGAACAGAAAGCCGAACACGAAACACACCAGGCCTGCCACCGGCAAGGTTGCCCAATACGGCCAGCTAAAATGCTCCATCAGAATCGCCGCGACGTACGCGCCGATCGCGTAGAACGCGCCATGTCCCAGAGAGATCTGGCCGTTATAGCCGGTCAGGATGTTCAATCCCAGCAGCACGATCGCGTAAATCAGCACCAGGTTGAACTGGAACACGCGGTAGTTGCTGACCAGGAAAGGCAGCGCCACTGCCCCTGCCAGCAGCGCCGCGACGCCCAGCGCTTTCCATGCGCGCGCACTCATTCCAGCGGTCGAGGCATCAATCATGGCGATCGTTTTCGGTTGTCATGCAGTAACTTCACGATGTTTTACGCTCTGTTGGGTTCGCGCGTCGTCGTCACGCCGTCACGCCGTCACGCCGTCACGACCGTCACGACCGTCACGATCGTCACGGCTTCCTTAAGACCGTCACGGCCCTTCTCACACCCGCGTCACAAAAACCTTCCCGAACAGCCCGGTCGGCTTGAACAGCAGCACGCCGATGATCAGCACCAGCGCCACGGTGAGTTTCAACTCCGTGCCGATCACGTAGGCGCCGAGCAGATTTTCCAGCACCCCCACCATGAATCCGCCCACCACGGCGCCAAACGGGTTGTCGATGCCGCCGACCAGCGCGGCCGCAAAGGCGTACAACAGCACGCCTGACATCATGTTGGGTTCGAGATAGACGACCGGCGCGACCAGCATGCCGGCCATTGCGCCCACGGCTGCCGCCAGCCCCCAGCCCAGCGCCAGCATCCAGCCCACGCGGATGCCCGCCAGCCGGCTGGACAATGGATTCTGCGCGACTGCCCGCATCGCGAGCCCGAGCGGCGTATAGCGGAAAAACAGGTACAGCGTCACCAGCACCACCAGCGTGATGCCGATCGATCCAAGTTCGTGCGATGAAATGTAGCGGTTGCCGAACAGCGGCTGATCCGGAAAGGGGCTGGGGAACGTCTTGATGGTGTAGGTGAAAATCCAGCCCGCAACGCTGTTGAAGATCACCAGCAGCGCAACGAACACGGTGATGATGGATAACACCGGGGCGTGTTCGACGGGCCGGATGATCACGCGCTCGATGACGATGCCGACTGCGAACGAGATCAGCACGGTGAGCACGAAAGCCCCCCAATAGGGCACGCCGCCATCGATCAGGCTCCACGCCAGATAAGTCGAGAACATCGCCATCTCGCCTTGCGCGAAATTGATGTGGTGGGTGGACTGGTAGATCATCACCAATGCCAGGGCCAGGCTCGCATAAATGCCGCCGGAGGCCAGCCCCGAAAATACCTGATGTAAAAATGCTTCCATCCGTCTCCCCGACCGTGCTCAGTAACCCAGGTAGGCGCGGCGCACCGACTCATCGGAACGCACCGCCGCGGACGTGCCCGACATGACGACCTGACCGGTTTCGAGCACGTAGGCGTTATCCGCGAGATCCAGCGCCAGCCCGGCATTTTGTTCGACTAGCAGCACGCTCACACCGTGCTCGGCATTGATCTCGCGCATGATGCGGAAGATATCCTGCACGACCAGCGGCGCCAGCCCGAACGACGGCTCGTCGAGCAGCAGCAGCCGCGGGCGCAGCATCAGCGCCCGCGACACGGCCAGCATCTGCTGCTCACCGCCGGACAGCGTGCCCGCCTGCTGGCGGCGCCGCTCCTTGAGCCGCGGAAAATACGTGAACATGCGTTCCAGATCCCGCGCCACCTCGCGCCGGTCCTTGCGAATGTAGGCACCGATGCGCAGGTTCTCTTCGGCTGTGAGATCGAGGAAGGTGCCGCGCCCGTCAGGCACGTGCGCGATCCCCTGGCGCGCGACGTCTTCCGGGGCCATGCCGGCGATCGAACGCCCATCGAATTGAATCGCACCGCGGGTCTTGAGCAGGCCGCTGACGGCGCGCAGCAAGGTGGTCTTGCCGGCACCGTTGGCGCCCAGGATGGCCGTGATACCGCCTTGCTCCACGGTGAAACTCACCCCGTGCAACACGTCGGTCGCGTTATAGCCGGTGCACAGGTCCGCCACCTCCAGCAGCGCCATCAGCTTTCCTTGCCCAGATAAGCGCGAATGACTTCCGCGTCGCGCTGGACTTCGGCGGGACTGCCTTCGGCAATTTTTTTGCCGAAATCCAGCGCGACGACCTTGTCGGAAAGCTGCATGACCAGCCCCATGTGATGTTCCACCAGCAGCACCGTGACGCCGCGCCGGTCGCGGATGCGGCGGATGAGTGCCGCCAGCGACTCGATTTCCTCGTGATTGAGCCCGCCGGCCGGTTCATCGAGCAGCAGCAGCTTCGGACTGCTTGCCAGGGCGCGGCCGAGTTCCACACGCTTTTGCGTCCCGAAGGGCAAGTCCGTCACGAGGCTGGTTGCCACGCCCTGCAGATCGAGCAACTCGAGCAGTTCGCGCACCTGGCTGGTCACGCGCGCCTCTTCGCGGGCCGTGACCGGCAGGCGCAAGGCATTGGCCAGAAAGCCGCCCCGGCTGGAACTATGGGCGCCGACCATGATGTTCTGCGCCACGCTCATGGTCCGGAACAGCGCGAGATTCTGGAAGGTCCGGCCGACGCCGGCTGCGGCAATGCCGTGGCGCGGAATGTCGAGCAGCGAACGGCCGTTCAATTCGATGCGGCCGTCCTGAAACGGATACAGGCGCGACAGGCAGTTGAACAGCGTGGTCTTGCCCGCGCCGTTCGGACCGATGACCCCGACGATCTGCCCGCTCGCGACATCGAAAGAAAGCGCTTCGAGCGCGACAATGCCGCCGAAGCGGACCGTCAGGCCGGCAATGCGCAACAACGGCTCGTCGCGAAGGACCGTGGCCGGACTGCCGGACGCCGGTTGCATTTCGCCGACTGTGCTCACCAACGCTACCTCCCCAGGTTGTGGCACGGGCGCACCTCGCCGAAACGGGTGCGCGGTCGAGTCTGGCATATCGACCGCGTCGGGTAAAGGCGACCGCCGTGTGGTCCTGCGCTGCAGCGCAACGCCAGCCGGCAAGCGAACATAACGAATCCTGGAGGTGACCGTTGACCGGAACGCGCGGGGTCGCCAACATGCGAGACTTGCCGGCGACCGGCATGACCGGCGCCGTGGCCAGATAGAAAAGGATCGCACGGGAAGCAGCGTAGCGAGACCGCACAGGAACCTTGATGGAACCCGATCACTATCGATTCTGGCCCGCGCACCTGCCAAAGCAGATGCCGCTGCCGGATGTCAGCCTGTATCGCAATCTGGAAGCCACGGCCGCGCGCTTTCCCGACAAGACCGCCGTGTCGTATTACGGCACGCCCTTGAGCTATCGGCAGTTCCAGCGCGACGTCGATGCACTGGCCGGGTTTCTGCAGCAACGTGCGGCGGTCACGCGAGGCGACCGCGTATTGCTGTTCATGCAGAACAGCCCGCAGTTCATGATCGCGTTCTACGCAATCCTGCGGGCCGATGCCATGGTCGTGCCGGTCAATCCGATGAACCTGACCGAGGAACTGCGCCACTACGTGGCCGACAGCGACGCGACGGTTGCGATCATCGGCCAGGAATTGCTCGGTCAGGTGCGCCCGCTGCTTGAAGAAGGTTCACGCGTTGGCGAAGGCCTGCAACAGGTCATCGTTGCCGCCTATTCCGATTATCAAACGCAGCCGACCGATCTGAACATCCCCGAGGCGGTCGCAGCACCCCGCCAGGCCCTGAACGAACCGGGGGTCACCCTGTGGCGCGATGCGCTGGCGCAAGACCTTGCCCCCGCGCAGCATCTGGCGGGGCCGGACGATCTGTGCGTGATGCCTTACACGTCGGGCACGACGGGCAAACCCAAGGGCTGCATGCACACCCATCGCACGGTCATGAGCACGACGATCGCGGGGGGCGCGTGGGTGGACATGCAGCCCGACTCCGTCATCCTGTGTTCCATGCCGCTGTTCCACGTGACCGGCATGCAATGCAGCATGAACCAGCCGATTTATTTCGGCGCCACCATTGTGCTCATGACACGCTGGGACCGCGACACCGCGGCCGAGCTGATCCAGCGCCACCGGATCGAGGGCTGGACCAACATCTCGACCATGGCCATCGACTTTCTGTCGAACCCGAACCTCGTCGCGCTACGACATCTCAAGCATGCAGCACATCGGCGGCGGCGGCGCCGCCATGCCCGATGCGGTGGCGCAGCGGTTGCAGGATCTGACAGGGCTGACTTATATCGAAGGCTACGGGCTGTCCGAAACCATTGCCCCCACACATATCAATCCGCCGCAGCGCGCCAAGAAACAATGCCTGGGCATCCCGATCTGCGACACCGAGGCGCTGGTCATCCATCCCGAAACCCTGGCCGTGCTGGGCCCGCGCGAGACCGGCGAGATCGTGTCGCGCGGGCCGCAGATCTTCAAAGGCTACTGGAAGAAGCCCGCGGCCACCGCCGAGGCATTCGTCGAGATCGGCGGCAAATCCTGGTTCCGCACCGGCGACCTGGGCTACCGCGACGAAGACGGCTATTTTTTCATCGTCGACCGGCTCAAGCGCATGATCAATGCCTCGGGCTATAAAGTTTGGCCCGCCGAAGTGGAGGCGATGCTCTATCATCATGCGGACGTGCGCGAGGCCTGCGTGATCGGCACCCACGACCCGCGACGCGGCGAGACCGTCAAGGCAGTGGTGGTACTGAAGGAGACCAGCCGGGGCAAGGTGGCGGCCGACGACATCATCGCCTGGTCGCGCGGAAAAATGGCGGCTTACAAGGTGCCGCGCGTGATCGAGTTCGTGGAAACCCTGCCGAAGTCGGCCACCGGCAAGATCCAGTGGCGCTTGCTGCAGGAAGCCGAGAACAAGAAAATTTCAACCTCATAACGAAGCGATGGAACCGAAGCATTTCGATCATTGGCCCAAGCATCTGCCGCGACACCTGACGGTGCCGGCGACGTCGCTGCATTTCAATCTGGAAGTTTCCACCCAGCGCTATCCCGACAAGCCAGCGCTTGTTTTCTACGACAGCATCCTGTCGTATCGCGATCTGCATCGCCAGGTCGACCTCATTGCGGGGTTCCTGCAGAACCGCTGCGGCGTGCGCAAGGGCGATCGCGTGATTCTGCAAATGCAGAACTCGCCGCAGTTCATCATCGGCTATTACGCGATCCTGCGCGCCGATGCCGCGGTGCTGGCGGTCAGCCCCATGCATGTGACCGACGAGCTCGTGCATTATTTCGACGATGCCGGGGTTTCCACCGCGATCGTCGCCCAGGACCTGTATGAACAGGTCAAACCCGCTGCTGGGCAAACAGGCCAAGCACGCCATCGTCGCGACCTATTCCGACTTTCTTACCGAAACCACCCCGCTCGAAGTGCCCGAATTCCTGCGCACGCCGCGCAAAGTATTCAGCGATCCGGGCGCGGTGTGCTGGGCGGATGCGCTCGCCGCCGGCTACAAGCCGCTCCCCAGCACTGCCCGGCCGGATGATCTCGCCGCAATACTTTACACATCCGGCACGACCGGCCTGTCCAAGGGCTGCATGCACACCCATCGCACCATCATGCACACGCTGGTCGGGGCGGCGATCTGGGAAGGCTTCAACGCGGACTCGGTCGCGCTGGCCACCGCGCCGCTTTTTCATGTGACGGGCATGCAGCACAGCATGAACTGCCGCCATTTACGCCGGCGCGAGCATGGTGATCCTGCCGCGCTGGAATGCGGAGGCGGCCGGCTACATGATCGAACATTACGGCTGCACGCATTGGGCGAACGTCCCGACCATGGTGGTGGACTTGCTGGCGCATCCCGCAACGGCCGGACGCAACCTGTCAACGCTGATGAATATATTCGGCGGCGGCGCCTCCATGCCCGAGGCCGTCGCACAGAAGCTCCATGACCTGTGCGGCATCGACTACATGGAAGCGTACGGCATGACGGAAACCATCTCGCAGACGCACATGAATCCCGCGCACAAAGCCCGTAAGCAATGCCTGGGATTCCCGACCTTCGATACCGAATCGCGCGTGATCGACCCGGAAACCCTGGCAGTGCTGGGGCCCAACGAGCAAGGGGAAATCGTGGTGCATGGCCCGCAGGTGATGCTGGGTTACTGGCAGCGCCCCGACGCAAACGAGGCGGTGTTCATCGAGATCGACGGTAAAAAATTCCTGCGCACGGGTGATCTGGGCCGCTATGACGAAGACGGCTATTACTACATCGCCGATCGCCTGAAGCGCATGATCAACGCCTCCGGCTTCAAGGTCTGGCCCGCGGAAGTCGAAGCCGCGCTGTACAAGCATCCGGACATCCGCGAAGTCACGATCATTTCCGCCCCCGATCCGCGCCGCGGCGAAACCGTCAAGGCGGTGGTGGTGCTCAAGGACGAAAGCAAGGGCAAGGTCAGCGCCGATGACATCATGGAATGGTCGCGGCTGCACATGGCGGCCTACAAAGTGCCGCGCATGATCGATTTCACCGATGCCCTGCCCCGCTCCGGCACCGGCAAGATCCAGTGGCGCGCGTTGCAGGAGAAAGAATGGGAAGGGGTTGCCAGATCCTGAGCGCGCGTCAACCCGGATGCGGGCTGTTGCGGTCTGCTAACTCAAATGGAGCATTATTGCGGCACGGGATTTTCTGTTTGGATGTTTAATCTGGCTGGCAACCAACGACCGGGACCAAGCCGACACTTCAAATCGCCTCAGATTCGGGTCGACGGTGCCTTACGGGCCCGCCGATTTGGCATATTTCGCGGCAAATGGATCGAGCGCTACGGCAGGCACGATGAAAAAGACCAGTGAAAGCGAGAGTCAGTCTGCATCGGAGCTCATCTCGCAAAGAATCGCCGCGCTCGCAGACTGGCGAGGAAAAACCCTCGGTAGAATGCGCAAGCTCATCAAGGAGGCGGACCCCGACGTCGAGGAACAGTGGAAGTGGAGGGGCACGCCGGTCTGGTCGCACGACGGCATCCTCTGCACGGGCGAATCCTACAAGAGCGTCGTGAAGCTTACCTTCGCCAAGGGCGCGTCGCTGAACGATCCGGCCCGCCTGTTCAATGCGAGCCTCGACGGCAACGTACGCCGCGCGATCGACGTCCGCGAAGGCGAAGAAGTTGACGAGGCCGCCTTCAAGGCGCTCATTCGCCAGGCCGTCGCCCTCAACAGTTCCGGCAAGTCGAAACCTTCGAAGAAAGCGTAGTCCTGAGGGATTGCGCCCGTGAACAGGGCGTCACCACGACGCCAGCCGTCGAAGTACTGAGGCCAGATGAATAAACTCGCTCTAGCAATAGCAGTCCTCGCGGCCGCCTACTTTGGTTTGAGCCAGACCGGTGCACTGCGCCAGCTTGCCAATACGCCCACGACCCAGTCGGTACCGGCCGGCCAGAACGATGCGTTGCGCACCGCCATTGCCGAACAGAAAAGCGGCATCCAGGTCGCAGGCGAAGGCATCGTCACAAAACTCCTTGCGGACGACAATGAAGGGAGCCGTCACCAGCGTTTCATCCTGACATTGTCTTCCGGCCAAACGCTCCTCGTCGCGCACAACATCGACCTGGCGCCTCGACTCGATTCGCTGCGCTCCGGCGACTCCGTCGAGTTCAACGGCGTGTACGAATGGAACCCAAAAGGCGGCGTCATACATTGGACCCACCACGACCCGGGCGGCCGGCATCAGGCCGGATGGCTCAGGCATGCAGGCAAGATCTACCAGTAGCAACGTTGCGGGCCGCTCCTGCCCGATGCGCAAACGCCGCAACGGCTCGCGCGAGCCATGGCCGGTGCTGGCCCGGCCCCTGACATAGCATTTCATTTTCCGGATACGTGAGCATTGCCTATGACTGACTTCCTCCCGTCTGCGCGCAACCAGTTCATCGGCCTCATCGGCTGGATGGGGTTGACCTTTGCCGCGGCTGCCATCGGGGCGTTTGCCTCCGCGCAGGCAGGCACGTTCTATCTGCAGCTTGCGCGCCCGGGCTGGGCGCCGCCGGCGGGACTGTTCGGTCCGGTCTGGAGTGTGCTGTACGTATTGATGGCCGTTGCTGCGTGGCTGGTCTGGCGTGTCCGGGGTTTTCGCGGCGCACGCGTTGCCCTGGGATTCTACGTTGTGCAACTGTTCGCGAACGCACTGTGGACCTGGTTGTTCTTCAGATGGCACATGGGCAGCCTGGCTTTTGCCGAAATTCTGCTGCTGTGGATGCTCATCGTCGTCACGATCGTCGCTTTCTGGCGAATTCACGCTTTCGCCGCACTATTGCTGTTGCCTTACCTGGCTTGGGTCAGTTTCGCTTGCGCACTGACTTTCGCGACCTGGCAGCACAATCCGGCCTTACTGGGTTGAGCGTTGGCAGAGACCGATTCCGTAGCGCAGCGGGATGACCTGCGTCGGAATCGGCGGTCGGGTCAAGCAACCACTATGAACTGCAGGTCAGTTTCAGCGACGCGATCTTATCGAACATCCCGAGCTTCTCATCCAGATCGGGCACTTGCTGGTTGGATGTCACCGTCACGTTGCGGTCATTGAAAGCTTCGTTGTCATAAAGCGTCAATCTCGCCTTCGGCCCAACCTTGATACTGTTGACCATGGAGCCGAAAGATCCCCCAAAGCGGCCATCCATGGACGACATCGAAGTCGGCCCGACCACCGTATAAACCTCACCCAGATACAGATTCTTCGAGTACATCCTTGCCCAGCACCCGCTTCTGGTTGCGTCGCGCTCCATGTCGACGGGCACCAGCAGCATGATCACCTCGGCCTGCGATTGGCTGTCGGATCTGGACTGGGGCTCATCTTTTGCTTCGCCTGAAGCGAGGACGGCACTGAGCGACAAGGACAGGGATGTAGCAAGTGCGGTGGCAGTCAGAGTGCGCGATATTCTCATGTGATCTCCTTTACGATTGGAACTCGGATCCGAATCCGCATAACAGAGTGTCGATTTACCCTGCCTGCCTCGCGGTCTGATCGTGTGGTCCGCCCGGCCTGGATGCGCCCGCGACGACCTTCGACGCCGCGCTTTTCGCTGCGTGTGCAATGTCGCCCAGCGCTATCACCCCTACGAGTCGCTTGTTGCGATCCACCACCGGTAAACGGCGCACCTTGATATCGCCCATGTTCTTGGCGACATGCTCGAGACTCTCATCCTCGTAGCAATACTTTACGTCCTGGGTCATGACATCGCGCGCCGGTGTGTCCGGCGCCTTGCCGACGGCCACGGCACGCAACGCAATGTCACGATCGGTAATGGTGCCGATCAATTTGTCGTTTTCCCCGACGGGCACAAAGCCGCAGTTGATCTCGCCCATGATTTTCGCGACGTCACGAATCGACTGCCCGGGGCTTACTGTGCGCACATCGCGCGTCATCGCCTCGCTTACCAGCATGGCAATTCTCCTTGAGTGGTAACTCGATTAAGCCTGACCCCGGCGTTCGCGCCGAAGTTCCCGACGTCATGAATGTTGCGAAATCTGGCATTCGTCCATGCATCGAGGAAATTCTGCTACAGCGAATTCCTGTGGCTGGCTAGGCCATCCACCGTGTGCGGCCGATCGGTGATCGGGCGTATGCGCGTAGGATTGGCGACTCTTATGCAGGCGGCGGCCATCCGGAAAACTTGACGCGCTGCCTTCGGCGTTCTGCGCTCGTGCTTGCGTGCCCCACCGTCGCCATCCACATGCTTCTGCTATCCTCCAGGAATGAACGCTCCCGGGACGCGCGATTCCACTTTCGAATCCGAGTTGCTCGCTGCAGTAGAAGCGTTGCAAGGCGACATGGTGGATCTCGCCACGACGCTGGTGCGCTTTCCGTCGCTGAACGGCGCCGAGGGTGGCGCGCAGGATTTCATGGAGGGCCTGTTTCGCGGCATGGGTCTGGCCACCGAGCGCTTCGAGGTGCGCGACGCGGACCTGAAAGACCTGCCCGGTTATTCGCCGTCGGTTGGGCAATGGGAGCGTCACGACAACGTCGTCGCCCTGCATCGGCCCCGCGCAGCCGCCGGACACTCGCTGATCCTGAACGGCCATATGGACGTGGTGCCGGTCGGCGCCGAGGAACTGTGGTCACGCCCGCCGTTCGATCCGGTCGTGCGTGATGGCCGGCTCTACGGGCGCGGCAGCGGCGACATGAAGGCCGGCATCGCCGCCTACGTCACCGCATTTCGCGCCCTGAAATCGATGGGCCTGCAGCCTGCCGCACCGGTGATCATGCAGTCGGTCGTCGAGGAAGAATGCACCGGCAACGGCGCGCTGGCGTGCCTGCGGCGGGGCTACACGGCGGACGCGGCGATCATCCCGGAACCGTTCGGCCACACCATCCTCAACGCCCAGGTAGGCGTGATGTGGCTGTCGGTCGAAGTATTCGGCAAACCCGCTCATGTGCTCAATGCCGGACAGGGCGTCAACGCCATCGAAGCGGCAATCACATTGTGGCGCGGATTACAGACACTGGAAGCGCAGTGGAACGCATCGGCCAACCGCCACCCGGCCTTCGCGCATCTCGAACATCCCGTGCGATTCAATCTCGGCAAGATCAACGGCGGCGAATGGGCGTCGTCGGTTGCCACGCGCTGCGTCATGGAACTGCGTTGCGGTTTTTATCCCGGCGTGCCGGCTGCGCAGGCGCGCGCCGCGATCGAAGCATGTCTGGCGCAGACCATGAAGAACGATGCTTCGCTTGCAGGCATCAACTATCGCGTGCGCTACGCCGGCTTCCAGGCCGAAGGCTTCGTGCTCGACGAGGCGGCGCCGCTGCTGACCGGACTCGCCGCGGCACACCTTCAGGTAATGCAGCAAGACGCTGAATGGTTTGCCAGCGCGGCGACCACGGACGCGCGGGTCTTCAATCTCTACGGCAGCATTGCCGCAACGTGCTACGGGCCCGAGGCGCAGAATATTCACGGCATCGACGAATCGGTCTCGATCGCGAGCACGCTGCGCGTGGCGCAGGTGCTGGCACTTTTCATGGCGCGCTGGTGCGGTACCGAGAAAACGCGATGACCCGCGCATGCGGCCTGGGTGCCGCAGCCTTGATGATCGTGCTGACCGGCTGTGCCAGCGCGCCGGAGGTCCCGGACCGCGCGACGGCGCGTGCCAGCGACGACGTGGCGGCCCAGGCGGTCATGCATGCGAAGGCCATGCTGGGCAAACCCTACCGATATGCGGGCGATACGCCGGCGGGCTTCGATTGCAGCGGACTCGTGAAATACAGCTACGGTCGCGCCGGAATTTCGCTGCCACGCGACACGCAGTCGCAGCGGCACATGTCAGTGCTGATCTCGACACGCAGTCTTCGTGAAGGCGATCTGCTGTTTTTCGATCAGGAAGGCAAGAAGCGTTCGCACGTCGGCATGTATATCGGCAATCGGCGCTTTATCCACGCGCCATCGAGCGGCGGCAAGGTGCGTACCGACAGCCTGGATGCCGATTACTGGAAAAAGCATTTCGTCGAAGCGCGGCGGATGTAGATCGATTAAATCTTCTGCCACAGAGGACACAGAGGTCACAGAGGAAAACCTGGAGCAAGCAAATAATCCGGGGCCGGCAACCCCGGCACGCAATCTGCCCTTCCGTGTTTTCGTTTTTCCTCTGTGTCCTCTGTGGCAAAAAATCAAATTGATCGGGGAGGCAGGATGAGGAAATTTTTATCCGGCGCGGCCATTGCCGCTGCTTCGATTGCGAGCGCAATGGCGGCAGGGCCGGATCACGTCGACATCACCTGGATGTCGATCACCAACATGCACTATCAGATGGGTGCGCTCGGCGTGGTGACCGATGGCTACATCACGCGCATACCCGAAGCGCAGTTTCACGGCGGCGGCGGTGGCTACGCCTATACGCGCACGCCCTGGAAACCCGATGTAGCGGCCGTCTCGCGCGTGCTCGAAGCCATCGGCGGGCGCGACAAAGTCAATCTGCTGCTGACCGGGCACAGTCACTGGGACCATTCCTTCGATACCGCCACCTGGTCGAAGCTGACGAGGCGCCCCCATCATCGGCTCGCAGACCACCTGCTTCGAGGCCATGGCGGAAAACCTGCCGGAAGAGCGTTGCCGGCCGGTTTACGGGCTGGAAACGATTCCCCTCGCGCAAGGCGTCACCGTGCGCGTCGTGCGCTGGAACCATAGCGGCGATCCCGCGAAAAACTGGGAGCAGCACGATCCGGTCGAACTCGAAGCCATTCCGCGCGCGGACCCGGTGACCGGCGGGCTCAAGGCCGGCGTAGCGGAGGATTTTCCCAACGGCGGCGGCAATCGCGGCTTCCTGTTCACCGTCGATGGATCGCGCGGACGCTACAGCTGGTTTTATCAGAATTCGGCCAGCCCCGTGGACCTGCACGTGCCGATCGTGGTCAGCGGGGTGGACTACGGAGCGCCGCTCGACAATCTCAGAAAGGCGATGCGGGATGCGGGCCTGGACGCGGTGGACTTGTGGATCGGCACCGGCGGCCTGCCCATCGCGCAACTGGTGGTGCCTGTGGTCAGGCCCAAAGCCTATCTGCCCGTCCACTGGGACGGCCTGTGGCAGCCTTTCGAAGCCGGCCTGCCCTGGCCGTATGCCGATCCGGCCACCGAAAGGTACCTGGCCGAATCAGGCGTGAAGCTGCTTAAGCCCGGTCAGTACATGGACAAGTGGCGGCTGGATGAGACAGGCGTGCGGCCGATTGCAAACAGCGCGACCAAACGGGCGCTGGGATTTTCCGACCGCCAATCGTTCCTCCCGTAGGCCTGCCGCTGCGTTAGCAGAGCAACGCCCCGCCTGCCGTCGAGGCTATTTGCGCAAGCTGTCGCGGATTTCGCGCAGCAAGACGATATTCTCGGGCGGCGAGGGCACCGCGGCGGGAGGCGTTTCTCTTTTCAGGCGATTGATCTGTTTGACCATGATGAAAATGATGAACGCCAGGATGATGAAATACAGCAACACCGTGAGGAAATTGCCATAGGCCAGCACCGCGCCCGCTTTTTTGGCTTCCGCCAGCGGCATGCCCTCCGGTTGGCCGCTCAAGGCAATGTAAAAGTTGGAGAAATCCAGCCGCCCGCCAACCATCTTGCCGATCAGCGGCATGATGATGTCGTTGACCAGCGAGTCCACGATCTTGCTGAACGCGGCACCGATGATGACGCCGACAGCAAGATCGACGACATTGCCCTTCAGGGCAAATTCCTTGAACTCGCTTGCTATGCTCATACGCGCTCCTTTGTTTACTTCGATAAAACAGAGTCAAACGCCCGCCGTCCCCGCGCCGAGGCCGACGACCTGGACAGTGGCATAGTACGTTTTTGGCTCGCCCGCTCCAACCGGTTGCAACGAGCCTGAACATGCAGCCGAACCTTCCCCGGGGGATGAACTTGGACGCAGCGTTCAGGTCTGAGATCAGGTAACGAATCGATCGCGGGCAGCTGCCCGCTTTGCATTTCAGGAGGCCAATTCAATGTTTTCAAGACTTACTGCAAAAAAATGGCTGGTCGCCGCACTCATTCCAGCGGCCTTCGGCGCTTATTACGAGTTCGCACTGCCTGGTCACAAGGTGGCCAACGCGGCCCAGGAGACGGTCACCAAGTCCACCGCCGCCGCATCCCAGCGCCTGCCTGACTTCACCCGGATCGTCGATGAAAATGGTCCGTCGGTGGTGAACGTCGCGGTATCGCGCAGCCCGCAGGCCATTGCCGGCCAGGGCCAGGGTCAGCCACCCGGCATTCCGGGGCTTTCTCCGGACGATCCGCTGCAGGAATTCTTCCGCCGCTACGGTCAACCCGGGCCGCAAGGTCCGCAGGGCGGTCCCGAACTCCAGCGCGGCCTGGGCTCCGGATTCATCATCAGTTCCGATGGCATCATCCTGACCAATGCCCACGTCGTGGCGGATGCGACTGACATTATCGTCAAGCTGACCGACCGCCGCGAATTCGATGCCAAAGTACTTGGCGTCGACAAGCGCACGGACATCGCAGTGCTCAAGATCGAGGCCAAAAATCTCCCGGCCGTCAAAATCGGCAATGCCAACGATCTGAAGGTGGGCGAATGGGTGGCGGCCATCGGCTCGCCTTTCGGCTTCGAGAACACGATTACCTCGGGCATCGTCAGTGCGAAAGCGCGCGCGCTCCCGGATGAAAATTTCGTTCCATTCATCCAGACCGACGTCGCGGTCAATCCCGGCAATTCGGGCGGCCCGCTGTTCAACATGGACGGCGAAGTGATCGGCATCAACTCGCAGATCTTCAGCCGTACGGGCGGGTTCATGGGCCTGTCCTTCGCGATTCCGATCGACGTGGCAATCCATGTCAAGAATGATCTGGTTCAATACGGCAAGGTGACTCGTGGCCGGATCGGTGTGCAGATTCAGGACGTCAACCAGGCGCTCGCCAATTCATTCGGCCTGCCAAAACCGCAAGGCGCGCTGATCAGCGGCGTGGAACCGGGCAGCCCCGCCGACAAGGCCGGCCTCAAGTCCGGCGACGTCGTCCTGGGCGTCAACGGCAAGCAGATCGGCCAGCTCTCGGAGCTCTCCGGCGCCATAGCCGCGACCAAGCCGGGCAACAATGCCCGGCTGCAAGTCTGGCGTGAAGGCAAGAGCCGTGACATCGACGTCAAGGTGGGCGAATTGACGGAACCGAGGGCAGCCGTCGCCGCCAGCGGCGGCGAAGGCCAGTCCGCGGCGCAACTGGGCCTGACCCTGCGTGAACTGGTCCCGAACGAGCGTGCGCAACTCAAGACCGAAGGCGGGCTGATCGTTCAGACCGTTTCCGGGGCCGCCGCGCGAGCGGGCATTCAGGCCGGTGACGTAATCCTGGCGGTCAACGAAACGCCGGTGAAATCCGTCGAGCAACTCAAAAGCCTGGTCAAGAAGTCGGACAAGACCGTTGCGCTGCTGATCCAGCGAGATGCAAACCGGATGTATGTACCGGTACAGATTGGCTGAAAAGCCGGGTAATCGATCAAAGGCGGGCTGCCCCAACGCAGCCCGCCTTTTTTTGGGGCCTGAACGCCTCCACGCAGGCCAAAGCCGCGTCAGCGGCAAATTCCCGTGTCATATTTGCCCCAGGTCGGGGGAAGGTCGCCCGGCCGGCAAATGCCTATCACGCAATCGCGCCAGATTGCAACAAATTCCCATGCGATCCCTGCGCTCCGGCCGGTTGCCGAACGGTACGATCGGGGCGGTGTTACGCCCCGCCGGGGGGGGCCTCCCCGCAAGCCCAATACTGGCGCGGTTGCTTGCCGCAAGACCGGATTCATGGCTCAATCCCTAAAACAAAGAAAACTTTCTCGTTCCACTGTCGCAAGCGCCGATGACCCAGAGCAGCCGGCTATCAAGGGAGGCCGACGTGCCCGATAACAATCACGGAAGGGACACCTTCGGCCTCGCGCCGGAGCTGGTTGAGCTCGTCCGTGCGCTGCAGGCCTCCCTGTCGGATAAACGGGTGCGCCAGCAGCTCCAACCGGTCGACAACGACCGGCCGTCGAAGCTCGAATCGGCCTTTTCGGCGCAGCAAGCCAAGCGCGCCATCCGGCCGGAAGTGACCGGTCATCCCCAGTTGCTGGCCTCGGTGGTGGAATCCGCGGATGCGGGCATCCTGAGCGAGAACTGGAACGGGGTGCTGCTGACCTGGAACAAGGGCGCGGAGCGCATATTCGGTTACACGGCCGCAGAAATGGTTGGCAATACCCGGGCTTGCCTCATTCCGGAATTCCTGAAGGCCGAAGATGCCAAGCTCATGGCGCATGTGATCGAAGGCCGGGCCACGCTCAACCGCGAGACGGTATGGCAACACAAAGACGGTAAATTCGTGGATGTCGCCGTGAGCTTTGCGCCCGTGCTCGAAGGCGACAAGGTCGCGCGGCTGTCCATCGTGGTCAGCGATATTACCGAGCGCAAGCGCATGGAACGCGCGCTCATGGAAAGCGAGCGCAAGCAGCGCCAGCGCGCGGCCGAACTGCGCGTCATCCTCGATGCGGTGCCCGCCGCGGTGTGCATTGCAAATGATCCCGAATGCAAGTCGATCACCGGCAATCGCATGGCCTACGACCTGCTGCGCCTGCCCCAGGGCAGCAATATCGTCATGCCGGACGAATCCGAACAACCGGCACCCTTCCGCATATTCCGCAACGGGCGCGCGCTGGACCCGCACGAACTGCCGATGCAGATGGCCACGTTCCGGGGCATCGAGGTGCGGGATTTCGAACAGGACGTCGTTTTCGCAGATGGCAGCATCCGTCATCTGATCGGCAACGCGGCGCCGCTACGCGATGCGACCGGAAAGGTCTATGGCGCCGTGGGGGCGTTTATCGACATCACTGCGCGGCGCACCATGGAAGAGCAGATCCGCCGCATGGCGCACTTCGACTCCCTGACCAATCTGCCGAATCGCATCCTGCTGATGGACCGCCTGGAACAGGCGCTGGCGATTTCGCAGCGCAACCATTCCAAGACATCGGTGATCTTCATGGATCTCGATCACTTCAAGAAGATCAACGACAGTCTGGGCCATCATGTCGGAGACATGCTGCTGCAACAGGTTGCAGACCGGATCCGCAACGCGCTGCGGGAGGTGGACACGGTTTCGCGCCTCGGCGGCGACGAGTTCGTCATGGTGCTGCCCGAACTGCGCCACACCGAAGACGCCACCACCATTGCAGACAAACTTCTGCGCGCACTGGATGAAGACTTCTTCATCACCGGCGAAAAATTGCGCATCTCACCGAGCCTCGGCATCAGCATCTACCCCGATCATGCCACCGAGGCCGGCACCCTCATCCGCATCGCCGACAAGGCGATGTATCATGCGAAGCAAGCCGGCAGAAACACCTATCGCTTCTACGATGAGTCGATGAAAGCCTGAATCGACTGTCGCATGGGCCGGCACGGAAATGTGAGGCGATTGCGATGAATGAACATTGGTATCGCGACGTCGTGGAGATGTCGCGGGATGCGATTTATGTCTGGTGCGATGGCTGCTTTGTGTACGCCAACCGCGCCGCGGCGCGCCTGTTTGGCTTCGACACGCCTGAATCGATGATCGGCCGGCGCGTGTTCGACCTCATCCATCCCGAGTCGCTGGCCATCGCACGGGCAAGAATGCAACGCCTGCTGTTCCGCCAGGAGCAACTTGCCCCGCAGGAAATGAAGTTCGTTCGCACAGACGGCCAGGTGATAGAGGTTGAAGCCATGGCCACACGCTTTGAACATGACGGCCGCCCTGCGGCGCATGTAATGCTGCGTGATCTCTCCGAGCGCAAGGCGCTTCAGCGCGATCATCTACGCCAGGTGCACAAAGAGGCCGAGCACCGTCGATTGCAGGCAGAACGCGATTACTTCTTTCAGCTGTTCGATACCACTCCGCATATGGCCTGGACGGCGCGGCCCGACGGATACCTTGACAACGTCAATCAGCGTGCGCGGGATTATCTGTCTTCGCGGGGCCCCGAAATCGAAGGGTGGAACTGGCAGCAATTCGTGCATCCGGACGACCTGCGCGAGCTGCTCCGGCGCTGGGCGCACAGCCTTGAGACCGGCACCGCTTATGAAGGAGAATTGCGCATGCGCGCGAATGCCACTGGAGTCTATCGCTGGCATTTGTCCCGCGCGCTGCCGGTTCGCAACTCCAAGGGTGAAATCCTGCGCTGGGTCGGCACCACCACCGACATCCACGACCAGAAGGAAGCGCGCGCCGTACTGGAGCAGTCCCAGATTCAGCTGGCCGAAGCCGTCCGTCTGCGCACGCAGGATTTGTCGAACGCCAACGCGGCACTGCGCTTCGAGATCGAGGAGCGCATGAGCGTAGAGCGCGCCCTGCGCACCTCACGCGAAAAACTGCGCCGGTTATCGGCTCACCTGCAGTCCACGCGTGAATCGGAGCGGGCTGCCGTCGCGCGTGAGATTCACGACGAACTTGGCGCAACGCTGACCGCGGCCAAAATGGACTTGCACTGGTTTGCAAGAACTCTCGATGACGGCAACGTGCGTAAGGACAAGCTGGCCGAGTCGGTTGCGCTGATCGATTCGGCCATCGAGTCGGTCAGGCGCATCGCGACCGGACTGCGCCCCAGCATCCTCGATCACCTGGGATTGTGGGCCGCTTTGCAGTGGCAGTTGCATGAGTTCGAATTGAATTTCGGCATTCCCTGCCAGATCGACCCTGCGCCCGAGGGCATAGTGCTCGAGAATGACGCGCAGACGGCCGTGTTCCGGATTTTTCAGGAAGCACTGACCAATATTGCCCGGCATGCACAAGCGACCCAAGTCCATATCGGCCTGCAACTCGACGTCAGTGCCATCGTCGTCCGGATCAGCGATAACGGGGTCGGAATTTCCCCCGAGAAGATCATGGAGCCCGAGGCTTGCGGGATTCAGGGCATGCGCGAACGGGCCAGAAACTTCGGCGGTAACGTGAAGTTCGAGCGCCCCGAAAGGGGCGGAACCACCGTACTGGTGAAATTTCCGGCCCGCTTTAAAGTTGCCAAACGCGCGCGACGCGACCGGGAAGCTGTCGCAAAATGACGCGCGCCCTCATCGTCGATGACCATGCAATCACGCGCGTGGGCTTGCGCCGTATTCTTTGCGACACGGCCCATTCGATCGTGGTCGGCGAGGCTGCCACGGGCGCCGAGGCCATCGCGCTCGTCATGGCCGAGCGGTGGGATATCGTCATGCTGGACATCAGCCTGCCCGATCGCAGCGGTCTCGAGGTGCTCAAGGTTATCAAGAAGGCGCGCCCTGCCCTGCCGGTGCTGGTGCTCAGCATGTACCCGGCCGATCAATACGCCGTGCGCGTGCTGCGCGCCGGAGGGGCCGGGTATCTGACCAAGGAAAGCGCGCCGGATGAATTGCTCGAGGCCGTACGCATGGTCACGTCGGGCCTGCGCTATATCTCGCCGTCCGTCAGAGAGTGCCTCGCCCACGACTGGAATCGCGACGCGGACCTCGGGGTTCACGAGACGCTTTCCGACCGCGAGTTTGAAGTGTTGCGAATGATCGTTTCCGGCAAATCGGTCGGCGACATCGCGCGGGAGCTCTGCCTGAGCGTCAAAACCATCAGCACCTATCGCAGCCGCGTTCTGCAAAAACTCAGGCTGCGCCACAATGTCGAACTGACGCATTACGCCGTCATCAACAAGCTCATCTAGAACGCTCGCTTACCCACAGTTACTTAGGAACCGGGATTGCGACGGATCAGCTGGTAAATTCCGCGGAATCCCGGCTTTTTCTCTGTGTTCTTTGTCGCTACCTGTCCTTCAGGTTTATTCCGCACTGCTGCGGCTGTAGGACAAAGTCCGATGGCAGGTGACGGGCGATTGTGTATCTTAGGGGCTTGAATGCCCCTTATCCAATTGATACCACTCGTTTGATCATGAAGCTGGCCATCTGCTCAACGGCGGCTTCGTCCTGTCTAACCCGCTGCGGAGTGTCGCCTTTCGGCCAGGCGCCAAACCGGCCCCGCGCGCTCATGGCACGCGCCACCCCCCGTCCGAGATGAACGCGACCGGCCGCATCCCCCTCATCGCGTTGATTGCCGCGCTCGCCATACTCGGCGGCATTGCGACCATCGCTTACTTTAGTTTGCAGGGCCTGGTCCACCGCATGCAATGGGTTGCGCACACACAGGAAGTGCTGCGCGGCACGGAAGTTGTGCTTTCAGACCTCAAGGACGTGGAGACCGGCATACGCGGTTACCTGATTTCGGGGCAGGACGAGTTCCTGACACCGTACCACGCGGCCCTGGAGAACCTGCCGCAGCACCTGGCGCGATTGGAGGAACTGACGGCCGATAACGCCGACCAGCAGTCCAGGGTAAAGGATCTGGAACAACTCATTGACCGGCGGTTGCAGCAGGCCGCTGTTTCGCTGAAATTGGCCAGGACGACAAGAACGGCGATTCCGCAGTCCGTGCGGTCCCATATTCAGGCCGGCAAATCCACCATGGACGAAGTCCGCGCCCTTGCTGACGATATGCGCAGCCATGAAGAAAGCCTGCTCGCGCAACGCATCGACGAATCCACGCGCAGCACACAGCAATACGCGGCGGTCATTGTTTTCGGCACCCTCGCCAGCTTTGCCGTTCTCGTCGTGGGCTTCACGCTGCTGCGCAGGGAGATGGCCCAGCGCTCGAAAGCCGAGCGGGCGGCGCGCGAACATGCCGACGAAGTGGAAAATCTGTACAACCATGCCCCTTGCGGCTATCACTCCGTGGACCGCAATGGCGTATTCGTGCGCATGAACGACACCGAATTGTCCTGGCTCGGTTACAGCCGCGAGGAAGTCATCGGCAAGCTGAAATTTACCGACGTCGTCGTCCCCAGTTGCGTGCAGACCGTGCTCGATAACTTTCCGCGTCTGGTCAGCGGCGGCGCGACGACCGATCTCGAGTACACGCTGGTCCGCAAAAACGGGTCCACGTTCCCGGTGTCCGTCAATGCCCTGCCAATACTCGATGCCCAGGGCAACTACGTCATGAGCCGCACGACCATGTTCGATACAACGGCCCAGAAGGAAGTCGAAAGCCGCTTGCGCATGACCAATACTTTTCTGGATGCGCTGGTCGACAACATTCCCAGCATGATTTTCGTCAAGGATGCCCAGTCATTGCGGTTTGCCAGAATCAACAAGGCCGAGGAAGAGTTTGTCGGCATCAAGAGGGAATCGATGATCGGCAAGTCGGACCACGATCTGTTCCCCGCCGCTGCAGGCAGAATTTTTCGTCGCCAAAGACCGCGAGGTGTTGCAGGGCAAAAGCGGCGTGCACGTTTTCGAAGAGCAACTGACTACCAATGGCGACACGCGGTACCTGCGCACGCGCAAGCTCGCCCTGCTCGATTCCGCCGGCAACGCGCAGTATCTTCTGGGCATCTCAGACGATATCACTGAGCAAAAACGATCGGAGGAGGCCATCCGGGAGCTGAATGCGAGCCTGCAGGTGCGCGCGAATCAACTGGAAGCCGCGAACAAGGAGCTGGAGAGTTTCAGCTACTCCGTTTCGCATGACTTGCGCGCGCCACTGCGCGCCATCGACGGCTTCACCCGTATTTTCGAGGAGGACTACGGCGCCACGGTGGACGACGAGGGAAGGCGCCTGCTCCGAGTCGTGCGCGACAACAGCGAACGCATGGGCATACTGATCGACGATCTGCTCGCGTTTTCGAGGTTGGGACGTCAACCGCTCGCCTGCGAACCGGTGGACATGAATGCATTGGTGGAGGAAGCGCTGGCGGAAATCCGCAACGCCGGTTCACGCCATGAAGCCAGTATCACGATTCAGGCGCTTCCCGGCGTGAAAGCCGATGCGGCCCTGTTGCGACAGGTATGGATCAACCTGCTGTCCAACGCCCTGAAGTACTCGTCCGTCAGGGCGTCGCCCGACATTGCAATCGGCTGCATGGAATCCGCGGATTCGCATGGCCATGTAGCCTACTTCGTGAAAGATAACGGAGTAGGCTTCGACATGCGCTATTACGACAAGCTGTTCGGCGTGTTCCAGCGGCTGCACAGTGTCGAAGAGTTCAGCGGCACAGGCGTCGGGCTGGCGATCGTGCACCGGTTGATCACCCGCCATGGCGGACGCGTCTGGGCCGAGGCCGAACTGGACAAGGGCGCCACTTTCTTTTTCTCCCTGCCGACGGAAGCGACACCATGACCGGATTCGAGAACGTGGAAATACTGCTGGTGGAAGATAACCCGACGGACGCCGAACTGACCATGCGTGCGCTGCGCAAAAAGAATCTCGCCAACAACCTGGTCTGGGTCAAGGACGGTGCCGAAGCGCTGGATTTCCTGTACTGCAGCGGCGCGTACAAGGAGCGGCTCAACGGGACTCCCAAGCTCGTCCTGCTCGATCTCAAGCTGCCCCGGGTGGACGGCATCGAAGTCTTGCGCAAAATGAAATCCGATCCAGCGACCCGGTCCGTGCCCGTGGTCATGCTGACTTCGTCGCAGGAAGAGCGCGACATCGTCGAAAGCTACAAACTCGGCGTCAACAGCTACATCGTCAAACCCGTCGATTTCGACAAGTTTCTGGACATGGTGTCGCAGGTCGGGCTGTACTGGTCGCTGGTGAACAAGGTGCCTAACACCGGATGAGTTGTCTCGGGCGACCCCAGCACGGCGTTATGCGGTCCATCGATAACCATGGCTGAAAGCAGTCTGCGCATCCTGGTGGTCGAGGATGTCGCTTCCGATGCAGAACTCGAACTGCGCGAGTTGCGCCGCGACGGCCTTGTTTTCGAAGCCCGCATCGTCGAGACGGAAGCCGACTTCCGGCGCGAGCTCGATGATTTCGAGCCGGACATCGTTCTGTCGGATTTTTCCATGCCGCGCTTCAGCGGCATGGCCGCATTGACGATCACGCGCGAATTGCGCCCCGACCTTCCGTTCATTTTCGTCTCCGGCACCATCGGCGAGGAGAACGCCGTGGCCGCCTTGCGCAACGGCGCGACCGATTATGTGCTCAAGACCAATCTCTGCACGCTTCCCCTCCGCGGTGCGCCGGGCGATAACGGAGGCCCGTGAAATCCAGGCGCGAAAGCAGGCGGAAGAACGGGCGAAAACACTGCAGACGCAGTTTTCGATGTTCATGAATCATTTGCCGGCCTCGGCATTCGCCAAGGACAAGGACGGCAAGTTCGTGTTCGTCAATCCGACCTTCGAATCCGTGATGGGGAAGCAGGCCGGCCAGGTGCTGGGCAAAACCACCGCGGATCTTTATCCGACCGACTACGTCGATGCCATCGCGAACAACGATCGCAAGGTCATGAGCGACAAAGCTGCCCCACCGCAGCGTCGAGCGCGTCAGCTTCGGCGGACCCGACCGCTTTTTTCTGGTCTCCAAGTTTCCGATTCTGGAAGACGACGGCCGCATCGCCATGCTCGGCGGCATTGCCCTGGATATCACCGATCGCCTGCAGATGGAACAAGCGCTCAAGATCAGCGAAGAGCGCTTCCGCGGGATCGTGGAAACCACGGAGGAATACGTCTGGGAGTGCGACCTGCAATTGCGCATCACCTACAGCAACCCGGCACTGATTCGAATTCTGGGCTATCAACCCGATGAGGTGCTTGGCAGACATTCGGCGGAGATCCTGGACGAGCATGAGCGCGAGCGGCAGAAACAGGCCATGGATTTACGCATGGCGCAGCGCGCCGGCTGGCGCGGCATCGTGCTCAAGGCGCGCCACAAGAACGGCAGCGTGCGATGGCTCGAAAGCAATGGCATGCCGTTGTTCAGTGAAGACGGCACGCTCAAGGGCTTCCGCGGCGCTGACCGGGATGTTACGCAGCGCATACTGCAGGAACACAAGCTGACGCGGCTGTCGCGTATCCGCGAGGTATTGGGCAGCTTCTCCTCCGCGATCTTGCGGCTGCGCGAACGCGAACAATTGCTGCAGGAACTTTGCCGCATCGCGGTTGAAATCGGCGGCATGCGCATGGCCTGGGCGGGGCTGGTCAACGAGAAACGATTCCCTGTTGCGCCCGGTAGCTTCCCACGGCGCCGTCGCCGGATTTCTGGAGGTGCTCGATTTTGCGGTCTCGCCGCGAGCCCTCCGGGCGGGATACACTGGCGGCGATTGCGGTGCGTCAACAGGTCCAACAGGTCGTCAACGATATCGGCGCGTCGAACTTGCCGCAGCATTGGCGCGAACAGGCCTTGCAGCGCGGCTACCGCGCCGCCGCAGCCCTGCCATTCGGGTCAGGCAACCGGCGTCGCGGCAGTCGCGGTCCTGTATGCCGCCGAGCACAATTTTTTCAACGAGGACCAGATCAAGTTGCTGGCCGACCTCTCTGCAGATGCCTCGATCGCGCTCGAGCGCATGGAGAAGCAGGATCAGATCGATTACCTGTCCTATTACGACCCGATCTGCGGTATCGCCAATCGCACGCTGTTTCTGGAAAGGCTGCAGCAATTCTCAGCACGAAGCAACGCGCAATGGACTCAAGCTTGCGCTGGTGATCCTGGACGTCGAGCGCTTCCGCTTCGTCAACGAGTCCATGGGCCGCGGCGCAGGCGACAACCTGCTCAAGGCGCTCGCCGAGCGCTTGCGCGAACGGCACGACAGCGAACGTATCGGCCGGGTCGGCATGAACAGCTTTGCAGTGGTGCTGCCGAATGTGACGGACGAAATTCATGCCGCGCGCCTGGTCGAGGAGAAGCGCAAGGCGCTGCTGGTGGATCCGTTCATGATAGACGGCAGCGACCTGAGGGTGTCGGCTCGCTACGGCGTAACGATTTTTCCCGACGATGGACGCGACCCGGAAACGCTCATGCACAACGCGGAAGCCGCCCTGGCGCGCGCCAAGCAGGCCGGAGAACCCGCGGTTTACTACACCCCGAAGCTAAACGCCAACGTGGCCGAGCGCCTGGCGCTGGAGAACAAGCTCAGACGCGCACTGGAAGAGCAGCAGTTCGTATTGCACTACCAGCCAAAGATCAGCCTGGAGAGCGGCGCCATCGAAGGATTCGAAGCGCTGCATCCGCTGGAACGACCCGGACAGCGGCCTGGTGCCGCCGGCGCGTTTCATTCCCATACTCGAGGAAACCGGCATGATTCTGGACGTCGGCAAATGGGCGATGGCGGAAGCGGCGCGCGTATTCCAGGCCTGGCACAGCGCGAAAACTTGCGGCCAAGCCCATTGCCGTCAATGTTTCGTCGATCCAGTTGCGGCAGCGCGACTTCGCCGATTTCGTGCGCCGCCTGCTGGCCGACTCCGGGCCTGAAACGCGGCTCGATATCGAGATCACGGAAAGCATGGTGATGCAGAACATCGAGCACAGCTCTGAAATCCTGCATGAACTGCGCAACGCCGGTGCAAAAATCGCCATGGACGATTTCGGAACGGGCTATTCGTCGTTGAGCTATCTCGCGCGACTGCCGATCGATGCGCTGAAGATAGACCGCTCGTTCGTCAGGACCATCACGGACGGCCACGACGATCTGGAAATAGCGTCCGCCATCATTTCGATGGCCAAGGCGCTCGGGTTGAAAACCATTGCCGAAGGCGTCGAAACGCGTGGACAGTACCAGTTGCTGCGCGAACTCGGCTGCAATCAGGTCCAGGGCTTCCTGATCAGTCCGGCGGTCCCCGAGGACGCCGCGCTCAAGCTGCTGCTGAAAGGTTCAGCCGCGCAGGAAGTCGAAGTCGCAGCCGCCATCGGCCTGCAGGATGTGCTCGTTATAGAGCCGCGCATAGCCCCGCGGCGGCAGCGGCGGCAGTTTGAATCCCTCGCGCCGTCCGGCCATCTCCGCGTCGCTCACCAGTAAATCCAGTTTCCGGTCCTTGACCGACAGCCGGATGCGATCCCCATTCCTGATCAGCGCCAGCGGACCGCCGGACGCGGCGTCGGGCGTGATATGCAGGATCACGGTGCCGAAGGCCGTGCCGCTCATGCGTGCATCCGAAAGGCGGACCATGTCCTTGAGTCCTTTTTGCGCCAGTTTTTTCGGAATGGGCAGGTAACCCGCTTCCGGCATGCCCGAAGCGCTGCGCGGGCCGGCGTTCTTCAACACCAGAAAGTCGTCCTTGTTGACATCGAGGTCGGGCGAATCGATGCGCGCGGAAAGATCTTCCAGCGACTCGAATACGATCGCCCTGCCCTCGCGTTCGAACAAACTTTCATCGGCGGCGGCACGCTTGAGGATGGCGCCTCCGGGCGCGAGACTGCCGAACAGCGCGACCAGTCCGCCGACCGCAGAAATCGGGTTCGTTGCGCGCGCGGATCACGCCGCGGTCAACGAAAGGGACGGGTTGCGCCAGGCGCTCTCCCAGCGTCTGCCCCGTAACGGTCAGGCAATCCAGATGCAGCAGGTCCTTCAGCTCCGTCAGCAGCGCGCCCATGCCGCCGGCGGCATGAAAATCCTGCATGTAGTGGCTGCCGGTAGGCTTGAGATCGATCAGCACCGGCGTCTCGTCCGAGAGCTGGTTCAGCCGCTGCAGCGAGATGCGCACGCCGGCGCGCCCGGCGATGGCCGTCAGATGGATGATGGCGTTGGTCGAGCCGCCGATGGCCAGCAGAATGCGCAGCGCGTTCTCGACGGATTTCGCGGTGACGATCTCCGAGGGTCGCGGTCCCGCGCTCTGGATCATCTGGGTTGCGCGCACGCCGGTTGCCTCCGCCGCGCGAATCCGATCGGCGTGCACGGCCGGAATCGCCGCGGTATCCGGCAAGCTCATGCCCAGCGCCTCGGCAATACACGCCATGGTGCTGGCCGTGCCCATGACGGCGCAGGTGCCGGCCGTGGTCGCGAGATTGCCTTCGATCTCGTCGATCCCGGCATCGCTGACTTCGCCCGCGCGATACTTTCCCCAGAAGCGCCGGCAGTCGGTGCATGCGCCCAGCCGTTCACCGCGGAAGGGCATCGCCATCATCGGCCCGGTCACCAGCTGGATCGCCGGAACATCCGCGGAGATCGCGCCCATCAGCTGCGCGGGCACGGTCTTGTCGCAACCGCCGATCAGGACCACCGCATCCATGGGCTGCGCGCGCACCATCTCCTCGACGTCGATGGCCATGAGATTGCGAAACATCAGGCTGGTAGGGCTTAAAAAAACCTCGCCCAGCGAGATCGTGGGGAAATCAACCGGCAGCCCCCCCGAGCGCAACACGCCGCGTTTGACGGCCTCCACCAGTTCGGGCACGTAACGGTGGCAGTTATTGAAACCGCTGGCCGATTGCGCGATACCGACGATGGGGCGATCCAGCATGTCTTTGGAGTAACCCATCGAGCGCGCGAAGGAGCGCCGCAGGTAGGCAGCGAACTCGGGATCGCCATAGTTGGTGAGGTTGCCGCGGATGCCGCGTTTGTCGCTTTTGTCGGCCATGATCTGGAATCGAAATGGGAGCGGCTATGATAGGTTCACAGGCCCCGCGGCGCCAATCGGGATTGCAGCGGGCGCCGGCGGATGCCTGGCCCACTTCAGGGTTTGTGAATGAGCCGCAGCGCCTGCTCCGATTCGGATGCGGCTTCGGGTTTAGCCGCCCCGGGTACGTGCTTGTGCTTGCGCGACGCGCGGCCCAGCCAGATATGCCCGCCCATCATCACCGGGATGCCCAGCCCAATGACCCAATGCACGGCGGACACGAATGCGCGAACGGCGTCCTCGCCGATGTAATAAAGGCCGTAGCCGCTCGCGATCAAGAGTGCCAGCAAACCGAAGAAGAACGTGCCGGACCAGCGATTACGCCGGGCGACCCAGGCGCGGCGCACATGTCCCGGCATCACGCTGCCAAACCCGATCAGGAAAACCGCTGCGCAAAGGCCATGAATCGTCAGCCACACGGGTTCGAGCGGATGCGGCATGTCGCCAAACTGGCCCGGCAGGCGCACGAAATAGTGAAACAGCAGCCACAGCGCACCGGACAGCACGAGCAGCGTACCGGATGCATACAAATAGCCCTGATGCCATTTGCCGAGGCGCATCGCGGGCGCGCTCATGCGGGTTGTCCGATCATCGTCAGGCCGTCTTTAGCCAGCACGAAACCGCTGGCGCCGAAACGCGCCAGCACCGCGCCGGCGTTTTCGCCCATCAGATAGACCGCCTTGGCAAGCGCATCGGCAAGTGCACAAGTCGCCGCGCGCACCGATGCCGAACGAACCCGCCGCGGCAGACCCGCAGCGCACGGATGGATCATCATGCCGGAGGCGGCCAGGCCGCAGGACGACGGATAGCGCGCCGAGGTGGCCAACGCCGCTTCGTGCAGCGTCGCGGTTGCACCGATGGTTGACGGACGGTCGGGCTGACGAATCTGCACCGGAAATGCATGCGGACCCAATGCGCGCAGATCGCCGCCGGCATTGACCGTGCCGGAAACGCCGTCGTGCGCGCGCAGAGCGTCGATGGCGCAATCGATCGCATAGCCTTTGGCAATGCCGCCCAGATCGATCGCGAGCGCGCGTTTGAACAAGACCTGATGGCCCGCCAGCAGTTCGATATCGCTAAAGCAGGCCTCCGGATCGAGGATGGAGGTGGTCATTCTCGGCAGGGCGTTGTGCTCCATCATGCGGCGCCCGACAGTGATATCGAACACGCCCTGGGTTGCGCGCGACACCCTGTCCGCCAGCTCCAGCACCTTCCAGGTATCCGGCGCCACGGCGACGGGCGCCCGATGGGCGTGCCGGTTGAGGCGCGTGACATCGCTCGTTTCGGAGTGAAAACTCATCAGGCGATGCACGCGCGCCACTGCCTCGAAGGCCTCATCAGCGGCCCGGTGCAGAATCGATTCGCGTGCGCCGTCGAGCGCCATCCCGACCAGCGTGCCCAGCAACGGGCGCGCTCTTCTAACCTTTGCGCAGGACGGCATCATAGGTGGCGAGAATGCGCTTCACGCCCTCGGTGACATGCCGGCACGACAAGGTGGCGCCGGAGATATTCTGGATATCGCGTTCCAGCGTAACCGGGTCCGCCGAGGTCTTGCCGACAAACTGCGCCTTCCACTGCGGATACCGAATCTGCGATCCATAGTTCTCGCGGTACTCCAGAATCTCGATCTGCCGGACTGCGCCGCCGGGATCGAGCGCAATGGCATAGGTGATCAGTTCGTGCTTGCCGATGACTTCATCGATGATGAAATAGCCGCTGAGCCGGCCGTTCTCGTTCACCTGCCACAAGGGCACCTCCGCCACGCGTACTTTCACCCCGGAGATTTTTTCGATTTCCTTGGCAGTCGCTTTCTCGAGGCGCAAATCCTGGCGCACGAACTGCGCGCCCGGACCATACATCAGTTTCTGCGCCTGCTCGACCGCCATGTACTGGGTCGCGTGCGCCGAGACCGACGAAAAAACGGCGATGGGTGCTGCGATAAATCTGACCCAGTCATTATGTGACGACATGCATTTCCTTTACCGTTCATTGCCCCGACGCAGAGCCCGTCAAAGCAGCCAGGCAGGGCTCACAGAACGAGTTTATTGGTAATAGGAACGATTATCAATAAGAAACCCGCGGCGAGGGAATGCGAGGCAGGACAAAGGCGCCGTAGCGTCACAGAACCGAACCCGTCTCGCGCAGCGCAGAGCCCACTCGCGCGAAGCTGGGGCGCCGCGCGAGAACAGGCACGCAGGCGCTCAGACCCGCTCGATGATGGTGGCGGTGGCCTGGCCGTGGCCAATGCACATGACTTGCAGGCCCAGCGTGCCGCCTGTCGCTTCCAGGCCGGCGAGCATTTTCGCCATGAGCCCGCCGCCGGTCGCACCCAGTGGATGGCCGTGGGCAATCGCCCCGCCCCATGGATTGACTTTGTGCATGTCCGGTTTGAGTTCGCGCGCCCACGACAGCACGACCGCCGCGAAGGCTTCGTTGATCTCGATCCAGTCGAGGTCGTCGATGCTGATGCCTGCACGCTCGAGCGCCAGGCGCGTTGCCGGTATGACGCCCGTCAACTGCATCATCGGATCGTCGCCCACCACGATCTTCGCGCGAAAGCGCGCCCGCGGCGTGAGCCCGTCTGCCTTCGCAGCCGCAGCGCTGGCAATCAACAACGCCGAAGCGCCATCTGAAATCTGGCTCGAGTTCGCGGCAGTGATGACGCCCTGGCCTTCGGCCCGGAACGCCGGTTTCAGCGAGCGCATCTTGGCTTCATCGATCGTGGCGCGCACGCCTTCGTCGCGCGTGAGCACGATCGGCTGCCCTTCCGGGGACACGCCGGCCACCGGCAGCAGTTCGCTGTTCAGTTGCCCGCTCTGTGCTGCCGCCGCGCGCCGGTGGCTCTCGCGCGCGAAATCATCGAGCGTCTCGCGCGACAAGTGCCACTTCTGCGCAATGCGCTCCGCACTCTCCCCCTGGTGAATGAGTTCATTGCGCTCGAACAGCGCCGGATTCAGGCGCTCGAACCCCTGGTTCGGCTGGCCCAGCGACAAGTCCAGGAACATCGGCACGCGGCTCATGCTCTCCACACCGCAGCCGATCACGTAATCCATGTCCCCCGCCGCCACGGCCTGTGCCGCGAAATGAACGGCCTGCTGGCTCGACCCGCACATGCGGTTCAGCGATACGCCGGGCACGGTGGCCGGCAGACGCGAGAGCAGCACGGCGAGGCGCGCGGGATTCGCGCCCTGCTCGCCGGCCAAGGTCACGGTGCCGTCGATGACATCGCCAATGCGTGCCGGATCCACGCCGGTGCGATCGAGCAATCCGTCGATCGCATGCGCGAGCAAGCTGTCGGGACGCTGCTCGCGCAGCGCGCCGCCGCGCCGGCCAAAGGGCGTGCGTACCGCGTCGATAATCACTGGTTCCATAGCTGCCTCCGCCCGCGCCGGCGTCAGCCCGGCGTACGGCTGAATCGGATCGTGCCCTGGTCAATGCCCTCGGCAACAACCGAAAGGCCCCCCGCGCCGATCATCCATTCCAGGCGATGATCGCGGTACTGGCGTACGACTTCGCCTTTGCGCAGCAGTTCGCCCAGATCCGGCATCGCCTCGAGCGCCGCCTGCATTTGCGCGCGTACCCTTGCCACAGTCTCGCGCTGGTTGGCGCGCGCGAACCAGTCGGCCAGCCGGCTGCCCTGCTCGGGCAAATAACCATAGCCCGCGGAACGGTTCAGGTACGGAATCACGGACAAATCGCCCCAGCCGAACGCATCGCCGTTGAACCAGGGCCGACTGCCGAGCTGCGTGTCGAGCCAGCGCTGCAATTGCTCGATGTTGCGTTTGCCGTACGCCAGCAATTTCTCCGCGAGCGCGCCGCTTGCGCGCCGGTAGCGCAGCACCTCGAACGTTCCCCAGTTATTCGATTCGTATTGCGTATCCATGACATCCTCGATCATGCGCACACGCGCGCGATCCGCCGGGGATTTCGGCAACAGCGCCGGGGTCGGCCATTTGTCCTCGAGGTATTCGAGCATCACGGTGGAATCGAAAATCGCGACTTCGCCGTCGATCAGCGCCGGCACTTCGGCGCGTGGATTCGCGGTGACGAATTCACCGCCCGTCTTGCCCTTACCCATCCCGTCCGGAATCGCCGTGCGATAGTCCAGGCCTTTTTCGTTCAGCGCGATCTTGACCTTCATCGCATAGGCCGATAACGGGTGCTCGTACAGCATCATCATTGCGTCTGGCTCCTACCCTTGGCGCGGGTTACGTCGTGAGCACGACCTTGCCCGACACCCGTTTGTTCAGCACCTCGTTGAGCGCCTCCGCGGCGCGCTCGAGCGGAAAAGTCGCATGGATATGCGGTTTGACTTTTCCGGCCGCATACATCGCCATGAGTTCCCAGTTGTTCTCGCGATTGCGCTCGGGCTCGTTCTTCGTGAAAGCGCCCCAGAACACGCCCACGATCGAGCAGCCTTTGAGCAGCATCAGGTTCAGCGGCACCTTCGGAATATCCCCCGCGGCAAAGCCGATGACCAGGAAGCGGCCCTTCCACGCCATGTCGCGCAGCGCCGGTTCCGAGTATGGGCCGCCGACCGGATCGTAAACCACGTCTAGGCCCTTGCCCGCCGTGATGGCCTTCACGCGCGCGCGCAGGTCTTCCGAGCCGTAGTTGATGACGTCGTCCGCGCCATTGTCCCGGCATACCTTGAGTTTCTCGTCACTCGACGCGGCAGCGATCACACGCGCGCCCATCGCCTTGCCGATCTGGATGGCCGCCAATCCGACGCCGCCCGCCGCGCCGAGCACCAGCATGGTTTCGCCCGCCTTGAGTTCGGCCCGGTCCTTCAGCGCGTGGTACGAGGTGCCGTAAGTCAGCACGAAGGCCGCCGCCGGGATGAAATCCATGGTCGCTGGCATCGGGATGGTGCGATCGGCATCGACCACCATTTCTTCGGCGAAGCCGCCCCAGGTGTTGAAGGCGATGACCCGATCGCCCGGCTTGACGCGCGTGACGCCTTCGCCGACTTCCTTCACCACGCCGGCCACTTCGCCGCCCGGCGAAAAAGGCATTTCCGGCTTGAACTGGTATTTGCCCTGGATGATCAGCGTATCCGGAAAGTTCACGCCGCAGGCTTTGACGCTCACCACGATTTGTCCCTTGACGGGCTTCGGCGAGGCGATATCCTCGAGAACCAGTTTTCCTGGCAGCCCCCATTCCTTGCACAGTACAGCTTTCATTCAAACCCTTTCCTTGCCGCAGAGGGCATAGAGTTCACGCAGTAGATCGTTTTTCAAATTAACAGCCTCGCACTTCAGGTGCTTCTTGTTTGCCACCAAGGACACAGAGATCACAGAGAAAACCGCCTGGAATCCGCGAAATTTTCAGCTGATCTGTCGCAATCCAGGTTCATCAGCATCACCCGGTCAGTTCGTCGGGCACTTCTCTTTGTTCTCTGTGGTTAGCTGCCTTTCAGGATCTTCTCGACCTGCTGCCAGCCTGCTTCGGCCATGGGGCGCGCACGCTTGCCCTGCTCGAGCGCGTGGGCGCTGGCTGCCGTCCCGTCGTTCACGCGGCCCATGATGCCCTGCAGGATGCCGGCCAGGCGGAACATGTTGTACGCCATGTAGAAATCCCAGTTCGGGATGTGCTCGCGGCCGGTGCGCCGGCAATAGGCTTCGACGTACTCCTGCTCCGTCGGGATGCCGAGCGCCTTGAAATCAACGCCCATCATGCCGCGGAACTGTCCCGGCGTCAGGCGCCACGTCATGCAGTGATAGGCGAAGTCCGCCAGCGGATGGCCGAGCGTGGACAGTTCCCAATCCAGCACCGCGAGGATTTTCGGTTCGGTCGGGTGGAACATGACATTGTCCATGCGGTAGTCGCCATGCACGATGGTGGTCTCGTCGCCCTGCGGAATATTCCCGGGCAGCCATTCGATCAGATTTTCCATCGCCTCGATGCGCTCGGTCTCGGAGGCGCGATACTGCTTGATCCAGCGATTGATCTGGCGCTCGATGTAGTTGCCGGGCTTGCCGTAATCGGCGAGCCCGATCCTGGCGTAATCCACCGAATGCAGCGCGGCGATCACGCGATTGAGTTCGTCGAAATAGGCGCCGCGCTCCTGCCTTGCTCATGCCCGGCAGTGAAGGCTCCCACAGCACCCGGCCGGCCACGTAGTCCATGACATAGAACGCCGTGCCGATGATCGTGTCGTCTTCGCACAGGCAGTAGGTCTTCGCCACCGGGAACACCGTTGCCGTGCAATGCGGTGATCACCCGGTATTCGCGGTCCACGGCGTGCGCGGAAGGCAGCAGCTTGCCGGGCGGCTTGCGCCGCAGCACATAGCGTTTGCCGCCCGCCTTGAGCATGAACGTCGGATTGGACTGGCCGCCCTTGAACTGCTCGACCTCCAGCGTTCCCGAGAAGCCCTCGACGTGTTCGCGCAGATAGCGCTCGAGGCGCGCGACGTCGAAGCGATGCCGCTCCGGTACGGGCATCGTACCGATGAAATCGTCGTGCATGTTTCCTTGTCTCCCCCCTCAGGTCGGGACGAGAATACCACCCTCGCGCCAGACCTGCCACGCGCGGAGCCGCGACATGCCGCATGCTAGAATCCGGCGCCAGTCATTTACCCGGACACTTCCACATGAAAGTCTTCAAGGATCGCGTTGCCGTCGTCACCGGCGGCGCGAGCGGACTCGGTCGCGCCATGGCGCTGCGATTCGCGCGCGAAGGCATGAAAATCGTGCTCGCCGACATCGAGAAGGAAGCATTGGCCCAGACCGAGAAGGAATTCAAGGCGTCCGGCTATCGAGGTTCTCGCCGTGCGCACCGACGTATCCAGTGGGCCGGACGTCGACGCGCTCGCCGACAAAGCCTTCAAGCACTTCGGCGGCGTGCATATCCTGTGCAACAACGCGGGCGTGGCGCCGGGCGGCACCGTCTGGGAGCAAAGCGTCAAGGACTGGGAGTGGACGCTGGGTGTCAACGTCTGGGGCGTGATTCACGGCATCCGCGCGTTCGTTCCGCGCATGCTGGAACAGAACGTCGAGGGCCACGTCGTGAACACGGCCTCGGTGGCAGGCTTGCTCTCCCCGCCCGGCATGGCGATGTATTGTGTCTCCAAGCACTCGGTCGTCACGCTGACCGAGTGCCTGCATCACGATCTGATCGAGTTCGGCGCGAAGATCAGGGCTTCAGTTCTGTGCCCGGCCTTTGTGCCGACCGGCATTTCGGACTCTGAACGCAACCGGCCTGCCACGCTGCGAGAGAGCAAGGAAGAATCGGCCGCCGACCTGCAGCGCAAGGAACAACTGCGCCACGCAGTGAAGTCCGGCCGCATTTCCGCCGAACAGGTTGCCGATCTCGTGTACGAAGCGATCGCCGCCGACAAGTTCTACATCCTGCCGCATCAGCGCATCAAGCCCGCCATCGAAACGCGCATGCAGGACATCCTGCTGGAACGCGATCCGACCAATACGCTCAAGCGCTGAGTAAAGCGCTCGCCTTCCAATCCAGGCCGACCGCACCCTGGCGCTGCGGTCGTTTCACTGTTGCGGGCGCTTCGACAGTTTGCGCTGCAGCGTGCGCCGATGCAGGCGCAACGATCTTGCCGTGGCGGAAATGTTTCCCTCATGCTCGGCCAGCACGCGCTGGATATGCTCCCATTCGAGCCGGGCCAGCGAAGGAGGATCGCCCCTCACCGCAATCGCGGAATCGCCCCCGTCGCGGTGCAGCGCCTCGAGAATCTGATCCGCATCCGCAGGTTTCGCGAGGTAATGCACAGCGCCCAGCTTGATGGCTTCGACCGCGGTGGCCACGCTCGCATAGCCCGTGAGCACCAGCGTGCGGATTGCCGGCAGCAAGTCCTGTAGCCCCCGCACCGCGTAAAGTCCGGAATCGCCGGGCAGCTTCAGATCCACGATCGCATACGCGGGCGATTCGGCCCTCGCAACCTCGAGCGCTTGCTCGGCCGAAGCGGCTTCGCACACCCGATAGCCCCTGCGGCTGAACGCGCGTGCCAGCACGCTGCGAAAAGTGTCGTCATCCTCGACGAGCAGTATGACCGGAGCGTTGGTCTGATTCATGCGCGTCACGGGATGGCGAGCGCTGCGGTCGGCAGCCTCACTTGCGTGCAGCCGCCACCGCCCTGGCGATTGGCGAGCGTGACGCTTCCGCCGAGCCGTTCGATGGTTGCATTGGCCAGCAACAACCCCAGGCCGAGACCACGTCCCTGCTTGTCGCTGAACGCAACGCGTCCTGCCAGGTTCAGCGCTTCGACCGTAACGCCCGGCCCGCGGTCGCGGATGTCGAGCATCACCGACTCCGCAGACCACACGCACTCGATCTCGATCTCGTCGGGCGAGGCGTCGGCAGCATTGTTCAGCAAATTGACCAGCGCCTGGGTCACGGTTTCTTCCAGCACCAGGCGCGGCATCGGCCCCGTTCCGGAGAAACTGACGCGCAGGCGAGACTCCGGGCGCAGCAGCTGCCAGCGCTCGACGGCTTCCTGTCACCAGGGCGTCCAGCGATCGTGGCCGCGCGCCTTCGGCACGCGCGCGCCCCGTGCGGCCCACCAGGTCGGTCAGGATGCGTTTGCATTGCTCGACCTGGCCGCGCAGCAGGGCCAGGTCTGCCTTGCCGGCGTGGCCCTCGAAGTCGTGTTCAAGTTCCTTCGCCACCACGGCAATGGTCGACAACGGCGTGCCCAGTTCATGCGCGGCGCCCGCCGCGAAAGTGCCAAGGGTGACCATCTGTTCGTCGCGCAGGGTTCGCTCACGCGCTGCCGCGAGCAGGCGATCGCGCGCCCGGATCGAGGCTGCCATGCGCGCGACAAAAAAAGCAATCAGTCCCGCACTGACCAGAAAGTTGAACCACATGCCCAACACGTGCAAGCCAAACTCACTGGAGTGATGAGCGTGATCCCCGCCCAGCGGTTGGTACCAGAACATCAGCGCCGAATAAACGGCGGTGGTCATGCCCGCCATCATCCAGGCGTAACCCGCGGGCAACACGGTTGCGGCAATGATCAACGGCAGCAGATAGAGCGACACGAAAGGATTGGTCGCGCCGCCGGTAAAGTAAAGCGCCGCGGTCAGCAGCGCGACGTCGGCGCACAGATGCAAGAATATTTCCCCGTGGGAAGCCTCCGCCGTGTCGCGCAACCGCAGTGCGGTGCCAACATTGATGAGCGCCAGCGTCCCGATCGATGCCGCGAGGATCGCCAGCGGCAGATCTATGTTGAAAATGAACTTTGCGGCGAGCACCGCGGCGGCCTGGCCCGCGATGCTCACGTTGCGCAGCCAGAAAAGGCGCTTCAGGCGGCCTTCGGCGGCTAAGGCAGAACCGGCCAGATTCATCGGGTTTTCTCCTCGGAAGCGCATTCTACTTTGCCGGCCGGGGCAGGAACGTGCGACAACATGTCGCATTCCGCAGATGCCACGGTTTGCCTAGCATGGCGCCTTTCCAGCGGAGGCTTTCAATGACACTTTTTCGCGTATTGCTGGCGAGCGGGCTGCTGGGCGCAGCCGTCAACGCCCATGCGGGCTGCGGCTCGGCATTTTGTTCGCTCAACACCAACTGGAGCACCCAGGGCGCGTGGACGCAGCCCGGCGGGCGCCTGGATCTGCGTTACGAATTCGTCGATCAGGATCAGCCGCGCGCCGGCACCGACAAAGTGAGCGTCGGACAGATCCCCGCCCACCACGACGAAGTGCGCACCATCAACCGCAATCTCATCGTCGGCTTCGACTATACCTTCGGTCCTCGTTGGGGGGTCGGCATCAACCTGCCGGTTGTGGACCGCAGTCATCAGCACATCCACAATCATATGGGCACGCCGTTCCACGACGCCTGGAACTTTACCGAGATCGGCGATGTACGCGCAGTAGGCCGTTATCTTTTAGCGTCCTCCGACAGCGGTCCCGCATTTGGCCTGCAGTTCGGCGTGAAGCTTCCGACCGGCAACATTGACGAGGCAAACGAAAACGGCGACGAGGCGGAGCGTTCGCTGCAACCCGGCAGCGGTACGACGGATGCAATCGTAGGCGCCTTCGTCAGCGCACCTTTCAGAGGCGGCGCAACGTGGTTCGCCGATGTGAACTACCAGGCTCCCTTGAGCTCCCGCGACGGCTACAAACCGGGCGACCAGGTCGGCGCGGATCTCGGCGTAAGCTATCCATGGGTCGGACCGGTTGCGCTGGAACTTCAGGTCAACACGCTCTGGAAAAACCGGGACAGCGGCGCCAACGCCGAACCGGACGACACCGGCGGCACGTTCGTGCATCTGTCGCCGGGGCTGAGCGTAACGCTCGGCGACAAGACCCGGTTATACGGTTTCGTGCAGGTGCCGCTTTATCAGGACGTCAACGGCGTGCAACTCACGGCCGACTGGTCGATTGCCGCGGGCTTGAGCCACCGTTTCTGATTGCCGGTCTCACACCAGGCGTTGCTTGTCGAAGAAAGCCTTGCGCCAGCGCGTGACGGTGACTTTCTCGAACAGACCCGCCTTGGTGAACGGATCGTCATTGATGAAGCGCTCGGCTTCCTTGCGATCGTCGGTATCCACGATCAGCAACCCGCCATTCCCACCGGTGCCGTCATCTTCGATCAGCGCGCCCGCCGCCAGCAGCAGATGTTTGTTGGCCGTCAGATACTCAAGATGCACTGCGCGCGTATCGGCCCGAAGCTTGCTGCTGCCCGGCTTGTCTTTGGTCTGGATCGCGTAAGCCACTGCTGATCTCCTTTGGAGTTGTAATGCGAGGCGGCGCCCCTTACGCCGCCTTGCGCGTGTTTTTCTTGATGAACTCCGCCATGCGCGCAATGCCCTGCTCGATGGCCTCATTCGAGGCCGCATAGCTGAAGCGGATGTGCTGGCCCTCGTTCGGCACGCGTGCGCCGAAATGAATATCCGCGAGCACTGCGACCCCCGCTTCGTTGAGCAGGCGCTTGCGGAACTCTTCCGAGTCCGCGGCGCCGATCAGCTTGCAGGCCTCGGTCACGTTCGGCCAGGCATAAAAGGCGCCGCCGGGATTCTGGCACGCCACGCCCGGCACCTTATTGAGCAGGCCGACGATGAGATTTCGGCGCGACAGGAAACTGTCGCGCATCTTGTGCGCGTCCTGCTGCGGGCCGTTCAGCGCCTCCACGGCGGCCCACTGGGTGATCTGTGATGCGCACGAATCGGTATTCGTCACCCAACGCGTCAATACCGGCGCCAATGCCTTGTTGGCGGCAAAACCGAGGCGCCAGCCCGTCATGGCCCAGGTCTTCGACGCGCCGTCGCAAATGATCGTGCGCTCCAGCATGCCGGGGAATTGCGCCAGGGAGCAGAATTCACCCTCGTAGCACAACTGCGAGTAGATCTCGTCGGCGAATACCCAGACCTGCGGATGCTTGCGCAGGATCCCGGCGATGGCTTCGATATCTTTCTTCGGGATGATGCCGCCCGTCGGATTCTGCGGCGAATTCAGGATCAGCAGTTTGGTCTTCGGCGTGATCCTGCTTTCGAGCTCGGCGGGATCGAAGCTGAAGTTGCGCGACTCGCGCAGATAAATGGGCACGGGCACGGCGCCCATGGCCTTGATCTGCGATTCGTAAATCGGGAAACCCGGAACCGGATAAATGACTTCATCGCCGACACCGTGATCGGTCGTCGATACGATTGCGTATGCGATGAAGGGTTTCGCGCCCGCGCCGACCACGACATCATCCGCGTGAATGTTGATATGCCGGGTGCGATTCAAGAACTTTGCCGCGGCTTCGCGCAATTCGAGAATACCGGCCGAGGGCGTATAGCCGTGCTTGCCCTCGTTGATCGCCTTGATGCCCGCGTCGCGGATGTTTTTCGGCGTCGGGAAATCCGGCTGGCCGATACAGAAGGAAATAATGTCCTTGCCCTGGCGTTGCAGGGCACTGACTTCGGCAAGTACAACGAAAGCGTTCTCGGTACCGAGCTCATTGGCGCGGCGGGAAATGGCGGGCACTGCTTCCTCCGGAATCAAGAAGCGGGCTGCGCCAGACTGGCGTGCCCGCCTGTAAGTATCTAAAAGTGAAGCGCTTTATACCATGGCGCCGCGCGCGGGGTCAATCGGGTAGCGGTGCCTTTGCAGGCGGTTCGAAATGCGTTTGCATTCACTCTTCGCGCGTCAAGCCGGCAATTTCGCGTCGCAGGCGGCCGAAAATCGTTGCGCAGAACAATTACTACCGCTGATCACCCATAGATCATTGAAATGCTGAAAGGAATGTTCATCTTCAAACTGTGTCAGAGTTGCCTTTGAGATTGATACTGTTTATGTTCGGTTTAGCGGCCCGAATGCGGGCTTTTTCACTGCGTAACGACGTGCATACGGGCCATCTGAACCAAAAATGTCAACGGGGGGCTTTCCGTAAATGCAGTGGTTACGCGTCGTTACATCATCCTTATTTTCCAAGACCCGTGTGCCATGTTGGTCCGGCGCAACGGAGTTGACCGACTAGCATGTTCATTGCCCTCAGCCGTTTCGTTATCGCAAATGCCAAAACGCCGGAAGTCAAAGCCGCGTTTATCAGCCGTCCCCATCTGGTCGACAACACCCCTGGATTCGTCCGCATGGAGGTCTTGAGTCCGCGCGACAACCCTGACGAAATCTGGTTGATGACCTATTGGACGCAGGAAGCGCATTACGTCACCTGGCATCGCAGCCACCTGTACCACGAGTCCCACAAAGGGATTCCCAAAGGCCTGAAGCTCGTGCCAGGCAGTGCGCAGATCCGCTTCTTCGAACATATCGCCTCCTGATGGATGCCCATCGCCTGACTGCCACTGCCCTGGCCGAACACCGACAGCAGATCGCACAGGCTGTCACCGCACGCCACTTCCAGGCGCATCCGCAGCTCGCGGCCCGTTTCGGCGCAACGGGCAGCGTTAAATGCCGGGAAGATACGGAGTACCACCTGGGCTTTCTCGAGCAGGCGGTCGCGCGTGCGAGCCCGGAGATTTTCGCGGATTATTTGTCGTGGGCCAGAATCATGCTCGCGAGCCGCGGCATCCCAAAAGCCGATCTCGAGGATCATCTGAGGTCGCTGCTGAATGTGCTGCGCGACATGCTCCCATCCGAACAGATGGCCCTGATCGAGGCAGTCACCGCGCCGGCCCTGACGAATCTTTACACGGCGGCCCCGGCCGAGACCGTGGAGGACAAGTCGGTCGCAGGCACGTTCCTGGATACGTTGCGACACGGCGGGCCGCGATCCGCGTCCGCCATGGTGAACGGCCTGATGCACAACGGTCGATCGATTGGAGACATCTACATGGATGTCATGCAACCCAGCCTGCAGGAGATCGGTCGTCTGTGGCAGATAAACGAGATCACAGTGGCGGAAGAGCATTACCTCACTGCGGCGATCCAGATGATCATGGCGCAGCTTTATCCGCAATTGTTCGCAAAAGCGCCTACCCGGCCCAGCGTCGTCACCGCCTGTTCCCCCGGCGAATTGCATGAGATCGGCGCACGCATGGTCGCCGATCTGCTGCAGTTCGAGGGATTCGACAGTCATTTTGTGGGCGCCAGCACGCCTGCACGGGATCTGGTCGATTTTGTCGTCGCGAAACGCGCGGTGGTGGTCGGCCTATCGACCACCATTGCGCCCAACCTCGCCCAGGTGGAACAAACCATTCGCGCGCTGCGCGCCGATTCCAGGAGCAGCGACGTGAAAATCGTCGTAGGTGGCGGTCCCTTCACCCGCATAGCGAGCCTGTGGAAGACGATAGGTGCCGATGCGTTCGCGTCAGATGCACGCGAGGCCGTCGGTGTCTTCAAAGCCCTCGCGACCTGATTCAGACTATGGCCGACGCGATGCCGAATCATTCCATTGCCCTGGTGTGCGATGACGCAAACCGGGTGCGCAACGTTTTGCACAACCCCTCAAACTTGCCGACTGCCGCGGGTGAACCTTTTGTCGATGTGTTCGATCAAGGGTCGAAAGAAAAAGCCCTGCGGCTCATGCAGACGATTCGCGACCAGGAAGCGACCTTTGGCTGGGAACTCCTCGTTCGCAAAAGCGACCAGATCATTCTGCTGCGGTTTGCCGGCACGCGCGTCCCGGAGGGCATTCTGATCGCCGGCGCCGAGACCCTGGCGTATGCCAACGCGTTATTCGACCGGCTGGTGCAAGGGCAATTCCGCCGACCGGGCAGCGAAGACCTGTCGGTGCGTGATCAGGTAAAACTGTTCGAGCAACTGGCCGGACTTAACAATCAACTGGTCACGACGCAACGCGAACTCGAAAAAAAGAACGCGGCGCTTACGCGGATGCTGGCGGACCGTGCGCTCATCGCCGCCATGGCGGCGCACGATCTGCGCTCGCCTTTGCAGGTCATCATGACCGCCGCGTCGGCGCTCGACGGTAAGCCGAGTTCGAATGCCAATGGCGCAGGCAATCGGGAACTCGAAATGATCCATCGCAATGCCGCGCAAATGCTCTCCCTGGTCAATGATCTGCTCTCTGCCTATAGCGCCGATATCGGCATGCTCGAACTTTCCATGCAGCAGCTCGATCTGGAGACGTTGACGCGCAGCAATGCGGCGAACAATCGCCCGCTTGCTGCAGGCAAGAAGATTGCGCTGACCTTCGAGTCGAGGGGTCCCATCCCCGCCGTGCTGGGCGACCCGCTGCGGCTGGGCCAGGTGCTGAACAACCTGGTGCACAATGCGATAAAATTTTCTCCCGAGGGCTCAACCATACGCGTGTCATTGTCTAAAGCAGGATCGGACGCGGTGCTGGCCGTCGAAGACGAAGGTGTCGGGATGCGCCAGGAAACGCTGGACGCCCTGCTACACGGCACGGCGCACCAGCCCGAGCGCGTTGCGCAGGCAGAACCGGGATTCGGTCTGGGCTTCGTCATCATTCGCAGCATTGTCGAGCGGCACCACGGAAAAATAGAAGGTGCATTGTTGCCCAACCGCGGCGTCCGGTTTTCCATTCGTCTGCCAGGCTACGCGGACAACAAAGGTTGAACCCTAAGCGGACGCTGATCTGCGCGCAATCGATGAACCGTAGCGCCAACCCATGCAGAAACGAATGGCGCAATCCAGGTTGACGCTGATAAGGTCTGTCGGCGCGCTGCTCCAGTCAGGCGCCGGGCTGTTCCTGGTCGGGATGGTTCCCTACACGTTGTATGCCGGATACCAGCTTTATCGTGCGCTCGTTCCGTCACCCGGCATTCAGGCCGGTCCGCTCGTCTATCCAGGCGCGCGCGTCCTTGCTTGTTTGCTGCTTCTTTATGCGCTGTGGCGCCTGCGCCAGGCGGGCCGGCGGATGCGCAATCTTCAACGGCCAGAGGCATGAGCCGCGACCCATACGTCCCCTAACGGATCACTCGGAGATGCCCTGCATTCCCTCGATGGCAACTTCGACGAGCGTAATGATGTTTTCGCGCAACGCGTCACCCGTCAACTGGTTGTCCGTTTCGACGCCGCCGGGCGAGCCTTTCAGAACGCCGTTGCGGTAAACGCGCGCGTTCCACACCACGCGCTCGCCGGACGAATATTCCACGTCATAGTCATAGCGCTCGCCGCCGACCTTGCGCGTATAGAAATCCTTGATGACTTGTTTCGGGGGCGTCACAGGCTGTTTTTTCGACTGTTTTTTCGACATGCAATCGATCCTACCATGCGAATCCGGCCGTTTGAATGGCAAGCGCATCAGCAGAACAAGTCCGAACGGATTCCCCATTACCATGGCGTATGCCAGCCACTCGCGTCAACAGTTACTCGGCCGCCGTCATCGGCGGCGGGCCGGCCGGCCTGATGGCCACCGAAGTGCTGGTCAACGCCGGGGTGCAAGTCGACCTCTACGATGCAATGCCCTCCCTCGGGCGCAAATTCCTGATGGCGGGCAAGGGCGGCCTCAATTTGACGCACGCCGAACCGTACGAGACTTTTCTGACGCGCTACGGACCGCGCCAGGCGCAGGTCGTTCGCTTGCTTAACGGCTTCGGCCCAATGGCACTGCGCGAATGGGTACATGCGCTGGGCGTGCAAACCTTCGTTGGCAGTTCCGGCCGCGTGTTTCCGACCGGCATGAAGGCCGCTCCGCTGCTGCGCGCCTGGCTGCACCGGTTGCGCGAAGCGGGTGCGCGGATTCATGTGCGCCATCGCTGGACGGGCTGGACCGATGAGGGCGCGTTGCGTTTTCAGACGCCGTCAGGCAAAAGCCACGAGCGCCGCGACGTCACGGTGCTGGCGCTCGGCGGCGGCAGTTGGGCTCGCCTGGGGTCGGATGCGGCATGGGTACCGCTGCTCGAACAGCGGGGCGTGCGGGTCATGCCGCTGCGTCCGGCCAATTGCGGCTTCGACATCGGCTGGAGCGAGCACTTCCGCACGAAATTCGCGGGTCAGCCCGTCAAGTCCGTCGTGGCCATGTTTCGCGATGCGAGCGGGGTCGCCCATATTCGACAGGGCGAGTGCATGGTCACGCAGACGGGCCTGGAAGGCGGCGTCATGTATGCGCTCGGCGCGCCTTTGCGCGACGCGATCGCACGCGACGGCGCCGCAGTGCTGCAACTGGATCTCCTGCCCGGCCATGAACCGCAGCGGGTGCTCGAAGCGCTTTCGCTTTCGCGCGGCGCCCGATCGTTGAGCACACACCTGCAGAGCAAGCTTGGACTCAAGGGCGTCAAGGCGGGACTGCTGCGCGAAGCCCTGGCCAAATCGGATCTGGCCACCGCGGACCTGACCGATCCTGCGCGCCTTGCCGCTGCGCTCAAGGCGTTGCCGTTAAAGCTCGTTGCGCCGCGGCCGCTCGACGAAGCCATCAGCACCGCAGGCGGCGTGGCCTTCGAGGCGCTCGATGAGCATCAGATGGTTCGCGGCCTGCCGGGCGTTTTTTGTGCCGGCGAAATGCTGGATTGGGAAGCCCCGACCGGGGGCTATCTGCTCAGTGCCTGTTTCGCCAGCGGGCGCGCCGCGGGACACGGGGCGATAGCGTGGCTGGAGCGCCTGCGTAGCCGGTAGTTACGAAGCACCACGGCAGCGAGAAGCGAACCATCCTGGCGCCGTGCGATCTATCAATCAATGCATCAGCCGTCGCGGTGCATCCACGCCCCGAGCATCCGGCAACTCCCGTATGGCTGCTCAAGGCAGTGGCCAGACATTAATTGGCAGCAGGAGGATGCATGTTGAAGTTTTCAGCCATTGCAATCGCGATCACCTTATCCACCGCCCTGCACACGCCTGTGCAGGCCATGGGACCGGACCCCGGCGGGCACACCGGAGCCGGTGTTACGCCGGAGACCACGAAGACCGACCGTGCGCAAGTGGATGCCGCGCGCCAGGCCGCATCCGGCAGCGAGGTCGAACGCAATGCGGGCGACAGTTCGGCAGAACACTCGGCCCGACGCTCGGATTCAGACAAGCCCACCCGGCGCGGGAACTGAGCCTGCCGACCCGTGCCGGTCACCGCGGTGACCGGCGGTTTGGCATGCGGGGCACGATCTGCATGTCGCGACCCTGTGTCTGTTCGAAGGCCATCCCCCCTGACATTCCCCTGCTGCGCGGGCAACACTCCGCACGCCCGGCGGCGCAAGCGCCGAGCGCAGATAGCCTTGCGCGGCGTTTCCCGGGATAATCGCAGCCGCGTTTCGCGCCGCAACGCGCGCGCCTTGATCCGCCCCAAACCATTCATTGCCACGCACGCATGCGCGCAGATACGGATTCCGCCGACTCCACCCCCACCACGTTCCGGCAATTCGAGCACCGCGCCTGGCAAAACGTAGTCAAGCCGTACGCGGATTATTTCGGCGCCCTCACGACCCAATGCATCGAACCCCTGCTCGATGCCGTTGGCGTGCAGGCCGGCGATGCGCTGCTCGATATCGCCACCGGCCCGGGCTACATCGCCGCGGCGGCCGGCAGGCGCGGCGCGAAGACCACCGGACTGGATTTTTCATCGGCGATGATCGCCGAGGCTTCCGCACTGCATCCAGACATCAGTTTCCGCGAAGGCGACGCGGGCCAGCTTCCGTTTGCGGACGCCAGTTTCGATGCGGTGGTAATCGGCTTCGGCATTTTGCATTTTCCCGATCCCGATCGGGCGCTGCGCGAAGCTTTTCGAGTTCTGCGAAACGGGGGTCGCTTCGGTCTGTCGGTGTGGGCCGGTCCCGACCAGGCGGCGGGCTTCGGCATCATCATGCGCGCCGTCGAAATGCACGGCAGCATGGATGCAAAACTGCCACCGGGGCCACCGTTTTTCCGTTTCAGCGATCCAACGCTGTGCAGTGAGGCGATCAGCGCTGCCGGATTGACGCGCGTGAGCATCGCGCAAGTCCCGCAAACCTGGCGCTTTGCTTCGCCCGCCGCATTTTTCGAGGGCATCGGTGCAAGCACCGTACGCGCAGCCGCCCTGCTGCGGGCGCAGACCCCGCAGAATCTGGCGAAGATCCGCGCGGCCGCGGAGCGCGAAGCCGGCCGCTACACGGTTGCCGACGGCCACATCGAGTTGCCCATGCCGGCGCTGCTGGCCAGCGCGCGCAAACCCTGACGCTCGACCCGGCGCCATCACGGCGTGAAGGCTCGCACCCACGGCGCGTCACCGCGGCGCAACGACGCTGACGGACGTCACGCTGTCGAGCTTCGGCCGCGACAGTACCTCTAAAATCGACTACCCTCTCGCTGCGCAACCCGATCCTTTTCCCTGGCTTAGTACGGAGACTGGCGTTTGGCACAACCTTTGGCGACACCGCAACGCGGCCCGGAACATGACGGCGGCTCGCTGCGCAACCGGTTCCTGGTCATTTTCATCCTGATATTTTTGATCGGCTCGGCGATGAGTTACGCCGTGATGTCCTGGTTCACGCGCGACCTGGTCGAAACGCTGGGCGGTTGGTTCGCGGAGAAAAGCGTTCTGTATGAAAAATCCCGCGCCGTGCAACTGCTCGCCCGCGAGATTGCGCTGACACAGAAAATGGCCAGTTCGCCCCTGCTCAGGGCATGGGTAAAGCAGGAGACCAATCCCGCTTTGCGTACGCAGGCGCTCGCCGAACTCGAGGATTTCCGCCGTTTCTTCCGCAGCAAAAGCTATTTCTTCGTCATCGCGCGCTCTGGCAACTATTACTTCAACGACGAAAAGGGCGGCGCCGATCCTAAAACCCCGCGCTATGCGCTGAGCGAATCCATCCCGAAAGACGGCTGGTTTTACGCGACCCTGCGCCAGGTCCCCGACTACCAATTGAACGTGGACACCGACCGGCATCTGCAGGTGACCAAGGTCTGGATCAATACCGTGCTCAAGGACGAAGGAAAACCGTTGGCCGTCATCGGCACCGGCGTGGACTTGTCCGATTTCATCAAAAGCGTGATCAGCACAACGCAGCCGGGCGTCACCAACGTAATGCTCGATCGCAGCGGCGCGATCCAGGCCCATCAGGATGTGTCGGTGATCGATTTTGCGTCGATCGCGAAAGCGCAACGCAAAGAAAAACAAAGCACGCTGTTCGACATGATCGATGGCGCAGCCGAACAGGCGCGTTTCCAGGTGGCGCTCAGTGAACTCGCGAGCGGCGACGGCGGCACCCGTACCCTGCCGGTCTCCATCCAGGGCCAGCGCCACATCGCGGGCATCGCTTACCTGCCGGACATCAAGTGGTTCATCGTATCGCTGACGCATCCGCAAGCCGCCGAAAACCGGAATTACCTGTGGGTCGTGATCGCCGTGCGCATCATCGGTCTGGCCCTGCTGCTTCTCATCCTCGGCATCATGTTCAACCGCGTGGTGCTGCGGCGCCTGGCAGCGCTCGACGCAGCTGCAAACGAGGTGGCTGCCGGCAATTACGCAGTACGGCTCCCGCAGCAGGGCAGCGACGAACTCGGCCGGCTTGCCCGCACTTTCCAGGCAATGACCGATCGCATAGCCGCGCACACCTCCGACCTGGAACGCCAGGTTTCGGAGCGCACGCGCGTGCTCGAACACCACGCCGAGTCGGACTTCCTGACCGGTCTGCTGAATCGCCGCGGCATGGGCGAGCGCATCGTCAGCGAGAAGAACCGTCTGGCGCGTTCGGGCGGCAAACTCGGCATGCTGCTGCTCGACCTCGATCACTTCAAACAGATCAACGACACGCACGGCCATGACCGGGGCGATCAGGCTTTGGTGCATACCGCCCAGACCATACGCAGCGTCATACGCTCCTACGATCTTTGCGCGCGCTGGGGCGGTGAGGAATTCCTGGTTATCGTGCCGAATATTGTGAACCGCGACGCGTTGAACATCGTTGCCGAGAAACTCAGGGCCGACATCAAGTCCAGGCCGTTCACGATCGGCGGCACCCCGGTCGACCTGACGGTCAGCATCGGCGGCTATCTTGCCGATCCGGCGGAAAGTACCGACGTCATCCTCAAGGCCGCCGACGATGCGCTGTACAAGGCCAAGGAAAATGGCCGCGATTGCAGCGTCGTAACGCAATCGGACGTTGCGCCCGCACGCTGAGAGCGGAAAAGTCCGAACCGCTCTGTAAGGCCCGGCGCTGATGCCCGCGCCGGCAGCCTTACTCCAGCTTGAAGATGATTTCCTGATCGGCCTGGTAGCTGGTGCCGTCGCGCTTGAAGAGGTATTGCACCACCGCCTCCATGACCGCGGCATCGAATACCCCCGGCGGCTCCGCGGAAAGAATCTTCGCATCGCTCACGCTGCCGTTGACTTCCACGGTCAGGCGCACCCGCACGCGCCCTTCGATGTGTTTCGCCTCGGCTTCCGGCGGGTACTTGGGTTTGACCTTCTTAACCGGCTTGATATCGCGAAACACGCTCGGCAGCGGCGGCGCTTCCGGTTGCGGCTCCGGTTGGGGCTCCGGCGGCTGCTCTTCTTCTTTGGGCTTCGGTTCCGGCTTCGGTTTCGGCTCGACCTTCGGCAGGACGATCTTCGACGGCACCTCGTTGGGCAGCGGCTTGGGCACCACGATCGGCACTTGCCTGATCTGCCGTTCGGGCGTGGGCTTCAGCTTTTTTGGCGGCTCGGGCGGCGGCACTTCTTCCGGAGGCTCCTCGAGGCGCACCGACATCACCGGCTCGGGCGGCGGATCCTGCCAGAACTGCATCGCCGACCAGTCCACACCCAGCAGCGCAAACGGCAGAATGATTTCCAGGCCGAGCGCGATCAGCAGCGCGCGCCAAAACGGCAGTGTCTGCTGCTGCGTATCGGCGGGTTGCGCCCACAGCGGTCCCCGGCCTGCGATGACCCGATTCATTGATTGCGGCGGCTTGCGTGACTCACTTCTTCTCCGCCCGCGCCGCGATACCCACCGACGAAATGCCCGCCCCGCGTATCGTGTCCATCACCTGCAAGAGCGCCTGCAACGGCACATCCTTGTCCCCGGCCAGCACCACATCGACGGGTTTGGTCTTCTTCAGCTCCAGCAGCTTCGCCTTCATTGCGTCCTGGCTGACGGGCTTGCCGTCGATGACGGTTTCGCCGGTCTTGGTGATGCCGATCGTGACAGTCGAGGACTTGATGGATTGCGTGGTCTTCGAGCCTGGAATTTCCAGCGGCACGCCGGTGCCCGCGATCATCTGCAACGAAATGACGACGAAGAACACCAGCAGGAACATCATGATGTCGATCATCGGAATGACTTCCACGCGCGGCTTGCTCGCCTCGAAATAACTGGCACGCGTCGCCGATTTCATGCCGGCCGTCCGCGGATTTGCGCCACCCCGCTGCTGTGCGCTTCGCGCACCGGCATGCCCTGATGGGTCGACCCGCCGCCGTACAGCCGGTTGAGCACCATGACCTTGAGCAGGTCCATCTGGTGCACCGCCAGACGCACGCGCTTGTTGAAGTGATTCAGGAACAGGACCGCGAAGATGGCGATGAACAGGCCGGCACCGGTGGCGACCAGTGCTTCGGCAATGCCTCCCGTGACCATTTGCGTCGCCGCCCCGCTCGAGCCGGCGGTGCCGAGAATGTCGAAGGCGTGCACCATGCCGATGATGGTGCCCAGCAGGCCCATCAGCGGCGCCAGCGTGACCGAGGTGTCGAGCACCCAGATCAGGCGATCGATCTTGGGCAGTTGCCACATGATGGCCTCGTCGATATGCCGGTCCATGGTTGGCGCGTCTTCGCCGCGGGATGCCAGTGCGGAGGTGATGATCGAGCGCTGCAGCGAGCCGTCGTAGTGGGTGGCGAGCTGTTCGAGCTTGTCCCAGTTCTGGTACTCGACGAGCTGCAGATCGTGCTCCATCGCGTCGCCGGATTTCAGCACCTTGAAAAAGAAGTACGAACGTTCCACGATCACCGCCAGCGTGACCAGCAGCAGCAAGCCCATCAGCGGCAGCAAGCCGCCGGACATCACGCTCAGTTGAATCAGTTTATCCATCATTTTTCACTTACTCCCTCTGGATCGTTCGTTGGTGAACGGTGAACAGTGACCGGTAAACGGAAAATCCGCAAACCAGTTCACCGTTCACTGTTCACCCATTATTCACCGTTCACTGCCTGTTCACCGTTCACCTGTTCACCGTTCATCGGCCGCACTGCTCCAGCGGCGGAAAGAACGGCACGCCGTAACGCTCGCTGATGCGCTGCGTTTCGCCGCTCTTCAACATCGCCGCGAATTCCTCGTTGATGAACTTGAGCAGTTCGACTTCCTTTTCCTTGATGCCCCACGCGTTGTCGAACCGCATCTCCAGCGGTGGCTGGTAGCCTTTGACCATTTCGAACTCGGCTTCCGGATGCTCGAGCTTCGCCTGCGAAATGGAGCCCGACCAGATCATTGCGGCATTGACCTTGCCCGCTGATCAGCGCGTCGATGACCTGGTAGTTCTGGAAGAAAGTTTCGTGCGGAATGCCGTTTGCGTCGGCATACTCGCTCATCGGCGAGTAGGCCGGGACGCCGACCTTTACGTTCTGGGTCTTGGCATCATCGAGCGTCCTGACATCGCTCGCCGCCCCTTGCGTCACCAGCACATAGCCCGTGCTCATGAACGGCTTGGTAAACGCCATCCTGTGCCGTGGCATGTGGTGGTCGTCGTTGGTGATCGTCAGGCCGAGAAAGATATCGCAGATGCCTTTGTCGACGGAGGTGCTGAAGGTCACGCCGACGCCGAAGCGCATGCCGGTGTTGACCCAGGCAATGCTGATGTCCCAGCCGTGCTTTTTGGCGATGGTCCGCAGCAGTTCGATCTCGATGCCCGCCGGCTCATTGTCGTGCGCAGTGCGCGAAAACGGCCAGAACCATGCATCGGCGCAAGCCAGGATACGGCCCATCTTCTGCACGCGCTCGAGCGCCGGCACCGTCTTCAACTCTTCGGGAATGGCGGTGGGCGGGAAATTCCGGTAGCCCGATTGATACAGGCGATCCGACAGCGGCTTGAAGACCTCCGGCTTGCGATAGCCCAGTTGTGGCCTGCGATCTCTGCCGTAAACAAACTCGGGTTCGAGTTCGAACACCGTGCCGTCCTGGGCAGGCGCGCGTGGTGCAACGCTGATCAAAGCCGCAGCCGCCAATAGCATGACGACGCGGCGAGTACCAATTCGCATGACCGTTCTTGATGAGGAAGGCCTGCCGGCTCCAGCGGGGGTGAACGCGCTCGCCCGGCGGGACAGCACACTTTCGGTTGTTTTTAAGCACCTTGCGCACGGCGGGCTGGACGAACCGGTCCCGGCGGAGGCCGCTGGAGGGATGCTTGCTTTCTTGCGGGCGTAATCGTATAGCAATTTGGCAAAACGCGGCTTGATTATTTGGCCGGCGTTCATGTGCACCCCCTTGGGCCACCACGCTCATGCGCTCCTTTATAGAGCGGCCGGAGAGACACCGGCACACCAGTCATGCTGGCCAAACCGCCCGCGTGCTGCATAATCCTGCTTGGGGAATTCGAGATGGGATAAAGCATGGCGGCAGTTAGTCAAGCACTCATGCCGGGCCGAACCCGGACGAGGCCCTGCATGAAACTGCATGGCCTGATCTGGATCGCGGCGGTGCTTCTGGGCGCCTGCGCTTCGCAGCCCAAGGAAGCACCGCGCATCATCATGCAGGGGTTTTCCATTGCAGCGCCCCACGAAAAGAACACCCCCTGGATCGTCGCCCGCCAGAGTCCCGAACTCACCGTCATCGGCAAGCCAGGCCGGTTTTCCGGGGAGTCATTCACGATGCAGGCGACCATCGTCAAACTGCCTGTTTTCACATCCGTGGACGCACTGGTACGGCATGTCGAATCCACCCAGCGCAAGGACATCGACCCCCGGCGCTTCCGCTTGTTCAAACTCGATGTCACCGCGCAAAAGATGAACGCGCAGGACTGCGCCCTGTCGCGGGTCGAAACCGCCGAGCGCGCCGCAGCCGACGCAACCGGATCACCCGTCAACACGATGCTGGAAATGCTGACATTGATCTGCCCGCATCCGGACGATCCCTCGCACGGCATCAGCCTCGCCTATTCGCACCGGCATTTCCCGGAAGACGTCGATCCCCAGTTTGCGCAGGATGGCGCCATGCTCATGCAGACGCTGGCATTCGAACCCTTATGAACATCCGGCCCGGCGCCTGGGCGGATTGACCGGCATGGAGCACGTCACCGACATCACCCGCATCATTCAACTGGCCGTGGCGCCGGTGTTTCTGCTGACCGCCATCGGCACCATCCTGTCGGCGTTGAACAACCGCCTCGGCCGGATCGTCGACCGCCGGCGGGTCGTCGAGGACCGCATTCTGGGGGCGTCAGCCGAGGAAAAAAAACCCGCCGAAACCGACGTCCTTGAATTGAAGTTGCTGGCGCGGCGCATCAGCCTGATCTATCACGCCATCGTGCTGGCAATCGTCTGCGCCTTGTTCATCTGCATGCTGGTCGCCACCGCGTTTCTGGGCGTGTTCATCACCCTGGATATCGCCCAACTGATCGGCACGCTGTTCATCCTCGCCATGCTGGCCCTCATCGGGTCGCTGTGGATGCTGCTGCGGGAAGTGTTCCTGGCCGTAAAAGGCGGCCAGCACGATATCCAGATCAGGAACCTGCTGCGCTGAATGGGCGACTTGGATCGGGACTGCGGAACCGCTAAACTCGCCACAGAATAATGCGCCCGGCACGGCCGGCGGGTATCGAATCTCCGGGCCGCTGCGGTAAGATTTCGTCATGTCGTTTACGCCCTCCAGGCCAGATTGATGCTGCTTAACGAGCTCATTTTCTCCACTGCTTTCGCGCTGCCCCGCCAACAGGGGGTGTTTTCGTCATGACCGACTCCGCCGCGGGCAGCATCACCCTCGACCTCGCAACCGAACGCGATGCCCTGGCGATTGCGCGCATGTCGCGCGACCTGATCGAGACGGGGCTGGGCTGGTCATGGACCGCGACCCGCGTCCTGCGCTCGATCCGCGATCCCGAAGCCGTGGTATTGGTGGCGCGCACGCGCAGCAATGTGATCGGCTTCGCAATCATGGACTTTGGCGAGGAGAAAGCGCATCTGGCGCTGCTCGCCGTGGATACCGCGCAACGCCGGCGCGGCGTCGGCACGCGCATGTTCGAGTGGCTCAAACAAAGTGCGATGGTTGCCGGCATCGCGTTGATCAAGCTGGAATTGCGTTCGGGTAACCAGGAGGCCCAACTGTTTTACGCGAGTCTGGGCTTCGAAGAAGTGGGCTGGACGGCAGGTTATTACCGCCGCCGGGAAACGGCCCTGCGCATGGCGCTGCGGTTGCGGGAACCCCTGCCCGGAGGCGCCAGCTCGACGGGCTGAGACCTGCGGCTCGGAGGCCTAAAGCGTCGCCGTTCAGCGCGCAACCCTGGATCGGTTCGATCCGCCCCAACGTCGCGCTGGCAGCGCAGGCGCCGCCCGGACGCCTTTCAGGGCTTTGCGGTCCGGAAAAGTGAACGCTTCATCCGATCGTTTGACGTCGAGTTTTCGCGCCAGGCTGTCGGCGTCGAATGGGGCGCGCACCTTTACGTCGTTGTCGAAGTACACAAAAACATCCCGGGATTTTTTTGCCGGTGCCCGTGCGGAAACGAGGCGCGCATCGGCGGGTTGCGAGCCGCTTTTCCATTTGCGTATGCGCGTCTCCCAACGATCCAGCGCCGCATCGGTGTAGCCGCTGGCATAGAGCGCCTTGTCGCCATGCAGCCGCAGATACATGAAATCCGCGGTCACGTCTTCGAGATAAGGCCATTTCCCCGCGGTGTCCGCGACCACCAGCGCGATGCCGTGCTCGCGCAGCAGCGCGATGAACGACGCGCTGGCAAAACTTTCATGACGCACTTCCACTGCGTGGCGCAGCGTGCGATTCTGGTCGATTGCCAAGCGCGCGCGTCCGTGCATGCGCGCTTCGCGTTTTCGCGCCATTGCCAGCGCCTGTCCGCTGTCGCGCGGCAACATCGAGAAAAAATGAGAGAACCTCGCTTCGTCGTAACGGAACCGGGGCGGGAACTGCCAGAGCAGCGGACCCAGTTTTTCCTTCAGGTTGAACAGCCCGGACGCGAAAAAATTGGCAAGCGGCGCTTCCACGTCTTTCAAGCGCCGGATGTGCGTGATGTAGCGCGGGCCCTTGACGCTGAACACAAACGATTCCGGCGTCTGCTCGTACCAGCCGGCATAGCTGGCCGGGGTTTGCAGCGAATAGAACGACCCGTTGAGTTCGATGCTGTTAAATGCGCGCGAAGCGAATTCGAGTTCACGCCGCTGGGGCAGGTCCTTGGGATAAAAAACGCCGCGCCAAGGTTCGTAGCGCCAGCCGGATATGCCGATGCGGATAGTGGACATAAGTGCCGTGAATGTCGTGAATGTCGTGAATGTCGTGAATGTCGTGAATGATCGTGAATGCGTGTGCGTGAATGCGGAATCCGTGCATGAATGTCGTGAATGTGTGAAGACCACCGGGCTAGCCCATCACTACGGTCATTGCTTCCGGTAAAAGCTACAGACCCTTGGCAAAAACGGCAGGCTTTGGGCGGGTCTAAGGGTGCTTTCGGAAGACTATGGCAATAGGCATGCCGGCCTTAAGGGCCTGTGGATAGCGTGATATCATGAACCGTGCTTAACGTCATGCACGACATTTACGACAAGTCCGGACGTAAGAGGTCCTTTGGGATCCCTTCAGGGACATCACGACATTCACGGCATTCACGGCATTCACGGCGGCATACGGTTGCTTTACCGTGCGACTCTTAAACCAACGGAGAGTACATGGCCCAACTAGACGGACTCAAAGTTGCAGTACTCGTGGCAGAAGGCTTCGAACAATCCGAGATGGTGGAACCCAAGCGCGCATTGGAGCAAGCAGGCGCTCAACCGAAGATCGTGTCGCCCGCCAAGGGCGAAGTTCAGGGCTGGAACCACTTCGACAAGGCCGACAAATTCAAGGTCGATGTGCCACTCGATAGCGCCCGGGCGGATGATTTCGACGCATTGTTGTTGCCGGGTGGTGTGGCCAATCCGGATCAGTTGCGCATGAAGCCCAAGGCGGTCGAATTCGTCAGATCGTTCATGAATGCCGGGAAACCAGTCGCCGTGATCTGCCATGGTTCCTGGACGCTGGTCGAAGCCGACGCGGTGCGCGGCCGCACCATGACCTCGTGGCCTTCACTGAAGAAAGACCTGCAGAATGCGGGAGCCAACTGGGTGGATGAAGAAGTGGTCGTCGACAACGGCCTGGTGTCGAGCCGCAAGCCGCAGGATCTGCCGGCGTTCTGCGCCAAGATGATCGAGGAATTCGGCGAAGGGACTCACGCCGGGCGCTAATCCGACAGCCAGCCGCGCAATGCCCTGTTGACCTCAGCGGGGCGCTCCAGCGTCGAGACGTGTCCGCATTCCTCGACGACAACAAGCTGCGCGTGTGGTATCGCTTCGGCCATCTGCTCGCTGTTCTCCAGCGGCGTCAACCGATCCTGCCGGCCGCACAGCACAAGGGTGGGACACTCGATCGCAGGCAGCAGGGTTCGGTAGTCCGGCCGCGTGATGATGGCGTGCTGCTGACGCAGATAAGCTTCAATGCCCGTGCGTTCGGCCATGCCGCGAATAATTTCGACCAGCGGCGCATCCTTCACGCGCGACTCGTGCAGCATCAGCGGCAGCATGCGATTGGTGACCGGCGCGAAATTGCGCCCGCTTTGCGCCAGTTCCATCAACTGCCGGCGCCGAAGCGTTTCCTCTGGCAGCTCGGCGCGTGCACGGGTGTCGAGCAGCGCAAGTCTCGTGACCCGCTGCGGCGCCTGGCGCATGATCTCCTGCGCGACATACCCGCCCATCGACAGACCCGCAAGTGCGAACTCGGGCCATGGGGAATCGCGCAGCACCGATGCCGCCATTTCGCCGATGCTGGGCTGCGTTGTCAGGTCGACGACCAAGAATTCCGCGACGTCCGCAAGCGCCGCGAGCTGCGGTTCCCACAGGGCGGCATCGCACAGCAGGCCGGGTAAAAGAACAACAGGTTGCTTCATGCATGTCACCGTTTCTCGTCAGGCCGGCGGTGGCAACTTTTCGAGCGCTGCGGCCACTGCTTTGGCCGCTGCGATCAAGTCAACGAGCAGTCGGTCATCGACATTGAGATCGCCTTCGTACTCGCCGAGATCTTCATTGTCGACGTATTCGGATACTTGCGTAATGCCGTATGCATTTCCCAAGACTCTCACATGCAGAAGCCAGCGATGCGCATCTCTTTAACGAGTTTTGAAGTGAGTACGATCGAGAGCGACATAGGTGCATACGGATTAACGGATAAGCAGGCTAAAACCTGCTTGACCTGGCTATTAAGGCAGGCTATAACTTGCTTTATTAAATTCTTGAGCAGGCTATATCCTGCTTCATAAACAACCATGAAACGCCAATTCAACAAGTTACAGCTTGAACAGGTCGACAGTACGTTGCGCCCCGTTCGCCGCATTGCCGTCCCACCCCCGCCAAAAGCCGGCTGGATTCGCACGCTCCGCGAAAGCCTCGGCATGACGCAGGCCCAGTTGGCAAAGCGTTTGCGAATCACCCGCCAGGCACTGGATGATCTTGAGCGCGGTGAAGCGTCTGGAAAAATCACCCTGGAGAGGCTGAGGCGACTTGCCGAAGCCTTGCAAAGCCGCCTCGTCTACGTGATCGTCCCGGACAAGTCGCTCGCAGAACTTCGCCGCTCACGCGCGACAAAAATCGCCGAGACCCAGCTCAAGCGCGTATCGCATTCGATGAAGCTTGAGGCGCAAGGCGTCAAGCAACCCGAAGCGAAGCGTCAGCTCGCCCGTCTGACAGAAGAAATCCTTTCAGAAAATCCGCGAAAACTGTGGGACTGAAACTCCTCTATCCGGAAGGCGCGACGCCGCTCGATCCTGATGAAAGCGCCGGGCTCATTCCTTCCCACATCGCCACGCAAGGACAACTGAACGAGTGGGAACAGCAAAACATCCTGGACGGTGAACGCTGGGCTTTCTCGCGCAGAAATCTGAATCCACTCTCACTCCAGTTTTCCCAGAACCTTCACAAACATATGTTCGGAAGGACTTGGCAATGGGCTGGGCGCTTTCGTTCCAGTGAAAAGAACATAGGGGTCGATCCACGGCTTATCGGAATGAAACTCACAGAACTGTTTCGCGACGTCCAGGTGCAACTTGAACACCGGTCCGATCCCATCGACGAGATTGCCGCGCGTTTTCACCATCGACTGGTGTGACGATCTGCTTCTAGGTCCGAAGGCGAAGAATTCACATGGGGCGGCGCAAATCTGAACGCCGGAGAAGTCCGGGACAAATACATATCGGCGCTGCGCGCCGCCGATGCCCGCGATTTGCGTCTTCTCTTTGCCTTCGTGCGATCAGACGGGAAGGGCTGATTATCATGACCATCATGATGTCGGTCGCGTGTTTCGGGAAGGGCCGTTCCGGCGGTCCCCATAATCTCTTGACCGACAGCAGAAACTTCGGCGCCAGAACCTGCGGCGTCGCGCGACGCGAAGGTAGTCCACCCGCTGTTTCGTAAAGGTTACTCCGACGCGTTATGCCCGTAGGGTGTCCGTGCTCGCTGCGTCTCCGTAACGGGTGTAAGTGGGAGGTTTCAACGTCACGTCATTTCCGTCACGGCTTCATCCGTTATGGGCGAAGCCCGGTTATCGCGCAGCGTGTACCCCTGTGGGGATGCAGAACTCGGGGCACGGCCTCAAAAAAAACGCCCGCAAGCGGGCGCCATCCTCACAACAAGGTTTATTGTTTTTTCTTCTTGTTTATCCGTTACGCGATCTGGCGTTGCGCCTGACTGGCCACCTGCGATTCCTTGTGGAACTGGCCGTCCTTCATGATCATCAGCAGCTTGCTGGCGTCCTGCAACAATTTCACGTTGGCCACCGGGTTGCCGTCCACCAGGATCATGTCGGCCAGAAACCCGGCCTTGACCTGACCCAGCTCATTGCCCGCCTTCATGATCTCGCCGCCGAGTTTGGTGGCCGAGAGAATAGCATCCATTGGCGAGAAGCCCAACAGATTGACGAAGTGCTCGATATCGCGCGCATTGGTGCCGATCGGATTCCATGCGAACCCGTAATCCCCGCCCGGCAGGATGCGCACCCCGCGCTTCTTCAGTTCCTTCATGTTCTTGATGCCGATGTCGAGCTCGATGCGCATGCCCATGCTTTCCGCGACCTGCGTGGTAATGCCCCACGTGGCGGCCTCGTTGAGCGTGGTGTAGTTGATGCCCAGGGTCGGCGCGACGAAGCACCAGTCTTTGGCCGCTTCCAGCGCATCGCAGGCTTCCTCGTCGACCAGGGTCGCGTGATAGATCACCGCGACGCCGTGCTTCAGACACAGTTTCACCGATTGGGCGCTGCGCGCATGCGCGGCGATGCGTTTGCCGTGCGCATGGCCGACATCGCACACCGCCGCGATCTCGGCTTCGGTCATCACGGTCTGGTGGGCACGCGCGTGCGGAATGAATTCGTCGCCCGACGGATTGATCTTCAGCGTATCGACGCCTTCGCGCACCATCAGCCGCGACATCTTGCGGAATTCCTCGGGGCCGTCGCAAATGACCGCGAAGGTTTCGCGGTGCATATGCATCAGGCGCACGTCGCCGAGCCCCGAAGTGACGGTCATTTCGGGGCTCGCAGCCAAGGTCCGGGGACCGGGAAAATCGCCGGCATTGATGGCATTACGCAGCACCACATCGAGCCGGGGTTTTGCGGACGCGGCACTGTTGCAGGCGGTAAATCCCTGGTCGAGCATTTTTTTCGCGTTCTTCACCGTGCGCAGCATGTGCTCCTCGGGCGGCACGAAGCCCAACCCTTCGAGATCCGGTGTATCGAGGAAGGTCATGTGCGAATGCGATTCGATGAGACCCGGCATGAGGGTGGCGCCGCCTCCATCGACCATGCGCGCGCCGTCAGCCGGAATCGTCGCGCCCTGCGGGGCGACCGCCTTGATGCGATTGCCTTCCACCAACACCTGGCCCGCGTACGGCGGCGCTCCGGTACAGTCCAGCACATTCACGTTCTTGAACAGAATCTTAGCCATGTCATTTCTCCTCGCCGTAAGACAGATTTTGGCCGCTCCCGGGAGCAAAGAAATGCAGCCTCTCCCGTTTGAATGAAAAACGCACTGCAGCATCGATGGTCACGTCCAGGCGCGCCGGCACCGTCGCCTTGAGGGAGCAATCGTCCACCCGCAACGTCACCACCTTTTCCACCCCCTGATTTTCCACCCCATGGACGCGCGCTTCAACTGTTTCGTCGGGTCCGACCACGATGTCCTCGGAGCGCACCCCCAGGGTCACCGTCTCGGGCAAGTGGCCCAGCCGGCTGGTGAGCCCGTCCAACGGTACTTCCAGCTTGCCCGGCACGATGACCGCGCGATTCTCAACGATGCGTGCCTGCCGCAGATTCATTGCCGGGGAACCTACGAAGGTCGCCACGAACGTATCGCGCGGCCGGTTGTAGATCTGCTGCGGCGTGCCCACCTGGATGATGCGCCCCTGGTTGAGCACGCCGATCTTGTCGCCCATGGACATCGCTTCGACCTGGTCGTGGGTCACGTACAGGAACGTGGCGCCCAGGCTCATCTGCAGGTCCTTGAGTTCCGCGCGCAGGAGTTCGCGCAGTTTCGCATCCAGATTGGACAACGGTTCATCCATCAGGAACATGCTTCGGCTCGCGCACGATGGCGCGGCCGATCGAAACCCGCTGCATCTCGCCCCCTGAAAGGCGATCGGTCTTGCGCTCCAGCAGGTGCTCTATGCGCAGCGTTTTGGACGCCTTGGCCACCCGCTCATCGATGTCAGGCTGCGACAAGCGCCGCACTTTCGACTTGAGCGGAAACTCCAGGTTCTGGCGCACGGTGTAATGCGGATACAGGGAGTAATACTGGAACACCAGTGCCACATCGCGCTCGGCCGCGCTCCAGTTCATGACGTCCTGCCCGTCGATGGCGATGCTGCCGCCGCTCGGGGCGTCCAGCCCGGCAATCAGCCGCAGGGTCGTCGTCTTGCCCGCCCCCGTGGGGCCCAGCAGCACAAAAAATTCGCCGCTCGCGATTTCCAGATCGAGGCCGCGCAGCGCCATGTGGCTGCCGAACTTCTTGCTGATGTCCTGGAGTTTGAGGTGGGCCATGGCGGCTACAGGCGGATGTGCAGCGATTCCCCGGTGCGGGTGCTGAAGAAATGGGTCTGCGCTTCATCGAGTCTGGCCCAGACCACGTCGCCCGCCTTTGCCACGAACCCCGACGCCGTGCGCGCGCGCACCATCTGCTTGCCGAACTTCAAGTCGACGATGTCGAACGGCCCGAGCGGCTCGATGATATGCGCCTCCACCGGCAGATAGCCGTCGCTCTGCGTGCGCGATACCAACACGCCTTCCGGGCGCACGCCGATGGCGAGCGTGTCCTCGGCGTGCTTCTTCTCGACCAGCAACTGGTGCAGCTTCTGCGGAAATTCCAGGGTCGCATCATCGTCGCCCAGGATCACGCGCGTGCCCCGATCGGCCGGGTGCGCCGCGGCGTTGATGACATTCATGATCGGGCTGCCGATGAACTGCGCCACGAACAGATTCGCCGGGTGGCTGTAAACCTCGGCCGGCTCGCCGACCTGCTGCAAAACCCCGTCGTTCATGATCGCGATCTTGTCCGCCATGGACATCGCCTCCACCTGATCGTGCGTCACATAGATCGTCGTGGCCCCGTTCTCGATGTGCAGGCGCTTGAGTTCGGCGCGCATCTCCTCGCGCAGCTTCGCGTCCAGCGCGCCGATGGGCTCGTCCATCAACAGTGCCTTGGGCCGGCGCACCAGCGCGCGGCCAATGGCGACCCGCTGCAAATCGCCGCCCGACAGCGCGCCCGGGCGCTTGCCCAGAAGGTGCTCGATGCGTAGCGCCTTCGCGGCGTCGCGCACCTGCTTGTCCACCTCCGCTTTCGAGGCGCGCATCGCGCGCAGTGGAAACGCGATGTTGTCGTAAGCCGTCAGATGCGGATAGAGCGCATACAACTGAAACACGAACGCGATGTCGCGGTCAGCCGCGTGCAGCGCCTGCACCGGCCGGCCGTCGATCAGGATGTCCCCGGCATCGATGTCCTCCAGGCCCGCAATGGCGCGCAGGGTCGTGGTTTTGCCGCACCCCGAAGGACCCAGCAACACCACGAATTCCCGGTTGCGGATCTCCAGATTGAGCTTCCGGATGATGTAGTTGTCGCCGAAGTACTTTTCGACGTCTCGTAGAACAATGTCGGCCATTGACTTCGTATGTCCTCTTCGTGACCGCGTGACGGTCGTGACGATCGTGACGTCGGTTGTTGCTTCGCTTCGTGACGGCGTGACGGTCGTGACGATCGTGACGTCGTGATGCCTGATACCGACCTACGTTCGTGCCTCGCTTTCCGTTCCGATCGTCACGTCGTCACGTCGTCACGACCGTCACGCCTTTTACGACCGTCACGGCTCAAGTTTCTTCCTTCGGTGGCGGTTTGATGTGCGAGAACACCAGAAAGCCGATCAGCCCTGCGAGGATGATCGTCACGCCGTAGCGATGCATCACCTCGATCCACGGCTGGCACAGCGCGACGATCCCGAAAATCATCAGGGCCATCGAGGCAGGTTCGAAAACGCGTGCGCTGAGTTCGCGGAAGGTCATGGGTGTCGCCTCGCGTTCCGCGCGGCGGCCGTGAACGGCGTGACGATCGTGACGGCGTGACGGTCGTGAAAAGCAATGGCAATTAGCCGCGACAGTGATGGGCCTCGCGTACCGCTCGGTCGACCGTGACGGCGTGACGATCGTGACGGCGTGACGGTCGTAACATGACGAAGACCATTGCGCACGATCGTCACGACCGTCACGATCGTCACGGCATCACGGCAGTCATTTCCGAATCGCTCCAAACGTCACACCCCTGAGCAGATGCTTGCGCAACAGGAACGTAAACACCGCCACCGGCACCAGGAACAGGAACGTGCCCGCCGCGATCACGGTCCAGTCGGTCACGCCGGAGCCGAGTTGCGAGGGGATGTAGGGCGGCGCGGTCTGCGCCTTGGAGTTGGTCATCATCAGCGCGAAGGCGTACTCGTTCCAGGCCGTGATAAAGCAGAACACCGCGGTCGCGGCGATGCCGGTCGCGGCCTGCGGCAGCACGATCTTGAAAAAGGCCTGCAGGCGCGTATAGCCGTCCACCAGCGCCGCCTCCTCGTATTCGATCGGGATCTCGTCGATGAAGCCCTTCATGAGCCACACCGAGAACGACAGATTGAACGCGGTGTACAGGATGATCAGGCCCACATGGGTGTCGACCAGGCCGACAGTGCGATACATCAGGAACATCGGGATGGCCACGACCACCGGGGGCAGCATGCGCGTGGAGAGGATGAAGAACAGCCAGTCCTGCTCGCCGGGCAGCTTGAAGCGCGAGAATCCGTACGCGGTCAGCGTGCCCATGGCCACGGCCAGAAAGGTGCTGGTCACCGCGATGATGATGCTGTTGAGGAAGCGGCTCCAGTAGCCCGAGCTTTCAAGGTTGCCATCGGCGTCCTTGATGATGCGCTCGCCGGCGTCGTACACGCGCTGCTCGTACCAGGGCGCCGCCTGGTAAACCTCGGGTTCGACTTCGCCGCGCATCTGCACGCGCGCGGTGAACAATTTCACGAACGGCGTCAGTCTCCGGCTGGAACATCACGGTCGGGCGGCACCGTGGTCGCCAGGCTGCGCGGCTTGAACGCCGTGGAGCTGATCCAGTACAGTGGCAGCAAGTAAATGACGACAAGCAAGAACACCAGCGCAATGAGCACGCGGTTCCAGATGCGATGACCTCGGGATGACGACCGCTGCCATTATCGTGCCTTCGCCTTGTTGAGGTACTTCACGTAGATATTGGTGATCGCCAGCACCATGATCAGCACGATATAGGCCAGCGCGCAGGACTTGCCCGTCTGCCATTCCTGGAAGCGCCATCTTGTACAGGCGGATGGCGATGAGTTCGGTCGTGTCCATGCTGGTCATGATGAACGCCAGGTCGAAGGTCTTGAACGCCTCCATCGTGCGGAAGATGATCGCGATCAGCAGCAGCGGCGTGACCAGCGGCAGCGTGATACGCGTGAAGGTGTACCAGCGCGAGGCGCGGTCGATCGCGGCGGCTTCGTAGAGGTGCTGCGGAATCGCCGACAGCCCGGCGAGCGACAGCAGCATCACGAACGGCGACCACATCCAGATGTCGGTGAGCGCCACGGCGTAGAGCGCGACGTCGGGATTCGACAGCCACTCGAAATCATCCAGCGCCGAGCGCGTAATTGATGATGCCCCACGAGGGGCTGTACAGCAGTTGCCAGAACAGGCCGACGACGGCCATGGACATCATCATCGGCAGCAGCAACAAGGTGGTGACGAGGCCCTTGGCCGGCACCTTGCGGTTGAGCAGCAGCGCCACGCCGAACCCCACCAGCACCTGCCCGCCGACAGACACCAGCACGTACTTGGCGGTCATCGTGAAGTTGGTCCAGATGTAGGGGTCGGCGAGCAGCTCGCGATAGTTGTGCGAGGCCGACGAAGTTCGCGGCGGCTCGACGAGGAAGCGCGGAAATCCGTGAACGAATAGCCCAGCGAATAGAGCAGCGGAAAAATATTGAAGACGATCAGGAAAACGATCGTCGGCATGATGAACAAGTTGCGGATGGCGATGTCGCTCAGGCCCCGCTTCGCCGACACGGAGCCAGGGTCAAGCCTGGCCAGCATGGTGCAATCCCCTCCTGCCGGCGACCGTCGACTGGTTATTCTGCCGCCGAATCCCAGAACGCGGGGAAAGCTTGCGCCTTCCCCGGTCGATGCAACGGTACTTGATGCGCCCGTCTTGCGGAAGGTCTTGTCCCAGTCATTCGCCACACCGGTCAGCGCTTCTTCGGCCGTGCCCTTGTTGCCGACGATGAACGGATGCAGGCGCTTGTTCATGGAATCGAGCAGTTCCGCGTATTCCGGCACCGCCCAGAAGTCCTTGACCATGAACATGGTCTGGTAGAAGGCCTCGTTGTAAGGCGTAGCCTTGCGGAACTCGTCGGACTTCAGCACCGTCGCATTGCAGGTGTAGCCGCCGAGTTCCGCCCACTTCTTCTGCACGTCGTCCTTGATGAACCACTCCAGGAACTTCATCGACTCGGCCTGCTTCTTCGAGTACTTGATGATCGAGATGCCCTGGCCGCCCAGCGCCGCGAAGCGCTTGCCGGTGGGGCCCTTCGGGATTGGCGAAGTAGCCGGTGACCTTGGCGTGCTTGTTGGTCGCCGGATTGGTCAGCGCCGGGAAGAAGGCGAAGAAGTTCATGCTCATCGCCGCCAGGCCTTCGGTGATCGCCTGGTTGTCCTCCATGAAGAAGGTCTTGCCCCAGCCCGGCGGCGTGAACTTGTACAGCTCCTTGTAGAACTTCAGCGCATCGACGCCGTCTTGCTGTCGATGATGCCCTTGACCTGGTAGGTCTTGTAATCGCCCAGTTCGCCGCCGTAGCTGAAGAGCACGTTCTCGTACGCCCATCACCAGCGCGTCGTAGCTGTTGTCGGTGTAGATGGCGACGCCGTAACGCTTCTCGTCGGGGCGATGGAAGAACTCGGCGATGTCGCGCAGTTGCGTCCAGGTCTTGGGCACCGCCAGGTCGTAACCGTACTTCGCCTTGAACGCGGCCATTTCCTTGGGGTCTTCGAACCAGTCCTTGCGGTAGGCCCAGCCGGTCGCATCGCCTTCCAGCGGCACAGCCCAGTACTTGCCGCTGCCCTTCGGGTATTCGGCATAGCCCGTGACAGTCGCCGGCGCCATGCTCTCGTCCACGCCGTGCTTCTTGAAGAACTCGGTCAGATCGACGTAGTGACCGTCGGTGGAGCCCGCGCCCAGCCACTGCGAATCGCCGACCACCATGTCGTAGGCCGTCGCCGCGCGCTGCGAATTCGCGGAACGCCTTGGTCTGGAAATCGGGCCACGGCGTGGTTTCCACCGTGACCTTGACGCCCGTCTGCTTCTCGTAGTCCTTGACCAGTTCCTGCAGGTAGTTCGCAGGGATCCCATTGCGCCCACAGGATCGTCAGCTTTTCCGCGGCCGACGCCAACTGCCGGCGAGCGCGAAAACCGCACCGGCCAGCAGGCCGGCCCAATTCTGCTTGTTCATCACTTCCTCCTCCACGTTGCGTTGGTCTTGTATGTGCCCCCGCTCCGCCTCCTGAACCGCAAGCCGCGGTTGCCCCCACAACTATCGCGGTCTTGTTGCCGCGTTCGACAGCTGTCCTGCCTATTTTGCCGCACGACTCCTTTTGATGTTCGCCGCCAGTTACTCCTGCCCGCTGCGGCGTTTTGTAACGGCGGACCGCCGCTGCACCGCCTGCCTTCCGGTTTCCTGCCGCAGTGCGGCATCGATGAGGGCATGACAAGTCCACAACGCCACGTCCTGCGCACGCTGCCTGTCGAGGCCCCAGATGTCCTTGAGCACCACGAACGCCTCAGTCCCGAAAATCAGGCTCATGCCCTGCGTGAGCCGTTCGAAGCCTTCGCGGCTAAGCCTCGCTTCAGCGGCGCCACCGCGGAGTTCAGCAACTCGATGCGGTGGCCACGCACCATGGGGGCTTCGTCACCCATGAGTCCGGCGTTGCGGCGCGCCCACTGTTCAAGCGCCAGGCGCAACGCGGCCTGAGCGTGGCCTCGTAGCTTTCCATCCGCGGGTAGGCGAAAGTCACCAGGTTGGTGACCCGCTCCCCCGGATCCGTCGAATCCGACTTCCACGCCAGGATCGGCCCGAGTGCCTCGTCCACGGCGGCCTGGATCAGCGCGGCCTGCGTCGGGAAATAACGATAGGCGGTTGCCCTCGACACCTGGGCCGCTTCCGCGACGTCGCTGACCGAGGGAATCAACCCGGACTGCATCAAACCCATCGCCGCATCCAGCATGATCCCGCGCATGCGGGCACGCGGCCCCTTGCCGGCGGCTTCTGTGAGACGCCGTTCTTGACCTGAGACTAGCATCTCAATACGATACCAGCGTCCAATAAAAATACAACGATCCTTCCGTGCATTTCAACGCTGCGACGCAGCAGCGGGCGGAAGCGGTTACGGGTTTCGCCAGGTTGGGATTAGACGTGTCTGCATGCGCCCGCCCGTCGTACGCCCGGGCGATACGGCCCCCCTCCTTCGCCAGTCACGCACGAAACTACGCACTCCGGAGACCGTCGCTGATGAAGCGCGTATACGTAGTCGGCACCGTCGACACCAAAGGCACCGAACTGCAATACATGAAGGCGCTCATCGAAGCGGCCGGCAGTTCCGCAATCCTGGTGGACGTCGGCACCCGGGGAGCCCCAGGTAAAAACCGACGTCGCGGCGGCCGATATTGCCGCCCGCCATCCCCGCGGGGCGGCCTATGTCCTCAATGGGACGGATCGCGGCACGGCGGTCGAGGCCATGGGCGAAGCGTTCGCCATATATATGGCCAGCCGCACCGACATTGCCGGCATCGTCGGCATCGGCGGCGGCGGCGGGACCTCAATCGTGACCGCAGGCATGCGGCGACTGCCGGTCGGACTGCCGAAGCTCATGGTTTCCACGCTCGCCGCCGGCGACGTGGCCCAATTCGTCGGTGCCAGCGACATTGCGATGAATTATTCGGTCACCGATGTCGCCGGGCTGAATCGCATCAGCCGCGTGGTGCTGGGCAATGCGGCGCACGCCATTGCCGGCATGAAGCTGCCGCGACACTCCGGCCGCGAATGCCAAACCGGCAATCGGCCTCACGATGTTCGGCGTGACCACCACCTGCGTCACGCAGGTTTCCCAACTACTCGAGCATGACTACGACTGCCTGGTGTTTCTTGCCACCGGCACCGGCGGTCAATCGATGAGCCGCCTGGCCGATAAGCGGAATGCTGGTCGGCGTAATCGACGCCACCACCACCGAAGTCTGCGACCACCTGGTCGGCGGCGTCCTCTCCGCCGGGCCGGACCGTTTGGCGCCATCGCCCGCAGCGGCATTCCCTACGTGGGCTCGGTGGGGGCGCTCGACATGGTGAACTTCTGGGCCATCGATACAGTTCCGGAGCGCTTCCGCAACCGCAAACTCTATAAGCACAACCCGAACGTCACGCTGATGCGCACCACCGCCCAGGAGTGCCAGAGATTGGCACCTGGATCGCGCGCAAGCTGAATGCGTGCAAAGGCCCGGTCCGTTTCCTGCTCCCGGAGAAAGGCGTGTCGGTGCTCGACGCACCCGGCCAGGCCTTCCACGATCCGGACGCCGACGCGGCGCTGTTCAATGCGATCGAACAGTCCCTCGAACAAACATCCGCACGGCGCCTGCTGCGCCTGCCCCTCATATCAACGACCCCAGTTTTCCACCGCGCTGGTGGAAAACTTCCGGCCATCGCCAAAGAACAAGGAACCTGCTTCATGCCCGCAATCGAAAGAAAACAGATCCTGAAAAAGTTCCGCGACATGGTGGCGGCGCGTGCCGATCGTCGGCGGCGGCGCCGGCACCGGCATCTCGGCCAAATGCGAGGAAGCCGGCGGCATCGACCTGATCGTGATCTACAACTCGGGCCGCTACCGCATGGCCGGCCGCGGCTCGTCGGCCGGCCTGCTGGCCTACGGCAACGCCAACGACATCGTGCTGGAGATGGCCGGCGAGGTGCTGCCGGTGGTCAAGCACACGCCGGTGATCGCCGGCGTCAACGGCACCGACCCGTTCATCATCATGCCGCTGTTCCTGCGCGAAGCTCGAAGGAGCTGGGGTTCTCCGGCGTGCAGAACTTTCCGACCGTCGGCATCATCGACGGCACGTTCCGCCAGAGCCTGGAAGAGACCGGCATGGGCTTCGGCCTGAGGTCGACATGATCCGCCAGGCCCACGAACTGGACCTGCTGACCACGCCGTATGTGTTCAATCGCCGACGAAGCCGTGGCCATGACCGAGGCCGGGGCCGACTTCATCGTGCCCACATGGGCGTGACGGCGGCGGCACCATCGGCGCCGACGACGGCCAAGACGCCTGGACGATCGGTGCGAACTGATCGACGCATGGGCCGAGGCCGCGCGCAAGGTGCGCAAGGACGTGATCGTGATCGCGCACGGCGGCCCGATCGCCTTGCCCGAGGACGTGGCACTACGTGCTCGAGCACAGCCGAGCACTGCAACGGCTTCTACGGCGCCAGCAGCATGGAGCGCCTGCCGACCGAAGTCGCGCTCACCGAACAGACGCGAAATTCAAAGCCATCCAGTTCTAGAAGCCCACGCAAAGGCGCAAAGGACCAATCAACGCTCTCACCGCAGAAGCGCAGAGGACGCAGAGGAAACCTGAAGCCGAAATCTGACCAGTAAACGAAATTTAATGGACAGCTTGCATTGGATGAGACGTGGCTGAACTCGAGGGCTTTGCATGTCGATCCCGTTGTCCTGGCCGTTCTCTGCGTCCCTGCGTCCTTCTGCGGGTGAGGAACTGGAAGAGCTATCCACATGACAAGGGGAGAAAAATGATCAAGGTATACGCAGCGCGATCATCACCGCGGCTGTGGACAAGGTCCGGAAGCTGGTCCGCGACTTCAATGGACTGCCGAAATGGCACCCCGCCATCGCCACCAGCGAGATCGAAGGCGGCCTGCCGTCGCGGACCGCGTCGGCTGCGTGCGCCGCTTCACGCGCAGGAGCGACAACGGCCTCTGCGGGAACGGCTCCTGTCCACGGCGGACGACACCCGCACGCTGACCTACAGCATCCTGTATCGCCGATGCCGGTCGCCAACTACATGGCGGGCATGCGGGTCACGCCCGTTACCCTGGACGGAAGCGGCCAGACCTTCGCCGAATGGTGGGCAGTGTTCGACGTCACGGCCGGTCCGCCGCAAGCCACCGCGGACGACATCGGCGACAACGTGTTCGTCGCCGGTTTCGCGGCCATCGACAACAGCTCGCCGGACGCTGAGGAAAACACCATGACAAAAATATTCGTCAGCGCAGTCATCGACGCACCGATCGAGAAAGTCTGGGCCCAGGTGCGCGACTTCAACAACATGCCGGACTGGCATCCAAAATTTTCCCGCAGCCACATCGAGGGCGGCCTGCCGAGCGACCAGGTCGGCTGTATCCGAAATTTCGACATCGCCGGACGGCGGCGGCACCATCCGCGAACGCCTGCTGGAGCTCTCCGACATCGAGCACAGCTTCCGCTACTGCATCCTCACCTTCCCCGCTGGCGGTGAAAGGCTACGTGGCGCAGCTGACCCTCTATCCGGTGACGGTCGGCGACAAGACGGTCGGCGTGTGGACGGCGGAATTCGAGAGACCAACGACGACGAAGCCGGCACGGTCGACGCCGTGGCGAACGGGACGTTTCGGCCTTCGCGTTCGAAGTGCTCAACGAGATGTTCGCGGTGAAAAGCCGTGACGGTCGTGACGGCGTGGCGCCGTGACGACGTGACGGTCGTGACGGCGTGACGGTCGTGACGGCGTGACGGCGTGACGGCGTAGTGCGTGACGACAGTGATTCGTCCGTTATTGATAAACAGCGGCCTATTCGGCGGATTCGGCAGCGGTAACGTTGCCTGGTCTGGAAGCTTCTCGGACACGTCGTCACGATCGTCACGACGTCACGGCCTTCGTCACGTCGTCACGACCGTCACGACCGTCACGACGTTACGGCCTTCCTCACGTCGTCTCGACCGTCACGACCGTCACGCCGTCACGTCGTCACGGCTTCTCCGGCCTTTCTGAACTGTCGCGCTGCAGCACGGTCTACCGGACAGCCTGCCCGGCCAACGCCCTGCAGGCAATCCGGGCACGCCTCCCTTCCCACCAGACCATAAGGAACCGCCATGAATACTCGCAAGCTCATCGCCCCGATATCCCTGGCCATTGCCATGGCATTTCCAGCGGCCGCGTCCTACGCCGAAAGCGGTGTCTATATCGGCGGCGGCATCGGCCGCTCGGACATCGAGGACAGCACCGGCAATCCCGGCGGCGTGTCGTTCGACGAATCGGCTACGGCCGGCAAGTTGTTTGTCGGTTACCACCTGGATTTCCTGCCGTTGGTGAAGTTTGCCGCGGAAGCGGGCTATCGTGACCTCGGCAAACCCGAAGGATCGGTCTCAGGCGTTCCCGTGGAGTACAAGGCACGCGGCTTCGATTACGGCGTGTTGGCCGGCCTCGGGCTGGGCCCGGTCGACGTGTTTGCCCGCGTCGGCGATGGTGGCACCGAACTGGAGAAAAACGTCGGCGGCGTGCGCAATGACTACGATGGCAATGCGCCGGTGTACGGCCTGGGTGTCTGGTTCAGCCTGTTCGCGTGGGCGTGCGCGCCGAGTACGAGCGCGTCGACATCGACGAACTCGACAAATCCGACATGATGACGGTCAGCGCCTTCTACAAGTTCTGACCCGGTCAGTTAAAGAAAACGGTTCGGTCGCAGGAACATCCCCAGCAGCAACGCGCCTTCCGGCGCGCTGGCGATGTGGATGCTTCCTGCCGGCCGCCAGACGTAGGCGCCGGCTTTAACTTCGCCTTCGGCATCCACCAGCCGGCCTTCGAGCACGAAGGTCTGCTCGATCCCGACATGCTCATGCAGCGGCAGTACTGCGCCCGGCGCCATGCGCGTGAGCGACGTCATCAATCCGCTGTCCTTGTCTTCCAGCAGGATCTTGATCTCGACTCCCGCCAAAGCCGTAGCCCGCCAGGGCAGCGCATCGAGTTCGACGTAACGCGACGAGCCTGGCGGTAGTTGGCTTTCGGCCTTCCAGTCGGGTGTGCGCGCAGTCATCTTCCATGCTCCTTTACGTTACGTCCCAAGGCGCTGACCGGTATCCGATGCGCCACCTGCGGCTCGGCGCATCCTGTGACGGAAGCGTTGAGCGCTCCGGTAGAATGGTACGCGACAACTATAAAACAGGAGGATCCCCATGGCGAAGAACACCCAGGTGCTGCTGGCCAGCCGTCCGACCGGCGCGGTGCAGGAATCGAATTTCAATATCGTCCAGACCGAGGTGCCCAAGCCCGCTCCGGGAGAGGTGCTGCTGAAAAACCTGTGGCTCTCGCTCGACCCTTACATGCGCGGGCGCATGAGCGCCGCGAAGTCCTACAGCCAAGCCGGTCGACATCGGCGAAGTCATGGACGGCGGCACGGTCGGCGAGGTGGTCGAATCGCACAGCTCGAAATTCAAGGTGGGCGACCACGTCGTGGGTTCGCTGGGCTGGCAAACCTACGCCGTTTCCAATGGCGACGGGTTGAACGTGGTGGATCCAAAGCTCGTTCCCTTGTCCGCCTATCTGGGCGTGTGCGGCATGCCCGGCGCGACCGCCTGGATCGGGTTGCTGGAATATTGCGCGCCCATGGCCGGCGAGACCGTGCTGGTATCGGCGGCCAGTGGTGCGGTCGGCGGCGTGGTCGGCCAGATCGCAAAGCTGCAGGGCTGCCGCGCGGTGGGCATCGCCGGGGGGGCGAAGAAATGCGAGTTTGCCGTGAAGGAACTCGGCTTCGACGCCTGCGTGGACTACAAGGCCGGCAAGCTGATCGATGACCTGAAAGCGGCGTGCCCCAACGGCGTGGACAATTATTTCGAGAACGTGGGCGGCGAAGTCATGGACGCCGCTTTCCGCGTGCTGAATCCGTTTTCGCGTGTGGCGTTGTGCGGCATGATCTCGGATTACAACGCCACCGAAGCCTACGGCACGAAAATGATGCGCTCGCTGCTGGTCAACCGGGTCAAGCTGCAGGGCTTCATCGTGTTCGACCGGCAGGATCTTTACGTGCGCGCGGTATCGCAACTCGCAAAGTGGGTGTCGCAAGGCAAGATCAAGTACAACGAAACCATCGCCGAAGGCCTGGAAAGTGCGCCGAAGGCGTTTATCGGCCTGTTGAAAGGGCAGAATCTTGGCAAGCAGCTCGTGAAGCTGGCTTGATCCCAGCGGTGCGCTTGACCGGAACTGCATCACAAAAAAAATGGAGGAGTGGCAGCAATGGCAAAAATGACGGCAGCCGAAGCCGCCGTTCTGGTGATGCGTCGCGAAGGGGTCGATACCGCTTTCGGTATCCCCGGCGCTGCCATCAACCCGCTGTACGCCGCATTCAAGAAACTCGCGCGGCATCACGATCACGTGCTGGCACGCCACGTCGAAGGCGCCTCGCACATGGCCGAGGGTTACACCCGCGCCATCGCCGGCAACATCGGCGTGTGCATCGGCACTTCCGGACCTGCCGGTACCGACATGATCACCGGTTTGTATTCCGCCTCTGCCGACTCGATTCCGATCCTCTGCATCACCGGCCAGGCACCCCGCGCCCGGATGCACAAGGAAGATTTCCAGGCCGTTGACATCGCCAGCATTGCCGCGCCGGTCGCCAAATGGGCCACCACGGTCATGGAACCGGGCCAGGTGCCCTACGTGTTCCAGAAAGCCTTTCAACCTGATGCGTAGCGGTCGCCCTGGCCCGGCGCCGATCGACCTGCCGTTCGACGTGCAGATGGCCGAAATCGAATTCGACCATCGACGCCTACGAAGCCACTGCCGGTCATCAAACCGCAGGCCCCAGCCGCAACCAGATCGAAAAAGCCCTGACCTTGCTCAACGCCCTCGGAACGTCCGCTCATCGTCGCGGGCGGCGGCATCATCAATGCCGATGCGTCTGATGCCCTCGTCGAGTTCGCCGAGCTGACCGGCATTCCGGTGATCCCGACGCTGATGGGCTGGGGCACGATCCCGGATGATCACCCGCAAATGGCGCGGCATGGTCGGCCTGCAGACCTCCCATCGCTACGGCAACGCGACGATGCTCGCATCGGATCTGGTGCTGGGCATCGGCAACCGCTGGGCCAACCGCCACCGGCTCGGTCTCTGTGTACAGCGAGGGCCGAAAATTCATCCACGTCGACATCGAGCCAACCCAGATCGGCCGCGTGTTCAGTCCGGACTATGGCATTGCCTCGGATGCCAAGGCGGCTCTCGAACTGTTCCTGCAGGTCGCGCAGGAATGGAAGAAAGAAGGCGGGCAAGCTCAAGAACCGCAGCGCCTGGGCTGACCAGTGCACGCAGCGCAAGGGTTCGGTCGAGTACCTGCGCAAGACCAATTACGAAAACAAGCCGATGAAACCGCAGCGCGTGTACCAGTGCATGAACAATGCATTCGGCAAGGACGCGTGTTATGTCAGCACCATCGGGCTGTCACAGATCGCCGCCGCGCAGTTCCTGCATGTGTACAAACCGCGCCACTGGATCAACTGCGGCCAGGCCGGCCCGCTGGGCTGGACTGTCCCCGCCGCACTCGGCGTGCGCGCAGCCGATCCGACGCGCAAGGTTATCGCCTTGTCCGGCGACTACGACTTCCAGTTCATGATCGAGGAACTCGCAGTCGGCGCCCAGTTCAAGCTGCCGTACCTGCATATCGTGGTCAACAATGCGTATCTGGGTTTCATCCGCCAGTCCCAGCGCGGCTTCGAAATGGACTACTGCGTGCAGCTCGCCTTCGACAACGTCAACTCGCCCGAAGTGCAAGGCTACGGCGTGGACCACATCAAGGTCGTCGAAGGCCTCGGCTGCAAGGCGATCCGCGTCTGGAAGCAGGAAGAAATCGATCCCGCCATCGAGCAGGCGAACAAGTGGATGGCGGAGTCAAGGTGCCGGTGGTCATCGAGATCATGCTGGAGCGCATCACCAATATTTCCATGGGGCACTCGAGATCGACAAGGTCATGGAGTTCGAGGAACTGGCGCTCAGCCGCGAAGATGCGCCGTCGGCGGTGGGGATGCTCGATTGATATGCCAGAGGTGTGGGGTCGAATTAGATGCAGCACTCATCAATTTCGACTCCGGCCGCCTTTACACAATTCCAAAATCTCCCGGAGAAAGTAGCCCGTCAGGTAAGCAAGACTCGCTGCCGCACCGCCAGTCAACAGCGTTCCGAGACCGGCAAGAAAGACCGGCTTGGCAAGCACCAGGCTCTTCAGCATGCCGATCGAAAAGAACACCGCAGCGGCTACGACTGCGCTCAGGACGAACTGCTGCTGCATCTCCAATCCACGGGCCAGCAAAGGCAGCAGAGGCATCGCGCCAACTACGAGGAACGCGACGAAAGTGACCAGGTAGATGCACGAGGATCAGCCATCGTTTTCTGCAAGCCATGTTCTTCCGTGAGCATGGTGTCGATCCATAACTGACGGTCCTGGCTTATCGTGTCGACGATTTTCTCGAGGACTTGCCCCTCGAAACCCTTGTTGCGAAATATCTGCCGGATCTCTTCACGCTCCCCTTCCGGGATCCGGTCTATATGTTCTCCTTCAGTGCGTCTGACATCTTCGGCAAATTCCCGCTGCGCCTTGACCGATTCGTAATTGCTCACCGCCATGCTGAAGCCATCCGCGAGCAGGTTGGCGAATCCCAATACCAGCGCAATGGGCGCCGGCAAGCCTGCCCCCAGAGTGCCTGCAACGATTGCGAAAGTCGTGATGCATCCGTCGATGCCGCCCAGAACGGCGTCGGATATGACCTGGGAGCTGGCAGTCGTTGTCAGACGCTTTCTGATGGCTTCGGGACGGTGATCCTCGCAGAGCTTCTCGAGATCAGTATTTTTCATCCGGTCTGACCCAGGGAAAGATTGGCTAACGGCAGGTGCTGTGCACCACGGTCTCGATGTGCAGCATCTGCCGATCCGCCGCTCGTGGTATTCGTGCACCATGCCAGCAAGCAGCTATCGAATGTCTCGCGTACTGTCTTTGGCTATTGAAAGGCCGAGGGCAGACAATTGGCAGGTGGAACTGGCGCGACTGGATAAGGCGCGCGCGCAGCATTCGGGAAAATAGATTTTCACTCTCTGACGCACTCTGGCGCCGGCGACAGCCGTAAAGCCTTCCCGTCCACCCCAGCACGCAGATTCCTCCGAGGCCCACCAACAACAATACGCTCAGAACGATCTCAATCAGCTTGTCCAGCGTAGTACATCTTTGCGCCTCGGTACACGCTGTCGTTGAGACAAGAAAACTTGCCACGGAAAGAACGACTGTGGCAAAGATGGCATAGGCGATGATTACGGCAATGCGACGCCACGCAGAGGGCAAAACGTAATCTTTGCTCTTATACGCTCGCTCCCCCAGAACCTCGAACGCGGGCAACCCGGACGTGTCCTTGTGAATGACCAGGGATCTTGCCACCAGATCGTGGACCGCCTGGTGCCTGGCCGTGGTCAGAACGAAAATGAACGATAACCATCCCAGCATTAAACTCGACGGCAAAGCGAACCGTAGCGGCAAGGATGCTGACGTTGCGCATGCCGTCCATTCTCGTGATTCGAATCTTCAGCAGATGATGCCCTACCGTCCCACCCGTGAAGGCGATCAACCCGGGTTCCAGGATGAAGAGCGGCGCGAGGATGAGCGCTGCCTTCCCGATCGGATGCGACACACCCATACTACTTCCCACAATCAGCGCACTAAAGCCGGCGACAGGTAGGAGGACCGAGTCAATCAGGGCAGCTCGGACCCTTTTGATCAGACGAGGATAGGTAACAGCATCCATGACTTGCCCGCATCTGGTTCGAACCACGTTATGACTTTGTACTATTCGAAACAAGTACCCCAAAGAGCATTGTCCTCGTCAGCCGACTCAATCTTGCCCGAGCAATGTGGCGATAGGTCCTCGAGGTTGAGGGGTTCAGACTAGCTCTGCGGCGCTATCGCTCCTGCTTCAGCTCCACCGCGAGCACCCGAATAGACGACGTTCCAGGGTTCATGCCTCGGTGTTTCTCCACCGGTCCGGTGAGCAGGTTCTGACCCACTTTGAGCTCATACTCGTGAACCTCGCCTTCATCGTTCTTATCTGATTTTTCCGTCCCCCGGGTCAACGATGTACAATGATACGCGGATGCCCGTGCCAGTTCTCGCGCTGACCGGGGGAGGTAAACGACTTCCAGCACACGCACTTGATCGTTCTCGTGCAATGTCTTGTACATGTCAGGGGTGGCTGTAACCGGATCTTCCATCCCCTGAACGACGCTGCAAAGCAAGAATGTCAGTAGCAAAATCAGGGTAAGACCCATTTGAGAGATACGCATGCCCCCTCCTCCTTGTTAAGTGAATCACGCGCTTTCCGTGCGGCACTACCCGATGGTCGGACGTCGGGTTACGGAATTTTGTACTCGCCGCTCGTGATGCTGCAATTCGCCATTGCCCCGCTTAACTGGCACGTAAACGTGTAGTAGCCCTGGTATGCCCTGTGTACTTTCCGGTACCCGAAAGATACGTTCCCTTGGTCTTCGCTTCGGCAGGTCCGCCGGGGTTGTTTGTGCGCTCCCATACCAGATTGATAGTGTCTCCATCCGGATCCGTCACCAGACAAAAGCCGTCCGATTGATAGACCTTCCCCTCGGAGATGATGCTCTCCCCCGTGCAATCCCATCCGGAGTTGTGCAAGGGTCCTTTTCGTCCCTCCGTCATGCTTGCGCCGACAAGCCGCCTGCCCAGACAACCACGCCGGGTTTGTATTCCTTCACCTCGCCCTTTGCGTGGAACGGAAGCGACTCGCAGACGTAGTGCCTTGGCCCGCCGCGTGAGCTGTTGCCCCCAGGAGCACGCCAAAGATCGCGATGAGTAGGCGCCCGAAATGTTCCCTGATCCCCTTTTGGCATCCATATTCGTTCTCCTTCTGATTTGTTCGCGAAACGGTACGGCTGGCGTAGCCACTGCGACCTCGGGATGGCGACGTTCAATCCCGCGCTTGCCTTTCTGCATTTCTTGCCGCTCCGCGGTCGCGTAACGGCCCGCGAGAACGACCGCCCGAAATCCTGCCGGGCATCCATCAGCCTGCAGCGGTAATGGAAGGCTACTTTCTCCATACTTACAGATGACATACGGATAGGCGCCCCACGCATAGGTACGATTCCGGCGCCCGCCCGAAGTTGAACCTGCCAGCATCGCCGGATGTAATATGGCCGGGTTCTCTTCCAGCTATGCTGGAAGCGCCATGCGCGACGGGCCAGCCGTTCGGGTGTATTGCCTCGGACATTTCCGCATCGAAGACGATCGTGGAAACTCCCTTGCACGGCATGGACAGCCGAAGCCGTTTGCGCTGCTGAAAACCCTGATCGCGCTCGGCGCCCGGAACGTGGCGCAGGATGAATTGCTGGATGCGTTGTGGCCGGACGCGGACGGCGACGCGGCACACACCGCCTTTACCACGACGTTGTATCGATTGCGGCAGCTCGTCGGACAGAGCGCCTTGATTCTGCGCAATCGACAGCTGAGCCTCGATCCTGAGCATTTGTGGTGCGACGTGAACGAGTTCGAATCAACCCTCTGACAATCTGCTTTCGAATTCGGGGGAGACTCCCGGACTCCCGATCCGGCCGTGGCCGAACGTTTGATCACCCTGTATCACGGACCACTGCTTGCCGGCGAGTCGGAGCCGCCTGCCATATTCGCTTTGCGCCAGGCTGCATAGCCGGTTCCTGCGCGCAATCCGGGAAACCGTCGCGGCGATGCAGAAATCCGGCGACGCCGTATCGGCGATTGCGCTGCTGGAAAAAGCGCTTGAAATTGTTCCAATGGCCGAGGAGCTTTGCCAGGATCTCGTGAGCGCGCTCTCCGCCGCCGGCCGCACGACCGGAGCCCCGATTCGGTGCACCAGAGATTTCGTCGCGTACTCGGCGACCAAGCCCGGCCTTCGCACCACCGAACCAGCAGCGAACCGATGCGCAGGGAACTGGGCGCGCAGATCACTGGCGCGGATATTCCCGGGAACGGCGGTCGCATTTCCCACTCCCAGCATGGGGCCACACAGGTTCAGGAGACTGTTCGTGGCGAGATACACGGCGACGATGCGGACGGCGCCCCGGCAGCCGCGACGCCGGCACCCCGTCTGCGCAGGGTCGTTACGAGGCGTGCTTTTGCTGTCGGCGCATTGCTGATTGCGACAGGACTCGGTGTGGTGTTTTGGCAGACCGAAAACGCCGACATACCATCGGTCCTGCAGGCCGATACCAAAAAACCGCTCGCTGTTCCGGACGGTCCGTCGATTGCCGCTGCTGTTCTCCAACATGAGCGCCGATCCGCAACAGGACTACTTTGCCGACGGGTTGACCCACACGCTGATCACGGATCTGTCCAGGCTGCACCGGCTACTGGTGATTGGTCGTCACTCCGCGTTTACCTACAAGGGGCGAGCAGTCGATCTGCGGGAAAATCGGGCGAACGCTGGGCGTGCGCCACATCCTCGAGGGCAGCGTGCAGATGCACCGGATTCGCCTGCGCATCAACGTCCAGTTGGTCGAGGCAGCGACCGGCGCGCATCTATGGGCAGAGCGGTTCGATCGCCCGATCGAAGACGTTTTCGAGGTTCAGGACGAGATCACCCGCCGCGTTTGTCGAAGAGCTGGACGTCACGCTGGTCACCGGAGAACAGGCTCGCGCCTGGCGCCGGCTGACAAAAAATCCTGCCGCCTATTCGGAAGCGCTGGCCGGGAGAGCCGTGCAGGCGAAGGAACACACGATCGACGCAATGTTGAAATCGCGTGAACACTACAAGCGCGCCATCGAACTCGACCCCGGGTTTGCACTGCCGTGGGCCTACATGGTGTCGGTCTTATACACACCTGGTTGACGCCGGCTACAAGGCGGAACCCGCGGTGTCTATCAGGCAGCGCTGCGATACGCCGACCGCGCAGTCAAGCTGAACCCCGATTTGGCAATCGCCCGCGCGTATCGGGGAGTGGCCCTTCAGCAACTGGCGCGCTATGAGGAGGCTGCGCGGGAGTACGCGTTAGCCGTTAAGAGCGGGCCGAACGCAGCCGACAGCCTGATGCTCAGCGCATGGGGCCTTGCAGCGGTCGGCGATGCAGCCGCAGCGCTTCCACTGGCGATTCGTGCCTTGCGTCTGGATCCGATGCCACCGGGCTGGTATTGGGAGGACTCGCCGATACCTACCTCAGGCTGCAGCGTTGGGAAGAAGCCATTCCTGTATTCGAGCGTTGCCTCGCGGAGTCGGTGGCCCTCATCTGGTGCAAGGCCGGTCTGACGGTCTCTGTACGTGCGTGTCGGGCGAATGGACGACGCGAAACGCTCGGTGCGTGAATGGCGGCATATCGATCCTGGAGCGCAAGCGCACAACAATTTCTATCTACTTGCATGGAGTGATCCGGAGTTCAGGAACATGCTCTCCCGATCGCTCGCGAAAAGCGGGCTTGTGAGATTCCAGTGAGCAGGTCCCCTTTGTGGTAGAAAATAAATCTGCTTCCTTTTTAATTCAGTCAGGCAGTCTTGAGCGTCCCTGCAGCGGGCGGCGCGCCGTATACCGTGCCGTTGTTCCAGCTTGCAACATAGTCCTTGATGGAAAGCGTCCAGCCGTTGCGCAGGTTTTCGTCGAAGTACTCGAACAGGATTCCATCTGCGGCGGCGGTCATCGACAACAGCACGGTCGCACCCGCGTTGCCGCCGTGCTCGTCATGCGGATGGGCATCCGCAGCCGCCAGCGCATAAGTCCCCTTTTTGCGGTGAATGCCCCGCGTCGTCCCGTCCGGCAGGAACTCGGTCAGGAACTGTTCGCCCTCCAGCACCAGGGTAACGGTCGCGGCGACGTGACGGTGCGGCCGGCAATGCCCGCCGTTGCCATACCGCAGCAGCATGTCCAGTCGCCCGCTCGGCAAATCGTAGCCGAGCAGGCTGTACTCGAAATCGACACGAAAGCGCTTGCAGCTCGGGTCGGTAATCCGGCGCCATTCGACGGAGTCAAGATCGAAGCTGTTGCAAATAGCCGGCATGAGGAATCCCTGGATGGGTAAAGTTCATGTGTTTGTTCTTCCGACAAACCGAATGCTGGCAATCCCACTGCAGCTTAAGCTGCAGGTGTAATCGGCAATCCGACCCGGACGGTGAGCGACCCCGACCGTGAGTTCGTCCAGTCCCTGTCCGACAGCAGTTAAAGCCCCGATCAATCACCAACGCACGTGCAGGTGCACGCCCCACGCGGGAGGCTCTTGCCGAAGGGCGTCGTCCGCAGGCGCATAAGAGGTGCTGGCGAAGCGGGGCGACGACCGTGCATTCAGTCCCGGTTGAAAGGCTTGCAAGCGAAGCGTGGTTTGCACGCCGAGGAGGTCATCGGTTTCCGCGCCGATCACCCCCAACGGGTCGGTGAGGAACAGGATCGTCTTGTCCTTCCAGTCGGGGTCGCCTGGTTTGGCGCGGATGCGATCGCGGATCGGCGTGAACACGAACTCTCCGATCAGCGAACCCAGGACCGGCGTGGTCCACAGGTCCTGATACGAGGGGTGCTCGAAGAAGGCTTCCACGCCAAATTCATACAGGGTGGAGAGCCCGGCGGAGAACAGGAAGGATTGCGTGCGGTTGAGTCCGCGTTCCCGTCCGCGGATGTAATAGCTCGCGCCCCAGTACGGATGCAGGACGTAGTTTATGTACTTGTCGTCTTCGTCGCGGCGCGGGTCGCGGGCGTTTTCGCCCCACTTCAGATCCTCCTTATCCTCTTTGCTCCAGCCGGAGACCGATTCCGGTGCGACGTAAAGCGCTCCGACAATGAGCAACTGATAAGTCAGGAAATAAGCAGTGTCCCGGCCCAGGCCTTTCCAGTCCGGGTTGTCCAGTGGCGGGATTTTCCAGCCGTAGCCGCCCGCTGGCGGGAGGTCCGGATCTGCGTTTGGAAACATCGCCAGGGAGGATGAGTCGCCCCATTGCGCGATGGCAGGAGCGTTGCCACCGGCATCCGCCGCGGAGGCGGCGGAAAAGGAGCCCATCAGAAAGGAAAGCAACGCAACGAGAGAGGGCAGGCGAAGGCAATACATAGGGATTTTTTTGTTGAACCTGACGGAAACCAGCGAATTGAATCCTGGTATTACAGCTGACAGCGATGTCCGCTGACATACCCCGACCGTCTATTCGTCGATCGTCCGATTGGCCGTGCGCATCTTACCCGCAAACCATGGACATCTTATTCGGCGATTATTAACGCTTCGAGTCCCCGCATCGGCCGTCCGGCTCATTCTCTGGCGGCCCACGGCGCTGACGCTCGAGGAATGCTCGCATGCAGTCGGCTATGGCGCAGAGCGGGCCATCTCATCGGGGTCACTAGATTCCGGGCCTAGACACGGATGCCCGTCGGCGTGCCGAAATAGGCGGCAATCAATGTGTAGTACGTTGCGGTAGTCCAAGTTGGGCATTTCTTGGCGTTATTTCAGGGATTTGTCGGGGAGGATCAAACAGTCAACGTGGTCCGACCCCACTCGGCTCCTGCTCTGGAGCGCCTTTCACTCTCCGATCACTTTGCCAATGATGTCGCTCTCCGATACTGCCCCAGCAAATCGGCTGTCATTCGACCAACGCGTGTTGTCCCCTAGTAGGAAGTAGGCTCTGCTCGGTACTTCATAAGTCTTGAAAGGAGGACCGATCTGCTGTCCGGAAACCAGTTCGCCAGGCAGGTGTTTAAGCGCTTTCAGATCAGAGGGGATTTCAAGGGTGACACCGTTGATGAAAACAGCACGCTCGTCGATATGCACTTTCTCACCCGGAAGCCCAACAACCCGGAAGACCCACACGATGTTCCGAGTTGCAGAGCTCTTGAATGCAACGATATCCCAGCGCGCCGGCTTTACAAAGGAGTATGCCCAGGGATTGACTACGATTGAAGAGCCCTTCGGGATGGTTGGCTCCATCGCCATGCTCTCCAGGCGATACAACTGGCAATGCCCCTCGATCGACGCGAGAGCCAAACCAAAAACTACGAAGGTACAAACGCTGCGCGGAATAATTAGCACGCGCTCTAACGGGGGTTTGCGGCGCGGGGAGCGGGGCCGCAAATAAAGCGATGCGGTCGCCCCCGCGCCCGGCAAGACCGTCATGTTAGGGGCCAATGCAACCCGTCCATACAAGAAGAGCGACAGCCGCGATGCTGCGATTGTCCTAATGGGTGTGAGTGCCGCAAAGATTCCGGTGCGACGGTAGTACCTCCAATTAATACTCGACATCGAGTTTTATAGTCGCTTGGCCTTTGCCGGTACTCCATGTTCCCGAGCCTTTTGCTTTGGAGAACTTACCAGTACCCCCTGTCATCTCTATTGTTCCGTCCCCGGTGATTTGCCGAGAAGGAGGCTCCCCTGTCGCAACCAATTTACCGCGGTATTTGTAGAACGTCTGATCGCCGTTTTTATGGTGCCTTACCGCATATCCGGCAATCATTCCGCTACCCGAGATGAGGTCTTGCTGGCTCGCTACAGTAACTGTAGTGCCATTCCAGTCTTCGTCAGAACTGGTCGTCGTATCGTTTCTGACTTGCTGAATTAGCTCGTGATTGGGTTGTAGCCCTGCATTGACAGTACGGGAGACGACAGTTCCTGGCTTTGTTGTATACGTAATGCTTCTTTTCTCAGCCCATGCTGACGTACTAACAATCGCTATGGCGAGTGATACAACCAATAGAAAACGATGCGATGTCATCTATGTTCTCCCTTGATGGATAAGGATGTGAAGGCGATCACCCCGCCCACACCAACCTTTCGTGCTACTTGCCGGCGACCCTCGGAGACGAAAATGAGAAGGCGCCGTTCTTGAACTCCGCAGCCCAAATGACTTTTACGATGGGAAATTTTCCAAACAGGTCACCCGGTGGGGCATCGACTTTGACTGTCACCGGTTCTGCCTTGCAACCATCACCGACGTACGGTATTTCATTCACCACAATTTGTTTGGGTTTCGTTTGCAACCCAGGATAGTTCAGGAGGCCCGCCACGGGTTCGCACGGCCCGGGATCGGACTTGATTTCCACCGTGATGAAATCTTGCCCGTTGACCGTACCAATGGCCCGCTTTCCCTCCGGGGTAGGTTCAAATCGCGATGTCCCCACGCGAACCGGCAATCCGTAGTACTCCTTGAGCGCAGCCGAGGTCTTGGCCTCAGGGCCATAGACGCCTGCGAGCATCCAACGGCCCTTGGTCCCGTCCCGGGAGTCGAAGCCTTCAACGTCTACCCAGAAGTAGGCGGATTGGTATGGGCCAATGACGTAACCCTTGTCTGCCTGATAGATGTTGATTGCCCCGGTCATTTCCTTGACCGGTGTTATCCCGGGTGGCAGAGCTTTTCGCACTGCGGCTTCATCCCAAACGACGCCGACGAGAACATGATTCGACCCGGCTATCTGATAGGGTGGCGGCAGCGACTTGTCCTGCGCATTGGATAGTCCGCTGGCGAAGGCCAGCGCAATACCGATAGCAAGAGCGGTCTCGCGTGTCGGTAGTGACCGTACTTTTTGTTTGTTCATTTCAGTCTCCCCCTTCCAAAGACGGGACTGCTCGGTGGGTCCACTGTGTTGCGGGCTTGCTACGGCAGCCCCTCTCGCAGCAAAGCCAACGCTGCACCAACTACGCCAGGCTGAGCGCCCAGCCACCTCATTCATGCGCTAGCGCCGATAGGCTAGCGTCGCGGAGCTTACAGATCGCATACGGATGGCCGCGGGGAATGCGCTTGCGAGCGACGCTCGCAGAGCGTCATTTTCGACCGCGCGGTTAGAGGGCCTTTGCCTACCCCTCAATAAACTGAATGCGCCACCCCTCGCCCGAACCGAAGGAACCGTGCCCATCGACAACAAGGCGCCAAGGGCTTGCTGCGAGAGACACGGGATAACCGACGTGTACGTTATCGTGGTCTGAGACGACCCTGTCAGGAACTCAAGCGCTGCCCAGGTCGGCCCGCCGGGGGCAAGTACGTCATCCCCATTTCAGGCCTTCCGCTCAGCCATGACCGATTCGATCGCTGCAGGATCGGCCGGCTTGGTCAGGTGCACGTCGAAGCCGGCCGCTATCGCACGATCGCGGTCGCGTTCCTGGCCCCAGCCGCTGAGCGCAATGAGCAGGACATTGCGGCCCCAGGCCGTTTCACGGATACGCTGAGCCACTTCGTAGCCGTTCATCTCCGGCATCCCGATATCCATCACCACGACGTCCGTCCGATAGCGCTCGGCGGCCTCCAAAGCCTCCTTTCCGTTGAATGCCGTGAATACTTCGTGACCCTGCAGCCGAAGAACCGCGGCAAGGCTCTCGGCCGTATCGTGCAGGTCGTCTGCCACGAGTATCCGTCGCCGGGGACCACGCGCCGCCGGAACCGCGTCGGCAGGCGTTGCATCGGTGCGTGCGTCATCGAGCATCGCGGGCAGTCGAAGAATGAATGTCGAGCCCTTCCCCGGCCCCTCGCTTTGCGCTTCGACGGTTCCTCCGTGTGCTTCAGCAAGGCCCTTGACCAGCGCAAGCCCGATGCCCAGGCCGTCTGATGGGCTGCGGGGTCCGGATGCGGGCACCTGCGAAAACATCTCGAATACGCCGCCCAGGTGCCGGGGATCCAGGCCTATCCCGTCGTCGCGCACGCGAATTTCCAAAGTCCCCGCCGCGGCCGAGCAGGAGAGCCAGACATGCCCGCCGCTGGGCGTGAACTTGGCGGCATTGCCCAGCAAGTTGGTGAGCATCTGCACCACGCGCGTCGGATCGGCGTGTACCTTCGGCAACACCGGGGGCAGTTCCACAATAAGCTGCACGCCTGCTTTGTCAAAGAGCGGCCGGGTCGCTTCCAGCGCCCCCTCGACCGCGGTGGCGATATCCACCGGTTGCCGGCGAAGCTGCGTCTCGCCGCGCGTCACGCGCGACACGTCGAGCAGATCATCGACGAGCCGGCTCATGTGCCGGACTTGCCGCGCGATGATCTCCTGTGCCGACAGCGCCGCCGGGTCGGTCGAGCCGCGCAGCCGCAAGATCTCCGCCGCATTGCGGATCGGGGCGAGCGGGCCGCGCAGCTCATGCGCCAGTGTCGCCAGGAATTCGTCTTTGCGCCGATCCAGCTCGCGCAGGCGATTGCCCCGCTCTTCGAGCACCTGCGCGGTTTCCTTCGCCGTCTGCACGGCGGCGGCGATTTCCCGGATGCTGGAGTTCACCTCCGGAATTGCCGGCTGCGGGCCCTTCAACCCTTCGAGCGCAGCCTCGAGCCCCTTGATGCCACCCGCGATGACGCGCGCGCGCCAAAGCGCCAGGCTCGCGGCAATGAGGAACGCGATCAGCACGCCGGCCGCCAGCAGGGCCGCCGTGCGCATCATGGGCGCGTCGACGTAAGTGCCCGACGTCAGTACGTTTACCCGCCAGCCGGCAACCTCCGACGCGTGGAAGGCCACGATCACGTCCGGGTTGAGCACGCCAGGGCCTCGGGCCGTCCCCAAGGATTTGCTTTCGAGCAGCTCCCTGTACCAGGGCTGCACGGGCTGCCCGGCGAGGCGTTCGGCTTCGTGCGTGCGGGCGAGAAAGACGAAATTACGGTCGACGATGCCGGCAATCATTCCCGTGGGCACGTGATCCCGCAGCCACTGGGACCAATAGCGGTAATTCATCGTGACGCTGAGCACGTATTTCACCTTCTCGTCGACGATGACCGGGTAGTCGATGTACATCAACCAGTCAGTGTCCAACCTGCCGCGCAGCGCGTTGGAGATGTAAGCCGTCCTGTCGCGCGCCGCGATCACGGCGCCTTCCGGCTGCGGCACGGGCGGGAGCGGCGTGCCGAACGGCCTGAGCAGGTTCAGCAGATGATCGCCTTTCGGGGAGAGCACGAAGAATGTTGTCCCACACAGCCAGATCCCGCTTTACGCCTTGCGCCCGCTCATAAAAGCGCCGCAGATCGCCCTGGCGCAGCAACTCGCTGCCCGCCAGTACCTGCAGTGCGGAAACCGACCGGCGCAGCTCGGCGTCGAGGGCATCGGAGAGCAGACGCGTGCTTTCGAGCAGGCTCGCCTCCATGCGCTCCCGATCCTGGCGCACGAGCAGTACGGTCAAGCCGATCGCCACGATGAGAAGCGGCAGCAGGGCACTCAGCACCATGAGCAGCAGATGCCGGTTGAGCGAGATCAACGGTTCCCTCCGATAGTTCGCGAAGTAGCGAGGGACGATGATATCAGGGCGCCTGCATTCGCGATTCGGTCTCAGTCGCATGGCGATGGCTTCGAGTCCAGATGACAAGGAGGCTGCATGGCATGCAGATAGCGAGGCAGGACGGCGCTACCCATTGCGGCATGGCAGCCACATGACATTGCCTCGCGCAAGACCTTACCGCGGCGCCTCGCTGTAGTAGATATAAACGTCCTGCGTCATCGGCGCGACGGCATACGGTGTCCAGTTGATGATATCCAGGTGCACGTAGATCGGGGTTCGCGCCGGGACGGTGATCCAGTATCCGGCCGGAAACACGATGCTCGTGGTCGTCACGTTGGACCCGGAAAAGGAAATGTCGCACGCGGGATTTCGCACGATGCCGGGTCCGGCGTATTTCGCGCGGAAGATGTGGCCCTCCAGCAGATACATCTCGGGTGCGGTGCTGACCTCGATGTCGGTGTAGAGGGCAACCTCGGATTGTTCGGGGATATTCACCGCGTGAATCCGGATCGGCTTGGCCGGCGTCCACGTTGCGGCGCGGTCCTGATGGAATTTGGCCGAGGCGCACGGCTCCGCGGCAGGCAGACTGCATGCCGGGCAGGCTTTCAGGACTTTCACCTTGAGGTCCGTCGCGGCGGCCAGCGCCGGCGCCAGCATGAGTACCAGAACCACCGCAGCCCTGCGTGTCCAGTGTGACTGCGACTGGAATCTTTGATGTGGCATGTTAAGAACCTCAGTGAGTGGGACGGCTGGCCATTGCGGAAGACGCCGATTCCATTGATGGCGATGTTCTCGCCACTATCCAGAGTGAAACCTGAATGGAAAGTTCCCGTTCGAGGAAGCGATTTGCCAGTCATAACAGGACGTCGAAACACAACGCAAGACTGGATCGCGAGCGCGGGGACGGCGCTCGGGTGGTTATGCTCTCGTTTCATTCGCCCTGCGAATCGCCGCAGACAATGTTTGTTCGAAATTGACCCATTCCTGCGTTCTGTGTTCTGGCTGAACCAGGGCGAAGCCCGTTTCACCGCTCAGCTTGCGGACCTCGGTCCATCTGCGAGGGACGATTTGCCGCAGGGCATTCACAAGCCACCACCCACCAAGCAGGAAAAGAAACGGGGCAAGCAGCGGAATGGATTTGTTGAAATCCGAAAAGAAAATAATAACGGCGAAAGCGAGCGCAGACGAGGACACTCGTAGAGTCTTCGTCGTGCTCGGCGAGCGACCTACCGTTTCGATGAGGTCCGGGGACATCCCGTAGAGAGGGTACGAGAGATCGGCGCAGTCCATACCGCTCTTCCATTCTGTGCGGAATAGATTGCCGGTCACGGAATAGCTGTATCTATCCCTCCCCCATCGCACCTCAAATCGGTCAGTCGATTGGTCATGAGAGGTCATCGTTCGCCCCTTTTATCGTCGAGAACAAGATGTTCGGATGTAAGCGGAGCGAATTAGCGTTCACGCCCCCTTTCGCCCCGTCTGTCAGGAGTCGGGTGGCACGTGACCATTGCCACGCGACGCATTCGTGCGCGAAATGAAGGACAGCGTAAGGCATCCCGCGCGTATGACCAGAAGGCGCAATCCGTGGACCGCAATGCCCGAATGCGAGCAGTTGCGCCGCAACAAGAGAGAACAGATTGCCACACCCTCTCCGCGCTCAAGTGCAGATTGCAGCTGTTGCGCTAGAGCCGAACCATCGAGTCGCGCTGCCAGATCTCGGATGGACCATGGTGTTTTGCCATCTAGCGATATCGATAGGCGCTGCAGCCAATGATGGCTGCGAGCCGTCGCTCCTGATGAACTAGACGTTCACCACTTCGCCCAGCCTCTTTAGCGCCTTGGCTTTAAGCTTTGCACAGAGTCCGCTATGGCGACAGTCCTAATTTCTTGCGGAACGCAGATCATGCGTGGTTCGCTCCGCACCGGCTTCCATTCCACCGAGCTTATGAACACCATGCCCATCGCCCGCTCCTCATAGGCCTTGTCCAACCACCGAGAACATCTCGCCGAGGTAGCGTCGGTCTCGCGTCGCTAGCGACTCGGTACGCCTGACGCGATGCTCCACGCCTGACCCGCAAGTTCCTCGCCTTGTCCTTCGCTTCCTCCAGAACTGCAAGGCGCTTTATTCGTGATCGCCGGACAACGCGTGAGTCTGCGCGATGAAGCCCAGCGACCTCGGGATCGCGACCCAGGTGACCTCGGCCCTTTTCTGCAACGTCGCTCAACGCTTCTCGGATACATGCCCTTGTGCGCGTAGTCGAGCCCGAGCCGCCCCGAGCAGCAGCGCATTCGCCGGGGTCAAGCTCCAGTGCCTTGCGAAGATGTTCGATCATTTCATCCCAGCGACCGGCGTGCTCCAATACCCATCCCGAGATCAGCATTGATTATCAGCGCGAGCGGATCGAGCTTGACCGCCCTGCGCTGCACGGCAATCGCTTCTTCCCATTGCGCGAAGAACAGCAGGTAGTAGCTGTACCAGTCGTGCGCCATCGACGAATTTGGATTCAACGCCAGCGCGCGCCGAAACGAATCTCGCCGCGCCCGAGCAAGTCGTAGTCGTAGAACGCTTTGACGATGCCGAGCGAGGTGTGTGCCTCGGCCAGCGAGTCGTCGAGCTTCAGCGCTTTCAGCGCGGCCGACCTTCACGTTCGAATACAATTTCGCGGTTGCGCCTTCGTATCCCGCCAGATTTCCGTAGGCTATCGGCGAGCCCTGCGTAGGCCAAGCGCATACGATGGATCGCACCCGGATCGCCTCGTCGAAATACGAGATCGCCTTGTGCGAGTCCCTCCACGCTTCCTTTGTTGTAGTAGAAGCGCCCTTTCAGATATGCGGTCGTAGGCAGCTCAGCGTCCTTCGTCCCCGACCGCTTCGTGATACTTGGGCATGTGTCGCGCCGCGCGATGCGTCAACAGCGGACGCCGCTGGCGAGTTTCGCCGCCAGCGCGCTCGCCACGTGTTTTGCTATATCCGCTCTGGACGGTGAATACGTCCTTCAGCTCCCGGTCGTAGTCCTCCGACCAGAGGTGTGCCTCGGTGGTCGCGTTGATAAGCTGGGCCGTGATCCGCACTTTTCCGCCGGCTCTGCGCACGCTGCCCTTCCAGAACCGTGCCTACGTTGAGTTCACCCGCGATCTCGCCGATCTTCTTCGTCGGTGCCCTTGTAGGAAGCAATCGAGGTGCGCGCGATTACTTCCAGGCCTTTGACTCGCGATAGCCGGGAGATCAGCTCCTCGGTCATCCCATCGACGAAGTATTCATCGTCTGCGCTCGCGCTCATGCTTACAAACGGCAGTACTGCGATACGGTTGTTGATCGGGTCGTGCTGAAACTTGCGCAGCCTCGCCAAGCCCATGTGCCCGCTAAGCTCCTCCGCCACCAGCAGGCCGCCGGCGCCGAGTCAGCGCGCGGCGAACTTGTCTTTGACGCAGGCTGAAGGCGAGCCGCTCGCGAACCGGAAAGGTGTTTTCGCTCCCAGGGCAGCACCAGCCGATAAAGTTCCACCGGCATCTGGATGTTCTTCAGATCGAGTTTGCCGAGCCTGAGCACGTGGCAGCCCGATCTTGTTGTGAATCTGGCGCGCAACGTCCTCCGAAATACAGATGCCGCCCGGCGCTCGGCCAGCGGCTCGATTCGGGCGGCGATGTTGACGCCGTCGCCGTGGACCCGGGCATCCTGGGCGACGACGTCCCCCAGGTGCAGTCCGATGCGCACCTGAAACTGCCGATCGGGCGGGATTGGATGCGTTACGGTCATGCAGGGTGGATTGAATCTCTACCGCACAGCGCGCTGCCGCGAGTGCGCTGGGGCACTCCACGAAGAAACCATCACCCACGGCCTCGATCTCGCGGCCGCCGTGGACGGCGAACAGCTCCCGCAATATCTTGCGGTGCTCGTTCAGCAGTTCGAGGGCAAGGGCTTCGTTTCTCTGCGACAGTGCGCTGTAGCCCACCATGTCGGTGAACATGATGGCCGCGAGCCGTCGCTCCTGGTGGATTTCCTCGGCGTTCACACTTCCCCCTCGCCCCGGGAAATCATCTTCGTGACGTGTTAAACATTCCGCTCCGACTTATCCTTCGCGGTTGGATAGCCCCGCCACTTCAGGAACGCCTCGATCGCGAAGAGGACCGCGATGCAGCCTGCGACAAACGACGGCATGGCGCCTTCGGACTTCAGCCATGCGCCCAGTTCTGTTTCAGGAAAGAACTGTCGTAATACGACGGCGATACCGAGTACCGCTACGAAGACCACAAGAAAGAAGTTTCCAACCGGCGTCAGTTGAACCCGCTCCATCCCTGTCCGACGGCTTACGCGGCGATCGAGCCAGATATATCCCGCAGCGAACAACGGGCCGCCCACGAACACCAGCACGATGACATAGATGGCGATTGGATCCATTGAAGGGGCCCGCGATGTCCGGCGAATCTCCAGTCAAACCATGACATGATCTTGCGCCTGTCATGAACCCCCTGCAAGGTCACGGCATCGCGATTACCGGAGCCAGGGTGGCAGGCAGGCAGCGTGATCCGGCCCGAGCATGCTGTCAGTGCTCTCAGTCACCCGTCAACGAGCGGATGATCGGGCAATGGGGCTGCATCTCTTGCGCCTCGCATTGAAGGGTCAACTTCCCGAGCACGTCACGCATGGAGGTAAGGTCGCGCAGCTTCTCGTCGATAAGTTTCAGCTTGCGCACTGCCAGGTCATGCGTTTCAGCGCATGCGTGGGCGTCATCGAGTGCCAGAAGCGATGCAATGTCGTCCAGGGAAAAGCCGAGCGTTTGGGCGCGGCGGATGAAACGGAGTCTCTGACGGACTGCAGCAGAGTAGCGACGCTGTCCCCGCAAAGGCCTGGGTGGCGTCTCCAGCAATCCGCGCCGCTGGTAATAGCGGATTGTTTCCACGCCTACCCCCGCTTCCGCGGCCAACCGCCCGATGGTCAGGTCTGCAGCCATGACGATTCCCCTTGACACCGTACCCGGATACGGGATCTAGGATAGCGCGGATCGAATAGCGTTGGAACAGGAGCAGGCTCGTGTCACTGAACCCGAAAGCAGCGCTCGTGGCTGGCAGCGTCGCGGGGATCGGCGCCTCGATCTGCTGTGTCGGACCACTGGTGTTGGTACTGGCCGGTGCAGGAGGCGCGTGGGTGAGCACCCTCACGGCCCTGGAGCCATTGCGCCCCATTCTCATCGGGTTGACGGTGCTGTTCCTGGCGCTGGCCTTTCACCGCTTGTACCTGCGGCCACAAGTCTGCGCGCCGGGCACGCAGTGTGTCGATGCCCGGGCATTGGCTCGACAGCGCGCAACCTTCTGGCTGGTAGCGGTGCCCGTCATGGGGCTTCTGGCGTTTCCCTGGGCGGCACCGCTGTTTTACTGACGGAGGATGCAATGCGAACCGTGCTGATGCTTTTCGCGGCATTATCTTTTACGGCAGCCCTGGCAGCCGACCAGGCGCGTGTAATGCTCGACGTAGAGAACATGACTTGTGCGGCGTGTCCGATTACCGTCAAAAAGGCCCTTGGCAAAGTACCTGGTGTGTCGGAGGTTACCGTGGATTACGCGCGCAAGACCGCCGTGGTGAGTTATAACCCGGCGCAAACGACTACAGCCGAGTTAACCAAGGCCACCTCGAATGCGGGATACCCGTCCACCGTGCGCAAGTGACCCCTGATGCATTCACCGATCCTCGAATCCGTTCTGACTTGTCCGCATTGCGGTTTCGAAAAGTCCGAGACGATGCCGACTGACGCGTGCCTTTACTTCTACGAATGCACCCGCTGTGGCGAACTTCTCAAGCCGAAGGCTGGCGAATGCTGCGTTTTCTGCTCTTACGGCTCCGTGAAGTGCCCGCCGATCCAGGTGCAAGGATCATGTTGCGCCTAACGCATTGGTGAACTGGGCCGTATGCGTCCCGGGATCATGTCTGCAAGTCGGTAAAGGCAAAACGCAAGGTCTGACCTGTGAACCGACTGAGCGGCGTCGCTGCCGCACGGTCAGGCAGTCTTAAGCGTCCCTGCAGCGGGCGGCGCGCCGTATACCGTGCCGTTGTTCCAGCTTGCGACGTAGTCGCCGATGGAAAGCGTCCAGCCGTTGCGCATGGTTTCGTCGAAGTACTCGAACAGGATTCCATCGTCGGCGGCGGTCATCGACAACAGCACGGTCGCACCCGCGTCGCCGCCGTGCTCGTCATGCGGATGGGCATCCGCAGCCGCCAGCGCATAAGTCCCCTTCTTGCGATGAACGTCTCGCGTCGTCCCCTCCGCTAGGTACTCTGTCAGAAACTGTTCACCCTCCAGCACCAGGGTAACGGTCGCGGCGACATGACGGTGCGGCCGGCAATGCCCGCCGTTTCCATACCGGAGCAGCATGTCCAGTCGCCCGCTCGGCAAATCGTAGCCGAGCAGGCTGTACTCGAAATCGACCCGAAAGCGCTTGCAGCTCGGGTCGGTAATCCGGCGCCATTCCACTGAATCAAGATCGAAGCTGTTGGAAATAGCCGGCATGAGAAATCCCTGGATGGGTAAAGTTCATGTGTCTAGTTTCTGGACCACCAGACGTTGGCGGTCCAGAAAATGGTATCGCAAAGCTGGGCGTTTTTCTGGCCTGGCCGCTGAGCAGATCGAGGTGTCAGTCCCAATCGATGTACTAGCGGGGCTTCGTGGCCGCTGGCCGCCCGAAGCTCACTGCGGCGGCGACCTCTTTGGGTACCGCCTCCGCAAGTTCCCAGTCCGGTTTGACGCCCAGCGCATCATTCACAGTAGAGAAGGCAAGCCGGAATGCAATGAACACCGTGGACTCGAAAATCTCCTTCTCGGTGAACCCGGCAGCGCGAAGTGCGTTGACGTCTTGCAGTGACGTTCCATTCGGGTTGGCCACGACCTTTCGAGCCCATTCTGCCAACGCCTGGTCACGGGCAGTCAGCGCGTCGTGCGCCGAAGCGTCGATGACGGCGGCCGCCAGGTCGGCACTTGCTTCCGCAGCGAGCTTCTTGCCCCACGCCAGGGAACAGTAGGAATCGCCGAGCTGCGCGGCCGTCGCGCATACGATCAGCGCCTGCTCCCGCTGGCTCAAGGATGATTTTGTCGTAAGCTCCGCGCGAAGTGCCGCGAAGCCTTCAAAGATCTCAGGCCGCCACGCCCAGAGCCGGGTAAGGTTCATGACAAATCCCTGTGACTCGGCGTTTGATTCATAGAGCTGCGCCGTGTCGGCAGTGTCTTCAGGTGCTGCGATAAACATGTACAACCTCGCGAATATTGAGGGATGAAATACGTTATCGTGGTCCGACCCCGGGTTAGTCGCAACGGCGGATTTTCTCAGCGCTTGCGTTCCAGCGCCGCCCGATCCCACGCGCTCAGTTCGGCTGCGGCTTCGTAGGTACTTTGTAGAAAATCGAGCAATGATTCGTCCGGCCTCCGTGACACTCTGACTGCTTCGTACGGAAGAACGAATTCGCCGAGTCCGTCGTGGAAATAGGCGGCACTGGGAAGTACGGGATACTTCCGGAATCCTTCCGGCGCGGGATAGGCGTAGGCATAGAACGCGGCTTCACCAAGTCCGGTACCGGGCCAGAACCCGACGCTGGAGAGTTCGTGCGAATACGCTTCCTCCATAACCCAGTCGGCGCAGTTCGGTGCGCCGCCGGGATGCTTTGGTGCAGTCCGGCCTGAGAAGCGGGTCACTGCCAGATCGAACGCACCCCAGAAAAAATGCACCGGACTGGCCTTGCCGATAAAGTCGGCGCGGAAACTGGAAAACACCCGGTTCACCTGGACCAGCGCGCGCCAGTATCGATGGACTACGTCGGCATCGTAACTCGCGTGTTGCTCGTCTTTCGCGAATGGCGTAGCCATCTCGACTTCGACCGGTCGGGCGAGAATCTTCACGTCGATGTTCAGTTTACGCAGCGTGTCGAAAAGCTTGCCGTAGAAACTCGCCACCGACATGGGCCCCAGCGGGAAAGAAAGCTCCTGACTTTCGACGGTCGTGATTCGTAACGCGTGCGCGCAGAAATCGAAGTCAATTGCAAAAGAGCGATTGCCATAGGGCATCGGCGAAGTCGTCAGTCCCCGTGTCGTGATGTACAACGTCGAACCCCAGGAATGATTGACCGCAGGCGCTAGCGCGAGCCGGATCTTGCCGACGATCTGCGACCACATATGCACGGTGCTGCAGGTGTCCAGCCAGTCATTCAACGCAGGCAGCACCGGCCACGCGGCAGATCTATCGACCGTTACAGCTTCAGTCATGCAGGTCCTTTGATTGGATGTTGCGGCGGTGCCGATGAGTAAATGCCAAGCATGACCAATGATTGGAACACGGCATTGCGGCAGCGTTCTTAAACCTGCCTTTTTGCCACTGAAATGGGAGTTCTAAGCTTCCTGCAGAGCGTTATTTCTTGGGTTTGTCAGGGTGCATCAATACGTTATCGTGGTCCGACCACGTTCTGATAGATAGTTCGCCTCGAAAAGCTCTGCTAAACAGCGCAAGATTTGCGTTATCGCGGTCCGACTCGATTCAGCTTTGCTAAATCTGTCCCCTTTTCTGTGGATCGTTCCCTTTTCTGGAACAAGCGCTAGTGGGCGCCAGGTTGTCGACACAGGCACACACAACGACCACGACTGAGCACTCCTCTCACAACCATAGTCATCTTATGACGTCGCTAGCCCGCATTAGAATTTGTTCTGGAATGACGAGGCCCAACGCCTTTGCCGTTTTCAAGTTCACCACCAGCTCGAAACTCATAGGCTGCTCAATAGGAATCTCGGCTGCCTTGGCACCCTTCAGTAACCGGTCCACGTAGTAGGCTGCCCGTTTATACATTGCCGCGCCAGACGGTCCGTATGTGACAAGTGCGCCCGCATCCGCCCAATGTCGGCCTTCGCTAATAAAGGGCAACTGGTTCTCTATAGCGAAGCGACAGAGCGCGTCGCGCTGCGTAGTGAGGGATGGGGCATTGCTTGTTAGGAGAACCTGAAGGTCGCTGCGCCTTTAGCTTAGCGAGGGCAGCGGCAAAATCTGATGCGCCGCGAATTGGAATCTCGATCACCTTGACACCCACGGTAGAGGCGATACGTTGAATCGCTTTGGCGTCTAGCGCGATGCCGGGATCGTCTGGATCCGTGAGCACAGCAACGCGCTTCAGAGTTGGCACTATCTCCAGCGCCAATTGCAGCCTTTTTTCGCTTGCATCCAATGACTGCCACGACAATCCGGTGACATTGCCACCCGGTGCGCCCAGACTTTGAGCGAGGTCTTCCCCAACCGGGTCTGCGAAGCCCGCCGAGACGATTGGGATAGTCGACGTCATCTTCTTTGCGAATGGGACTGCTTTTGCATTTAGAAACATCGCATCGACGCGAAGAGCAACGAATTCCTCCACTATCTTACGTAGCTTCGTCGGGTCGCCTTCGGCATAACGGGTGATGAGCCGAATGTTACGCCCCTCAACATAGCTGAGCTCTCGCAAACCCTCGCGGAAGGCGTTCCGGTAGTACGCCGCGCTTGTCGGATTTCCGAAATAAAGCTCTCCGACAGATGGCAGTGCGGACTGTGCCGCTGTTGCGGGCGAGAGAGGCAATACAAGCCCTACGAAGGCGAGAATCAGGGCGATGGCGGCTGGCACGACGTTCCCACCTTCCTCCACTAGAGCGAATGGACGAACCTCAATGAGCGTTGAACATCATAGCGGCGATCATAGCTCGTCCAGCCCACTTCCGCCTGTACGCCAAACGAATAAGCTGTGCGGCCGAAACCGCAGGCGGGCGGCCCGCACCAGAAAAATGTTAGAGCGCAACTTTTAAACGACAGCGAAACAAATGCCAACATACGTAGACCACCAGAAGGGTAGCAGCTGTGCAGGGTCATGCCACCACAGAACAGGCCTCATCGCGACGGTTCTTGCTTATGTTCAGGGTGCACCTTGCCTTGAAGGCAAATCTCGTGCGGGCCCTCGACATCGCTTACCGATCAACGGTAAAAATCTTCCACTCTCCGGGAATACCTTTCAGAGCGTGATTGCCACTTTCTCGAAACGACAATCCAGATCCGGCAACCAGATCCTTCACCGTACTCGATACCAATACCTCGCCTGCCTGTGCGAGTCCAGCAACCCGGGAGCCAATGTGTACGGCGATGCCTCCGAGCTTGTCGCCGATAATTTCACACTCGCCTGTGTGCAACCCGGCACGCACCTGAATCCCCAAGGATTGGACCTCGTCCGAGATGGCACACGCGCATCGAATTGCCCGAGCGGGACCATCAAAAGTGGCCAGGAAACCATCGCCCGCGGTATCGATCTCGCGCCCTCTGAACCGCTCCAGCGCGCGGCGGATCATCGCGTGGTGATTCTCGAGCAGATCCCGCCATCGGCGATCCCCCAGCGCGACAGCCTGCTCCGAAGCGCCCACGATATCGGTGAAGAGAACCGTCGCGAGCACCCGGTCGGGCTCAGGGCCGCGTCGCACGCCGGTAAGGAAATCTTCAACTTCATCGGCTACGGCCTCCGCATCAGTGAGCCACGGCACGTGATCCTCTCCAGGGAGTTCAACCAGCTTGGCATTGGGTATGTGCTGCGCCAAGTAACGACTTCCTGCGATAGGCATAGTCCGGTCGTTCAGGCTGTGAATTACCAAGGCGGGAACGCGGATAGCGGGAAGCACGTGGCGGATATCGATTTGCATATTGGTTCGGGCCAGCGTCGAAAATTCGGCCGGGCTGACGCTCAATCTAAGGAATCGCGCCCACCAGTGACGGAAGCGCGCATCGTGAGCCATGCTTGGCGCTCGTGAGTCGATCCCAATCGCGCCGCCCCAGTTCTGTACCGCTTCATCGATAAACCCAGCGCGCTGCTCGTCCGTTTCGCCCCACGGATAATCCGGCCTACAGGTAAGGCGTGCATACGAGCCATGCATAATGAGCGCGGAGCTGCGGCTCGGGTAGGTCGCAGCGAAAAGCGCGCAGAGCACGCCTCCTTCGGAGTAACCGAATAAAGCTGCGCGTGCAGACCCCACAGCGTCCAGAACGGCTCGGACATCGTCCATACGCGTCTCGAGATCTGGGCATTTCGGCAACCCGGTCGGAAAGCCCAGTGCCGCGCTTGTCGAACAGAATCACTCGTGAGAAGGAGGCTAGACGTCTGAGGAACCGCTCTACCGCAGGCTCCTCCCAAAAGATCTCGATGTTGGATACCCAGCCTGGAATAAGCACAAGGTCGAGCGAACCCGTCCCAAAGACCTGATACGCAACGCTCACATCGCCGCTTTTCGCGTAGTGGATCTCAGGCACCATGGCATGTACACCTCACTGGCATGCCACAGTTCCCTTTGGTTCAACGGCCCAGTTCACGTTGCGGCAACCGACGCCGAACGCGCCCGTCGCCGCGCCGGTGCAACTTGAGGTTGTCGCTCGGGCGTGGTGGAGCGGTCCCTCAATTCTCAGGGCTTGCATGACTTGCTCAACGGAGCACCTCATTGGCGCGAATGAGCAGGGATTCAGGGATCTCAAGGCGCAAAGCCTTCGCGGTCGTGAGGTTGATCACCAATTCGAATCGCGTCGGCTGCTCCATGGGAAGGTCGCGCGGATCAGCGCCTTTCAGAATCCTATCCGCGTACCCGGCTGCGGCTTCGAATAAACCGGGCATTGCGAATCCGTAAGACATCAAACCACCTGCATCCACGAAGCTACGATATGCGTGAGAAGCCGGCAGACTATTCTGGATACAAAAGTTGGCAAGATCACGAGACGCTGCGAACATGACAGGGTCTTGCATGACAACGAGCCCGGTCGGGCGTCGAGTACCCAGAATCTCAAAAGCCTTTCTCAGCTCAGAGTGGGTACGCGCCTCCATCATGAGACTCTTGATGCCCAAGATACTGCCAGCAGCCTCGGTGGCTTCCGCCTGCAGCCGCGCAGAGTGGTTGTTCGGATTCCACAAGACCCCGACGCTACTCAGGCTAGGAATAGCCTCTTTCAGGAGTTGCAGCCTTTTCGCAGCCAGCTCTGTCAGTGGAAGAAAAACTCCCGTGACATTACCTCCAGGACTTGCGAGGCTCCGAATGAGGCCCGCTCCCACTGGATCAGCGGAGATCGTCACGATTGGGATTGTCGTCGTTACTCGCTTGGCTACGACCGCGGGAGGAGTACTGGCCGTGAGGATTACATCAACCTTCTCCTGCACAAGCTCGATAGCCAGTTTGGGCAGAAGGTCGAAGCGCTCCTCCGCGGCGCGGAACACGAAGGTGGCGTTCCGACCCTCTACATACCCACGTTTCTTCAACACCTCGCGCCATAGGCCAGCGACCCTCTCCTCCGACAATTCGGTCAGTACACCAATTCGGTAAACCCTTTGCGCATCCTGCGAGTAGGCAGCGCACGGCGCGAGGCATACGCTAAGGGCAATAAGGAGAAGAATGCGGTGGATCACCCGCGCGGGCTTGCGGTGCCTTATTGTGGCCGCGTTGAATGATTTGGAGCGGCACTCAGGCAGGACGACTTTTCCTAATCGCGGCATGCGGTCCCTCCCGAGTTATGACGGAAGCCTACACCTGCCGCTGCGTAAAATGAATCTGCCGCCGTCTATTTTCTCTCAACTAGACCTGTCTTTTGAAATCCCTCGTCAAGTACGCCCTTATAGCTGGCAGACAGATTTTCCAAATCCGCCTGCGCGTCCCAGTTCTTCGGGAAGTCGGGATTGAGTTTCAGGACCTGTCCCATGGCGCTGCGGGCCTCAGCCGTTCTTCCAAGATGAGCGTTGGCAGCCGCCAGGAACGCATGGGTCATGTAGAACCCCGGCATCGCTATCTTTTCCGTTTCCTCGATGGCGCGCTGGTAGTCCCGCTCCTGAAACGCCTCTATCGCAAAGGTGAAGTGGTACCAGCGCGGGTAGAGCGGGTTCAGACGCATAGCTTCGCGCGTCAAGCTCGCGCCCTGCTTCTGTCGCCCGATCATCGCCAACCGTATCCCAAAGTCCGCCTTCGCATCGGCATAGCTGGGATTCAGTCGAAACGCCTGCATAAACTCCTGCTCAGAGCGGTCAAGTTTCTTGGCGAAGTACAAGACCTTTCCGAGGGCGTAATGGGTATAGGCGTCGTTTGGGTCGAGTCGAACAGCGAGTTCCGCCCGCTCTAGGGCGCTGGCCAGCGGGTCCGGCCGACCGGGATGAGGATTGAACTTGAATCGAAACTCGTCAAGATAAACAAAAGCCAGCGCAGCCTGGGCCCGTGCATAGCCTCGATCCAATTGCACGGCTTGCTCCACCAGCTCCCGTACCTTGATGTGCTCGGTCGGAGAGATCTCGGCCCACATCTGACCCGCGCGAAGCAACAGGTCATAGGCGGTTAAACGTTCTGGAGCCTTGGCCAGAGCCTGCGCTCGTTCGACATCGCGAATCGCCACGCCAAGCACACCGGCGATTTCGCTGGTGAGCCTGTCCTGGACCGCGAAGATATCCGTCAGCCGCTCGTCGTATTTGCCCGCCCAGATGTGAGCGCCGGTGATCGTGTCTATGAGTTGGGCGTTAATACGAATCTGATCTTCGGTACGCCGGGCGCTACCCTCCAGGACGTAGCGAACACCCAGGTCCCGACCTATTTGACGGACGTCAACTGCTTTCCCTTTGTATTGGAAGCTCGTGTTCCGTGCGATTACGAACAGTTCGCGGAAGTGGGAGAGCTGCGTGATGATGTCCTCGACCAGACCGTCGACGAAGTAATCCTCAGCTACCACACCACTGAGGTTCGTAAAAGGGAGTACGGCAATCGATGGCTTGTCGAGAACAGGAGCTTGGATGGGTTTTCGATGTTGCCAGATATAGCTGGCGCCGACCAAGGCAATACCGAGAGCGATTATACCCAGCGCGAAACGTCGGTTTCGAGTCTGGCGCAGGCTGAAACCCATCCGCTCCAAGAAAGCAAACTTCGCCGGTGCACCAGGGAGGACCACTGCGTAAATGTCTACCGGCGTCTGGATATTCTTGAGGTCTCCCTTTCCAAGCTTGCGCAATGGCAGGTCGATCTTGTTTCGAACCTGGCGGGCAACATCCTCCGACAAAAGAATTCCGCCGGGCAGCGCGAGCGGCACAATGCGGGCGGCTATGTTAACCCCGTCGCCCTGTGCTCGTCCGTCTCGCACAATAACGTCGCCGAGATGAAGTCCGATCCGCAATTGAACTCGCTCGTCGGGAGCGGCATGAGCGTTACGATCGGCCAGCGTTTGCTGGATTTCGATGGCACACCTCGTCGCGTCCACTGCGCTAGCAAACTCGACGAGAAATCCGTCTCCAATGGCATCAAGTTCCACTCCGGAATGCTTACTGAACAGCTTCCGGAGAATGTCGCGGTATTCGGCCAGCAGATCGACCGCCAGCGTTTCGTTCTTCTGGGCAAGCGCACTGTAGCCCACCATATCGGTGAACATGAAGGTGGCAAGCTTGCGCTGGTCGGAGCACATAAACGCCCATTCTACTCAGAGACTCGCCATTTGCACCTGCTGAGGCGCGCTACGGATATGCCATGAGGGTTGGGAGAGGCTATCGAGGCCCACATTTGGCGTCGTAGCGGCGCCAAGCCCGTTCTTGTGTTCACCGCAAATGAGAGGACTACCTACCTTCTGAGGCAAAAGACAAGGCCTGACCCTGATATGGTGGTGACCCTGATATGGTGGGATTAGCCCCCATTCGCTCTCAACCGGATTGCGGTTGGCGCCAAAACATCTACAGCTATGGTCTGATCAATTGCAGCATTCGCGGCGAACCAGTCGCGAAGCCCCGTTCCGCCCATTACCCTTGGCGTTCCGTTCGAGTTCGCGCGACGATTGATCGTTCCCAGGATCGGTTGTGACGCTTCTCCAAGGAACAGCTCAATCGTCTCACCATCGGAGCCTAGGTATTTCTCCGCGATCACACCGACATTGAAGAAGCCAGTTCGGTAGTAAGTCGGTTGAAGGACGAACACGAAAGTACCGGTAGCTTGTATCGCAGGTGTACTTTCAGCCGACACCGACGCAGGGAGGCTGATTGCATATTCAGGCGCTCCGCCATTCCACTCTGGGCCCACTATTCGAATGAGGTCATCCTCCAAGGCGGCAGCAAGGTTCAAGTGGAACTGCCCATAGTGGAGAAGTCCACTGTCGGGGAGAGCAAGGATCTCAACGGCAACCCCACTGGACAAGAGTTCTCTGATGCGTTTGTGATTGTTGATGTTTGTTGTTTGTGTCAGCCCGGGGTTCTTGTACCCTGCCATTCTGACGGACAACGGTCGAACGGTCTTACCGACATACTTGACCTGACCGTCACAAACGAAGGCATACAAAATGTTCTTCTGCGATGAATGACGAGTCAGCTCGAAATTGAGCTTGTCGTTCTCCAGCAGCCAGTGCCCCGCAGGTTCGAAGCCGATCTCGAGTAATCTGTTCATGAGGGTTAAGGTCCGCGACGACGCGCACTGTGCGGAGCGCATAGCGAGAAGCGAAAGGCGGAATCTTCGATCGCGTTGTTAGGCATCCGGTACGTCTAACGGCTTTTCCGCCTTGCCAAGGCTAGGCAAGGCTACACCTTCGACGAGCGTCCGGCCTGGCTTCATGATCTCTTGCCAGCTTTCCTCCGTGGTCCGACCTCGCCTTGTTGCGTATTTGTCATCCCAGCTATTCAACCGGGTTCTCAAAACCAAAGCGCTCTCCCGCTTCCCATGCCTTACGATTATTGCCATCGTTCGGTATCCCGCCAGACTCCTTGAGCATCCGCGCAAGATGCATGCAGTTCCAAGTCATGATGGTCGTGTTCCGTTGTGTGAATTCGTTGTCGAAGCCGACACGTCCGCCTCCGTCCTTCACGTCGCCATACGATGGGCCTGGGCCCGCCTCACCGATCCATCCGCAATCGGCTTGGGGCGGCGTGGTGTACCCCAGGTGATTGAGGGAGAATCCGATCGTCATCGCAGTGTGCTTGATGCCGTCTTCGTTCCCGGTAATGACGCAGCCTCCGACCTTGCCGTAATAGATCGACTGTCCTTTGTCATTGAGGTTTCCCGACATAGCGTAGAGCCGCTCGATCAGTATGCGGCAGATCGAGCTCTCCTCGCCCAGCCAAATGGGAGTGCCTACAACAAGAATTTCGGCCGTGTTTACCTTCTCCCAGAGCGCGGGCCACTCGTCCTTCTCCCATCCGTGCTTTGTCATATCGGGGTAGACGCCTGGTGGAACGTCATGTGAAGCCAGATGCAGGTGCTCAACTGATACACCGTTCTTCTTCATGATCTCAGCTGAAGCGCTAAGAAGCAGTCGCGTATGGCTGTCCTCCGCCTTCTTCTTGAGCGACGTGTTGATGAATAGAGCGTTGAGTTCTGTGAATCCAGTCATGATGTGCCTCGGGCTAAGGTGGAGCCGAGCGGATCGCAAGCAGCCTAACGAGGTTGTATAAAAACCATGGACATGATCTTGCTCCTGTCATGAATCCTCTGCAAGATTACGGCATCGAGATTTCGGGAGGCAGATCGCGAGATGGCCCGCTACAAGACGATCGATACCAGTCCAAAGTTTCTCCCAGTAGTGTTGTCCGACCAACTCCTCCCCGGCACCTTCGAACACGCAATGAATCACGTGCTCGATCACGAAGAAACTAATAAATATCGATTGGCACCCGGCATTGCGGGAGTTCTCTTAGACCGGTCTTTTTGTCACTAAAAAGGGGGTTCTAAGCTTTCTGCAGGGGTTATTTCAACGGTTTGTCGGGTGGAACAATACGTTATCGTGGGCCGACCCCGGTCTAGTGGCATTTTGCACACCGGCCTTTGACAAACGACGACTGCGCTACGGGCTCCGGTCGATTCGCCGCACGTGCCCAAGGAGTTGGGTGAGCGCGTCGCGGTTGCACAGCATTGCAGCCCGCATAACACCTAAAGCAAACGACGTATGTGAGTCCTGTGATACGGAATGGAAGCTACTGCTCCCCAGGTGAGTACTGATCAACGCAAAATCGGGGACTCGAACTCTCCCCGCCGATCCCGGTCGAAGCCGATGATTGCAGGTGGGTCGGTGTACGCGCCGTGCGCGATCCCCTGCGTTCGACTGGAGAAAGGCCTTCGATATGCGCACCGGATTAGTAGCTGTGCTGGCGTTCGCGCTACACGCATGCGGCGACAACAATACCGCATCAAATGTGAATCCTCCGGGCGAGGCGACTTCGGCGGAGACGCGGGTATTGGAAGCCGGCGCGCAGGCACTCCAAAATAAACCGCCGATCGAGGCCTTGAATGCGTATCTCGACGGCTTCCATTTTTACAGCGGTCGGATGGAAGGGCAGATGGAGGCCCATCACTATTGCTCGATCCTCAACGAAGAGGTGTTTCAGTGCGTGATCTACGACGGCAACGTCGCGGATGCGAAAATCATGGGGGTCGAGTACATCGTCAGTGAGAAATTGTTCAAGACCTTGCCCGCTGCAGACAAGCCGATGTGGCACAGTCATGTGCATGAAGTAAAGTCTGGCCAGCTGATTGCACCAGGCATTCCTCAGATCGCAGAGCATGAGCTCATGGAAAAATTGGTCAACACCTACGGCAAGACCTGGCACACGTGGCATACGGATCTGCATAAGGATCTGCCGATCGGCGTTCCACAGTTGATGATGGGATTCACGGCGGATGGTCAGGCCGATCCGGCGATGATCTCAGCACGCGATCAGCGGTTCGGCGTGGACAGCATGGAGAAAAGACGAGCCAGAGAGAATATCCCCGCCCCCCTCATCGCGGCGGGTGCTGATGCCTGGCAGCGCGGGAAGACCATCCAGATCACCGATCCGACCGGGCAGGAAGTTCACAGCGCGCATGGTGCGCAGAATGCGCCTGGCGCCAGAGCAAGCCGGCGTGGAAGCAAAGGCGCAGAAAGTACAGCGCCTCCGAACAGGCCCGATGCGCCGTAACTCAGCGCTCACCTGATGTTGTGTGTTTCACGGGAATATAGCGAAGGCAGCCTTATTCGACTCACGGTATTCGACACAAACGGTAGCGGAAAATCTGTTGTCAGATCCTGCACCGTTACCTCGTGTTGGCCTCGCTCTTCTCCGCGGTATCGCTGGAGCGTTCGAACCAGTCCTTGTAGGGCGTGTTCTTGACGAGAAACCGGTTGTAGTCGCGAGCGCCATCTTTCCACCAGACAGCACCCCGCTCACCCAGACCGACTTTGGCAGCCTGCACCGCTCCGCGCGCCTCGGCAAGCCGCTGTGCATCGTTAGCCTTTCGTGCAGCGGCCACTGCTCGACGGGCATCCATGAGTTGCCGGGTGAGTGCCTCTCGGGTCTGTTCGCTCAGCGCCGGGTTCGTCGCCCGCCACAGTCGATCGCGCACGACGATATAACGCTTGTCCGGGGTCAGGAGCGGACTGGTCGATATAGTCAGCAATGAAACCTCAACGTTTTATCCGAGGCGCGGATCCCGGCGCAAAGAGGCGCGGACCAACGTCGCGCTCAATCCGGGAATCAGATCAGGCAGGAGGACGGCAACGATCATTTCGCTAACTTTATCTCGAAAAGCCGTGTGCGAATATCGTCGCGCGAAGGATCGGACTCCAACGCCGCCTCCAGTATGTCAATCGCCTGCTTGTTTCGTCCATATGCGATGTAGACCTCAGCCTCGGCAAGTGCATCCCCCCTTGCGGCCGTGTTGGCACTGGTCGAGTCCATGCCCGCGCCACGCTCGCTTTTTTGCGGCGCGCGTTCGGACAACCTGCCAAGGAAAAAGAGGGCCAGGATACCGATGGCCAGCATGACGGCCGCCCCGATCAAAACGGTGTGGTCAATGTCCATTCAAGTGCAGCCGCCGCCACAAGCACTTGGTTGCAACGACAGCTCAGGCGTCAATTCCAAAGCGAAGAAGGACTACCCCGGATTGAAAGCGATCCGATCCCAGAAGCGTGACTTGCCCGCGATCTCTCAGGCCGGGATATGCGCGCGACGCTGAACCGGAGAGAAGCGGCTGAACCAGGAGGTGAATTTCAGCCAGCAGGCCCGCGTTTGCAAGCGACGATGCCAAAGAGGGGCTGCCGAAGACGACGATCGTTCCCGGGAGTTTGCGAACTCTGCTTTCCAGTTCGTCAAGAGCTGGCCCCTTGATCGAACTGGTGTTCTCCCACTTGGTAGTGACGCTCGTGCTGGACACCACAAATTTCGGCTTGGTCTGGAGCTCCAGCGCGAAGTCTCTGATGTGTTGCGGCAGATCGCGCTTCGTTGCCGCGTGAGGCCAGAATGACTCGAACAAGTCGAAGGTGTTGCGCCCCAGCAGCACGCCGGAGGCCGACCTTAGAAGTTGAAGAGCGTATTCGTGGTGCTCCTGATCGGCGACAACATCCTCGTGATGGCACGAACCGCTGAGGGTCACGTTGAGTGAGTGAAGGATGCGCGCCATGAGATTGTTTGAGGCCTGTTTAGCTGCGCGGCGTGTTCCCCGAACCATACTCGTTACGGCAGCGCAGGGTTATGCCGCATGGTTTCGCGATCGATCAGCCGGGGTTTCGGTGAGAACCGAGAGCACGAGCAGTCCAAATCCGGTGAGCCAGGCTGCGAAGGCCGCCACGTGCCCGTACTCCCATCGAGAGCGCAGCCGCAGGTAAGCCTCCGGCACAGACTCAGGCGCCGACTCCATGACTCGGAGCCATTCTGCGTTCACCGGCGCGACGAGTGCACCCCACAGCACGAGCGAGAGCAAGAGTCCAAGTGTGCCAAAGAGCGTAAGGCGGAAAGCGGTACGGCCGCGAACCAGGAACGCGAGCACGGCTGCAGCGAGTGTGGCGCCAATCTGGATGACCGCCCCCACCGACCCAAACAGTTGGTACAGCGTGCTGGTGACCGCTGCATACATCTGCGCGTCATACTGCATTTTGGGAGGCAGCTCAAGCACATGGGCAGCACCGAGCGTCAGACCAAGCGCAGCCAGCAGGAGTGTGATAAAGCGGCTAGTCCGAAGCATGGCTCTCCTCAATCGGTGGAATGAGTCGGATAACGCTGGAGTGTGCACTTCAAGCACGGCTATCGCCTTCTTTGCCTGATCTCCTGGAGAGCTGCCAGCAAATTGTGCAAGTTAAATCGCCTCCCTGAAAGCGAGATAGTACCCATTGCAGTCACGAACGGCGAACTCGCGCGATCCGTACGCGATCACCTCAGGACCCCAAACAACCTCGGCATTCGAGGCTAACTGAGAGTACACCTATCTGAGAGTACACCTATCGAGGTTAGGCACCGTAAAGTAGATCGTGCCGCGTCTTCGATGACCGCAACAGCGCACGCGCCGCGATCTTCCACTACATCGAACGGTTCTACAACCGCAAGCAACTACATCTGGCGCTTGGTTTGTCGTTACGGTTTGCGCAATTCGATCACGGTATCGGGTGTTTTTTGCAAGTTCGGGCGCTGGAGATCGCGGTCGTCTGCAGCCAAACACATAAAATGAATCTCAGAGCGCGGATAGTTGCCCAGAACATAGGGCGGCTGGGTTTCTCGGGTCGATACAATCTGAAATTCCTTTCCCAGCCCGGCACAGTAGCGTGAACCTTCGGAAATTATTTCAGCCTTCATGTTACCGAGGCCAGGAAATCCAGTGGCTTTCTGCTTGGAGATCATAAATGTGTCCTTCCCCATGGGCACCACCCCGGTATGGGATGCACACGCGTTCAAGGCCAGCCCGACGAAGCTGATGCACACAGTTTTTTTCATTTAGCTCTCCATACGGAAGACGCATATAACTTAGGTCAATAATCAACAATCGCCGAAGGCGGGCCGTTCCACTCAGTTATGACGACTTTCACTAGTGATTCCATCGTGGTTTGGGCCAGCGTTCAGCAACCGGAGGAAGTGCGTTCGGTCTGACTATCATTTGCGTCAATACTCATTGATGTTCTTTTCTTCATATTGCTCGCCATATTTGACGACCTTGCCGCCGCGCAGCGTTACAGAATAGGTTCTCGGCCACGCTGAAATAGCGTGTTTCATTCGTTTGTAGATCAAATACTCCTCGCCCTTATCACCGTCCGCACTTACTGATACTGGGGAACCAACAGTTTGAATAACCTGTTCCTTCGTCATGCCGAGAGACACATTTTCGAAATCTGAGGCTGTGCCGTAAATTATTGCTTGGCAGCCGGTTAGGATAATTGCAGCAAATACCGCTAGTTTTTTGAAGAACATCCTATCTCCCCAGAGCTATCTAACCGTCGCGTCTAATTGAGTATGGAAATGAGCCTGATGGCCGCCAATAAGCAGGATGCTACTCAGCGACAGATTTGTGCGATTGCGCGTTTTCGTCCGAATCGGTGACATATATGCCATGTTGATATTAATGCCCCGTGCTTTGATATGAGCTATTGGGCGCATGCCCGCAGCGGAAGCTCAGTCCTTATATGGCCATTGTCGTTCGATTGCCAGACTGCAACGATCCCAATCTGGAGTTGGACCCCGTTATGTATTACTACTATCAGCCGTACTACCCCAAAAGAGCTTTTTTCGCTCGGACTCCTCATCCGAAAAGGTAAGATGGAAACTACCGCTAGTTGCACCGATGGGTAGGTGGCAGACACTAACAGGCAAAAGAATACCGATCGGTACGCGGCATGGGGCTTAAACCTATCTTTTGCCACCCAAGGGGGTTCTAAGCCTTCTGCAGAGCATTATTCTAGGGACTTATTTGCGTTAATCAATTGCTTGTCGTGGTCCGACCACGGTCTTAACTGAAGTAGCGGCACATGCAAATATTGTTCGCGTTATGCTGGACCCAATGTCCACGACTACGGAATACTTGATGAAGTATCTAGACAAACTATTTGTCGGGCTTCATGCCGAAGTAAGTTTCAAGTCAATTTTGACGATTGAAGTTATCAAGGGCGGCAAGGTCGTAGTGAGACGGTGAAGATTAGCGCCCTAACCTGGGGGATACATGTCTGAAGAAAAGCCAATGTGGAGCGGAACACCATCTCAAGCCATCAACCTGCCGGCATTCATTTTCTGGGGCTTGCTACTCTGGCTCGTCATTCCGCTGTTCGTCATACTGTGGAAATGGCTTGTCGTTAAGAACACGAAATACGAGCTCACTTCGGAACGGTTGAAAACGCGATATGGCGTTCTGAACAAGAGATTGGACGAGTTGGAGCTATATCGCGTGCGAGACTCCATATTTGAGCGACCCCTGCTCCTCCGGTTCTTTGGGCTCGGAAACATTACGCTACAAACATCAGACAAGTCACATCCGGTTGTCACCATTCGAGCCATTCCAAATGGCGAGCAACTCCGAGAGCAGCTTCGAAACGCCGTGGAAGCATGTCGCGTTAAGAAGCGTGTAAGAGAAGTGGACTTTGAGTAAGGTCGTATGTCTGCGTTCCATATCATTCTCCTTCTAGTTGGCGGCGGTTTGCTGCTGCTCGGGCGGTGTATCCGCCTACGCACTGTTTGCGCGTGCCTTGAAACTATCGGATCGTTTCGGTGACGAGACGAATATAGGAACACTATGGGGCCTGTTTCTCCTTGGTGTTCCAGCAGGCCTCCTGCTCATTTGGTGGGCACTTCCGTAGCAGACGGCCAACAATGCGGTCCAGTCGGACGCCCCCGCGTTCGTGGGGGTTATCTCGTTCGCTTTGCTCACTCTGCGATCAGATGCCTTGCGCCCTGCCCTCAAGAACCGGCCAGCGGGTGAACATCCACAGCAACAATGGAAACACGATGGACGACGCGGTAGCTTTCTTAGACCCGACTCCTACCTCTGAAAAGCAGGTTCTGAGCTTCCTGGAACGCGTTATTTCAGGCGTTTGTCGGAAATAGGAAAGCCGTTCGCGGTACGAAGTCGCCGGATTCGCGATAACGACTTGCCGGTGGTGTCCGCGATGGATGATTTGGGGCGGGTAGTTAGGCAGCAAAGCTCTTCCCATTCGCGGCATGCGGACCCTCGTCATTTCGTGTTGTTATGACGAAAGCCTACACCTGCCGCCGTAGAAAATAAATCTGTCCTTTCGCGGTCCTCCCTAGAGACTTGTCAGTGTGGATCAATACCTTGTCGTGTTCCGACCCGATCCATAGTGGGCTAATTTCCTATCTTATCAGTCTTGGTACTCGTAGTCTGGATGGTAAATAGGTTCGAAGCGTCGAAGATCGTACCGGTACTCGCGTAGAAAGGCAGTTCTGCGTTTGATCTTGTTACCATCCTCGTAGACAACGTAGCCAAGGAAAAGCATTCCGCTATTAGCGGCCGCATTACTGCGATTCATCAATAGACCAAGAAAGCCATCCCTGAAGTTAGTTTCATTGGAAACCTCAGCGGACTCGAAGTGGGTAAACGGTTTGGACTCGCCCGGCTCAATATTGAGCCCGTGAAAGATCCTTTCGCCGTATGGAGGAATTGCTGGCAAATTCTCCTTCGGTTCAGTGAGCCAGAGACGAGCGCTAACCTCAATTATCTTTGCAGGAGTATCGCCAATATTTGCAGCTAGGAATTCTGCCCCAATATTATCCGGAACAGCAGCCCGCTGAGCATTGTTGAGTGAAACGCGGCGAACAATAATTCTCGGCCTGTGTGTGGCATTGAATTCAGCGAGAGCCCCTTTGATCTGACGACGCAATAGGATCAATTGGTAAATCAAGAACGCGGCAGTGATTGCACCGATGAACACCAAACAAAGTGCATACCTAGCCTGATCCTTCTGGGCCTGCAAGTCCTCTTTGGCCATCATCGTGCGTACTGCATCGTCGCTTTTCGCTTCCGCTTTAGAAGTCTCCTTGGTCTGCTTGGCGTTTACTACTGCCTTACTTGTGGTCGAGTTTTTGGCGCCTGGCGCTTGAGCAGTAGCCGACCACGGCCATACGTGTGCACAGAACAGCAGTGCAATGATTGGCAATCGGTATGAGTGCAGTCTATGAGACATAACGATGGTGTAGAAAAAAGCACGACGTGATCTTGCTCCTGTCATGAATCCTCTGCAAGATTACGGCATCTAGTTTCGGGGGAGGCAGATGGCGAGATTGCCCGCCACAAGACGGTCGATACCAGTCCGAAGTTTGTTCGTCCCGTTGTGTTGTCCGAACAACTGCTTCCCGGCACCTTCGAACACGCGCTCAATCACTTTCTCGATTGCGAAAGACAGCAAGAAGAACGATTGACACGCGGTATTGCGGACGCTTTCTTAAACGTCTCATCAATTCACTAACGTGGCCCGACCCGCTCTGCGTCGCCAATGTTTTCCCAAGGGGGCGGCTCTGCGCCCCAACGCGTTCGGCCTTGTCACTCTGTAGTTCGCAACCCTATATTGGATGCATCGATCTTTTGCTCCATTTTTAGTTTCTCTTGGAAATCGCGGAGAAATTCCACTACTGAACGGACCGCCCATTCTGCACAACCATGACTAATGAAGCGCTTCGGAAATAGCGGCTCACTCTCCAATATAAATGGGCTAAGAGAAAATTTGTGTTTTAGGCGCTTTGATAGTCTTGCATGCTTGTCTAGTTCGTCATCCCATTCCGGCTTGAAATGAACGAGTGCATTTCGAAGATGCACAAGGGTATCCACATTCTGATAGGACGCCTGTCCTTTTTCCATTGCAGGCACCCCTTTGAGCGTAAGCGTTAGATCGAATTTTTCTAGTAGAGCGACGCGCTCCGCCAAGTCCCATATAGTGTCCAGAAGCTCTTTCCTGACTGACGGAAATCGTTCAGTTCCGTCTGCGAATAGCTCATTTACAAAAGCTTCTAGACTCGCTACTGAAAGCATTATGGAGGCGGGCACAATATGGAGTAACTCTTCAAAAAAAGGCCCATATACTTGTCCTGCGTTGATTCTCTCAATTTGGTAGGCCTGCCGACTCAATCGAGCTGCCCCAAGAAGATGTTGAAGTGCAAAATTGATTCTGGTCGAAGTAACGGGCGCGTGCGGTGTGATGCCGAGGTTGCCTGAACCCGGTGTTATGGAGCTCTGTTCAGTCATTTATGCTGGATTGCTCTCAATCGGGGGTCGGACTGAGACGACCCCTCTCTGGCTAACTTGCGGGTTACCGGTCATCTCGCCCTCCTCGCCCCCAAAAATTGTCGGCTTCCTCCGGCGATCGGTTCTTTGTGCTCTCGAGCCAAGCGGGGATTACCTTTATAACGTATACCTTGGCAAACTTTGATATGTCCTTTCCCGCCAAGAACTCGACTTCTTCACCGATACCTTCTTGGCTAGTCGCATCCCCGCGGCAAACTTTCGGTCAATAGGAGAATAGTCTCCCTTTGTCTTACGGCGAGCATGCAGATCAAGGTGGGAATCCCTGCTCCGAGGTGGGACAAGCCTTTCTGAAGATACTGTTCAATATCTTTGGTTTCTGCATCTTTTGCAGTCGGCATCGCGCTCGCAGCCCTGGCTATTTGAAGAAGACTCTTTGCAGCAATTGGAGGAGCGTTCTTCTTCTGCCGCATCAACCCAACTCAACCGGGAGATATTCATTAATTCGGTCTCAGTCAGCAATGAGTAATCCACATCGTACCGAGGATCGAGGTGCCAGATGCTTCGGCGGTAAGGGCGTGCGCTCTTTGTCATGAAAGTTAAAAACGTAAAAGTAAAGGGCTGCGCGCAATTGCGCAGTTCCGCTTGACTGCCGGATTGGACGTCAGACTGCGGGCCATGCGCCCTGTTCGAAAGGCATAGAGACGGACGCCACATGATCGCCATTCAGTATACGGTGTACCCACTCTTCGAACCTTTCTCTCCGTGGTGCTGAACACCCGCGAGGCCCAACAAGGAGTTCTGACACTCAGCAATTCCAAGTGCGGTTAGCGAAAACGTACTTCCGTCGCGTTCGAGTCGGCCCTTGGCGATCCAATGGTCGAGCGGCCTCGTGCTACGGGCCAGAACGAAATGCAGCAACTCCCGATTCATTGATTGCCGGGAAAGTTGGTCATTATTTTGAGCGATGCGAAAGCCGGCGATCGTCATGGCTCGCATTTCTTCGTTTCGGCTCCCAGTCATGCCGAGAGCATGCGCTTGAGCGGTGCTACGAGGATATTGAGAGGCCGTGTAGAGCGTTCGTGGACCCGAAGTGCTGAACAAATTTGCCATAAAGTTTATGACGCCCAACGCAGAGCTAAGCCGCGAGCGAAGGGGGCGCGAAGCGCCGATGGAGCGAACAGGCTTGGGCGCAAGGTTAGGCGCTCACTTTCTTTTCCTACTCTTTGCGGTGATGCCGTTGTAGGGACCACTGTCGTTGTAGAGAACATCAACCACCACGCCGCCATCGAATGTGTACGTAAAGGTTCGTATTCCGTAACCTTCACCGAGCTGATAGACAAACGCTTTCTTACCACCAATTTCAATTGTTTTATCTGGAGGCCCTACTTTCGAAATCATTTCGGATTCATTTACAGTCCCGAGAGGGAAAGCGTCGAGGTAGCTTGGTGGTGCCGTAAAGATAGTGGGCTTAAGTCCACCTGCAGCGGCGCAAGCCGACAAAGCTGCTACCAAAACCAAATAGACTACGCGCATACCGCCTCCTTCGATGAGAGCCGAACCAGAACTCGTCGTCCCAAAAGGCGCTTATAGCTCGTCATTTCGGGCGCCCTTTTTGGGTTTTTTGATTAATGCAGTCATCATACTGCCGCAATTTATCCCGTCATACCACGCCAACGCAAGCCGTCCACGTCCCGGCGACCTTCCGCCCTTGCCCTCCGATCCCGCTAACCACCTACCGCGTAAACACCCACAACATCACCGGAAACACAATCGACGACGCCAGCGCGGTCAGCGCCATCGCCACCCCCGCAAACGCCCCCGCCTCCTCACTCACCTGGAACGCCCGCGCGATCCCCATGCCATGCGCGGCGACGCCGATCGAAAAACCGCGCACGCCGTGGTCCTTGATCTTCAGAAAGTTCAGCACGTACTTCGCGCCGATGACGCCGACCACGCCGGTCACCATGACCAGCACGGCGGTCAGCGACGGCAGGCCGCCGATTTTTTCCGAGATGCCCATGGCGATCGGCGCGGTCACGGATTTCGGCGCGATCGAGCGCAAGGTGGTGCCCTGCGCGCCCAGCAGCCAGGCAATGCCCACCGCCGAGCCCGAGGCGACGATGCCGCCCACGAGCAAGCCGCCGATCACGGGGATGATGAAGCGCCGCAATTTGCCGAGTTGCGCATAGAGCGGCACGGCCAGCGCCACCGTGGCCGGCCCCAGGAAGAAGTGCACGAACTGCGCGCCGTCGAAATAGGTCTGGTAGGGCGTATGCGTTACCGTGAGGATCAGCACCAGCGCCGTCACCGACAGCACCACGGGATTGAGCAGCGGATTGAAGCTCGCGCGCTTGTACATCCAGAAGGCCCCCTGGTACACCAGCAAGGTCATCGTCAGGCCGAGCAGCGGCGTGGTGGAGAGATAAACCCAGATGTCGGTGAGCCGCGGCGTCATGCTTCGTCCCTGAGCGCGAGGCGGCGCATGAGCCAGTCCATCACCAGCGCCGTGCAGGCGATCGTCAGCAAGGTGCTGCCGACGAGCGCCACGGTGATCGGCAACCATTCGTCGCGCAGTCGCGACAGGTGCACCATGACGCCGACGCCGGCCGGTATGAACAGCAGCGAGAAGTGCTGCAGGATCCCGGTGGCCGTAGTACGCAGGTTGTCGGGCACGCCTTTGCGCAGCCGCAACGCGACCAGCAGCAGCACGAACCCGATCACGGGCCCGGGCACCGGCAGGTCGAACACAAGCGAAATCGCTTCGCCGGCCAACTGGAAAACCAGCAAGATCGTCAATGCTCCTAGCATTCCGGATTCCTTTTTGTCATGACTATGAATCAGTGGGGTGCAATCTTGCACAGAACCGGCGTGATGCGGAAGCAGGCGGCGACGGATCCGATTCGACGAGGCACGAGCGACTTATGAGCGTTCAGAAATGATGGCGGATTGACATGACTCACATGTCTCACCCGGCGCTCACCCTGGCCGCACCCGCCAACCCTCTAAGCGCGTACACGCGGGCTGCGCCAGGGGATCCCGGCTTTCGCGGCGGAAGAGACGGGTCGTTTGCGTATGCCGTTGATTTGTGGCGCAATTTCCTCGGCCGGCGGCGCGCTTCGCCCGTTGACCCGGTCGTAGCATGCCAAGCGCTCGCGATCGTTTTCGATCTCGTTGCATTGGGCAGCCATCGCGGGCTCGCCCGGCATGAGCAATCCGGCGAGCGCAAACCCCATCAATGCCGGCAGGAAACAACGAAGTTCGATGCCGCGGGCCGCCTCAAGCTCGCGGTCCCCCAGCTTCCGCTGCGACGTGCGATGCACGCGAGTGGTCGTGCTGAGCCGCATGACGAGCCTTTCACTGGAAGAGAGTTCGCTGGATGTGGCACCTCATCTCCATGCCGTGAGGCCCTTGCAACACCGGTGTCACTTTATCCTAAATACCAGTTGCATAAGGACTGGCGCGCATCCTACAGGTGCAACGCAAGTCGACACCGCGCCCGCTGTCTGCGCGCCAGTGCGCGAATCAGCGTGCGGCGTCGGAGCGCGGGCGCACCAGGGCCAGTGCCACCCGGAACGGGATGAGTGCCAGCAGCGCAATCGCCAGCTTCACGCCGAGATCGCCCACGGCGAGCGTGACCCAGGGCATGGCGGTGCCGGCGAACGCCAGCGAGAAAAAGATCGCCGTATCCACGATCGAGGCGAACACGGTGGAGACCAGCGGCGGCTTCCACCAGGCGAGCCGGCGCAGCCGGTTGAAAATCGAGACGTCCAGCAACTCCGCGCACAGAAACGCCGTGCCCGAGGCGAGCGCGATGCGCGGCGTGGCGAGCCACGCGGACAGGACCACCGCGACGACGAAGCCCACGTACACGATCCTGCGCGCCATCTGCGGACCCTGATAGCGGTTCGCGAGATCCACCACCAGAAACGAAAACGGATAGGTCAGCGCACCCCAGGTGAGCCAGTCGTTGAGCGGAGTCTGCACCAGCACGTTGGAGCTGACGATGATGGCAACCATCGCGGCGGCGAAGGCGATGGTCAGTCTGAGGGGCGTCATGATGATGTGGCGGGTTCCGGTTGCGTGCGGCACGCGTGTCAGGGGATGGCGCCCTTCCCGTGGCCGGGCGCATGGCCGTGCTGAAATGCCGTGGCAGGCCGTATCATAACGCGTGAAGCTGAACGCTTCGACACCCAAAGGAGCCCGACCATGCGTTGCCCGGCACTGCTCGCCCCGTTGTTGCTGCTGTTCGCACTGCCTGCCCCGGCGCAGGACCTGGCCGCCGGCGTGGACCAGAAGATCCGCGCACTGGAGCCGAAGATCATCGCCTGGCGGCGCGACATCCATCAGCACCCGGAGCTTTCCAACCGCGAGACGCGCACGGCCGCCCTGGTCGCGGCGCATTTGCGCAAGCTCGGCATGGAAGTCACCACCGGCGTCGGACGCACCGGCGTGGTCGGCCTGCTCAAGGGCGGCAAGCCCGGACGCGTGGTGGCCCTGCGCGCGGACATGGATGCGCTGCCGGTGGTCGAGGAAGTGGACGTGCCGTTCAAATCCACGGTCAAGACCGAGTATCTCGGCCAGCAGGTCGGCGTCATGCACGCCTGCGGGCACGATGCGCACGTGGCGATCCTGATGGGCGTCGCCGAGGCCCTGGCCGGCATGCGCGCGCAGTTGCCCGGCAGCGTGAAGTTCATTTTCCAGCCGGCCGAGGAAGGCCCGCCGCCGGGCGAGGAAGGCGGCGCGCCGCTGGTGATCAAGGACGGCGCGCTGGAGAATCCGAAACCCGATGCGATCTTCGGCCTGCATGTGATCTCGGGCATTCCCGCCGGCCGGCTCACCTACCGCAGCGGCCCGCTGATGGCGAGCGCGGACTGGCTGTACATCACCGTCAAAGGCAAGCAGACGCATGGCGCCTGGCCGTGGTCGGGCATCGACCCGGTGATCACGTCCGCGCAGATCATCAGCGGCCTGCAGAACATCGTCGCGCGCCAGATCGACGTGTCGAAAGAACCGGCCGTGGTGACCGTTGCCACCATCCACGGCGGCACGCGCAAGAACATCATTCCCGACCAGGTCGAGATGACGGGCACGATCCGCACCTTCGATGAAGACATGCGCCGCGACGTGCATGCGCGCATCAAGCACATCGCCGAATCGATTGCGCACGCCAACAACGCGACCGCCGAGGTCAAGATCGACAAGGCCGTGCCGGTCACGGCCAACGATCCGGCCCTGACGGAAAAAATGCTGCCGACCCTGAAGCGCATCGGCGGCGAAGGCGGCTCGAAAGAAAACCAGCGCGTGATGGTCGCCGAGGATTTCTCGTACTTCCAGCAGCAGGTGCCGGGCATGTTCTACTTCGTCGGCATCACGCCGAAAGACCAGGACATGACCCAGGCCGCGCCGAATCACTCGCCGCGTTTCTTTATCGACGAAACCGGACTGCTGCAGGGCGCGCGCTCGCTGGCCGCGCTGGCGGTGGATTTTCTGTCGCCGTAAACGGTTTGCGCACTGGCGGGGCGGAACCGCGCCGCCCTCAGAACGGCAGCGACGTGAACAGGCTCACGCCGAACACGTCGCCCGTGCTGCGGATCGCCAGGCCGACGCGGTCGACCTCGAAGAACCGGAGCGACCAGGGTTTGCGCGACGTGAGGCTCACGGCGAGTTCGACTTCCTCGCGAATCCGGTTCTGCGAATCATCGAACTGCGTCAGGCTGAAACGATTGAAGTAGTAGAAATAGATCGGCGTGAACCCGATGTCCACCGGCCGCCCAAACAAGGTCCGGCCGGTCGGAATGGTGATATCGAGGCCGGTGGCCAGGTAGCCGAAGGGTTTCGTGTGCGCGCCACGCTGGCGATACCCTGCCGTGGTCAGGGAATTCACCAGCGCGAATTCGACGCCGCGATTCTTCGCGAGCAGAAACCGGCTCTTGACGCCGAAATCGTAGATCCACGCTGCTTCGGCCCCGGTGAGTTCCCGGCCATAACCGGCATCGACATACGGGCGCAGCGTCCAGCGCTGGCTCATGGGCACTTCGAATTCAATGCCGGGTAACACGCTCAACGTGCTGATCCGGTTCGGCACGTCGCCGCCCAACACGCTATCGACGTTGTAGTCGTAGAAGCCGAGGGTGGTCGACACCTTGAATTTGAGGCCGAAGCCGTGCTCGTCCACGTTCTTCAAACCGACGGCGTACGGGAGCTGAAGCACGCTGACCGAGCGGTCGCCCGCCGTGTACACGCCGGTGCCGAAGGTGGCCGCGTAATACCAGTTGATGAGATCGCCGCGGTCGAGCTCGGCCGCCGACTGGGCGTGTGCCGGGGTGGAACTGAACACGATGAGGAAGGCAACGCCAAGCGTTACGGCACACCACGACAACTTCGGCAACTAATAGACTCCGCGCGGACGGTTCCTCATGGCGTTACTGTCCCCACCGGCATTTTCCAGAAGTTGCCGTCGAGCATGACCGCCTTGATGCGATCGCGCTGCTGCAGAAGGGTGACATCCTCGATGGGATTTCCATCGACCAGCAGCAGATCCGCAAGGTAACCGGGGCGGATCTGGCCGAGCCGGTCGCCCATGCCCATGATCTGGCCGCCCAGACGCGTGGCAGCCAGGATCGCGTCCATCGGCGAAAATTCCAGCAGGTCCACGAAGTGACCGATTTCGCGCGCGTCGGTTCCAATTGGATTCCAGGCAAATCCGTAATCGCCGCCGATCAGCACCCGCACGCCGCGCCGGTGCAGCGCCTTCATGTTGCGCATGCCGTGCTCGAGTTCGTGCGCGATGCCCCGCTCCACGGCCATCTCCCGCGTGATGCCCCAGGGGGCGGCCTCGTTCAGGGTGGTGAACAGGTGGCCCAGCACCGGCGCCACGAACACCCGTTCGCGCTCAGCTTCGAGCTGGTCTCGGGCATCGTCGTCCAGCAAGGTGGCGTGATAGATGACGTCCACGCCGTGACGCAGGCACATCCTCACCGACTCGGCGCTGCGTGCATGCGCTGCGACACGCTTGCCGTGCGCCTGCGCCACGTCGCACACCGCGGCGACTTCGGCGTCGTTCATCACGGTCGAGTCGGCCGGCGAGTGCCGGCGTGCCGGCGTCGCCGGAGACATTGATCTTCAGGGTATCGACGCCCTCGCGCACCATCTCGCGCGAAAACCGCCGGAATTCCTCGGGGCCGTTGCACACCACCGCGAAATTCTCGCGGTACATGTGGTACAGGCTGACATCCCCCAGGCCGGCCGCAACCGTCATCTCCGGACTGGCCGCCAAGGTGCGCGGGCCGGGAAAGTCGCCGCCGTCGATCGCATTGCGCAGCACCACGTCGAGCCGGGGTTTCGCCGCCGCGGCGCTGAAGCAACTGGTGAACCCGGCGTCGAGCATGCGGCGCGCGTTGGCCGCGGTCTTGAGCATGTGCTCGGCCGGCGGAATGAAGCCGAGTTCGACCGACTGGGCCACGTCGGTAAACGTCAAATGCGAATGCGCTTCGATGAGGCCGGGCATCAAGGTCGCGCCCTGCCCGTCCACGATGGTCGCGCCCCGCGACTGGCCGCATGGCCGCGGCGGGCATCACTGCGGAAATACGATTGCCCTCGATGAGCACCGAGCCGTCGAACGGCGGCGCGCCGGTGCAATCGAGCACCTTGACGTTGCTGAACAGCGTGGCCGCCACGGCGGTTGCGCGCCGGCTACAGGTTCTCGATATACATGCGATTCCAGGTCGGACTGATGATCACCTGGTTGATGCAGGCATGCGCGGGCATTTGCGCGATGAACAGGATGGTGCTGCCGAGATCTTCGGGTTGCAGCATCTTGGCGCGATCGGTCGCGCTCGGCGGCACCGGCCGCCGGTCCATGATCGGCGTCGCGACTTCGGCCGGACACACGGCGCACGCGCGAATGCCGTTGGTGCACTCTTCCATGTTGATGGTCTCGGTCATGGCCGTCACGGCGTGCTTGCTGCCGTTATAGGCCGCGCCCGTGAGCTTGGGATGGAACACGCCGGCCCAGGAGGAGACGTTGATGATCAGGCCGTCTTTTTTCGCGCGCATGGCGGGCAGCACGGCATGGATGGTGTAGAACGATCCGTCGAGGTTGATGCCGATCACGTCGCGCCAGCCCTCGATGGTCTGGTTTTTCCAGTACCGGTTCGGCGTATTGAGTCCCGCGCTGTTGACCAGGATATCGATGCGGCCGTGGCGCGCGAGGATCGCATCCGCGACTTTCTTCACGGCCTTGGCGTCCGAGACATCCAGCGCCTCGACTTCCGCCGTGCCGCCCTTGATGCGGATTTTTTCGGCCTCCGGTGCGAGCACTTCCTTGCGCCGGCCGGACATCACCACGATCGCACCCGCGTCCGCCAGCGCCTGCGCGCCCGCGAGGCCGATGCCCGTTCCTGCGCCCGTGATCCAGGCGACTTTTCCCTTGAGATTATTCATCGATCGTCTCCGTGATTCATGCGGTCTTTGTAAATTTCTTATCGACGCCCCGCGCACTGTCGAACGCCTCGCGCAAGGCCTGCGCCGATTCGTCCACTGCCCGGCGCGCGGCCTCCACTACGCCGCCCATCAGAAAAAATCCGTGCACCATGCCCTCGTAATTGGCGAGCCGCACGCGGTTCCCGGCCTCGATCAGCTTGCGTGCGTATTCAATGCCCTCATCGCGCAGCGGGTCGTAGCCGGCCACGATGATCAATGAAGGCGGCAGGTTGGAAAGGTCTTCGCTGACCAGCGGCGCGAAGCGGAAATCCTTCACGTCCTTGCTGCTGCGCAGGTACTGGCGATAGAACCAGGTGATCGAATTGCGCGACAGAATGTAGCCTTCCTTGAACTTGTAATGCGAGGGCGTTTCGGGCTCCGGCGCCACGCACGGGTAGATCAGCAGCTGGAAGACGAGCTTCGGATGCGCGGCGTCGCGCGCGAGCAGCGCCATGACGGTGGCCAGGTTCGCCCCGGCGCTGTCGCCGCCCACCGCCATGCACTGCGCATCGCCGCCGAATTCCACGGCATGCAGCGCCGTCCATTTCATCGCCGCCGCGCAGTCTTCCACTGCCGCCGGGAACTTCGCTTCCGGGGCCAAACGGTAGTCGACGGAAACCACGATGCAATCCGCGCGATTGGCCAGCATGCGGCAGACGGAATCGTGGGTTTCCAGCGAGCCGATCACGAACCCGCCGCCGTGAAACCACAGCAGCACCGGCAGCCGCTCACCGGTTTTGAGCTCACGCGGCGTGTAGAGGCGAAGCGCGATGTCGCTGCCGGGCCCGGCAATGCGCCGGTCCTCGGCGCGGAAAATCGGTTCGCTGAACTTCAGTTTGTTCACGCGCATCAGGTACTGCTCGCGCCCCTGGTCGGGCGTGAGTTGCCAGACTTCCGGCAGGTTCGCCTGCTTGGCGAGGCCGAGGAGGATTTCGATTTGCGGATCCAGTGCCATGAATGATCTACTCCTTGGGATACAGTAATTTGAAGGTGCCCGTGGCCTTGGCCAGCAGGACGCCATCCTCGCTGCGCAATTCGCCTTCGGAAAAAATCAGCGAGCGGCCCGCGCGCTGTGCCCGGCCTTCGCCGAGTACCGCACCGCTGGCCGCGGCGATGAAGTTGACTTTCAGTTCCACGGTCAGCGCACCGTTGCATTGTTCGTCCAGCGAGCGCCCGGCGCTGGCCAGCGCAACGTCGAGCAAGGTCATCAGCACGCCGCCGTGCACCGATCCCCAGCTGTTCTCCAGTTCCGGACGCGGGTCGAGCCGCAGCCTGACCACGCCCTCGCTCTTGTCGAGAATGCGCACGCCCAGATGCTCGACGAAGGGCACATGGATCTGGAAACCGGCTTTCTGTGCAGGCATGTCGTTCGGTTCCCCGCGCTTACATGGAAACAAGGCCGCCATCGACGGCCACGATCTGGCCGGTGATGTAGGCCGAAGCGTCGGACGCGAGCAGCACGGCGAGGCCTTTCAGGTCGTCGTCGTTGCCGAGGCGTTTCATCGGCGTCATTTCCATGATGATCTGTTCGGCCTTGTCGATCATGCCCTGCGACATCTTGGAGGGAAACACGCCGGGCGCGATCGCGTTGACGGTAATGCCGTGATGCGCCCACTCCACGGCGAGCGAGCGCGTGAAGTTGACGACGCCGCCCTTGCTGGCGTTGTAGGCGATGGTCGGCATCATGCGCGGATCCGTGCCCACCAGGCCGGCGATCGACGCGAGATTGATGATGCGGCCGTACTTGCGCGGGATCATGCTGAGCTTGCCGACCGTCTGGCTCATCAGGAACACCGCGGTCAGATTCAGGTTGATGATCTTGTACCAGGCTTCGAGCGGATGGTCTTCCGCGGGCGCGCCCCAGGCTGCGCCGGCATTGTTCACGAGCACGTCGATCTGGCGGTGGTCCTTGAGCAACTGCTCGACCATGGGTTTCAGCGCATCGGTGTCCTGCAGATCATTGACGACCGTGACCGCGTCGATGCCGGCAGTCTTCAGATGGGCTTTCGCTTCCTCCAGTTCGCCCGCCTTGCGGGCGGTAATGATGACCTTCGCGCCCATTTCGCCGAGGGCTTCGGCCATCTGCAAGCCCAGGCCGCGAGAGCCGCCGGTAATCAAAGCGACTTTGCCGGACAGATCGAACAGTTTCTTGACTATTCACGAGTTGCTCCGATGCTTGGACGGTAGTAGAAACGATGTCGGATGCCGAAGCCTACGCGCCCGTTCCCGCAAACGGGCGTGCCGCTAACGTGTCACGGGCGCCTTCGGCCATCTGTAATCCGAGCCCTCGAGAGCCGCCGGTGATCAAGGCGACTTTGCCGGACAGATCGAATAATTGTTGTACCTTCATGTGCGGCTCCGTGATGTGTCGTTAAGGCGAATCGTCAGCCGTCTACTTTAGCATCGGCGCCCTCCGGCACCCTGACCGTTCGCTGCAGTTGCTGACTACTCTGCTCAGAACCAGCCGTCCTGCATTTCCAGGCAGGTCGGGTCAAGACTTTGCAACAGTTCGGCCCACTGCCGGGTTTTGGTCAGTTCCCAGCGAAAAAAGAACGCACAGGCTTGCAGCTTGCCGAGATAGAAATCCCGGTCGGACGCGTTCGCCTCCTTGCCTTTGCGCGTCGCGACCAGCGCCTGTTTCAGCCAGATCCAGCCGATGACCGTGTGGCCCACGAGATCGAGATAAACCGATGCATTGGCAAGGCCGAGATCGACTTCGCCGCGCCCGGTCACGCACAACAACTCGCGCGTCACGACCAGGATCCGGTCCAGGGCCTCGTTGAGCTGCGCGGCGAAGCGTTGCACGTCTTCCGCGTCGCTGGCCCGCGCCTCGCGCACCGTGGCGCTGATTTCCCGGGCCAGCAACTGCAGCGCGGCGCCGTCGTTCATGCCCGCCTTGCGCCCGAGCAGATCCAGCGCCTGGATGCCGTTGGTGCCTTCGTGAATCGGATTGAGCCGGTTGTCGCGGTAGAACTGTTCGACCGGATACTCGCGCGTGTAGCCGTATCCGCCGTGCACCTGGATGGCCAGGCTGTTGGCTTCGAGGCACCACTGCGAAGGCCAGGCTTTCGCGACCGGCGTAAGCATATCGAGCAGCAGGTCCGCCTCGCGCCGCGCTTTCTCGTCCGGCGCAGTATCGCGTTGATCGACCAGCGACGAACAGTACAGGCATAAGGCCAGCGCGCCTTCGACGTAGGCTTTCTGCGCGAGCAGCATGCGCTTCACGTCGGCGTGCTCGATGATTCTTACGGGCGGCTGCTGCGCGATTCTTGGCGCCCGGCAGGCGTCCCTGCGGCCGCTCGCGCGCGTACGCCAGTGCATGCAGGTAGCCGGTATAGCCCAGCACGGTTGCGCCCATGCCGACACCGATGCGCGCCTCGTTCATCATCTGGAACATGTACGCGAGCCCGTGGTTCGGCTCGCCCACGATTTCCGCGTGCGCCCCGCCCTGCTCGCCGAAATTGAGCACGCAGTTGGTCGTGCCGCGAAAACCCATCTTGTGGTTCAGCCCGGCCAGCGCGACATCGTTGCGCGCGGCGAGCGAGCCGTCGTCGTTGACGCGGTACTTGGGCACGATGAACAGCGAGATGCCCTTGACCCCGGCCGGTGCGCCCTGGATCCGCGCCAGCACCAGATGCACGATGTTTTCGGAAAGGTCGTGCTCGCCCGCGGAAATCCACATCTTGTTGCCCACCAGCCGGTAGCTGCCGTCGTCCGCCGGATTCGCAGTGGTGCGGATATCGGACAGCGACGAACCGGCCTGCGGTTCCGACAGGCACATGGTGCCGAAGAAACGACCCGACGAGCAGCGCGGGCAGGTACTTGCGCTGCTGCTGCCGGCGATGCCGAACGCGCGGATCAGGTTGGCATTGGCGATGGTCAGGAACGGATAGCCCGCCGTGGAGATGTTCGCTGCATTGAACCAGGCGAAGCAGGCTTGCGCCACGGTCCAGGGCAGCTGCATGCCGCCGTGCTCGAAATCCTGCGCGGCGGCCATGAACCCGGCCTCGCGAAACGCCGCCAGCGCTACGCCCACTTCAGGAATGAGTTCGACGCGCGTGCCGTCGAAGGTCGGTTCGTTCAGATCGGCCTTGCGATTGTGCGGCGCGAACTTTTCCTCGGCGATCTTCGTGGCCGTGTCGAGCGCCGCGTCGAACGTCTCGCGCGAATGCTCGGCGAAGCGCGGACGGCGCGTCAGGCGCTCGACGTCCAGCAATTCGTAAAGAACGAAATCGAGATCCCGGCGATTCAGCAGCTTTGGATTGCATCGTGCGATCTTTTCTACTGACCATGGGACCTACGGTTCTCACCACGAAGACACGAAGACGCACGAAGGGAACCGAAAAGAACTGGACATCTGATGTGCACCGCTTTGCCTGCCGCGGACACGGAGGAACAATGCGCATACACTTCCATGCCGACGCAATTCTGTCTTCTTTTCAGTCGCCTTTCCTTCGTGTCCTTCGTGTCTTCGTGGTGAGAGTTAGTATCTTAAACGACTTCGAACAAGCCGGCCGCACCCATGCCGCCGCCGACGCACATGGTCACCACCACGTACTTCACGCCGCGGCGCTTGCCTTCGATCAGCGCGTGACCGATCAGCCGGCTGCCCGTGACGCCGTACGGATGCCCGACGGCAATCGACCCGCCATTGACGTTGAGCCGCTCGTCGGGGATGCCGAGCTTGTCGCGGCAGTAGATCACCTGCACGGCGAAGGCCTCGTTCAGTTCCCACAGGCCGATGTCGGCGATTTTCTTGCCGGTCTGCTTCAGCAATTTTGGAATCGCGAACACCGGGCCGATGCCCATCTCGTCGGGCTCGCACCCGGCCACCGCGAAACCGCGGAAGATGCCCAGCGGCTTGAGCCCCTTGCTGGCGGCCACGCGGTCGCTCATGAGCACCTGCGCGGAAGCGCCATCGGAGAACTGGCTGGCATTGCCGGCCGCGATGACGCCGCCTTCGATCGCCGGCTTGATCTGGGACACGCCCTCGTAGGTCGTATCCGCGCGAATGCCTTCGTCTTCGCTGGCGGTGACCTGTTTGGTCGATTCCTGGCCGGTGTTCTTGTCCACGATTTTCATGGTCGTGGTGATCGGTGCGATCTCGTCTTTGGTTTTGCCCGCGGCGCGCGCTGCAGCGGCGCGCTGCTGGCTCGCGACGCCGTAGCGATCCTGCGCTTCACGCCCGATCTTGTAGCGCTTCGAAACCATCTCGGCGGTGGCCAGCATGGGCCAGTAGATCTCGGGCTTGTTCTGCTCCAGCCAGCCTTCCTTGATCATGTGCTTGTTGGCTTCGTTCTGAACGCAGGAAATGGATTCCACGCCGCCCGCCACAAAAATATCCGCCTCGCCGGCGAGGATGCGCTGGGCCGCGAGCGCCACCGTCTGCAACCCGGAGGAACAGAACCGGTTGACCGTCATGCCCGACACGGTGACCGGCATGCCCGCGCGCAACGCGATCTGGCGCGCGATGTTCTGACCGGTCGCGCCCTCGGGCGTGGCGCAGCCCATGATGACGTCTTCGACTTCCGCCGGGTCGAGCTTCGCGCGCTCGAGGGCCGCCTTGACGACGTGCCCGCCCATGGTCGCGCCATGGGTCATGTTGAGCGAACCCTTCCAACTCTTGCAGAGCGGCGTGCGTGCGGTGGATACGATGACTGCGTCCATGATGGGGACTCCTTCGAATGTTTTAGATGCGTGAATGTGTGAAGAAGGTGCAGTGCCTGAAAAAAGCGTGAATGAGTGAAGGTGTGAATGTGTGAAGGGTGTAGTGCCTGAAACGTATTGACCCTTTCACTCCTTCACTCCATTCACTCCTTCACACATTCACACCTTCACTCATTCACGCTTTTCAGCTCAGCTGTTGAACTTCTTGCCTTCGGCGGCGAGTTTCTCCAGCAACGGCGCCGGCTGCCCAGAATTCGCCGTGGGTCTTGTGGAACTGCTGGATCGAGGCCAGCACCTTGTCGAGTCCCACGGTATCGGCGTAGAACATCGGGCCGCCGCGGTAGCGGGGGAAACCGTAACCGTAGATGTATACGACGTCGATGTCGCTCGCGCGCTGCGCGATTTTTTCTTCGAGAATGAAAGCGCCCTCGTTGACCAGCGAGTAAAGGCAACGTTCCAGGATTTCCTGGTCGCTGATCTTGCGGCGCTCGATGCCGGCTTCGCGGGAAGCTTTCACGATCAGGTCCTCCACCACCGGATCCGGAATCGCATTGCGATTGCCGGCTTCATAGCGATACCAGCCGGCGCCGGTTTTCTGGCCGAAGCGGCCGAGTTCGCAGATCTGGTCGGCCACCTTCGAATAACGCAGGTGCGCCGGACGCGTCGCAGCCTGGCGCTTGCGGATATACCAGCCCACGTCCAGCCCGGCCAGATCGCCCACGCGGAACGGCCCCATGGCAAAGCCGAAATCCTCGATGACCTTATCGACCTGCTGCGGCAGTGCGCCCTCTTCGACCAGGAACCCCGCTTCGCGGAAATAGCCGTGCAGCATGCGATTGCCGATGAAACCGTCGCACACGCCCGCGACCACGCCGACTTTCTTGATGGCTTTCGACAGCTTCATGGCGCTCGCCAGCACGTCCTTGGCCGTTTTGTCCGCGCGCACCACTTCGAGCAGTTTCATGACGTTGGCAGGGCTGAAAAAATGCAGGCCCAGCACGTCCTGCGGGCGCGAGGTTACCGCCGCGATTTCGTTGACGTCCAGGGTCGAGGTATTCGTCGCGAGAATCGCCCCCGGCTTGCACACCTGGTCGAGCTTCTCGAACACCTGTTTCTTGACCGCCATGTCCTCGAACACGGCTTCGATGACGATGTCGGCATCCTTGATGCCCTCGTAACTGGTCACGCCGCTGAAGAGATTCATGCGCTTGTCCATGGCCTCCTGCGACAGGCGGCCCTTGGCGACCGTCGCCGCATAATTCTTGCGCACCGTGGCAAGCCCCTTGTCGAGCGCCTCCTGATTGAGTTCCAGCATCTTGACCGGAATGCCGGCATTGGCGAAATTCATGGCGATGCCACCGCCCATGGTGCCGGCGCCGATCAGCGCAGCCGATTTGATTGCGCGCACCGGCGTATCCTCGGGCACGTCGGGAATCTTGCTGACCTGCCGCTCGGCAAAGAACAGGTGGCGCAGCGCGCGAGATTCATCGGATTTCACCAGCTTCTCGAATTGCTGGCGCTCGATGACGAGACCTTTGGCAAACGGCTGCGAGACGGCGGCCTCGACACAGGTCACGATGGCCAGCGGGGCCGGATAGCCGCGCCAGGCCTTGGCGATGCGCTCGCGCGCAGCGGCAAAGAACGCTTCCGCCGGCTGATCGAGTGCGGCGCTCATCTGGCTGGCACGCCGCACGCCCTGGCTTTCCTTCAACAGCTTGTTGGCGTACGTGATCGCGGCCGCGCGCAAATCGCCGCTGACGACTTCATCGACGAGGCCCAGCTTCTTTGGCCTGTTCGCTGGAGACGGGGTCGCCGGATACCATCAGGTCCAGTGCTTTTTGCACGCCCATCAGGCGCGGCGAACGCTGGGTTCCGCCGGCCCCGGGCAGGATGCCCAGCTTCACTTCGGGCAAGCCGATCTGCGCACCGGTCAGCGCCACGCGGTAATGGCAGGCGAGCGCCAGTTCGAGGCCGCCGCCCATGGTCGGGCCGGATACCGCGGCGACGACCGGTTTGGTGATGGTATCGAGATAAGCCAATACGTCGGCCAGGGTCGCCTTGCCCGGATCGTAAGGCTTGCCGAATTCGCTGATGTCCGCGCCGCCGCTGAAATTGCGCCCGCCGCCGATGATCACGAAGGCGCGCAGGTGATGATCGTGGTCGCCTTCCTTGAGCGCGTCGAGCAGGCTTTGCAGCAGCCCTTTGTTGACCGACAGCGCATTGACCGGTGGATTGTTCAGCGTGATGACGCCGATGCTGCCCTGTTTCTGAAATTCGACAAGCGACATAGTGAGAACCTTTTCTGGCTGCAGAAATCACGAAGCCGGCGCGGAGGCGGTCGAGCGGTAGCGCCGGCTTCAACCGACGGGCGCCTTACGACGCCATTGCCCTGACTGCCTGTCCTGCTTCAGCCCCGTGACAAGTTGAAATCAGACTTCCAGCCATTCCTTGCGAATGGCCTCGTTCCCGCGCAAATCATCGGGAGTACCTTCAAATACGATCTGTCCGTGCCCCATGACATAGAGCCGCTGCGAAATGCGCAGCGCGATGGTCAGTTTCTGCTCGACCAGCAAAATGGATACGCCGCGGCTCTTGATTTCCTCGAACAACGTTGCGACCTGCTCCACGATCTTCGGCGCCAGGCCCTCCGTGGGCTCGTCGATCATCACCAGGTCGGGGTCGCCCATCAAGGTGCGGCACAGCGTGAGCATCTGCTGCTCGCCGCCGGACATCACGCCGGCCGGCGCATCCGCGCGCTCCTTGAGCCGCGGAAACAGCGTGTACATGTCGTCGATGCTCCAGCGGCCCTGCTGGCGCGAGCCTTTCATGCCCAGCAGCAAATTCTGCTTCACGGTCAGCGACGGAAAGATATCCCGGCTCTCGGGCACGTAACCCAGCCCGCGGCGCGCAATGGCATAGGTCTTCTGGCCGCGGATCTCCTGCTCCTTGAATCTGACCGAGCCCGTGCAATCGACCTGGCCCATGACCGATTTGATGGTGGTGGAACGGCCCACGCCATTTCTTCCCAGCAGGCTGACGATCTCCCCCGCGCCGACCTGCAGGTGCACGCCGTGCAGGATGTGGCTCTTGCCGTAATACGCGTGCAGGTTTTTGACCTCGAGCATCAGTGCTGCTCCGTTCCCAGGTAGGCTTCCTGGACCGCCTTGTTGCCGCGAATCTCGTGCGGGGTGCCGCTGGCGATGATCTCGCCGTAAACGAGCACCGATATCCGGTCGGCCAGGTTGAAAACAACGCTCATGTCGTGCTCGACCATGATCAGCGTGCGGCCCTCGGTGACTTTGCGGATCAGTTCGACGGCATCGTCGGTCTCGCTGCGGCTCATGCCGGCGGTGGGCTCGTCCAGCAGAATGACATTCGCTCCGCCCGCAATGGTTACGCCGATCTCGAGCGCGCGCTGCTCGGCATAGGTCAAAACGCCCGCCATGCGCTCCTGGCGGCCCGTCATGCCGATGCGCTCCACGATCTCCAGGGTGCGCTCGCGCACGCCTTTCAGCGCATCGATCCGGTGCCAGAATGAATATTTGTAGCCCTGCGACCACAATATCGCGCAGCGCACGTTCTCGTACACGGACATCCGCGGAAAAATGTTCGTGATCTGGAAACTGCGCGCCAGCCCCTTGCGATTGATGATCTCCGGCTCGAGTCCGGAGATGTCTTCGCCATGCAACTCGATGCCGCCCGATGTCACGCCAAAGCGTCCGCTGATCAGGTTGAACAGCGTCGATTTGCCGGCCCCGTTGGGGCCGATGATGGCATGGCGCTCGCCTGCGCCGATGCTCAGGTTCACACCATTGATGATCGCGGTGCGGCCGAAGCTCTTGCGCACTTCATGCAGTTTCAGCGCGGGGGCCGCCATGGCTAGACCACGCCTTTCTTTTGCAGATCGATGGTCAGCGCTTCCCAGGTGCGATTGACAAGGCGCTTGACGCCGTAAACCAGCGCGATCCCGATGGCGAACACTACCGCACAGCCGATCCAGTAGCGGGCCTGCAAGGGATCGAGCAGCAGGCCGAAAAAGGAGAAATCCTTGGTCGAGGTTTCTTTGGCCTCGTAGTGGTAGATCATCTCGATCAACGCAAAAAATCCCGCGAGCATGACAGCACCGGCCAGTGCGGCGACCAGATACGAGGGCAGCAGACGGCGCATGAGGCCCGCTTTCCAGACCGGCTTGTGCAGCGCGATCAGATTGGCGATGCCTCCGGGCGAGAACATGATGATGACCAGGAAGAACAGTCCGAAATAGAGCAGCCAGGCCTGCGTGTAGTTGGACAGCATCGACTGCAGCAGCGTAACGAGCACTGCGCCGATGATCGGCCCCCAGAAGTGGCCGATGCCGCCGATGAACGCCATCAGCACGACGTTGCCCGAGGCGATCAGGCCCAGCGTTTCGGCCGTGACGATCTCGTAGTTGATGGCTGCGAGACCGCCGGCGATCCCCGCAAAACAACTCGCCAGCGACATCATCAGCCAGCGCACGCGCGTGGGGTTATAGCCGACGAACTTGGCGCGCTCCGGATTATCGCGCACGGCGTTGGCCATGCGCCCGAGCGGGGTGCGGGTGAGCGCGAACATCGCCATCATGGTCACGAGGCACCATCCGGCGATCAGGTAATAAACCTGGATCTGCGGGCCATAACTCAGGCCCAGCAACGGCTTGCCGACCACGCGATTGGTGGAAATGCCGCCTTCGCCGCCGAAAAAAGTAGTGAACATCAGCGCGCTCGCCGCCACCATTTCGGCGATGCCCAGCGAAATCATGGCGAACGGCGTGCCGGCACGGCGCGTGGTCACGAAACCCAGTATCAGGCCGAACACCAGCCCCGCCAGACCGCCGATCAAGGGTACCAGGGTGACCGGCAACCAGAATTTGCCATCGCCGATCCAGTTCAGTGCATGGGCACAGAAAAAAGCGCCCAGGCCGAAGTACACCGCGTGGCCGAACGACAGCAGCCCGGTTTGCCCGAGCAGCATGTTGTAAGAGAGTACGAAGATGATGGCGATGCCCATTTGCGAGAGCATCGAAAGCGCGAAACTTTGCGTGAAGACATAGGGCAGCGCGATGAACAGCAGCGCGACCGCAGCCCAGAACACGATCCTGCCGGTGTTCAGCACCGGCGTCATACCGCTTCACCCCTGGAATGGATGCTCATGATCGCGTCCATCATCCCTCGCGCGTGCCCATGAGGCCGCGCGGCCGCACGATCAGCATCAGGACCATCAGCAGGTATGGCAACACCGGAGCGGTCTGCGAGATCGTGATGGACCAGAAGCCGCCCCAGAGCGAAGCGGGATCGATATTGACGCCGACCATGCTGAAAAAATCGAGCATGGAATAATCGAACGCGACCGAGAACGTCTGCAGCGCGCCGATGATCAGCGAGGCGAGAAAGGCGCCCGCAAGCGAACCCATGCCGCCGAACACGACGACCACGAACACGATGCTGCCCACGGCCGCCGCCATGCCGGGTTCCGTAATGAAGGCATTGCCGCCGATCACCCCCGCCAGGCCGGCGAGCGCGGTGCCGCCCGCGAAGACCAGCATGAACACGCGCGGCACGTTATGGCCGAGCGCCTGGACCATGTCCGGATGGGAAAGCGAGGCCTGGATCACCAGTCCGATGCGCGTACGGGTCAGCAGCAGGTACAGCCCGAGCAGCATGGCCACGGAGACCAGCATCATGAACCCGCGGTAGGCCGGATACTGGGTGGTATACATCGTGAACAGCGTGAAATCGAGTTCGCTCGGAATGCGGTAGTCGACCGGCGCGCGCCCCCAGATGAGATGCACGACCTCCTCGATGACATAGGCCAGGCCGAAGGTGAACAGCAGTTCGGCCACATGGCCGAATTTGTGCACGGTGCGCAGGCCGAAGCGCTCGGTCGCGGCGCCCAGCACGCCCACCAGGACCGGCGCGAGAAACAGCGCGGGCCAGAACCCGATGTGCAGCCCGGTCTGGTAGGCGATGTAGGCGCCGAGCATGTAGAAACTGGCGTGCGCAAAATTCAGCACGCCCATCATGCTGAAGATCAGCGTCAGCCCCGATGACAGCATGAACAGCAGCAGTCCGTAGGACAGGCTGTTCAGCAGGGTGACGAGAAAGAATTCCATTTCAGGGGAGAGGGACGGAACATAAGGGGAGAGGGACGAGGGACGAGGGACGAGGCGACACGCTATTCATCAACGGCGGCGCAGCGCGCACATCACTCGCCCCTCGCCCCTCGTCCCCCTCCCCTGTCTTTTCATGGCCTCTGCATCTTGCACGTCGTGGGCATCACGGTGTCCTTGCCTTCCACGCGCGCATCGGTGCGGAAGCCAAGCCCGGTCTTGTCGACATCGAACTTGACGTCCTTGCCGTTGACCTTCATCAGGGTCGAAATATAGAGCGGCTGCACCAACTGGTGATTGTCCGCGCGCATGTAAACCTCGCCCGAGTCATCCTCGAACTTCAGATTCTCCAGCGCCAGCGCAACCTTGGCGGGCTCTGCGCTCGTTGCCTTTTCCATCGCCAGCGCCAGGGCATTGATCGATTCGCGAATGGCCGAGTAATACATGTCGTCGCGGACTTCGGGAAAACGCGCGCGATAGGCGGCCGTGTTTTCTGCCGCCTGTTTGGTGCCGATATTGGAATGCCAGGTGGTCACCTGCTTGACGCGACCCACGCCGGCGTCGCCGAACGCGGTGACCGCACCGGCCGCGCCGGTGTAATACGTGTAGTAATCGGCCTTCAGGCCGGCTTCCTTGCCTGCCTTCACCAGCAGGGCCAGGTCGTTCCCCCAGTTGCCGGTGATGACGCTGTCGGCGCCGGTGGCCTTGATCTTCGCCACGTAGGGGGCGAAATCCTTCACCTTGCCCAGCGGATGCAGATCGTCGCCGACGATTTCGATATCGGGACGCTTGGCCGCGAGCATCGCGCGCGCCGCCCGGGCGACGGCCTGGCCGAACGAATAATCCTGATTGATCAGGAAAACCTTTTTGATACCTTTCTGCTGCGCCATATGGTTGGTCAGCGCCTGCATTTTCATGTCGGCGTCCGCGTCGAAGCGGAAGTGCCAGAAATTGCATTTCTCGTTGGTGAGCGCCGGATCGACCGCAGCGTAGTTCAGGAATATCACGCTTTTCTGCGGGTAGCGTTCGTTGTGTTTGGCCACTGCATCCGACAGCGCGAGCGCCACGCTGGAACCGTTGCCCTGCGCGATATAGCGGATGCCCTGGTCGGCGGCTTGCTTGAATACCAGTTGCGCTTCCTGGGGGCTCGTCTTGTGATCGAACGCAACGATCTCGAACTTGCTGCCGCCAAGGACTCCGCCACGCGCATTCACGGCCTCCGCGGCAATCTGATAGTGACGCAGGCCAATTTCACCCACGTTGGCAAACGGGCCGCTCAATCCCTCGATATAGGCAATCTTGATCGTTTCCTGGGCCGATGCGGGCGCAATCAGCGACGACGCCGCAAACGCAGCGGCCCACAACATGGAGGCCTGCATGGATCTCATCGATGGATCTCCTCAATGGGAAGAACGACCCCACCAGACCGGCGACTCCGGACGAACGCCCGGGAATCCTGGGACACGGTCGCGGCGTCATCTGCCTCGTTATATTTTTGTCGCTGTCCGGATCACTTACAGTCGCTCGCCGACCGGTTCGAGCGCACCACAGCGTAGCGTGACGCCGGACTTTATGGCCCGGATTCTATTCGCAAAGCATCCGCGTTGTAAAACGAATTACTCGCGCCCGCGCCAAGGCGAAAGCAGTGTCTTTTGCACTGCAACGAGGCGTAAGCCCGGCTGCGCCCCCCGGATAGACGTGTCCGGGCGAATCAAGCTGCTAAAATTCAGGGCAAATCGAACAACGTGCCGGGGGTGACCGATGCAAGGCCTGATGATGGACGTTCCGCTGCTGATCTCTTCCCTGATCCGGCACGCGGACCGCTACCACGGCGATACGGAGATTGTCTCGCGATTGGTCGAAGGCGGCGGGCTGCATCGTTACACTTATCGCGATGCGCACCGGCGGGCGCGCCAGTTGGCCAACGCGCTGACAGCGCTGGGCGTGAAGATGCATGATCGCGTGGCAACCCTGGCCTGGAACGGCTTCCGCCATTTCGAGGCCTACTATGCGGCGGCGGGCATGGGCGCGGTCTCCCACACCGTCAATCCGCGTCTGTTCCCCGAGCAGATCGTCTACATCATCAATCACGCCGAAGACGGTTATGTTTTCGTCGATCTGACCTTCGTGCCGCTGATCGAAGCGCTGGCCGACAAGTGCCCGCGCGTGAAGGGCTGGATCATCATGACCGACAAGGCACACATGCCCAAAACGAAACTGGGCAATGTGCTGTGTTATGAAGAACTGGTCGATGCGCATTCCGATGCGTACGAATGGCCCGAGTTCGACGAGCATACGGCCTCGTCGCTGTGCTACACCTCGGGCACCACGGGCAACCCCAAAGGGGTGCTTTACAGCCATCGCAGCACCATCATTCATTGCTATGCCTCGAGCATGCCCGATGCGCTCAACATTTCAGCGCGCGACGTGATCCTGCCCGTGGTGCCGATGTTCCACGTCAATGCCTGGGGCCTGCCTTATTGCGCGGCCATGGTCGGCGCCAAACTGGTGTTTCCCGGCGCGGGCATGGACGGAGCGAGCATCTTCGAGTTGTTCGAGAAGGAGAAAGTCACCGTTTCCGCCGGCGTGCCCACGGTCTGGCTGGCATTGCTTGCGTTCATGAAGCAGAACGACAAGAAGTTCAGCACCCTCAAGCGCACCGTCATTGGCGGCTCGGCCTGTCCGCCCGCCATGATCCGCAGTTTCGAAAAGGACTTCGGTGTGCAGGTCATTCACGCCTGGGGCATGACCGAGATGAGTCCGCTCGGCACCGTGAATACCTTCAAGGCCCGGCACGGCGAGTGGGACAGCGAGCAGCGCCTCACCTTGCAGAACAAGCAGGGCCGGCCGATCTATGGGGTCGACATGCGCATCGTCGACGATGCCGGCAAGGAACTGCCCTGGGACGCCAAGGCCTTCGGCGACCTGCACGTGCGCGGCCCGTGGATCTGCAGCGAATATTTCAAGGCCGAGGGCGGCAATCCGCTGCGCACCGATGCGCACGGCGAAGGATGGTTTCCGACGGGCGACGTTTGCAACATCGACGCGGATGGCTACCTGCAGATCACGGACCGATCCAAGGACGTGATCAAATCAGGCGGGGAATGGATCAGCTCGATCGATCTGGAGAATACCGCGGTGGCGCATCCGGCGGTCGCGGAGGCGGCCGTCATCGGCGTTCACCATCCCAAATGGGATGAGCGGCCCCTGCTGATCGTGGTGAAGAAAAAAGACGCGCAGTTGACGCGGGAAGAGTTGCTGAAGTTTTTCGAAGGCAAGGTGGCGAAATGGTGCATGCCCGATGACGTGGTATTCGTCGAGCAATTGCCGCACACCGCCACGGGCAAACTGCTCAAGACCAAATTGCGCGAAGACTTCGGCAACCACAAGCTGCCCACTGCCTGAGCGCGGATCGTCCGGCGCGGGGAATCAATACCCCTTGCTGCGGTCCACGAGTCCTGCGGGTTGTTCGCCGCGCTCCAGGCGCGAGATGCTGTCGATCACCTGCGCAGCGCATTCGGCAATCAGGGTCGGCGCCGCCACGTGCGGTGTCACGATAATTTTTGGATGGCGCCAGAAAGCATGCGCAACGGGAAGTGGCTCCTCCTCGAACACGTCGAGCATGGCCCCGGCCAACTGCCCCGAATCGAGCGCGCCCATCAGGTCCTGCTCGTTGACATGCCCGCCCCGGCCAATGTTCACGACGTAGCCGCCGCGCGGCATGGCAGCGAAGACGCGCGCATCGAGAATGCCGCGCGTAAGCCGCGTCAACGGCAGCACGTTGACCAGCACGCGCGTGCGCGCGAGAAACGCGGTCAGCTGCGCGGCGCCCGCAAACGTTTCGATGCCCTCGACGGGTTTGCCGGTCGCACTCCAGCCGGCCACGGGATAATTCAGCGCGGCGATACTTCTCGCAACATGGGCGCCCATCACCCCAAGCCCCATGACGCCGACCGGCCAATCGCGCGCAAGCGCTTCTTCGCGCGGCTGCCAGATCGCCGATCGCTGCTGCTCGAGATAGTCCGCCATGCGCCGCTGGAAATGCAGGACAGCGTAAAGCGCATATTCCGCCATCGGCCCCCGCATGCCCGCGTCGATCAGCCGGATGACCGGCACATCGGCCGGCATTCCCGCGCCCTCCAGCACCCCATCGACCCCCGCGCCCAGCACCAGAATCGCGCGCAGCTTCGGCAGATTCGCGAGCGAACCGGGCGGCGGACGCCAGACGATCGCGTAACGGATGGCCGCGGTCGGCCCGCTATCGGGCCACACGCGGAAATCCAGATGCGGAAGCGCTGCATTGCACGCGCGTCGCCAAGGTTCGGGCGGTTCCGAGTCACTGCAGAAAAGAATGGACATTAAAAAACCAATTTCTCGTGACGACGTGACGGTCGTGACGGTCGTGACGGTCGAAAAATCGTCTACACACGCAGTCGTCACGACCGTCACGACCGTCACGCCGTCACGACCGTCACGGCCCTTCCGGCCCTTCCGGCCCTTCCGGCCGTTATGGCGCTTCAATTTCCAGGTTGTCGATCAGGCGCGTCTGACCGAGCTTGGCGGCACCCAGCACGACCAGCGCCTTGTCGTTGGCATCGGGGCGCATCACGGAGCGCTGATTGCGCACCACCACGTAGTCGACGTTCCACCCGTGGCGCGCAAGCAGCGCGCCCGCCGCGTATTCCATGGCGATGAAGTTGCGGTCGCCCCCAAGCACGGCGTCGCGCACGCCCAGTATGGCTTCACGCAGCCGGATCGCCTCCTTGCGCTCGACGGGCGACAGGAAACGATTGCGCGATGACAGCGCCAGCCCGTCGTCGGCGCGGACCGTCTCGGCGGGACAGATCCTGATCGGCAAAGCGAACTGCTCGACCAACTGGCGCACGATCGCGAGTTGCTGGTAATCCTTCTTGCCGAACACGGCAAACTGCGGTTGCACGCAATTGAACAGCTTGAGCACCACCGTGGCCATGCCGCGAAAATGTCCGGGGCGGAACCGCCCTTCGAGTTTGTTGGCGACTTTGGGCAAGTCGATGTAGAACGATTGCGGCGTGGGGTACATCTCTTTCTCATCCGGGGCCCAGACGATGGTATTGCCCGCGGCTTCGAGCTTCTGACAATCGTCTTGCAGGGTGCGCGGGTACTTGTCGAAGTCCTCGCCCTGGCCGAACTGCAGCCGGTTGACGAATATCGTGGTGACGGTCACCGGCGCCTGGGTGCGTGCAATGCGCACCAGGCTCAGATGGCCGTCGTGGATGTTGCCCATGGTCGGCACGCAGGCGACCTGCGGTTCGCGCTTGAGCCGCTCGCGAAGCTCGGCGACGGTTCTGATGATTTCCATTTTTTTTCGAGGGGTCGACGGACAGGATCGGGAAGCGGGTCAAGCTGATGCAGATCGCCCCTTTCCCTTGTGGATTCCGGCCTCGCCCCTGCCTCCTCTTAGAAACTGTGCTCAGCTGCCGGAAATGTGCCGGCCTTGACTTCCGCCACGTAGCGCTGGATCGCATCGGCGATGGACGTCGCACCCTGCATGAAATTCTTGACGAAGCGCGGCTTCTTTCCCGGATAGATATCCAGCATGTCGTAGAGATTCAGGATCTGGCCGGAGCAATGCACGCCGGCGCCGATGCCGATCACCGGGATCGACAGGGCCTCGGTCAGCATCTTGCCCACCGCGGCGGGAACCAGCTCGACCACCAGCACGCTCGCGCCGGCCTCCTGCAAGGTCTTGCCGGCCTGCACCAGTTTTTGCGCGGTATCGTCGGTCTTGCCCTGCACTTTGTAGCCGCCGAGCGCATGAACCGACTGCGGCGTGAGTCCGATATGCCCGCAGACCGGGATGCCGCGGGTGGCGAGAAACTCGACCTGCGGCGCCATGATCTCGCCGCCTTCGAGTTTGACCATGTGCGCGCCGGCGCTCATGAGTCGCGCGGCGTTGTCAAAGGCTTGTTGCGGACTCTTCTGGTAACTGCCAAACGGCATGTCGCCCAGGACCAGCGCGCGCTTGGTGCCGCGGGCGACGATGCGGGTGTGGTAAACCATCTCGTCCATGGTGACCGGCAGCGTCGAATCATGGCCCTGCACGGTCATGGCAAGCGAGTCGCCCACGAGAAAAATATCGACCTGCGCCGCATCGAGCAACGCGGCGAAACTGGCATCCGTGCACGTGAGCATGGTGATGCGGTCGTTTTCCTGCCGCATTTTTTGCAGCGCGCTGGTGCTCACTTTCATGTAGTCGGTCCTTGCATTGGTTTATTCTCCGCGGCTGAAAAACTCGCGTGGCCCTCGCATTTCGGTAATGCGGCGCAACAATAAATCAAAGTCCCCGCCATCATCAACAAAATTTAGATGATCGCTGTTCACGATCAGCAACGGCGCGGCGGAAAACTGATAGAAAAACCGGCTGTAAGCTTCGTCGAGCCGCACCAGATACTGTTCGGAAATGCCCCGCTCATACGCGATGCCGCGCTTGCGCACGCGCTCGATGAGCTTTTCGGCTGATGCCTGCAGATAGATCACCAGGTCGGGCGTGGGCGCCTGCGGCGCCAGGTGCTGGTAAACCTGTTGATACAGGTGCAATTCGTCATCGGTCAGGGTCAGGCTGGCAAACAACCGATCCTTGTCGAGCAGGAAATCGGCGACCGTGCCGCCTTCGAACAAGTCGATCTGCTTGAGCCCCCCGACCTGCTGCGCGCGCTGAAACAGGAAAAACAACTGGGTGGCCAGCGCATTGCGCTTCGGGTCGGCATAAAAACTCGCCAGAAACGGATTGGCATCCGGATCTTCGAGCAGCAGGGCCTTGCCCAGATGCTGCGCAAGGCGCCGGGCGAGGCTGGTCTTTCCCGCGCCGATCGGGCCTTCCACCACGATGTAGCGGTATTTTTCAGGTGACATCGAGCTTCTCCACGCCACGGCGATCGACCTGGTCGAGCAGTTGATTCAACGGGGCGCGCCCCGGCAGCCGTGCGTCGGGCGCGATCTCGGCCAGCGGCAGCAGCACGAAAGCGCGCTCATGCATGCGCGGATGCGGTACCACGAGCCCCTGCTCGTCCAGCGTGCGCGTTCCATAGAGCAGCAAGTCCAGATCGAGCGTGCGCGGTGCGTTGCGAATCGAGCGCCGACGGCCATGCCGGTTCTCGATCTCGTGCAGCGCATCGAGCAGTTCGTGCGGGGATAATTGCGTGCTGAGCTTGGCAACGGCGTTGATGAAATCCGGCTGGTCCGCGTAGCCGACCGGCGCACTGCGATACAGCGAGGAGGCGACCAGCAACTGCGTGCGGGCGATGGCATCGAGTTCCAGGATGGCCTGCCTCACCTGTTCGACGGGCTGCTCGAGATTGGCGCCGAGGCCAATGAAGGCCTCCGCCGCCCCGCGCGCGATCATTCGGATTCGGTGGGAGCCGATCCGGACCGCGGCCTGGTCGCCTGCGGGCTTGCGCCGCCGCCGGCGGCGCCGCGGAGCGCGGTCCGGCAGCAGCATCTGCTTGCGGGTCTCCTCATCGGCTTTCTGGAAGTTTTCCCACCATTCGGCGATCTCGGCATCGACTTCGCCGCTATCACAGCGCAACACCAGAAAATCATACGCGGCGCGAAATCGCGGATGCGCGAGAACGCTGTAAGGCCGGCGGCCCGAGCGGCCGAGAAACCGCGGCTGCAGCGCCCAGATGTCTTTCATGTCCGAACCGAAGCGGCGCGGAATGGAAAGCTTCTCGGCTTGCACGTGAATCACGTGATCCATCGCCTTGAACAGCGCGGGCAGCGGATTGAGCCCCTCGTCCTGGGCCTGTTTCCACGCGGCAAGCACTTCGTGCCACAGCAACGCGGCGAACAGGAATCCGGGAGACACCGGTTTATCCGCGCGCACCCGCTCGTCAGTGCTCTTGAGCGCCATCATGACGAAGCGCTCGCCCATGGGCTGCTCGAGAATGACGTCGAGCATCGGCAGCAAGCCGTGGTGCAGGCCTTCCTGGCGCAGTTGCAGCAGGCAGGCGGTGGCGTGCCCCGAGAACAACAGCTTGATCATCTCCTCGAACAGACGCGATGAAGGCACATTGGCCAGGAGCGACGCCAGGCTCTTGATAGGCTCACGCGTGTCGGCTTCTATTTTCAGGCCGAGTTTCGCGGAAAGCCGCACGGCGCGCAGCATGCGCACGGGGTCTTCGCGATAGCGCTGATCGGGTTCGCCAATCATGCGCAGGCGGCGCGCCTTCAGATCGTCGAGGCCATCGCAGAAATCCAGGATCTGCTCGGTGGTCGGATCGTAGAACAGCGCATTGATCGTGAAATCGCGCCGCGTGGCATCTTCTTCCTGCGAGCCGAACACATTGTCGCGCAGGATGCGGCCGTGCTCGTCGGCCCGCTGATCTTCCTGGATGTCGCCCTGGCGCGCGCGAAACGTCGAGACCTCCACGGTATCTTCGCCGAACATGACATGCACCAGGCGAAAGCGCCGGCCGATGATGCGCGAGCGGCGGAAGACGCTGCGGATCTGTTCCGGCGTTGCATTGGTTGCAATATCGAAATCCTTGGGCTTCAACCCGAGCAGCAGATCGCGCACGGCGCCGCCGACGACATAAGCCTCGAAGCCCTTTTCCTGAAGGCCCGTCGTGACGCGCCGGGCGCTCGAACTGATTTTGTCCCGGGACAAACCATGTTTGGTGCGCGCAACGCGCTTCGGCTCGGCAGCGGACGATGAGCGGCCGGAGAACACCCGGCGAAGCAGTTTCCGAATCATCAACGAGCCCAGAATTGCATAGGGAAGCGGTCCATGGAGGGAAGATCCAGGAAGGGATCGTCCACGGCGGCGAGAAAGCGTGGATTATACATGCGAGCCCTTGTCGCCTCGACGGGCCGGAACAAACAGGTACTCGCCGCCGATCTCGACGCGCGCGAGGGGAAAGCCATACAGTTCTCCCAGACTTTGCGCGGTCAATGCCTCGTCTGCGCCGCCCACGCTGAACCGCCCGTTTCCAAACAACAGCAGAAACCGGGTGCAATAACGGGCCGCAAAAAGCAGATCGTGCAAGGCAATGACCACGATCGCGTTGCGTTCCCGGGCTTCGTCTGCCAGCCGGTCCAGCAGCGCGACCTGATGCGGCAAGTCGAGGTGCTGCAGCGGCTCATCGAGCAGATAGACGATGGGTTGCTGGGTGAACAGGGCCGCAATGCGTGCGCGCTGGCGCTCGCCGCCGGACAGCGAGGCGTAAAGCCGGTTGCCCAGTCCGCTTAAATGCATCCGCGCTATCTCGCGCTCGGCAATGCTTTCGTCATGGGCGGACCAGCCAAATGGACTGCTGGCGTGCGGATAGCGGCCGAGCAGGACATAGTCGCTCACATTGCCCCAGAAATCGCGGCTTTCCTCCTGCAACAGCACGCCCAGGCGACGCGCCAGTTCGCGTTTGGGCAGGGCCGCTGCGGGTGCTTCGTCGAGCAGGACCCGCCCGGTCTGCGCAGGGTGCAACGCTCCCATGGCGTGCAACAGCGTTGACTTGCCGCTGCCATTGCGGCCCAGGACGCCCCAAATTTCGCCGGGTCGCAACTCCACTGACAGGCCGTCGACCAGCGTGCGGTCCGGATAGCCGAGCCGCAGGGCTTCAATGCGCAGCATCTTTGCCTCGGCCGGCAAGGAGCAGCAACAGGATCGGCACGCCCAGCAACGCCGTGAGCACGCCGACGGGAAACTGCAAAGGCGCCCAGGCGCTGCGGGCGAGCGTATCGGCAAGGATCAGGAATGCGCCACCGACCAGGATCGCCCCGGGCAGTAACCAGCGATGATCCGCGAGGCCAAGCATGCGCACCATGTGCGGCACGATCAGGCCGACGAAGCCAATGGTGCCGCCGATGAGCACGGCCGCCACCGCCGCCACGGCCGCCAGTGCGAACAGAAAGAATTCGATGCCCCGCACCTGCACCCCGAGCGATTGCGCTTTCATGCGTCCAAGCGTCAGAACATTCATGGCCGGCGCAAAGGGCATCACCGCCGCGGCAAGCACGGCGAGCACGAGCAACCCAGGCAATGGATTGCCGGTATAGCCAAGGTCACCCATCAGCCAGTACAGCATGCCCTTGACCGCGGTCTGCGGCGCAAGCACCAGGATGAGGCTCAGCAAGGCGTTGAGCCCCGCGGCCACCACGACCCCGGTGAGCAGCAATCGATACGGATTCCAGTTGCCCGCGCGCAGGCTCAATCCGAACACAAGCAACGAGGCCAGCGTGGCGCCCGCCAGGCCAAGGCCCGTTTGCCATAGCGTTCCCACGCCAATGAGCATGCCGAATATCACCCCCAGCGCTGCACCACCCGAAATGCCAAATACATAAGGGTCAGCCAGCGGATTGCGCAACAGGACCTGCATCAACGTCCCCGACAAGGCCAGCAACGCGCCACACGAGAACGCGGACAGAACGCGCGGCAGGCGCAATTTCCAGACGATATCCGCAATCGCGTCGTGACCGGGCTGCACGAGCGATGCAAGGACCTGAGGGAAGGGAATGGACACGCCGCCGGTGGCGATCCCGATCAACAAGGCAATCGCCGTAACCAGCAAAAGCGCGAGCATTCCGACAGCGCGCGACATGGATTCGTTCAGCCGGCGCGGACGAGGCGTCTAACGCAGGCTGATGACGCGCCAGTCGTGCTTGAGCGCGTGTTCCTTGAGCGTCTCGTCGGGATCCACGGCGACCGGATGGCTGACCAGGGAGAGCAGGGGCAGGTCGTTCAGCGAATCGCTGTAAAACCAGGTTTCATCGAACTTCTGCCAATCGATGCCGTGTTCTGCCATCCAGCTCTTGAGGCGGGCGATTTTACCTTCGCGAAACGAGGGCACGCCCAGGACGCGGCCGGTGAATTCGCCATCGATTTCTTCCGGTTCGGTGGCTATCAGGTTTTCGATGCCCAGTTCGCGCGCAATCGGCGCGGTCACGAAGCGGTTGGTCGCGGTAATCACAACCCGCGCGTCATCGCGGTGGCTGTCGATCAGGTCGCGCGACTTGCGCGTGATGATGGGTGCGATCTTCTTGAGCATGAACTCGACATGCCACTGATCCAGTTGTTGGCGCGGATGACGGGAGAGCGGCTTCAACTGGAAATCGAGGAACTCGTGAATATCCAGCGTGCCGGCTTTATAGGCTTCATAAAAGCTGCGATTGCGCGCTTCGTAGACCTCCCGGTCGAGCACCTGTTTCTCGATCAGGAACTGGGCCCACTCGAAATCGCTGTCGCCAGCCAGCAGCGTATTGTCCAGATCAAATAATGCGAGGCGCATGGAATGCGGGAAAACGGCGGGCACGTGAAAGGCGGCTGAGTATAGCTCAAAAAGGCGCCCGGAAACCCCCTTGCGGCCGGGTCAACCGCCGTCGGCTTGCGGGTTAAGCAACTCCTTCAGCAACGGCAGGGTGATCGGGCGTTTGGCTTCGAGCGAATAACGATCGAGCGCATCGAGCACGCTCATCAGGGAAGGCAGATCGCGGCTGGTGTGGCGCAGAAGATACTCGATCACGCTATCCGGCAGATCGAACGCGCGCGAGGCCGCATGTCCTTTGAGCGCCCTCGCCTTGTCTTCATCGGTCAGCGCCTGCACCTGGTAGACCAGGCCCCAGCCGAGCCGTGTCATCAATTCCGGACGCACCTTGAGTTGTGCCGGCGCAACGCTGCCTGCCGCCAGCACTATCCCCGCGCGTTCTCGCAAATGATTGTACAGTCGAAAAAATGCGCGCTGGTTTCCGGCATCCAGCGTGTCGACGTCATCCACGGCCAGCGCCCGCAGTTGCGCGGAAGGCTCCGGCACGGCTTGACCGCGAGCAACCAGCTTGCAGACCAATCCGCCGGCTTGCAGCGACGCAATGGATGCTTGCAAGAGATGCGAGCGTCCGCTGCCGGCCGCGCCCCAGATATAGATCGATCTTTCGACGTCCCGCCCGGCCACGAGATGGCGGAGCATCGTCAGCAGCTCAGCGTTTCCGGCCGGGAAAAAGTTATCCAGCGTCGGCGCGGCGGGCGGCGCGAGCGTCAGGGCCAGCTGCTTCATTGGAGGCGGTACGCGGCGCTAAAGGGGGTGGACATGGGTGAGTGCACCAGCAGGCGCAAGCGAAACGAAAACGAGGCGAAGGCGTGACGCAACGGCCGGGCGCCGCCGCGGAGTCAGAACATACCGCAAGGGGAAAATCGCAGGCAAATGGAGTAAAATCCGCCGCGCCACAAGCCGATACGACCACAAGCCGATACGACCGGCGCAATCCATCGTTACTTTATCTCGAAGACCCCGGCAACTCAACTTGAAGACCGATCGCCCCGCTTCCCAATCGCTATCCTATCGTGACGCCGGTGTCGATATCGACGCGGGTGACCAGCTTGTCGACAACATCAAACCGTTCGCCAGACGCACGCTGCGCGACGGCGTGCTGGGTGGCATTGGTGGGTTTGGCGCCTTGTTCGAAGTGCCGAAGAAATACAAGGAGCCGGTGCTGGTCTCAGGCACCGATGGCGTGGGCACCAAGCTCAAACTGGCGTTCCAGTTGAATCGCCATGACACCGTTGGCATCGATCTGGTGGCGATGAGCGTCAACGACATTCTGGTTCAAGGCGCTGAGCCGCTGTTTTTCCTGGATTACTTCGCGTGCGGAAAGCTCGACGTGGCCACGGCCACGCAAGTCATCCAGGGCATCGCCGCGGGATGCGAGCAGGCCGGTTGCGTGCTCATCGGCGGCGAGACGGCCGAAATGCCCGGCATGTATCCGCCCGGTGAATACGACCTTGCGGGATTCGCGGTCGGCGCCGTCGAGAAAGCGAAGATCATCGATGGTTCGCGCATTGCGGCCGGCGACAAGGTGCTGGGCCTTGCAAGCAGCGGGGTTCACTCGAACGGTTATTCGCTGGTGCGCAAGGTCATCGAGGACGTCGATGCCGATTTGTCATCCGGAATTGACGGCCGAACGTTGGGAGAAACATTGCTTGCTCCCACGAGAATCTACGTAAAGTCCGTGCTCGCTGCGATGACGCAGGTTCCGATCAAGGGGCTCGCGCACATCACGGGCGGCGGTTTGGTCGAAAACGTGCCGCGCGTTCTGCCGCCCGACGTATGCGCCGAACTGACCCTGAAAGCGTGGCCGCGGCCAGCGGTTTTCGATTGGCTCAAGCGCAACGGCAATATCGTCGAAAGCGAGATGCATCGCGTGTTCAATTGCGGGATCGGCATGGTGGCGATCGTGGCCGCGCAGGATGCGGATCGCGCACTGAAGGTATTGCAAACGCAGGGCGAACAGGCGTTTCTCATCGGCGAGATTCGCGCCCGGCGTGAGGGTGAAGCCCAGACCGTTGTAATCTGACCGGACGCATGAAGCGGATCGTCATTCTGATATCAGGTCGTGGCAGCAACATGCAGGCGATCCTTGCTGCAAGACTGAATGCGACAGTGGCAGCCGTGATCAGCAACGAGCCTTCGGCCGGCGGATTGAGCATCGCGAAAGAGGCCGGCATCGATACCAGGATTGTGTGCCACCGCGATTATGCGAACCGAGAAAGTTTCGATCTGGCGCTGGCGGAGGCCATCGAGGCCTTTGCGCCGGACCTGATCGTACTGGCGGGTTTCATGCGGATACTGTCGGAGCAGTTCATCAATCGCTTCACCCACAGGATCATGAACATCCACCCTTCGTTGCTTCCGGCATTTCCGGGCCTTGCGACGCACCGGCGCGTTCTGGAAGAAGGGGTAAAGATCCACGGCTGCACCGTGCACTTCGTCACGCCCGCACTGGATCACGGCCCGATCATCATTCAAGCGGCCGTGAGCGTGCTGCCGGACGACGACGAGCGACGCCTCGCCGCACGCGTGCTCGAGCAGGAACTTGCAATCTACCCTAAAGCCATTTCCTGGTACCTCGACGGCCGGTTGGCGATCGAGGGCAATCAGGTGAAGCTTGCCGCGGTTGCTTCTAAGACAGGACACCTGGTTTCCCCTGTTCCGACATGATGCTTCGCGTTCTGATCCTTTTCGCGTTCCTGGCCGGCCCGGCACTGGCGGTGCAACCACCGAACCGCGTGCAGATCAACTTTTCCGTGAAAGCCGGCACCATGTATCTGGGCGAAGGGCGCGATGTGCTCGAGCATGACGGCAAACGTTATTCCGTCGTCAGCGAATCGAGGACGGTTGGCATCGCCGCTTTCTTCTACAAGATGAACATTCGCCGCGAAAGCCGCGGGACGATCACCAGCAGCGGATTGCGATCACAGCATTTCAAGGAAGCGCGCTCGCGCAAGCCCCCGCGCGCGGCGGATTTCGACTGGGATGCGCACCTGATCAAACTGACCGATGGGGCGAGCGTGGAAACCCTCCCCTTGCCCGAGAACACGTTCGATCAGACCACGTTTACCTACGCCTTTGCGTTCCAGCCGCCCGGTTCCGAAATCGAGCCGGTGCATCTCACCGATGGCCGCAAACTGAGCGAGTACAAGTATCAGATCCTCGGCAAGGTGAAACTAAAAACTCCGCTGGGTGAACTCGACACGCTGCATTTTCAGAAAGTCCGCGAAGGCGACGACAAGCGCGGATTCGAAGTATGGCTTTCCGCTCAGCACTTTTATCTCCCCGTACAAATCCGCTTCATCGAGAAAGACGGAACCGTACTGGATTCGACCATCACCGCGATTTCGTATCAATAGCACGATGCAGTTCACGCCCGCCCTGATGCAAGCAGCAACCGCGGCCGTCGACCTGGCGTTGCCGATGCAGCATCCAGCCGACGCCGTCCTGCGCAATTTTTTCCTCGCGAACCGGACATTGGGTCAGCGCGATCGCGCATTCATTGCCGAAACGGTGTTCGCCGTTCTGCGTCACAAGCGCGTGCTCGAGCAACTCGTGGCGCAGCCCACGCCCCGACGATTGGTCATCGGGAGTCTCATCAAATTTCAGGGTTACAGCATCGGCCAGATGGAAGCTTCGCTCAAGAATGGCGACCGGGAGTGGGTGCTGGCGCTGAGGACCACCGACATCGAAACGTTGCCGCCGGCCGTGCGCCTGAGCCTGCCCGATTGGCTGTATGAGCGATTGGCATCGGAGACCTCTACGGAGGAGGCAGAAAATTTCGGACGCGCAATGCTGCGGCCCGCTCCCCTGGACCTGCGGGTCAATACCCTGCTTGCGGGGCGCGAGCAGGTTTTGGGAGCCTTGCGCGATAGCGGGTTCAACGCTGTCGCGACCCGCTTTTCGCCCGTGGGAATCCGTGTAACGGGCAAGCCCGCCATCAATCGCCATGCGCTCTTCACCAGCGGCGCCATCGAAGTACAGGATGAAGGCAGTCAGTTGCTGGGCTACCTGGTGGCGCCGCGACGTCGCGAAATGGTGGTGGATTTCTGCGCGGGCGCAGGCGGCAAGACGTTGCAACTGGGAGCGATGATGCAGTCGCAGGGTCGCTTGTATGCCCTGGACGTATCGGAAAAGCGCTTGAAGAATCTGACGCCCAGGCTCAAGCGTTCGGGCTTGTCCAATGTGCATCCGCAGATCATAGCGAGCGAGAACGACATCAAGGTGAAGCGATTGGCGGGCAAGGTCGATCGCGTGCTGGTGGATGCGCCCTGCAGCGGACTGGGCACGTTGCGGCGCAATCCTGATTTGAAGTGGCGCCAGTCACCGTCTGCAATCGATGAGCTTCGTATCAAGCAGCAGGCCATCCTGTCCGCTGCGGCGAAATTGCTCAAACCGGGCGGTCGGCTCGTGTATGCGACCTGCAGCGTGCTGCGGCAGGAAAACCAGGCGGTCGTGGAACAGTTTCTCGGGGAGCATGAGGCCTTTCAACAACTCAGTTGCCAGCAAGTGCTCGGCGAGAACCAGATCGGTCTCGACAGCGGGGATTTTCTGGAGTTGCGGCCGCAACGGCATGACACCGATGCGTTCTTTGCCGCGGTCTTGCAGCGAAAACCCTGAGAGAACCAATGCAATCGCGCGTCTGGGTGCTGCTCGCCGGTTATGCGTTGCTGATGCCGGTGGCCGCGTTCGAACCTTCCAATAGTATGCCCGCGGTTGGATCGATCGAAGTTGCGCTGACTCCCGGAAACGATGCAGCGCAACTCATCGTGCGAAACATTGATGCCGCCACTTCGCAAGTGTTGGTGCAGGCTTTCAGTTTTACCCACATCGAAATCGCCAAAGCTTTGATTCGCGCCCATCGCCGGGGACTCGACGTGCAGGTCATTGCAGACCGTGAACTCGCCGTTTCAGCCCCGTCTGCGGCGATGCGCCAGCTCGTCATCGCCGGGGTGCCCGTTTTCATGGACGGCGAGCATGCGGCGGCCCATAACAAAGTCATCATCATCGATCCGGATGCGGCTCATCCCGGCGTGATTACGGGCAGCTTTAACTTCACATTTGCCGCCCAGTACAGGAATGCAGAGAACGTGCTGGTTTTGCGCGACAATCCAGGCCTTGCCAGGGCGTTTTATGCCAGTTGGCGTCAACACCGTAATCACGCCGTCGAGCACCTCCAGCCTCGATAGTCGCTGGCCGTTACGGGGCCCGGAACGAAAGGCCAAAGTCGGGCCGACTTCAGCCCGCTTACACAGCGAATTCCCCGGCCACGGCCCCTTGGCACGCATTCCGCTTAAACTCGGACACGACTTGAAGTTGGGGCCGCACGGTGCCATTTGAAACGTATCGTCAAAAACAGACTCTTACCCTATGTCGATACAACAACGCCGGCGATGCTGCCCTACGTATTTTCGCTAAATCCGCCGATCCTGTGATTAAAAGGTTACGATTGACAGATATGTTCCGGGAATGCGAGAAATCGTGATATCCACAGGATTTTGTTACGAAAGTTTACCTTGCCGTCGCTTTGATGTCCTGTACAATCCGCGCTCATATTTTTCTGATTTAATGAGGTTACCTACATGAATGTGAACGGTTTTATGGACCTGCCCGGCTGGGCAAACGGCCTGGTTTCATTGCCGTGGTGGGGCTATATATTGGTCGCGTTGTTGATGACCCACGTCACCATTGCGGCGGTCACCATTTATCTGCACCGGCATTCTGCGCATCGGGCATTGGATCTTCATCCCGCCGTAGCGCACTTTTTCCGGATGTGGTTGTGGCTGACCACCGGCATGTCAACGAAAGCCTGGACCGCCATTCATCGCAAGCATCACGCGAAATGCGAGACGGAAGAAGATCCGCACAGCCCGCAAGTGCTCACGCTCAAGAAAGTACTGCTTGAGGGCAGCGAACTCTACCGGAAGGAAGCAGCAAATCGCGAGACCCTGGACAAATACGGTCACGGGACACCCGACGACTGGATGGAGCGCAATGTCTATTCGCGCACGGACAAGGGTGGCGTCGCCCTGATGCTGGTCACCGACATCCTCTTGTTCGGCCCGTTGGGCTTGACCATCTGGGCTGTACAGATGTTGTGGATCCCGATTACGGCTGCGGGCCTGATCAACGGCGTGGGCCATTATTTCGGGTACCGGACCTTCCAGGTGGAGGATGCCAGCACCAACATCGTGCCCTGGGGAATCCTGATCGGCGGCGAGGAACTGCACAACAACCACCACGCTTATGCCTCGTCGGCACGCTTGTCGAGCAAATGGTATGAGTTCGACATCGGCTGGTTCTACATCCGTATTCTGGAAATACTCCATCTGGCGCAGGTCAAGAAACTTGCACCCCAGATCCGCATGGAAGCGGGCAAGTCCAAGTGCGATCTGCAAACCTTGCAAGCGGTGATCACGCATCGGTACGATGTGCTGGCGCGTTTCACGCGTTCGTTGCGCACGACCTGCGCGGATGAGTTGCGCCGCATGCGTGAACACAAGTCGAATCACCCGGTGGACCTGCAAACCATGAAACGATGGTTGCACCTGGATGCCAAGCTTGTTCCCGAACAGGAAAAAGCCCAGCTCGATGAAGTGCTGAGCACCAGCATGGTGCTGAAGACCGTCTATTCGATGCGCCAGGAATTGGCGATGCTGTGGCAACGCTCGACGGCCAACCGGGAACAGTTGCTCTCGCAACTGGAGGACTGGTGTCATCGGGCCGAGAAAAGCGGAATTGCGCCGTTGCGCGACTTCTCCCGCAAGCTGCGCTGCTACGCCTGACGCGCCGAACAGCAAGCCGAAAAAAAACCCGCCAATCGGCGGGTTTTTTTTGATCCGGACGCGTTACTTGAGCTTGGTTTCTTTATAGAGCACGTGCTTGCGGGCGACCGGGTCGAATTTCTTCATTTCGATCTTATCCGGTGTCGTGCGCTTGTTCTTGGTAGTGGTGTAGAAATGCCCGGTGCCGGCGGACGATTCCAGTTTGATCTTTTCTCTCATTGTCGCTCTCCAGCAGAATTGTTAGAACTTGTCGCCGCGGGCGCGCAATTCGGCCAGAACCACGTCGATCCCCTTCTTGTCGATCGTGCGCAGACCAGCATTGCTGACACGCATGTTGACCCAGCGGTTCTCGCTCTCGACCCAGAAGCGACGGTATTGCAGGTTCGGCAGAAAACGGCGCTTCGTCTTGTTGTTGGCATGCGATACGCGATTGCCGACCACCGGCTTCTTGCCGGTCACTTCACATACTCTGGCCATATTGGCTCTCCAGGCTTGATTTCTTTGACTGGACCGCCTTGGGGGGGCGGTTCGGGGAATGCGGAAAGATGCGCTTTATAGCATAGATACACCGCCCTGCTCAACCCGCCTCGCCCGCTAGATCAGCCCGCGCTCGGCAAATGACAGGATCGCACCCCGGCCGACCACAAAATGATCCAGTACCCGGACGTCAATCAGGCTCAGGGCCTCTTTCAACGCCCGGGTCAGCATTTCATCGGCATGGCTCGGCTCAGCGACCCCGGACGGATGGTTGTGAGCGAAAATAACTGCGGCGGCATTGTGATGAAGCGCTCGCCTGACAACCTCACGCGGGAATACGCTGGTTTGCGTCAACGTTCCGCTAAACAGTTCTTCCACCGCGATGACCCGGTTTTGCGCATCGAGAAACAGGCCAACGAAAATTTCGACCGGCCGGCTCTGGATGGACAACCGCAGGAAATCGCGCACCGCGGCCGGGGAACTCACGCTGATGCCGGCTTTCATCTCGGCCGCCAGCGCTCGGCGGATGAGTTCGGTGGCGGCCTGCAGTTGCACGAACTTTGCGCTGCCCACGCCCGGAACGCTGCAGAAATCCAACTCGTTTGCTTCGATCAATGCACCCAGCGACCCGAATTTTTTAAGTAGGACGCGCGCAACGTCCACCGCACTTTGACCTTTGACACCAGTGCGTAAAAATATGGCCAGCAACTCGGCGTCGGATAGACCTGCAGCGCCTTTTGCCAGTAATTTCTCGCGCGGCCGATCATCCTCCGGCCAATCATTGATCGCCATGGGAACTCCACCACTTTTATATTCTGCAACAACAGTTTACACTGCCCCGTAGGCAAATAATCGGCAGACCAAGGCAATGGTGGAACTACGCGGCAAACGTATTCTGATAGGGCTTACCGGGGGAATTGCGGCTTACAAGTCCGCGGAGCTGATTCGGGAACTGCAGCGGCAGGGAGCCGACGTGCAGGTGGTCATGACGGAGTCAGCCTGCAAGTTCATCACTCCCCTGACCTTGCAGGCATTGAGCGGCAAGCCCGTGTACGTCGATATGTGGGATGACCGCATTTCGAATGGCATGGCCCATATCGACTTGTCACGCGACCGGGATTTGATCGTGATTGCGCCGGCGACCGCGGATTTCCTGGCCAAGCTGGTGCACGGCTTCGCCGACGACCTGTTGTCGACCCTGTGTTTAGCCCGCGAATGTCCCTTGATGGTCGCACCGGCGATGAATCGGCAAATGTGGGAGAACCCGGCCACCCAGCGCAACGCCCGACAGTTGAGCGGTGACGGCATTGTGGTGCTGGGGCCCGATTCGGGCGCCCAGGCATGCGGCGAAGTGGGCATGGGACGAATGCTGGAACCAGAGGATCTGATGCGTGAAATTGCGGCCTGGTTTCAGCCCAAACTCCTCTCAGGGACGCATGTCCTGATCACGGCGGGTCCCACCTTCGAGCCGATCGATCCGGTGCGCGGGCTGACCAATCGCAGTTCGGGGAAAATGGGCTACGCCGTCGCGCGTGCAGCGCTTGAAGCAGGCGCACGCGTGACGTTGATTTCCGGTCCGACCGCGCTGGAGACGCCCGCAGCCGCCAATGTCGTGCGCGTGGAATCCGCCCGCGAGATGCTCGAGGCAGTCAATGCCCAGGTGAAAAGCGCCGACATATTCATAGCGGTCGCAGCCGTTGCCGATTACTTCGTGGTGAATGGCAGCGCGCAGAAGATCAAGAAAGAACGCGGCATTCCTACACTGGAACTGGCGCTGAATCCGGATATCGTCGAGTTGGTGGCAAAACGACCGAACCCTCCCTTCTGTGTCGGTTTCGCGGCGGAAAGCGAGAAACTCGAAGAGCAAGCCGAGGCGAAGCGCCGCCGCAAGAAACTCCCTCTGCTCGCGGCCAATCTGGTGCAATCCGCCATCGATGCCGACGACAATGAACTGGTGTTGCTGGACGACGAAGGTTCCCATCGCATCGCTCGATCGTCCAAGCTCGAGCAGGCGCGCTTTCTGATCCGGCACATCGCAAAGCTGTATCAGCCGAGCAAGGCTGCCGCCCTGCAATTCAACCCGTAACCATCAGGAACCGATGCGAACACTCGACATCAAGATTCTCGATCCGCGGCTGCGCGATCAATTGCCCGCCTATGCAACAGCCGGCTCGGCCGGCATGGACCTGCGCGCTTGCATTGAAATGCCCGTAGTTTTGAACCCCGGCCAGACGGAATTGATTCCCTCGGGCATTGCCATTCACCTCGGTGATCCTGGCGTGGCCGCCCTGGTACTGCCGCGGTCCGGCATGGGCCACAAGCATGGCATCGTGCTCGGCAATCTGGTCGGATTGATCGACTCGGATTACCAGGGCCAGATCCTGGTTTCGCTGTGGAATCGCGGTACCACGGCGTTTACGCTCAACCCGATGGAAAGAATTGCGCAACTGATTCTGGTGCCCGTCCTGCAGGCTGCACTGAACGTTGTCGAGGATTTCGCGCAGAGCACGCGCGGCGCCGGGGGTTTCGGCAGTACCGGCAAGCACTGAAGCAGAGAAGAAGATATAAAAAAAGGCCGGCTAGCGCCGGCCTTTGCATTTCAGCGGACTCAGTTCGTTTTCGGAAACACCATGGGTTCGTCGTTCTTGTTCTTGTAAGGATCCGGAATATCACCGTTATCGATGCGGCGTTTTTCTTCCCACCGCAGGAAGGTGATAACGCTCAAGATTTCTTCCTGGCTCATGGTCGTGCCGAATGCGCCCATCGTTCCGCCAAGATTCTTTGGCACGCCCACGGCGATCGTTGTGTAGATCTCGGTATTGGTGTTGCCGTTGTACTTGAAAACCCCACAGGACAGGCAAGGCCCTTTGCCGCCATGGCCATTGCTGCCATGACAGAACGAGCAGCGGCGCGCAAACCACGCCTTGCCCTCTTCGACGACCTTCATGTCATTGGTCGGCACTTCCATATCGTTGGCGTTCGCCTTGTGCTGGGCCGCGGCCGGCAATGACATACCCATTCCAATGGCCAAAGCGGTAATCGCCGCAAGCTGCGCGAATAGCTTGTTGAATCTCAAAACGGACATGATTGAAAACCTCCCTAATAAACTTATGAAAATGGCGGGTAGAACGGCACATTGTAAGACTCGATGATCTGCTTCATCTTGCCACTCGCGAGCATGTCCGCGACGGCCTCATCGATGAATGTCATCAGGGATTTATCCTGCTTGCGCACGATGAAATTCAGGTTCCAGCGCTGCTCGGCTTCCGGAACGTAGCCTTTGACCATGCTGAAATTCTTGTCGGGATACTCGCGTATCGCGCCCGCAAGAGCCGTTCCCCATACCAGACTGGCGTCGATTTCGCCCTTGGACATTGCTTGCATGATCCGCCGGTTGTCCAGGTACAACGACCGTGGAATGTTGTTGCTGAACAGGTAATCGTCGATCGGCGTGGACATGGGTACACCGACTTTGATGTTGGCGTCCTTGAGTTCACCGAGCGTCTTCTTGTCCGCGGCTTTACCCTGCACCACCAGCACATAGCCCATGCCCACATAGGGCTTGGTAAAGGCCAGCTGGCCCATCAGCATGTCGTCATCACCGCTGTCAGACATCCCCAGAAACACATCGCAGCGTTTCTTCAGGATCGAATTGCGGAAGGCGCGTGAAGTGCCGCCACGGGTTCCGGTATCCGCCCAAACCATCTCGATGCGCATGCCACCGCGCTTGGCGATCTCGCGCATGATCTCGATATCATAGCCAGGGGGATCGGAATTCTGGGCAGCGGAAGGAAAAGAATACGGGTCAGCACACGCCAAAAGTTTTCCCTTGGCCTTCGAACGCTCCAGCGTATCGGCTATTTCGTCGGGATCAGTCTGCGCCAGGGTGGCGGCCGACGACAACGCGAGTAAAAAGGTCATTCCGTAGAGACTAAATAACTTACGCACATTCAACTCCTTTTAAGAAACCCCAATCCCCGTCCCCTTCTTCAACGCTTCTGTGACACCGGCGGTTTACGAAACGCTTGAAATTCAGCACCGCTCGTCACAAAAAATAAGGGGGGCAGACGCTTTGCCCCCCTCGACCTACTGTGTGCTGCGAACTACCTGCGTCCGCTATCCTGCATCAGTCAACAGCAAATACCATGAGGCCGCCGCCCTTTTGATTCTTCTTCAGATACTCTGAATAGAATATGGGCCAGATGCCGCCGCCGCCCGCTCCGTACACGATGGCGACATACTGCTTGCCATTCGGGCCGGTGTAGGTCGTCGGGTTGCCGTGAATGCCGGAGCCGACCTGGAAGGACCAGAGGTGTTCGCCGGTTTCGTCGTTTACAGCGTTGAAGTAGCCCTCGGGATCGCCGTAGAACACCAAGCCTCCGCCAGTGGCCAGAATGCCGCTGGTGGCCGGGTAGCTCATGGACTTCTGCCACGCAAGTTTACCGGTCGCAGCATCATAGCCCTTGGTGGAACCCGCACCCGCGTTGAAGTTGATGATCTTCGCGCCCAGGAACCATTCGCCGCGCTTCCATTCCATTTTCTTGGCTTGGAGGTCCATGGCGAAGTCGTACACGGGAACGTAAACCATCTTGGTGCGGTGGCTGTAAGCCATCGGGTGCCATTCCTTACCGCCGTCCAGGGACGGAGCGATATCGGTAGTCACCTTGTCGTACACCACATCCTTCTCAGGATAGTTGTAGATCGGCTTGCAGTTGTTCGACGGGTTGATCGGCTGCTTCACCCAGTTCACACGCTGCATTGCCGTGACCCACACGCACTTGTGCTCGTTGCCGTGCTTGGTTTTGACCGTATTTACGCGATCAATGCCGTACAGGTGGCCATTGCGATCGCCGTGCAACCACAGCTTCTTGCCGCCGATGTCGACGAGAATAATTTCATTCACGCCGTCGTAGTCGTATGGATCGTTGGGCGTGTAGTTGAAGTAGCTTTTGATCTTGCCCGTGTCCGGATCCATCATCAAGTTGCTGTTGGCGAACAGGTTGTCGCCGAGCCGCACATGACGGTCGAAGTCCGGACCAGGGTTGCCGACGGGCCAGTACAAGGAGTTGGTTTCCTTGTCATAGGCGCCGGTAATCCATGCCGATCCACCACCGTACTTCCAGCTTTCACCCGCCCAGGTGTCGTTGCCGGGTTCGCCGGGGCCAGGAATGGTGTACGTCTTCCATACCGGGGCACCAGTGTCAGCATCGATCGCCGCGATCCAGCCGCGCACGCCATATTCGGCCCCTGCGGTACCGAAGATGATCTTGTTCTTGAGCGCCATCGGCATGATCGTGAAGGTCTCGGCGTAGGTGTAATCGCCGATTTTCTTGTCCCAGACAACTTTTCCGGAACCGCTATCGAGTGCAACGACGTGAGCGTCGAGGGTCGCAAGGTAAACCTTGTTCTTGTAGACGGCCACGCCGCGGTTCACGACGTCACAGCACAGTTTCGGAAACACATCGCCCGGCAGTTCGCGCTCGTACTTCCAGTGCACCTTGCCGGTAGCCGCGTCGACTGCAATGACTTTGTTGAAAGACGTCGTAACATAGATCGTGCCGTTCACTGCCACTGCCTGGCTGTCTTGCCCTTCCAGAACGCCGAATGACAGGTTCCAGACCGGGGTCAGCTTCTTGATGTTGTCACGGTTGATCGTTGACAGCGGGCTGTAGCGCGTGGTTTGGTAGTCGCGACCGTAATGGAGCCAATTCTGCGCATCCTTGTCGGCATTCAGAAGCATGTCATCCGTCACATAGTTCGGATAGAGCTTTGATTCAGCGCTATCCAGACCCTGTGCGAAGACAACCCCAGAAGCACCGAACGCTGCCATAGCAGCGAGGGATACCGCAGCACGTTTGAAGTGCAACGATTGCTTCACCATTTTTTTTGAAACCTCCCGAAGAGATATTGCGCAGCGCTTGTGTTACCGACACCGCGCATTGGTTTTGATTACTGCCTCGATGCGTAAAGCCAGACCGGATATCGTGGGAAAATTCCAGATCTAGACAAGCTTTACTGCAGGCTGAAAATTAAGAGTTACGCACTATGTTGTCAACACATTTCTGCCCGGGCGCGCGGCGTCGCTTGCCCCATGTCATTTATTGCGTTGCACCAATATCTGCTGACGCATCCATGCTCCGGTGGCCCGTTATGCGCCGCCCCCGCGCGCAGTCTGCAACACCCGCGCGCATTGAACGCAGCAAGCAAGTACGTCGCAAGCCAAGGCAACAGGGGGGATTGTGCGCACGCCGCATAAGTGTTGTCGGCACGGCGAGCGTCAGGGCAAAAAATTGGTGGGTCGGCATCGCGGGCGGTAGAGTGCCGGTATCTTTTCACGTTTCATCCACTGAAATCCGATGCGATCACTGAGACAGATCCTGGCATGCATGCAGATTGCGGTACTGCTGGCGGTCGCGCAGGCCGCCTGTGCCGATCCGCTGATAACTTATCGGCTGAAAATCAAGGACCACGATATCCGCACAGAGGTCGCCGCCACCGAGGCAGCGCGCTTGCGCGGGCTGATGTTCCGCGACAGGCTGGCTGAAAACAGCGGGATGATGTTTCTGTATCCGCGCGCCGAGATCACTGCGATGTGGATGAAGAATACCCGGATCCCCTTGTCCGTCGCATTTATCGATGCAAAAGGCCGAATTCTGAACGTGGCCGACATGGAACCGTTTTCAGAAACGGCACATGTCTCGGCAGGCCCGGCAGCCTATGCGCTGGAAATGAACCGCGGGTGGTTCGGGAAGCGCGGGATCAAAGCGGGGGATGTCGTCAAGGGATTGAAGCAACTGCCGCCGGCGCAATGAACCCCGGGAGGACGGCGCGCTCCCATTCCGCCGCCCTCGGTCACCCCCCAAAAAAAGGGGCACAGCCAGTCACATGGGGATATGCGACTGCGCCACCATGAAGAACAGCATCGGGATCGACAACGCGACGTTAATGCGCGAAGCGATAAAAGCCACGCGACGCGCCTTGTTCTTTTGCTCGTCCGTCGCCGGCTTCAATCCAAGTATCTTTTTCTGGTTGGGCCAGATCAAGCCCCAGACATTGAGCAGCATGATGGTACCCAGCCACGCCCCGACGCCGATTTTCTCGTATCCCGCCTGAAACGTGAATGCCGCGACGAAGTTGGCTCCGAGCAATGCCGCCCCTGCAACCCAGGTCAACAGCGCTGCCCAGCGAAAATAGAACAAGGCGCGCGGCGCGACGTGCTTGGTGATGCCGGCGCGCAGTGCCGTCGGCTTGCGCCGCCTTGACCGCGGCCACCTGCACAAAGTTGAAGTAATACAGCAAGCCGACCCACATGATGCCCGCCAGGATGTGTATCCAGCGGTAGATTCCGGGCAGCAGTTCCATGTCTATCCCCCGATCAAGGCTTTGGTGATGTAGTACAGAATGATGGTCAGCACGACACCGGCTATGACCGTGCCCCAGAGAGAGTCGAGTACGTATTTCATCGCGCGCTCCTGTGGTTGGAACTGGGAACGCAGTGTAGAGAAGCCCGCGCGGCCCCGCAATAGGCCGGTGTCATAAGGATTTCCGTTGCGTCGCGGCAGTACCTGCCGGCACAGCCCAAAAAAAGGGCGCCCCCTGGCGCCCTGCTACGCTTCCGGGCAAATTCTCAACTGCCGAAATTCTTCGCCGCAAAGTCCCAGTGAACGAGATTCCAGAATGCCGCGACATAATCCGGCCGGCGATTCCGGTAATCGACATAGTAGGCGTGTTCCCAGACATCACAGGTGAGCAGCGGCTTGTCCGTCCCCGTTAGCGGGGTACCGGCGTTGGACGTGTTGACGATGTCGACACTGCCATCGCCTTTCTTGACCAGCCAGGTCCAGCCCGACCCGAAATTTCCCACTGCGCTTTTGGAAAAGGTCTCCTTGAACGTGGCGAAGGATCCGAACTTGCGCTTGATCGCCTCGGCGAGCGTTCCTTTCGGTTCGCCGCCTGCATTCGGCGCCAGGCAATTCCAGTAAAACGTGTGATTCCATACCTGCGCGGCGTTATTGAAAATTCCGCCGGAAGACTTGCGGATGATCTCCTCGAGGCTCGCCTGCTCGAACTCGGTCCCCTTGATCAGATTGTTCAGGTTCGTCACGTAGGCCTGATGATGCTTGCCGTAGTGGAATTCGAGGGTTTCCTTGGAGATATGCGGTTGCAATGCGTCGAGGGCATAGGGTAGTTTTGGAAGCTCGTGCTGCACTTGTTGATCTCCTGATAGGTGGAAGGACAATGCGAACGTGCCAGTGTAATGGAACGCCCGCATACGGCCCTAGCCTGACCGCCTGACCTTCACTGGCCGGCTGAACCTTCTCCGACCGATATGGCGACAGCCGTCGCGTCGTTGCGTCCCATGTACTGGACCTGATTCCGGATAGATCGTTCCACCAGTTCGTCGGCCAGCGCCTGCATCGACGTTACACGGCGCATGAGCTCCGCGATGACGCGCTCGCCCAGGACCTCCCAGATCCCGTCGCTGGCCATGAGGAATACATCTCCGGCGATGAGCTCCCCGTCGGTGTAATCCGCCACCAGATGGCTGTCGAGTCCGACCGCCCGTTTGAGCACATGGCGCATGTCGCTTCTTTGCCAGGTGTGGTCGATCGTCAACTGCGTGATGCGTTCGCCACGACGCCGATAGACGCGCGTGTCGCCGACGTGCGCCACGTGAAAGTGGCTGCCCTTGAACAGCATGAGGGTCAGGGTGGTCACCATGCCTTCGTATTCGGGATGCCGGCTGTTCTCGGAGTACAGCCAGGCATTGCTGGATTGGAGCAACTTGTCGAGCGCCGTGGTGAGATTCCATGTGCCAGGGGCGGCGTAAAAATCCCGCAGCAGGGTCTTTACGGCCGTTTCCGATGCCAGCCGGCCCGCGCCGTTGCCGCTCACCCCGTCGGCAATGGCTGCGCAGATGCCCCGCCCGTATGCCTCGCTTTCTTCAAGCGGCGTTACGATCCCGTGAAAATCCTCATTGGCTTTGCCTGGAACCGCGGCCGTTGCGTGACCGATTTGCAGGGGCAGGCCGTTGTGGCGCCGGGTGGCCGGCGAGGCGAGGCCCTCCGGAAGAATCGCACCGTCTGGAGACAACCGGTTCATGTAGGCACCCGCGAGTCGGAGCCCGTAACGGAAGATGCCGACCCGTGCGCGGTGAGGCCGCCCGCCTCGACGGCTGCGATTGCCTTCGCCTGGTTCATGTCGTCCGTATAGCCGGAAGCGAACAGGCAGCACGCCAACTGGTTCACCAGCGGGTGGGGAATGGCCACCTGCCCCGCCATGGCCTGTCGGATCCATCGGGCCGTCGTGCCCGCGTCAATGTCCATCGGTTGACTCGAAATGCCGCGCGCCGAAAGAACTTCCTCGTCGAATAACACGCTCGACTCCCCCTGGCGAAAATAGCGAATCCGGGGCCGCTGGCGGGGATTGGCAAAAGGCTCGCCCTCGGTGCCTCGCATCAGCAGCGCATCGAAGCCCGTGGCTACCAGGAAACTGTCCAGGCGATTCAGATCCTCCGGCCCATCCGCGCTCACCAGGCGCACGGCGCCCTCGTTGAATGGATCCAGCAAGCCAACGAGCGAATGCGCAGGATTGCGCATGCCCAGCCGGCTGTGCAGCGCGAGCAGATCGGCCAACCCCGGACAGAGCACAGCCGTAGGAAGGAATGCGAGCAATTGCGTATCCAGGGATTTCTGTGCCTGGGCCAGCGAGGCACTCGGCAGCACGCCGAGCTCGCGCAAGATATAGGCCGTTGCGATCCGGCCTTGACCTTGCAGCGTGCCGTGCAATACCGCCGGGACCCCCATGCGCTGAAGGAGCAGGACCAGCAAGGGCAACAGATTGGCCTCCTCGCGTGCGCCGCTGTAGGTCGCGAAAACCAGCGGACGCAGGGCGGTCGCGGGGGGCGTGAGGGAGTGCACGCGTTCGGCCATGGCCCGGTAGAAGCCCAGGAGTTCCGTCGACGTCGCTTGTCGCATGCGCAGCAACCCCAGACAAGCCCCGAGTTCCAGGTCCGGTACGCCGCCGTCGAGCATCGCGGCAAACATGTCATGCGCATCGCTCTCACTCAGATCACCGGCGTCTGGTTTGGAGGAGAGTTGCTTGATGAAGCGAACGATGCTCACGGATGATTCCAATCTAACGGTCCATGTGGTGGGTCCAGGCGTCAGACCGAATGCAACGTATGTGCCACGTTTTTTTCCAATTAAAAACAGTGGCTTCGGAACAAGGTAAACTGCGACGGTGATAACCGGGTGCGTAGGCGTCCGGATTACGCCTCAACTTGGTGCGCTGCCAAGCGTGCGGGTCGTGAGCCAGCGCATGGACAATGACGTCGCGGTTGCGAAGATCACCCGGGCGCAGTCGATGCTTAGCGACTTTCGCGCAGGGCGGCGCCGATGCATTCAAGATACAAGCCACCGAGCAATTGTCCCAATCCGTTTTCTTATGGCAAATTCCCCCCCTTCGCCCCAGGCCGGCCCCGCGTCATCCGCGCCGGACAGCCGCGTTCCAGGCAACCCCGCGCAGAGATCCACGTTCATGCTTCCGCGCCCCATTCTCCTGGTGCTTCTCGCGCTCGGCCTTTTGTTCGCCATCGATCTATTCGCCCTCGCCGCCTATCGCGAACTGGAACAGGCTTCGGAGCAGGTTAACCGGCATATCCAGTCCGCCGCAGCCCTGCGCAAGCTGCATGACATGATGCGCGACATGCAGACCGGCATGCAGGGCTATGTCCTGAGCGGGTCGCTGGCATCGTTGAGCCGGTATCGCACTGCCGCCAATCAATTTGCGGGGGCGGCCGACGACGCTCTCGCCCGGCTGGACGAGGACGCAAGACAGCGCAAGCTCGCAGACGCCGCCGTGAGCTCCGCAAAGGATTGGCTGACGCGCTACGCCTCGCCGCTGGTGGTCAGGCGCAACGCCGGCGGACAGGCCAGCGTGACAACCCTGGTCGAGACCATGCGCAAGAGCACGGGAGACAAACAGGCCGAGCGCATCCGCGCGCAACTCGACGAGGCACGGCAAATCCAGCGCGAGCGGCTGTCCGAGGCCCAACTCACTCAGAAGCAAAAACTGCAAAGCGTCCGGACGTGGATGAGAGGTCGCGCGCTGGCCCTGCTGCTCTCCCTGGCGGCCTTGACGCTGATGCTTGGCCGCACGCTGGCGAAACTCACCGGTCAGATTCGCTCGCGCGAAGTGGCGGAAAATGCCATGCGCACTTCGTCGGCGACGCTGCGCGCCATGAGTGATGCTTCCCCGCTTGGAATGTTTCTGGCCGACCGATCCGGCGCCTGCGTCCAATCCAACCCCGCCTTCGAGCGCATCACCGGGCTGTCGGAGGACGCCGTGCTCGGCAAGGCCTGGCAGGCCACGCTACATCCTGATGACCGGGATCGAGTGGTCGCGGCCTGGGACGCCGCTACCGCGGCGAATGCTCCCTTTGTATCGATTCATCGTTTCGTGCATCGCAATGGCAGAGTGGTCTGGGCTTCGATGAAATCGGCCAGCATGAGCGATGGCGGACAACTGATGGGCTTCGCCTGCAGTATCGAAGACGTCAGCGAACGCCGTGAGGCCGAAGAGGCCTTGCGCCAGAGCGAAGAGCGCCTGCATATGGCCCTGGAGAGTTCGCGCCTGGCGCTGTTCGACTGGCACATCCCGTCCGGTGAGATTTTTCTGAGCCGCGAATGGGGCTCGCTGACCGGTCTCGGGTCGCAGCCGGTCACGACCACCGTGCGCCGGCTGACCGACATGATTCATCCCGACGACATGGACGCGCTGCGCGAAACCATCATCGCCGCGTTCAAAACCAACAAGCCGATGTCGCGCCGGGAGTTTCGCATCGAAACCCGCTCCGGTCAGTGGAAACGCGTGTTCTGCAGCGGGCGGGTCACTGAGCGCAACGACACCGGCCGTGCCGTGCGACTGACCGGCACCCTGACCGCGGACTAATCGCGGAGTTCGTTGCGCGCGCGGCGCCGGGCTGGCGTGATTCGCCGCGGGGCGGCCCTGGCCGGTGCCGCCCGCAGCGAGTTCAGATAGACATCCACCAGCGCGATGGCATCGCGTCCCAGTGGAAGATAGGCCGGATCCAGAACCCAGTTCACGATCAACCCATCCACGAGCGCGTGCAAACCGACCGCCGCCAGACGCGCGTTGACCGACGGGGCGAGCAATCCGCGCCTGGCCGCATTGCGAAAGCCACGCTCCATGTGCTGCAGGCAATTGTTGCGCGCTTCGATATGGCGCCGTCGTACCTGCAGCATCTCATCGACGTATTCGACTTTGTGGCAGCAAATCTCAAAGACGCGCTGACATCGCGCATCGGTCGTCAAATGCTGCAGCACGTGCACCGCGCAAGTACGTACATAGGCCAGCGGATCCTCGAGATCCTCATCCCCCGCCCGCGCCGTCATTTCCTCCATCGGCAGCACGACGCGGCTCATCATGGCATCGAACAAATCGGCCTTGTTTCTGAAATGCCAATAAATCGCACCTCGAGTGACCCCTGCGGCCGCGGCAAGCTGCGCCAATGAAGTATTGGACACGCCCTTTTTCACAAACACCTGCTCCGCGGTATCCAGAATGCGGTTGCGAGTTTCCTGCGCCTCTTCCTTCGTTCTCCTCACTGATACCTCTGCGGTCGATGCTGCGCGGATTGCCTGATAGGGCCTTATTTTAGCAATTTTATACTTTACATACATTCCTGAACGTAAGTAAACTCCGAAACTTGAACCCTTCCATCCCGATGGCCCCGCTTGTTTCCGGCGCGGACCCGGGCATCGGCACTCGAGGTTTCCACAGGAGTTTGCGTGCAAGCTTTCAATTTGCCTGCAGTGCGCGGCTTGATTGCCGTATCGGTCCTGGCTGCGTTGAGCGCGTGCCAGAAATCATCGTCGGACGCGGCTCCGCCCAGCATGCCGCCGCCGCAAGTGACGGTTGCAACCGTGCAGCCCAAGGATATCCCGGTCACCTTCGAATATGTTGCGCAGATCTCGGGAGTGCGCGAAGTCGAAGTAAGGCCCCGCGTGTCCGGCATTTTGCAAAAATGGAATTTCACCGAGGGCGCCCGCGTCGCGCAGGGCCAGAGCCTGTTTACCATCGATTCAGCCCCCTTTCGCGCCGCCCTGGCCAAGGTCGAAGCGGATCTGGTTTCCGCACAAGCCAGCTACGATCAAGCAAAACGCAATGCTGCGCGCCTCAAACCGCTCTACGAAGCGCGCGCCGTCAGTCAGAAGGAATTCGACGACGCAACGTCCGTCGAGGCAATCGCCAATGCCAATGTCAAGGCGGCGCAGGCCGCGATGACAGAAACCCGACTCAACCTTTCCTACACGCGCGTGGAAGCGCCGATTTCCGGGATCACCGGCCGGGCTCTGCAGTCCGAGGGCAGCCTGGTACAGGCGCAGCAGACCTTGCTGACCACCATTTCGCAGGTCGATCCGGTGCACGTGATCTTCAGCTTCACGGAAGCCGAGCATCTGAAATTCACGCGCGCAATGGCCGATGGCACGCTGCGCCTGCCCAAGGACGGCAAGTTCGATGTCCGGCTCAAGCTCGCAGACGGCAGCGACTATGCGCGCGCGGGTAAAGTCGATTTCACCGACGTGCGCGTTGACCCGGCCACCGGCACTATCCAGGGACGTGCCGTGGTCGCCAATCCGCGGGGTCTCCTGCTTCCCGGGCAATTCGCGCGCGTGGAGCTTTCAGGCGGTGTGCGTCCCAACGCAATCGCCATACCGCAGCGAGCCGTGCTGGAAGGGCCGGGCAGCAAGATCGTGATGACGGTCAACGCCCAGGGCGTGGTCGAACCCCGGCCGATTCAGGTCGGGGACTGGGCTGCAGAACAGTGGATCATTCTCGAGGGCCTGAAAGCGGGCGACCAGGTCATCGTCGATGGGGTGGTCAAGGCGCGTCCCGGCGCGCCTGTCAAGATCGTCCAGGCGCCGACCGACGCGGCGCAACCGCAGCAACCGGACCAAGCGCCGCCCGGCTCCGGGCGGGCAACCGGATGCCAAACCGGCGGCAAAAGCCGAGGCCCCGCAACCCGCCCGATAATCTGATCCGCACTCGCCCTCATGTTCTCGCGCTTTTTCATTGACCGCCCGATTTTCGCGGCGGTGTTGTCGATCTTTCTCGTGCTGGCCGGGCTGGCCGCCATGCGCACCCTGCCCATCGCCCAGTATCCGGAAATTGCGCCGCCGGTTGTAACGGTGCGGGCTGTCTATCCCGGGGCCTCGGCGGAAGTGATCGAGCAGACCGTCGCAGCGCCGCTGGAAAACCAGATCAACGGCGTCGAGGACATGCTCTTCATGAGCTCGAATTCGTCATCCAACGGCGTGGTCGAGATCAACGTCACTTTCGAGATCGGCACCGACGTCGATCAGGCCGCGCTGAACGTCAACAACCGCGTCAAGCAGGCCGAAGCGCGGCTGCCCCAGGAAGTGCGGCGCCAGGGCGTGACCGTCGAAAAGAATTCCTCGTCGTTCCTGCAGGTGCTGGCATTCAACTCGCCCGATGGCACCTTCGACGATCTGTACGTCAGCAACTATGTCACGCTGAACGTGCTCGACACGATCAAACGCGTGCCCGGCACGACCAATGTGCAGATCTTCGGCGCCAAGGATTACGCGATGCGCATCTGGCTGCGGCCGGACCGCATGACGCAACTGAAACTGACGACGGCCGACCTGCGGCGCGCGCTGAACGAACAGAACGCACAGTTTGCGGCCGGCAAAGTCGGTCAGGCGCCCACCGGCGGGCCCCAGGAACTGGTCTATACCATCACCACGAAGGGCCGGCTCTCGGACCCGCGCGAATTCGAGGAAATCATCCTGCGTTCGAACCCTGACGGCTCAGCGCTGCGCCTCAAGGACGTGGCGCGGGTAGAACTCGCGTCCAAGGACTACGACTTCATCGGGCGCGTCAACGGCAAGGAGTCCGCGCTTCTGGGCATTTTCCTGCAGCCCGGCGCGAATGCACTCGACGTCGCCGAGGACGTAGCCAAGATCCATGACGGAAATTGGCAAACGATTTCCCGTGGGCATGGAATATCAGATCGTGTACGACACCACGCGCTTCGTGAAAGTGTCCATCCGCGAAGTCGTCAAGACGCTGCTCGAAGCCATGGCGCTCGTGTTCGTCGTGGTCTTCCTGTTCCTGCAGAACTGGCGCGCAACGCTGATCCCGTTCGCGGCCGTGCCGGTTTCGCTCATCGGGACTTTCGCGGGACTGTTTCTGCTGGGCTACTCGATCAATACGCTGACGCTGTTCGGCATGGTGCTCGCGATCGGTATCGTGGTCGATGATGCCATCGTGGTACTGGAGAATGTCGAGCGCATCATGCACGAGGAACACAAGAATGCGCGCGAGGCGGCCATCAAGGCCATGACCGAAGTCACCGGGCCGGTCATCGCCATCGTGCTGACCCTTTGCGCGGTATTCGTACCCATCGCATTCCTGGGCGGACTCACGGGCGAGCTCTACCGGCAGTTCGCCGTGACCATCGCGATCGCGGTCGTGCTTTCCGGCATCGTCGCGCTGACCTTGACGCCCAGCCTGTGCGTGTTGATCCTGCGACGCGAACACAAGACGCCGCTGAAATTTTTCACCTGGTTCAACGACTGGTTCCATCGCGTGACGGGCCGCTACACCGGTGGCGCGGCCTGGATCATTCGCCGCGGCGCGATCGGGCTGTTGCTGTTCATCGGCATGGTCGCCATCACGCTGTGGCTCTGGCGAATCACGCCAGGCAGCCTCGTGCCGGATGAGGATCAGGGTTATTACATCGGGGCCGTTTTCCTGCCGGACGGCGCGACACTGCAACGCACCGACAAGGTCGTTAGCGAAGTGCTCAAGGCGATCCAGTCCAACCCAGCCAACGAATATGCCGTGGCTTTCACCGGTCTGGATTTTCTCGGTGGGGGTTTCCGCAACAATGCCGCCACCATATTTGTGACCCAGCGGCATTGGGATGATCGCAAGGGCGTCAACACGCAGCAACTCATCGGCGACTATTTCCAGAAAACCGCCGGAATAAAGGAAGGATTGGTACTGGCCTTCGCGCCACCGCCGATCTTCGGTCTGGGCAATGCCGGCGGATTCGAGTTCTACATCCAGAATCGCGGCGAAGGCGGCCCGCAGCGGCTCGCCGCTGAAATGGGCAAATTCGTCGCCGCCGCCAACAAGGATCCGCAACTGGCGGGCGTGCAGACGCTCTGGCGGGCCGGCGTGCCGCAGTTGCATGTGGATGTCGACCGCGAGAAAGCCGCAGCGCTGGGCGTGCCCATTGGCGACGTATTCGACACCCTGTCCGCCACGCTGGGTTCGTACTATGTGAACGACTTCAATAAATTCGGGCGGACCTGGCAGGTTTTGATGTCGGCCGAGCCGGAATTCCGCAACAAACCCGATTCGGTGGGTGAGTTGTACGTGCGTTCGGACCAGGGCGCCATGATCCCCATCAAGGCCCTGGCCAAGGTCACCTACACGGCCGGGCCCGACTCGCTGGACCGATTCAACAATCTGCCCGCGGTCAAACTGCTGGGCCAGGGCGCGCCCGGCGTGTCGTCGGGCCAGGCCATCGCGGTGGTCGAACGCATTGCCAACGAGGTGTTGCCGGCGGATTTCAGCTATGACTGGGGCGGTGCCTCGTTCCAGGAGAAAAAATCGAGCGGTACCTCGACGCTCGCGCTTGCGCTCGCGGCAATCATGGTGTTCCTGATTCTGGCCGCGCAGTACGAACGATGGTCGCTGCCGCTTTCCGTGATGATGGCCCTGCCCTTCGGCACTTTCGGCGCCCTGGCCGCCGTCTGGATCCGGGGGCTGACCAATGACGTGTATTTTCAGATCGGATTGGTCACGCTGCTCGGCCTCGCGGCAAAGAACGCAATCCTGATCGTCGAGTATGCGCTGCTGAAAAACCAGGAAGGCCTGTCGCCTTCCGCCGCCGCGGTGGAAGCCGCGCGCCTGCGCTTCAGACCGATCCTGATGACCTCGCTGGCATTTATCCTTGGGGTGATGCCGCTCGCGTTTTCCACCGGCGCGGGCGCCGGGGCGCGCATTGCCGTCGGCACCGGTGTCATGGGTGGAATGCTGGCGGCGACTTTCCTCGCTATTTTCTTCGTGCCCATGTTCTTCAAACTCATCACCGACCGGCATCTGACCGAAAAGCGCTCCACGGCGCAAATTCGCGCCGAGATCGAACACCACAAGCTTATCGCCGAGCAGGCTGCGGACGTTCCCCACCATGCGCCTCCGCCCGGAGGCCACCCATGAGTCGCCGGTTGATCGCGGCAGCACTGTTCGCGGGTGCGCTGAGCGGATGCATGACAGTCGGGCCGGACTATCGCCGGCCCAGGGTGGACACGCCGGCGCAATGGCCGGGCGTGACAGCCGCCGATGCAATTTCATCGACCTGGTGGAAGGCCTACGACGATCCGGTGCTCGAAAGAATGGTCGACGATGCGCTCGCGTACAACACGGATTTGCGGCGTGCCCTGGCCCGCGTGGATGAGGCGCGTGCCGCGCTTGGCATCAGCCGGGCGGATCAGTATCCCGGCCTGTCAGCCAACGCAGGCGCAAGCCGCAATCGCGTCAGTCAGGAAAGCGTCGCCGGGATTCCCGCGGGGATCGATCCGGAATTCAGCAACTATCGCGCGACGCTCAATGCATCCTACGAGATCGATTTCTGGGGCAAGTACCGGCGCGCGAGCGAAGCCGCGCGCGCCGAGTTGCTCGCGGCACAGGCAAACCGGGAAGCCGTGCGGCTCGCATTGATTACCGATGTCGCGCGCGGATACTTCAATTTGCGCGCGCTCGATGCACAGGTCGCCGTGACCGAGCGCACGATCGCCACGCGGCTTGCCTCCACCGCTTTGCAACGCATGCGCTTCGAGGCCGGCGTGGCCTCCGAGTACGATCTGCGGCAGGTGGAAGCGCAGGCCGCCCAAGCGCAGGCGCGTCTGCCCTCGCTGCAAAATACGCAAGCAACCCAGGAAACTGCGCTGGCAGTGTTGCTGGGCCGCAGTCCGCGCGACATTGTCGAACGGCCGGTGGACCGCGGCCGCGCCATCGAGGCCTTGAGTATTCCACCGGCCGTTCCGGCCGGCTTGCCTTCGGACGTGCTTGAGCATCGTCCCGACGTGCGCCAGGCCGAGCAGAACCTGATCGCTGCCAATGCGCGCATCGGCCAGGCCCGGGCGGCTTATTTTCCGACCATTTCGCTCACGGCTTTCCTGGGGGGCGAAAGCGCATCGTTGCTGGATTTGCTAAGTGCCCCCGCCCGCATCTGGCAGATTTCCGCGGGCGCGGCGCAAACCGTTTTCGATGCGGGGCGCACGGGATCGCGCGTGGACCAGGCGCGCGCGCAAGAGCAGCAACTCCTGGCGCAGTACGCGGCGATCATCCAGAACGCCTTCAAGGATACGCTCGACGCCTTGGTGGCCCAGCGCAAGGCGCGCGAAGTTTACGACGCAGAGCAAGTTCGCGTGAGTGCCCTCGAGAGTGCGTACAAGCTCGCCCAGCTTCGTTACGACAATGGCGTGTCGAGCCTGCTCGACGTGCTTGACGTGGAGCGAGGCTTGCTGGACGCGCAGCTCAATCGCATCGAGGCACAACGCGCACAACTCGCAGCCGCTGCCGATCTTTTCAAGGCCCTGGGCGGCGGCTGGGAAGGGTTGCCTGAAGCGCACAACGCTTCGGATCCGTCGGCACGCGGGCAGCAGAAGTAGCACGCGAACACAAGGCGGACATGGCGCAAGCGAACTGCAATGGCAACACCGGGTTGACCCTGCGTTGCGGCCCGAGCGGCATTGGCCTGCGAGTCGGTACAGCGCACCGGGTGCGCGATTTGCCATGCTGATTGCTCGACAGGCCATTGAAGACGCGGCGGCGCGCATCCGGCCCTATTTGCCGGCCACGCCACTTGTGCGCGCAGCACATTTCAGCCGCCAGCTCGGCTGCAATGTATTGTTCAAGCTGGAGACCTTGCAGCCGACTCATTCGTTCAAAGTGCGCGGCGCATTCAATGCGCTATTGCAACTATCGGACGAGCAGAGAAAACGCGGCGTCGTGACCGCCTCGGGCGGCAATCATGGCCTCGCGATAGCCCATGCTGCACGCGTTCTTGGCATTCCGGCCACCATTTACCTGCCGCAATCCGCAACCGAAGCGAAGCTCGCGGCCATTCGCCTGCTGGATGCCCGAATCATCATTCACGGCGCCGCGTGGGATGAGGCCAACCTGCTCGCCATGCGCGTTGCGAGCGAGACTGGTCAGGCCTATATCCATCCCTTTGACAACCCGGCTGTCATGGCAGGGCAGGGCACCATCGCGCACGAAATTTTTCAACACACGCGCGCACCCGATTGCATCGTCACATCCATCGGCGGCGGTGGCTTGATATCGGGCATCATCTCCGCGACAAGGCACTTCTCGCCGGCAACCCGGGTCGTCGGCGTCGAGACGCTGGGCGCCGATTCCATGTTCCAGAGCTGGAAAGCCGGACGCATCGTCACGTTACCCGCCATTACGTCGATCGCCGAAACACTGGGTGCGCGCAAAACGGAAACGACCCAGTTCCAGATCGTAAGCAACCATGTGTCCACCCTGGTCACGGTGTCCGATGCGTCCGCGATACACGCGTTGCTCGAAATTCTGGAGAAAGAAAAGCTGCTGACGGAACCGGCAACCTCCTGCGCGGTGGCAGCACTCAGCGAAGGCAAGATCGGCATCAAGCCGGACGAAACGGTGATCGTCGTGCTTTGTGGCGCGAACGTGAGCCTCGAAAGCGTGCGGCAGTGGAGCGAAACGCAACGCCCCTGAATGCCCGACTGCCGATTTTTGTTCCGGAGCGCGTACTTCCGTGTGTCGCTTGCGACAGACAGACTTTCCCATCCTTCTGTATTTAAATCGACCGGCCATGACGGTTCAAGGGTCGACGTCGTTGGCATATGCCCTGCTTTATTGTGTGGGTCATATTCACCCTCCGTAGCGATCCGCAATGCTCAACACCGAACGCGGCTTTACCCTCATCGAATTGATGATCACCGTGGCCATCATCGGCATTCTGGCCGCCGTGGCACTGCCGGCTTACCAGAATTATTCAGCGCGCGCGAAAGTTTCCGAAGCGCTGCTTGCGGGCGGCGTGTGCCGCACCAGCATCGCGGAAATCGTGCAATCCCAGAGCACTCTTCCCGCCGCAGGTCAGTGGGGATGTGAAAGCCGGGCCGCCGCGCCCGCCATCTCGCGCTATGTCGCCAGGATTCAGACCAGCATGGAAGGGGCGATAAGGGTCGAGATCCAAGGGGTGAATTTAGTGGCGAATGGCCAGGGCATCGTGTTGCGCCCGTGGCCTGACGTTGCGCGGTCCGCAGTGGTTACGGGCGGCGATCGCGTGGCGACTTGGGATTGCGGGCCGGACCCTGGCAATTCAACCGACATATCGACGTATGTACCCGCATCCTGCCGCGCTACGACAACTCAAATCGGCCCCGTTACCGCCTTTGTGAGCGGCAGCTAGCCTGGTGAAGCGGCCTGCCATCGCCCGGACGCGCTAATCGGTCAATTCGCGCAGCACCGCAGTCCATGCTTGCGCCAGGTTGCCGCGGTCGTAGCCGCCGCCGCCAAAAGCCATCAACTTCCCCCGCGCAAAGCGTTGAGCAAGGACGCGCAGGCGCTTTGTGGCATGGGCATGGACCGCCGCGGAGTAAGTCAGATGCGCCAAAGGATCGCCGTTCAGGCCATCCGCGCCGCACTGAAAGACGAAAAATTCCGGTTCGAACTTCTCCAGATGCGCTTCGACCCTGGGCCAGGCGGAAAGAAACGCCGCGTCACCCTCTCCGGCCTGGAGTGCAATGTTCAGCTTGGTGCCTTTCGCCGGACCTTTTCCGGTTTCTTCCTCGCCACCGGTGCCCGGAAACAGGAAACGGCCATCTTCGTGAATATCCGCAAATATCAGGTCGGGATCGTGTTCGTACGCGTAGAAAATTCCGTCGCCGTGATGCACGTCGATGTCGATGTAGGCAACCCGCCTGATGCCATGATTCCGGCGCAGCGTTTCGATGACGACGCCGAGATCGTTGAACACGCAGAAACCCGAGGCATGGTCGCGTCCGGCATGATGCAGGCCACCGATCGGTTGAAAACTGCGCGTGCACTCGCCGTGCATTACGCGGGCGAGTCCATCCAGCGCGGCGCCGACTACGTTCGCCGACGCTTCGAACACGCCGGGAAACACGGGCGTGTCGCCCTTGTCCAGGAACTCGAGCTTGTCCCGCTCCGCGTGCAAGACCCTTTCGACATGGCGCTGCGTGTGGAAGCGCGCAATCTCCTCGAGCGTCGCCGCACGAGCTGAAGGCCTGTTTGCACGGTCCAGCAAGCGCTTGGATGTTGCGGCCTTCAGGAACGCGCCCTGGCGATCCACCCCGAGCGGATGCCCCGCAGGAAAACCGTAGCGCGCCAGCGCATCGCTGACATACAGGCAGACCTCGCCGGACTTGCGTGCCATCAGCATGCCCGGCGTTGCCAGCAGCGCCCCCGCGGCAAGTGCTTGCAGCAGCTCGCGGCGTCTCGCGGAAGGTTCAGAATTCGCGTCCGCAATTCCAGCAGGTGCGAAAATGCGAGGGGCTGTCTTCATGGCAGTGCGGGCAGAACGCCGCGCTCGTATCGGTTTGAGGGTGATCGAACTCACGAATCAGTTCCTGCGCTTGCGGGGCGTCTGCCTCATCCATGATCCACACTTCGGGCCACGCAATGTGGACTGGAATCTCGCCCATGACGCTTTGCGCATTCTCATTGAATACGCGGGCGTCTATGCCGGCCTGCGCCAGCAGCCCGCGGACGAAATGGGCATCGGGAAGCGTGGGCGCGGCGTACACTTTCAGCATCAGAGCAGTGTCTCGACGTATGCCGGCTGGCCGTTCACCAGTACCGCCTTGATACCGGCATTGCCAAAGCGATCCACCGCGATCTGGATCGAAACGATCTGCTCGCTCCGCGGGCGCTCCAGAGCGTGGCCACGGCCTTCCTGCACGAAGTAATCCTCGATGCCGTATTTGACATGCAGGCGCGTTCCTTGGAGGGCCCTGTTCTGCGTTGGATCCCAGGTCATATCGCTCGTGTACTCCACTTTACCTCTGATCACCGGTTGCCCCGCCGAGTTCGGCGGCCGCGTCTGGTGCACCGAGACCGCCTTCCAGTATCCGCCTTCCGGGGCCAACACGACGAATATCGTGTCGTTACGCTTGAAAATCTGGTCTCCGGCCAGGGCTTCGAGACTCAGATCGGAAACCTTGTAATTGAGTCGCACGTAATCACCCGAGAACAGCGAACGCGGATCGACGGGTTGCGTTTCCAGAATCACGGGCGTGCCGGTCGCCAGAGTCCACTGACGCATGCCGATCATTGCCAACAACATCAAGGTCTGCAGGAGTACGACGACGACCAGGCGCGCAATCATCGAATTTCTCCCAATGAGCGGGTGATCCGGCGGCGGCTGCGCTCCAGGACGACGCCTGCGAGAATCAGCACCAGCCCGCCGCCCATGAAGAAATAGGACCGACCCAGCAACGTCCAGAACGTATCGAGGTAGCGCGCCAGAATGCCCAACGCGAAAAATGCAAAAGCTAGGTTCACGAGTGGGCGATCCTGCGCGGCAATGCCCACATAGATCAACCAGATAAGCCCGCCGAAAAACAACAGATTGAACAGGATGGGCACCGCTTGCGGAAAGGTCCCTCGAAAAAACAGATTGACGAATATCAATGCCGCCGCAACCGTCAACAGACCCCATCCCCAGTCGAGGTGCGAGCGACGCTCGTGCCCGGAATCGATTTTGCGATGCAGCCATGCCAACGCGGCGACAAGCAGCATGGCGATCAGCGTTGCAACCGACCACGGGGCGGGTTGCGCCTCATCGATTCCGATCCCCGCCTGCCACCAGCTGTATCGCCCGTGCACCGATGGAAATGTCAGGACATAAAGCGCCGCAAGCGCGGCAATTCCCGCATAACGCTTCACCAGTCCGGCGAGGTCACTTGCCCGACCCGAACGCTCCATGAGCATCCCGCCGATGAACACAGCGAGATAAACCAGAAAATACAATTGCGCGACATAAAGTATCGCGCCGCGTGCGGCCCCCTCAATGTGAAATACCGTCAGCCAACTCCAGAACAGGATGCCGACCGCGGCCCCGTGTGCGGCAAAGCGCCAGCGATAACGAACAAGGGGGGGCAGGCAAACGGCCCAGAACAGCAGATAGGGCCAATGCACCGGACGAGTAAACGCGAAACCCTCCATGCCTGTCCACAGGATGCCAAGCAACACCGCCGCACTCAGCGCAGCGTGAGATCGCGTCAGATAGCCGGCGAGCAGCGCGCCGATCGCCCACATCAGGACCCCGTTCGGATAGTGCGATGAAATGTGATAGATCTGCGCTACCAGCCAGATATTGGCCCCGAACAGAAGGACGCCCAGCAGCAGCACGGCTTGTCCGACCAGGGGATGGGCGCCGCGTCCCAGCAAATAGCCTGCGGCAGCATAGGCAGTCCACATGCCGCCAAACAGCAGAGCGAGCTTGGAGAGTTTAGGCAGCCACTGCCAGTTCGCTGCAAAGAAGCTGATGACGCCGGCGCCCAGCAACACTACGCCGAGCATCGAAACTGCGAGCGTGAGATAGGGAACTCCGCCACCGGCCCGTTCTTTCTCGAAGGCCAAGATCTGCTGTGCGCCGTCCGCGCTCAGATAACCGCTTTTTGCCCACTCAGGCAGCGCTTTCTGGAGTCGTCTGATGAATGCCGCGTCACGCATTGTCGAAGCTTCCTTTTCCCCTACGGGCGTTTCGGATGCTCAACTCACTGGAACAAATCCATTTGCCCGTCCAGCCGAGGCCGCCGGAATTGCGTCGTATCCAGCTCCCGCCGGTGTTCGTTCAGCCCCAGCCGTCTGCAGGTTTTCTCGAATCGACTCCTGAGCACGTCGGCGAATTCACCGCTGCCCCGCATCCGTGTGCCGAATTGCGGATCGTTTTCTCGCCCGCCGCGCATCTGGTGGACACGGCTCATGACATGCGCCGCCTTGAGCGGATAGTGCTGCATCAGCCAGTCCTTGAAAAGGTCTTTCACTTCGTAGGGCAAGCGCATCAACACATACCCGGCGGACTGCGCGCCCGCCTCGCGCGCCGCCTCCAGTATCTGCTCCGTGGCCGAATCCGTGAGGAAAGGCACGATCGGCGCAACCATCACCCCTACCGGCACGCCCGCTTGCGCAATGCGACGGATGGCTTCGACGCGGCGCGCCGGAGCCGACGCACGTGGCTCCATGTGGCGTGCGAGTTCGTGATCGAGGGTCGTTACCGAGATGTATACCTTGGCCAGCCCTTTTGCCGCCATGGGCGCCAGAATATCCAGATCGCGTTCCACCAGGGCATTCTTGGTGACGATGCCAATCGGGTGATCGCACGCCGCCATGACCTCCAGGATCGACCGGGTTATCTTCCATTCGCGCTCGACGGGCTGGTAAGGATCGGTGTTGGCGCCGATGCTGATGGTGCTGCACGCATACCCTGGCCGGGCGAACTCCTCGCGCAGGCACTCGGCTGCATTGACTTTCGCAAACAACCGCGTTTCGAAATCGAGTCCCGGCGACAGATTCAGGTAAGCGTGCGAAGGGCGTGCATAGCAATAAATGCAACCGTGCTCGCAACCCCGGTAGGGATTGATGCTGCAGGTAAAGGGAATATCCGGAGAATCGTTTCGGGAAATTATGCTTTTGACTCGCTCGGCCGTGACGATGGTCTGCGGCCGGCCCGGTGCCTCGTTCGGCGGCGCTGCCCAGCCGTCGTCAAACGCCTCCCGGTTCTCCCGCTCGAACCGGCCCTCGGGATTGAGCGCAGCCCCCCTGCCCTTATGAACGGAGCCATGGTCACCGGTGACGGTCTTGAGCGGCATACTGTCATTATATACAGTTAACAGTGAACAGTGAACAGTGAACGGTTCGAACAGCGTTAACGTCACCGTTCACCGTTCACCGTTCACCGTTCACCGTTCACCGTTCACCGTTCACCGATCACCGATCACCGTTCACCGTTCACCGTTCACCGATCACCGTCACCGTTCACCGATCACCGATCACCGATCACCGATCACCGATCACCGTTGCGGATTTTCCAGCCCCATCATGCGCAGGGCCGCTCTGCCGAGTTCGCTTGCAGGATTGGAAAAAGAATTCAGGATCGTGAAATGGTTGTCGTCCGGGCAGGGAAGGTCTGCGCCGATGACGCTCGCCCATTGATTGGCGATGAGTGCATGCTGCTCCTTGAAGCCGCCGATTTCTCGACCCCCGACGGCGATGTATAGCGGCGCCCTGGTCGCGGGCGGCATGAAAGCCGGGCTCGACTTCAGCGCGTCGGCCTCATTCAGATGCAGGTCGACATTGATCGACGGGGTACGCGCGATTGGCAGCAGATCGTAAATGCCGCTGATGGAAAGGCCGGCCTGCATGACCTTTTCAGGCAGTCCACGCGAGTAGCGCGGCCACTGCGCGGCCATGCACATCGCCGTGAGATGCCCACCTGCGGAGTGGCCCGCCACAAACATGCGGTTGCGCGGGGCGCCCACGTCGGCCGCGTTGCGGTACAACCATGCAGCCGCCTTGAGGCACTGCAGCACGATGTTTTCCACTTTCACCGTCGGGCAGAGCGAATAATTGATCGCCGCCACGGCGGCGCCGGCGTTTACGAACGACTCGGCCACGAAGGAATGGTGCTTCTTGTCGAGCGAGCGCCAGTAACCGCCGTGAATGAACATCAAAAGCGCTTTCGCCTCCCCGGCGGGCCGGAAGATGTCCATGGTTTCCATGCGGTCATCGCCGTACGGTACATCCAGTTCGACATCCAGCGTTCGCCGGGCCTGTTCCGACCGGATCGCCCAACTGTCGAAATGACTCTGGAAATCCGGGACTGCTGCCCGGTTGTTGTACATTGATTCGTAGTACGCGGCGTCTTTGATCATTTCGGCACTCCAGCTTGTCGTAGATCTGGTTTTTAAAAACTTATGGGCGGACGCGGGAAGACGCCGTCAGCATACTTGGAATCATGCAGGATTCGGCCGAAGATGCAACTTGCCGCGGCCGGTCCGGGGCGCTGCGCAGCCGGCCATTCGGCACAGACCCTATAAACTATTTACAATCAATGACTTTCTGAGTGTCTGCAGGCGTAGTACTCTGGCTACGAAGATTCATTGTGTGGGGAGTTTGCCATGTCGTGTTCGCTGAAATTCGCCTTGCCTGGATATTTCCGTCGTTCCGCATTGATACTGCTTGCGCTCAGTGGAATGACTGCTGGTCCGTCCCACGGCGACGCCGGAATGTTTGCGCCGGAACGCGTCGGCCGCTGGTATCTGGGCGGAGGTGTTGGCGGATTCGCTGAAGAATCCGAAAGTCAGTTACGCAATCAGAGCGGCCAGGTTGCCAATTTCTTCAGCGGCGGCTACCGGCTGTCCCGCAATTTCGCGCTCGAGATCGACGGGCTGTTCTACAACCAGCGCATCGATACGCCGCCGGCCGTGGCATCGTCGCGCACCCGCTCGCGCCTTTATGTGGGCGGGCCCAGCGGGGTGCTCAAGCTCATCCTTCCAGTCGAGCGGCTGGAACTGTATGCAGGAGCCGGCGTAGGGGTTTACAACACCACACTGCGTGACAATGAATCGTCGTTCCGCAGCGAAGAAGACGACACCGGCGTCGGCGTTCAAGGCCTGGTGGGCGCAGACTACTTCGTGTCGCGCAATATTTCGGTCGGCATGGAGTATCGCAAGTTCAAACTGCGCGCCGAACTCGATCCTTCCATTCCGGGCAAGATCGATGTGGGCGGCGATTTCCTGTTTGTGACGGTTCGCGGCCACTTCTGATCGGCGGCGCTCCCGTCCTGGACGGGCTGATACGGCCGGGCACCGGCCTTTGCACTGCGATCGATTATCGGCCAGCGGTGTTTTTTTGGTAGCCTTGCGTTTTCATCAGCTCCCCCGCCACTACGCTATGACGCAAGGCTTCGTGCATCCGGAGTATCTGGTTCAAACGCAATGGCTCGCGGACCATCTGCAAGATCAGGCTGTGCGCGTGCTGGATTGCACGACGCACCTGCCGCCGCTTCCCGACAACAGCTACTACACCGTGCGTCCCGGGCACGATGACTTCCTCGGGGCGCATATTCCCGGCGCGGCGTTCGTGGACATGGATCGCGATGTCGCGGACACCTCGTCCGACTTTCATTTCATGCTGCCCTCGGGCAACCAGTTCGCGCAAGCCATGTCCAGCCTGGGGATAAGTCGCGATACGCTCGTCGTAAGCTATTCGGCCGCCAATCACTGGTGGGCTACGCGGATGTGGTGGATGTTGCGGGTGTTTGGGCACGAACGCGCTGCCGTGCTCGACGGCGGATTCCAGAAGTGGCGCGCGGAAAGGCGGCCCGTCGAGAGCGGCCCTGCAGCGGCTCGCGCAAGCGCACACTTCGAACCGCGCCCGGCGCGTCGCGAAATGGTCGCGACCAAGGAGGACGTCATGAGCGCGATTGGCACGGCGGATACGTGCATTGTGAACGCGCTGCGCCCCGAGCAGCATGCGGGCACGGGGGGCGTCTATTACGGTCGCCGCGGGCACATCGCGGGCAGCATCAATCTGGCCGCCACGGCTACAGTGGACGAGCATAACGTTTACCGCCCTGCTCAGGATCTGCGCCGCATGTTCGCCAGGCCCCTGGCCAGTCCGTCGGTCATCACTTATTGCGGCGGCGGCATTGCCGCCTCGGCCGACACGCTTCTGCTGACGATGCTCGGCCACGATAACGTGAAGCTCTACGATGCCTCGCTGTCCGAATGGGCGCGAGATCCCGCGCTACCGATGCAAACGCTAAGGAGGCCGCTTGTTCAAGCAATTCAAGATCGACCCGAAAGATTTTCCGGGACCTGTGCTGGTGACGGGCGCGGGCGGCTGCATTGGCAGCTGGGCGCTTACCCTGCTGACCGATGCCGGCGTGCCCGTCGCGGCGATGGACCTCACCGAAGACAAGCGGCGCCCGAAACTGCTGATGTCGGAATCCGAACTCGCCCAGGTGCAATGGATTACGGGCGATATTGCCGATACCGCCGCCGTCCAGGGTGCCGTGGAGAAAAGCGGCGCCAAGGCCATCATCCATCTGGCCGCGTTGCAGGTGCCGTTCTGCAAGGCCGATCCCGTTGCCGGCGCCAAGGTCAACGTGGTGGGCACCATCAATGTCTTCGAAGCGGCGCGCAAATCCGGCATTCAGCGCATCGCCTATGCGAGCTCCATCGCCGCGCACGGCGTATTCGATCCGAATACCATGGCCACCCTCTATGGCGCTTACAAATTCGCCAACGAGCAGACGTCGCGCGTTTATGCGCAGGACTGGAAAATTCCCAGTGTCGGATTGCGACCGGGCGTCGTCTATGGCGTCGGCCGCGATCAGGGCATGACCTCGAAGACGACCGTGGCCGTACTCGCCGCGGCGGCCGGTAAACCTTATACGATTCCGTTCCGCGGGCCGGTATCCTGGCTGCATGCCGGGGAAGCGGCCAGCGCCTTCATCAAAGCGGTATCCAAGGAGCGCAGCGGTGCCGAAGTGTTCGATATCAACGGCATCGCCTCCACGGTCGAGCAGTCCGTGGAACTGATTCGGAAAATTGCGCCCGAGGCGCGGATTGATATCAGCGGCGACGCCCTGCCTTTTCCAATGGCGCTCTCCGATCAGCCAGTGCGCAGCTTTCTCGGCGATTACGGCTCGATCTCCATGGAAGAGGGCATTCGCCACACGCATCATATTTTCGGGTCGCTGCTCGCCAAGGGCTTGATCAGCGCGGACAATCTGGCTTAATGCCAAGACTTCTGCGCTTCCCGGCCGGAACGGGTTGCGGTGCCTCTTACGAGTCTACAAATTTGTAAGAAAACAGCGCCGCACAGCAGGTAAACCTCTATGGCGCATCGCGAATTGACGCCTCGAAGTGGAAAGGGCAAACTGCGCTCGCGCCGTATCGCAAGTACCTAGATGCAATCGCAGGGAAATCACTAAAAATTCCCTCCCCGTAATCCGGGCGAACAAGTTGCGCGGTGCACTCGGGTGCTAAAAGTACAAGAACGATCACTAAAATTCCAAGGAGGAATTGAAACCATGAAGAAAACTGGCATCGTCGCTGCATTGCTCGGCCTGCTGTGCATTACAGCGTCGTCCGGCGTGTTCGCGCAAAAACTGTATTGGACTACCAGCGGTTTTTTCGGTCCGTTCGATATCCGCGGCCTGATCCCCGCTCTGCCCGCAGACAAGTCCCGTCAGATCACCATCCCCGTCAGCATGTGGGTGCTCGATCACCCCAAGGGCCTGGTTGTATTCGACACGGGCAACAACGTCGCGATTTCCGACGGCGCGGACAATTGCAAACAGTATTGGGCAGCGGGCAATTGCGACTTCCTGAAACCCAGCCAGAAGCGGGCTGACGTCATCGACATGCAGTTGAAGAAGCTTGGCTATTCGGCTGACAAGGTCAAGGTCGTCGTGACCTCGCATACCCACCTGGATCACGTCGGCAACATTGAAATGTTCCCGAACGCGATTCACGTGCTGCAGAAGAAAGAGCTTTACCAGGGCTGGTGGCCCGAGAAATTCCAGGGCCGTACCACGCCGGGCACATTCGTCATGGCCGATCTGGACAATGCACGCGAGTTCAACTACCTCGAACTCGATGGCGATTACGACCTGTTCGGTGATGGCAGCGTGCTGATTCTCTCGACCCCGGGGCACACGCATCGGCCACCAGTCGATGAAGGTCAAGCTGCCCCAGTCCGGCTCGATCATCATCTCGCAGGATGCCATCTGGATGCAGGAGAACCTGGACGGCTATCCGGCCGGCCTGAACTTCAGCGTGCAGGCTTACACCAACTCGGTCAACCGCCTGAAAATGATGCGCGATCTCGAAGGCGCACAGATCTTCATGGCGCACGATGCCGATCAGTACAAAGCCAAGGGCGACCGCTGGTACAAGTAAGCCAGCCGCAGTCCTTCCTTAAAGAGCCCCCCCGTTGCGGGGGGGTTTTTTTTTCCCAAGTTTTGCATCGTGAATCCTCCAGCCCACAGCAATCGAACTCGATTCCGTTTCCAAGCGCTACGGCTCGCGGGACATCATTCACGATCTGTCGTTCTCCGTGCACAAGGGCGAGATCGTTGGCTTTCTCGGACCCAACGGCGCGGGCAAAACCACGACCATGCGCATGATTGCCGGCTTTACCACGGCGACCTCCGGTCGGGTAACCGTCGCCGGATACGATATGGCGACCCAGAATGAAGAAGCCGCGCCAAGCGTGGGCTATCTCCCGGAACAGCCGCCGCTGTATGACGTGCTCGAGGTCGCGGCTTACCTGCGATTCGTTGCGAAAGTCAAAGGCGTTGCGCGCACTGCCATGGGCCCGCGAACTGGAGCGCGTGATACATGCCTGCCGGCTTGAAGCGGTGGTCAGGCGCGAGATTTACAAACTCTCCAAAGGTTACCGCCAGCGCGTCGGACTCGCCCAGGCGCTGCTGGGCAAGCCCGACGTGCTGCTGCTCGACGAACCCACGGCGGGACTCGATCCCGGTCAGATCCAGGAAACCCGGGAAGTGATCCGCGCGTTCGGCCAGGATCATGCGGTGCTGCTGAGCACGCACATCCTTCCCGAAGTCACGCTGATCTGCCAGCGCGTAGCCATCATCAACGACGGGCGCCTGCTTGCCATCGACTCGCCAGCCGGGCTGCAGCGCGCTTCCGAACAGTCGAATCGCGTTTCGCTGCTGGCGACAGGTCCGGCCGAGGCTGTGCGCCAGGAGATTCTCGCAATAGACGGTGTGCGGGCGGTGCAAATCAAGGGCAGCGCAGATGCGCAGCCAATGTTGTCCATCGAATGTCAGGTCGACGCGCGCGAGGGCATCGAAGCGGCCATTGCGCGCGCAGTCGCAAGCCGCTGGTCGCTGCACCGGCTCGAACGGCAGCAGCCCACGCTGGAGAACGTATTCCTGCGTTATGTCGGCGCCTCGGCGGATACGGGGCTGGCGTCATGAACGGCGTGCTGGCGATTTACCAGAAAGAGCTGGCGACCTACTTCCGATCGCCGATCGCGTACTTCGCAGTGGCGGTATTTCTGCTCGGAACGGGCTACTTCTTCATTTACAACATTTTCCTGACCGGCATCGGCACCATGGACACTACGTTCCAGAACATGGGCATTCTGTTGCTCACGCTGATACCGGTCATCACCATGCGGCTGTTCTCCGGCGAGTACAGCGGACGCACCATGGAATTGCTCATGACCCTGCCGTTGAAGCCCTGGCAGATCGTCCTGGGCAAGTATCTGGGCGCGGTGAGCATCCTGCTGCTCATGACACTTGCGACCGGCATCAATCTGATCCCGCTCTTCCTGTACGGAAACCCGGACAGCTCCACGATCCTCTCCGGATATCTGGGGTTCATTCTGCTCGGCATGGCCTGCCTTGCGGTCGGGCAGTTTTTTTCTGCGCTTACGCAAAACCAGATCGTCGCCGCACTGATCACGATTCCGGTCTTGCTTGGATTCTGGTTCATCGGCCATGCCCAGAGTTTTCAGGCTTCACCCGTCCTGCGCGACTTGTTGGGCTATCTATCTTTCTCACTGCATTTCGGCGACTTCATTCGCGGACTCGTGCGCTCCGAAGCCGTGTTGTTTTATCTCATCGTCAGCGCCATCGCGCTGACACTGAACACCAGTTTTCTGAAGTGGCAGCGCTGACATGAACCGATCCCGTTCCGGCCTGTTGTTGATTGCGGGTATTGCGCTGCTGGCCGGCGCCGCCGCCAGCCACATCATCCTTCTGCAATGGGCTGCTGTGACCATTGTGCTTGCCGTTGCCGGCGCCGGATTCACCGTTTGGGGCGCCTATCTTCTGCGCGTGGACCTCGGTGCCGCGCTGCTTCACCGTCGCGGCGAAGTCGTGCTCTACACCGTCGGCATGATCGGCGTGCTGATCGCCCTGGCGTATTTGTCCGCTCGATTTCCGGTCCGTTACGACATGACCGCTGCGCGCATCTATTCATTGTCGGAGCCGACGGTGCAGATGCTCAAACGCCTGGAAAAGCCCGTGCACATCGTTTTCTTCCACGATCCGATGATGCGCGAAACGGTCGAGATCTACCAATTGATCGCCAGGCAAACCGACAAGGTGACGGTTGAATACTACGATCCGATGCTGAACCCGGCGCAGGCGCGCATGCGCGGCGTCGAGTTCGCCGGGACCGCGATCTTCGAAAGTGAAGGGCGCAAACTCCAGGTCAACGGGCCGAGCGAGACCGATATCGCCAACGGGATTCTGCGCATCTCGCAAGCCGCGCAGCAGATCGTGTGTTTCCTGGATGGTCACGGCGAACCGGACCCGTTCAGTCTGGAGTCGCACGACCATTCCGAGGGCAACGCGGGCCATTCCCACGGCCTGGGCGCCAAGGTGGTGCTGCATGAGCGGCACGGCATCGCCAAGGCGCGCCACGGTCTGGAGAACATGAACTATGTCGTCGAAAAGATCTCGCTTCTGCAGGGGACCAATACGCTGTCGCGTTGCGCCGTGCTGGTGGTCGCCGGCCCCAAGGCCGCCTTGCTTTCCGCCGAGGTCAAAGCCATCGACGGGTATCTCGCACAGGGAGGCAATGCGCTGTTCATGCTCGATCCGTTCATTCGCACCGGCCTCGAGCCGGTAATCCGCGACTTCGGCGTGGTGCTGGATGACGACCTCGTCATCGACGAAGCCAGCCACTTCTGGACCGACATTTCCGCCCCGGCCGTCACCGATTACAACCGCCATGAGATCACGCGCGACTTGCCCCTGACATTTTTCCCGGGTGCGCGCTCCCTGTCGCCGACACCGCAGCGCGTCCCGGGAACATCGGTCCGGCCGGTAATCAATTCTTCCAAAACCAGTTACGGCAGCACCAACCGCGATCGCCCCGAATTCGACAAGTCGAAGGATCAGTCCGGCCCCCTGACGTTGATGGTCGCGGTCAATCGGCGTCCGGAGTTCGTCGCCTCCACCGAGGCCGTGACGCGCGGCGCCGAGTCGCCGCCGCAGACACCGGCCGCGGAGTCCGCCAAATCCGGGGGCACCGGAAGTTCGCTCCCGCATCGCCGTGATCGGCGATTCGGATTTCGCCACCAATTCGTTTTTCCACATCCTCGGCAACGGCACGCTGTTCCTGAACACCGTGAGCTATCCTGGCGTCACAGGAAAACCTGATCGGTCTCGAGCCGCGCACTTACGACCTGCCGCGGGTCGATTTGACCAACCGCCAGATGAAGGCGACGTTTTTCCTTTCGATCATCCTGATTCCCGCCTTGATGGCCGTGATCGGCCTCGCTGTATGGTGGAGAAGGCGTTGAACGAGACCAGGCGCGCCGGCCTCCGGGCGGCGCAAGCTTGCCGTTCTCTGGCTGGTGCTGGCGGCACTGGGTGTTGCGATTTTTCTGATTGAACGCAACGACCGCATCGCCTCCGAGACCCCGGACGCGGGCCGCGACGAGCGCCTGCTGGTTCCCGTCACCGTAGCGGAGCTTGGCGCCATCGAGATCGCGCATCAGGGCACTGTGCATCGCTTCGAGCGCGATACGGCAGGCGCCTGGTTCTATCACGGGGTTCACAGCTCCGCCGAGCAGCAGCATGCGCACAACGCGGATCCGCAGATCGCGGCTCGCATCGAGAAAGCGTTCACGGGCCTCGGTCGGGCGCGCATGGAGCGCCAGTTCCCGCTGAACATCCAGGCCGATGAGTTCGGCGTCACGCGCCCGGAAATGTTCATCATGGTGTACCGGCCGCAGCAAATGGAACCGTTGGCGCGATACGCCGTGGGCACGGTCGCGCCCGACAACGTGAGCCGCTATGTTTTGCCGATTGGCAGCACTTGGGTGGTGACGATTGCGGATTTCCAGATCGACAATCTGCTGTCCCTCCTTCAGTCGGTTGCGTCGCCGCCGGGCCCGCGGTCGGGCCTCCTCAAAAGCTCCTGATCCGAACGCGCCGGCAGCGCTTCGCAATTCCGATACAGGACTATCCGCCGCCTTATCCGCCATGTTCGTTTTATTCCGGCACGCAGGTCTGCTCGCTCTTGGGCTGCTGGTCTTGACCGGCGGCGCGGAGGCGCACACCGGCGGCATCACGGGTTTCGCGACGATCACGATCAGCGGCAAGCTCGCGCGCTACAACCTCACCCTGTCCGATGTTCCGCCGGGACCGCTCGCCGACCAGATGCATCTCGGCCAGCCGGGCACCTCCCCCGACTACCGGCCGCTTGCCACGGCCATCAGCGAAAGAATTCGCCTGAGCGGCGACGGGACGCCCTGCGCCCCGGCCGAAAGTCGCATCGTGCCGCCAACCGCCGCATCGGTCAGCGTCACCGGCACCGTGGATTTCATCTGTGCGGGCGACATCGACACGCTCACCATCCAGGATGACCTGTCCGAAGTGCTGGGGCCCAGCCACCACACGCTGGCTGCCATCGTCTGGTCCGGCGGCAGCCAGCAATTTGCGTTCGGCGCCGACGCCCGCGAGACGACCGTGACGATTTCGCAGGCGGCCCTGGCGTCGCGCGGAGCCGGCAGTTTCTTCCCGCTCGGCATCGAGCATATCCTGACCGGCTATGATCACCTGCTGTTTCTGCTGGCGCTGATCTTGCGCGGCGGCGGACTCTGGTCGTTGCTCAAGATCATCACGGCCTTCACGATCGCGCACAGCATCACCCTTGCGCTGGCTGCGCTGGACCTCATCGTTCTTCCGGGCGCAATGGTCGAAGCCATCATTGCGCTTTCGATCGCCTATGTCGCGCTGGAGAATCTTTTGCCGCGTTATGCCGTCTCGCGACGCTGGGCCGTGAGTTTCCTGTTCGGCCTCGTGCACGGCTTCGGTTTTTCGTCGGTACTGCGCGAAATCGGATTGCCCCGGGAAAACTTGCTGCTGTCCCTGCTGAATTTCAATCTGGGGGTCGAAGCGGGCCAGCTCGCCGTGGTGTTGCTGGCCGTTCCCGTGCTCATGCGCCTGCGATCCCGGCCTTGGGAACCGCGCCTGGTCGCCGTCATTTCGGGCGTGATTCTGGTCGTGGGACTGATTCTGTTTGTCGATCGCGCTTTTCTGGGCGACTGATCCGCCGCGTTTCGCACGCATCGCATTGTTCAAAACAGGCCGCTTCAGCGCTGGACGGTCAGGACCGTAAACCCCTCGCCGATCAGATCGCGGTTGATCGCACCCTTGAGCCCCGCATCGCGCAACAGTTTTTCCTGCTCTTCGCGCGTGGGGATCACATTCCCCCAGATCAGCTCCTCGAAACCGGTCTGCAGCGGAAAGCGAAATTCCGGACGGCGCGCTTCCTCGAGCGTACTCGGATAAGTTTCGTCGATGATCACCATCCAGCCTCCGGCCTTGATCGTGCGCGCGGCTGCGGACACCACCGCCGGCCGGATGCTCGGAGCAATCTCGTGCAGCACCTCGATCATCACGACTGCATCGAATGCACCCGTCGCGTCATCGACTTTTTCCTTGTGCAGCGAAATGCGGCTCGCCAGACCCGCGTTGGCGATTTTTGCCTGGGCCTGCGCCAGGCTCTCGTCATCGATATCCACACCGGCCAGCTTCGCGCCGGGAAAGGCCTTGGCCGCCTGCAGCAGGAAGTTGCCGGTGCCGCAACCGATTTCCAGAATCGCGCCGCCCGCGGCAAGCCGCTCCGGCAGGCCGGCGAGTCCGGGCAAAATTTTCTTTGCGGTCACGATCTGCAGCCCCTGCGTGGATTCGGCAATGGCCTGATTGAAGTGCTCGCCGCGGCCCTGGAACGGTTTGGCCATGCCCGACTGAAACGCCTCCCGGCAGCGGCGGAAATCGTCCGCAGCCACCTCCGTTCCGAGGCGCACGTACCCTCCCAGATAGCGCGGATGGGTCGGGCTGGCGAGAATCGCATCGAAATGCGGCGCGAGCCGGTATTTTCCGGCCGTATCGGCATCCAGGATCTCCAGCCCGTAAGCGGTCTTGCACCAGACTTCGACGTAAGGCGCGTGCAGGGCGAGCTTTGTGGCCAACTCCGCGCCGCTGAGACCCGGGGCCTGCGCGAGCGTGCGGAACAGGCCCAGATGCACGCCCAGGTCGATCAGGTGGATGGTATTGAACCCGCGGCGCCATTCGAATATGCGCGCGACCTGCGCGTCCGCGGTGATCTGACTGTCCGTCTCGGCCATTGCCTCGAACTCCGGGTGGGTTTGCGATCAGGAAAGTATACTGGTCCCGTCCGGATCAAAGAAACCTGTACGGCTGGGAGCCTGTTCTCGATGAAAACGCTGAGACTGCTGGTGACTGTGGTGTTCCTGCTCGGTGCGACGGCCTCGGCGGCGCCGCGTACCGAGATCGGCGAACCTGCGCCCGCGCTGAAGGGCAGGTTGTTCTCAGGCGAGCCTTTCGACTTGTCGAAGATGCGCGGCAAGGTGGTGCTGGTCAATTTCTATTCGAGTTATTGCAGTTTCTGCGCCTACGAAATCGGCAATCTCGAGCATTTCTACGAACAACACCGCGACCAGGGCTTCGAGGTTATCGTGGTCGGCGTCGACCAGCCGGCAGATCGACATCGTGTCGAGCGCATGCTGGGCATTTACGGCCTGCCAGGCATGATGACCGATGAACTGGAGCAGAATGGTTTCGAGCGCGCTTATCCGACCCCCACGGCATTCGTGATCGACCGCGATGGCATCCTGCGCAGCCGTCTGCGGGGGGCGAAACAACCTTTCTTCTACGCGGAGAAAGTGCTCCCGCTGTTACGCGCACCCTGAGCGCACGCCCGCGCGCGATTCCTTCATCGATTACACCTTTGCCGCAACGCGCGCTTTGGCGGCCACGGCAACCCGTTGCGTCCAGCCGTACGGATCGGGCGCGCGCCCATACTGGATATCAGTCAGGCTTTTGAACAGCCTGTGCGCCACAGGCCCCGCCTGGTCGCCGGCAAAGGCATAGTTGCGGCCCTGATACCCGAGGCGGCCCACTGGGGCGATGACCGCCCCGGTGCCCATGCCGAACGCTTCGGTAATTTTTCCGGATTCGAGATCGCGCATGACTTCGTGGATGTCGAGCCGGTCTTCTTCGACCGTATAGCCCAGGTCGGGCGCGAGCGTCAGTAACGAATCACGCGTCACCCCGTGCAGGATGGCGCCCGAGAGCATCGGCGTGCGGATGTGTCGACCCTCGTAAACGAATGCGATATTCATGGCCCCGACTTCATCGATGTAGCGCCGCTCCACGCCGTCGAGCCAGAGCACCTGCTGAAAGCCCGCTTCGATCGCCTGTTCGGTGCCCGCCAGACTGCCGGCGTAGTTGCCCGGCGTTTTCGCCTCTCCGGTACCGCCGCGGATGGTGCGCACGTAATCGTCGGAGACCAGTACCGACACCGGCTTGAAGCCGCCGGCGAAATACGGCGCCACCGGACTGAGAATGATGTAATGCAGAAATGTGCGGCTGGCGCGGACCTCCAGCGTATTTTCGATGGCGATCATCACCGGCCGGATGTAGAGCGCCGCGCCTTCCGTTCTGGGGACCCAGTCATGTTCAAGCCCGACCAGTTCTGCAATGGCCTGCACATGCTGCTCGATGTCGACTTCAGGCATTGCGAGGCGCATCGCGGAACGATTGAACCGTTCGGCATTCTTCTGCACGCGGAACAGATTGATATCGCCGTCCGGACGCGAGTAGGCCTTGGTGCCGTCGAAAATCATCTGCCCGCAATGGAATACCTGCGCGGCGGGATCAAGGGCCAGCGGCTGGTAGGGGCCGATGCGCGCATCATGCCAACCCTTGCCCGCCGAGTAATGTTGCGTGAACATGCGTGCCGTGAAATGCCGGCCAAACCCCAGCGGGCTCGGCAGGGCTTGCGGAGCCGATTGCGCGACGGGTTCTATGCGGATGTCCAGCCTTCTCATCAATCGTTCTCCTTGAGGAAATTCGTGACCAGCATTTTCCATTCGTCCTCGAGCGCCATTTCCGGCGTCTTGTTGCCGGAGCGGCGATACCAGTAAGCGGCATTGGCCGGATCCCCCTCGATGCGGTGCAGATGCGCGTGGATCCGCGCGTAGGCCGCGACCTCCTCATTTGCCTGCACGATGCTGTGGGCGCGATGCCAGTCGCCTTTGCGCACATACCAGAGCGCCTCCAGGGCCGGTTTCAATCCGGTCGGGGGATGATCGTTCGCGGTCGTCAGCGTGAATTCCTGCAGGTCCATGGGCGTCGCAGGTTGAAGCCCGCCATTATCGGCGGAATCGGCCAATGCTGCCTGCCAAAAAAACAGATGGGTGCCCGAAAGCACCCACCCCCCTTCCCCTTAAGGTTCTTTTTGTGAGGGAATTTAATTCGTCACGAACTGGCCATGCCGGTGTCGAGTTCGGCGCCCTGGTCGGCTGCGTACTCTTTCCTGACGTAACGCGTGCTGTAGCCGTTGAACAGATGCCCGAGCAGTCCCCGCTGCAAATCGCTGGTTCCCATATACCAGTCGGCGACCGGGTAAGTCAGGTTCATATTGCGTTCCATCATGATCGGCTGGCTGTGGTGCGCGGCATGATGCCGGCGGATGGTGTTGACCAGCGGGCAGTTGCGCACGAACCAGTTGTCATGCACATGGCAGCACAAGTGGAACGTCTCATAGTTCAGGTAATAGATCGGGGTCAGCATCATCAGGATATAACCGGCATTGGCCGACCACAGGTAGCCCAGAATCAGGGCGCCAGGCAAGGTCATCAGCATGAATATGATCAGCGCGTAAGGCGGAAACAGCACGATGCGCCACTCCCGGTTGCTGTCGTAAGTCATCACCTGCGCCGTGAAGTACTGATGGTGCTGGTGGGTATGGCGGTGATACACGGGCATCAGCAGATTACCCAGACCCTTGATGGGCCGGTGCATGGCATTCTTGTGCAGCCACCATTCGTTCCAGTTGTAAAACACCAGCACGGGGATGACGAACAGCAGTTCCCACACCGTCGGATTCTGCACTTGCGAAGCGCAATACCAGATCACCGCGACGCCGGGGACGAAGATCGACAGCAAATGGCCCCAGCCGTTGTACCAGCGGGCGATGTTGCGCCGGTACTCGTCGCGAAATGCCGCCTGCTTCCGCGTAAGGATTCCGGTCTTCGTCGTCATGTTCACTCGAGAAGCAGCCCGCTGATATATCAGTGATATGCGACACTACACGCGCCGGCAGCGCGGCGTCAAGCGCGGCCGGGGCTAGTCGCCCCCTACCGTGGACCGGGTAAATTCCTGGATGTAGTCGAGCAGCCGGTCGGAAGACACGGCAGCCGCGGCCGCATCGCCCTTGGCGATGGCGCGGGCGACGGCCGCATGCAGTTTCGCGGTACGAGGCATGTTGGCCGCCTGCCGGTGGTGGATGAACCAGAATCGCCGCGACAACGAGTTCATCAACGACATCGTGCTCACCGCGTACTCGTTGCGCGCCGCGACCAGGCACAATTCGTTGAAAGCCCGATCCGTGCGCATGAACGCTGTGGTGTCGTCACTGCGCGCCGCGGCTTCGAAGGCCTTCGCCAGTTCGCCGAACTGCTTGCGTTCGGCGTCGCTCGCGCGCCTCGCCGCCGAACGCGCCACCAGGCCCTCGAGCTCGCGCCGCACTTCCAGTAACCGAAGCTGCGACCCCACATTGATCTCGGAAACCACGATGCCCCGCCGCGGCAGGATATTGACCAGGTGCTCGCGCGCGAGCCGGTGCAGCGCCTCGCGAATGGGCGTACGGCCGATGCGAAGCTGCCGGCTCAGCGCCGCCTCCGACACGACTGCGCCGGGGGCGAGGGCCAGCGTCACGATCAGTTCCTCCAGCTTCGCGTAGGCCCGGTCTGTAAGGCTGTCGTCGACGCTGCGCTTGCGCACGGCTGCCGGCTGCGCGCCGCGTTTTCTGGCTGTGGGCATGGCAGATCGGGATTGTTTTTCGAGTTATTTCGGATTATGCCCAAGTCACGAAGCATTGACCGCGAAATGCGCCCGGCGCATGGCCCAGGTGCAGTTTGCCGAAGGCGCGATCTTGCGCTATGTTTCGGGTCTCCTCTTTGCCCCCCTGCCCCATGACCGCCGCAACTGCAGGATCATTTCGCCGCGACGCGCAGGTGATCAGCCTGGTCGGCCTGGCTCACGGCACCTCGCATTTTTTCCATCTGTTGCTCGCGCCGCTGTTTCCCTGGCTCAAGGACGCGTTCGCCGTCAGTTATGCCGAACTCGGACTGTTGATGAGCGTATTTTTCATCGTTTCGGGCATCGGGCAGGCGCTGGCAGGGTTTCTCGTCGACCGGTTTGGCGCGCTGCGCGTGCTATTCGGCGGCATCGCGCTGCTGGGCATTGCAGCGCTTGGACTGGCGGCCAGCCAGAATTACGCAACACTGATCCTGTTTGCCGGCGTGGCCGGATTGGGTAATTGCGTGTTCCATCCTGCGGACTTCACGCTGCTGAACCGGCGCGTCAGCGTCCCGCGGCTCGGCCACGCCTTCAGCGTGCACGGCCTGACCGGTACGCTGGGCTGGGCACTGGCGCCCGTTTTTCTGGCGGGAATCGCGAGTATTTCGACCTGGCGCGTAGCGTTGTTGGCCGCTGCCGTGCTGGCGTTTATCGTACTGGCCGTATTGATTGCGTTGCGCCATCTGCTCGATCCGCGCGAGATCGGCGAGGCGGTCGCCGATTCCGCAAAAAAGAAAGAGGGCGCCGGCGGGGCACTGGGATTCATGAAAGTGCCGGCGGTCTGGATGTGCTTTGCGTTCTTCTTCATCTCCTCGGTTTCCTTCGGCGGCATCCAAAGCTTCGCGGCCACGGCATTGCGGGAGCTGTATCAGATTCCCCTGACCTATGCGACGGCATGCATTACGGCGTACATGCTGGCCAGCGCCGGCGGCATTGTCGCGGGCGGTTTCCTGGCCGCACGATTCGAGCAACACGACAAAGTGATCGCGATCGCCTTTGCCGCCGCCGCCGCGGTGTCGGTGCTGGTCGCAAGCGCCGCGCCCCCCGCGGCGATGGTCATCCTCATGCTGGGTGCAATCGGTTTCGGCTCCGGCGTGGCAGGTCCTTCACGCGACCTGCTGGTGCGCGCGGCCGCTCCCAAGGGCGCGACCGGGCGCGTCTACGGCGTGGTGTATTCCGGGCTCGACATCGGGCTTTCCGGCGCGCCACTGATGTTCGGCCTGCTGATGGATGCGCATCACCCGGGCTGGGTTTTCATCGGCATCGGCCTGTTTCAGGCACTCTCGCTGATCCCCGTGCTCGCCGTCGGGGAAAGGGCAGGCAAGCGCAGGCAAGCGCAAGCTGCGTGAAGCACACTGAGGACTGAGTGCTGAGGACTGAGTGCTGAGGACTGAGTGCTGAGGACTAGTGCGAGGACAGTGGAATAGCCAGGACTCAGGCCTAAATATCAAAGCAAGATCCGCTTTCGCTTGCTCAGTCCTCAGTCCTTTTCCCTCAGTCCTTTCTCATTGCGCGTCAGCGCAATTTGAGCACCGCCTCGCGCACCAGATCCATGAGTTCGGTGCCGCCGCCATTGACGTAGGCCACGATCTCCTTGCGCATGCGCGGGTCCCAGAAGCGCTTCAAATGCAACGCGACCGCGTCCACCGCCACGGAATGATCCGGTTCAGCCTTGAAAAAGTTGCCAATGTCGTTCGCCATGCGAACCAGCCGCTCGATATTCATATTTTCCAATCGTTGGCGTGGGTCAGCCTGTGCGCGTCGTCCGCGTACACCGTGCATCGCTCGCCGCGCACGAAACCGGCCAGCGTCACGTGCGCCTGATGCGCGATGCGCACCGCCAAGGCCGTCGGTGCCGACACCGCCGCAATCAAGCCGATGCCGGCCATGGCGGCTTTTTGCACCATCTCGTAACTGGCGCGGCTGGTAATCACCGCGAATCCCTGCGAAGTTTCGACTCTTGCAAGCGCCAATGCCCCGATCAGTTTGTCGAGCGCATTGTGCCGGCCGACGTCTTCGCGCACGCAGGACACCTGCCCGCCGCGATCGGCCCACCCTGCCGCATGCGTGGCACCGGTGGCCGCGTTGAGCAATTGCAAGTCCGGCAATTGTTTCATCGCACCCGCAATCGCTGCGTGCGTCAAACGCTTCCCGGCCGCGACCTGCGGCACATCGCGCATCGCCTGCTCGATGGTCTCGGCACCGCACACGCCGCAACCCGTGCGGGCTGTCATATTGCGCCGGCGTTGCTCGATGACTGCGACGCGCGCAGGGGGGACACTCAAATAGACTGAGTAACCGGTCTGCTCCGGCACGATCTCGATGCCGCCGAGTTCGGCCGGCGATTCAATCACGCCTTCGCTCAGGCTGAACCCCAGCGCCAGATCCTCGAGGTCGGCGGGCGACGCCATGACGACGACGTGCGGCACGCCGTTGTAAACCAGCGCTATGGGCGATTCTTCGGCGATCTCTTCCACGACAGCCGACGCCGCGCCGTGCTCGACCTGCACCGCGGGGACGGTGCGATGCACTGCGGTGGGCAGATCAAACGCGCGGCGCGTCACGGCCCTTCAAGCCCCGCTGGCTTCCCGCTGCGGCAACAAGTCCAGCTGCTCTTCAGTGAACTTGTGGAAGTGCTTCTGCCACGACGAGGGCTGGCTCACGCGCGAAACCTGAACCGCGGTGACCTTGTACTCCGGACAGTTGGTCGCCCAGTCGGAGTTGTCAGTCGTAATGACGTTGGCGCCCGACTCCGGGAAATGGAACGTTGTGTACACCACGCCGGGCTGCACGCGCTCGGTCAAGGTTGCGCGCAGTACCGTCTCCCCGGCACGGCTGGTCACGCCCGCCCAGTCACCTTCCTTGATGCCGCGATTCTCCGCGTCATGCGGATGAATCTCCAATCGATCCTCGCTGTGCCAGGCATTGTTGGGCGTGCGCCGCGTCTGCGCGCCGACGTTGTACTGGGACAGGATGCGCCCGGTGGTCAGGATCAGCGGATACTTGCTGGTGGTGCGCTCTTCGGTCGGCACGTACTCGGTGACCACGAAGTTGCCCTTGCCGCGCACGAACTCCTCCACGTGCATGACCGGCGTGCCCTCGGGCGCCCCGTCGTTGCACGGCCACTGGATGCTTTCCAGTTCGTCGATCTTGTCGTAGCTCACGCCGGTGAAGGTGGGCGTAAGCTGCGCGATCTCGTCCATGATTTCGGACGGATGCTTGTAGTTCATGGGGTAGCCGAGGGCATTGGACAGCGCCATTGTGGCTTCCCAATCTTCCTTGCCGGCGAGCGCCGGCATCACCTTGCGCACGCGTGAGATGCGCCGCTCCGCATTCGTGAAGGTGCCGTTCTTTTCCAGAAACGAAGAACCGGGCAGGAACACGTGCGCGAACTTCGCCGTCTCGTTCAGGAAAATATCCTGCACCACCACGCATTCCAGCGCCTCCAGTGCGTGCGTCACATGCTGCGTATCGGGATCCGACTGCGCAATATCCTCGCCCTGGATGTACAGGCCCTTGAAGCTGCCGTCGATCGACGCATCGAACATGTTCGGAATGCGAAGGCCCGGTTCGTTGTCCAGCTTCACACCCCAGTTCGCTTCGAACTGCGCACGAACCTTGTCATCGGAGACGTGCCGGTAGCCCGGCAACTCATGCGGGAACGACCCCATATCGCAGGACCCTTGCACGTTGTTCTGGCCGCGCAGCGGATTCACGCCCACGCCCTCGTGGCCGATATTGCCGGTGGCCATGGCGAGGTTGGCAATGCCCATGACCATGGTGGAGCCCTGGCTGTGCTCGGTTACGCCGAGTCCGTAATAAATCGCCGCGTTGCCGCCGGTGGCATACAGCCGCGCGGCACCGCGCACTTGCGCGGCCGGCACGCCCGTAGACTTTTTCCATCTCCTCCGGCGAATTACGCGATTCGGCAATGAATGTCTTCCATTTGCGCAAACTGCTTCAGGTCGCAGCGCGAGGCCACGAAGTCCTCCTTGACCAGTCCCTCGGTCACGACCACGTGCGCGAGCGAATTGATCAATGCGACGTTGGTGCCCGGGCGCAGCTGCAGGTGGTACTCAGCCTCGACGTGCGGCGTGCGTACCAGGTCGATGCTGCGCGGGTCGGCGATGATCAGCTTGGCGCCTTCGCGCAGCCGGCGCTTCATGCGCGAGGCGAACACCGGATGGCCGTCGGTCGGGTTGGCGCCGATCACCATCATGACGTCCGATTTCATCACGGAATCGAAATCCTGCGTGCCGGCGGATTCACCGAGCGTGGTCTTCAACCCGTAGCCCGTCGGGGAGTGGCATACGCGCGCGCAGGTATCGACGTTGTTGTTGCCGAACGCGGCGCGTACCAGCTTCTGCACCAGATAGGTTTCTTCGTTGGTGCAGCGCGACGAGGTGATGCCGCCCACCGCATCACGCCCGTACTTGGCCTGGATGCGCTTGAACTCCGAGGCCGCATGATTGATCGCTTCGTCCCAGGACACCTCTTGCCAGGGATCGGTGATCTTGCTGCGGATCATCGGCTTGGTGATGCGATCCGGATGCGTGGCGTAACCGAAAGCAAACCGGCCCTTGACGCAGGAATGCCCGCGATTGGCCTTGCCATCCTTGTTCGGCACCATGCGCACCACTTCCGAGCCCTGCATTTCCGCAATGAACGAACAGCCCACGCCGCAATAAGCGCAGGTGGTCGCCACGCCGTGATCGGCCTGGCCCTTTTCGATGACGGACTTTTCCATCAGCGTTGCCGTCGGACAGGCCTGCACGCAGGCACCGCAGGACACGCATTCCGACTCCATGAACGGCTGGTTCTCGCTGGGCGAAACGATGGACGCGAAGCCGCGGCCGTCGATGGTCAGTGCAAACGTTCCCTGCACTTCCTCGCAGGCGCGCACGCAGCGCGAGCAGACGATGCATTTGCTCGGATCGAAACTGAAATAGGGGTTGGAGTTGTCCTTCTCGGCTTTCAGGTGGTTCTCGCCTTCATAGCCATAGCGCACTTCGCGCAAGCCCACCACGCCGGCCATGTCCTGCAACTCGCAGTTGCCGTTGGCCGAACAGGTCAGGCAGTCGAGCGGATGGTCGGAGATATACAACTCCATGACGCCGCGCCGCAGGTCCGCGAGCTTCGGCGACTGGGTGCGCACCTTCATGCCGGGGGCGACACCGGTCGTGCAGGAGGCCGGGTAGCCCTTGCGGCCTTCGATCTCGACCAGGCACAGGCGGCAGGAACCGAACGCCTCCAGGCTGTCGGTGGCGCATAGTTTGGGCACGCGCACGCCGGCTTCGACCGCGGCGGCCATGACCGACGTGCCATGCGGCACGGTGACTTCCATGCCGTCGATCTCGAGCGTGACGAGTTTTTCGGAAACCCGCTTCGGGGTGCCGTAATCGGGGGTGATCTGCAGGGACATGATGGTCTCCTTTACTTGCGGCGGCGCTTACGCAACCTTGCGTTTGGGCGCCACGTTGAAATCGTTCGGAAAATACTTCAGCGCGCTTTGCACGGGGAACGGCGTCATGCCGCCAAGCGCGCACAGCGAACCGTTGAGCATGGTGTCGCACAGGTCTTCGAGCAGCACGAGGTTCTTCTCGCGCTCGAGGCCGGCGACGATATGGTCGATGACTTCGACGCCGCGCGTCGAACCGATGCGGCACGGCGTGCACTTGCCGCAGGATTCGATGGCACAGAATTCCATTGCGTAGCGCGCCATCGCGGCCATGTCCACGGTGTCGTCGAAGGCGACAATGCCGCCGTGGCCGACCATCGCGCCGATGGCCGCGAACGCCTCGTAATCGAGCGGCGTATCGAATTGCTGCTCGGGCAGATAGGCGCCCAGCGGGCCGCCGACCTGCACCGCACGAATCGGCCGGCCGCTCGCGGAGCCGCCGCCGTAATCGTAAAGCAATTCGCGCAGGGTCACGCCAAAGGCCTTTTCCACCAGGCCGGTGTTTTTCAGGTTCCCGGCCAACTGGATCGGCAGCGTGCCGCGCGACTTGCCCATGCCGAAGTCGCGATAGTACGCCCCGCCTTTGGCCAGAATGATCGGCACCGAGGCGAGCGTGATGACGTTGTTGATGACGGTCGGCTTGCCGAACAGTCCCTCGATCGCCGGCAACGGCGGCTTGAAACGCACCATGCCGCGCTTGCCCTCGAGGCTTTCGAGCATCGAGGTTTCCTCGCCGCAGATGTACGCGCCAGCACCCTTGCGGACTTCGAGTTCGAACGTCTTGCCGCTGCCGAGGATGTCCGCGCCCAGATAGCCTTGGGCGCGGGCGCGCGCAATCGCTTCGTCGAGTACCTGGCAGGCGTGCGGGTACTCCGAGCGCACGTAGATGTAACCCTGCGTAGCACCCACGGCGACCCCTGCGATGGCCATGCCTTCGATCAGCACGTACGGATCGTCTTCCATGATCATGCGGTCCGAGAAGGTGCCGGAGTCGCCCTCATCGGCGTTGCACACGACGTATTTCTGGCCGGCGGGCGTATCCAGCACCGTTTTCCATTTGATGCCGGCCGGAAATGCGGCGCCGCCCCGGCCGCGCAGTCCGGATTGCGTCACCTGCTCGACGACTGCGGCGCCGTCCACCGCCAGCGCGGCGCGCAAGCCCTTCCACCCTTCGTGCGCTTCATAATCTGCCAGCGACAGCGGATCGGTAATGCCCACGCGGGCGAAAGTCAGACGCTCCTGTTTCTTCAGGTACGGGATTTGTTCGGTCGGGCCCAGGCACAACGCGTGACGGCCGCCCTGCAAAAAGCCGGCATCGAACAGCGAGGCGACATCCTTCATGGTGACCGGGCCGTATGCGATGCGCCCTTGCGGCGTTTCGACTTCGACCATCGGCTCGAGCCAGTACAAGCCGCGCGAACCATTGCGCACCAGCGTGACGTTCGCCTGGCGGCGCGTGGCCTCGACTGAAATGGCGCCAGCGATCGCCTCAGCGCCCAGCGACAGCGCCGAGGAATCGCGCGGGATGTAGACGCGAATGCTCACGCGCCCACCTCTTCGTCCTGCAGTTGACCGACGAGCTCTTCAAACCGCTCAGGGGTCACCCGTCCGTATAACTCGTCATCGATCATCATGGCCGGCGAGCACGCGCAATTGCCCAGGCAGTAAACCGGCTCGAGCGTAAAAGCACCATCGCTGGTCGTGCCATGGAAATCGATGCCGAGTCTGGCCCTGGCATGATCGACCAGCGCATTGGCGCCCATCGATTGACAGGACTCCGCACGACACACGAACACCGTGTGCCGGCCCGGTGGCGACATGCGGAAATAGTGATAGAAACTGACGACGCCGTGGACTTCGGCGCGCGACAGGTTCAGCGCCTGCGCGATTTGCCCGATCGCTTCGCGCGGGATATAGGTCAGCACATCCTGGATGCCGTGCAAAATGGGCAGCAGTGCCCCGGGCAGATGCTGTCGTTCTTCCAGAACGCGGCTTACGACGGCGCTGCGCTGCAGCTCATGTTCAGACACGTTTGCTCCTTCCCGCGGGCTGTGCGCCCGGCCCTCCAACACCCTTGGACAGGATGTTATGCATGAAATTGCATATTTATTCCGCAATGATATGCTCTTTACAGAGAGAAGCTAGCGCCTGGGGACCGTTCACACAATATGAAAATTCGTGCATATGGCAGGCGCACATGAGCAAGATCGTGGTTCGTCCGGCCTGGCTGGTCAGCAATGAGGCCGGGGACGAGCTCGATCCCCAGTTGTTTCCCGTCCTGCAGGCGATCCATGACGCCGGCAAACTCACGGTCGCTGCCGCCAGGGCCGGCCTGTCCTATCGCCATGCGTGGAACCTCATTGGTCGCTGGTCCGAGTTTTTCGGCAGTCCGCTGGTGAACCTCGAGCGCGGACGCGGCACCACGCTCACGCCGCTGGGAGAAAAACTGCTGTGGGCCGAGCAGCGCATCAACGCACGCCTTGCCCCGCAACTCGAAAGCCTGGCCTCCGAACTCAATCACGAGATCAGCAAGCTGATTACCACGGCACGATCGACGCTGCGCATTCACGCCAGTCATGGGTTCGCCGTCGCCAAGCTGCCGGAGTTACTGGGTGCGCACTCGCAGATCCAGCTCGACTTGCGTTACCTGGGCGCGCAGGAATCGCTCGCGTCCGTGGCCCGGGGGGCGTGCGACTTCGGCGGCTTTCACGTCCCGGAAGGCAAGCTGGGCGAGCGCGCACTGGCCCAGTACGCGAAGTGGCTGCTTCCCGACGAACAGAAGCTCATCCATCTCGTGACCCGCACCCAGGGTCTGTTTCTGGCGCGCGGCAATCCCAAGAACATCGGCGGCTTCGCCGATCTCGGGCGACCGGGCGTGGTCTTCATCAACCGCCAGCGCAGCTCCGGCACGCGGCTGCTGATCGACCAACTGCTGGAGCAAGCCGGCATCGACTATCAGCGCCTTGACGGGTATCAGACCGAGGAATTTACTCACGCGGCGATTGCGGCCTATGTGGCGAGCGGCATGGCCGACGCGGGATTCGGCGTTGAACCGGCCGCACGCCAGTTCTCGCTTGATTTCCTGCCGATGGCCAAGGAGCGCTATTACCTGATTTGTCACGACGACTCGCTCGAGTTGCCCGAAACCAAGGAGCTGATCGAACTGATTCGAAGCCAGACGTTCCTCGACCTGATCGCCGGCCTGCCGGGATACAGTGCGCCCCGCGCGGGTCGGATCGAATCGCTCGGCTCGGCCTTTCCTTCGATCTATGCCCGCAAGTAAGGCCGGCATCATGACGTGACGGTCGTGACGAACGTGACGGCCGTGACGACGTGACGGACGTGACGACGTGACGGATCGTGACGGCCGTAAATGCCGTGAATATCGTGAATATCGTGAATGCCGTGAATAGCCGGACGATAGTCGTAACTGCCAAAAGAGGCTGGCATATGGGTGATTCGCTCGAACGCAACAAGCAAAACGCGATGGCGTTTTACGATCTCATGTTCAATCAGTGCCAGCCCGCGGAGGCGATTGCCCGGTACGTGGGTGATCGCTACATCCAGCACAATCCGCATGTCGCCGACGGCAAGCAGGCGTTCATCGAATATTTCGAGCGCATGGCCAGGGACTACCCGGGCAAGCGGGTCATTTTCAAACGCGCGGTGGCGCAAGCGGATCTGGTCGTCCTGCATTGCCACCAGGTATGGCCGACGGACGCAAACCAGGACTGGGCGGGTATCGACATCTTCCGCTTTGACGACGCCGGCAGGATCGTCGAGCATTGGGATGTTTTGCAAGTCGTGCCGGCGGCGTCCGCCCACGAGAATTCCATGTTCTAGCAAGTCGGCGGGCAACGCATGACGAAAAAAATGGATCACCAGGCCATGCTCGACGTGGCCATCGAAGAAGCGAGGTTGGGGATGTCCGAAGGCGGGATTCCAATCGGCGCCGCGCTGTTCGACCAGAATGGGACAGTGCTCGGGCGCGGCCACAACCGCCGGGTGCAGGAAAACGATCCTTCGGTGCACGGTGAAACCGATGCCTTTCGCAAGGCCGGCCGGCAACGGCGGTACCAGGACACCATCATGGTCACGACGCTGGCGCCGTGCTGGTATTGCAGCGGGCTGATCGTCCAGTTCCAGATCGGCACGGTCATTGTCGGCGAATCTCGCACGTTTCAAGGCGGCATCGACTGGCTGCGCGAGCGCGGCATAAAGGTCGTCGATCTGAACTCCCCCGAATGCGTGCATTTGCTCGCGACGTTCATCAGGGCGCATCCCGACGTCTGGAATGAAGACATTGGAGAAGCGTAGCGTCGCCGCCATCTTGCCCACCAGCGTCAAGCACCTGAATCTCGTCGACGCAACGCGTTGCGCCCTGGCTCGACTGGCTGTCGCGCCCACCCGGGTGCTCTACTACAGCGTCCCGCGCCGACATCAGGCAGAATTGCGCCGCAGAGGGCGCTGGCCGGGCAGGCGAGTGACCTTCGCTTGTTTTTCGAGAAAAATTGCATGCGATGAAACAACGCGGTCGAATCCAGAGGATTTGCAGGATTGCTGGAGGTCCCCAGTCTTCGTGTCGCCAAACGCATCGTCATTGCGGTTTTTGGCGGCACCATCACCCTGATCGGGATCGCGCTGATCGTTCTGCCGGGACCTGCGTTCATCGTCATCCCCATCGGCCTGTCGATACTCGCCACGGAGTTTCTGTGGGCCAGACGGTGGCTGGACAAGGCGCGCAAAGTGGCCTCCCGTTTTGCACCGGGATCGCGTCAGGATCCTTGAAATTGCCAAAGTACCCAAGACAATCCGCATGGCCACGGCGCTTGGCCGGGCACTGGCCAGTAAGTTGCAACTGACCAACGGAGCGACCCGCCCACCCTTGTCGCGAGGAATGAAATGTTCTTGATTCGCATGCTCAGGCGCCTGTTTGGCGCCGCGCCCAAAACGCAGGCCGCAGCCGCCGACGTCACGCATTTGTTGCCGAAGCTGACGCCTCCCAGGCAGGAGCACCTGCAGAATTTTTTCATGCCCCTGTTCTGGGGCACAAAGGACCCGGAGTCTGTGGCTGCAAAAGCCAAGGAGATTGCCGAGCTCGGCGCACCCGGTCACCACTTTGCCGACAACATGCTCACGTGGTGCCGGAATATGTCGATGCTGGACGACGCGCCGTTTGTGCACGCGTGGCAATCGAATATCGAAGCCGAATCCGACGAGGCCATTGTCTGGCGGCGATATGTCCTTGCCTGTGCCGCCTATCACTGCGTCCAGCTCGAAGGGGATTTTGTCGAATGCGGCGCCTATACCGGGGTCGGCATGAAGACCGTGATCGACTATCTGGGCGGCCGCGCGTTCCCCCGAACTTTCTGGGGCTACGACGCTTTCGAGCACGACCCGTCGATGATCAATCACGATATGCCCGGGCACTCGAAAGAGTTGTTCGGTCGGGTCCAGAAAAAATTTGCGCAATATCCGCAAATCAGATTGATCAAGGGGTTGATTCCCGAGGTCTTCGCCCGGCACTGTCCCGAACGCATCGCTTATCTGCATATCGATCTGAATCAGGCCCCCGCGGAGATCGCGGCCCTCGATCACCTGTTCGAGCGTATGGTGCCCGGCGCGATCCTGATTCTCGATGACTACGAATGGTCGGGTTTCTACCGGCCGCAGAAGCTGGCGGAAGACCAGTGGTTCAACGCGCGGCATTATCGCGTCATGCCCCTGCCCACAGGGCAGGGGCTGGTGTTCAAGCGATGAGCCGACCTGGCGTTGCGGGCGTCGTGCGCTGTTTGCCTTTTGTCGCGCCGGTTTTCGCCTGCCAGACGCAGGCGTACACTGCACGCGTCCCTGAATCCGGAGCTTTACCGTCAATGAGTCTCCTGGTCCGCCTGTGTCCTGCTGTGTTCTGCCACCGCAACGCATGCGCTCGACAAGGTCACGTTCCTCACCAACTGGTTCGCCGAAGCGGAACACGGCGGTTTCTACCAGGCGCGTCGCCGAAGGCATCTACGAGAAATACGGCCTGGACGTGAAGATCGGCATGGGCGGCCCGCAGGTCAACGTCTATCAGTTGCTGCTCGGCGGAGAAGGCCGATTTCGTGATGGGCTACGACGTCGCCACCATCAACGCCGTCGAGCAGGGCTTGCCGCTCATCACCGTGGCCGCCAATTTCCAGAGCGAACCCGTCGGGCTGATCGCGCATCCCGACGTCGAAAAGATCGAGGACCTGAAGACCCGCACGCTGCTGATCGGCCAGGCCAGCGAAACCACGTACTGGCCGTGGCTCAAGGCGAAGTACGGTTTCACCGAAGCACAGAAACGGCCCTACGCGTATTCGGTGCAGCAGTTCCTGGTCGACAAGAACATCGCGCAGCAGGGTTACATCACCTCCGAGCCCTATGCCATCGAGCAAGGCGGCGTGAAGCCGGTGATCTTCCACCTGGCCCGGTACGGCTATCCGCCCTACGCGCAGACCGATCGTGACCCTGACCAAAACCGTCAAGCAGCGGCCCGACGTCGTCAAACGCTTCATCGAAGCCTCCGCACTGGGCTGGAAGAGCTACCTGAAGAATCCTGCGCCGGGCAATGCGCTCATCCGGAAGGACAATCCGCAGATGGACGACGCGCAGCTCGCGTTCAGCCTCGCGAAGCTCAAGGAATACGGCATCGTCGACGGCGGCGATGCGAAGAAACTCGGCCTGTTCACCATGACCGATGAGCGCTGGAAGCAGACCTTCGAATTCATGGCCAAGGCCGGGCTGGTGAAAGCCGGGCATGGACGTTCGCAAGGCCTACACGCTCGAGTTCGTCAGACAGATCAAAGTGCTGCCCTGAGATCGTGTTGCCGAAGCTGGACAGTTATGACGCGCTGCGCCGCGGCTTTCGCTGGGACATTCCCGCTTATTTCAACATCGGCGTCGACATCTGCGACAAGTGGGCGGACGACGCCGCGCGCCTTGCACTGATTCATGAGCAGCGCGACGGTGTAGCGGCGCGCTATACATTCGCGGATTTACAGCGCCTGTCCAACCAGGCGGCCAATCTGTTCGTTCGGGGCGGTCTGCGCGCGGGCGATCGCGTCGGCATCCTGCTGCCGCAGCAGCCCGAAACCGCCATTGCGCATATCGCGACCTACAAGGCCGGCGCGATCGTCGTGCCCCTGTTTACCCTGTTCGGGGTCGATGCCCTGCGCTACCGGCTGAAGGATTCTGGCGTAACAGTCCTGGTCACCGATGCGCGCAGCCTGGGCAAGATCGCGCAGATTCGCGCGGATCTGCCTGACCTGCAGACCGTGTACTGCGTCGACGGTCCTGCACCGGGCGCGGAGGATTTCCACGCCGGCATGCAATCCATGACGCGCGGATTTCGCAGCCGTGCGCACCCGTGCGGACGACCCCGCGCTGATCATTTACACCTCCGGCACGACCGGTTCACCCAAAGGCGCTTTGCATGCGCACCGCACCTTGCTGGGTCATCTGCCCGGTGTGGAGTTGTCGCACGACTTCCTCGGCGCCCCCGGGCGACCTGATGTGGACGCCTGCGGACTGGGCCTGGATCGGCGGCCTGATCGACGTCCTGCTGCCGGCCTTGCATCATGGCATTCCGGTGCTGGCGCACCGCTTCGAGAAATTCGACGCCGCAGGCCGCGTTCGATCTCATGGCAAAACACCGGGTGCGCAATGTCTTCCTGCCGCCGACGGCGTTGAAGATGATGCGCGGCGTCGCCGATGTCAGGTCGCGCTGGAAACTCGACATCCGCTCGCTCGCAAGCGGCGGCGAATCGCTCGGCCCCGAATTGCTGCAATGGGGACGCGACACCTTCGGACTCACCATCAACGAGTTCTATGGCCAGACCGAATGCAACATGGTGCTGTCGTCCTGCGAGGCGCTGTTTCCTGCGCAGGCCCGGCGCCATCGGCAAGGCCGCGCCGGGACACGAAGTGCAGATCATCGACGAACGCCGGACAAAGACTGCCGCCAGGACAAATCGGCGCAATCGCCGTGCGCCGCCCTGACCCGGTCATGTTCCTCGGTTACTGGAACAACCCCGAGGCGACGCGCGAAAAATTCATCGGCGACTGGCTGGTCACCGGCGACACCGGCACGAAGGACGCGGACGGATACGTGACCTTTGTCGGCCGCGATGACGATGTGATTACCAGTGCGGGCTATCGGATCGGCCCCGGCCCCATCGAGGATTGCCTGCTGGGCCACCCGGCGGTGCGCATGGCGGCGGTCGTTGGCGCACCCGACGCGGAGCGCACCGAGATCGTCAAGGCCTACGTCGTGCTCGAGCCGGGCGTGGTGGCGAGCGAAACGCTGACGCGCGAATTGCAGGATCACGTGCGCACGCGCCTGGCGGCGCACGAGTATCCGCGCCAGGTGCGCTACGTCGATGCGCTGCCGATGACCACGACCGGAAAAATCATCCGGCGCGAACTGCGCGATCGCAAAGACTGAACCCGGGCGGCGTGCGGATCAGCGATCCGCGCCGCGGCGCTGCCCGCCCCCGTGATTGCCCCGCACTTGCGGCCGATCCGCGCCCCGGTCGGGTGCCCGGGCGGCATTCCCGGGTGGATGCTGGAAAACCCGGCTCGGATTGGCAATTGCCGGGCGCACGACCTGCCCTGGCTGCGTCGATGTGGGCCGCTCGATGCGGGCTGCCGGCGCGTTTTGCAGGCGCGGCTGCACGCGCGAGGTTGCTCGTTCAATGGGGCCATTTGCCGCCCGCCGGCATCCGGGGCACCGATTGCATGCGCGGTATCGGCCGATCCTGCTGAACGTTCGGACGCGCGCGCTCCATTTGGCGTACGTCATTGCGTGCTTGCGGAATCTGGCGCGCGCGTTGATCGCGGCGTTGCGCTGCTTCCGGGTTCTGGCGCCGCCCATCGTCTTGCGCACGAGGTGTGCTGCGCCAGACCCGGCCCGGATCGGCAATTGCGTCCGGCGCACGGCGCCCAGGCGGCTGCGCCGCGGGTGGCGTGTGGGCGGCAGGCGGACGCCCGCACGCTCCGGCCTGGAACGCCATACCCGCGACGGACCCGACAGTGCATTGTCGCCGAGCTCCTCGCGCCGCCATCGCGGTGCGATGTCGCCGTTGCCGCGCGGCGATCGCCCGGCGCTCGAAATTGTCGCCCTGCGTTTGCCGGATGACCGACGGACCGGTCGAGCGCTGCGGCTGCGCAATGTGCGGGCCTTGCCAAGGCACGCTGCGGCGATCCCAGCGCTGGTAAACGCGGCCGACATCGCCCCAACGCGGACCCGCATGCCGGGCATTGCCGCCCCCTGCCGTATGTCCGCCGCCCTGCCAGTGCCGATGGGGCGCATGCCAGGGTCCCCACGAGGGCCGATAGTAGGGCCGAAGCGGGGCCCATGCCGTGCCGTGCCAGCGATGCCATGGATGCGGATGCCACCAGCTATGCACATAGCTGAAGCCAAAGCCCCAGGTGATCGGTGCGCCATACCAGACGTGACCGATCCAGGGGCGGTAATGCCAACCCGTGCCGTAAACGACGACGTTGTCGTGCGAGACATACGAGCCCACATAGCCGGGGGTGTAACCCACATAGACCACTTCGGGCGTCGCGTCGTACACCCGCACGTACGTCACGTAATAAAGCGGCGAACTGCGCGGAATCGAATAGATCACGGCCGGCACCTGACTCGCCACCGTCCATGGGCCGAAAGGTGACGACGCCACGAACCAGACACCGTTGTCGAGCGCATAAAAAGCATTCTCGCTGACCCGGATCACCGGCACCGGCGCATTGACTGCACTCTGCAAAGGCGTGCTCTCGATCGGCTGGAACACCGGATCACCGTCATAACGGATCTCCGGGTGGGTCGTGCTGCGCGCCACGGTCGCCACCTGCGGAATGGAATTTTCGATGACGGCTTCCCGTGCCTGGACCGTACCGGGCACGGCAGCACGCACGACCTGCGTGGGATGTTCGGGCGGGATCATGGCGAAATCGCCAGGCAGGCTTGCCGCGGGCACATGCGTCCACTGTGCTTGCACCAGGGTGGGCGCGCGATACCAGCGGCCGGATATCAGCGCGTAATGGTTCTGTGTCGCCACATCGAGAAACAGTTTATTCGGCGAATTGACTACGTAGAGCAACCGGGTCCGCTCGATCGGCGCGTATTGTGGCGGGCCATCCGTTTGCAGCAGTTCCGTGGGCGTGGTGCTGACGTAAATCCGCGGCGGCGCGAGCAGGCGCAGCGCCTTGGGCCGCGATCCGGTTGCAGCAGATCGATCCGATCCTCCTGCAGCGCTGCCTGCCTCGCCTGCTCGAGTTGCGCAGACACGCGCGCCGCATCGGACCACGGGCCTTCCAGGCGCTTCGATTGCATCCACCGATCGGACACGAACAGGTAATAGCGCGAAGTCGCGCTGTCCTGCAACAGCAAGGCGCGCGTGTTGGTCACGCGCAGCAGCCCGGTGTCGGCGAATGGGCGCAATACGGGCTCGCCCTCGATCGGCACCAAAAGCGCCGGGGAATCGCTGTAGACGATGCGCGGCGGATCATCCTTGAGCGGTTGTTGCGCGGATTGCCGGGTGAGCCGGTCGATCTCCATGGCGGATTGCAGCCGCTCCTGGCCAATGCGCCAGGCGTGCGCGGCCAGTTGCGGCCGCAGCACCGACACATAGTTCATCCACGCCGGCACTCGCGCCGGGAAAATCGGCTTTGGTGATCACCGCATCGCGTACCGTCACCACGCGACTGGCCTGGATCGAGATCCGTGCGGGCGGCAACATGCACTACGCCGAATCGCGGCGGCGCGCCGGTTTGGTCGCTCACGGCAACGGCAGCGCGGCCTTCCAGGCGGTTGTTTTCCCAGCGGTCGACTTGCGGCTGATAAATCTGGAATGTGCGGCCGTTCTGCGTGAATTGCAGCGGCCACGGCGGCGCATTCGATTCCGAATCCAGATTTTGCACACTGGCGCCAGCATCTGGATCTTCCAATTCCTCGTCTGCCAGCGCGACCGTCGACCAGCACGACAACCAGAACGATAGAATCATGGCCACCGCCCGGCGCGGGGCAGAACTTGCGGAAAGCTTGCTCATGGCCGGCCCTCCTCCTCAATTTAGATATTTGCCGCGCCGTGGATGGCGCCTCGCAGAACAACGTAAGGTGGGACCGGCCCGTTGACGACTGGTTGCGCAGGATTTTGTCACGCAGCGTAACGTGACCGACGTAATGCGCCCGGTCGGCGATGTCACCGGGCGACGACAGTCCAAGGTGCGCAAAAGCGCGTTTGCAGCGGTTTGACCTCGGAACCGTCGCGCTTGAGACATGAAAGCCCCGCTCCGGGCTGGCAGCCGCGGGCGTCAGCGGCGCCAGCAGGATCAGGGCTGAACTGCGATTTCATGCGGCTATAACGACCGGCCGCACAGCCTGTTGAATCTTTACTGCAAAACCCGCAACCACAGATAGGCCCAGGCAATCGCCAGTGTGGCCAGGGTGACGGGAACACCCGTCAGCGCATGCGTTTTCCAGTCGATGATCACGCCCCGCCCCCGGGCCGCGTCCACCACGATGATGTTGGCGATACTGCCGACGATCAATAAATTGCCCGCAAACGTGCTCGCCAGCGCCAGCAACGGCCCGGCCAGCTCGTGCGTGGCGACTGGCAGCAGCAACATGACCGCCGGCACATTGGAGACGATATTCGAAAGTACGAAACTGGACGCAAACAGCGCAAAGGGCTCGTGCAGGTCCACGCCTGCAGCGGCCAGGGATTCGACCCATTGCGTCACGAGCCCGGTTTTCTGCAATGCATGGTTGACCACGAACAAGCCGATGAACAGCACCAGCAGTTGCCAGTCGACCAGGCCGAGCATTTTTCTCGAATGCAACCGGCGGCTCATCATCAGCACCCCCGCCGCGGTCAGCGCAATGACTTCGCGCGGCACGGGTGCCGCCAGAAACAACACGAACACTAGCGCCGCCACCGACAGGCCTTTCGCGGTCTGCCATCGATCGATCGCCGGCGCAGGATCCATATGCGCGGGCAGCGCATCGGTCGCCGCTTCATCCGCCGCAAGCATCCAGCGCCCGCGGCTGCGCCACGCAATCAGCGCCCAGGTCACGAACAGGCCCAGCGTCACCGGGATCGCGGCTTCCAGCAGATAACCGGCAAACGACAACTGCAGCCGCTCGCCGATCAACATGTTCTGCGGGTTGCCGATCAGGGTGAGTGCCGATCCCACGTTCGCACTGCAGGCCAGCGCCAACAGGTAGGGGATGGGATTGAGCCGCCTTGCGAGGCACACATCGATCAGCACCGGCGCCATCGCCAGGCAGATGACGTCATTGCTGAATACCGCGGAGAGGGCACCCACGATGGCGATCAGTGCCGCGAGCAGACTCGGCGGAGACAGCGGCAAATGACCGGTCCGGTGCGTGACCCAGGTATAAAAACCGCACATGCGCAATTGCGCCGAGATCACCATGAACGCGAACAGCAGGATCAGCGTCGGTGCATGCATCGCGCCCCATGCTTCTTCCAGGCTCACCGCGCCTGCGCCGATCAGCGCAATCGCCCCGAGCAGCGCAATGCCGGTGCGATCCAGCGAAAGAAACGGCAGCCCGCCCAGGATCATGCCCAGGTAAACCACCACGAATACTGCCAGGATCGTCATTTCCATCGTTCAGCCTTGCCAGTCGAATTCAGTTCAGTTGTTGTGAATCGGGGCGCGGATCGGACGTCCCGGAAAGCGCTCGCGCCGGGGCACGCCATTGTCCACGACGATCTCGCCGTTCACGAGAACGTAGCGCACGCCGGATGAATACGCGGCAGGACGCTCGAACGTCGCCACATCGATGATGCGGGCGGGATCGAATACCGTCAGGTCCGCATCCGCGCCTTCGCGAATGCGCCCCTTGTTGCGCATGGCCGGCACGCGCGCCTCGAGGCGCTGGGCCGGCATCAGGGTCATTTTGCGCAGTCCCTCCATGAGGCCGATGACGCCGCGTTCGCGCACGTAGCGTCCGAGCACGCGCGAGAACGTTCCTGCCGAGCGTGGATGCCCTTGCCCTTCGGCGACATCGAACCCGTCGCTCGCAATCATGGTCAGCGGGCTGGCTACGGCACCGGTGACGATCTCCTCGGTATTGGCATGGATCAGCACCAGTCCGCCCTGTTCGCGGTACTTGCGGAAGGTCTGCGCGGTCAGGCGCTCGCCGGTCGCCGACCATTGCAGCTTCTGGTATTCGGACTCGGGCTTGTCGTACCAGGTGTCGAACAGGAACGATTCGATGCGGGTGGCCCCCGCGGTGTACGGATAACACTCCGTAGTAATGTCCACACCGCGCGCACGCGCCTCGGCGATGATGCCAAGCATGCGCGGAGTCGACTGCTGTCCGCTGCTCTGGATATGCGCGATATGCACCGGCGCGCCGGAGACCGCGGACAGCGCAATAACCTCCAGCAGCCCGCGCTCGCGGTCCGCGCCCGCGCCCGCCGCGCTCGAGGCCCCGCGCACATGAACATGGGTGAACGCATCGTACTGCGCGGCGATCCGGTAAACCTCCAGCAATTCCCACTCGCTGGCTGCCGGCGTGTACACGATGCCCATGCCCACTGCCACCGCGCCGCGCTGCAATCCGTATGCGACGTGCTGCTTGATCCGCGCGAGCTCCTGGTCGTTGACCTCGCCTTTGGCGCCGGGGCCTTTGGGCAGGAATTCGCCGTCGTCGTGCTTCACCTGCATGCGTACCGGCACGAAGCCAATGGCCGCGCCATAGTGAATCGGCTCGCGGCCTTCGCGTTCGTCGTACCAGCGGTCAATGTCGGCAACGCCGATCTCCAGTTCCAGCGAGGCGGTCACGCCGTCCATGGCCTGATAAAAATGGCTTTCCGGTTTTGTGCCATGCCAATGAAGATCGATGAAACCCGGCGCCACCACCAGGCCGGAAGCATCGATCGTGTGTTGGCCCCGCAACGGGCTGCTGCTGATCGTACGCACCACGCCCTGGGCAATGCCGATGTGGCGCACCGCATCCAGTCCCGATTCCGGATCCATGACGCGGCCGCGCGCGATGACCACGTCGAACACAGGATCTGCGGCATTGCATGCTGCGGCGCCCAGCATGCCCAGCGTCATTCCGGCCAACAGCGCGAATCTTACGCCCCGCATTTTTCCCTGCTCCCTGCGCATCCGCGCGACGGGGCAGATGGTAAGCGACCCGGGCATCCGTGGATAGTGGTTCGCGCAGATCATGCGAGGCTCTACAATGGCCCCTGATTCGCGCATAGGAAGAGAGTATGCCCAACACGTTGACCCCGGCCCAACTGGCCGAATACCGGCAGCGCGGCTATGTATTCCCGGTGCCCGCGCTCACGCCCGAGGAGGCTGCGGACTACCGCCAGATGATTGAAGACTTCGAGCGCCGCAGCGGCCAGGCCGCCGGTCACGTGATTCGCAACAAGGGACACCTCAAGCTCACCCGCCTGTACGAACTGATTTTCCATCCGAAGGTGCTGGACGCCGTCGAATCGGTGCTGGGACCGGACATCCTGTGCTGGGGATCGAGCCTGTTCGTCAAGGAAGCCAACGACGCGGGTTTCGTCGCCTGGCACCAGGATTCCTATTACTGGGGCCTGGAGCCGGATGATGTAGTGTCCGCCTGGATTGCGCTTTACCCCAGCACCCTCGAAAACGGCGCGATGCGCGTCATTCCCGGCAGCCAGACCCTGCCGCCGCTGTCGCACCGCAAGTCCGCGGCCGAGAGCGCCAATATGCTGTTCACGCACGAGGAGCTGGCCGAGGACGTCGACGAAGCGAAGGCCGTGGATCTCACGCTGGACCAGGGCGACATGTCACTGCATCACATCAAGATCCTGCACGGCTCGCCGCCGAATCGCTCGGCCGGACGACGCATGGGCTATGCGATCCGTTATGTCGCGCCGCATGTGAAACAGCGCGGCGACATGAACTCGGCGACTTTGGTGCGCGGGGAGGACTGTTATGGCTACTTCTCGCGGGACCCGGTGCCCGCGCGCGACATGGATCCGGACATCGTCGCCTTCGTCGATCGCCGCTACGGCGGCACGCCGCTGGGCGCGGCCGCCGCAGGCTGAGCCTATGGCTTGTTCTGCCGGGCGGGGTTCTGGATGGAAGCCTGCCACATCGTGAAATACACGGTATCGGAAACCGACAGGGTCTGGCCCAACCGGTCGACCACGAGCGCCTGCAGCCAGTGTTCCCCGCGGTCGATATCCTGCAGTACATAGCTCAGGCTGGTGGAATCCGCCGTGACCGGCTTGCCGTCCAGCAGGATGCGAATCGCCGTCCCCTCGTCCGGATTGAGCGGCGGTTCCACTGTCACTGCGACGGCCATGGTGCCTGCATTGTTGTGGACCGTATCGTGCTGGCCCGGCGCGAGGATGGTGACCTGCGCGGCGCCGGCCGAAAGGCAGACGAACGCCAATGACAGCAGCAAGCCTCTTGCGATCTGTGGAGTCAGGCGAATCATGGTCGTTCCTTATCTGGGGCTATTAATGGTTGGACAGCGTTTCCCATGAAAATTTCCCACCCGGCCCTGCCGCGGAAGATAATCGGCTCATATGCCAATGACACACCGAACATGAAAACCGGCGTCGCGTGAAACCGCAAGCCCTGCTGCTCATCGTGCTCGGTCTGTTGCTGGGCCCCGGCTATTTTGCTTTCACCGAGTATCTCAGCGGCCGGCCCGGCGAGAGCTTTACGCTCACGGAACGCGCGAGCCGCTGGCCGCTGCCTGATGGTTCGATCCTGCGCGTGCACGGCGGCCTGGCGTACAAGCCGATCCCGCTCGAGCTCACGCCGGCGAACAACGGCTATCGGCTGCGCTTCGAGTTTAATGTGGCGGACGGGGCGGCCGATTCGGCCAACGCTTATCAGGTAAGCCTGATGCACGGCGATCTGGGCGTGGTCGAGCGCAGCCTCCAGGTCAAAGGCCGCGGCAAGGTCACCGTAACGCTGGATCGCCTGGAGATCCCCTATCCCGATGCCTACCTGCTCTTGCTGGAGGAAATCGGACCGCCCGCGCTGACGGTCTCCAGTATCCGGTTGCAGCTCACCACCGACGTGCAAAAACCGCGGGACTGGATTGCCTGGAGCGGGCTTGTCCTGCTTCTGTTCGGCTTCGGTTTGCAGGTGCGAGAAGTTTTGGTACGGCCGCGCCACGGATGACGCGGTCGGGTGCAGCAAACGCAAGGGAGGCGCAATCATGATCTGGCTGATCGCTGGTCTGGTGTTGTTTTTCGGCGTGCATGTGTTCACGAGCCTGCGTGAGGCGCGTGCGCGCCTTGTCGCGCGTCTCGGCGAGGGCGCGTACAAGGGACTTTATGCGGTACTGACCCTGGCCGGGTTCCTGTTCATTGTGATCGGCATGGGCAAGGCGCCGATGGTCGCACTCTGGCGACCGCCGGAGTGGGGACCCCATGCCGCGCGATGGTTCATGCCGTTCGCGCTGGTGCTGCTGGCGGGGGCTTATATTCCGGGTAACTTCAAACGCTTCACCGCCCATCCGATGTTGTGGGCCGTGACGCTCTGGGCCCTGGTGCATCTGCTCTCCAATGGCGATCTGGCGGGACTCTTGCTGTTCGGCGCGTTCGGCCTGTATGCGCTGTACGCGATGTGGTCGCAGAACCGGCGTGGCACGCAACCGAGCGCCAGGCGCGGCCCGATCATCGGCGACATTGCCGCCGTGCTGACGGGTCTGGTTGCCTATGCGCTGCTGCTTAAATTTCACGCCAACCTTTTTGGGGTTGCGGTATGGTAATGCCAGGAACTTCTCATCGATAACAAGGACTGCGCATGAGCAAGGCCATTCCTCCGGTGCTGCTGACCTATATGGACGGGCTGCGGACCCACGACATTGCAAAAATAGCCGGGACGATGGCGGCGGACCTGAAGTTCATTTCCGCCACGCGCATCCTCGACAAGGAGCCTGCGCTGAAAATGCTCACGGCGCTGTACACCGGCTTTCCAGACTGGAATTACAAGTACGAACGCATCGAGGATCGCGGACAGGGAAACTATGCCGTCAAGTGGGACCAGGGCGGCACGCACACAGGCACCTGGGCCATGCCCGGCATGGACCCGATTGCGCCGACCGGCAAAACGGTGCGCATTCCGGAACATTATTTTTACTACCGCGTCGCCAACGACAAACTGACGATTATTTTTCCGGAGCCTTTCGTCGGCGGCGCGCCGCGAGGTATTCTCGAACAAATTGGCGTTAAATTACCTCCGCTCTGAAGCAAGATCCAAAGAACAGCTCTCACCGCACAGGATTCTCGCCAATGAGGAGCATTGACAAAAATCCTCCGCGGTACGTGCCGGAATTTGGTTGGAAGCGAAGCAGAAATGCCTAAATTACTGACACCGGTTCTGGTCGGATCTTTGCTGCTGAGCCCCACACCGGCATTGCAACAGCCTGCTGCCGAAGTGCCCGCACAAGCCTTGTCGGGCGGGACTTTCAGCAACGACGATTCCGGTGAGACGGCCTACCTGCATCCTGTTGCCACGCTCGATGCCAGGCAGGCGGCATTGTTTGCGCTTGGCCACAAGATGTTCAACAACCGCTGGGCATTTTTCTGGTTCGAGAATGCGGAATTCGGACGCGGGCCGACTTCGAATGCCCAGGCCTGCACCACCTGCCATGCGAACAACGGCCGGGGACTCGCACCCGCAACCACGGGTGAAGCAAAGACCGGGGCCGAAGGCGAGGTGCGCGATCATCACATCACGGTGCCCCATGAGCCGGCGCCGAATCTGGTCATCCGCGTGAGCGTCAAAGGCGACGGACCGCACGGCGGCCCCTTGCCGCACCCGGATTACGGCGATCAACTGCAGATTTTCGGCGTAAGGGGCGTGGTGCCGGCGGAGGGGCAGTTCAGCATCGAGTGGCGCGAGCAGGTTGCCACGCTCGCGGATGGCGAGACGGTGCGCTTGCGTTCACCTGAAATCCGGATCACCGATCTGGCGTACGCCCCGCTGGGCAAGGACGCGATGATCGCGCCGCGCCTCGCGCCGCCGCTGGTCGGGCTCGGGTTGCTGGAAGCTGTGCCGGAAGAAACCATCACTGCGCTGGCGGCACGCGAATCGATCGCAGGCATTCGGGGCAAGGTCAACCGGGTGTGGGACGAGAGCCAGGGCAAGCTGGTGCTGGGCCGCTTCGGCCTCAAGGCCAATCATGGCAGCCTGCGCGAACAAGTGGCCAACGCGTTCTTCAATGACATCGGCCTGAGTTCGCCGGTTTATCCCGATCAGAACTGCCCGCCCGTCCAGGCCGTGTGCAAGGAGCAGATGGTGGCCGGAAAACCCGAGATCACCAAACTGCGGCTCGATGCGACCGAACTGTATATTCGCGCGCTGACCGTGCCGATGCGCAGGCGCACCGATGATGCGCAAGTGCGCCGCGGCGAACAATTGTTTACCCAGGCGCATTGCGCCGTCTGCCATGTGCCTGAACTGCACACCGGCGAATCAGCGACTTTGCCGCAACTCGCCCACCAGACGATTCGGCCCTATAGCGACTTGCTGCTGCATGACATGGGCGACGCGCTGTCCGATGGCCGGCCGGATTTTCTGGCTGGTGGCACTGACTGGCGCACGCCGCCCCTGTGGGGCATCGGCCTGTCGGAAACGGTGAATGGCGCGAATGCATTCCTGCACGATGGCCGCGCGCGCACCTTCACCGAAGCGATCCTGTGGCACGGTGGGGAGGCCGCAGTGTCGCGTGAGGCGTTCAGGAATTTCCCGCGCGAAGATCGTGCAGCCTTGCTCTCTTTCCTCAACTCACTTTAAAAACCTTGAACCATGACGCCAGGATTTCGCGTACTCCCCTCCCCCGCACGCGCGCCCAAGAAACGATTGCGTCCCTCGCCAAACACGCTGTTTCGAATCTTTGCGACAGCATGGGCAGGACACACAACGCTGCGGGCGGTGCATTGCGACCGAGGCATCGCGGCGGAAAGCTTTGCGGGCCTGCGCTGACCGTGCGAACGGCGCCGGGGGACAATCTTCTCGTTCACAAGGCAATCGACCTCGCGCTTCCCGGCGACGTCATCGTCGTCGATGGCGGCGGCGCGCTGGATGCCGCCCTCATCGGCGACATCATGACCCGCTACGCCGTGACGCGAAGCGTGGCCGGCTTCGTCATCGACGGCGCGGTACGCGACACGGAGGAACTCGCCATGCGCGATCTGCCAGTCTATGCCCGCGGTATTTCTCCGCGCGGCCCCTCACGCGAAGGCCCCGGCGAAATCAACGTAGCGGTATCGATTGGCGGGACTGTCGTGCATCCCGGCGACATCGTGGTCGGCGACGCAGACGGCCTGGTCTTCGTCCCGGCCGCGGAGGCCTATGACGTGCTTGTGGCGGTCAATGCTTTGCTCGAAAAGGAGCGGAAATTGCTCGACAGCATCGCGCAAGGCAAAGCCGACCGCAGGTGGATCGACGAGGCATTGAAAGCGCGTGGCTGCGAGCTTTGAACCGGGAAGCAGTATGATTCCTGTGCGACGAATTTGGTCGATCATCTCTAGCGGGTTTCCTCGCCGCACTCAGTTCTCCCGGAAGGCCTGCACCGCGCGGCGTCGAGCGCAGGTTGAGCGCAGGTTCAAATTCACCCCCCGAGCCGAACGCTCTCGCGGCACACGGAACTGGCTCCGGCAGAGGAGAAAAACACCGATTCCGGCGGCATGGCTTTCGATGCTCGAAGGCTGCGAAGTGGGCCGCTTTGATGATCAGGGTCGTATCGGACGGGCGAGACAACGTTTGACCTCGGCAGCGTCATAGATCGTACCCGTTCTCATACGCTGTGAGGGGCTCTGACTTCCTGTGGCGCCCGTGTACATCTCAAGTGCTTCACCCATTCGGGTGATATCAGGCGAGTGATCTCCTACTAGGATTTCGACCATGGCGATGGCATGGGCCCTTGGGCCGACCATTGCCATGGGCCACTCGCCGCGGGCGGCCGTTCTTCAACCAGAACATGTCGAGAGCCCCAATGTGTATGCAATTTGTAATGCTTTACCTGTTAGCGTCATTCGGCATGACCGTGCGTAACTGAATGTCTGCAGTCTCAACTAATTTTTTTGCGTCCAACCTCCAATTAAAAAGGACATGACATGAATTCGTTCCGCAAACTTGGTTTTCTGATGGTTTTCTCAGTCGTGACACTCTTCGGGCCTCAGGCGGTGCTAGCGGACGAAGCGGCGAAAGGAAAAGTGATCGTTACCGGCGCCTTCGGACCAACCAGCAGCGACCGTCTCGTTTTCCCGATCGGTGATGTCCCAGGCCACGCGATTATCCAGCAGATGCGGACCGACACCCTCCAGAGCCAGGACGCGCGCTGGAACGGTCTGACCGCCAAGATTTACGAGCAACTCGACGCCTATCCAACCCAAGGTACTTTCAGCATCTATGCCGAATTCAGCGATCCAGGACGAGAAAGCCGCGGCAAGGGATATGCTTTCTTCGCCGGCAGTTTCGCAGTAAACATCGACGGCAGTGCCCGTTTTTCGGCCAAGGGTGATTTGCTCGGCGGTAGCGGTGACTTTGCAGGCCTTGCAGGACATGTTTTCGTTGACGGCACCATCACCGCGGCAGCGGGTGGCCGGTACACGCTGAAGCTGATTCTCACGAAGTAACCCCGCTTTGCCGTATCGGAAACGGGGCGATGCCTGCGTTAAATGACGTCGCCCCGCTCCCACGCACGTTCGTTTCAACCGGATGGGCTCGCGGTTACAACGGCGTAATCCACGGTTGTCGGAGCCAGACGCCCTCGCCTCGTCCACGATCCTCTGTTTGTTCGTCGCCTACGGCGAAGCCTGAGCTGGAGGAATGCCGCAGAGCAGTCGTCACACCAGATCGGACTGCCGATATTGGTTCTCAACAGGCGCCTCCAGCATTGGAGGGAGCTTCCATGCAAGTCCGTCGACAGATAAAAGCCGGGCGGCGGACGGGCCGTGGCGGTTGACTGGGGAAGGGCATACCGGCCTAAAAGGTACATGTGTCCCCTATCGCAATCGAACCGCCCGAAGAAAGCCTCTCGCCGAAGCCAACTCGCCCAACATGCCGCGGATTACTGATGCTGCTAAGCTTTCGCATAGCGGCGATCCATCGCCGACAAAATAACGCTTACTAGGAGGAGCGGAACATGAAGGCAGTCGTATTTCCCGGCGAACGCAAGGTCCAGTTTCTCGATTTCCCGGACCCGACGCCGGGCCCCGGCGAAGTCGTGCTCGAGATCAAGGCGTCCGGCATGTGCGGCAGCGACCTGAAGTTCTATCGCGCGGCAGGCGGTGCGTCCTCGCTGGGCCTGGGCAAACTGACCGGCCCGGTGATTGCGGGACACGAGCCCTGCGGAGTCGTCGTCGCGGTGGGGCCGAACGTGCCGGAGAATCAGGCGCGCGTCGGCATGCGCGTCATGCAGCACCATTACCGCGGCTGCGGGGTCTGCGAGCATTGCTCGACCGGATGGATGCAGCTTTGCGTGGAAGGGGTCAAGGAAGTCTACGGCGCCACCGGCCACGGCGCGCATGCGCGCTTCATGAAATGTCCGGCGCGCACGCTGGTGCCGCTGCCCGATGAATTGTCGTTCGATGCCGGCGCGGCGATTTCCTGCGGCACCGGCACGGCCTGGGGCGCGCTGCACCGCCTCGACCTGCAAGGCAATCACACGATCGCCGTCTTCGGCCAGGGCCCGGTGGGTCTGTCGGCCACGCTGCTCGCCTCCCACATGGGGGCGCAGGTCATCGCGCTCGATACCAGCGACGAACGGCTGGCGCGCGCGAAGGAATTTGGCGCCGACGTGTTGATCAATCCAGCCAAGACGGAAAACGTCGTCCAGGCGATCCGCGACGTCACACACGGGCGCGGCGCGCACGCCTCGCTCGATGCGTCATCGTCGCCGCAGGCGCGGGCGCAAGCCGTGCGCTGCGTGCGCACCTGGGGCAAAGCCTGTTTCGTGGGGGAAGGCGACAGCGTAACGCTCGACGTCAGCAGCGACCTGCTGCGCCGTCAGGTCACCCTGATCGGGTCATGGACGTTCTCCACCGTGGGCCAGGCGGATTGCGCGCGCTACATCGCCGATCGCGGCATCGACATCGACCGGCTGTTCACGCACAAGTGGAAGCTCGAGCAAGCCGAGGAAGCCTACCAGTTGTTCGATCACCAGACTTCCGGGAAGGGCGTCATCCATCCGTCCTGAACCCGCCGCGCGGAGATCTTGACCGGCGCAGTCCAGGACTCGCTATTTGGCGTAGCTGACCTGCCGGTCCAGCACGACGTCGTCGTCATGCCGCACGGCGCACGTGTGGCGGCCATAGGATCGCGGCGTATGCGCCAGCAGGGTCCGGGCGCCAGAAGCATCGCGCAGCCCGGGGCTGATCCTGACGTTATGTTTGGCGGCGAGTGCGGCCATTCCCGATACCGGAAAACCAGGCTGAGCCTCCTGGCAGAAATTGTTGACGTCATTGCCGCCGATCCAGAACATCAGGCCGAATCCGATTACCGCAACCGCGACCAGTGCGAAAAGTACAAACCCGGCTCTCGCCAACATGCGCCGCGACCCCGTGGCATTGCCAGATGTCATGAACCGACTCTCCATGGTCAATAGTATGAGGCCAGGTAAGGCCATTGACCAGCGACCATTGCAGCCCGGCCAGCGCGCGCGTCTCCGGAGCGGGCTTCACCCGTTACCACGATCGACTCAGTACGAACGAGGCAAGTCGAGGATATGTTCAGCCACGTAGGCCAGGATAAGATTGGTCGATATCGGCGCTACCTGATACAGGCGGCGCTGTGACCCGTTAGCGACGTAGTCTCCCGTTTGCGGGAACAGCGCCTGACGCGGCGTAATCGGAGCGGGCTTCACCCGTTACCACGATCGACTCAGTACGAACGAGGCAAGTCGAGGATATGTTCAGCCACGTAGGCCAGGATAAGATTGGTCGATATCGGCGCTACCTGATACAGCCGCGTCTCGCGAAACTTGCGCTCAACGTCGTATTCGGCCGCGAAACCGAAACCGCCGTGAAATTGCAGGCAGGCATTTGCCGCTTCCCAAGAAGCCTTCGCGGCGAGGTACTTCGCCATGTTGGCCTCGGCCCCGCAGGGTTGGTGGGCGTCGAACAACTCGCAGGCTTTCCAGCGCATTAGATTGGCGGCCTCGACTTCGATGTACGATTCGGCAATGGGAAACTGCACACCCTGGTTCTGGCCGATGGGCCGGCCGAAAACGACCCGGTCCTTGACGTACTTCGTGACCCGGTCGATGAACCAGTAACCGTCGCCGATGCACTCCGCGGCAATCAGCGTGCGCTCGGCATTCAGGCCGTCGAGGATATAGCGAAAGCCCTTGCCCTCCTCCCCGATTAGATTCGCCGCCGGAATCTCCAGATTGTCGAAGAACAGTTCGTTGGTTTCATGGTTGACCATGTTGCGGATCGGCCGCACGGTCAGGCCCTTCTTCAGCGCATCATGCAGGTCGACGATGAAGATCGACATGCCTTCGGATTTTTTCTGTACTTCCGCCAGCGGTGTCGTGCGCGCGAGCAGGATCATGAGGTCCGAGTGCTGGATGCGCGAAATCCAGACTTTCTGGCCGTTGACCACATAGCGGTCGCCTTGCTTCACCGCCATCGTCTGGATCCGCGTGGTGTCGGTTCCGGTACTCGGTTCGGTCACCCCCATGGACTGCAACCGCAGCGCGCCGCTGGCGATTCTCGGCAGGTATTCGCGCTTCTGCGCGTCCGAGCCGTGACGCAGCAACGTGCCCATGTTGTACATCTGACCGTGACAGGCGCCGGCATTGCCGCCGGAGCGGTTGATCTCCTCCATGATCACCGAGGCTTCCGCGAGGCCCAGGCCCGAACCACCGAATGCCTGCGGAATCATGGCCGCGAGCCAACCCGCCTGCGTGAGCGCATCGACAAAGGCCTCCGGATAGCCACGCTGCTCGTCGATCTTGCGGTGGTATTCATCCGGAAAAGCCGCGCACAGTGCGCGCACGGCTTCGCGAATGTCCTGGTATTTGTCCGGGGTCTGGGCGGTCATGGGCACAATTCTATGTCAGGCCAGCTCCGCGCTCGCTTCCATCGCGAGCCAGCCGTCGTGATCCCGCGCCCAAAGTGCGACGCGCTGGCCCTCCGCGCGGCCGCAAACCGTGAAGCGATGGATGTCGAACAGCGGCCGTATCGCGCGGAAACTGAAATTACGCAGCCGCGCCTGGGCCAAATTGCGCCTCACCAGGTCCGCCAGCAGGGTGGCGATCAGCGGCCCATGCACGACGAGGCCCGGATAACCTTCCACTTCGGTGACATAGGGGCGGTCGTAGTGGATGCGATGGCCATTGAAAGTCAGCGCGGAATAACGGAACAGTAACACCGGGTCGGGCACGATCTCGCGTGAAAACGCTTCCCCGCTGGGCGCGGGTTGCGGTTTCGGCACGGGCGCGTCGGCGCGCGGATGCTCGCGATAGACGATGTCGTGCTGTTCGGTCAGTACACGGCCACGCGCATTGGCGACCTCGTGATTGACGGTCACGAACACGAGTGTGCCGCTGCGCCCCTGCTTGCCGCTGACATCGACAATGCGCGAAGTGCGCGTGAGCGTGTCGCCCACTTGCAGCGGCTGATGGAATTCGAAGCGCCCGCCGGCGAACATGCGCCGCGGCAGCGGCACCGGCGGCAGGAAGCCGCCGCGTTGGGCATGACCGTCCGCTCCGATGTCGCTTTGCCTGGCCAGCGGCAGGAAGTACAGCCAGTGCCACAGCGGCGGGAGGTCCGTATCAGGCTCGTTGCAATCGAGCGTGGCCGACAGGGCGGCGACGGGCGCTGCGCTGGCCACGTCGAGGCGCGTCTCGGTGCGCCCGATCCATGCGCGCAGGTGATCCAGGTCCAGCGTGATTTCAGCACTCACAGATTGATCACGATCTTGCCGAAATGGCGGCCCTGCTCCATGTGCCGGAACGCATCCGCCGCCTTGTCCAGCGCAAAGGTCGAATCGACGACGGGTTTGAGCTGGTGTTGCGCGATCGCGCGATTCATCGCTTCGAAACGTGCTCGTGAACCGACCGCTATGCCTTGCACGCGAATCATCGGACCGAGCAGCGCCCGCACCGGAACCTCCGCCTTATAGCCGGCGACAAATCCGACGACGCCGACGAAACCGCCGAACGCCAGCGAAGCCAGCGATTTATCCAGCGTGGCGCCCGCGGTTTCCACGATGATTTCGACTCCCTTGCCCTGCGTCGCCTCCTTCACGGCCACCTGCCACTCCGGTGTGGTCCGGTAGTTGATGCCCACGTCCGCGCCAAGCTGTTTGGCGCGCTTGAGCTTCTCGTCGCTCGACGACAGCGCGATGACCCGCGCGCCCGCAAGCTTGGCGAACTGCAGCGCGAACAGCGCGACGCCGCCGGTGCCCTGCACCAGCACGGTATCGCCCGGCTTCACGCCGCCTTCCTGAAGCGTTGACCACGCGGTCAGCGCGGCAATCGGCAGGGTTGCCGCTTCGCCATCGCTCAGGTGTGCGGGCACCGACACGGCGTCCTCCGCGGGCACCGCGATGTATTCCTGCAACACGCCCGCCAGCGGCGCGCCCAGCGTGCGCTTCGTACGCAACTCGAGAGTCGGCAGGCCGTCGTGCCATCCTTGCGTATAGATTGGCATCACGCGATCGCCGACCTTGAAGCGGGTGACGGCCTCGCCGACTTCGACGACTTCGCCGCAGGCATCCGAGGCCGGCACATACGGCAACGCCAGCGTGGGCATGTACTTCTGCACCAGAATCGCGAGGTCCCGATAGTTCAGGCTCGCGGCCTTGAGGTGCACCAATATTTCGCCGCGGCGCGGCTTCGGCACCGGCCGCTCGACGATTCCCAGCGCGTCTATCGAGAAATCTTTCGCTTCCATTGCGCGCATGCTCGTGGCAGTCATTTTTTCACTTTCATCTTAAAAATCAAATTTACGAAACATTCGCCACAGAGATCACAGAGGAAAATGAGAAGAACAACGCAAATCCGTTTCCTGTTCTTCCATTATTCGTTCTTGCCGTTCTCTGTGAGCTCTGTGACCACCGTGGCGCAACTGATTTATGGCGCAGCCCTACCCGGCCCGCTCTTGCCAATCTGCCTGACCATTCGCCACAGAGGTCACAGAGGAAAACGAGAAGAACAATGCAAATCCGCTCCCTGTTCTTCCGTTGTTCGTTTTTGCCGTTCTCTGTGAACTCTGTGACCTCTGTGGCAAAAATCGGTCTACAGCGTAGCTCAATCTCCCGCCGCACCCTTTCACTGGCCCGCTCGTGCAAACCTGCCTGACGAACCATTCGCCACAGAGGTCACAGAGGAAAATGAGAAGAACAATGCAAATCCGCTCCCTGTTCTTCCGTTGTTCGTTTTTGCCGTTCTCTGTGAACTCTGTGACCTCTGTGGCAAAAATCGGTCTAGAGCGCAACTCCAATCTCCCGCCGCGCCGCTTCGCGCACGATCTGCTCAGCCATCAGAATGACGGGCCGGTCGATCATCCTGCCATCCACCGCGGCGGCAGCGCCGCCCGAGCTTGCGCCGCCTCGAGCACTTTGCGCGCCCATGCAATTCGTCTTCGCTGGGCGAGAACGCGGCGTTGACGATGGCGACTTGTCTCGGATGGATGCATAGTTTGCCGCCGAATCCAACTTGCGTGCGCGCTGCGAATCGGCCATCAGCATTTCTTGATCCTCCCATGAGGTGCACGGTCCGTCGACCGGCGGCTGTATACCCGCCAGGCGCGATACCAGGACCATCTCCGAACGATAGTAGGCTAATTCGTCGCCTTCGCCGTCGATGCCCAGATCCATCTGGAAATCCAGTGTACCGAACAGCAGCCGTTGCACGCCGGGAACCGATGCAAGCACGCCGGCGTTGGCGAACCCGCGCGCGGTCTCGATCAGCGGCAGCAGGAATTTTCCCTCGTCCGTGCAGAGCGCCCGCAGTTCACCGTCGACCGCTTCCGCCTTCGGCAGAATGATGCCGGCCACGCCCGGCTCGCGCGCCAGCACCAGATCGTCGCGGAACCACTCGGTCGTGTCGGCGTTGATGCGCAGGACAATCTGCTTGTCCGGCCGCAGCCAGGTACGAATCGCCGTGCGCGCGTCGTACTTGCCGGCGGGCGGCACCGCATCCTCGAGATCCACAATCACCCTGTCCGCGCCGGCCGCGCAGGCCTTGTCGAACCGGTCCGGCCGGTCGCCGGGCACGAACAGGTAAGAGCGGGCGATCATCTCCGGGGCGGGTGGGGGCATGGAGTCGTTTCGGCGTGCGTCAGATTACCTGCGCCGCGCGCAAGCGTTCGATCTCGGCCTCGCCGTAGCCAATCTCTTCGAGGATCGCCGCGGTATGCTCGCCCACTGCCGGGATCGGATCCATGCGCGGATCGAAGCTCTCGGGCATGCCGGGTGGGCGCATGGCCTTGATTTTTCCGTTAGGGGTGTCCACGTCGGCCCAACGTTTGCGCGCTGCGAGTTGCGCATGCTCCCAGACCTGGCGCATGTCGTTCATGGCCGCGTTGCCGATCTGTGCCTCATCGAGCAGTTTGACCACCTCGGGCGCACTCATGCGCGAGAAGGATTCCACGATGATCGCGTAGAGCTCCTGGCGCGCGGTGGAACGGCGCGGGCCCGTGGAGAAGCGCGGATCGGTTTTGAGCGCCGGGTTCTGCAGCACCTTGTCGCAAAAAATCGCCCATTCGCGCTCATTCTGCAACCCGAGCATGACCACGTTGCCGTCGCCGACCGGAAACGGCCCGTAGGGATAAATGGTCGCGTGCGCCGCACCGGCGCGCGGCGGCGGCTCCGCGCCGTCGTAGGCATAGTAAAGCGGAAAACTCATCCACTCCGCCATGCTCTCGAGCATCGACACGTCGATGCGGCAGCCCTGCCCGGTCTTGCCGCGCTGGATCAGCGCGGCAAGGATGTTGGTGTAGGCGTACATGCCGGCCGCGATATCGACGATCGAACACCCGGCCTTGGCCGGCGTGTCGGGGGTGCCGGTGATGGAGAGCAGGCCCGATTCGCTCTGGATCAGCAGGTCATAGGCTTTCTTGTCGCGGTACGGCCCGTCTGCGCCATAGCCTGAGATGTCGCAGACGATCAGGCGTGGAAAATCATCCTTCAGCAGCTCGTATGAAAATCCCATGCGCGCCGCCGCGCCGGGCGCCAGGTTCTGCACCAGCACATCGGCTTCGCGCAAAAGCTTGCGCACGATCTTGCGCGCCTCCTCGTGCTTGAGATCGAGCGTGATGCTTTCCTTGGAGCGATTGGTCCAGACGAAATGCGAGGCCATGCCGCGGACGCGATGATCGTAGGCGCGCGCAGGATCGCCCACGCCCGGGCGCTCGATCTTGATGACCCGCGCGCCGAGATCGGCCAGTTGGCGCGTGCAGAACGGCGCGGCGATGACGTGTTCGAGAGCCACGATCGTGACTCCTTCCAGCGGACGCATGGCTTGCTTCTCCATCAGACGGGTTACTTTTGCTCGGCACTCAGTTCAATTTCCCGGCCCGCATTATCGCCCAAACCGGCCGCGCGAATTTCCGGTGGCCTCGTTCGGTCCCCCACATGCCGCCTCAGAGCGCCAGGTAGCGGCTTTTGACCTTGTCGTCGTTGCGCAGCGCTTCGATGGTATCGCGGTAGACGATCTGTCCCTTGTCGATCACCATGGCATGGCTGGCAATGCCCAGGCAGAAATGCATGTTCTGCTCGGCCAGCAGCACCGTCACCCCCATGTCGCGCAGTGTGCGCAGCAGTTCGCCGATGCGCTCGACGATGACCGGCGCCAGGCCCTCGCTGGGTTCATCGAGCAGCAACCCCGTGGGGTTGCCCATCAGCGTGCGCGCGATCGTGAGCATCTGCTGCTCGCCGCCGGACAGATTGCCCGCCATGCGTTGCTTCAGCGGGTCGAGCAGCGGAAACATCTCGTAGATGCGGGCGAGCGTCCAGTAGTCCTCCCCGCGCGGGCCTTTCTTGGCGGCGATGACGAGATTGTCCTCGACCGAGTGCTCGGGGAAGACTTGCCTGTCCTCCGGCACGAACCCGATTCCCGAGCGCGCGATGACGTGCGGTTTTCTGCCCTGCACCGGCTTGCCGAGCACGCGCACGATGCCGCGTGCGGGTGGCGCAATGCCGGCGATCGCCTTGAGCGTGGTGGATTTGCCAGCGCCATTGCGCCCCAACAGCGCCATGGTCTGCCCCTGCGTGACCGCGAGACTGACGTCGAACAGGATCTGGCTGCTGCCGTAGAAAACGTCGATGCCCTCGGCGGCGAAAACTTCGCGCGCGCTCATCGTTCGGCCGCCTGGAAGTTGGCGCCCAGATAAGCCTCGATCACCTTGGGATGCTGGCGGACTTCGTCGGGGACGCCTTCGGCAAGCACCGTGCCGTAACTCAGGACACGGATGGTCTGCGCATACTTGAAAACGATATCCATGTCATGCTCGATGAAAATCAGCGTCATGCGCTTGCGTTGCCACAACTGGTGCACGGTTTCGATCATCTGCCAGCGCTCCTCCGGGCCCATGCCGGCCGTGGGCTCGTCGAGCAGCAGCACGCGCGGCTCCAGCGCCAGCGCGAGCGCAATGTCGAGCAACTTCTGTTCGCCGTGGGCAAGGTTGCCGGACAGCACATCCGCCCGCGGCGTCAGGCCGACCAGCTCCATGACTTCGCCGGCCTGGGCCTGCGCTTGCTTCAGCGGGAAGCGCCGCCTGAGATTGGCGTGCCAACCGCGGTGCGCATTGACGGCGCCGAGGATCGCGTCGCGCACCGTGAACGACGGAAAAATATTGGCGATCTGAAAAGCCCGGCCGATCCCCTTGCGCACGATTTCCGGCGCGGACAGGCCCGCAATGTCTTCACCGCCTAGCAGCACGCGGCCCGCATCGGGCCGGAAAGCGCCGGTCACGAGATTGAAGAAGGTCGTCTTGCCCGCGCCGTTGGGGCCGATGATCGCGGTCAGCGAGCCTTGCTCGAAATTGAGGCTGACGCCGTTCATGGCGCTGACGCCACCAAAAGATTTGCTCAAATTCTCCACTTGCAGCATGTCAGGGTTTCTCTGCGCGTTGCGCCGCCATCGGCGCGCTTCGTTTGGGCAGGACATGCGCTTTCCAGAAATCGACTGCGAATCCAAGCAGGCCCTTGCGCATGCCGAGCGCAAACAGAAGGATGACGATGCCCAGCACCAGGCCGTAGTGTTGCGTGAACCTGGTCACCAGATCGTTGAGCAGCAGCATGGTCGCCGCGCCGGTGAGCGGGCCGAGAAACACCCCCATGCCGCCCAGCAGGATCATGAAGATCGCCTCCCCCGAGACGGTCCAGTACACGAAGTCGGGGTACGCGCTGGACACAAACAGGCTCATGAGCAAGCCGCCGATGCTGCCGAAGATTCCGGCCACCACGAACGCCAGCAGGCGAATGCGCCAGACCTGGATACCGAGAAAACCGGCCCGCCGCGGGTTATCGCGGATCATGCGCAGTGTGAAACCGAAAGGCGATTGCAGGAGGTGGCGCATGATCAGCAGCGACACCATCAGCACCACGCAACAGAACAGATACAACTGCCGCGGATCGTCCAGTTCAATGCCGAGGAATGCCGGTCGCGGTACGCCGCCCGTCAGGCCCTGGTCGCCGCCGGTCACCGACGTCCAGGCGATGACGATGCTGTGCAGAAGCATCTGGAACGCGAGCGTGAGGAAGGAGAAATAGATCTCCTTGAGCCGGATGCAGATGGCACCGATGACGACAGCGGTCACGGCGCTGATCAGTAAAGTCAGACCGAACGCCACCGGAATGGAGGTGCCCATCATCTGCATGAGCAAGGCAAAACTGTATGCCCCCAGGCCGTAGAACAAACCGTGCCCGAACGACACCATGCCGCCGTAGCCCACCAGCAGATTGAGCGAGGTGGCGAAAATTGCAAACGCCGACAGGCGGATCACGAAGTCGGACAACGCCTTCGACGGAAACAGCATGGGCAACAGCGCCAGCACCAGTAGTGCCGCGCCGGCCAGCAACACATCGCGCGCGATCGTGGACGACTTCATGACTCAGCGTTCCTTGCCGAACAGCCCGCTGGGCTTGGCAATCAGCACGACCGTCATGAACAGGAACATGAGCCCCTCGGTGAACAGCGGAAAGCCGATGCTGCCGAAGCTGCGCACCAGGCCGATCAGTAACGCGCCCACCAGCGCGCCGGCGACCGATCCCATGCCGCCGATGACGGTTACGATGAACGATTCGATCAGGATCGAGAATCCCATGCCCGCCACCATCGAGCGCACCGGCACCGCCAGCGCGCCGGCCAGTCCAGCCAGCAGTCCGCCCAGCGCGAACACGCCGCCGAATACCACCGCGGTGTTGATGCCCAGGGCGGAAGTCATGGTCGGATTGATGGCCGCCGCGCGCACGATCTTGCCCATGCGCGTCCTGGTAAGCACATACCCGAGCACTGCGGCCACCAGCAAGGTGATGCCGATCAGAAACAGGTAAAACACCGGCAGTACGCCACCGGCCAGCACGATGGGCGGGCGTTGGAAGGCCGGCGGCATGCCCATGGCGAGGAATTCCGCGCCCCAGATGATCTTTACCGCATCATCGAGGATCAGGATGAACGCGTAACACACCAGCAGTTGCAGCAGCACGTCCGCGCTGTACACGCGGCTCATGAACAGGCGCTCGAAGATCAGCGCGAACAAACCGACGCCGAGTGCCGCGCCGATCACCGCCACGGTGTAGCTGCCGCTGACGGTGTACAGCGTGTAGGCGAAGTACGCGCCCAGCATGTACAGGGAGCCGTGCATGAAATTGATGACCTTGAGCGTGCCGAATATCAGCGACAGCCCGGCCGCCACCAGGAACAGCAGCATGCCGCTGATCAGCCCGCCGGTGGTCTGGGTGATCACGCATGATGCGGACGCAAAGCACGACAAGAGCGCCTGGTAGTCCAAGGTCAGCCTCCGCGAACGGAATCGGGATTAAAGATACCGCGGCCTACGCACGCCGCGGCGTCGAAGCGAAGTGCGATCGCGGTTTTACGTATACCCCATGCTCTTCTTCCACTCGGCTTCGTGCTCAAGAATGGCTTTCCAGTTTCCCGGCATGATGTCGCGCATGTAGGGCTCCTTGGGAATGGTGGTGCCCCAGCCGATGGCGTAGTCGATGGTGGTCTGATCCTCGGCGCGCATGGTGATGGTGTCTTTGGCCGCAAAAGGCGACTTGATCTTCATGCCGCGGAGCGCGTCGGAGAGTTTGTTGGCGTCCGTCGACTTGGTCTTGGTGAGTGCCGTGGTCAGGAAGTTCACGGCCAGCGCATTCTCCCAGGACCAGTTGGTCGGGTAATCGTTGAATTTCGCCTTGTACGCGTCGGCCCAGGCCGCATTGTCGGCGCCCGTCGGGAAAATTTTCAGATAGCGCGTGGCCGAGTGAATGCCCGCAGGCAGATTCTTGATGGCCGTGAGCGTCGTATAGTCGGCCATGTTGATCGCGAACAGGTTGGTTTGCGCGAACAGGTTGTAGATGCTCGACTGGTCCACGAAGGACACGAGATCGCCGGCCCACAGCGCGGAATACAGCGCCTGCGGTTTCGCCTGCAGGATCTTGGTGATGTTTTCGGTGTAGTCGGCCTGGAACAGCTTCGGCCAGGCTTCGCCCACGAATTCGATGTCCGGATTGAAGCGCTTCAGGTATTCGAGAAACAGCGCGGTATTGTCGCGCCCGTACGCATAGTCCGGCGAGCAGCTCATCCAGGTTTTAAGTCCTTTCGCCTTGGCGACGCTGCCAGCATGGGCCGCGCTGACGATGGCGTCATGGATGCCCTGGCGGGCCACGCGGAACGCGGTCGGAACGCGAATTTTCGGATCGGCCGACAGCGACGAGGTTTCGGAATTGGTATGGATGCACAGCACTTTCAGTTCGCGAATGACTTCCTGCACCGCGAATGCGCCCGAGGACGCCTCGCCATCGATGATGATTTCGCAGCCCTCGCTGTTGATCAACTGGCGGGTATTGTTGGCCGCCTCGTCGGGTTTGCCCTTGGAATCGCGCGTGATGATCTCGATCTTGCGGCCGCCCATTCCGCCCGCCGCATTGAACTTGTCGACTTCCATCGATATCGCATTGCGCGACGACAGCCCGAGTTGCGCCACGCGCCCCGACAGGATGGTGGGCACGCCGACCCGGATAGTCTTGTTCTGCGCGCGGGAAATGAACGGAAAACCCAACCCGGTTGCAGCGCCCAGCGCCCCGGCAGCCTTGATGAACCCGCGACGTTTGCGAAGCGATGCTTGTTTTTCAGCCATGACCTTCTCCTCGATTCCGGTTTTTGCGAGATGCGTTGCTGCCCGGTCTTCATTTCATGCTGCAAGTATGCGCGTCACACGAGCCCGAGACCAGCGGCCGCGCGTAAGGCGTTTGCCCGTCTTCAGGCCACCGCGCCCTTTTTGCGCAGCGCCGCAATCTCGGCGTCGGACAGGCCGAGTTCCCTGAGCACCGGGTCGGTGTCCTCGCCAAGCCGCGGCGCCGGCGAGCGCACACTGCCTGGCGTATCCGATAATTTCGGCACGATGCCCGGCACGTCGAGTTCATACCCCTCGCGCGTGCGTTGGCGCAGGATCATGTCGCGCGCGCGGTAATGCGGGTCCTCGTGGATATCCTTCGCGGTATAAACCCGGCCGGCCGGCACGCGCGCGGCTTCCATCGCAGCCAGAACATCGGCGATGTTGCGCGTGGCCGTGTACGTCGAGATCGCCGCATCCAGTTCGGCCACCCGCGCCGCCCGTCCGGCGTTGCCGGCGAGATCGGGGGCGCTGGCAAGGTCGTTGCGGCCGATGGCATCCATCAGGCGTTTGAAGATGCTGTCGCCGTTGCCCGCGATCAGCACGTAACCATCCTTGCAGGCATAGGCATTCGACGGCGCAATGCCCGGCAAGGCGCTGCCCGCGGCTTCGCGCACGGCGCCAAACGCGCTGTACTCCGGGATCAGGCTTTCCATGACATTGAACACCGCCTCATGCAGCGCGACATCGACCTGCTGGCCCTTGCCGCCATTGGCCTTGCGATGGTAAAGCGCCATCATCACGCCGAGCGCGCCATGCAGGGCCGCCAGCGTATCGCCGATCGAGACCCCGACGCGTACCGGCACACGCCCCGGTTCGCCGGTCAGATGGCGCAAGCCCCCCATCGCCTCACCGATCACGCCGAAGCCCGGTTGATCGCGATAAGGCCCGGTCTGCCCATAACCGGAAACGCGCAGCATCACCAGTTGCGCATTGAGCTTCGACAATTCCTCCCAACCCATGCCCCAGCCTTCCAGCGTGCCCGGCCGGAAGTTCTCGATCAGCACATCGGCTTGCGCGATCAGCCGCCGCGCGATGTCCTGGCCTTCCGGGGTCCGCAAGTCCATCACCACGGAACGCTTGTTACGCGACTGCACCTGCCACCAGACCGACGTCCCCTCCTTGAGCAGGCGCCAGCCGCGCAGCGGATCGCCGCCGCCGGGCGGCTCGATCTTGATGACGTCCGCGCCAAACTCGCCGAGCAATTTTCCGCAGAACGGGCCGGCGATCAACTGGCCCATTTCAATCACGCGCACGCCTTCGAGCGCGGCTGGGGTCGCTCTAGTACTGTCTGCCGCCATCATTCATACCCTCTCAAAGTCGGGTGTGCGCGAACCGGGCCGGACGCCCTGTCGTCGACGAGCGCGGGTGCTTCCTGTCGCCGGTTTTGCGTTCATACCGGCGGCGGATTGAGTTCAGCGAAACCGCGCTGATGCCAGTAAGGATAGGCCAGCGTCGCCGTGCTGGCGGCGTCGAGTTTTGCGATCTGCGCCGGCGTCAGCGTCCAGCCCACCGCGCCGAGGTTCTGGCGCAATTGCTCCTCATTGCGCGCGCCGACGATGACGGTCGCCACCGTCGGCCGTTGCAGCAGCCAGTTCAGCGCGATCTGCGTGACCGTCTTGCCGGTTTCCTTCGCGATCTCGTCGATCGCATCGACGACCTTGTAGACGTGCTCGTTCGACACGGGCGGCCCCTTGTCGTTGGACACCTTGCTTTGCAACCGGGTGGTTTCGGGCAATGGCTGGCCGCGGCGCAGCTTTCCCGTGAGCTTGCCCCAGCCGAGCGGACTCCACACGACCGTGCCGATTTTCTGGTCGAGCGCGAGCGGCATCAACTCCCATTCGTAATCGCGTCCGACGAGGGTGTAGTAAGCCTGATGCGCGACATAGCGCGCCAGGCTGTGCTTTTCCGACAGGGCCAGCGACTTCATCAAATGCCAGCCGGAGAAATTCGAGCAGCCGATATAGCGGATCTTGCCGGCCCGCACCAGATTGTCCAGGGTCAGCAGCACTTCCTCGATCGGCGTGCGCGCATCGAAGCCGTGCAGTTGGTAGAGATCGATGTGATCGGTTCCCAGCCGCCGCAGGCTCGCCTCCACCGCCTCGGTCAGGTGAAAGCGCGACGAACCCAGATCGTTGGGTCCCGGGCCCATGCGAAACGTGCCCTTGGTCGAGATGAGCACCTGGTTGCGCCGGCCCTTGAGCGCCTGGCCCAGAATTTCCTCGGCCATGCCGCCCGAATAGACGTCGGCCGAATCGAACATGGTCAAGCCTGCCTCGAGGCAGATATCCACGAGCCGGCTCGCTTCCTTCACATCGCTCGTGCCCCAGGACTTGAAGAACTCGTTGCCGCCGCCAAACGTTCCCGTGCCGAGGCTCAAGGCCGGCACCTTGAAACCCGATCCACCCAGTTGCCTGTATTCCATTGTTTGACCCCTTTGTGCTTCGCGCGTTGTTCCCGTCGTGTTCAGCGCTGCCGGATGACAGGGGCTCGATTGTAATTCAACCGCGTGCGGATTCCGGCGCAACCCTTCGCACGGCACGCCATAGTTTATTAGAATCGTGCATTCAATAAGGAGAACTCATGAAGGTCGCAGTCGTCGGTTGCGGGGCCATGGGAAGCGTCTACGCAGCCCTGTTGGGTGCAGCGGGACATGAAGTGTGGGCGATCGACAACTGGAAGGAACATGTCGAGGCCATGAAAGCCCACGGCCTGCGCCTGGAAGGCGCATCGGGGGATCGCACCGTGCGCGTGAACGCCACCACGCAAGCCGCGGATGCGGGGCCTTGCGACCTGGCGATCCTGTCCACCAAAGCCATGCACGTCGAAACCGCCGCGCAATCCATGCAGCCGCTGCTGCACAAGGATACGGTCGTGCTCTCGATCCAGAATGGCCTCGGCGGCCCCGACACCGCGGCCCGCGTACTCGGCCGCGAGCGGGTGCTGGTCGGCGTGGTCGGCGGATTCGGCGCCTCGATGAAAGCGCCGGGCCACGCCCACCACAACGGCTGGGAACTGGTGCGGCTCGGCGAACTCGCCGGGCCGGTATCGCCGCGCCTGGAGGCCGTGGCGGAAGTATGGCGCTCCGGCGGATTTCGCGTGAAGTGTTTCGATGACATCGACCAACTGGTCTGGGAAAAACTGATCTGCAATGTCTGTTTCTCGGGAACCTGTGCTGTCACCGAACGTACCATCGTCGAGGTCATGGACGATCCGGACACCTGGCAGGTCGCCTCGGGGTGCGCCGCCGAGGCCTACCAGGTGGCGCGTGCGCGCAACATCAAGCTCGACTTCGATGACCCGGCGGCCTATGTGCGCGCGTTCGGCATGAAAATACCCAATGCGCGACCCTCCATGCTGCTCGACCACCTGGCCGGGCGCATGTCGGAAATCGAGGCCATCAATGGCGCCATACCCGTTGCCGCCAAAGCGGCGGGCGTCGCGGCGCCTTACAACGAAGTCATCAGCGCATTGGTGCGCGCGAAAGAACGGCGCATGGGCGTGCGAAAGTAGGCGGCAACCGCGGCAGGCCGCGAACTGCTGCAAATTGCGGATCAAGGCAATCATTCATTCACATGGGGAACATCATGAAGACGCTGGCGGCTGTGGTAATCGGGTTGGGACTCGCATTGAACGGTGCATTGCCTGCGGTGGCAGATGACGAATCCGACACCATCACCATCACACAAACCGACAAGCTCGAGTGGCGCGACTACCCGGGCCTGCCCGGCGTGAAGTTCGTCGTGATCGCCGGCAACCCGCGCGAAGCAGGCATTTATGTCATCCGCGCCAAATTCGCGCCTCATACCATGAGCAAACCGCACTCGCATCCCGAGGCGCGCTATGTAACGGTGTTGCAGGGCACCTGGTGGGCAGGCACCGGTGCTACATTCGATCCGGAGCGCACGACGCCGATCCGCGCGGGCGGCTTCGCCGTACATACGCCCGGCAAAGTGCACTACGACGGCGCCAAGGATGAAGAAGTGATCGTACAGATCATGGGCATGGGGCCCAGTGCCACCAATGTGGTGGAGCCCGGCAAGAACTAGCACGCACATCGGGCCTGCGCGCGGCGATGCGGCGCACGCCCGGGCCGCCCTTTGCGGCATGAAGGCCGGGTCACCACCCATGTGCTTGCGACCGAAGCCGCGAACGCCGCTATACTGGGCCGTGCCTCATCCCGCGATTCGCAATCACGAGTGCCCGCCGCGCCGCCGCGCAATGCATTCCTTTAGACGATGCTCGGCAAGATCCTGAATCTGTTCGGCAGCGACAAGCCCGCGTTGGAGCCGGCCGCCGCCAACGCGCCGCAGTCGATTCAACAAGCCGCCGACCAGCGCATCGCCGAGGGCAATCGCGCCGAGCAGGCGGGTCATTTTGCGGAGGCCTGCGAGCGCTATCGCGAAGCGGTGCAGCTTGCGCCCCAGTACGCCACGGCGCATCTCAACCTGGGCATCGGGCTCGAGGCGCTCGGCAAAACCGCACAGGCTTGCACAGCGTTCGAAACGGCACTCAGCCTGGATCCGGCCGATGTCTTTGCGAACTACAACCTGGGCCGCCAGCTTTTCTCGCGTGGCGCCCTGGCCGAAGCGGAACCGCTGCTGCGGCGAGCGATCCACGGCAATCCGGACTTTGCCGATGCACGGGTCGTGCTGGCGCGCCTGCTGGAACACAAGGGAGACCTCGACGGCGCCGTCGCGGAACTGGAGCAGACGCTGCGCCTCGTTCCGGATTACTTCGGCGCGCTGTGCAACTACGCCGATCTGCTGGTGAAGCTGCAACGCATCGACGAGGCGCTGGCCACCTTGCGCAAAGCCGCGGCGGTGCAGCCTGAAAACTTCGAGACGCAATACAAGCTCGGCCATCTGCTGTTCGAGCGCAATCAGTTTGCCGATGCAAAGCGGCATTTCCTGGCGGCGCTTGCCAGCGCGCCTGCCTCGCTGGAAGCGCACGCATCGCTGGTCAATGTTTGTCTGGCGCTGGGCGACTTGCCGGAAGCGGCGTCGCATGCCGAAGCGGCACTCAAGGCGCAACCCGACTGGCTCGACTTGCTGTTCGACTATGGCTTGATCCTCAAACGCATGTCGCGCACGAGCGAAGCCGAAGCCGCGTTCCGGCGCGCCATTGCGCTCGACAAGCGCTACGTGCGCGCCTATCAGATGCTGGGCGGCGTGCTGATTACGCAATGCCGGGTCGACGAGGCGCTCGCCGTGTTCCAGGAGGGCAGAGCGCATTGCGAAGAGTCGTTCCTGCTGGAGTCCCCGGAAATGTTCGCGCTGAATTGCAAGGACGACATTTCGATCGATGATCTGTTCGCCCGGCACGTGGACTACGGCAAGCGCTTGCAGCAGCTTCATCCCGCCCGCTTCGCGCCGTTCGCCAATACGCCGGATCCGAACCGCCGGCTGCGCATTGGCTACGTCTCGGGCGATCTGCAGCATCATGTCGTGGCGCAATTTCTGCTGCCGCTGCTCGAAGAACGCGACCGCACGGCGGTCGAGATCATTTGCTATTCCACCGGCGACACCGACGACAAGATGTCCGCCCGGCTGCGCGGGCTGTGCGATATCTGGCGCAACGCCTCGCGCATGCCGCCCGACGCCGTGGCCGATCTCATTCACCAGGACCGCATCGATATCCTGGTGGATCTGGCCGGGCATTCCGGCACGCCCAACCTCGCGGTGTTCGCGCAACAACCCGCGCCGGTGCAGGCCACCTGGGTGGGTTATCTCAATACGACCGGATTGACGCGCATCCAGTACCGCATTTCCGACCAGCACAGCGATCCGGTCGGACTCACCGATCGCTACCACACGGAAAAGCTGGTGCGCCTGCCTCACAGCCAATGGTGCTACCGGCCTTTTGTCGAGGTCGATTGCGCGAGCGAAGCCCCCTATGCGCGCAACGGGTTTGTGACCTTCGGCTCATTCGTTCAAACCGTCAAAATCACGCCGTCGATGCGCCAGCTATGGGGCCGGATCCTTACGCAAGTCCCCGACGCGCGCTTGCTGGTCGTCGGCGTGGTCGACAAGCAGGCGCAGGCGGGCCTGTATCGTGACCTGGCGAATGCCGGCGTCGACCGGACGCGCATCGAAATGCTGCCGTACATCCCGCTCGAGGACTATTACCGGTCGTTTGGCCGGGTCGATATCGCGCTCGACACGATGCCGTTCAGCGGCGGCACCACGTCGTGCGATGCGCTATGGATGGGCACGCCGGTCATCACCGCGCCGGGGCAGCGCTCGTGGTCGCGCAGTGCTGCAAGCGTCCTGACCACACTGCGCTTGCAGGACTGGATCGCTGAATCGCCGGAAGATTATGTGCAACGCGCCGTGCGATTCGCCCGCAACCCCGCCGTGGTGGCAGAATTGCGCAAATCGCTTCGATCGAACATGCTCGCCTCGCCGCTGATGGACAGGCAACAATTCACGCGCGACATGGAACAGGCGTTCAGGCACATGTGGCAATCGTGGTGCACGGAGAATGGGGGATGACGATGTTGAAATGGTTCGATTCCAAAGAAGTCGACGCGTTTGCCGACTGGCTGTCCGCGGAGATCATCAAGCGTTATCCGCCCTCGGGCCTGGACAAGGATCCCAGGAAAGCCGCGCAGCGCCTGCAGAAGGTGCACGACAGCCTGTTTGTGCGGATCGAAGCTTTTGCGTTGCAGAACTCGCTTAACATTTACAAGCGGGCGAGGCTGGGCAATCGGGTCAAGTGGGCCATGCGCGACGCCGGTTACCCGTTGCCGTTCTCGGAATCGTTCACGCATGAAGTGGTGACGGTGATTTCATATGTCAACGCGAGACCGAAGCAGCCGCAGAAACGCTGAGCCGCCCGGTTAGGTTTGCTGGTTTGATATTTCGTTCGCGAGGATACCCCATGAAACTCGCCCGCCTGATGTTCGCCGCATTGTTTGCGTTAACCCCGCATGCCTACGCGCAGGACCCCGAATTCGGCGGGCAATGCGCGACGGCCATGTCGGAAGGCGTGAGCGTCACCACCAACTGCTCGATCCTGTGGCTGTCGCCCGATGACAAGATTTATTGCTTCTTCAACGAAGACGCGAAAAAGAAGTTCCTCGAAGCGCCGCAGGCGAGCCTGCAACGGGCGCAGTCGTCCTGGCAGGATCGGGAAAATCTCAGACGGCTCCTTCGCCAGTAAGCGCTCCGCAGGCAATGGATCCGGGGCATGCCGGCGCCTTGCCCCGGTTCGACACTTTTAGAAAACGCGCCGCCCGATGCACCCGTCACAGTGCGAAGCGCTTCACCGCCTGCTCGTTCCAATCCACCCCGCTGCCCGGCTTGTCGGTGACGGTCACGAACCCGTCTTTGGCGCGGAAGGGCTCGGCCAGGATCGGCTCGGCCCAGTCCGACCATTCCAGCCAGTCCGCCGATTCGCTCACGCGCAGCAACTGCGCGGAGACCACCGGATACAGATGACTGGAGAGCGGCAGGCCCGCGGCGCCGGCAATTGCCGCGGAGCGCATCCAGCCGGTGACCCCGCCGATGCGCATCAGGTCCGGCATGTACAGGTCAGCCGCACCCGCCTTGACGGCTTTGTAGAATTCGCGCGGCCCGTAAATATTCTCGCCGATCTGCAGCGGCGTTTTGAGTTCGCGCGCCAGTTGCGCGCAAGCGTCGTAATTGTCGTAGGCGACGGGCTCTTCGAACCAGACCAGACCCTGGTCGTCGAGCCCGTGCAAGCGCAGCAAGGCATCGCCGAAGGCGAGTCCCTGGTTGAAGTCGCACATGAGTTGCACGTCCTCGCCCACTGCCTGGCGCACTTCCGCGATGGCCGCAATGTCCTCTTTGAGCGTCGCTCTGCCCAGGCGCATCTTGATGGCCTTGAAACCGCCTTCGGCGACCAGCTCCGCCGCTTCGCGGGCCATGCGCTCGATCGGGATCAACCACAACCCGTTGGTGTTGTACGCGCGCACTTTGCCTGCCGTGCCACCGAGCAGCGCCGCCAGCGGCAGTCCCGCCCCCTGGGCGAGCGCATCCCAGATCGCCATGTCGAGCCCCGAAATCGCGATCAGGCTCATGCCCTGCCTGCCGTTCAGATGCAGCGTCTGCATGGCGTCGCGATAGGCATCGAGCGGCGCCAGGGTCTTGCCTTTCAGTGATTCGCCGATGTCCTCGATCATTTGGGCGAGCGGCTTGGCGGCTTTCTGCAAATACGGTTCCAGATAACTCCTGCCGGTGATGCCCTCTTTGGTCTTGACGTCGATCAGGATAAACGGCCAATGCGTAAACTCGCCCACCTTGGCGATGATCGGGCGGCGGAACGGAACCAGAACCGCGCGGACCTGCACGCTCTCGAAAGTCAGTTTCTGGATTGCAGCCTGTTTCGCGCTCACGGTGGGGGCCTCCTGGTTCGTCTTCCGGATGCGGGGTCGGCCGGGTGCCGGGCAGTACGGAAGAAAGGGCAGCGATTTTACATGCATCAAAAAAAAGGCGCCCGCAGGCGCCTTTTTTTTCGAGTCGCGCCGTTGGGTCAAAAGTCGGTGCGCCCGGAGAACAAAGCCTTCTTGACGATGCCATGCACGCCCCAGTTGCCATCGACAACCTGGGTAATGCCGAAGTCGACACCGACGGTCATCAGTGAGATGGCCTCATCCTCGGTCAGGCCCTGCGTGGTCATCAGGAAATGGCGCACTTTGCGAAACGCGTCGCGCATGGCCAGATCGACGGAAGACTTCGAGTAGACCTGAGACTGCGCGTCCGCGCCGAGTTCCTCCAGATAGTTGGCGAAGCTGAATCCATGCAGCACCCACTCGTCCTGCGTTTCCAGCAGCGGGTATTTGAGATCCTCGAGCGTCGTGCCGGCCAGTGTGGCCTTCTTGTGCAGGATCAACTGGAAGGTGCCGGTCAGCGACGATTCGATGGCCGTGCCGCACAGTTCCGAATCGCCCTGCGACGCGTGCGGGTCGCCCACCGAAAACAGCGCGCCACTGACCTGCACCGGGTAGTACATCGTGGCCCCCTTGCCGATGCGCCAGTTGTCGATGTTGCCGCCGAACGGTCCCGGCGGAATCGAATCGACCATATCGGCTTCCTTGGGTGCGAGTCCGATCACGCCAAAGTGCGGCCGCACCGGGATGCGCACGTTCTTGAGGATGCCGTGGTTTTCCTTGACCAGGCTGTGATCCACCGGCACGCCGGGATAGTCGATGGTGTTATGCACGACGCCGAACGGGTCGGTCTGCGGCTCCCACTTGTAGTTGTAAACGGCCTTGGCCCAGCTGCGCTCGTGCGTGGCATCGACCTCATAGACCGTGATGACTTCGCGCTTCTTCGGTTCCTCGATGAGGTCGTTATAGTGAAAGCCCCACCACGCGGCGGCGTTGATGCCGAAACTTTTTCCCTTGTAGGCGGGGTTCGCGCAGGGACGATGGCTGACATCGACGATGCGCACTTCCAGGATGTCGCCCGGCTCAGCGCCCTTGACGAATACCGGCCCGGTGCAGATGTGCACGCCGAAGCCCTCGCCTGCCCCGCGCCCCTTGATGGAAGCATCCATGGGTCCGGCGCCGCGGCGGTTCACGTTTTTCTTCTTCTTGTCCCAGTAGAAAATACTTTCGACACCCGGGTCGCCTTTGATCAGCCGTTCGTAATCGTCATAGGCATGGTGGGTAATGGCTTCGACAGTCACGAAATCGCCGGAGTCGATGCTGACCACGGGCTTGAGCTTCTTGCTGAAGTAGCCCCAGTGCACGGTCTTGTCGGTGGCCGCAACGTAATAATGGTTGCGCACGCCGGTCTTGACCGGGTTGATCCCCCACCGCTGGCATCTGTGGGGTATCGACATTCAGTTCGACGCCTATATCGACCAATCCCAACTCGAGTACTTCCGCGAGGCGGCCAAGGATCTGCAGGCCGGCGACCCAGTGATCCTGTGCTCGGCAGTGCCGGCGTGGGTGCATGCCAACGAGGGCGAGCCCGAGGCATACCGGAACATGGACTACTTCGAGCGGGAGATCGTGGCGCCCACCGGTGCCAAGGTGGTGCTGTCGCTCACCGGCGATGCCCACCAGTACGTGCGCTACTCCTCGGTGGACGGCTGCGGCGAGAAGTTCACTGCGGGAGGTGGAGGCGCCTTCCTGTCCGCCACCCATCATTTGCCCGACAAGCTCGTGCTGCCCCCCCCGAGCGCGACCCAGGCAAGACCGAACCACCCGCGGCCTTTGACCGCAAGGCCACGTATCCGTCGGTGTCGGCATCCCGCAACCGGCGTTGGGCGTTCCCCGCACTGCCGTTTCGCAACTCGAGCTTCTGGGCGATGATCGGCGTCGTTCACCTGCTGTATCTGTGGCTGCTGCAGTCCACCGTGCGAGCCGAGGACCAGGGTTTCAAGACCTCGATGCAGGACTTGTCGTTGGGCGAGGTCGTGCATGGACTGGTTCGCACGCCGTTCGCTCTCGTGCTCACCGGGCTGTTGGTGTGGGGGCTCATTGGCTTCACCAAGTCCAAGAAACCGATGGCCCGGATCATCGGGTTGGTACACGGCGTGGTCCAACTGGCCGCCATCGTGATCGGCATCCGGCTGGCCGCGGCTGGCGTTGGAAGACGTGGAGCGGAGCCGCTACTACCTGATCGGCTTCATCCTCATCGTCGGCATCGGCGGGGGCCTGTTGGGGAGTTGGGTGATGGGCGTCTACCTGAGCCTGGCCGACATGGCCCGGCTCAACAGCAACGAGCTGTTCGCGGCCCAGCGCGACCGGGGCTACAAGAACTTCCTGCGCATGCACCTCGGTGGTGACGGCGTGCTCACCATCTATCCGGTGGGACTGCGCCACACCGCTCGCAAGTGGTCACTGCGCACAGGCGGCGATCCGGCCGACACCTGGTTCGTTCCCGACAAGCCGCTCGAACCGACGTTGATAGAGGCGCCCGTCATCATCAACCCCTGGTAGCACGCGTAGCCAAACAACAGCCGAGACAATCAACGGCCAGATAGACGACAGAGACAGAGGAGGGCACGTGTCGGGTGCACAGCAGCTCGAGTCGGTCATCGTCGTAATGCTGGAGAACCGCGTGTTCGATCACCTGTTTGGGTTCCTCGAACCCGGTGATCCGAGCTTTGCCGGCGTGGGCGACGGCGTGTCCAACCCGCTGGATCCGGCCAACTCGGGCAGCGAGCGGGTGCCGGCCGTCATCGAACAGAAGCTGCACCTGCGAGTCGACCCCGATCACAGCCATGAGGCGGTGATGACACAGCTCGGTCTCATCGGCACCCGCACCGAACCGACCAACGACGGCTTCGTGGCCAGCTACGAAGCCAAGGCGATGGGACAGGGACCCGGACCCGCCAAGGCCCGCCGGGCCCGGCGAATCGTTCTGTCGGTTGCCGGCGCCATCGCGCGGCCGTGGTGCTGCTGTTCCTCGGCCGGTGGCAGTGGACGATCGGCCTGGCGGTGGTGGCGGCCGTCGTCACCCAGCAAGGCATCCGCCGCACGCGGGTAACCGACCACTTCCCCGGTGACGGTCGCAAGATCATGTGGTGCTGGTCGCCCGAGAAGATCCCGGCGATGGCGACGCTGGCCCGCTCCTTCGCCCTGTGCACCCGGTGGTTCTGCTCGGTGCCGGGCGAGACATGGCCGAACCGGCAGTTCGCTCACGCGGCCACGTCGGCGGGCACCGTCGACATCAAGGTCAAGCTCTATGACGACGCGACAGTGTTCGAGCGGTTGCAGGACAACGGCAAGTCGTGGCGCATCTACTTCGACGGGCCGGCCCAAGTGCTCTGCTACCCGGCGCTTTGGAACCATCCCAAGCGGCTGGCCAACTGGCACCACATCCAGGACCTGTTCACCGACATTGAGAAGGGCGACCTTCCGGCGTACTCGTTCGTTGAGCCGAACCATGGCTACATCGGCCGGCCCTACAGTCAACATCCGGGGAACAACCGGCGGCTGTCGCGAGACTTCGACAGCTGCGACAAGTTCATCGCCGGGCTGTACGAGACGTTGCGGGCCAACTTGGCGGTGTTCGCCAAGACCGCCTTAGTCATCACCTATGACGAGCATGGCGGGACGTTCGACCACGTGGCGCCGCCCGAAGCGGTGCCGCCCGATGGCCGCACGGACATCTACGCGTTCGACCGGTTGGGGGCGCGGGTGCCGTGCATCGTCGTCTCGCCGTGGGTGGCGGCTCAGCGGGATGACACCGTCTATGACCACACGAGCATCCCGGCCACCCTGCTGCGGCACTTCGCTCCCGACGCCCCGCCGTTGACGGCGCGGGACAAGGTGGCCAACGACTTCCTGCACCTGTTCGGCGAGGACCTGCGCACCGGTCCGGACCTGCCCGACCTGAGTGCGCATGCTTGGCGGCCCAAGGCGGCGTGGTCTCGCTTCGGGGTGCTGCTGGCCTGGATGCGCAACTGCACCCGGCCGCCGAGCATGTTCATGCGCAGTTTGGGCCTCACGTCAGCGGCGGTGGATGACGCCATCAGCGCCAAGCCGGCGCCGGTGGCCCAACGGGTGGGCACTCCCGCAGGCGTGCCGGCCGAGCCGACCGCCGCGCCCCGGTTGAAGGCCCGGCGGGGGGTGCGGAAGCTGGCGTCGGCGGCTGAAGCGGCTCGGGCCGAGGAGCCGGGCGAACCCGAGCCTGAGCCTGTCGCCGTCGTGTGATGTGAGCCACGGGATCCATTCGCTACGGGATTCGTTCCCCCCGGCCACTTTTACGGTGCCGGGCCATAGGTGCGCCGGGGGTTAGGTACCGGCGAGCCAGCGGAGGGCTTGCACGCCGGGGAGGAAGAAGTAGGCGCCGCCCTTGGTGGTGACAAGGTCGGGAACCTCCGTCACCTTCCGGCGCACCGGTTGATCCGGGATGGTGAAGAAGCCTGAACCGTTGGGTTGCGTGGCCACAAGCGGGTCGACCTCACCGCGGCAGGCCGGCAAAGTAACCGTTCTGCAGCCAGGTGTGCTGGACGAACTCGAACTGGCGCTCGATGTCGGTGTTGAGACAGAGGAAGAGCAGCCCCGTCTCCGCGCCTTGCTCCTCCCCCGGCCGGGACGGTGGCTCCACCAGCGGCAGCCCGTACGGCCGGCCCCGGCGGAGGATGCGGTGGGTCTTGGTCGACGCCAGCGCCATGGCCGGCGGGGCGACGGTGGTGGAGTCGCGAGGGTTGGCCCGGCGGACGTGGGCGCCGAGCGGGCAGCCGAACCCGGGTTGGTCGCGGTCGTGGTAACCGAAGTCATTTGAGCCGGCGGTGCCGGGATCGGCATCGGGAGAAAGAGCGAGGCTGGCGCCGCTGGCCCATCGGCCGACCATCTTGGCGCCGACCTGCTCCGGGCTGTGTCGCTCTCCCCGCACTGCGCTGGCTTCGCTGGCGGTAGCAACGAACCGGCGGTAGCGGCCAACGTCCTGGGCCAGTTGGCGGAACACCAGGTAGGTGCCGGCGTGGCCGAGGTGGTGGCGGCCCTTGGCCCACGGTGCGTCCGGCAGCGTCGATCGCCGATCGGCTGCCGCCTTGACCGTGGGACCTTCGGCCGGCCGGTCGTAGTTGTCGTTGTAGCCGAGGACGACCTCACCCGGTTCGACCTCATCCCACTTGGCCGGCGGCGTGGGTGCCGGTGGGCGCACGGAGTTGGTGCGGTGAGGCCAGCCCTTGATCAGCGGCTGTGACAACCCATCGACGAAGCCGAAGTGCTCGCGCCCGTCGTTGACATAGCCGTCGATCGGGTCGACGACCGGCAAGATGCCCTGCTCGGCCAGCCGCGCCGTCATGTCCGTGCTCACGGTGGCGAGCGCCGGTTCGTCCGCCGCATAGACAACGACCAGGAGATGCACGTCTGGGTTGGATGGCCCACCCCAGGTCCAGAGCGCCGGATCGCTCGGTCCGAAGTCACCCAAGATGCGGGACCGATGCTCTGTCACCATGCCTTCCTGCATGGGACGAGGGAAGGTGGCGAGGATGTCGTCGTCCAGACCCAGACGAGCCAGCCCGGCGTAGGTGAAAGCGACGATGACAGAGGGGCCTTCGCCCCGCTCCTCAGCAGTGGCCACTTCGCCGGCGATGCCGGCCAACCACCGCTGTGCGCCGGCCGGATCGCTGATGCCGCAAAGGAAGTAGCGAGCGACCGGCAGGTGCCCGTAGGCCCGGGCCACCAAGCCCTGCATGCCAGCGGTATCGAGGGTCGCGGTCACAGCCGGGCCAGCCAGTTCTTGGTCTCCTCGTCGTTCAGCTTGGCGTACAGCCCTTCGCGGATGGAGCTGTTGCCGTCGATCGTCGCCATGGTGAGTGTGGGGTAGGCGCTGTACCAGACGGCGGTCGAGCACTGGTGGGATCGGGCCCACTGCCGAAACCGGGGGCCGTCGGTTGCGCCTTTGAATGCCAGCAGCCGGGTGCGGGGGAAATCCTCAGTGTTGCTCCACACCGAGGTCAGGCCGTAGGCCGCCTTGTCGATGAAGTCGCCGAGATAGCTCTCCCAGCTACCGTCGAAGTTGCTAAGGAACATCAGGTGCTTGCCCCCGTCGATTTGTGACCAGTGGGCGAAGTGGATGCTCGGTATCCCGCCCAAGTCACCCTTCCTCGCGATCACCCGGGCCACCAGGTTGAGCGCGTAGAGCACCGTCGGGAGGAGCAGTCGTCGCAGCGGGCCGGGCTTGACCGGGATCACGCTGGCCAGATGATTCTGGACGATGTGGTCTTCTTCGGCTTCGAGCATCCGCACGTGGTCGGCCGAGGGCGGCGTGTGCTGCACTCGGTCGAGTTGCTCCTTGACGAGCAGGACGCCGACCCCCGCCACCACCACGGGAAACAGCACGATGGCCCCGCCAACCGCCAGTGCCAACGTGCCCCAGAGCCGGACCTTGGCAACCGTCCGCTCGCGGGCCGTATCCCTTGGCGGCGAGGTCTCGGCCCATCCGAAGTCGCCATGACCGCGGACGAAGGACTGGATCTGCTGGCGCAGCTTGGCCGGGTCTGTGTCAATGTGCCCGGCGCCATCGGGACCGTCGAGGAACGCTTCGATGGCGTCATGCAGGCGGGCTTCATCTCGGATGCGAGCGAGGGTCCGGCCGGTCGCGCCGATGTGATAAGCGCCGGGACGGACGACCCGCTCATTTAGCCAAGCCACGGCCGCATCTCGGTTGGCGTGACCGGGGTAGCCATCGCAGCCGTCGAACAGGGCATCGAGGCCGGGTCCGGCCTCTGTCACCAGCGTCTGCAACCAGTCGTCGCTCGAGCCGTCGACGTTCTGCTCCAGGATGAGTTGCGGCGTGCCTAGGCGTGAGCCTTCAGCGAGGACAACACTGCCGAAGTGGAGCCCATCGAGCTGACCCATCGGCAAGAGAGCGTTGCCGGCCGGGTCGGCGCGCATGGTCGAGAGCGTCTTTCGCAGCCCGTCCAGCCGCTACGGCCGGGACACCGGCCACGACCGTGAAGATGCTTTGGATCACGCCTCTTTCATTAGCATGGGACCGGGTCAGGACGCCGCCACCGCCGGCACGTTGATGCCGAGGACGGGCAAGCAGTCCCAGAAGGCGCACGGCCGTTCACATGGGAGTCAGCCGAGATCAGCCGGTAGTACCTCGTCATCAACGCCCCTTCGATCCTCTCGACGCGGTTCTATCACCACGGATGGTGGATTTGCTTGGCTTCGTCTCTTACGGCAGGCCGCTGCCGGAGACGTCGACGTCGAGCATCACGATCATCCCCCTGGCGTCAGTGGTGGCGTCCTCGGTGCGGTCGTTGCCGACGTGGACAAACGTGTCCGGCGTGGTGTGGGCCATGGCGAGCATCATCGTGCGCCGGTCCGGTCCGCCGAGGACGCAGGCCACGACGTGGAACGGCTCGCGCCCGATGGCAATCTCGCGATCGACGGCACCGCCTGCAGCCACCCGGATGAGGCCGCGGTCGTCGCCACCGCTCCAGATCATGCCGTCCTCATCAAGACAGATGCCGTCGAAGCTGGTGCCGGGCATGTCGGCGAAGGTGGTGGGTGATGACAGAGAGCCGTCCTGGCCGACGGCAAAGCGGGTCAACTGGCCGATGTGGGTCTGGGCGAGGATCAGCCACCGGCCGTCGGGGGTGACGACGGTGCCGTTGGGGCTGGTGATCTGGGGCAGGGCGAGCTCGACCCGGCCGTCGGGGTGCACGAGGATGACCGAGTCGGTGCCCGGCGGGCCGCCGTTGCGGCTGCCCACGTAGGCCCGGCCGGCGTGGTCTACCACCATGTCGTTGATGAAGCCGGGGGTCAGGTGGGACACGTCGGCGTGGACGTGGAGCTTGCCGGCTGGGTCGAGGCGGAGCAGGTGGCGGTCGAGCATCGAGACGATCAGCAGGTCGCCGTTGGGCAGGAAGCCAAGGCCGGACGGGCGGTCATCCAGCTCGACGACGGTGTCGAGTTGGACGGTGTCCCGTTGGGTGTCGACGGTGAGGGTGTGCACTCGGTGGCCGTGGATGTCGGAGAACCAGAAGCGGCCGTCGTGCCAGCGGGGCCCTTCGGGGAAGCGCAGTCCGTCGGCTACGACACGACCGGCGGCGTCGGTATGCCCTGTTTCTTCGCTGCTCACTGTTTCACCGTCATTGGTTCACCCTCATTGGCCCAGGATTGCAGAGGAGGGTGCGGGGGGTCGGGAGGGACGGGGTAGAGCGCGGAATGAACCTGGCCCGGCCGGCGGCATTTGCGCGCCGGCAACGGGGGGTTTTGACCGGTGAGGGCGCGGCAAAAGGGGCGTGTTCCGAAAGGGTTGGGGGCGCGCGGGCGGGGTTGGGGCGGGGTTTGGGGGGCGGGTTGGGGGGCGGGTGGGCTGAGGCGGGCAGGTAGCGTGCAAGGTATGGGCGACAACCGGCGGTGGTGGACGCTGGGGGTGTTGTGCCTGAGCCTGCTGATCGTCGGGATCGACACGAGCATCCGGAACGTGGCGCTGCCCACGCTGGTGCGAGAGGTTGGTGTGCTCCACCTGGGAATTGCAGTGGATCGTCGACGCCTATGTGGGTGGTGTTCGCCGGGCTGCTGCTGATGATGGGAAGCGTGGCCGACCGGTTCGGGCGCAAGCGGGTGCTCACCCATCGGGCTGCTGGGTGTTCGCGAGCGGCGTCGGCCGGGTGCCGCCCTGTCGGACAGCTCGACCCCGCTGATCATCTGCCGGGCGGTGATGGGGATCGGGGCGGCGATGATCATGCCGGCCACCCTGTCGATCCTGGCCAACGTGTTCACCGACGCCAGGGAACGCCGGCGGGCCATCGTGGTACTGGTCGATGATGAACGCAGCAGCCACGACCTTGGGCCCGCTCACCGGGGGGCTGCTCCTGCGCCGGTTCTGGTGGGGCTCGGTGTTCTTGGTCAACGTGCCGATGGTGCTGTTGGCTCTCGTGTTGGGACGGTGGCTGGTGCCGGAGTCCCGCAACCCGAAGCGGCCCGGCTCGACGTGGCCGGCGCCGGCCTGTCGACGGCCGGGTTGTCGGTGCTGCTGTGGGCAATCATCTCCGGTCCCGACAGCGGCTGGACGAGCGCCGCGTGCTCGGCGCCTTCGCAATGACGATCGTGTTGCTTGCCCTGTTCGTGGTGTGGGAGCTGCGGACCCCCGATCCGACGCTCGACGTGCGCTGGTTCTTCGCCGACCGGCGGTTGAGCGCAGCTGCCGGCTGCGTCACCATCGCCATGGTCGCCCTGGCCGGGACCATGTTCCACGCCCCAGCTGCTGCAGTTCGTGAAGGGCTACTCGCCGCTGAGCTCGGGGATGCACGTCGCTCTGCCACTGCTCACTGTCAACTTCTTGATCATGCCGTTGAGCCCGCGGCTCCACGAGCGGTTCGGTCCCAAGCGGATGGTGACCCTCGGTCTATGTCAGCCTGCGGGCTGGTGGCCATCTCGTTCACCAAGCCCGAGACCGGATACCCGAACCTCCTTCTTGGGCTGCTGCTCATGGGCACCGGATTCAGCCTGTTCCTGCCGGCGGCCACCGACGCCATCATGAGCACGTTGCCCCCAACCAAGGCGGGGTCGGGGTCGGCGATCAACCAGACCAGCCGCACCGTCGGTCAGGCGATCGGCGCGGCGATATCGGGAAGCCTGGCCGCAGTTGGGTTCCGGGCCACGCTGAACCAAAGCGCCGCCGATCCGGTCATCCCGGCGAACGCCATCGAGGGCGCTCGCGAGTCGATCGCCGGTTCGTACCGGATCGCCACCGAGCTGAGCGGACCGGCGTGGGAGGCGTTCGTGGGGTCCGCCGACCTCGCCTTCGTCAACGGGATCCGGGTCAGCGTGCTGGCGGGCGCGGTGACTGCGGTGGTGGGGGCGGCGTTTGCCGCATGGGCGCTGCCGGGGAGCGTGCCGGCCCAAGAATTCAACCCCTCCGAGCTGGCGCCCACCGAGATGGTGGTCGACAGCGACGAAATCGCCGCCGAACATTCGAGCCTGAACATTGAAGCCTGAACATTGAAGCCAGGACTACGGAGAAGGTTGTCCGAGGTTCAAAGGTCCGGGATTCAAAGGTCCGGGCTTCAAAGGTCCGGGATTCAAAGGTCCGGGGATTCAAGGGTCCGAGCCTCAAAGCACGGTGGTGCTGCGGACGTGGCGCAACCGCAGGCTGTTGGTGACCACGAAGACGCTGGAGAAGGCCATAGCGGCGCCTGCGAGCACCGGGTTGAGGAGGCCGGCGGCGGCGAGGGGCAGCGCCGCCACGTTGTAGGCGAAGGCCCAGAACAGGTTGCCCTTGATGTTCGCCAGGGTGCGACCTGGACAGCCTGATCGCGTCGACTGCGGCCCTCAGGTCGCCCCTGACCAGCGTCAGGTCGGCGGCCGCGATGGCGACGTCGGTGCCGGTGCCCATGGCCAGACCGAGGTCGGCCTGGACGAGGGCGGCGGCATGATTGACGCCATCGCCGACCATGGCAACGACCGCGCCGGTGTCCTGCAGGCGGCGGATCGCGGCGACCTTGTCTTCGGGCATGACCTCGGCGATCACCTCGTCCATGCCAGCCTCGGCGGCGATGGAGCGTGCCGCCCGGTCGTTGTCGCCGGTGAGCAGCACCGGGCGGAGGCCGAGCGTGCGCAGCTCCGCGACGGCCCGGGCTGACATGGGCTTGAGGGTGTCGGCGACAACGAACAGGGCACGAGCCTCGCCGTCCCAGCCGGCCGCGATGACGGTGGCGCCGGTCGACTCGGCTTGTCGTCGTGGGCGGCGGCCAGGGCGTCCGGAAGCGTCAGCGCCCAGTCGGCCAGCAGGCGAGGCCGGCCGGCCACCACACCGTGGCCGTCAACCACGCCCTGCACGCCGAGACCCTGGTGGTTGGCGAACGACTCGACCGGCGGCAGGTCACCCAGACGTTCGTGTGCGGCCGCACTGATGGCCCTGGGCGATCGGGTGCTCGCTGGCATCTTCGACCGCGCGACCAGCCGCAGCGCTTCCGATTCATCCACGCCATCGGCAGTGTGAATCGCGGTCAGGGTCATGCGACCGGTGGTGAGCGTGCCGGTCTTGTCCAGCACCACGGTGTCGACCCGGCGGGTGGACTCGAGGATCTCTGGACCCTTTATCAACACGCCCATCTGGGCGCCTCGGCCGGTGCCGACCAGGATCGCGGTGGGCGTAGCCAGTCCGAGGGCGCAGGGGCAGGCGACAATCAGCACCGCGACGGCCGCGCTGACCGCGGTGGCGGCCGGCTCGCCGGTGGCCAGCCAGAAGCCCAGAGTGGCGGCGGCCAGCACGATGACGGCCGGAACGAACACTGCGGAGATGCGGTCGGCCAATCGCTGGACCGGTGCCTTGCCGAGTTGAGCCGTCTCGACCAGCCGGGCCAT